>NZ_JBEZFL010000009.1:0-412638 GCF_040649415.1 Actinoplanes sp. NPDC048967
CCGTACGAGCCGTTGGACACGTTGGACGCATAGACCAGGTGCTTGCCGTTGTAGACGACGTTGGTGAAGTCCTTCAGCGACGTCCAGCCGTTCTTCGGACTGGCCAGCGCACCGGTCGACGACCAGCGGTAGCTCGACGGCAGCGTGCACGTACCGCCCGGCGTCGACGGCGAGACGGTCGGAGTCACGGTCGGGGTCGGGGTGGTGGTGCCACCGCCGAGGGAGACGAGCTGGAACGTCTGGTTGGCCTGGCCGTTGCAGTCGTAGATCTGGACCTGCTGGCCGTTGCCGGTGCCCCAGACGTCGAGGCAGCGTCCGGACTGGACTCCCGTGATGGTGCCGTTGCTGTTGACGTTCCATTGCTGGTTGCCCTGTCCGTGGCAGCTGTAGATCTGCACGGCCGAGCCGTTGCCGGAGCCGGCGGCGTCCAGGCACATGGTGCCGTACACCCGCAGTTGCTTGTCGGAGGTGTACGTCCACTGCTGGTTGGTCTGGCGGTTGCAGTCGTACAGGGCGACGCGAGTGCCGTTGCTCTGCGAGGCGTTCGGCACGTCGATGCACCGGCCCGACTGCGTACCCCTGATCTCGTTGGCGCCGCCCGGCGGGTTGGGCGTGGGACTGCCGGGCGTGGAGGCGGAAGGTGTGGGGCCGGACGGCGTCGGGGTGGCCGCGTTCAGGGCGTTCAGGACCGAGGTGTACGCGGCCTTCTTGTTGCCGTTACCGTCGAACAGCAACGGGTTCTCGTTCGAACGCCACGAGTCACTGTCACGCACGCCCCATACCGTGATGCCCACACAGCGCGGCACGTTCAGACACGCCTGCGTCAATCCCTGATACTGCGAGGTCGACGAGTTCGTCACGTCCACCTCGGTCAACGCCACATCCACATCCAGCGCCGCGAAGCTCGACAACGTCTGCTGGAAATTACCCGGCAACGAACTTCCACCGGTGAAATGCGTCTGCAGACCCACACAGTCGATCGGCACACCCCGGGACTTGAAATCCCGGATCATGTTGTACACACCCTGCGTCTTACCGTACGACCAGTTCTCGATGTTGTAGTCGTTGTAACACAGCTTCACACCCGGATCAGCGGCCCGCGCCGCCCGGAACGCCGCCTCGATCCAGTCGTTACCGGTCTGCTGCAGGTTCGAGTTACGCCGGCTGCCGTTCTCCTCGAACGCCTCGTTCACCACATCCCAGTACGCCAGCTTGCCCTTGTAATGCGCCATCACGCCGTTGATGTGATCGATCATCGCCTGGCGCAGACCGCTCCCACTGAGGCTGCCCCAGAAACCCGGCTGCTGCGCGTGCCACGCCAGGGTGTGGCCGCGCACCTTCAGACCACGCTGGGTCGCCCAGTTGTAGATCTGGTCGCCGGCGCTGAAGTTGAACTGGCCCCGGTTGGGCTCGGTCGCGTCCGGCTTCATCTCGTTCTCAGCCGTGATCATGTTGAACTCACGCGCCGCGATCGTCGCATACGCCGAGTTACTGAGCCGGCTCGCGGCGATCGCCGTACCGAAATAGCGGCCCGACTGCGCCGCCGCCGCACCCAAGGTGCTCTCCGCGGCGTTCGCGTCCGGCACGAGAACCGCCATGCCGGCTGCCACCAGCAGACCCGTTGCGGACGCCAGCATCACCCGATACCGGCTGGATCTCTTCAAGCGTTCCATGACTCTCCCTTGCGACCTCGTGCTCAGCGGGGCCATCTGCTGCACAGGCTCGATGTGCGTACCGGTTGCCGCTGTCGGCTCAAGGGGATGACCGCCGTCGCGAAGTCTCCGTGAGGGCGGACGAGCCCCGGAAGCTTTCGAGAGTGATCGGTAACAATTCCGAAAGTTCCGAAACAATGCGGCAACTTTCGGCGAACGCTACTCGACGGATGGCTACCGGTCAATGCCTCACTGAGGGTGCAAGATTCGCGATCGGGCGGTTCCTTGCTGGCAATATCGGCGCAAGCGGGCGATCGGGTCATTGACCTGTAGCGATGGGTCGTTCAGACCCGCATTGACCGATGTTGCAGTTCGCGAAACGGCTGTGGACCGAAACTACCGGTGACTTCTGAAACTTCCGGTGATCGGGCGGTGGTCGTGAGGGAACGGCTCTCCGTGACCGCGGTCAGCCGGCCCCCTCGGGTCACGTGATCCCCAGTGCTGCCTTCACCGCGGCGAGCGGTGGGACGTAATGCCGCCGGTTCATCATCCGGAGGTCTTGCAGGTGGTGCAGGCCTAGCAGTGGCCGCAGGTCACCGTCCGTGATCCGGGTCGACTCGCTGAGGTTGAGCCGGGTCAGTCCGGTCAGCCCGCCGAGGGGGCCGGCGGAGGCGATCGGACCGCAGTTCGCCACCGCCAGCTCCGTCAGCCCGGTCGACGTGGCCAGATCGTCCAGCGCGGTGATCCCGCCGCAGCCGCGGAACCAGAGGTGCCGCAGCGCCGTCAGCCGGCCCACCTCCTCGATGTCCTGAAGCCCGGGCGCAGCGAAAATCTCCAGGCTGGTCAGCGTGCCGGGGGCCGCTCCGAGGGCGGCCAGGCCGGGAGCCTGTTTGATGCGCAGGGAGGTCAGTCCGGTCAGCCCGTCCAGCGGCCGCAGGTCGATCTCGTCGTATCCGCCGGTGCCGAGATGGGTGAGCCGTTGCGCCCGCGCGACGGTCGCGCTGATCTGCGGCCAGTCGGAGGCGATCAGCGACGTCAGGTTCGGCAGCCGCGCGCAGTCCAGCGCCGCCCGGGGCGAGCTGGTCACACTGAGCTCGCGCAACGTCCCGGCCAGCCGGTAGATCGGCGTGAGGTCGGTGAGCGTCCGGGCCAGCACGTCGAGCCGCTCTATCGGCCAGGGCCGCAGCATCTCGAGGTCGCGCTCCCGGAAGCCGCGCGCGTAGTTGAGCACCAGGCCGCGGACCCGGCCGGACGCCAGGACCGCGGAGATCTCCGCGGTCCAGCCGCCGGCGACCACCAGCACGTCGCCACTCGGGTCAGGTTCGATCGCGAACGAATCCGGCACTGTCTCACCTGGGCGGGTCATGGGCGGGTGTACCCCGGCGGCATCAGGTGCAGGCGGGCGTCGCCGATGGGATTGACCTCGTTGAGGATACCCGGGGCGTCCCGGCCACCGAACGAGTCGAGTTTGAGCTGCTCGGCGATTTCTCGTTGCGTCTTGCCCCCTGGCACCGAGAACCGCTCCGCGCATTCGACCTCGGCCTGGGTGAACTTGCCCCGGGCGACGTGCTGTCCCAACCGGCGGGACATGTGGCCGGACTGTCCGACGTAGATGCCGTCGGCGCTGCGAACCACGTACACGCCCTCCTCGACGAGCGCGGCACCCTCGGCCTCGGCCAGCCCGGCCGCCACGGCGGCGCCGGCCCGCAACTCCAGCACGGCCTCGATCGCCAGCGGGACCGCAGCGATCACGGCGCCGGTGACGCAGCCGGTCAGGGCCGATCTGCCGACGTCACCCCAGGTGGTCTTCTGACCCTTGTGCAGCAGCGTGCCGAGGACGTCGAAGGCGGCCCCGATCAGGCAGCCACCAAGGATGGCCGGGTTCTCGCCGTACGGGTCCGCGACGTCGGTCGGGTTGTTCCCGGCGTACGAGTAGAGGTTGGTGTCGCCGCCCGCCATGCCCCGCGGGTCGGGGCTGACGAAACGCTGCTGGTCGGCGTTGTACCAGCGGGCCCGGTTGAACTGCAGTCCGGCGGGAAGCAGCCCGCCGGAGGGCCGGCTGGTCCACCGCGTCGTGTTGGCGTCGGCACCGGCGCCGGCCGGGGCCGCTCGGCCGAACGGCTCGTAACCGTAGGTGGCGGGGGTGCCGGCGAGCGCCAGGACCGAGCCGAGACCGTCGCGCAGGAGCGCCTTGGCGCCGGAGCCGTCGGTACGGGCGAGCGGATCGTCGGTGCCCGGCTCGGCCAGGTAACTGGCCGCGGGCGGCGCGTTCGGCGCGGCCGACGAGAGCTCGACGGCGACGTTGTCCCCGTCGTAGCGGTAACCGCCGGACACGGCTCCGGCGGTGAGGGTCGCCGGCCGGCCCAGCGGGTCGTAGGTCACCGCCGTGGTCGTCCCGCCGCCGGTCACCGAGGAGAGCTGCCCGCGGGCGTTCCAGTGGTAGGCGTGGGTGCCGTCGTCGGTGAGGTTGCCGGCCGCGTCGTAGGTGTGTGCCGTCCCGCCGTCGTCGACCAGGCGGTTCGCCGCGTCGTAGAGCAGGCCGCCCCGGGCGTCCGGCAGCACGGCCGAGGTCGTGGCCGGGGTGTTCCGGCTGCCGGTGCGGCGGCCCACCTGGTCGAAGTCATAGTCGACGGTGGCCAACGAGGTGCCGCCGGCCGCGGTGTAGGTCACGCCGGTCAGCTGGGACGCCGCGTCGTAGCCGTAGGTCGCGGTGACACCGCCGGGCAGGGTGGCGCCGTCTCGGCGCCCGGACGGGTCGTAGCCGAACGTCGCCTGCTGAGCGCCCTGCTCGACGGAGATCAGCGCGTCGCTGTCGTCCCAGCCGTAGGTGACCTCCGGCTGGCCGGAGATCGTCATGCCGGTCCGCCGGCCGGCTCCGTCGTACGTGTAGCTGACGCTGCCCTGGGCGGTCGACTCGCCGTTGACCCGGTCGAACGCGTCATAGCCGAAGGTCGCCGTGCCCGCACCGGGCGTGCTGTCGGCAACCTTGACGATCCGGTCGCCGGCGTCGTGGGTGTACTGCAGCACCGACTCGAAGCAGTATGCGCCGGCGGTTCCGCTGCGGCCGAAGCCGACCTGCGCGACCCGCCCGAGAGCATCGTAGTCGGTGGCGGTGACCTCGCCGCGGGCGTCGGTGCGCAGGATCGGGCGGCTGAGTCGGTCGTACGCCGTGGCACTGACCTGACCGAGCGGATCGGTGCGCGACGTCGTCCGGTCCATCGCGTCGACCGTGTAGGACGTGACGTGTCCCAGCGGATCCCGCACCGACATCAGGTTGTCGCCGGCGTCGAAGGTGTAGCCGGTCGTCCGCCCGAGCGGGCTGACCGTCGCCACCGGGCGGCCGGCGTCGTCGAAGGTGCCGCGCCACGCGGCACCGCCCGGCAGCGTGGTCTGGATCCGCTGGCCACGGCTGTCGAAATCGAACGACGTCACCCGGCCCAGCGGATCCTTGAAGCCGGCGAGCTGCCCGGCCCGCCACGTGACCGCGGTCGCGGTGAGACCCGGCGGCGTGGTGGTCGCCGGTGATCCGTCCGGCAGGTAGCCGATCCGGTTGACCCGCTGCATCGGATCGGTCTGAGTGAGCAGGTCGCCGTCGGCGTCGTAGGTGAAGCGGGTGGTCCGGCCGAGCGGGCCGGTCATCGCGTCCGGCAGTTGCGGCAGCGGCGCTTTCCCGTACGTCATGGTGGTCGTCTCGGCCGCCGCCGTGCCGTCGGCCGCCGTGACCGAGCGGATCTCCGCGTCCGGGCCGTACGAGATGCTGGTGAGCCGGCCGAGCGGGTCGGTGACGCGGTCGGGCAGGTGACTGCCGTCGAGCCGGTGCGTGATCGTGGTGCGCGCCAGCGGTGTGCCCACCGCCTCGTCCAGCCGGATCAGGTAGCCCGCGTCGTCGTAGCCGTAGCGCTGAACCGCGCCAACCGGATCGGTCACCGTGGCGGCGGCGACCCGGGCCCCGGTCAGCGTGTAGGCGATCCGCCACGTCCCGCCGTCGGCCAGCGTCTGGGCGACGACCCGGCCCGCGTCGTCGTAGGTGTTGGTCAGCCGGGTACCGCCGCGCGGATCGGTGATGGTCCGCATCCGACCATCGCCGTCGTAGGTGTACGTGGTGACCCGGCCGAGCGGATCGGTCACCGCCGACAGTCGGCCGTCCGGGCCGTACGCGTACCGCACGGTGCGTCCCGCACTGTCCCGCGCGGCCACCACGTGCTTGTCCGCGTCGTCGTACTCGTAGTGGATCCAGCGGCCGTTCGGGCTGCGGACGGCGACCACGTTGCCGCTGCCCCGGCCACTGTCGGCGGTGAACTCGCGGACCACGGTGATGGTGTTGCCGTGCCGGTCCCGGATCTCCTGCAGCGGCATGTGGTCGCCGTGCACGTAGACGGTGCCGTCCGGGGCCGCCAGGTTCCAGCCGTCCCCGTTCCAGGCGAGCACGGCGTGGTAGAACGGGCCCGGAGTGGCGTCGGCGAGGAAGACCGCGTCCGCGAAGCCGGTGCCGGGACTGATCCGAGCGAATCGGATCTGGCTGCCGTCGGTCAGATTCATCTCCGCGTCGGCGTAGTTGCCTATCGTGGTCAGCTCGTCGGTGTCCGAGGACAGGAATCCGCTGAACAGGTCGTTGCCGCCGACCCCGAAGGCCCGGTCCTTCCGGTCGCCGGAGTTGTAGGCGCGGAGCACCTGCAGCGGCAGCGTGTCCGGCAACGCGAGATCGGTCCGGTCGAAGGTGAACAGGCCGGTCGACAGATCGACCGGGTCGCCGCACTGGCCGAGCGAGCAGGGCGTCGGGGCGTCATCGGCGGGCGGCTGGTTCCCGATGTTGATCATCGCGCCGTCGAAGTCGTGGACGAAGGCCGCTCGATCCGGGACGACCTGGCTCGCGTCGGCGGAGACGGTGCCGTGCCCGTACGTCTGCCAGCCGTCGAGATCGTCCGGCTCGGCGTCGTAGTGCCAGAAGTTGACCCGGGTGCCGGGCCGCTGGTGCCGGAAGTTGGGGTAGAAGATCTGGGCACCCGGTCCGGTGATCGAACCGCCGGCGGGCTGGATCGTGTAGAAGACCGGCACCTGGACGCCCCGGGGGAGCGGAACCGGGGTGCGGTCCAGGGGGAGCGGTGTGATGCCGAGCCGGGTGACCGGGAGACCGTCGGCGTCGTACACCGTGGTGCCCTCCGGCAGGTGTACGGCGAGGCCGGGGATGCGCGGGTTGGTCAGCACGACCGGAGCGGCCAGCGGCATCCGGACGGAGATCTCGTGCACCGTGTCCAGTGGGGTGAGATAGGAGGTGAAACCCAGCTGGTTCACCCGGCCCGGCCGCAGCCGTACCGGGGTGCGGTAGGTGCCGTACCGCTCCGGGCCGGCCACCGTCCGCCCGTCGATGACCAGCGCCCGGGTGCCGGCGGGCAGGCCGACGAGATTGAACCGGCCGTCCGCGCCAGTGCGCGCCGAGGTGTTCTCGACGGTCACCGTGACCCCGCTGAGCGGCTCTTCGCCGGCGTCCAGGATCTGCCCGGTCAGGCTGGTGGCGGCCACCGGAGGGGTCACCACGACGCCGGTGCCCGCCTCCGCCTCCGGCCCGGCGGCGCGGAGGCTTCGTGGTGCGAGGGCCGGCGGAGCGGGGGCGACGGTCAGGGTGAGACCGCCGGTGGCGGCGCCGTCCGGATCCACGAGGACGCGGTACGTCCCGGTCGCCGGCAGTGACGCGTCCCAGTCGGTGGTGGTGTCGTCGACGACGGTGCTGGTGACCGTCTGCCCGGCCGGGTCGACGAGGCGCAGCGAGGTGTACCCGGTCAGCGTCGTGGCGGTCGCGGTGAAGCGCAGGTCCTGTCCGGCCGTTCCGGAGAAGGTCACCGCCGCGTCCTGGCCCGGCTTGGTGGTCGTCACCGTGACCGGGGCACCGGAGACGGTGGCGGCCGCGGTCGCGTCCGGCGGCACCGAGGTCACGGTCACCGTGATCGTGCCGGCCGCCACACCGTCAGGGTCGAGCGTGATCAGCTGCGTACCGGCCGCGGGCAGCGTGGCGGTGTCGATGAACGAGTCCGGGTACCGGCAGGTGCCGTATCCGATCGAGGTGGTGTCCGGCTGGTGCAGCACCGCGGTCGTGCACGAGCTCTCCGGGTACTGCTCGTGGATTGCCACGAACACTTTGTCGCCGGCGTTGCCCGGGAAGCCGACCGTGGCGTTCTGGCCGGCGGTAGTGGTCAGAATGACGGCCGAGCCGTCGACGGCGGCGGTCGCGGTCACGTCGGCCGGGGCCGAGGCGATGGTGACCACGGTGTCGCCGGTGGCCGCACCGGCCGGGTCCAGCCGCAGGTGGTACTGGCCGGACACGGGCGGGGTGTACTCCAGGAACCCGGAGTCCTCGGCGCATCGCGAGGCCTGCATCGTGTCGCCGTCGTCGTCGACCAGGGTCAGAGCCAGCGGGCACGGGCCGGTCCAGCCCGGCGTCGCCCGTACGATCAGTCGCTGCTGTGCCGTCGCGGTGAAGGCGACGTCGGCGTTCTGGCCGGGTGCGGTGCTGATGGTCTGCGCCGGGCCGTCCACCGTGGCGGTCACCGCGACGTCGGGTGGCACGCTGCGGACCGTGGCCGTGACGACGCCGGCGGCCTCGCTGTGGCCCGGATCGGCCAGGATCAGGTACCGGCCCACGGCGGGCAGCCGCATCCGGTCCAGGCTGACCGTGCACACCGGGCCGTCCGCGGTGGTGGCAGAGACCGGCATCGGATAACCGCCGGGATCGCGCAGGACGACGGTGGGGCAGTCGCCGTCCAGTGCGGCGCTGACGTCGAGCTGCACGGTGCTGCCGGCGGCGGCGGCGAACCCGAAGGCGGCGCGCTGCCCGGCGACAGTAGTGGTGACCGATACCGCCGGCCCGTCCACCGTCGCCGTGGTGACAGCGTCGTCCGGGATCCCGTGGACCGTGGCCGCCAGCTTCCGTGCCTGGTCGTCGGCCGCCACGACGAGCCGGTAGGTGCCGCGTACAGGCAGCGTGACCGGTCGGATGACACCGCAGCTCGCGTCGCCCAGCGAGGCGCCGGTGGGGGTTTCCAGGTGTACCGCCGGGCAGCCCGACGCGGGACTGTCGACGGAGGCGGTGATCCGCTGGCCGGCGGTGGCGGAGAAGGTCACGATGCCGCCACGGCCGGCGGCGAGGTCGAGTTCGGCCGGATCGCCGTCCACCTCGACCGGCACCACCACGTCGGCGTCGACCGGCACCGGCTTGATCGTCAGCGACCCGGCCTGCCCCTGCGGGTTGACCACGACGACGTAGTCCGCCGCCGTCGGCGACGTCAGCGGCGGTGACGTGTCCCCGGCCTGCGCACAGGACGACCGCCAGACCGGCCGTTCACCGGGCGCGAAGACCCGTACGTCGGCGCAGTCGCCGAAGTTCTCCTGGGTCACCGAGACCGCGAAAGGCGCGCCGGCGGTGACCGGGACGAAACCGGCGGCGACCTTCCCGACGGCTGTCGTCACCGTGGTGGCCTGGCCGATCGGCAGCGCCCCGGTCCACCCGACGTCCGCGGCCAGGAACGGGAACGGCGCGACCGTCACCGGCCCGGGCGACGTACCGGCACCCGTGGTGGTCCGTACGGTGAGCGGCCCGGCCGGCCGGAACGGGGGTGCCTGCACGGTCAGCGAGGTGGTGGTGGCCGCGGTCACCACGGCCTGGGTCCCGCCCAGGTAGACCGTGTTGTCGGCCGGTGTCGTGCTGAACCCGGTGCCGGTGACGGTCAGGCTGGTGCCCGGATCCACGATCGCTGGTGTGACGGCGGTGATCGCCGGTGGGCCGGTGAGGTCCACGCTGAACTGGCCGCCGGGAGCGGACTCGCCGTCCTGCGTGACGACCAGCGGGCCGGCCGTCGCCGTGGCCGGCACGGTCACCCGCAGCCGGTTGGCCTCGACCAGGGTCGGGGTCGCCGGTGTGCCGTTGAAGCCCACCACGGCGGTGCTGGTGAAGTGGGTGCCGTAGATGTCGACGGTCGCGCCGCGGCGGGCGCTGCGCACGGAGACCTCCGCGACGGCCAGCGTTGCGGCGGGCATGGCGACGACGGACGTGAGGTTGCCGGCGCCGTCGTAGACGTATCGGCGGCCCGCGCCGGTCGGGTCGAAGACCGCGGTCAGCCGCCCGTCGGAGTCGTGCGCGTAGGTCGTCGAACCGGCGGCGGCGCTCGCCGCGCCGCCGGCGGGTGTGACGACGTGCGTTCCGGCGGCGACGACCAGCAGCGCCAGCACCGCCGGCCACCGCCGGCGTCCGCGGTGTGCCCCTCGCGTCCGCATGACCTCACCGACCCGCGCAGAGTTGGAAGATTTCCGCGGTCGCCAGCGGCTGGCCGTCCGCGCCCAGGCCACCGGCGACCAGGAACCGGTCCGGTGCCAGGCCCGTCGCGGCGTGGTTCGCCCGGTGGTGGGCCATCGGGCCGAGCGCCGTCCACGTGCCGGTGTCCGACCGGTAGGCCTCGGCGGAGGCGGCCGGGCCGTCGTCGTCGTAACCCCCGGCCACCACGACGATGCCGCCGCGCAGGACCGAGGCGGTGTGCCCACCGCCGCGGGGCGCCGTCATCGCGGAGGCGGGTGACCAGGTGCCACTCGCCGGGTCGTATCGGTCGGCGGAGGCGAGGGTGCCCTCGTGCCAGCCACCGATCGCCAGCACGCCGGCGTCGGGCAGGACCGCCTCCTGGTGGCAACAGGCGTCGTCGTGGTCCCGCGGCGTGGTCATCGCACCGGACGCCGTCCAGGAGCCGGCCGCCGGGTCGTAGACCTCGGTACCGGCCAGGCCGTCCTGGTGGTCGGTGTTCACGCCACCCGCGACCAGCACCCGTCCGTCCGGGAGCACGGTGGCGTGGTGCAGGTACCGGGGCGTGCTCATCGGTGGCCCGGGTGACCACCGGCCGGTCTCCGGGTCGTAGATCTCGGAGGTCGCCAGCGCGGCGCCGGCCGGCCGGTCGTATCCGCCGGTCACCAGGACCTTGCCGGCGATCAGGACGGCCGCCGCGGACTCGCGCGGGCACAGCATGGGCGCGGTGGCGGTCCAGACGCCGAGCCGGGCGTCGTAGATCTCGGCGCTGCGGACCGGCTGGTCGCCGTTCCATCCGCCGAGCACGAGCACCTTGCCGTGCGGCAGCGGCACCGCGATCTGGCCGCCCCGGGCATCGGCCATCGAGCCGGTGGGTGTCCAGGTGCCGGTCTCCGGGTGGTAGATCTCGGCGCTTGCGGTCGCGGTCGCGGCGTCGTCGGCGATGCCGCCCGCCGCCAGGATCGAACCGTCGTCGAGCCGGGTGAGCACCGCCGCCCAGCGGGCGGTGTGCATCGAGCCGGTTGCGCTCCAGACGCCGACGACGCCGGCCCGCGGGGCATCGGCCCGGGCGACGGCCGGCGCCGGGACGAGCAGCAGAGCCAGAAGCGGCCATAGTCGCTTGCGGGCGTTCATGCCTTGCGACGCTAGGGTTCCGGACCGACCCGGGAAATGAATCCCGGTGTCTGTAAGGGATATCCACCGGGTCTGGGTCCAGGCACTCGAGCAACGCCGGATCGCCGGTGAGACCGCAGGTCAGGCGGCAGAGGGCGGGATACAGACCGGTGTCGAATCGTGGACAGAGCACCGTGGTGCGGCTCCGCGTACCGATAGCTTCAAATCCGCTTCAGCAAATCCCGGGGGTGGCGCCATGCGCGTGCTCGTGGTCGACGACGTCGCGGTGCACCGGACCGCACTGGCCGAGTGCCTGGGGCGCGAGCCCGCCATCGCGGCCGTGCTGACGGCCGCCGACAGTGTCGCCGCACTGCGGCACCTGGCCGCGGTGGCCCGGCCATCCGTTGTGATCCTGAATATGGCGACGCGCGGGAGCCTGCCGATCCTGCGGCGGCTCGGCGCTGCGGTGCCGGTGATCGCACTCGCGGTGACCGAGGCCGAAGAGGAGATCATCGCCTGCGCCGAGGCGGGCGCCGCCGGGTTCCTCTTCCGGGAGCAGCCGCTGATCGACCTGCTCGCGCTACTGGAGAGCGTCGCCCGGGGCGAGACCCGCTACTCACCGAGCGTCGCGGCGACCCTGCTGCGTCACGTCGGCCGGCTGACCGTGAACAGGCGGTCGGCGGCGCCGGCGGCCCGGCTCACGCCGCGCGAGCGGGAGGTGCTCGAACTCATCGAGCAGGGGTTGTCCAACAAACAGATCGCCCGGCGGCTCTCCATCGAGCTGCGTACCGCCAAGAACCACGTGCATCACATCCTGGAGAAATATCAGGTGCACCGGCGTGCCGACGCGGCCGAGCGGTACCGCCGGAGCTTCCCGGAGCCGGCGAGGTTGTAGACCCCGGCCGGTATCCAACATAGATCCCGCGGTTCATTCGCGCCCCGCGTGGCCCGCCCTACGCTGTCGGCAACAGCAACAGGCAAAGGCCGGTCCTCATGGCGATCCGGGTGTTCCTCGCCGTACCACCGCCGCTGCGGGTGGCGTTGCAGGAGGCCATATCGGCGGCTGGTGACTGTGAAGCCGTCGGTACGGCGGACCGGCCGCTCGACACGCTGCTGGCCACCGGCGCCGCCCATGCGGACGTCGTGATCCTCGGCGCCGAGGGCAACGGTGAGCCACCGGGGATCGTCAGTCACCTCCTGGCGGAGTACCCCGACGTCAAGGTGCTTTGTGTCGCCCCGGACCGGGCGATGTTCGTCCTCCTGCAGCCGGTCGAGGTCCCGGTCGCCGACATCTCACCGGCCGCGCTGTTGAACGCCATCCGGACGCTAACGCACGAGTGAGGTCAGAACACCATGACAGCTCGACATCGCGCCAGCACCGCTCCGGCCCGCCCGTCGGGACGGCACCGTCGCGCACGGCCTCGGCCGTCGTACCGGAAAGTACTCTCCCTCGCCGTGCCGCTCGCGCTGTCCGGTGCGGCGGTGTTCGCCTCGGCGGCGAGCGGCGGAGCGGCCGGGCCACCGGCCCGGCAAGCCGCCGTGCCTTTCATCGAGAGCAGCCCGGCCACCGCTGCGGCCGGCGACGAGGTGGGCTTGCGCGGTTCCTGCGGTGACGACCCCGCGACGTCGGCGCAGGTCTTCTCCTCGCTGGCCGGGCCGGTCACGCTGAACCCGGCGGGGGGCTTCCTCGTCGCCACTTTCCGGGTGCCGCTCGACGCCGAGGAGGGTGACTACCAGCTGGCTCTGCGCTGCACGGACGGTCAGAGGGCGAACAGCGTTCTGCACGTGCGGGAGGGCGGCACCGAACCAGAGACGCCGACGTGCCCGCAGTCCTGTCCGCCGCCGACCACTCCACCGGCCTGCCCGCAGACCTGCCCGCCGACCACCACTCCGCCGACCACCACGCCGCCGGCCTGCCCGCAGACCTGCCCGCCCACGACCACCCCACCCACGACCACTCCGCCTACGACCACTCCGCCTACGACCACTCCGCCCACGACCACTCCGCCCACCATCTGCGTGCCGACGACCACGCCGCCTACGGATTCGCCGGACGAGCCCCTGCCCGGCTCCTCCGAGCCGGACTCGGACCCGGACCCGGGGAGCCTCCGGATGCCCTTCCCCGGCAGTGGATGACGCCGGGGAGGCGGGACGATATCGGCCCGGGTGCCGCGTGCCTCGGTCAGCGCGCCCGCCTCCGGCGAACGATTGTCCGATCGCAGCCGAGTCGATCCGGTCCGCGGGCAGAGATCAACTGCTCGTATCGATCGACGCGCGCAATGCAATGATGACCCTATGCAAAGAATTTCCTCAGAGGCCGGCGAGGCTGCCGTGCAGGCGTTGATGCTGGCCAGCCGCGCGTTCGTCGGGCTGACCGCGCGCTCCCTCGCCGCCGTTGAGGGCGAGGTCACCCTGCCTCAGTTCCGTGCTCTGGTTGTGCTGGCCGTACGCGGCCCGCAGCGCAGTATCGACATCGCGGAGGAACTGCAGGTCAACCCGTCCACCGGCACCCGCATGCTCGACCGCCTGATCCGTAAGGGCCTGGTCCGGCGCCTGCGCTCGACGGCGGACCGCCGGGTCGTACGGGTCCGGCTCACCCCGGCGGGGCACGACGTCGTCGAGCAGGTCCTCACCCGCCGTCGCGCCGATCTGGAGCAGCTCGTCGCCGCCACCGCAGACCTGTGGCAGCCGGCCGTGACTCAAGCGCTCACCGCGTTCGCCGAAGCGGCCGGGGAGATCGGCGAGAAGGACTGGTGGCTCGGCTGGGCCGCACACCGCGACGACACGGACGACTACGAAGCGACGCCCGCGGACACCTGAGCTCGCCGGCCCGTGACGCGCGGCGCTGATATCTCACTGCGACAGCACTGGCCGGAACACTTGCATAGTGCAAAGATGGTCTAGTGCACGTCAAGAGGAGTGCGACAGGCAGAAAAGAGGAGGACACATGGACGCCACCGGTGAACACCATGTGGCTCGCATCGACGACACCGTGACCTCGGAGAACTTGCATGCCCGCGCCGAGGCGGTCGCGGTACCGGATTTCAACTATCTGGAACAGATGGTCGAGGGAATCGTCGCAGGGCTGACGCGCGGGCGCCGCCGCCGCGATGACAGCCCGACAACGTCGGATACCACTGCGCCGAAGCGTTGATGATCCCGGTGGCGGGAGTCCGCGGTTGTCACGCACGCCGAAAGGTAATGATCATGAGCATCGACTCGGCCCGGATCACTCACACGCCAGGACCCGTGCTCACCGGCGGAGACCGTGGCCCGTACGGGCCGCTGGTGTGGCAGCGCACCGACATTGTCGGCACAGAGCTCGTCTTCCAGTCCGGGACGGAGCCGCGCACAGTAACCGGATGTTCCGTGGTCGCGGGCGTGCTGCCCCACACCACTCGCTTCCACGCCGAGATCGACACCGGCTACGCGGTCAGCGCGCTCACAGTGACCTGCGCAGGCGCGGACTGGAGCCGGGAGCTGCGGATGAGCCGCGACCAGGACGGCGGCTGGTCCTGCCGTACCGCGGAATCCGGTGATTTCGGACGATCAGCGGCGCACAGCGGCCACCCGGCGCCGCTGCCCGGTATCGACGACCCCGATCGACTCACCGGCGCCCGCGTACTGCGACTGGCCGACTCACCGATCTTCGTGACCTGGGCACTGCGCCACTTGCACCTCGCCGCCGGCGAGCCGTCCAAGGTCGCGCCGACGATCCGCGTGCTCACCCCGTCGCTGGTCGTGGAGCCGGCCAGGTCGGCCTACCAGCTGGTCAGTGAGCATCGGCTGCGGATCAGCGGCGGCGAACGGCCGACGACCTACGAGCTCGACCGCGGCGGCCTGGTGCTGGCCCAGCCGGCGCGGCTGAGACTCGCCCGCTGATCGCGCCAGACGTCCACCAGGGGAAGGATCGCCGTGAGCAACGAGGACATCGTCATCGTGGGTGCCGGGTTCGCCGGCTATCACGCCGCGCGGCGCTTGGCGAAACGCCTGCGCGGCACGGCTCGGATCACGGTGCTGAACCCGACTGACTACTTCCTCTACCTGCCGCTGCTACCAGAGGTCGCCGGGGGCGTCCTCGAACCTCGGCAGATCACCGTCCCCTTGGCCGACACCCTGTCCGGGGTGCGCATCGTCCTCGGCCAGGCCACCGGGGTCGACCCGGCTCAACGACGGGTGGTCTACCGCGACCCGGAGGGCCGCGACGGCGAACTGCGCTACGACCGGCTGCTGCTGACCGTCGGCAGCGTCAACAAGCTCCTGCCCGTTCCCGGGGTTGCCGACAACGCCCACGGTTTCCGCGGTCTTCCTGAGGCGCTTTACCTGCGCGACCATCTGATCCGGCAGGTCGAGATGGCCGCCGCGAGCGATGACCCCGCCGAGCGGCAGGCGCGGTGCACCGTCGTCGTGGTCGGCGCCGGATACACCGGCACCGAAGTCACCGCCCAGGGGCAACTGCTGACCGTGCAGGTCGCCGCCCGCCACCCGCGGTTGGCTGACGTGCGTCCACGCTGGCTGCTGGTCGACCAGGGGGAGCGGATCCTGGCTCACCTGGATCGGCGCCTGTCCGACGCGGCCACGCGAACTCTGCGGGGACGCGGAGCCGAGATCCGCACCGGTACCTCCGTTTCCGAGGCCACCGCCGAGGGCGTGCACCTGGACGACGGCACGTTCGTGGCCAGCCGCACGCTGGTGTGGTGTGTCGGCGTGCGCCCGGACCCGTTGGTCGACACCATCGGCCTTCGCACCGATCAAGGACGGCTCGTGGTCGACGCCGGCCTGAGGGTTCCCGACCGGCCGGACGTCTACGCCTGCGGTGATGCGGCCGCCGTGCCCGACCGCGCCCGGCATGGCGAGTTCTGCGCGATGACCGCCCAGCACGCTCAACGGCAAGGCGTCCTCGCCGCCGACAACATCATCGCCGACCTGCGCCACCGACGCCGTCGCGCCTATCGGCACGCCGGCCTCGGCTTCGCCGTCGATCTCGGCGGACGAGCCGCCGCCGCGAACCCGCTCGGGGTGGCCCTGACCGGCCTGCCTGCTCTGGCGGTGACCCGTGGCTACCACCTGGCCGCCCTGCCGGCCAACCGGGTCCGGACCACCGCGGCGTGGCTGTTCGCCGCCGCCGGGCGCCGTCCCGACACCCAGCTCGGCCTGGTGCCGAGCGCCGCGGTGCCGCTGGACACCGCCGATCCGGAAGTGGCGCACACCGGCACCTGAGCCCGAACGGGATCTCACCGTTCGCATCGATCTGTTGGGAGACCACATGCGTGCCCTCACCGTGCAACCGGGAACCGCCGGCCCGGCCAGGATCGACGACCTGCCCGATCCGGTCGCCGGCGACCACGAACTGCTGGTCGAAGGCCTGGCGCTGGGAGTCTGCGGTACGGACCGGGAGATCGTCGCCGGCGGCTACGGCTGGGCACCGCCCGGTCGTGACCGGCTCATCCTCGGCCACGAGTCGCTGGGCCGCGTCCGTCAGGCCCCGTCGGGCAGCGCCTTCACCGCCGGCGACCTGGTGGTGGGGGTGGTGCGCCGACCTGACCCGGTGCCCTGCGGGGCGTGCGCGCACGGCGAGTTCGACATGTGCCGCAACGGCCGCTACACCGAACGCGGCATCAAACAGCTCGACGGCTACGCCGCCGAGCTGTGGACCGTCGAGACCGACTACGCCGTCTCCCTCGACTCCCGGCTCGCTGACGTCGGGATGCTGATGGAGCCGACCACCGTTGTCGCCAAGGCCTGGGAGCAGATCGACCGGATCGGCGCCCGCGCCTGGAACGAGCCGAAGACGGTACTGGTCACCGGGGCCGGCCCGATCGGGCTGCTCGCCGCCTTGCTGGGCGTCCAGCGGGGCCTGGACGTGCACCTCCTCGACCGGGTCACCGACGGGCCCAAGGTCGGCGCCGTCGCGGCGCTCGGTGCCACCTACCACCACGACCCGGTCACCGACGTCGCCGGCAAGCTGCGACCGGACATCGTCATCGAGGCCACCGGTGCCGGATCGGTGGTGTTCGACGCCATCGCCAACACCGGCACGTACGGCATCACCTGCCTGACCGGCGTCTCCACCGCCGGCCGGACGATCACCATCGACGCCGGCGCCGACAACCGGCAGCTCGTGCTGGAGAACGACGTCGTCGTCGGCAGCGTCAACGCCAACCTGCGCCACTACCAACTCGCCGCGCAGGCGCTCGCCCAGGCTGATCTCGGCTGGCTGCATCAGCTGATCACCCGTCGGATACCCCTCGAGCGTTTCGCTGACGCGCTGACCGCCCGCCCGGACGACATCAAGGTCGTGCTGACCCTCACCGACCAGGGCCGGTGACGCGGCGTGCCGTCGAACATCGAGGACTATGCCCTGGTCGGAGACCTGCACACCGCCGCGCTGATCAGCCGCGACGGATCGGTGGACTGGCTGTGCCTGCCCCGATTCGACTCACCGGCCTGCTTCGCCGCCCTGCTCGGCGACGACAACAACGGCCGCTGGCGCATCGCCCCGGCCGGTGCCGGTGTGGCAACGCGCCGCCGGTACGCCGGCGACACACTCATCCTGGAGACGGAGTGGGACACCGGCGACGGCACAGTGCGCCTGATCGACTTCATGCCACCACGCGGCGAAGCCGCCGACCTCGTCCGTATCGTCGAAGGCGTCACCGGCTCGGTACGGATGAGCTCGGAACTCTCGTTACGCTTCGACTACGGCCACGTCGTGCCATGGGTGCGGCACCACGACGACGGCATCTCCGCCATCGCCGGGCCCGACGCGATCTGGTTGCACACCGACGTACCCCTGCACGGCCGTGACCGGAGCACCACCGCCGAGTTCACCGTCACGGCCGGCCGGCGCATCACCTTCGTGCTCACCCATCAGCTCTCCCATCTCCCGGAGCCGAAGTCGGCGCACCCGGAGCAGGCGCTGCGTGACACCCGCCGATACTGGGACGACTGGATCGGCCGGCACACCTACGACGGGCCGTGGACCGACGCTGTGCGCCGTTCACTGATCTTGTTGAAGGCGCTGACCTACGCGCCGACCGGCGGCATCGTCGCCGCCGCGACCACCTCGCTGCCCGAACAGGTCGGTGGCGTCCGCAACTGGGACTACCGCTACTGCTGGCTGCGTGATGCCACATTCACCCTTCAGGCGCTGCTGGGCACCGGTTACATCGCCGAGGCCACGGCGTGGCGGCAGTGGTTGCTGCGCGCGGTCGCCGGCGATCCGGCCGACCTGCAGATCATGTACGGCCTCGACGGCACCCGCCGGCTACCCGAGTCCACTCTGGACTGGCTGGCCGGATACCAGGGCTCCGGTCCGGTCCGGGTCGGTAACGCCGCCGCCGGGCAGTTCCAGCTCGACGTGTGGGGTGAAGTCCTCGACGGGCTGCACCTGAGCCGCGAGGCCGGCATCGCCGCCACCGACGACGGCTGGGACGTCCAACGCGCCCTGCTCGACTTTCTCGAAAGCCATTGGCAGGACCCGGACAACGGCCTGTGGGAGGTTCGTGGACCCAGACGGCACTTCGTGCACTCCAAGGTGATGGCCTGGGCGGCATTCGACCGCGCCACCACCGCCGTCCAGGAACACGGGCTGCCCGGGCCCGTCGGCCGATGGCGAGCAGTGCGCGACGCCATCCACGCCGACGTCTGCGCTCACGGCTACGACCCCGCCCGCAACACCTTCACCCAGTACTACGGATCCACCGCCCTCGACGCGGCCCTGCTGATGCTGCCCCGGGTCGGCTTCCTGCCCTACGACGACCCCCGCATCATCGGTACCGTCGACGCCGTTCAGCGACAGCTGAGCCACGAGGGATACCTGCTGCGCTACCGGCCCGAGCACGACGGCGTCGACGGCCTGCCCGGCACCGAGGGCGCCTTCCTGGCCTGCACCTTCTGGCTGGTGGAAGCGTTGCACGGCATCGGACGTCGCGAAGAGGCGGCCACGCTGTTCGAACGGCTGCTCACCTTGCGCAACGACGTCGGCATGCTCTCGGAGGAATACGACCCGGGCACAGCGCGACAGCTCGGCAACACCCCACAAGCTTTCACCCTCGTCGGCCTGGTCAACGCCGCGCGCCGCCTCGGCGGGTCCACCACCACGACCAGCGACGACACCTCCGCCCAGCGCCTCGACACGCCGGCGCGCGCAGACCATCGATGACGGACACCTGGTGAGGAAGGGAATCCATGCCGCACCGGCCGCCGGCCGGGGGGCCTGCTGTTGTCGCTCGTCACATCCGCGATTCGCGTCAGAAAAGGTCAAGTGCGGGGCGAGCCGGCCGATGCGATGGCGGTCAACCCGGCGACCGGGCACGGCCACCCCCGGCTGTGCACCGTCGCCCAGGAGGAGCCTCAATGCGGGCGAGAACGTCACGCAGGACTACGGCCACCGGACTCGCGGTTCTGCTCGCACTCGGCGCTGTCACCACGACGGCCACTCCTGCCGCCGCCGGGCGGGCAACGTCCGTAACGTCGGCGCCCGGTGCTGAGGTCGTGGTGCGCGCCGACTCGGTCGCGGCGCTGACCGCGGCGCGGGCGCTGGTACGGCGCAGCGGTGGCACGGTGAAACAGGATCTCGGCGTGATCCACGGCTTCTCGGCCACAGTTCCGGTCTTCGCGGTGCCTCAGCTGAACACGATGCCGGGTGTACGAGTCACCAGCGACGCCGCCGTACGGATGAAGGGTATGAACAGCTGGGCCGACCAGGTCGGCATCACGATGCTGGCCCCGGTCATCAAAGCGGCCGGCGGTGACAAGGCGGACAAGGACAGCCCCGACGACGGCGTCACCCCGACCGGCTCGGTGCTGACCGGCGCCGGCGTCGGTGTCGCGTTGATCGACTCCGGGGTCGCGCCGGTCAAGGGCCTCTACAACGTGGGCCAGGTCGTCTACGGCCCCGACCTGTCGTTCGAGTCGCAGATCGCCAACCTGCGCAACCTCGACACCTACGGCCACGGCACCCACATGGCCGGCATCATCGCCGGCAACGACCCGACCAGCGGCACCGGTCTGCACGGCATGGCGCCCGGCGCGAGGATCATCAGCTTGAAGGTGGCCACGGCCGATGGCGCCACCGACGTCTCGCAGGTCATCGCCGCGATCGACTGGGTGGTGGCGCACCGCGACGATCCGGGCCTCAACATCCGGGTGCTCAACCTGTCGTTCGGCACCGATTCGGTGCAGTCGGCAGCTCTGGACCCGTTGTCGTTCGCGGTCGAGCAGGCGTGGAACAAGGGCATCGTGGCTGTGGTGGCCGCGGGCAACGACGGCTTCGCCGCCGGGAACCTGACCATGCCGGCCGCCAATCCGAAGGTGATCGCCGTCGGCGCCGCCGACCCCATGGGCACCGACGCCCGCGGGGACGACACCGTCGCCTCGTTCACCAACCGGGGCAACGCCGTCCGGCATCCTGACGTGCTCGCGGCCGGCCGGTCGATCGTGTCGCTGCGCGCGCCCGGCTCGTACATCGACCGCACCTATCCCACCGCGCGGATCTCCGCCGCCCTCGACCCGGAGCAGCGGCTGTTCCGCGGCAGCGGAACCTCGCAGGCCGCCGCGGTCGTCTCCGGGGCGGTCGCACTGCTGCTGCAGCAGCGGCCCGGCCTGACCCCGGACCAGGTCAAGAATCTGCTCATGACCACCGCCATACCGATCAGGAACGGCGACCTGTACGCGGCCGGCGCGGGCCAGATCGATGTCGTCAAAGCGGCCGGCAAGAAGACACCCGCGTACCAGCAGACCACCACCGCCACCGGCCTCGGCAAACTCGAGGCGTCTCGCGGATCGGCGCACGTTTACGACTCGGTCACCGGCGCCGCACTGACCGGCGAGACCGACATCTTCGGCAAGCCCTGGGCACCGGCCACCTGGACCGCCGCCGCCAAGGCGCAGCGCAGCTGGACCGGCGGCACCTGGAACGGTTCCGCGTGGACCGGAACCACCTGGGGCGCCTCCGCGGTCGGGCAGCAGGCCTGGACCCCGGTGACCTGGAGCGGACGGTCCTGGTCCGGCGCGGCGTGGACCGGCCGTAGCTGGTCCAGCGCGGTCTGGACCGGCCGAAGCTGGTCCTCCGAGACGTGGCTCGGCCGGTCGTGGAGCGGCCGCAGCTGGTCGTCGGCCGGCTGGACCGGAGACCCCTGGCGGTAGCAACGAACGAGCCGGGCGGACGACACCGCCCTACGGACGGTGCCTCTGTGCGGCTCGGGTCGTGCCGGCCGGGGGTGTCCCGCCGTGGATCAACGTGCCGTGACGACCAGGGCGGCCATGTCGGCACGCACTTCGCCGTGGCCGAAGGTGTCCGTCAGGGCGGAGCGCACCGCGTCGGTGACCGCCGCCAGGTCTGCGCCACGGCTGACGATCTCGTTGCGGATCGGGGTGCCCTGGCAGAAACCGATGGCCGCGTCCCCGGCGGAAGGCGAGACGCTCGGCAGCGTCACCGTCGCCACGTCGACCTCATCGAAACGGGCAGCTCGCAGCGCCTCGCGAATCGTGGACGCGTCGTGGTAGCCGTGCGGTATCCGGGACAGGAACTGCGGCGGATCCTCGGGGAAGTAGCCGGCCAGCGCCGTCTGGACGGTCGCGGCGATCGGGTTGTCGTCGATGCCTTTCCAGACGCTGATCAGCAGCGTGCCGCCGGGGCGCAAGACCCGGCGCATCTCCCCGTACGCCCGCGCCTTGTCCGGCAGGAACATGACGCCGAACTGGCACAGGACCGCATCGAAGCTCCCGTCGTCGAACGGCAGATCCTGGGCGTCGGCGGCCTGGAACATCACCCCGGACGTTTCCTCGCGGCCGGCGGCGACCTCCAGCATGGCCGGGCTGAGGTCGGTGGCCACGAGGTGCGCGCCGGGCAGGGCCTGCGCCGCCCGGGCGGTCACGATGCCTGTGCCGGCCGCCAGCTCGAGCACTCGCCCTGGCCGCTCAGCGGCCAGCCGGGCCACGAGGTCCTCGGCGTACGGCCGGAACAGCAAGCGGCCCAGGTGGCGGTCGTAGATGGCGGGAATCGATCCGGCGAAGTCCACAGACTCACCTTAGGCCCAGCGGACGCGCCGAACGACCATCAGCGGTCAAGCCGCGCACGATGCCGGCGAGCATGGCCACGATCGACAACGCGGCGGCGACAAACATACGGACTGATCGCTGTCGCCCAGCGCTGTTTCCCGTCACGGCAGTGCCGGGCGCGCCGGGGAGTACAGCCAGGTCTTGAAGAAGCCACCCAGGTTGCGGCCCGACACGCGGCTTGCCGTGGCGGTGAAGTCGGCCGTGGTCGCGGTGCGGTGCCGGTAGGTCTGCGTCCAGGTCCGCAGGACGGCGAAGAACGTCGCGTCGCCCAGCTCTTCGCGCAGCATCTGCAGCACCATCGCGCCGCCGAAGTAGATCCGTTCGCCGGCCTCGTCGGTCGGTTGCGCCGGGCCGGTGAGGGGCACGCTCCAGAAGGGATCCCCTTCGGGATGGTCCTGGTAGATCTGCCGCGCCCGGTCGTGGGCGCTCGCCCGGCCGTTCAGCTCGTCCCAGTACCAGGTCGCGAACATGGCGAAGCCCTCGCTGAGCCACACCTCGTTCCACCGGGCGAAGCCGACGCTGTCGCCGAACCACTGGTGGGCGAGCTCATGGGCGACGATCGTGTCGCTGTCCGCCGCCGAGTACACGGGACGCGTCTGGGTCTCCGCGGAGAACGGGATCTGCACACCGTCGTGACTCGCCCACACGACGATCGCGCCGGTGGAGTCGAACGGGTACGGACCGAAGCTGCTCGCCCATCGGTCGGTGACCGCGGCGGTCGTACGCCAGAAGTGCGACATCAGATCCGGCCCGGTGAGCGCGGGATCGACCGCGACGTACTCGGGGATCCCGCCGGGCGTCGCGCCGCTGCGGACCTGCCACCGCCCGACGTCGACGGTGGCCAGATAGGTCGCCATGGGCGCGCGCTCCGACCAGACGTGGGTCGTCCACGAGCCGTGGGTGCTGCGCCCCACCCGACGCCCGTTCGCCACCACGTCCAGATCCCGGGGTACGCGTACCGTGAAGGTGAACGACGCCTTGTCCGACGGATGGTCGTTGCCCGGGAACCAGGTCGACGCGCCGTCCTGCACGTTCAAGGTCACCATGCCGTCGTCCGTACGGACGAACCCGTACGGCGTGTCCGCGCCCAACGGCTGCGGGACACCCCCGTAGGCGACCTCCACCTCGAACCGCGACGACGCCGGCAACCCCCGCCGCGGCGTGACCACCAGCTCCTGACCGTCCCGGCGGAACGCCGCGGCCCGGCCACCGACGGACACCCGGGTAACGGTCAGCTGTTGCAGGTCCAGGTCGAAGCGGGACAGGTCCTGCGTCGCCACGGCCGTGATCCGGGCGACCCCGTCCAGCCGTCCGCTCGCCGGGTCGTAGGTGAGATCCAGCGCGTAGTGCTCCACGTCGTATCCGCCGTTGCCCTCCATCGGGTACCACGGGTCACCCACCCCGGCGGACCCCGGCCGGAAGTGGTGCCGCGCCGCCGCGGCCGCCGGGGTGCCGGCCCCGATCAGCAAGGCGCACACCAGCGCCGAACTTGTGAGCTGCAGCCCCGTCGATCCATGCCGTTTCATCGTCCGCCTCCTGTCGCAGCACCGTCGTCGAACTCGATGCTTTCCGACGGCACGGGCGCGGGACACCGAGCCAGCCGCCCATCGCCGGTGCGGCTACCTCACCGCCCGGCAGCCGGGTCCGTGAGGGGCGACCGGCAGGATCAGCCAAGGGTCTCCCGTTGTCCCGAGGCGGCGGAGCGCACGATCGCGTCCAGGAGCCGGTGACGTCCGAGCAACCTGCACGATTCCGCCGATATCCGCCGCCACCTGACCGCCTGAGGCCTCTCGGCAATCGGGCTCTCGCGTACCCATTTTGATTCCGCCGGAATTCTTGTGATCCGATCGGGGCCCGCCGCGCGACAGTGTGTTCGTGGAGACGCCCTCGGATGCGCAGCTCCTCGGCCGGATCGCCGAGGGCGATGAACTCGCCCTGCGCGAGCTGGTCGAGCGGCACACCGCGTGGCTGACGCTGCGCCTGCGCCGCCGCACTCCGGACGAGGACCTGGCCGCCGAGGCCCTGCACGACACCTTCGTCGCCGTGTGGCGCCGGCCGCGGGCTTTCCGCGGCGACGGCGATGTCGGCGCCTGGCTGTGGGGCATCGCCATCCGGCAGCTGGTGACCCGGCTGCGCAAGCGCGCCGAGCCGACCCCCGTGACCGGCCAGGTGATCTCGGCCCTGTCGCCGTCGGTCCGCAGCGCCGAGGACGAGCTGCTCATCGCCGTCGAGCACGGCCCGGTCGGTGCGGCGTTGCGGACGCTGTCGCCCGAGCTCCGGCGGGTCATGCAGGCGACGGTGATCGACGGGCTCTCCACCCGGGAGGCCGCGCATCTGCTCGGCATCCCGCAGGCCACGGTCAAGAGCCGCGCCCGGATCGCCAAGTCGCGGCTGCGCGAGCAGCTGATCTCTCCGGAGGGATGGTCATGAGCTGGCACCTGGAGGAGGACACCTGGGCGGCCTACGCCGCCGGGCGGCTCGACCCGGTGGCCGAGGCGAGCGTCGAGACCCACGTCAGCGGATGCCCGCAATGCCGGAACGCCGCGCGGTCGACCGTCCCGGCCGCGCACACCACGGCGATCTGGGACGCGGTCCGCACCTCGATCGCCGAGCCCGTGCTACCCGCGCCGCTGCGGTTGTTGCGCCGCCTCGGGGTGCCGGCCCATGACCTGGTGGTGGTCTCGGCCGCCCATTCGCTGCTCGTCCCGTGGGCCGCTTCGGTCGGCTTCGCGGTCGTGGCGGCCTGCCTGGTCGGGCTCACCGGTCTGGGCCCGGCCGACCGGGACGCCACGTTCCTCGTGCTCGCCCCGCTGGTGCCGGTGCTGGCCGTCGTCCTGGCCTACGATGCCCTCGACCCGCTGCGCGAGGTCGGTCAGGTCACGCCGTACAGCAAGCTGCGGCTGGCCCTGCTGCGGGCCACGGCCACGCTGGCCGTCGCGGCCCCGGCGACCCTGGCCGTCGGCCTGGTCGTACCCGGCATGCAGGATCTTGCGTTCGTCTGGCTGCTGCCGTCCCTGGGCCTGACCACCACCGCGCTCGCGCTGCTCAACTGGCTGCGGGCGGCCGCGGCCGCCGCGATCGTGGCGGGCGCGTGGGTCGGCGTGGTGGGTTTCCTGAGGTACGGCGGGAACGTTCTGCTGCTCACGTCAGCGCCGGCCCAGTTCGCCGCCGTCGGGCTCGCCCTGGCCGCGGGCGTCCTTCTGCTGATGTGCACCTCGACCCTCCGGCTGCAGGGGGGCCACCGATGACCACGACGGCGAGGCTGGCCGGGGCCTGGAAGACGTTCGGCGGCGTCCCCGCGGTCCACCCGACCTCGATCGAGTTGCGGCCGGGAGTCGTCGGCCTGCTCGGCCCCAACGGCGCCGGCAAGACCACCCTGCTGCGGCTGCTGTCCACCGCGCTGGCGCCCAGCGGCGGCCGGATCGAGGTGACGGGGCTGGACGTCACCGCGTCGCACGCCAACCGGGTGCAGGCCCGCCGCCGGATCGGCTACTGCCCGCAGGAGGTCGTGTACCCGCGCGGCATGACCGCGGTCTCGTTCCTGGACTACATCGCGGTGCTCAAGGAGTGGAAGAACGCCGCCTCCCGAGCCGCCGAGGTACGGCGGGTGCTGGATCTGGTCCACCTCGGCGACCGGGGTGCCATGAAGGTCTCGAAGCTGTCCGGCGGCCAACGGCGCCGGCTGGCCATCGCGCAGGCCCTGATCGGCCGGCCCGACCTGCTCATCCTCGACGAGCCCACCACCGGGCTCGACCCTGAACAGCGCGCGTCCCTGCGAGGCCTGCTCTCCGGCCTCGCCGGGACGGTGTTGACCTCGACGCACCAGACCGAGGACGTCTCGGCCATGTGCGATCGGGTGCTCGTCATCGACGACGGAGCGATCCGCTTCGACGGCACGGTGCCCGAGCTCATCGCCACGGCAGCCGGTCGTGTGCACCTCGGACCGTCCGCCTGTGCCGGCGCGGTCCAGACCTGGAAGACCGGAACCGGGCTGGTCCGGTCCGTCGGGGGACAGCCCGCTCCCGACTCCTGCGTCGTCGACCCCTCGGTCGAGGACGCCTACCTGCTGCTCCGCTCCGCGGGGCGCACCCGACAAGGAGTCACCTGATGAGTTCTGCGACCAGCACCGGATCGACCGTGGGTGTGCTCGCCCGCCAGGAGATCCGCAACTATCTGCGCCACAAGTTGTTCTGGTTCGGCGCTGCCCTCGTCCTCGTCGTCGACGTGGTCATGGTGCTGCATCTGGACGACGACCCGAGCTCCAGCGGGTCGTACATGATCGCCCCGGCCGCCCTGCTCGGCGTCCTCGGCGTGGTCGTGATGTTCGGCCTGACCCGACGCTCGGACCGGGCCGCCGAGGCGGCCGGGGTGGTCGCCGTACCCGAGAGAACCCGGACCCTCGCCCTGGCCGGCGCGACGGTCGTGCCTTTCGCGCTGGCGCTGGTCTCCTTCGTGGCCGCCGTCGTCGCCTGGAACGTGCATCCGCCGGCCGACTACGTCGTCCCGCCGGGTGTGTCCGACACCTTCGTGTACGCGCAGATGTTCGGCGACGGCGTGCTGTGCGCCGTGGGCGGACCGTTGCTCGGCCTGCTGCTCGCGCGATATCTGCCGCGACGCGGGGTGGCCGCCGTGGCGTCGGTCGTGCTCGTGCTCGTGACCATCCTGCTGCAGGGCGGCCTCTTCCCCGGCGGGCAGCCCTACCGGGTCTTCTGGTTTCGGACCTACTTCCTCAGCCAGAGCATCGAGGGCGGCCCCGGGCAACACCACTTCACCACCTTCCCCGGCAATCCGTACATCTGGATCGGCTACCTGGTCGTCGTCTGCGCCCTGGGCCTGGTGCTGGCGGTTCGGCACGATCCGGACGCCGACCGGGCCACGCTCGACAAGGTCGCCGGCGGACTCGTGGTGGCGGCGGTGGCGCTCGGCGTGCTCGCCATGACCGTCGGGTTCACCACGAGCATCGTGCACCCGGCCGTGTGCCCGACCTGCTGATGATCCGGTACGCCGTGAAGGGCGTCCCGTGGACGCGGGTCGCCCTGGGCGCCGGTCTGGTCGTGCTGCTGATCGAACTGGTCCGGTGGAATCCGTGGGTGCTGTGGCCGCTCCAGGGCACCGCGGTGGGCCTGCTCGCCGGCACCGCAGGCTGGTGCTTCGACGAGACGTCGGCCGTCGTGGTCGACGTGACGCCGCGCAGCCTGGCCTGGCGGACGGCCGCGCGGACGCCGGCGGTGCTGGCCCTGGGGCTCGTCTGGTGCGGGGCCGTCGCGCACGCCGGGGACGAGGCGCTCTTCGGCCGGAGTGCGAGCGTCCTCGTCGAAGGGTTCGCCGCCCTCGCGGCCGGGTCGGCCTACGCGGGCTGGCGGCGGGCCTGGGGCGAGCCGACGCCGGGCCTGCTGCTGGCGGCAGCGGCGGTGCCGGCCACCGCGGCGTGGGCGCTGGTGCGGCCGTTCGACGCGCGGCTGCCGGTCTTCCCGTACGGCACCAGCTCGGCCGCCGCGTGGACGGCCAGTACGGCCGGATGGGTCACGCTCGGTGTTCTCGCCGTGGCCGTGCTGGCAGCCGCACTCACCGATGCGCCGTGGTGGCGCTGCTGCTGCAGAACCTGCCGGAGGGCAGGACCAGCCAGTACGCCGGCAACGTCGAATACGGCGACGTGTCGGTCCAGACCTTCCTCGACCGGGGGCAGGGGCCGGGCATGATCCGGTTGCACGTGATGGGCAGATGACGTCGCCCCAGATCCTGACCGCCGGTGAAGCCGCCCAGGTGGGCGCGGATCCCCGGTGGGGCGTGAAGATCGATCCGGCCATCAACCGGCAGGGCGCCGCTGACTTCCCGCACCTGTCGACGGAGTTCGACCGGTGGGCCGAGCCGACGACGACTTCGTGGAGGACGCCCGGGCCTCCGCGAACCAGTTGCGGCGCACCGCCTACCTGCTGTGCCGCGACTGGGACCTGGCGGCCGATCTGACCCAGACGACGCTGGCGCGGATGTTCGTGCACTGGCCGCGGATCACCCGGCGCGACAACCCGCACGCGTACGCCCGGCAGGTGCTCTCCCGCGCTTTTCTGGATCACCACCGCCGCGCGACCGGGCGATCGTGGTGCTGCGCTACTGGGAGGATCTCAGCGTCGAGTCGGTCGCCGAGATCCTCGGGCTGCCCACCGGCACGGTGACCTCGCAGAGCGCCCGCTCGTTGGCTCGACTACGCCACCTGCTCGGCCAGCCGGCCGGGGTGGGCGCCCGGAAACTCGTTGTTCGCCTGAACTCCGCCGAACCAGACCGGGATCGGGGCCCCGGACGTCGTACGGGCCAGCTGGGACGCGAACGGCTTCGTTCCGCTGGTCGAATCCGCCGAGCCGGCCCAGGGCCGCCCCGGTCTGGCCGCGAAGATGACCGGAGAGGGATACCTGCCGACGGACTGGAATCGTGAGCAGAGGTTCCACCGCCGAGCCCATGGGTGGTCGCCGGACGTCGCCGCCGGGGTGATCGAGGTCTGCACGGACGCCTTGCCCTCAGGCCGGCACCCGGGGGTCGTGCACCTGCAGGATGCGCTGCAGTTCGTCGGCCAGCACCCAGATCCGGGTGATCCGCTGGTCGGCGTCGATGGTGAGGACGTCGATGCCCAGGCCGCTGACCGTACGCCCGGTCGGGGGCAACACCCCCAACGGGGTGTGCCACGGCCCGGTGTGCCGCGCGCTGTGCCGGAACGCGATAGTCAGCTTGCCCGGCGCGCCGACCCGGTCGACGATCTCGATGACGTGGTCGGTGAACGCGCTGTGCAGCGCCTCCGCGCGCGCCACCAGGTCGGCGACGGACATCGGGGTGCCGTTGATGACGACGGGATCGGCGTAGAGCCGGGCGAAGGCCGCGGCCGGATCCGGATGCACGCCGGGCGGCACCCGCCACAGATCGAACAGCTGCTGCTCGATGTCCACGGGACCCAGGATCGCGCTGCGCGGCCCGGCTGGCAAGCCTGCACCGCGGGACGGTTCCCTTTCGGAGATCCGGGCGTAATTTGTGGGGTAGCAGGTCGTCCCTCCGGCACTCAGCGGCGAGGAGTCATCGATGAACCAGCTGATCAACGACCCGGCGAAGGTGGTCGCGGACGCGCTCCGCGGCATCGCCGCCGCCCATCCCGAGCTTCACGTCGATCATGAGAACCGCATCGTCCGGCGCGGCGACGCCCCGGTCCAGGGCAAGGTCGGACTGGTCTCCGGCGGCGGCTCGGGTCACGAACCGCTGCACGCCGGTTTCGTCGGTCCGGGCATGCTGGACGCGGCCTGCGCCGGCGAGATCTTCACCTCCCCGGTGCCCGATCAGATCATGGCGGCGACGAAGGCCGTCGACGGCGGTGCCGGGGTGCTGCACATCGTCAAGAACTACACCGGCGACGTGATGAACTTCGAGATGGCGGCCGAGCTCGCCGCGGCGGAGACCGGCGTCACCGTCCAGGCCGTCGTGACCGACGACGACGTGGCGGTGCAGGACAGCCTCTACACCGCCGGGCGCCGCGGGGTCGGGGTGACCGTGCTGGTGGAGAAGATCGCCGGTGCCGCCGCCGCGCAGCGCCGGCCGTTGGCCCAGGTGGCCGACATCGCCCGCAAGGTCAACGCGAACGGCCGCAGCATGGGCGTGGCGCTCTCCTCGTGCACGGTCCCGACCGCCGGCAAACCCACGTTCGACCTGCCGGACGGCCAGATGGAGGTCGGCATCGGCATCCACGGCGAGCCGGGACGCCGCCGCGTGCCGCTGGCGCCCGCCGCCGAGATCGCCGAGATGCTCGTCAGCCCGATCCTCGGCGACCTGGACTTCACCGGGCGGGACGGCGTGATCGCGTTCGTCAACGGCATGGGCGCCACCCCACTCATCGAGCTGTACGTCATGTACCACGAGGTGGCGGCGATCCTCGCCAAGGCGGGCGTCTCCGTCGCGCGCTCGCTGGTCGGCCCGTACATCACCAGCCTCGACATGGCCGGCTGCTCGGTCACCCTGCTCAAGGCCGACGACGAGATCCTGCGGCTGTGGGACGCGCCGGTGCGGACCCCGGCCCTGCAGTGGGGGACCTGACCCGATGGACGGCAAAGTGGACACCGTGGCGCTGACGAACTGGGTGCGGGAGTTCGGCCGGCTCGTCGCGGTCGAGAAGGAACGGCTGACCGAGCTGGATTCCGCGATCGGCGACGCCGACCACGGCGTCAACATGGACCGCGGGATGACCGCGGTCCTGGCGGTGCTCGCCGGTGAAGCGCCCGCCACCCCGGCCGACGTGCTCAAGCGGACAGGAATGACCCTGGTCAGCAAGGTCGGCGGGGCCAGCGGCCCGCTGTACGGCACGGCGTTCCTGCGAATGGCCGCCGCGGCCGGGGGCGCCGACGCGCTCGACGCAACGGGTTTCGCGAAGGTGCTGCGGGCCGGGCTCGACGGGGTGGTCACCCGCGGCAAGGCCGAGGCCGGCGACAAGACGATGTACGACGCGCTGGCCCCGGCGGTGGACGCCCTGGACGAGGCGCTGGCCGCCGGTCAGCCGCTCGGTGAGGCGTTGCGGACAGCGGTCGCCGCCGCCGAGCGCGGCCGGGACGCGACGATCCCGATGGTGGCCCGCAAGGGCCGCGCCAGCTATCTGGGGGAGCGTAGTGCCGGTCATCAGGATCCGGGGGCGACCTCGGTGACGCTGCTGCTGAGTGCGGCCGCGACAGTGCTCGGCGAGGGCTGAGGGTGTGGTCGGCCTGGTGGTGGTCAGCCACAGCCGGGCCCTGGCCCGGGCCGCGGTAGGACTCGCGGCGGAGATGATCCGGGGCGCGGCGGTGCCGATCGAGATCGCCGCCGGGGTCGACGACACGGCGTTCGGCACCGACGCCGTCGCCATCACCGAGGCCGTGGCCGCCGCTGACCGTGGCGACGGCGTGGTCGTGCTGATGGACCTCGGCAGCGCCGTACTCTCCGCGGAGCTCGCGGTCGAGCTGCTGGCGGACGACCTGCGCGAGCGGGTCGTGCTGTGCGCGGGGCCGCTGGTCGAAGGGCTGCTGGCCGCGGCGGTGGCTGCCGCCGGCGGAGCCGGCCGCGACGAGGTCGCCGCCGAGGCCGACGCCGGGCTGGCGGGCAAGCAGTCCCAGCTCGGCGGGCCGGTCGCCGGCGCACCGGACACCGGCAGCGGAAAGGGGGACGGGCCCTCGGCCACGGTCACCGTGCTCAACCGGCACGGCCTGCACGCGCGGCCGGCCGCGCGGCTCGTCACCCTCGCCCGGTCGTTCGACGCGGAGGTGCGGGTCCGCAACGCCGAGACGGGATCGCCGTGGGTGCCGGCGTCGAGCCTGTCGCGGATCGCCACCCTGGGCGTGCTGCACGGACACCGGATGCAGGTACGCGCGTCGGGCCCGCAGGCGCGGGCGGCTGTCGAGGGGATCGTGGCGCTGGCCGGGCGCGCGTTCGATGAGACCGAGCCCGCCGCCGAACCGGAGGGCCCGGCCGCGCAGGGCCGGGCGGCGTCACCGGGGATCGCCATCGGGCCGGCCCGGCACCTGTCCTCCGCACCGCTCGACATTCCCGACCGGCCCGCGCGCGGACCGGCGCAGGAGTGGCAACGCATCGACGACGCCCTCGCGTCCGTGCGGCAGGACCTGGCGAAGCTCCGGGCCGGCGCCGGCTCCATCTTCGACGCGCACCTGCTGCTGCTCGACGACGCCGATCTGCTCGCCGAGGTCCGATCGCGGATCGACGCCGGCGAGGCCGCGCCCCCGGCCTGGGCGGCGGCCACGGCCCGGGTCGCCGGCGAGTTCGAGGCGCTGGCCGACCCGTACCTGAAGGCGAGGGCGGCCGACGTCCGCGCGGTCGCCGACCAGATGCTGCGCGCCCTGCTCGGCGTGCCCGCCGCGGTCACGCGGGGGTCCGGCGTGCTGATCGCCGCCGACCTCACACCGGCCGAAGCCGCGGCTCTCGATCCGGGGCAGGTCGCCGGTGTCCTGCTCGCGTTCGGCAGCCCCACCGCGCACAGCGTGATCCTGCTGCGGACCCGCGGCATCCCGGCCGTCGTCGGTGCCGGGCCGGCCGCGCTCGAGGTCGCCGACGGTACGCCGGTCGCGCTCGACGGCAGCACCGGCGAGGTGCTGGTGGCACCGTCGGAGGCGGCGCTGGCGGCACTGCGCGAACGGGCCCGCGGGCAGGCTGCGCGCCGGGAGCAGGCGGCCGGCCGAGCCTCGGCGCCGGCCGTGACCCGCGACGGCGTGCCGGTCGCCGTCGGCGCGAACGTCGGGTCGGCGGCGGAGGCACGCGCCGCCGCGGAGCACGGCGCCGACCTGATCGGGCTGATCCGTACCGAGTTCCTGTTCCTGGACCGCGACGCCGCGCCCGGGGTCGAGGAGCAGGAGGCCGCGTGGCGTGAGATCGCCCAGGCGCTCGGCGGACGCCGGATCACTGTGCGGACCCTCGACGTCGGCGGCGACAAGCCGCTGCGCTATCTGCCGGCACCGGTCGAGCAGAACCCGTTCCTGGGCGTCCGCGGCCTGCGGTACACGCTGCGGCATCCCGGGCTGCTCGCCGACCAGCTGCTGGCCGTCGTCCGGGTGGCCCGCGACGTGCCGGTCAGCCTGATGTTCCCGATGGTCAGCACCGTGGACGAGGTGGTGCACGCCCGCCGGATGCTCGACGAGGCCGTCGCGCGGCAGGGCGGCGGCGAGCCCGCCGGCCTGCGGGTGGGAATCATGGTGGAGGTGCCGGCGGCCGCGCTCAAGGCCGCCGCGTTCGCCCCGTACGTCGACTTCATGAGCATCGGGACCAACGACCTGACCCAGTACGCGCTCGCGGCCGAACGCGGCAACCCGGCGCTGGCCGCGCTGGCCGACGGCCTCGACCCCGGGGTGCTGCGGCTGATCGAGGCGGTGTGCCGGGGCGTCGGCGAGCGGGTCACCGTCGCGGTCTGCGGCGAGCTGGCCGGCGACGAGGCGGCGGTGCCGCTGCTGACCGGGCTTGGCGTGCGGGAACTCAGCGTGGCGCCGCGCAGCGTACCGGCCGTCAAGGAGGCCGTCCGCGCCACGGACCTGGCGACGGCCGCCGCAACGACGCGGGTGGCCCTGGAGATGCCGGACGCCGCCGCCGTGCGGGCTCTGCCTCGACGAGGAACTGCGAACGAGTGCTGACCGCCGCCGTCGGGGACATCCACCCGGCCTCGCTGACCTAACCTGGTGGCGCAGGGCCGCGGCGTACCGAATGATCGGACGGTGGCTCCCGTCAGCATCCGCGCGTCTTCGCCCCGCCGCGTCGTCGTTCTGGTCAGCGTGATCGTTCTGATCGACGTGTGCTTCTTCTCAGCGGTGGCGCCTCTGCTGCCGTCGTACGTGGTGGAGCTGGGCCTGTCCAAGAGTCAGGCCGGTGTGCTGGTCGGCGCCTACGCCGCGGGGACGCTGCTGGCGTCCCTGCCGGCCGGGTGGCTGACCGCGCGGCGCGGCGCCCCGCGGGTGCTGGTCTCCGGGCTGCTTCTGCTGGCGGTGGCCAGCGTCGCGTTCGGTGTGGGCTCCTCGTTCGTGGTCCTCGCCGGTGCGCGCCTGCTGCAGGGGGTGGGCGGTGCCGCATCGTGGGCCGCGGGGCTGACCTGGCTCGTCCAGGAGGCGCCCCGCGAACGGCGTGGCCAGATGATCGGCACGGTTCTCGGAGCCGGCGTCGCCGGCGCGATCGGCGGTCCCGTGCTGGGTGCGCTCGCCCACGCCAGCAGCCCCCGGCTGGTCTTCAACGTGGTCGGGATCGTGGCGCTCGGTCTGGCCGCGGCCGTGGTGCTGACTCCCTCCCGGAAGCACACGCCGCAGGAGGGGACGCTGCGCCAGGCGTTGCGTCAGCCGGCGGTACGCGTCGGGGCCTGGCTCACCGTCCTGCCGGCCATGTACTTCGGTGTCGCCGGTGTTCTGGTCCCGCTGCGCCTCGACGAGCTGGGACTCGGTGCGACCGGTGTCGCCGTGGTGTTCCTCTGCGCCGCCGCGGTGGAGGCCGCGGGCAGCCCGCTGGTGGGTCGGCTCTCCGACCACTTCGGCCGGCTGCTGCCGCTGCGGGCCGGTCTCGGCGGCGTGCTGGGCGGCTGCCTGCTGCTGCCGCTGCCGGGCCGGGCCGTGCTGCTGGCCGTGGTGGTGGTCTTCGCGGCGGCCATGAGCGGGATGCTGATGACCCCGGCGTCCGCGCTGCTGTCCGACGGGGCCGAGGCGGCCGGCCTGCCCCAGGGGCTCGCTTTCGGCCTGTTCAACTTGGCGTGGGCGGCAGGTCAGGGCATCGGCTCGGCGGGAGGATCACGCTTCGCCGAGAGCGTCGGTGACACCGCGTCGTATCTGGCGGTTGCTGTCCTGAGCGCGGCGACGCTGGCCGTGCTGATCGTCCGGGCACCCACCGGAGTGCGCTGACGCTCGTGGCGCGCCCGGCGCATCACGTCTGGGGCGGCGGTGTTCGGACGTTCATGCGTTCGCCCGGTCGCGCGAAGATGCTGAGGATCTCGGCGGGTTCGTTGCCGGTACTGCCGAACCAGTGCGGCTCCTGGGTGTCGAACTCGGCGACCTCGCCGGGTCCCAGTACCCAGTCCTGGTCACCGAGGACGAGACGCATGTGCCCGGACAGCACGTAGATCCACTCGTGGCCGTCATGGCCGCGTGGTTGCGGGTCGACCTTGCTGGTGGGGATGACGATCTTCCATACCTGCATGCCGTCCGGCTGCCGGGTCAACGGGATGACCGCCCTGCCCTTGACCCGGTCGGGCCGGAGCCGGACACGCGGGTCGCCCACCTCGGGCGCGCCGACGAGATCGTCCAACGGCACCCGGTATGCCTGCGAGAGTGCCAGCAGGAGTTCCAGGGTAGGTCGGCGCTGCCCGTTCTCCAGCCGTGACAACGTGCTCTTCGAGATGCCGGTGGAATCCGCCAGGGCAGTGAGGGTGATCCGGCGGCGGGTGCGGACCCGCTTGAGGCGGGTTCCGACCTGATCGAGTACGGCGGTGATGGCCGCTGACGTGTCATCCACGCCCTCATCCCACTCCGATTTCCCAGGAACGGCAACGTTCGTTGGTCCGCGATTCATCGGGGTCCAGCGTGGTAGCCATGAGTCAGTACGACGTAGCCATCATCGGCGGCGGGGCCGCCGGATTGTCCGCAGCCTTGGTCCTGTCCCGGGCCCGCCGCAAGACGGTCGTGATCGACGCTGGACATCCGCGCAATGCCCCCGCCGCTCACCTGCACGGCTACCTTTCGCGGGACGGCATGCCGCCCAGCGATCTCATCAGGTCCGGCCGTCATGAGGTTCAGCACTACGGCGGGGAGATCCTCGACGCGTCAGTTGCCCAGCTGGGGTCGGACGGGCGCGGCGGGTTCGAGGCCGGCCTCGCCGACGGGCAGCGGATCTCGACGCGCCGGCTGCTTGTGACAACCGGCCTGCGGGATGAGTTACCGGACCTGCCGGGACTGCGCGAGCGGTGGGCCCGCGACGTCCTGCACTGCCCCTACTGTCATGGATACGAAGTCCGTGACCGCCGGCTCGGCGTCATCGGTGGTGCCGCGGGTTCGGTGCGGTACGCGCAGATCGTCCGGCAGTGGACCCACGACCTCATCTACTTCACCGCCCCCGGCACCCTCACCGCCGTCGAGCGAACCGAGCTGGCCGCCCGCGGCATCGGCATCGTCGAGGGCACCATCGACCGGCTGGTCATCGACGACGACCAGCTGCGCGGGGTCCAGCTGCACGACGGCTGTGTCGTGGCCCGCGACGCGTTGTTCGTGCCGCCCCGCTTCCTTGCGAACAACTTCCTGCTCACCGGCCTCGGCTGCGACGTCGACGACGACGGCTGGGTCACCGCGGACGCCACGGGACGCACCAGCGTCGCCGGAGTCTGGGCCGCCGGCAACGTCATCGACCCGCGCGCGCAGCTCATCACCGCCGCCGGCGCCGGCTCCGCGGCCGCCATCGCACTCAACGCCGACCTCGTCGACGAGGACGTCCGCGCCGCCGTCCGACACCACCAGCCCTGACAAGCCACGAACCTGTAATCGAAGGAGTCACCATGACCGATCCGATGTCGAATCCCCGGCCCGCCGCGGTCGGACCGCCGAGCAAGCACCAGCTGGCTCTGATGATCTGGCTGGCCGTCTTCCCGACCCTCGTCGTCCTGAACGTCACCCTCGACGACTGGCTCAGCAGGCTCACCCCCGTGGGGCGCACCTTCGTCCTGGTCACCATCGCGGTGCCGATCGTGATCTACGGACTGATGCCACAGCTGCACAAACTCCGCGGCAGGCTCCTGACGCGCCTCGCCAGCCGCTAGCTCATCAGCGACGCCGCGCCCACCTTCATCGCCATCATGCTCGGCGCCACCGAACGCGGCTCCGCGCTGCCGGGCATCGCGACGATCCCGGCCCGGCGCGAACGGAGGCTGGTCCCCGGTCGGCGCCGGCTGCGCGTCAGCACGTACCCGGCATAGGCGGCAAGCGTGACCGCAGCGAATGCCGCGGGTCATGCCGTACGCCGGTCCTCAGACCCTTGCCGGCGCAACGCTAGCGACCGGGATGGACCAAAGACTGAGGCTCTCCGTCCAAGGAGGGACGTCCGGCTTCCGGCAGCGGAGGATCGACTCGCGGTTGGCTCGGGCGGATGGAGCCGGTGGCGATCCAGCGGCGCAGAGCGGGGGCGACCGGCCGTTCGATCAGGCGGTGGACCAGCCAGGCGGCCACGATCAGGATCGCTACCGCGGTGATGATGAGGGCGGGCACCGGTACGCCGGTGCGGTCGTAGGCGTACCGGATCATGGTGTAACCGATGCGCGGATGCAGCAGATAGAGGGGGTAGGAGATGGCGCCGGCCACGGCCAGCCAGCGCCAACTCCAGCGGTCGGTGACGCCCAGGGCGATGGCCAGCAGCACGATGTACGCGAGGGTGATGAGCAGCCACGCGGGCCAGACCGGCACCGGGAAGCCGGGGTTCGTGAAGAGCACGCGCTCGCGTACGCGGAAAAGGCTGAGCGCCCAGGCCGCGGCCAGCAGGGCCCACAACGGCAGGGCGGGGCCGTGGCGGCGGATGAGGTAGATCGTGATGCCCGCCACGAAGTAGGGGGCGAACTCGGGCATGACCAGCTCGGCGAGCGGCGCCTCGACCGGGACGAGGACGGACAGGACCAGCCAGCCGGCGCCGATGGTGATGACCCGGCGGCGGGTGGGGCCGATCAGGACCAGGATGGCGAACAGGGCGTAGAACCGCAGCTCGTACCAGAGGGTCCAGTAGACGGTGTCGACGTACGGCACGTTCAGCGGTTTGGCGAGCATGGTGAGGTTGACGGCGATGTCGGCGGCGCTCAGGCCGTGCGGCAGGGGGATGCCGTCGGTGAGCGGCAGGAAGGTCATGACCGCCGTGGTGATCAGGACGCAGGCCCAGAAGGCGGGGAGGAGCCGGGCGGCGCGGGAGGCGAGGAAGTCGCGCGGGGTCCGGTCCCAGCCACTCATGCAGATGACGAAGCCGCTGATCATGAAGAACATCTCGACGCCGAGGAAGCCGTAGATCAGCACCGAGTTCACTTCCTGCGGCAGGTACGCGGTGGTCGGCCGGACACCGTCGACCGACCAGGCCATGCCGAGGTGGTGGAAGGCCACCGCCAGAGCGCACAGCAGGCGCAGGCCGTCGAGGGCCAGCAGCCGGTTCGTCTTCGCAGCCACGATCGGCCGCCTCCAATGCGGGGGTCGTCGCCGCGAGTCGGCCGGGCCGCTCACGGTGGGGGATGGGGGATGGGGGATGTCAGGTGGGCAGGCGCAGGGTGAAGGTGCTGCCGTGACCGAGCCGGCTGGTCGCGGTGACAGTGCCGCCGTGGGCCTCGGCGAGTTTACGGACGATGGCCAAACCCAGGCCGCTGCCGCCGGTGCTCCGGTTGCGCGACTTGTCGGCGCGCCAGAAGCGGTCGAAGACGTACGGCAGGTCGTGCTCGGCGATGCCGGGACCGGTGTCGGCGACCTCGATCACCAGGTGGTCGCCGTCGAGCCGGGAGCGGACGGTCACGGTGGCACCGGGCGGTGAGTGCCGGACAGCGTTGGAGAGCAGGTTGCCGACTGCCTGCCGGATCCGGTTCGGGTCGAGCATGACCTCCGGGTCGCCCGCCGCCTCGACCTGGATAGTGACGCCGTCGGCGCGGCCGGCGTGCGCCGCGGCGACCTGACCGAGCAGTTCGTTGACGTAGAGCAGCTCGGGGTGCAGGCGGAGCCGGCCGGCGTCGGCGGCGGCCAGGTCGCTGAGGTCGTCGATGACGTGCTGGAGCAGCTCGGCCTCGTCGGCGAGCAGGTCCAGCAGCTCCGGGTCGGGTTCGGCCACGCCGTCGCGGGCGGCCTGGAGCCAGGCGCGGATGTTGGTCAGCGGGGAGCCGAGCTCGTGCGCGATGTCGCTGATCATCGCGCGTCGTTGCCGTTCGACGGTCTCCCGGCGCTCGGAGAGGTCGTTGAAGGCGGCCGTGAGCCGGCCGATCTCGTCGCGGCCCCGGACCGGGAGGTCACTCGCACCGCTCTCCACGGCGTGGGTGAGCGCGCGCAGCGGCCGGGAGATCCGCAGGCCGACCAGCAGAGTGACCGCGAACGCGACGGCCAGGACCAGCCCGGCCACGGTCGCGACCCGCGAGGTGCCGGCCCGGGAAAGGTCGAACACCGTGCCGGCCTCCCGGGCCGGGCCGGCGACATAGAGGTAGGCGCGCGGGGCCACGTACGGCGCGAGCTGTTTCCGGCGGGACGCAGTGATGCAGTCCTGCGGCTGGCCGGGGTCCAGTGAGGCCTGGCGGGTCGGCTTCCAGACGAAGCCGGGCAGCACGGTCACCACGGGCTCGGCTGCGGGTCCCACCAGGCACGCGTTGGTGAGCGCGGTCAGCTGGGCCAGAGCCGCACGTTCGGTGTCGGTGACCACGTCAGCGCCGGACTCCCGATAGCAGCCGGCCAGTTGCGCGGAGACCAGGTCGGCACTCGTGAGCAGTGGCGACAACGTCGGCCGGCCCGGGCCGGAGGTGTCGGTCCCGGCGGCTATGCCCTGCCCGGTCATGCACTCCTCAGCGCGGATGAACCGGCCGGACAGCATGCGGTGCTCGGCGGCGGTCAAGCGGTACGGACCGAGCGCCCGGTTGTAGATACCACTGGCGTCCGACTCGTCGGAGGCCAGAAATCCCTCGACCTGAAGGGGGTCGACCAGCGCCGACCGCCGGGCCGGAAGGTCCGGCCGCTTCCCCTCGGAACTGGCCAGGAAGGTGCCGTCCTCACCGGTGAGCGTGATCTCCCGGCCGGTCAGCACGCGCAGGTCAGCCAGCATCGGCTGCACACCGGACCACGTGGTGTGCACGGCGGCGTACTCGAGCACCTGCTCGTAGATCCGGGCGTCGAACGCGATGCCCTGGCCCAGCTCCTGCCGCAGCTGGGCCGTGGTGCTGTTCACCACCAGCCACGTGCTGGCCAGCACGGCGCAGAGCATCACCAGCAGTGACATGGCCAGCAGGCGCCCCACCAGGCTCGGGGACCTCACAGTGACCCGTCCGTGAGCTTGTAGCCGATGCCGTACACGGTCAGCAGGTACGAAGGCCGCCGCGGATCCGGCTCGATCTTGCGCCGCAGCTTCACGACATGCATGTCGACGGTCCGGTCGGTCGCCGAGACCTCGAACCCCCGGGTCTTCTCCAGCAGCTGCGCCCGGGTGAACACCCGGTCCGGGGCGGCGGCCATCGCGGCCAGGATCTCGAACTCGCTGGGCGTGCAGTCGACCCGGCGCCCACTGACGGTCACATGATGGCCCGGTACGTCGACCGCGACCGCCCCCACCCGCAGCGGGGCGTCCGGCGTCCATTCGTTGCGGCGCAGCATCGTCCGGATCCGCGCCATCAGCTCACGCGGGTTGTACGGCTTCACCAGGTAGTCGTCCGCGCCGGCCTCGAGCCCGAGGATCAGGTCGTCCTCGTCGCGCCGGGCGGTCAGCATGAGCACCGGTACGTTGCTCTCCCGGCGCAGCGCGCGGCAGACCTCGATCCCGTCCGGCCCCGGCATCATCACATCGAGGACCAGCAGCTCCGGCCGCGACCGGAGAACGAGCTCGATCGCGCTCCGGCCGTCGTGCACGACCGACGCCCGGTAGCCGGCCGCCCGCAGGTAACGCCGGACCACCTCGGCCTGCCGCACGTCGTCCTCGGCAACCACCACGTGCGCGCTCATGGCATGGACTATAGGAATGCCGGGCGGCCTGACTTGCGAACACTGACATTGCCGAGACATTTGCCCTGCGGAGTCAGGCCTCCGTGCGCAGCCAGGCCGGCCCGACCGTCACGGAAACTACGGGCGGCCGGCACGCCACCACGCCGCGGCCGCGATCACAGCTGCCGCGCCCGCCACTGCCAGCACCACGGTGAGTCCCACCGGCCAGGTGGCGCCGGAGTCCGGCGCGCGGGAGACCGCCGCCGGTTGTGGGGACGCGGCGCACCTGGTGGTGCCCGGTTCGGCCGGGGTGTCCGCCGCGGCGACGATGACCGGGGCCACGCAGTGGCCGATGGCCGGCAGTGCGACATCCACCGTGACCTGCCATGTTCCGGGCCGCAGCGTGCCTTCGTGAACCAGCGTCGAGGCGCCGGGCAGCCGGGTGAGCGGAGTCGGGCCGACCTGCGCGCCGTCGGTCCGGATCGCGAGCAACGTGCCGGCGATCGGCTCGGCCACCGGGTGGCCGTCAGCCCAGGTGACGTCGACCGACATGCTGCCCCGACCGTCGTTGTTGACCATCAGGGCCAGGCTGGCGTGGGCCAGCGCGGGCGTGGGCGCGGCAACGGCCGCCGCCAGGATGGCGGCGGCCGTTGCCAGCAGACGTCGTGTCGTGCTCATCAGGCGGGTGCCGCGACCCATGTCTGGTGGCGTACCTGCTCGCGCTGCTGCAGGACCAGGACACTCTGTCCGCCGTACCGCTGGCTGCCGAGACCGACCACCAGGCTGCCGTCAGCGGCAGCGCTGGTGAGGGTCAATCCGGCCGGGGTTGTGGAGATCTTGAACACCTGGGCCCGGTCGGTGGAGCACGCCCGCTGAGCCAGGGGTACGCCCGCAACGACTTTGCCGGCGAGCGGTGTGACGCATTTGCCGGTGGCGCGGGAGACCAGCCGGACGCCGCCGTCGACCGTCTCGAAACGCCACTGTTCGCTCGCCGCGCCGGTGGCCTGGTGCAGGACGAGGGGTGTGCGGTCGGCGGCGCGGGCGCCGTACAGATCAGCGGTGGTTCCGGTCAGTGCGTTGGTGAGCGCGAACCATCCATCACCTCGCGGCGTGACCGCCGCATCGGTCGTGAGGGACACCTCTTCGGTGTACGGCTGTCCGCCGGCGGTCACTTGCAGCCGGTACGCGGTGCCGGGGCGCAAGCCGACGATCTGCACGCCGGTGCCGGCGACCTGGCCGAGCGTCCGGCCGTTGACGACCACGCCGTACCGGGTGGTGCCGGACCTGGCCGGCCAGCTCAGCCGGACCGAGGTCGGCTGGGCGTCACTGACGGTCAGCGTGGTCAGGCCCTTGCCCGGACCGGACGTGGGGGTGGTGGTGGGAGAAGGAGGCACCGTGGGCGACGAACTCGTCGGCGCCGGTGAGGAGGGGGACGGCGAGGACGGGGACGGTGAGGAGGGGGACGGCGAGGACGGAGACGGTGTGGAGGTCGTCGGCTTCGTCACCGAGGGAGACGGAGCGGCGCTGCTCGGCCGCGGCGATGACGGCGTGGGAGACGGTGAGCCGCTCCCGCCAGGGGTACCGGCGATGAGGAACTGGTTGTCCGCGACGTTCCAGTGGTCCGCGAGGTAGCTGCTGGGCTTCACGTCGGTGCTGTAGTAGTCGTCATGGTTGCAGTCCAGGCGGTTCTCCTGCGCCCGGTTCGGGCAGACCGTCTTCAGCACGGTCGTGGCGGTGTCCTTGTAGCACATGACGTCGTAGTCATCGACGCAGTGGCCGGCCTTGCTGGAGTTCGGCGCGCTGTTCGACACGGCACCCAGGTTGTGGCCGAGTTCGTGGGCCGCGACGGCGGCCGTCCAGCATCCACTGTCGTTGCGGCCGTACGACGCTCCGGAGTTGTTGCGGTTGGTCGCGTCCTTCCGGTCGTCGCCGGTGAAGGTCCCGATGCCGCAGTACACCTGGGACTCGGCGAAGATCATGTACTTACGGTCAGCGCGGTTCCAGCTGAGCTTCTTGAGCGCGGACATGGTGGCGCTGAAGTCCTTCAGGCCGCCGGCCGGAACCTCGACCTCGCGAGCGTCGACCTGACAGTCAGCGGTGGTGACGTAGCGCAGGTGGCGGGACCCGCCGGTCTCCTTGGCGCTGGCGTCGTAGATGGTGTCGACACCGGCCGCCCAGGTGCGGAACGACGCTTCGTACTGGGCGAACCGGCTGGTGGTGCCGACCTCGTAGACGTACAGCACCTGGACCCGCTTGCCGGTCTGCCCGTCGCCGTCGCAGACGATGCCGTTGGCGCCGACCTCGGGCGCGGCAGCGGCAGCGACGCCGGCCGCCAGGGCCGGGGTGCTGTAAGTGCCGGCGTCCGGGACGACGGTGAGTGCGCCGCCATCGGCCAGGCGGCCACCCGCGGCTTCGGCCGCGTCCGCGTCGGCCGGGACGGACCTGCTGCCGGCGGTCAGCTCGGGCGCGGCCGCGGTACGGGCGATCGGCGCCACGCGCTTCTTGACGTCCAGGCCCGCGGGCGGCTCGTCGGGGCCGTGCGAGCAGTTCGCGGTCCCGACGATCTGATATTCACCGGCGCAGTGTTCGCCCTTCTTGCCCGGCCTCAGGCCGGAGTGGACAAGGCCCCGGCCGCGGTCGTCGCCGGGAACCTCGGTGATGACGTCGGCATTCGCGGCGAGACCGACGGCCGACTCGGCACCGTTCTGGTTCCAGGGTTGCCAGGCCATGCCCAGCGCGGACGGGACACCGGCGAACGCGACAGCTGCTACGGCTGTGACGACAATGATGACGCGCCGGGAGCGGCGACGAGTGGGTGACGCGGGTGCCGGAGTTCCGGCTGGGCGGCGTCGATACGCGGACACGCGTGTGGCCTCCGTGTGACGAGGTGGCCTGCCCGGTGGTCGTGGGGGCACCGGGCGGACATCTGAGGGGGTAGGGACCGCCGGTGACGTCGGCGGGCCGCGATCACCCTAGGCGGCATCGGGACTGCCGCAATGCCACTTAATCCAGGCATAAGGCAGCCCTAGAGCCTGGTAAATATGGGGAGCTGTCGGCGCTGAGTGCCTCAAGGAATGATCCCCGGTACGGGGCGGCCGTCCTCGAGATAGCGCACCTGTTTCGTCTTCCAGGCGGCGCGTACCCGACGTCGGACCGGTCCGCTGAGCAGCGGCAGGGCCGTGTCGACCGGCAGGATCCGGCTTTCGGCGATCTCGATCGGCTGGATGACCACGGTGTCCAGGAAGGCTTGGTCGAAGACGCCGCAGTCGAACAGGAACCGCATACCACCCGGGCGGTCGGGCCGTGGGCGCAGGAAGTCCACGCAGACGAGCCGCCCCGTGGTGACGTCGAGGCCGCACTCCTCCTTGGTTTCGCGGCGACACGCTTCCCAGGGTGACTCGCCGATCTCGACGATCCCGCCCGGGATCGTCCAGCCGCCCTTGTACGTCGGCTTCAGGATGAGCAGCCGGCCCTTGCGGCCGCGTACCAGAGCTCCGGCGGACGCCGGGATGGTCGGGAGTGTGAACGTCAGCTCGGGCAGCTCACCGGCATTGACGTCGCTCATGGAAATCATGCTAGAGCCGGCGTGACCGATCGGCTGAGTGCGTCCTTCAGGCGTCTGGAAAGCCCTCATACCGGGAAGAGTGCGGCACCCGGCCGGTCAACCGTTGCCACAGCCAACCCGACGGGACGGACCGTCCGGTCAGGACGTACTCGCTGACGGCATGGTGGGTCATGGTGTCGAGCAGGGACCGGCGTGCCGAGGGTCGTCCGACGAACAGGAGCTGGTCGCCGGGCGCCAGGATGGTGTCGCCGTTCGGACCGAGGATGCTCTCGGAGTCACGTTGCAGCAGCAGCGGCACAGCGGCGAGGGGCGTGCTCCGGTCCTGCGGGCTGTTCAGCATGGTTCCCAGCCGGGCGTCGCCCGCACGCAGCCAGGAGACAAGGGCGGGTGCGTCGCGGTCGTTCAGGGTGACCTTCCAGACGCTGCCGAGGCGTCGGCCGCACTGCTGACGGAGGCGGCCGATGACTTCTGCTGCCCAGTCGTCGCCGCGTGCCGGCATGTGCTGCAGGAAGCGCCACAGCAGTGGGGTGCTCAGCTGGGCGTAGACCTCGCGCGCCACCATCTCGGTCGGCACCAGCAGCCGGTCGACGTCCATCGCCGCGAACAGCGGTGCGCTGGCGGGCCGGTTCTGCCGCGAGGCGATGAACAGTGCGGGGTTCACCTGGCGGGCAGCGGCGATCAGGGACAAGTTCGTCGTGTCGTTGTCGGTGCCGGCGACGAAACCCACCGCCTGCTCCAGGCCGGCGCGCGCCAGCACGGCGGGCTCGGACGCGTCGCCCACGACGACCGCGGTGCCCGTCAGGTCGTCCGGCTGCCGGTCCAGGATGACCACGTCCAGGCCCTCGGCGCGCAGGTCCTCGGTGAGCTTCCGGCCGAACCGGCCGTAGCCGCAGATGACCCAACGTCCGGCCCTCGGCAGCCGGCCCGGCTCGGGCAGGTCGGCGCCCGGGCCGCTCTCCAGCCAGGACATCAGCTGGTACGACGCGGGGGATCGCAGGGCGAGCCCCAGATGGTCGCCGAAGCGGTCGAACGGGTTGACGACCGTCGGTGAGCCGAAGGCCCGCATCCGGTGCTCGATCGCGGGCGAGACGGTCCGGGCGATGACCGGTAGGTCCGGGCGGACGAGAGCGGCGGTCATCGCGACGACCAGGTTGACCTCGTCGTTGTCGGTGAGTGCCAGCACTCCTTCACACCGGGGGTGCTCCAGACCGGCGACGGCCAAGGTGTGCGGGTTGCCGGCGTCCCCGGCCAGCCCGGGTACGTCGGCGTGGTACGAGTCGACGTCCAGCGAGTCGACGCGTTCCCCGGACATGTCGAGCACGACGAAGCGCCGGCCGATGGCGTCCAGCGAGCGACCGAGCAACTTGCCGGTTTGCCCGTACCCGACGATCAGCAGGAACGGCTCGCGCAGCCTGCTCACCGTACGGGTGAAGCGCTGCAACCGCAGCGCCTGCCGGAACGCCCGGTCCTGCAGCAACGTCAGCAGCGACCCGATGGCGTACGCCCACCCGATCACGGTGAGGTAGATGGCGGCCATCACCCACAGCCGCTGGGCGCCGGTGAACGGTTGGGGAATTTCGCCGTACCCGATCGTGGTGGCCGTGTAGCTCATGAAGTAGAACGCGTCGAAGAACCCCATCCGGGTGGGGTGTCCGGCGGCGTCCCGGCCGGGAATCAGGGTCAGGCCCAGGACGCTGACGGCGAAGATCGTGATCAGGACGATCAGCGGGGCCCGCATGCGGCGCAGGATCAGGAAGACCGTGGACGACGTCTCCGCCGACCGGGCGGAGAACGCCCGCCGGGGTCGCCAGTGCCGCCGGTTGTCGCGGTCCCGGAACCGGTCCTGCCTCGCCGGATCAGCCACGACTCCTCCCCGTCACCGGCGGTGGAACGACACGGTCTCGATCACCAGGAGCACGACCGAGACGAGATTGGCCAGCAGTGCGCCCCCGGACAGCGACACGACGCTGGCCATCGCCGCCCCGTTGAGGCCGCTCGACGCGATCTGGGAGGCGTACCCCCAGGCCAGCGCGGCGGCGATCAGTTGCAGGTCGGCGACGAGGCTGGTGGCCAGGTGCACCGCCCCGATCTGGGTACGGTCGCCGAATTTCAACACGGTCGCGATGAGGCTGACCACGATCGCCGCGAACAGCTCGTACACGTTGTGCAACGACGGGTCGGACAGGTCGCCGATGAAGAACCCGAAGTTGAGCGTCGCGGCCAGCAGCACGAAAAAGCCGAAGATCACCTTTTCGAGACTCATGCGTGCCTCCTCCAGGTCGGAAACTCACGCTAGCTCGATACCGCCTCAGCCGCTGGGCCGCCCGCGGAATGCTGGACCGCCTGGACGAGGCGACCGCCGCCGTCACCAGGCCTGCCGTCACCGGTGACCGGTGGGACGCAGAAGCACGGCGTACAGGTCACGGGAGCCGGGCTCGTGGACGTTTCCGTCGGCATCGCGTCCGAGCGGAGCCGACTCGCCGGTAGCTGGGAAGTACCAGACCTCTTCCACATCAGCCAATGGTGAACAGTCATCCCCTCCTGTTTCGTCCAGGCCGACGATGACGACGGCCTCGCCGGGAAGGTCGGCCAGGATGCCGCGCAACTCCGCGACGGTGATCGTCCCGAGGGTGAGCATCGGATCCACGCGCGCATTCTGATCCCGAACGTAAGTGTTGTCCTCGGGCACACTGCCTCCGTTCGCCGTGACGTCACCATGGGATGTCGCTGTTCGACGATAAAAGGCCGAGGCTGCACGAGGTGTGCCAACGCCCAGCCGCGCCGGTCGCGGCTGTCACCGCTCGGTCATGGCTGTTTCCGGGGCACTGCGGGACACCGCGAACGGCAGTTTGCTCGAGTTCCTCGCGACGGCATGCAACAAAGCCGGTCCCCGGCGTGTAATCAAGGTATGAGGGGTGCGGACTTCGAGGCGTACGTGCGTGAGGTCAGCCCTGGGCTGCTTCGGTTCGGGCACGTCCTGACCCTCGATCGGTCCGAGGCCGAAGATCTCGCGCAGGAGACGCTCATCCGGGTGGGACTGGCCTGGTCGCGCGTGCGGCAGGACGGCAACCCGGTCGGTTACGCCAACCGGACCATGGTCAACCTGTTCCTCAACCGGCGCCGCGGACGCGTGGACATTCCCGTCGCGGCGATGCCGGAGCGGGGCGAGGAGGATCTCGGCATCGCTGCTGTCGATGCCGCGGGCGCCCTGCGCGACCTGCTGGCCGGGCTGCCACCGCGGCAGCGGGCAGTGGTCGCGTTGCGGTATGTCCACGACATGCCGGACGACGAGATCGCCGCGCTGCTCGGATGCAGTCCGCAGACCGTGCGCTCCCAGGTGTCCCGGGGCCTGGCCACCATGCGCTCCCACCGGCCCGACGAGGAGGTGACGTCGTGACCGACCGTGAGCTGGCCGAGTTCGACATCCCGGTGCCCCAGGATTTCGTGCAGCGCGTGCAGCGGGGCGTGCGTCGCCGCCGCCTGCGGCGGGCCGCGGCGACCGGGAGCGCCGCGCTGGCCGTCGCCGGGGTTGTTGCCGGCGGCTTCGCGCTGGCGCAGGGCGGCTCGCCGCAGGCGCCGGTCACGCCGCCGGTCGCCGCGTCGTCCGGGAGGAGCGGGCCGGCCGGCTCCGCCCTGGACGGCTATGTCGTCACCTCGCTGCCGCAGGGCGCGGTCCGAGCCGGTGAGGACAGCTTCTACACGGCCCGGGTCACTGACCAGGGCCTGGTCAACGACGGTACGGGACCAGGGCCGGGTGACCCGGGCGCGTCGGTGACCATGCGGCGCTACGACCGGGCCGATGGCGCCAGCTTCTTCGTCACGGTGATGCGGCCGGTGACCGGTGACGCCGCCACCGTCGGGGCTCAGCTGTTGACGGGTGCGACGGCCGGCGTGACGCCGGCCGCCGCCCGGTTCGACACGTCGGTCGGTACGGCTCAGGTGTTCCGGAGCGTGGGCGACGAGATCACCACGTACCGGGCGGTCGTCGCCACCCCGGAGCACGTGGTGATCACGGTCGAGGGCAACGGGAAGGCCCGCGCCCCGGAGATCCAGGATCTGGCCCGGAGCATCGACCGCTGAGCTAGCAGCGGGGGATCGTTCCACTGGTGACGCTGATCTGACCGGAGTGGCTGTACCCGGTCACGCCGGTGGCCCGGTTGCGGTGGTAGTACCAGATGTTGGTTCCGCCGGTCTGTTCGCCCAGTTTGTAGCAGGTGATGTTGGCGCCCTGGCCGGGATACCCGAGGCCGTGCACCGCGCAGCCGGAGGTCGTCTGCGGACATTTGCGGATGCGTACGCCCGAACCGGTGTAGTCGCCGCTGGCGGCCGCGAAGGCCGGGGCGGCCGGGATCAGCGCGACCGCGCTCAGCAGCACACCGGCCGCGGCCGTGCCCAGTATTCTCCTCGTTCTCATGGCATCTCCTCTTCGCTAGGTCACTGCGTGGATCACGCCGGCGACGGCCAGCAGCGTCGTCGCCACCGTCGTCAGCCGGAACGGCCGGCCGGCGACGCTGTACCGCCTGTCCCAGTCGGAGCCGTCGCCCCAGCCGAGCCGGACCAACGGCATCACCGCCCGGCCGGCCCCGAACGCGGCACCGGCCAGTAGTGCACAGGGCCACCAGGCCAGCAGGGCCACGGTCAGCGCGGCCAGGTGCGGCACACTGCTGGTCATGAACGTGCGCAATCCGGTGCCCATCTCGAAACCGAACTGCCAGGCGCCGATCCGGCCGCCCTCCTGAATCACGGTGGACGGCACCTGCCGGCCGTTCTGGGGCAGCCACACCCGTACCAGACCGGACTCGTTGCCGACCACCACGACCGCGAGCACCCCGATCAGGGCCAGGCGCAGCCAGGTGGGCAGCACCGGCCGCAGCAGCGACCCGAGCAGCACCAGCAGCGCGCCGGTCGTGACGCCACCCAGTACCTCTCCGGCGGCGAAGTGCCACCGTGCGTTTCCCCGCCAAACTGACGAGCTCAGCAGATCTGCCGAGTTCAGGCTTCAAACGGAGCCGGAGATGGCGTACCCGGACACCAGCCCGAGCAGCAGCCACCACAGGACAGCGACCGGCGGCCCGCCGGCCAGGACCGAGGCCGCGGCGGCGGCGGCCGCCGCGGCGAGGACGACGGCCGGTGTCCACGGATGGAACAGGGGCCGGACCAGGAGCATCAGATGGCCGTCCGGCAGATGCTGAACGTGTTGCGCGACGTGCTGCCGTCGCGGTAGACGGTCCAGCCGTCGGAGCACTTGCGGTGGACACCGCCACCGGTCCAGCGCCACGCGTTCCGGCTACTGCAGCTGGTGTTGTCGAAGGTGTAGTTGTAGGTCACGGAACTGCCGGAGTAACTGTCGTTGCGGTGCCAGGAGCCGTTGCAGGTGCTGCTGTACCAGGCGCTCGCGGGGACGCACGTGGACGGGGAGCCCGAGTAGTAGCCGCGGCAGTCGTTCCACACCGACAGCACCGGGTTCGGGTTGGTCGCGCGGCTCGGCAGCACCCGGGTGACCAGGTCCAGGGCGCTCAGGCCGAGGCCCAGCGCGCCACCGCCGACCAGCCGCAGCAGCGTGCGCCGGCCCAGGCGGGAGCCGCGGATCGTCGCGGTCACCACGCTCGGGGTGGCGTCCGGGGGCGCGGTGTGGAAATCGGGCAGGGCGGCTGCGGTGATCGTCATGACGGGACCTCCGTGGTGGGCGTGGATGTGGGGTCGAGGGCAGCCCGGAGCGGTCTCAGGTCACCACCGGGAACCGCCTCGATGACAGTGCCGTCGGCGGCGATGACGACGATGCCGGGCGACCAGGACGGGGCGAGGTCCCGGTACGCCTGCGCGTCGACCAGCACCTCCACGCCGTCCGACCGCTGGTAGTCACCGGACGCGGCGAGGACGGCGAACTCGGCGGCGCCCGCGTACGTCGCGGCCAGCTTCCGGAACTCCGGCAGGACCTCGGCGCAGATGCTGCACCCCGGTTCGGCCGTGAACACGTACCGTCGGGAAGCGGTGAGCGGGCGCAGTGACCGTGCGGAATCGGGCAGGCCGGCGCGGGCGCCGGCCGGCAACCGCAAGGCCGCCTGCAGAATACGGACCTGTTGCAGCAGTGCCGCGAAGCCGAAGGCGAGCACGATGATCGCCAGCCAGGCGAGGATCAGGGCAGCGGTGGTGAAGCTCATCTCAGAGTGTCCTCCGGGGTGTCGGAGCGGCGACGGCGGTCAGGACGACGGCCGCGCCGGCACCCACCATGGCGGTGAGCGCGGCGAGCAGTCGCCAGCCGGCGATCTCGGTCAGGGCAGGTGCCGGCCACGGCGAGGCCAGGGCCGCGCCGGCGGCGAGCATCGCGACCGCCCGCAGCAGCGACCGGCCGGCCCGTTCGCCGGTGGCGCCGAGGCACCCGCAGGAGGCAGCCGGGTCGCGGTAGGTCAGGACGGCCAGGTAACCGGCGAAGATCAGGTAGACGAGCGCGACCGCGGCGCCCGCCAGCCGCGCCGCACCGGGGGAGTGCACCGGCGCGACGGCGGAGGCGACGCCGATCCCGATCGACCCCGCCGGCAGCAGCCCGGCGACCGCGTCGATCCACCGGCGGGGAACGATCCGGTGCGCGCGCAGGTGGTGGCGCAGCATCGGGGGGTCACGGTGGTGCCGGAACCCGGCCACGACCAGCAGAGTCGCCCCAGCCTGAACGACGATCAGCAGGACCAGGGCCGCGAGCGCCGCCACTACTTCCAGTGCAGTGCGCTGAGTCCGGTCAGGAAGGCGAGGGCCTCGTCCTCGGAACTCTCCCGTGGATTCAGCGTGGCCACCGCGGTCGGCGTCGCGCACACCAGCACGGGCTTCGGTGCGGCCTCCTTGGCGTCACTGATCTGCCGCCACACCTCGCCGACCGCCACCCGGTGACCGGACCAGGCCGGGAGGCTCGCCTCTTCGGTCTCCGCCTTGCGGACGGTGAGGTAACCGACCGGAGGCAGGTGCTTGAACGCGGTGATCCGCTGCCACGACTGCCCGGACGGCAACCCCACCTGGAGCCCGGCCGGGGCGTCGGCGAAGGTGAGATCGTCCAGCTTGCTCAGCATCTGCGCGTGGGTCGCGCGCGGTTCGTTGACCCAGCAGTACGCCTCATGCCAGCGGCCCTGCCACGCGACGAGGCCGACCGATCCGTCGACGTTGGCAGCGAGCAGAAAGGTGCCGCCCTGGGCCGGGTACTCGGCGATGTACTTTCCGTTCAGCAGCACCGCGACATGACCGTCCACAGTGCCGGCCGGGCCGGTCTCGAACGCGCGCCCCCCGATGCTGCTCGCCTCGGGGGTTCCGCTGAACCGGACCCGGTTCTCGGTGAACCACGGCTCGATCAGGCCGGAGTCCGCGTGTTTGACCGTCAACGTGCTGCCGTCGGGCGCGACGAGTCGTCCGCCGGACCGTGGGCGCCACGCTCGGACCGCCTCGCGATCGATCGTCCGCACTGCCATGGAGATCCCCCCGCTCACTCTTGGTGTGACACACGTTACGGAGCGGAAAGATCCTTCTCGATCTCCGAGGGGACATCATCCACAAACGACAAAGCTGCGCACACCGACCGATCTCCGCGTTGTTCGGATTGAGCGCGATATGGCTGTCGGGCTCGCAAATGCCGACGGCGACGCTGCTCGGGGAGAGGCACGCGGCAGCTGCGCGGCCGGCGATGCGTCCTCGCGCCCATCATCATGCTGGCTCGCGCGCTGGGCGCCCCGGCTCGCAAGGGCGGCCAGCCGGGCTGCAGATCAATATGTCCACTGTCGACGGCAGTGCGCCGGCCGACGGCGCCCGCACCGGCCCGGTTGGTGTTGTATCCGGCCGCGCCGCTGGAGATCGGCAGCGGAGTGACCGGTGACCTGCTGGAGCCCGGCCCCGCACGGTGCTTGAGGAGACGCCGGTGACCGTGATCATGCTCGCCGGGCCACCGCCGGCGCCGGTATGTGCGATCATCGCTCGGATCACCGGCGACGCGTCCGCGAACGCCGTCCTCCGGGCGGCGGCCGAGCCGGCCTCGGCGTACGGGGTCGAGCTGGTCGTCGACGCGGGTCTCCGGCAGTGTCGCGGCGGCCCTGCGCGAGCTGCGCCGCCATGGTGTGGCTGTGCGGCCGAGCCGGCCGTCGTGGCCGGCGACGGGTCGGACGGCGCGCATGTCGTCGTGCGACCCGGAGCGGATCAGGTCGAGGAGACCCCGGCGCAGGGGGTGCCCCGACTGCGCAGCCCGGCAGGCATCGGATCGGATGGGGAAGCGACGCAGGTGACGAGAGCATGACCGGTGGTGCAGGCCCGGCGGACGGGCGGCCGCTGCTGCCTGGCGACCCGCGGCAGCTGGGCCGCTACGAGCTGATCGGCCGGCTCGGTGAGGGCGGCATGGGTACGGTCTACCTGGCGTCGACGCCGGAGGGCCGCCGGGTCGCCATCAAAATCATCAAGTCCGATCTGGCCGACGACCCGCAGTTCCGGCAGCGGTTCCGCACCGAGGTGGAGCGGGCCCAGGACGTCCCGCCGTTCTGCACCGCCGAGGTCCTCGACGCCGACCCCGACCACGCCCAGCCGTACCTGGTCGTGGAGTACGTCGCGGGGCCCAGCCTCGCCTCGGTCGTCGCCGAGCACGGGCCGCTGAGCTCCTCGAACCTGCACGGCCTGGCCATCGGGGTGGCCACGGCGCTCACCGCGATCCACGGCGCCGGCGTGATCCACCGCGACCTCAAACCCAGCAACGTGCTGCTCGCTCCCGGCAGCCCGAAGGTCATCGACTTCGGGATCGCGCGGGCTGTCGAAGGGGCCGTGAACCACACCCGGACCGACCAGATGGTCGGCACCGTGACCTACATGGCGCCGGAGCGCTTCGACTCCAGCACCGGCCGCAACCTCACCCCGGCGGCGGACATCTTCGCCTGGGGGGCGGTGATCGCCTACGCCGGCACCGGCCGCACGCCCTTCGCGGCGGACCTGCCGCACGTGGTCGCGGTGCGCATCCTGACCATGCCACCCGTCCTGGAGGGCCTCACCGGACCCCTGCGCGACCTCGTCGAGCAGGCGCTGGCCAAGGATCCCGCCGATCGGCCCACCGCGCGGGAGCTGCTCGACCGGCTCCTGGCCACCGGGCCGTACCGGGCCGGCAGCGCCGCCGCCGCCCTGGAGCGGCAACCCGCGCTGCGCGAGGCGGTCGCCGACGCGCGTGCCGCCGACGACGTGCAGGCCCGCGAGCGTACGGCCGCGATGCAGCTGCCCTCGCCGACGACCCGGTCCGACCTGCCGGGCCGAGGCGCCGCGGAGGGGGCCCTGGCGGGAGCAGAGCCGACGGTGGTGATTGCGCCGCAGATGGTCCCTCAGCGTGCGTCAGTCCCGCGGCGCGGATTCCGGGCGGCGGCCACCGCCGTCCTCGCCGGCACCGCCGTGATCGCGGTGACCTTGCTCGTCGGCATCGTGACCGGGTTGATCCCGGTGAACCGGGGCAACGACGAGAATCCCCAGGCGGTCGGGCCGAGTGCCACGCCGGGCGTTTCGGCTGCGGCACCGTCGGTCGCGCCGGACGGCGTCACCGTCATCGCCGACCCGCTGACCTCCGAACGGGACTGGCGGGTCGTGCGGGATCCGGCGAACAAGGCGAGCTGTGAGTTCGACGGCGCGCTGGTGGTGGAGAAGCGGTCGGCCGGACCGTACAGGTGCCCCGGGCCGCGGCGGCTGCTCACCGACTTCACCGCCACCGTGACGGCCAAGCTGCTCACCGAGGGCGCGTGCGCGGCCGTCTGGCTCCGCTTCGACAAGGTCGATGCCACGGCGAACCGGGAAGCCGGCTACGTGCTGGCGATCTGCGCCGACGGCTACACGCTGATGACCCATGGTGCCACCGGGGTGAGCGACATGGCCGAGCTGGCGTCGTTCCCGTTCGCCGAGCCGGTAGGGCTGGGTGAGCCGATCGCGGTCGCCATCACCGCCGACGGGTCCAAGCTGTCGTTCAGCCGCGACGGCACCGAGGTCGGCAGCTGGAAGGACTCCGAGTTTCCCAGCGGGCGGGTGGTTTTCGGCATGCTGAACAAGTCAACGAAGTCGCCCGCCCAGGTGTCGTTCAACGACGTGGCGATCCGCGCCTGAGCTGTCGGTCCGCTCGGCGTGGGTGGTCAGAGGTCGGCCGCGGCGTCGTACCGGCGGCGCAGGTCGGCCATTTCGGAATCGGTCAGCGCTTCCTTGGTCGCCTGCTCCGCGTACTTGGCCGGGAACATCTGCCGGAGCCGGTCGATGAACTTGACGTCGTCGGTCGCCTCGACCACCTGGATGCCGACGGGCTCGGTCGACATGTCCAGGATCACCGGGCCGGCGAGCTTCACCGCCACGTCCCACGGGCGCTTCTTCTCGGCGACCCCGCAGAAGTGGAAGCCGTAGACCGTCCGCACCTCGGCCAGAGTGGTTGCCTGAGCGGGCTCGTGGCCGTACACGTGGACCCCGCAGATCACCGGCGCCGACTGTTCCTCGGTCGCCACCTGCTGGCCACCGTGACCGGTGTGGTTGTGCTGCTCCGGTTTCGACTGTTCGAGCGTGGTGCGCATCCGATTCATGATCTGCCCTCGCAGATCCTCCGGAGCCGCCTCCGGGCCGGCCGATCGGGTGAGGGCGACCACGCCGGCCGACAGCAGCAGGATGAGCGTCGCCCACACGTAGCGGTTCCGGTGCCACCCTGCGATGCCCGCCCAGAACTTCATGATCGCTTCTCTCGTCGCTCTTGCGCCGCCGCGGAAACGACCGGTGACGCGGCGCGCTTGCGCGAAGCGGCGGATCGCGGGCCTCCGCACGGAACGTCAGGCGATGTCCTGGGCCGCAGCGTCGCCGGAGTGGTGGCAGCGGGTGGAGTCACGGAAGGTTCCCCCGTTCTTCGGCGCGAGCATGGGAGCGCTCCCAGACAGAATGACACCGATCTGCCCAGCTATCAACCGACGTCGATGGATTTCCGTGACGAAAGGTCAGCAGGCAGGAGCCTGCTGACCTTTCTGGCGCTCACCGATGACTCAGGCCCGGGTCCATTTCTGGCTGCTGGCGCCCGAGCAGTCCCAGAGGTGGAGCTGCGAGCCGTTGGCGGTGCCTCGGTTCACGATGTCCACGCAGCGGTTGGCGGCCGGATTGACCAGGTCGCCGGCGGCCGAGAGGGTGAACTTCTGCGCGTTCGTGCCGTTGCAGGTGTAGAGCTGGATCGCCGTACCGTTGGCGGTGCCGGCGGCCGCGGCATCCATGCACTTGCCCAGCGCGCGGACGCTGCCGTCGCTGTTGAACGACCACTGCTGCGCGGCGGTGCCGTTGCAGTCGTAGGTCTGCAGCCGGGCGGCGTCCACCGGGTTGGCCCCCGGGATGTCGATGCAACGGCCGCTGAGGCTCGACTTGAGCGCGGTGCCACCGCTGGGCGGCGGCGTGGTCGGGCCCGAGTTCGACGTGCTGACGTGCACGTAGTCGATCAGCATCCGGCTCTCGGCGGGCAGCCCGGCGGGGTTGCCCTGACCGAAGTTACCGCCGACGGCCAGGTTGAGGATGATGAAGAACGGATGGTTGAAGACCCAGCTCACGTTGCCCTTGGCGGCTGACAGCGAGGCCGGGGTGGCCCGGAAGTACTCCTGGCCGTCCACGGTCCAGACGATCAGGTTCGCCGACCAGTCGACGGCGTAGTTGTGGAAGGCCTGGTACCACGGCGAGCCGGCGACGAGGGTGTTGCCGTACGAGCTGCCGCCGGAGTAGCCGGGGCCGTGCAGCGTGCCGAACAGCCGGTTGGGGTCCCGGCCGACGACCTCCATGATGTCGATCTCGCCGTCGGCCGGCCAGTTGCCGCCGCCGAGCATCCAGAAGGCGGGCCAGAGGCCGGAGCCGTTCGGGACTTGGATGCGGGCCTCGATGTGACCGTACTGCTGGGTGAACTTGCCGGCGGTCTGGATGCGGCCGGAGGTGAACTGGCAGGTGCCGTTCCAGCAGTCGTTGTGGCCGCCACTGCCCTTCCGGGCCGTGATGACCAGGTGGCCCTGCCCGTCCATGGCGACGTTGTTGGTGCCGCTGGTGTAGTACTGCAGCTCCTGGTTGCCGAAGCCGCTGCCGCCGGTGTCGAAGTTCCACTTCGACGAGTCGACGCCGGTGCCGGCGCCGCCGTTGAATTCTTCGTTCCAGACCACGGCTGCTTCGGCTGTGTCGCCGCGTGAGGCGACGGCGAGGCCACCGCTGAGTGTCACCACGACGGCTGCCGCGGCGATGAGGAACCTGGACTTTCGCATGGGGGATGCCCTCCGGGGGAGAGGTTATATATGTTAATAGTCTTGTGAGATTGATTGGCATCAGTCAAGCGAAACCGGTTCCGGAACTGTTTCAGCAGCTCGAACCCGTTGGCGGCTCAGACGGTCGGGACTGTTCCGCCATCGATCACGTACTCGGCGCCCACGATGGCCGAGGCGCGGTCCGAGACCAGGAACCCGACGAGGTCGGCGATCTCCTCGGTGTGGGCGAACCGTCCCAGCGGTACGCCTCCGAGAGAGTCGAAGATGCTCTGCTTGGCTTGTTCGCGGCTGATCCCCTTGCCCTCGGCGATCCGGTCCACGAACCTCTCGTAGGCCTCAGTCTCGATCCCGCCCGGGCTGATCGCGTTGACGCGGACGCCGCGCGGGGCGAGTTCGTTGGCGAGCCCCTTGCTGTAGGTGCGCAACGCGGCTTTCGCTGCCGCGTAGGCCAGGGACGCTTCGTACTGAGGAAGCTCACGCTGGATCGAGGTGAAGTGCAGCACGACCGCCGACCCGGCCTCGATCATCGCCGGGAGGAGAGCTCGATCCAGCCGCACCGCTCCGAGGAAGTTCAGGTTCAGCTCGATCATCCACTGGTCGTCGGTGATGACCGCGAACCCACCGGACGGCGTCGAGGCACCTCCGACGACGTGCACCAGGATGTCCAGTGCGCCGCCGGTCTCGGCGATCCGGTCGGCCACCGCCCTCGCGCCCTCGACCGTCGAGGTGTCGGCCGCGATGAACCGGTCGGGGCGCTCGTAGCCCTCGGGCATCGTCCGGGCCGTCACGTAGACGTCGGCGCCCATCTCCCGCAGTCTTGCGACGACGGCCGCGCCCGAGCCTTTCGATCCGCCCGTGACCAGCGCGCGGCGTCCATCGAGACGATCGCGATCTGAAGTAGGCATGCTCTCTCCTCCGACGTCAGGATCCGTGGTTGGCGATGACAAGTTCGGTCACAACGTCCTCACGGATCGTGAACCGGTAGTCGAGCTCAGCCACGCCGCCCGGGAAGGTCCCCTCGAGCCGCAGGGTCACCACCCAGTGGTCGTCGTCGACGCGGGCAGCACCGATCTGCTCGGTCGTGTACTCGAACTCCGAGCCGGCGTCCCGCAGGAACGCGTGAATCTGCTCTCGGCCGTGGAAGGACTCGCCCTGATCGACGGCCACCGCATCCTCGGCGAAGAAGGACGATGCTGTGTCGGCATCGCGGACGATGTGAGCGGCGAGGAAACCGCGGACGGTGGTGGGGAGTGAATCGGACCGGAGGTCGATGTGGTGTGTCATGAGCCCACCGTGTGGCCTCGCGGCGCAGGAAGGTCAAACGCTGGACTCTCTCCCGGGGAGAGCCCTCATACTGCGGGGGTGCTGACGATCGGCGAGTTCTCGCGCCTGACCCACCTGAGCGTGCGGACCCTGCGCCGGTACCACGAGGGCGACCTGCTGAAACCCGCCGTGGTGGACGAGACCTCCGGCTACCGCTACTACGCCGTCGAGCAGATTCCGACCGCCCAGGTCATCAACCGGCTCCGCGAACTCGACGTCCCCTTGAGCGACGTGCAGCGGATCCTGGGGTCCCCGGACCCCGGTGTCCGCGCGAGCCTGATCGCCGACCACCTGCAGCGCCTGGAGGCCGAACTCGACCGCACCCGAGTCGCGGTCGCGTCGCTGCGCCGCCTGCTCCGGCCCGACCCGGCGCCGATCGAGGTGGAGCTCCGCGCCGAGCCCGCCCGCACGGTCGCGGCGGTGGCGGCTGTCGTCGACGAGGGCGAGGTCGAAGCCTGGTTTGCGGGCGCCATGGCCGAGTTGAAGGTGGCCGTTGGCGACGCGCAGACCGGTCCACCGGGTGGCACCTACGACAATTCCCTGTTCGAGCAGGGCCGCGGTCACGTGCTGGTCTACCTGCCGACGGACGCTCCACCTCGTACCGGGCGGGTGCACGCCGCGACCCTGCCCGCCGCGGAACTGGCCGTGGCCACCCACGTCGGCGAGCACGACGGCGTCGAGGTCACCTACGGCCAGCTCGGTACCTGGGTCGTGAAGAACGCGATGTCGGTGGCGGGGCCCGTGCGGGAGGTCTACCTCGTCGGACCTCAGGACGCGGACGATCCGGCCGCGTGGCGCACCGAGATCGGGTGGCCGGTGTTCCGAGTGACCTGAACCGGTCATTCCACGGTCGCGACCCGGGTTCCGCTCTCGAACGACCGGATGACGGCTTCGGCGAGCAGCAGCGCCCGCCGACCGGCGCTGACAGGTACGGGAGGAGGGCCGCCGGCCCGCAGCGCGGCGAGCAGCTCGTCGACGTGCCGGTCGAAGGTGGCGTGGAAGCTGCGGTCGGTGTCGTTGAAGTATCCGGCCTGCCAGACGTGGGCGGTCTCGTCCGCGGCGCGCTGGAAGCTGTAACGGCGCACGGTGTCGTCGATGAGAATCCTTCCCGCGGTGCCGTTGAGCTCGAGCCGGTGGGTGTCCTGGTAGGCGTAGGACGAGTCGTACGAGCCGACCAGGCTGCCGACCGCGCCGTTGCCGAACCGCGCCGCCACGACGAGCGTCGACCAACCGTGCCCGCTCGGGTCGGTCATCTGCGCCATGACCGACTCGATCGGGCCGCAGAGGTGTTCCAGCAGATCCAGGCCGTGGCACTGGGTCTCGATGAGGTTCGCGTGCGAGTGGCCGCTGGTGCCGGGCTCGCCACCGAAGCGCCAGGTCGCGAAGGCCAGCCGGCCGAGGTCTCCGCGGTCGATGGCTTCGGCCGCCAGGCGCACGGGTCTGGCGTACCGGTGATTGAAGTTGATCCCGACGAACAGGTCTCGCCGGGCCGCTTCGGCGATCAGGGTGTCGGCCTCGGGCAACGCGAACACGAGCGGCTTCTCCAGCAGCAGCGGCACTCCGGCCCGGATCAGTCGCAGTGTCGGCTCGTAGTGCCGCTCGTTCGGCAGGCAGACCGTGACCAGCTCGGGCCGGGCCCGGTCCAGCATCTCGTCGAGGTCGACGTAGCCGGTGGTGCCGAACTCGGCGGCCCGGGCCGCGGTCCGGGCCGGATCCCGGCCGACGACCGCGACCAGGGAGGTGTCGGCCCGGCCGGCGAACAGCTCCGCGTGCTGCCGGCCCCACCAGTCGCCGGTGCCGACGACGGCGACCCGGACCGGCACCGGTGCCGGGGACCTCGGGGGCCGGACGACCCCCGGTGCGTATCGGGCCGCGACGTTCATCGCATCCTCCGGCGGGTGAGGCGGGACTGGATCAGCACCACGACGACGAGGAACGTGCCGCTGACGACCTGTTGGTAGTAGGTGGTGAGGGTGCCGACCTGGTTGATCAGGTTCTGGATGACCTTGAGCAGCAGCACCCCGGCGAGGGTTCCGCTGAGCGAGCCGGCCCCACCGGTGAGCAGGGTGCCACCGATCACCACGGCGGCGATCGCCTCCAGCTCGCGGCCCTCGCCGATGGTCGGCAGGCCGGACTGGGTCTGCGCGGCCACCAGTACCCCGGCGAGGCCGGTGAGCAGCGCACTCAGCACGTACACCAGCACCCGGACCCGGGCCACCGGCAGGCCCATCAGCTCGGCCGCCTCCTGGCTGTCGCCGATGGCGAACGTGGCCTGGCCGAACCGGGTCCGGTTGAGGACCACGACCCCGGCGGCGAAGGCCACCAGCGCGCACCAGACCGGCGCGCTGAGGCCCAGCCACCGGGCCTGGCCGAGCTGGGTGAGGGTCAGGTCGGCCGGGATGATGTACACCTTGTTGCCCTCGTCCGCGACGGCGAACGCCAGGCCGCGGGCGAAGAGCAGGGTGGCGAGCGTGACGATGAACGGCGCGATCCGGGCCCGGCCGATCAGCAGTCCGTTGATCAGTCCGATGACGCCGCACACCGCGAGGGGCAGCAGCACCGCGGCGAGGGTGCCCCAGCGGGAGCCGTACGCGGTGAGCACCCCGCTGAGCGCGAGCAGCGACCCGACCGAGAGGTCGATCCCGCCGCTGAGGATGACGAACGTCATGCCGGTCGCGATGAGCAGCAGGTAGGAGCTGTCCAGGGCGATGTTGCCGAGGTTCCGGCCGCTGGCGAAGCTCTCGCCGAAGATCAGCGAGCCGGCGACGAGTACCAGCGCGAGCACGATCGGCGTACCGGCCCGGTCGGGACGCCACCACAGCAGGCGGGCGACGGTCCTCGGCTCGGCCCTGGTCGCTGCGCTGTCCTCGACGGCGGTCATGCTCGGGTCCGTCCGCGCTGGACGTACACGGCCGCGACGATGATGCCCGCCTGCAGCATGCGGGCCGTCGAGTCCGGCAGGTCCTGCTGGATCACGGTGGCGGTGATCAGTTGCATCAACAGGGCTCCCATCAGCGTGCCCAGGATGCGCACCCGGCCGCCGGACAAGGGGGTGCCGCCGACGACCACGGCGGTGATCGCGCTGAGCTCGATGAGCAACCCGACGAACGAGGGATCGCTGGCGCCCTGCCGTGCGGTGGTGAGCACTCCGGCGGCAGCGGCCAGCACTCCGCTGATGACGTAGACGATGACCAGGGTGCGTTTGACCGGCAGGCCGGCCAGGGTGGCCGCGGCACGGTTGCCGCCGACGGCCAGCAGCTGCCGCCCGAACGCGGCCCGGTGCACCGCGATCGCCGCCGCGCCGGTCACCACCAGCACCAGGAGCACGCTGATCGGGATGCCGAGGACCGAGTCGCTGCCCAGCGCGCCGAGGATCGGGTCGAAGATCTCGGTCAGCCGGCCGTCGGCGAGCACCAGGGCGAGCCCACGGCAGGCGACCAGCGTGCCGAGGGTGGCGATGATGGGCTGCATGCGGGCGAACGCGACGAGCGAACCGTTGACGCATCCGACGGCGGCGCCGGCCAGCATGGCTATCGCGATGGCAGGCCAGGTGCCGTAGCCCAGGTACAGCGGCAGCAGCGCGGCGCTGATCGCCATGGTCGAGCCGACCGAGAGATCGATGCCCTCGGTGGCGATGACCAGGGCCATGCCGATGGCCACGATCATGACCGGCACGACCTGCACCAGCTGCAGCCGTAGGTTGGCCACGGTGGCGAAGTTCGGCGTGCAGGCGAGGTTGAAGAGCAGCAGCAGGGCGATGGCGAGATACACCCCGCCGGCCTGGAGGAAGGTCAGGATGTCCGGACGGGTGGGCCGGGCGGTGACGGTGTCAGACATCGGCACTTCCCCCGGACGCCTGGGCGATCGCGTGCATGATGCGGTCCTCGTTGACGTCGTCGCCGCGCAACATGTCGACGACGGCCCCGTCGCGCAGCACGAGCACCCGGCCGGCGCCCTCGACGACCTCCTCGAGTTCGGAGGAGATCAGCAGGACGCCCAGGCCGAGCGCGGCGAGTTCGCTGATCAGCGACTGGATCTCGGCCTTGGCGCCGACGTCGATACCGCGGGTCGGCTCGTCGAGAATGAGCACCTTGGGGTGCAGGCACAGCATCCGGGCGAGCAGGACCTTCTGCTGATTGCCGCCGGACAGGTCGCTGACCCGCTGATCCGGGCTCGACGTCTTGATCCGGAGCCGCCTGATGAACGTGTCCACGATCTCGTCCTGCCGGCGCCGGGAGACGAACCCCGCGATGGTGAGCCTCGGCAGCGCGGCCAGCACGATGTTGTCGCGAACACTGAGTTCCCCGACGATCCCCTCGGACTTGCGGTCCTCGGGCACCATCCCGATGCCGCTGCGGATCGCGGCGGCCGGGTTCCAGCGCCGGGCGGAGTCGCCGTCGACGCTGACGGTTCCGGCGTCCAGCCCGACGACCCCGAAGATGGCCTCGGCGGTCTCGGTGCGGCCGGAGCCGAGCAGCCCGGCCAGTCCCACGACCTCACCGGCGTGCACCTCGACGCTGACGCCGTCGAGCAGCGGCCGGCGCGTGAGCCCCTCGGCCCGTAACACCGGCGTGCCGGTGACCTCGCGTTGGTGGTCGTCGAAGGTCGTCGCGCCGTGCCGGCGGATCTGGTCGACGTCGCGGCCCAGCATCGTGGCCACCAGCCGTAGCCGGGTGGTTCCGGCGACCGGCCCGGTATGCACCAGGCGTCCGTCGCGCAGCACGGTCACCCGGTCGCAGATCCGGAAGACCTCGTCGAGCTTGTGCGTCACGTAGAGCACCGCGGCCTGCCGGCTGCGCAGCAGCGCGACCACGTCGAGCAGGAGATCCACCTCGCGGGGCTCCAGCGAGGAGGTCGGCTCGTCCATGATGACCACCCGGGCGTCGGTGGACAGCGCCCGGGCGACGGCGATCATCTGCTGCACGCCGAGGCCGAGTTCGCCGAGCTTGCGCCGTACGTCGACGGCGATCCCGTAGCCCGCCAGGATGTCCCTGGCGTCGCGGTGCATGCGGCGGAAGTCGATGAGGCCGATCCGGTTGGTGGGTTCCCGGCCCAGATACAGGTTGCCGGCGACACTGCGCATGGGCACCAGGTTGACCTCCTGGTAGATGGTGCTGATGCCGGCGGCCTGGGCGTCGCGGGGGTGCGCGAACGTGGCCGGTTCGCCGAGGTAGCGCACCTCGCCGTCGTCCGGCCGGTACACCCCGGTGATGAGTTTGATCAGGGTGGACTTGCCCGCGCCGTTCTCGCCCACCAGCGCGTGCACCTCGCCGGGGTGCAGTTCGAGGGAGACGCCGGTCAGGGCGCGGACGCCGGCGAAGTGCTTGCTCACCGAGCGCACGTCGATGGCGGATGTGGTCATCGGGGCCGCTCACTCTCCACGGGGAGGTCACCGGGGGAGGGCCGCTCGCCCTGCCCCGGTGCTCAGACTTGGGCGTCAGTAGGCGTTGGCGAGCTCGGACTCGGCGTTGTCCTCGGTGTACTCCTTGTCGGAGATGATGGTCTTCTCGACGACGCCCTTACCGCTGTAGAAGTCCTCGAGGGCCTGGAAGGCGAGCGGACCGAAGCGCGGGTTCGACTCGATGACACCGGCGATCCAGCCGTCGAGGATGCCCTGAACGGCGCCCTTCGTACCGTCGATGGTGATGATCTTGATGTCGCCCGGCTTCTTGTCGGCCCCCTTGAGGGCCGCCACCGCGCCGAGCGCCATCTCGTCGTTCTCGGCGTAGATGGCGCTGATCCCGGGATTGGCCGAGACGAGCTGCTCCGTGACCTTCTGGCCCTTCTCCCGGGTGAAGTCGCCGGTCTGCTCCGCGACGACCTTCAGCTTGGAGTTCTTGGCGGCCAGCTGATCCTTGAAGCCCTTGGTGCGGTCGACCGTCACGTTGACCCCCGACGCGCCGAGCAGAATCGCGACCTCGCCCTGGTCGCCGGTCGCCTCGATCAGGGCATCCGCGGCGCGCTGCCCCTGCACCACGAAGTCCGAGCCGATCCAGCCCAGGTAGTCCTGGCAGGCTGTCTTCGTGGTGAGCAGCCGGTCGATGGTCATCACCGGCACTTTGGCGTCCTGAGCCGCCTTGAGCGCGGGATCCAGGCCTTCGGAGTTGAGCGGCGAGATGATCAGCGCCTGGGCGCCCTGGGCGATCATGCCCTGGATGTCGGCGATCTCCTTGTTGAGGTCGGACTGCGCGTTGGTGGTGATGAGCTTGATGCCGCGCTTGGCCGCCTCGTCCTTGATGGACCGGGTCTCGGTGATCCGGAACGGGTTGGCTTCCTTCTCCGACTGGGCGAAACCGACGGTGACGGTCTTCAGGTCGAGTTTCGGGACACCGCCGTTGTAGCGCTCCGGCGTGCATCCGGTGGCTCCGGAGGTGGCCTGGACCTGCTGTGCCGCCGAACCGTTCGCGCTGGGAGTGTCGCTGCTGTCGGCGGCCTTGGTGCACCCGGCGGCGAGCAGGAGCGCGGCCAGCGTGGCGCCGGCCGCGGCACCACGGATGAGCTGTCTGGGGCGAGGCATCGCTGGCGTCCCTTCACATGGGGGCATGACGGACCAGGGCCCTGCACGGTGCGGACAGGTGCGCAGGTGCCAGAAGTTGAAAGGCTTTGACTTGAACGTGGGCAGATCGTAGCCATGTTGTGGCAACTGCTGTCAAGAGCCGATTCAAAATGACCAGCGATGGTCGAGAGTGACGCGAAGGCGCAGGGGGGTGCCGCCATTACGCCATCTGCACGTCGATGCCTTCCGCGCGCAGCCGGCGTACCACCCCGGGGTCCGCCGCGTCGTCGGTGACCAGCACGTCGATGCGGTCGCTCGGCACCGTCTGGCACATCGTGTCGTGGCCGAGCTTCGTGTGGTCCGCCAGGACGACGACCTGCTTGCCGGCGGCCATCAGCGCCTGGTCGGTCGCGGCCGCGAAGACGTTGGGCGTGGTCAGGCCGCGCTCGGTGGTGACCCCCTCACCGGAGAGGAACACCTGGGCGCCCCGCAGGCCCTGCAGGACCTGCTCGGTGATCGGGCCGACCATCGCACCGATCGAACGGCGCAGCGCGCCGCCGACGAGCACGACGTCGATCTGCGGTGAGCCGATCAGCTCCTGGGTCACCGGGATCGAGTTGGTCACCACGGTGAGCTGGCTGATCCCGGTCAGCCGCCGGGCCAGGGCGGTGGTGGTGCGACCCGGCCCGAGCAGCACGGCGCTGCCCGGCACGACGAGCCCGGCGGCATGCGCCGCGATGGCCTCCCGTTCGGCGCGTACCGGATCGGGCGACGGGCCGTCCGGGGCTGCCGCCGGCCGGCCCGCGACCGCCTCGGCGGGCGGGCCCGGCGGCGCTGCCGGGGGGTCGGCCGGTAGTGGGCCGACACCGCCCCGCGTCGCCGCGAGCAGGCCGTCCGCCACCATCGAACGCAGGTCGCGGCGCACCGTGGACTCGGAGATCTCCAGCGCCTCGGCGAGCTCGCGGAACGAGGCGTAGCCCCGGTCCCGGACCTGCTCCAGCAGCCGTCGACGCCGCTCGGCGATCAGCACCGAGACACCTCCCTGCCCGTACGTGGTCGATGCAGAATATGTCAGATCCTGTCATCGGTGTCGAGCAGGGTCAGGAAGCGAGCGTACGCGGCGTCGGTGGCGTCCGAGATCCGCGGCTCGAACCGCCGTGGTGGCAGCGAGGCCCGCACCACCTCCCGCATCTCGGCCAGCGAGGACAGCTCACCGGCGGCCCGGGCCTGGATCAGCAGATTGCCGACGGCGGTGGCTTCCACCGGCCCGGCCAGGACCGGCCGGCCGGTCAGATCGGCGGTCAGCTGGCACAGCAACGGGTTCGCCGCGCCGCCCCCGACGATGTGCACGACATCGGCGTGGGTGCCCGCCAGCGCCTCGGCGCGCTCCAGGGTCCAGCGATGCTTGCAGGCGAGGCTGTCCAGCACACACCGCACCATCGCGGCCCGGTCCACCGGTACCGGCTCGCCAGTCGCCCGGCACAATTCGGCCAGCCGCGCCGGCATGTCGTCGGGCGCGATGAGGCAGGGCGCGTCCGGCTCGATCAGGGACCGGAACGCCGGTGCGGTGCCCGCGGCGGCCACCAGCTCACCGTACGGCGGTGAGCCCCACGCCGCCCGGCACCGCTGCAGCAACCACAGCCCCGTCCCGTTGCGCAGGAACCGGATGGTTCCGTCGACTCCGGCCTCGTTGGAGAAGCCGGCCAGTCGCGCGGCATCGGTCAGCACCGGCGCCGGCAGCTCCAGGCCGGTCAGCGACCAGGTTCCCGACGAGATGTACCCGTAGCTGCCCGCCCCGGCCGGTACCGCGGCGACCGCGGAGGCGGTGTCGTGCCCGGCCACCGCCCACAGTGGTACCCGCCGGTCCGCCAGCAACGAACCGACCCGGGTGCCGGGCGCCACGACGTCGGCGCCGAAGAGCCGGCCCGGAATGCCGAGCGCCTCGATGACGCCGGTGGCCCAGCCCCGGGTGACGACGTCGAGCAGCTGGCCGGTGCTCGCGATCGTCTGCTCCGTGACGAGCTGTCCGCTGAGCCAGTACCCGAACAGGTCGGGCAGCATGGCCAGCCGCTCGGCGACGGCCAGCTGCGGCGAGTCCTCCATGGCCACGAGCTGGCTGGTCGTGTTGATCGGCAGAGTCGCCGTGCCGGTGGTGCGGTAGAGCACCGCGGGATCGACGCGCTCGGCGACGAGCCTGACACTGGACTGCGTTCGCCGGTCACGGTAGTGCCACGGGTTGCCGATGAGCCGGCCGTCGCGGTCCAGCAGAGCGAAGTCGTTGCCCCACGCATCGATGCCGATCCCGGCGATCCGGTCCCCGCCCCGTTCGGCCAGCGCCGCGGTCAGCCCCGCCGACATGTCCGCGAACAGAGCCAGCACGTCCCAGTGCAGCCCCTCGGGCAAGGCCACCGGCCGGTTGACGAACCGGTGCACCTCCCGCACTTCGAGCCGGCCCTCGTCGAGCGCGCCGCGAAGCACGCGGCCGGTCTCGGCACCGAGGTCGACCGCCAGGAACACAGGCATCGCAAGAGCGTAGCCGCGCCGCAACGACTTATCGTCGCGGCGCGGGACCGACTCAGCGGTGGGCCTGCGGATCAGGTCCGGCGCCGGCGTGGCCATGGCTCGGACCGCCGGCCGTCTCACCCCTGTGCGCTATGGCCTTTGCTCCCGGGACCGGGAAAACTGACGGGAGCACCCGCCGAGCTCAGCCGAGGAGTCCCATGGAGATCGAGACCCCGTCCGCCGACACCGATCCGGGCCTGCCCCGGATCGAACGCACGGCGGAGCGCGAGGTCTTCGCCAACGACTACGTCACGGTCTACGACGACGACGTCATGTTCGGCGGCGTCTTCCCGGGGCGGTACCTGCGTATCGTGGAACGCGACGGCCGGCCCGGCGCGGCCATCCTGGCCCGGTGCGCCGGCCGTTACGCCCTGGTGCTCACCTACCGCTACCCGACCGGCGGTTTCGAATGGGGCATACCCCGCGGCTTCGCGCACGGTGACGACCCGGCGATGACCGCCCGCGACGAGCTCAGCGAGGAACTGGGCGGGCCACCCAGTTCCCTCGTTCCGCTCGGTGCGGTCAGCCCGAACTCGGGTCTGCTCGCCTCCCGGGTGCACCTCTTCCTCGGCGAGTTCGACACCGAGGTGGCCGCCCCGGAGGATCCCCAGGAGGTCCTCCACGTCCGCTGGGTCACGCTGCCCGACCTGCTGGACGCGGTGGCCCGCGGCGAGATCGACGACGCCTTCACCCTGTCCGCGCTGACGCTCGCCTCGGTCCGGGGTCTGCTCGATGCTGATCGCCGGTAGCGTCGCCTTCGGGCTGGTCGCGGGCTGGTGCCTCGGGTTGCGACCGCGGCGGCCCGGGCCGGTCGCCGCCGTGGTGATCGCGGTGGCAGCCACGGCCTGGCTGGCCGGCGACGCCGCCTCGGCACCGGCCGCTATCGCCGGCGTCATCGTCGGCGCGGCGCTCCACCTGACCCTGCGCCGCGCCATCGCACACTCCATCTCCCGGCAGAAAGGCTGACATGAACGTCACCGAGTTCGGCGCCTTGGCGTTCGGCGTGGTCATCGGCTGGTTCACCTACTTCGTGAACAGGTACCGCGAGGAGGTGACACTGGCCGACGTCGCCACCGTCATCGGCGCGATCGGCGGTGGTGCCGTGCTGACCCTGTTCCCCGAGGAGAGCCGGCTGTTCGGCTTCTACGGCATCGGCCTGGCCATCGGGTTCTTCGCGTACTTTCTCGTGCTGGTCTGTCTCGTGGGGCGCAACCGGAAACGCGGCTGGACGTCGGAGTGGTTCCTCGACGGCCGGCGCCCGCCCGAGCGCAAGGGCGTGCATGCGGGCAAGTCGTCCCGCGGCCTGAACGACGCCCGGATCGACGAGAGCCTCGATCTGCCGTCCCGCGGCAACGGCGACAGCGGCGGCAGAGACGAGGGCAGGCCCGGCCCGGACCCCGAGCTACGCCGGGGCTGACTCCATGCGCAGGTTCGGTGGCGCGTACGGGGTGTAGATCAGGCCGAGCGGATTACCCTGCGCCAGCAGCATCAGGCGAGCACTTCGGACGGCCTCGGCCAGGGTCTGCCGGCCGGAGAGGAAGCGGGGCAGCATGGCCTCGGCGAAGTCGGCCGCGAGCCGTTCGTAGGTGATCGTCTCGGTGCCGATCAGCCCGGACGCCTGCGCGGCCCGGACGAAGACGTCGACGAAGGCGGACGCGTGCTGCGGCTCCACCGCGCTGGTGCGGCACCCGTTCAGGAACACCAGCGGTCGGCTGTCCGGCCAGTAGGCGACCTGGCGGATGTCGTCTCCGATGATCTTGTTGACCTCGGTCCTCGGCCCGACCCGCAGCGTGGGCCGGAAGCCCTGGACGCCGCCGTGGCAGTACAGGTAGATCAGGTGCGGTTCGACGTCCGGATCCTCGAAGGCGTCGAGCAGGTCCCGCCGGCTCTGCTGGACCGGCAGCCCCGCGCCCAGCCGCCGGATCTGTTCCGGATGATCGAGGCCCAGCTCGGTGGCCAGGCCGATGACCACGTCGGGCCGGCCACGGTAGCGGATCGTGGTGGCACCGCCGGACAGATCGGCGCCGGTCTCGTCGAGGGTGTTCGCGGCCGACTGCGGCACACCGAGGTAGTGCCGGAAGCCCCAGAATCCGCTGGGACAGATCACGTCGCGGCGCTGGTAGTCCGGGCAGGCGCCCAGGAAGCACGGGATGCCGGCCAGATCGGTGCCCTGGTCGAGAGCTGTCTGGAAGGTGGCGCAGATGCTCTTGGCCGCCGTCCGGTCGTACGGATGGTCGTAGAACAGCGCGGCGGGGACGGTCTGCCGAGCCTCGGCCAGGTTCGCCACCTCGATCACGGTCGGCGGCTGCAGCATCCGGCTGAACCGCCACAGCGGTGGCTCGCGCCGCGACTGGGCGGCCGGCAGCAGGCCGGTCGGGGAGAGCTGCAGGGCCGCGCCGTCGGCGATGCCGCCCCAGAGCTCGCTGCCCCGGGTGGCGAGCACCTGCAGGTCCGCCAGCAGGGTGCCGGGAGACCGGACGTCGTACCGGAACGTGCCGTGGAACGTCTCGTCGTCGTCGGCCTCGGCCGCCGGCTCGTAGAGGACCCACTGCAAGGCCTTGCGGGCCTCGGCCACCAGCGACGCCAGCTGGTCGGCCGGCACCGGCAGACTCACCGTCACCAGCTCGGCCTGTCCGGGCAGACCGAATCCGGCGAGCGAGACGCGCTGGGCGTTGCCGTCGTGGTGGCCGACCAGGATGGACAGGCCGGCCGGCGCGGCCGGGCCGGGCGCCCGGTCGTCCAGCGCGGGTCCGACATAGTCGACGCGGGCGGTCAATGCCCGCGGCCGGTCCATGGGCTCGGCGTCCACCCACGCCTCGACCAGCCGTGACTGCAGCAGTGTGCCCCCGGCGTAGAGATTGCAGCGGACCCGGTGCCGGCCCGTGGTGTCCGGCGTGCGGACCGGGAACGCCAGCCGGATGCCGCCCGGTGCGGAGCCGTCGGGCTGCCGGCTCACCACCATCCGCCCGTTCTCCGCGATGGTCAGCTCGCCGGTGTCCTGTCCCGGGGTGATCTCCAGCTCGCCGAACAGCGGCACGAGAACGACGTGCAGTCTCATGCCGGGCCGTTCGCCGGGCAGGGTGGGCAGGGCGGTCGAGCGCTCGATGCTCGCCGCGTGCACGCGGTCGGTGATCTCGAACCAGAAGTGGTACGGCGTCGCGATTCGCAGACCGCGGTCAGGGTGTGACTCGGCGCCGGTCACCGGGTTGGCGAAGCCGGTGCTCACCCACCGGGGCGGCCCGGTGTCGGCGGGCCCCAGCCGGCGTGGTGGCGGGGTGTCACCCCGGCGCTGCGCCAGCAGCTCCTCCCGGGTTCCCGGGCGGCCGGGTGGCGCCGCGACGTGGGCCGCGAGCAGCCGCAGCGTCTCCCGGACCGGCCCGGCATCGACCAGCAGCGGGCCGGCCGCGGTCGCCAGCTCGGCTTCCGCGGTCCGGGGCCGGTGCCGGGACCGGAGGATCTCCCGCAGGTGGGCGGCCCAGGGACCGGACGTCTCCGGGACCTCGGGCAGAAACGGCGCGATCCGCGCCGCGATCGCGGCCGCGTACCAGCCGGTGCCGGAGTGGGCCGCGGCGACGAATGCGGCGACCGCCCGCCGGTGCGCCTCCGGCCGGTCGAGGAGGGCGGGCAGGCAGTAGGCGATCGCGTCGTCGCTGAGCCGGTCCAGGTCGGGCCGCCCGTCCGCGTCGCGCACCGGGTCGAGCAGGCGGAGGACCGACAGGCTGTGCGCGGGGTCGTACGGCGCCGCCCGGCCGCCGGCCCGGTCCGCCATCACCTCGGCGACCGCCTCGCCGATCAACGGCCAGCCGGCCGCCGGGCGCAGGCCGCCGAACCGGGCGGCCAGCTCGCCGACCGTGCCGAGATCGCCCGGGCCGGCGTGCCGGGCGAGCCAGCCGAGCATGGTCGGCGCCGGGCCGCCGAGCTCGTCAGGCATCGGGGTCCAGTCCCTCGGCGACGTCGCGCAGGTCGTCGAGGTGTTCGCCGGCGGCCAACGCGTTGTCCAGCGCGGCCCGTTCGATCTCGCCCAGCTGCTGGGTCTGGACGAACTCGGTGGTGCCGTTGCTCATCGTGACGGCCAGCTCGCCGTCGTTGGCGGCGACCACCCGGGGCAGGTCGCGGGCCAGCTGGGCGATGTGCCCGCGCCAGGCGTCCCGGAACGCCGGTACGTCGACGGCCCCGCGACCCAGCTCCTCGTGCAGCAGGTCGATGGACTGCGCCCAGGACCGGCTGCGGTCCGGGTCGGCGAGCAGGCCCCAGTACTCGGTGAGGATCCGGTCCAGGCTCTCGGCCGGGATGCCGGGCAGCACCGACCCGGCCGAGAGCAGGCCGCTCATCCGGGTGGTGATCCGTTCCGCGACGGCCTCCCGGCCGGTCGCGGCCGGATCGCGGGTCGTCCGGATCACCCCGAGGGCCAGGGCGTTCATGTACTTGAGCTCGTCGCGCCCGTCCAGCCGGGGCACCGACGACATGTACTCGAACTCGGCGTGCGCCGAGTCGGCGAGCACACCGTTGTAGGCGGTGTCGACGAACTCCCGGACCAGCTCGGGCAGGGTCACCTCGTCGCGGTCGGTGCCCTGGGCGTTGACCGCGTCGTGGGCCCAGCCGCGGACGAAGTTGGGATCGAGACCCCGCCGGAGGCCCTCCCGCACCGCGTCGCGGACCTGAACGGCGAGGTCGCGCGGACACCGCTTCTCGTCGGCGAGGTCACCCAGTGCGAGGTCGTCCAGGCCGACCAGCTTCTTCACGTACGTCTTGAGCGCGATCTTCGGCGCCCGCGCGGTCCGGTCGAAATCCGGGTTCTTGAAGTACGCGTCGAGCCGCAGAACGGTCTCGTACTGCCGGGCCAGCAGCGGATGGTCCGTGGCCAGGGTCGCCGGGAACGGCTCGTCGTAGTGCTCCCGGGTGAGTACCCGCTCGAGGGCGTCGGCGATGGCCGTACGCGCCGCGACGTCCTCGTTGATGTCCTCCCAGGCCGACATCCGGAAGTAGTTGCGGGCTTCGTGGTCGTGGCGGCGGAACTGGTCGACGCAGGCCGCGAGGAAGTTCGGTTGTCCCCAGCGGAACAGGACGAACGGCATCGAGGCGCCGAGCCGCTCCCGCGTGGCCTCCTCCTTCTGCTCACCGATGACCCGGTTCCGTACGGTCAGCATCACGTCGGCCAGCTCGAGGAAGGTCCGCGAGTCCAGCGCGTACGTGTTGTTGACCGCCAGGCTGCGGCCGAGCAGCAGGCTGATCACCGCCTCGATCTGGCCCTGGGCCAGGTTGGGGTCGTCCCGGGTGGTCGCGGCGGTGGCACGGGTCGAATCGAACGACTCGTGAAAGACCAGACGGTCGGGCAACGGAGTCTCCCTTCGCGGAGCACGGGTCAGGACGCGGCCGGGAAGACCGCGCCGGTGGAGCCCTCTCGCAGGTAGAGCAGCGGAACGCCGGCCGCGGCGGGCTGTCCGCTGAGCACGTAACGGCGCAGGGCGACAGTGAAGGCGCGGTCCACCGGTACGCCGCGCAGGGTCGCAGTGGTGACCTCCTCCACCAGCGTGTGGACGGTGGTGTTGTAGACCGCGATCCGCATCCCGACGACGGCTTCCACACCGAGCCGCACCAGTCGGCGGGCGAGCGCCGACGAGGAGCATCCGACCAGGACGATCAGCCTGGCGCCGGTCTCCGCCAACGCCGCCGCGACCTGGTCGTTGGGCAGCCCTACGCCGTTCAGCCGGACGACGTCCGGTTCGGCGTGCGCCCACAGGTGCACGACGTCGGCCGGCTCGCGCAGGTCGGCCAGGCCGTTCGCCCGCAGCGGTGTGCCGTGCAGCAGGGTGACGGCGACCCGCCGGGTACGCCGGCGCAGCTCTTCGTAGGCCTCGGTGACCGGATTCAGCGCGTCGTCGGCGTCGCGCAGCACCAGCATCCGTCGCCGCGGCGCCACCGGCTCCGCGGCCGTGGGGACCTCCGGCGCGACCAGCCGCACCATGGACACCGGCGGGTCGTCGAACCACGCCAGGGGACCGGTCCGCGGATGCAGCAGCTCCCACGGCACGTCGGCGAGCTCGGCCTGGTCCTCGGCCCGGATCCGCAGGTCGAGCCGCACCGGCCGGCCGGGATCGTCGCCCCGCGCCCGGTCCAGTTCCACGTCCAGGCCGCCGGACCAGAGCTGGTCCCCGAGCCGGCCGGCCAGGTCGACGGCCTGCGTCTGCTGGTCGACGCGCTTCTTGCCGGCCAGCACGACGAGTTTCGCCAGATCCGCCAGCGGCAGCCGCACCGGCTCGGCCCGTTCGCCCACCGTCACCGCGCAGCAGGCGCCGTCGACCGACGGCCGCAGGGCGACCGTTCCGCTGCCGGACGTGGCGGCGTGGGGGACCACGACGTCGTAGCCGGTCAGCCGCAGGCCCGCCGCCGTGACCACGCGTCCCGCGCCGGCCGCGATGACCTCGGCGCCGACCGGCAGCGCGGCCACGACCGAGGCACTCGGTGGGTCGGCGTCCGCGGCCTCGGGCTCGATCACCGCCGTACCCGCCGCGTAGACGCCGGCGTAGCGGTCGCCGTCGAGCGGCACGAGGCGGCTGGGCTTGACGGTCAGCCGGAGCCGGGCGGTGACCCTGCCCGCCCGGCGCTCCCGCACCAGCATGGCGGTGGTGTCCACGGTCAGCACCGCGCCGCCGGACACAGCCAGCAACATGTCGTCGGTGGTCGTCCCGCGCGTCGTCCCGCTCTCGTCGCGCCGCAGCAGAGTGCCGTCGCGGGCCAGGACGGCCAGGGTTTCGCCGTCGGCGGCCAGCCCGGTCACCGTGCTCGGCAGGGTCTCCCGCCAGCCCTGCTCCGGGATGACGACCTCATCGGCGACGGCCAGGACGGCGTGCCCGCGCCATGAAGTGACTGCCTGGCAGAAGCCGGTCTCCAGGCGTACCGGACGTTCCCCGGGCTGCCATTGCCACGCCCCGGTGTACGCCGCCACCAGCCAGCCCTCACCGTGCCGGACGATCTGGCGCACCTGTCCGCCGACCGTGGCGGGCTGCCAGTCGGCGAAGAGCCCCCGCGCGTCGTACCGCTGCAGGTGGCCCGTCTCCGTGCCGACCACCGAGTAGCCCTCGTCGGCCGGGTCGAACGCCACCGCGGTGATCCGGTCCGCCGAGCCGAACGTGGGGTCGTCGCTGCCGGCCAGGTCCAGATCCCACTGGCACAGGCGGTCGCCGGTCGCGGTGATCAGGTGCCGCTCGCCGGCGAAGGCCGGCGCACCCGGATCGCCCTCGACGTTCACCACGACCGGCGCCGTGCCGGGCACGCCCGCCCGCAGCGTGCCGTCGCGACCGGCGGACGCCAGCAGACCGTCCGGCGACCAGGTCAGGCCGGTGATCCGCCGGCCGTGTGTCCACAGCGGCTCCGCGCGGCCGGCCAGCCGGACCTCGGGGCGGCCCTCGATCGCGTACGCCGCCTGCCGCCCCGGCCGGTCGAACGCCGCCGCCGCGACCCGGCCACCCAGCTGCTGCTCAGCCGCCCAGCCGGCGCCGCCGGCCCACACGGCCAGCACGCCGTCGGCCCAGACCAGTCGCACCGTGCCCCGGTCGAGACCGATGGCCCGGACCGGCGAAGCGCGGCGCGGCAACGGAGTCCAGCCGCCGTCACCGGGCCGCCAGAGCGCGATCCGGCCGCTCTCCTGGCCGAGGCAGATCGCCTCGCCGTCGGTCGCGATGGCGACGATGCCGGACCGGCGCTCCGGCGCGGGCGGCCCCGCGCCCGGCGGCCAGCCGGACGCCGCGAACGCCCCGTTGGGGCCGCCGGCGACGATCCGGCCGTCGCGCCCGGCCACCGTCAGCACCCGCCCGCCGACCAGCAACGACGGCAGCTCGGCGATCGTGCCGTCCACCGCCCACGTGCTGACCGCGCCGGTCGTCGTACCGATCAGCGCGGCCCCGTTGTAGCCGACGAGCGCCGACACCGTGCCCTCGCGCAGCTGCCGCTCCCGGCGCTGCCGGCCGTTGCGCGACCGCGACGACCAGCGGGTACGCAGGAACGGCAGGCCGGACGCGGTCAGCCAGGCCACCGCCCACCGTTCCACCTGCGGCATCCGCCACTCGACGGCCAGGTCGAGCACCGCCTGGCCGAGCAGCACGTGCTCGGGCAACCGGCGGCGCAACAGCTCCGACCGGTAGTCCTGCACCCGGGCCTCGGCATAGCGCAACGCCGTCGCCAACTCGGCGTCCTCCTGGTCCGCCGGATCCAGCCCGGCCAGCAGCACGGGCAACCCGATCTCCGGCGAGCCGCCCAGCCAGGGCGTCGGCAGACCGGTCCGGCGCGAGGTCGTTCCGCCACGATCCACTGCGTCACTCAATCAGGTCCGGATCCCTCCTGAACAGACTGACGGTCCGATTGTCCGGACACGATGGACGACCGGAACGTGAACGCGTCCCGACGGAGGGTTGCCTCCGCGCGTTCCGTCCCCCGGCGCCGCTGCCCGGCCCGGTGGATCCCGCCACCGCGGCGCACACCCGCGGTTCTTCTAGGTGGAAGTGGTGCGCAGAAGGGCGGCCAGATCGCCCCGGCCGACCGTCTCGAGTGCGGCGCCCAGCTCGCCGAGCCGGCTGCGGTCCGCCAGCCACTCCCACAACGCCCGGGGCTCGTCCCCGCGCTGGAACCGGCGCTGTTCGAACGGCGGCACGCCGAGCACGTCGGCGACATCCGGCCAGTCGTACTGCAGGCGCCGGCACACCTCCACCTTGACCCGGCCGGCGGGTCGCGGCGCCGCCTCCGATGCTGACAGCACCCGGGCCAGCAGGGAGTACAGCACCTCGGCCGAGGCGCGGGCGGCGAAGTGCTTGAACCGGTCGTCCTTCTCCGGGTTGGCGCCGTCCATCACCCCCTTGGCCACCAGCCAGTGCGGCACCTGGTTGTCGTGGGCCACCGTCGCGATCGTGGCCGCCTCCATCTCCAGCGCCAGGATCTTGCGTTCGCCCAGGTTCTTGAGCATCTCCCAGATGCCGGGGCTCTCGATCACCGCGCTGCCGCTGGCCATGGGCCCGGCCAGCACGGCGAACGGCAGCGTCTCCGGTCCGTCCACGTCGTCGGCCAGTAACCGCTCGATCCTGGCGCGGCCGGTGCCGGTCAGCGCCAGGCCGCTTCCGTGCCGGACGATGAGGCCGCGTTCCTCGAGCGTACGCAGCCGGGTGTTCCAGGTGCCGCGAGGGAAATAGCGTTCGCGCGCGGGATGCTTGCGCGCGTCCTGGCCGTGGTGGAGCCGTTCCAGGAGCCATACCGCCGACTCGTCCTCGGTGGCTTCGCCGTGGCTCGGCAGGCCGGCCGGGTCGAACTCCTGGGCGGCGCGCAGCCAGCGGGTGTCCTGCGGGTAGTGCCGGTGGTCGCCGAGGAACCGGCCGCCGGTGTGCTTGCCCTCGTCGTACTCGTAGGCGGGGTCGGCGACCACGATGTCGCCGGGCGCGGTCCAGCCGGGGTTGCCGGCGCAGACGCCGGACATCGCCAGGCACCGGGGGCGCAGCCGGAGGACGAGGGCGGTGGCGAGGGAGGCGATGGTGCGGCCGCCGGTGCCGGTGGCCCGGGCGAGCGCGATGCTGAGCCCGGCGTGGGTGCCGGTCAGGTACGGCGTGGCTGTGCCTGCGTCATGCTCCCGCCAGGCCGTCGTCACCGCCGCCTTGGCCGCCGCGTACTCCTCGCGGAGCGCGGTGAGGATCAGGACGTCGACCGCGTCCGCCGGTCGCGGAGATCCACCGGTGACATTGCTGACCTTGCCGGCCACCGTGCCGTTGTTGGTCCAGGAGCCCAGGTTGATCGCGCCGATGGTGGTTTCGGTCATGGACGGAATCTCCTCGTCAGCTCTCGGTCTGCTCGGTGGTGGTCTTCGTCCCGACGACTTCGCCGTGGTTGACCACGTCGCCGTTGTTGATCATGCCGACGTTGAAGACCGAGGCGCTGCGGGCGCGGTACTCGGTGGTGTCCACGTCGTGCTCGTCGAGGAAGTCCAGCACGTGGGCGTAGACCCGGTTCTCGATCAGCCGCCGGAACTTGAGCACGTCCCGGCTCTGGGTGAAGTTGCGGAGTTTGTCCTTGGTGCCGAGCTGGCGCACGCTGACCTGGGCGCCGCGGTCGGTCAACCGGCGCGTGCGGCGGCCACGGCGGGAGTTGCGCAGGCCGATCGTCTCGGCCGAGGCGAGGATCAGCCGGCCGGGCGCGTGGGTGATGGTCGACGAGGTCTCCCGCACGCCGGTGAGGAAGGCGCGGATCCAGGCTCTCGACCCGCGGCCGCCCTCGAGGTCGACGATGCGGTAGCGCTCGTTGCAGGGGGCCATCAGGGTGGTGGTGACCTCGAGGTACAGGGACCGGCCCTGGACGGCGATGTGCACGTGAACGGTGGTGACGACCTCGCCGCCCCAGGAGACGACCTGGCAGACGAGGTAGTGCCGGGCCGGCTGGGTCGGGTTGCGGATGATCTCGCGCATCTGCTCGGGATCGGTGGTCAGCGAACGGCGGCCGTCCTCGCGGGCGGAGAGGAAGACCCGGTCGGTGACGGTCAGGTCGGGGATGAGCGTCTCGGCTTCGCCGGTGGTGAGCCGCTGCAGGTGGCCGCGGACGTAGTCGACGATCTCCTCCGCGGTGAACGGCGGTGCGGGGAACTCGCGCTTACCCTCGTCGAGCCGGCCGGTGTCGGGCAGCGCCGACTGCTTGCGGACCAGCCGGACCGCGAAGCCCCAGGTGCTGAAGATGTCGCCGGCGCCGATGAACGGCTCGAAGTCGCTGTAGACGATCGTGTTCGCGTCCTGCTGGTCCTCGATGTCCCGGAGCCGGGCGTTGATCCGGGTCGCCGGCATCGGCCGATCGGACGCGAACTCCTCGATCCGCTTCTCCTGCCACAGCGAGAACAGGGTGGGCAGCACCAACGCCGCGGCGGCGGCCGCGATCGCCGCGCCGGCGGCCCGGGGCGCCCCCATCAGGGGCTGTGGGTCGAGGAGCAGAACCGTGGCGACGAGGATGGCCAGGGTGATCCAGGCGGCTGCCCAGCCACAGAGGATCGCGAGCGTACGCCGGTTGCTGCGGATCGCGGTGCCCGGCGTGGCCGCGCGCCACTGCCGCAGCCGCTCGTCGACGACGTTCTTGGCCGTGTGGGTCGTGCGCAGCGCGATCAGGCCGACGATGATCGCGGTGAAGGCCCGCCAGTCGAGCGCGGCGGTGACGAGCAGGGCCAGGACGATGGAAGCGTCGCGCCCGATCGCCAGCCGCCGGGCGCGCAGGCAGTGCCAGAGCACGGCGCTGAGATCGAAGCCGTACGACGGCGCCACGAACCGCCGGGGCTGGTGGTAGACCTCACGCAGGCAACGGCCGCGGAAGTAGGGGTCGGCGTAGGCGCCGACCGACAGGTACCGGGTGGCGGTGCTGGTGGCGACCACGGGTGGCGCGGAAGGCGGATCGTCGAAGGTCGGGGGCTCGACTGTCTGGATGGCCATGGGACCGTCCTCTATCGGCTGGACCGGCTTAATGTCGGACTGACATGAAGAACTATGACGCGTTCGTCCATTACTGTCAATCTGACATCTTCTAGCCGACGTGATCGAGCCGATGATGCTCGACCGCCCTACCGAACATCTACCGCGGTCGTTCCGGAGGCACCGCCGGTGCCGGCCTCACCCGTGCCGGATGAGCCGCCCGGCGCCGGGGGCGGGTGAGATGACCTCAACTGAGCCATGACGCAGGGAAGGAACCACGATGGCCGACAAGGCATGGGCCGGTTGGATCTCCTTCGCCGGCACGCTGCTCGGGCTGGTCGGCATGCTGAACGTCGCGCGGGGTGCCGTGGCGTTGATCTCGGACAAAGAGATGGTGGAGTTCGCCGACAACGTCGTCGTCGACAATGTGACCGCCTGGGGATGGACGGTTCTGCTGTCCGGCGTGCTGTTGATCGCCATCGGTGCCAGCGTGTTCGCCCGGCGGACGTGGGCGCGGATCGCGGCGATCGTGCTGATCCTCCTGCATGCCACCACACAGGTCGCGTGGCTCGACGCGTACCCGATATGGGCGTCTCTGATGATCGGCCTGGACACGGTGATGCTCTTCGCGCTGACGGCCCGGTGGTCGCCGGACCGCGACGACCTGCCCAGCCTGCGCGATGCTGCCGGCGGCACGCCGCGCAGCGCCGGCAGTCTCGTCGGGGAGACGGATCTGCAGCCCAGGATGAGGTGATTCCCGACGCCGCACGCCGGTACGGAGGCTTCGGCCCGGGCGCCTCCGCCGGGCCGGGCGGAGGCGCCTCGCGGGCGAGGGTTGCGTCAGTGGATCCGGGCGAGCACCTGTGGATCGGCGGGCGTGCCGTCCCGCACGGCGTCGGTGCCGGCCGGGCGTCCGGGTAGCACCCGGTCCAGCCACCTCGGCAGCCACCAGTTGGCCCGGCCCAGCAGCGTCATGGTCGCCGGTACCAGGACCATCCGCACCACCGTGGCGTCGATGAAGATCGCGGTGGCGAGGCCGAGCCCGAACATCTTGGTCGACGGATCGTCGGAGATGGCGAAGGACAGGAACACCGCCACCATGATGAGGGCGGCCGAGGTGATCGTCCGGGCGGTGCCCGAGACGCCCCGCACGATCGCCTCGTTGTTGTCACCCGTTCGCAGGTACTCCTCCCGTACGCGGGACAGGAGGAACACCTCGTAGTCCATGGACAGGCCGAACAGGATCGCGAACAGGAACATGGGGATGAACGACACGATAGGTACCGTCGCTTCCAGCCCGATCAGCGCACCACCCCAGCCCCACTGGAACACCGCGACCATGACGCCGTAGGCCGCGCCGATGCTCAGCAGGTTCAGCAGCACCGCCTTCAGCGGTACGAGCACCGACCGGAAGGCCAGCATCAGCAGCACGAACGACAGCGCCAGCACGGCGGCCACGAAGAACGGCAGGCGTTGGCTGGTGCGGCGACCCACGTCGGACAGGCCGGCCGCGGCACCGCCGATGTGGGCGTTCGCCGGGCCCGGCCCGACCGCGGCCGGGAGCACCTCGGCGCGCAGCCGGGCGACGGTGTCGGCCGTCGCCCGCTCCTGCGGTCCGGTGGTCGGGAACACCACGAGGGTCGCGATCCCGGTGGCCTGATCGACCCGCGCCGGCGCGACCGAGGCGATGCCCGGGTCGGCGGCGACCGCCGCGGCGACCCGGCCCGCCGATCCTGGATCACCCGCGAGGTCGACGGCGACGATGAGGGGACCGTTGGTGCCCGGGCCGAACCCGTCGGCGACGAGGTCGTACGCCCGGCGCTCGGTGCGGCTGTCCGGAAGCGAGCCGTCGTCAGGTAGCCCGACGCGCAGGCCGAGAACGGGCAATGTGGCGGCCAGGAGCAGCCCGGCCGCGCCGACCGCGTACGGGATCGGATGCCGGTTGACGTGCCCGATCCAGCGCCGCCAGCCGGGCGCGGGCCCGGCGCCCGCCACCGCGGCGCGCCGCGGCCCGGACCGGCCCCGGCCGAACAGCCGGCCCAGCGTCCCGACCCCGGCCAGGCGTGGGCCGGCGGCGCCGAGGAAGGCCGGCAGCAGCGTCACCGACGCGACCACCATGATCAACACGACGATGGAGACCGCGAGCCCGCCCATCGTCATGAACGGCACGTCCGCGACCGCCATGCCGAGGATCGACACGACCACGGTGCCGCCGGCGAAGACGACGGGTCGCCCAGCCGTGGCCACCGCTCGCCCGGCCGCCTCGCGGGGCTCGAGCCCGAGCCTGAGGTATTCGCGGTGCCGGACGAGCACGAACAGCGCGTAGTCGATGCCCACCCCCAGCCCGACCATGCTGCCGAGTACCGGGGCGAATGTCGGGATCTCGATCACCCGCGCGAGCACCGTCATCGTGGCGACGCCGACGGTGAGGCCGAAGACCGCCATACCGATCGGCAGCGCGGCAGCGATGAGCGAGCCGAACGCCAGGAACAGGATCGCGGCCGCGGCCAGGAGACCGATCAGCTCGCCGGTGCCGCCGCCGGTGCCGGAGAAGGCGAAGAACAGGTCCCCGCCCATCTCGATGCGTAGCGGCACCTCGCCGCGCAGCCGGTCCCCGAGGTCGACCAGAGCGTCGAGGTCGTCGGCTGACAGCCGGCTCTGGTCGGGGTACTGCACGCGGACGACGGCGATCCGTCCGTCGGCCGACACCAGGCCGGCGCTGACGCCGGCATCCGCGCCCCGGCCGAGCGCCTCCGCCGGGTCGCTGGTGCCGAGCACGTGCGGGAGTTGCCTCACCTCGGTCTGCAGCCGCGTCAACGCGGCCCGCGCCGGGCCGTCGTCGAAGAACGACGCCCCGCTGTCGACCGGGGTGACGACCACCTGGGCGGTCATCCCCTCCTGGCCGGTGCCGGCCCGCTCGATCAACTCCGCGGCCCGCTGGGAGTCCAGTCCGGGCGCGGTCATCGTGTCGGCGGTCCGGCCGCCGAAGGCGGTCGCGGCGAGGACCGCCAGCGCGGCGGCGAGCAGCCACGCCGCTATCACCTGCCACGGATGGCGGGCGGCGCTGCCGCCCAGTCGGGAGAGGGCTTTCGAGAGCATGGGGGTCCTCCAACCACCTCGTCGGCCGCGTTCGCACGACCGCCGATGACGAGAGTCGTCGCGGCGGCGCTTCCGGGCATCGGCCCGGGAGCCGCGGATCGGCCCGTCCCCGGGCGGACAGACGCCCCGTTCTTTCGGCCGATGCGCGGCGCGGTGGGCTCCCTAGGCTGAGACCGTGCTGCGAGACGACCTGCGAAACTTCTGGACCGAACCACGGCCGCCCGATGCGCCGGAGCGGTTGTGGCGGGACTGGGCGCTGGTCGCCGCGGCCCTGGGCAGTGTGATGCTGGAGGCCACGCTGCGGGACGACGTCGTGTGGCGGCCGGTTGCGGTGGCGTTGGGCGTCTGGCTGGCCGTCCTGCCGCTGTGGCGCCGGACCCGCCCGCTGGCGATGATCGCTCTGGCGTTCGGCGCGATAATCCTGCTTCAGGTGGCCACGGTGGTGGCCGACCCGCCTGAGCCGGTGGGCCTGTACTCCGGCATGGTGGTGCTCGTCCTGGTGTATGCGTTGCCGCGGTGGGGATCGGGCCGGGAGGTCGTGCTGGGCGGCGTGGTGATCCTCGCGGGCTTCGCGGTCTCGGCGGCGACGGACGACACCCCGGTCGCCGAGGAGATCGCGGGCCTCGTGTTCCTGCTCATGCCCGCGGTGATCGGGGCATCCGTACGGTTCTGGGCGACCGCCCGAGAACGGCAGCTGGAGCGGATGCGCTCCCATGAGCGGGAGCGGCTCGCCCGGGAGCTGCACGACACGGTGGCCCACCACGTCTCGGCCATGGTGATCCGCGCCCAGGCCGGCCGGGTGGTCGCCGGCGCCGACCCGGCCGCCGCGGTCGAGGCGCTGGAGGGGGTCGAGGAAGAGGGCGCGCGCACGCTGGAGGAAATGCGGGCCATGGTCGCGACCCTGCGCGACCGCGGCGCCGGCGCCGAACTCGCACCGGCGGCCGGTGTCGCCGACCTGAACCGCCTGCTGCGCGCCCCGGGGGTGCGGCTGCGGGTGGACCTGGGCCTCGACGGCGACCTGGACGCGCTGCCCCCGGCCGTGGACGCGGCGGTCTACCGCATCGTCCAGGAGTCGGTGACCAACGCCATGCGGCACGCGGTGGACGCGACCGAGGTCACGGTCCGGGTGACCGGAGAACCGCAAAGGGTACGGGTGACGGTGCGCGACGACGGCGCGCGAGCCGGCCGTGGTCGCGACGGGTACGGTCTGGCCGGGCTGCGAGAGCGCGCTGCCCTGCTCGGCGGGGAGTTGAGCGCCGGGCCGGGCGCCGACCGGGGCTGGCATGTCGACGCGGAGCTGCCGCGGGGGAGGGCGGACAACCGTGTCCATCCGCGTACTGGTCGCTGACGACCAGCCGGTCATCCGTACCGGGCTGCGCATCATGCTGAACGCCCAGCCCGACGTCGAGGTGGTGGGCGAGGCCGCCGACGGGCGGGAGGCGGTCCGGCTGGCCCGTGACCTGCGACCCGACGTCTGCCTTTTCGACATCCGGATGCCCGAGGTCGACGGCCTGCAGGCCACCCGGCTGATCGCCGGTCCGGGCGTGGCCGATCCGATGGTCGTGGTCGTGATCACCACCTTCGATCTGGACGAGTACGTCTACGGCGCCCTGCGCGCAGGGGCACGCGGGTTCCTGCTCAAGGACGCGGGGCCCGATCTGCTGGCGCAGGCCGTACGGTCGGCCGCCGACGGCGAGGCGCTCATCGCGCCGAGCGTCACAGTGCGCCTGCTGCGGGCGTTCGCGGAGGTGACGACCGGGCGGCCGGCCGCTCAGCCGATCTCGCCGGTCACCAGCCGCGAGGAGGACGTGCTGCTGGCCGTCGCCCGGGGGCTCACCAATGTCGAGATCGCCGACGCGCTGCACATCAGCCTGAGCACGGTGAAGACGCATCTGGCGAGCCTGATGGCCAAGCTCGGCGCCCGCAACCGCGTGGAGATCGCGATGTGGGCGTACGAGACCCGCCGGATCGTCCCGGGACCCTGAGCGACAGGCGCGAGGAGCCGGTGGAGGTCATGAGCGGATCATGCGGTGCGCCGGTTGTCCTCGCGGCCACCCGGATCCGCTCGTGGCGGTGATTCGGCGCCGCCGAACAGGGTAATCAGACCTGGTGAAACACGACGTGGGTGACCGGTTCGTGCGCGTCCGGGGCGCCACCGAGCACAACCTTCGGAACGTCGACGTCGACATTCCCCGCGATGCCATGGTCGCCTTCACCGGCGTCTCCGGTTCGGGCAAGTCCTCGCTGGCCTTCGGCACGCTCTATGCCGAGGCTCAGCGCCGGTACTTCGAGTCCGTCGCGCCGTACGCCCGCCGGCTGTTGCAGCAGGTCGGTGCGCCGCACGTGCAGGAGATCACCGGCCTGCCCCCGGCCGTGGCCCTGCAACAGCGGCGGGGAGCACCCAGTTCGCGGTCGACGGTCGGCACCATCACCACGCTGTCCAACCTGCTGCGGATGCTCTACTCGCGTGCCGGGACCTACCCGCCGGACGCCCCGCGGCTGGAGGCCGAGGCGTTCTCGCCCAACACCGCGTCCGGCGCCTGCCCACGGTGTCAAGGACTGGGCGTCGTGCACGACGTCGCCGAGGACCTGCTCGTCCCGGACCCGTCGCTGAGCATCCGCGACGGCGCCATCGCGGCCTGGCCGGGCGCCTGGCAGGGCGCCAACCTGCGCAGCGTCGTGACCGGCCTGGGGATCGACATCGACCGACCGTGGCGCAAGCTCAGGAAGAAGGACCGGGACTGGCTCCTCTACACCGACGAGCAGCCGTCCGTCCTCGTCGAACCCGAGCGTGACCGCATCGACAGCGGCTACTACGGGAAGTTCTGGAGTGCCCGCCGGCACGTCATGCACGTACTCGCCGACTCCAAGAGCGACCGGATGCGCGAGCGGGCGATGCGGTTCGTCCGGAGCGTGCCCTGCCCGGTGTGCCATGGCAGCGGCCTGCGCCCGGAGGCGCTCGCGGTGACCTTCGCCGGCCGTACCATCGCCGAGGTCAACGCGATGCCCCTCGCCGCCGTCGTGGCTCTCCTGCGGCCCGCCGCGGGGTTGTCCGGGGCCGGGGCGGCCACGCCGACCGCCCGGTCCGGGGAGACGACCGAGGTCGCGGTCCGGCTCTGCGCCGACCTGGTCGCGCGCATCGAGGTGCTGCTCGACCTCGGCCTGGGCTACCTCAGCCTCGGGCGCCGCTCGACGACGCTGTCGCCCGGCGAGGCGCAGCGCCTGCGTATCGCCACCCAGTTACGTTCGGGGCTGTTCGGGGTCGTCTACGTGCTCGACGAGCCCTCCGCGGGCCTGCACCCGGCCGACGCGGAGCCGCTGCTGGACGTGCTGGACCGGCTGAAGGCGGCGGGCAACTCGCTGTTCGTCGTGGAGCACGACATGGACGTGGTCCGGCGGGCGGACTGGGTGGTCGACATCGGCCCCGGCGCGGGCGAGAGCGGCGGACGCGTGCTGTACAGCGGTCCGGTCCCCGGCCTCGAACAGGTCGAGGAGTCGGCCACCAGCCGGTACCTGTTCGGCCGGGCCGAGATGCTCGACCATCACCCGCGTACGCCCCAGGGTTGGCTGCACCTGCGCGGCGTCTCCCGCCACAACCTGCACGGCGTGTCCGTCGACGTGCCGCTCCGGGTGCTGACCGCGGTGACCGGGGTGTCCGGGTCCGGAAAGTCGACGCTGGTCACGCAGGTGCTCGCCGAGGTCGTGCGCGGCCACCTCGGGCTGGCGAGCGACGAGCCCGACGAGGCGGAGCTCGACGTCGACGTGCGGGACGCGGCGGGGCTCGACTCGTTCGACCGGCTGGTCCGGGTCGACCAGCGGCCCATCGGCCGCACGCCCCGGTCCAATCTGGCCACCTACACCGGGATGTTCGACGCGGTGCGCAAGCTGTACGCGACGACCGACGAGGCGCAGGCGCGCGGGTACGCGGCCGGGCGGTTCTCGTTCAACGTCGCGGAGGGGCGGTGCGAGACGTGCCAGGGTGAAGGGTTCGTCGCGGTCGAACTGTTGTTCCTGCCCGGCACCTACGCGCCGTGCCCGGCCTGCCACGGCGCGCGGTACAACGCGGAGACGCTGGAGGTGACCTACCGCGGCAAGAACATCGCGGACGTGCTGGCGATGTCCGTCGACGACGCCGCCAAGTTCCTCGCCGATGTCCCGGCCGCCTCCCGGAGCCTCGAGACGCTCCGGGAGGTGGGGCTGGGCTACCCGCGGCTGGGCCAGCCGGCGACCGAGCTCAGCGGGGGCGAGGCCCAGCGCATCAAGCTCGCCACCGAGTTGCAGCGGGCCCGCCGCGGCCACGCGCTCTACCTGCTCGACGAGCCGACCGCGGGGTTGCACCCCGCGGACATCGCGTTGCTGCTACGGCAGCTGCACCGGCTCGTCGACGCCGGTAACACCGTCGTCCTGGTCGAGCACGACCTGGACACGATCGGAGGCGCCGACTGGGTCATCGACCTCGGTCCGGGTGGTGGGGACGCGGGCGGCCGGGTCGTCGCGACCGGCCCTCCCACCACGATCGCCCAGGCCGGGGAGAGCGCGACCGGGCGCCATCTGGCGCGCCACCTCGAACGCTCCTGAGCGGCCGTCAGCCCTCGGCCTTGATCACCTCGGGGGTGAGCAGCACGTCCGCGAAATCGGCGCGGGCCGCGGCCACCACTGCCGGATCGGGCTCGCCGGAGGCGAACCACGGTTCCAGGTCCCGGGCCTGGACCAGGTGCCGGCCCCCGGCCAGGGGGCGCACGTCCCAGCCCGGCAGCGGACCGAGCCGGGACAGGTGGGCGTCGGTCACCACCTGGATACCGTGGGCGTCCGGCACGTACCGGTCCCACAGCCGCCGGTTGCGATGGACCTTGGCCTCGGTCACGTGCGGCAGCGCCGGAACGGCGCCGCCCAGGTCCATCCAGGAGATGACCTCATAGCGGCCGGTCCGGACGAAGGCGGTGTCCAGCCGGTCCGCGAATTGCAGGAGTGGTGCGCGCAGGTGCTCCACCCGCTCGCGCCAGTTCGGGTTGTCGTCGCCGACCTGACAGGTGGCCTCGCCCCAGACCCCGAGATCAGCGCGCCTCACCACCCCCGGTGCGCGGTACGCGATTCCTGCGGCATGGTCGTGCTCGGCCGCCCACACCAGGTGCTCCGCGATGCCCCCACCGGAGAACTCCACGCGGGACCGCCCCATCGTCAGCTGGACCGCGGCGCCGGGCAGAGCCGCCCAGGTCGCCAGGTACCGGCACAGCGCCGTGGTGGTCCCGGTGTCCACTGCCCACCGCGGCGGTCCCCATCGGCCGACAGTGCCGGGCGGTGGTTCCTCAGCCAGCCGGAAGCCGAGGTAGGCCGCCGGCCTGATCGCGGTGTCGAGGCCGACCGTCGCCTCGGACGGCGGCGCCGGGGCCGGGGCCACCGTTCCGGACCAGCCGTCGTGCGTGAGCGCTTCGGTGAAGGCGGTGAGCCAGGACCGGTTCTGCTCGGCCGTCCCGATCAGGTCGAGGAAGACCACCGGACCGTCGGGCGACGGTTCGACGCTCCTCGCCCACACCGCGTCCGGGCGCACACTTTCGTTCGCACGGGTCATCGCAGCACCGGCCGCGGCCATCGCGTCGGCCAGCGACCGGGGTGAATCCCCCTCGGTGCCGCGGAAGAGCAGTTCCAGGCTGTCGGCGTTGAGTGCCAGCCGCCGGTTGATGGCGGCCAGCTCCGCCACCACTGCGGAACTGTTCGCTTCTGTCATCACTCTTGACCCTCCGTGCCCGCACGCATACCTTCTGGGCACATTACCGGGGCCGACCCGTTCCACTTTGCTGGTTCGTGGGCCCCGCACGGGGGAGGGCATCGATGATGCGCGCGTTCCGACGGACTCTGCCGGCTCTGCTCATCTGGCTGGTGACAGCCGCGATGGTGGTGTCGGCCGGCACCAACCGGGCCGTCGCGGCGCCGCCCCAACCCGAGCCCGGCCTGACCGCGGCGGGGATCGGAGACCCCTGCAAGCCCAACAGCACGCAGAGCGTTCTGATCGATCCCAGCCCGCCCCAGTGCATCGCCGAGGAGACCCGTTCCACCCGGGTGCGTGTCACCAACAGCTGCATCACCCGTACGAAGGCACTGTGGCCGGACGCGACCTACTCCAAGGCGGAATGCCGTGGCGGTGACGGCCTCCAGGCCGAGGCGATCGCCCAGGCCCGGGCCATCGCCCAGCTGAACGCCCGCGGGACCTACGGCCCCAGCTCACCCGGTGGGATCAGCCCCAACCTGCAGTGGGAGACCCAGATACCGGGTGGCGGACGGCCCGACCTGTTCATCTACGACCGCGGCAACCCGGACGGTCCCGTCGGTCTGGTCGAGATGAAGGTCGATCAGGCGGGCGGCGGCAAGGGCATTGCGGGTGCTCAGAACGACCTGAAGGACTATCGTGCCGCCTTCCCGGAAACGGAGAGCGGTCGCGATGTGGTTCCGTACGCTGTCCCCGGCGGGTTCACCGACCGGTTCTTCATCACGTTCGGACCCTGTAAGTACTTCCCCGAGCAGGAGTCCGGCAACTGGTACACGACGCACACCGTGCCGAACATCCCCGGCGTCCTGGTGTCGGACACGGTACGCCAGGAGTGCCCGCGGCGCTCCGGGCAGGAGAACGAGGAAGACGAGTACGAGGGCGAGATCGGGGCCGACCGCAACCACAACAACATCGACGACTTCCTCGACTACGTGGCTGAGCACCCCGAGCTGTGGCGCCTGCCCTTCCGGATCCCGAAGTGGTTCGCGCCGGCCAAGGAGCCGGTCCGGGTCCTGCTGGCCGATGACGCGCTGCTGGCGTTCGAGCGGGCCCTCGTGAGTGCCGGTGAGAGCGGCCTGCCGGCGCTGGTCGAGGCGATGAGCGGCGTCGCGGTCGAATCGGAGGCGGCGATCATCGCCGGTGACGCGGTCGCCCTGGGCATGACCGCGGAGGAGCTGGCGGTGGCCGAACTGCTGCTCGTGGATGCCGGAGTGGTGACGCTGGGCACCGCCCTGGTGATCGCCGCGGTGGTGGTCGTGGTGGCGGTCGCACTGGTGGCCCTGTGGAAGCTGTATCACGGACAGGGCAACGTCTACGGTGAGCCCCATCTCGGCACTCTGGACGGTCTGGCCTACGACCTGCAGTCGCACGGCGAGTTCCATCTGATGCAGATCCCCGACGCGGACGTCGACCTGCAGGCCCGGTTCGAGCCCGGGGCGATCACGAACGCGACCCGGCTGAAGGCGATCGCGTTCCAGATGAACGGCACGCCGGTCGAGATCCGGGACAACGGCACCCTGTTGGTGAACGACGAGGTCCAGCCGACCAGCAAGGTGTGGATCGACCTGGGCAACGGCGGCGTGCTGTGGCGCCACGGCAACCGGATCATCGCGACGTTCCCGGGGGCCGACCCCACCACGCTGTCCCTCAACGGCACCGACTTCACCATCAAGGTGCCCGCCGGCGTCGCGACCCGGGGGCTGCTCGGCAACAACGACGGCATTCCCGGCAACGACCTGGTCACGGCCTCCGGTGAGCAGGTCACCGGGGCGTCGGCGGCGGTCCTGCACGGACGGTACGCCGACTCGTGGCGGATCACCCACTCCGAGTCGCTGTTCACCTACGCCGACAACGAGGACACCGAGACCCACACCAACCGGTTGTTCCCGCCGAACATCCTGACCCTGTCCGACTTCTCCGAGGCCGAGCTGAACGTCGCCGCCACCGCCTGCCGGGCCCAGAACGTGCCCGAGGGACCGCAGTTCGACGACTGCATGTTCGACATCGCCCTGACCGGCGACGACTCGTACGCGCAGTCCGCCGCCGCGGTGACGGACTTCCTGCAGGACCCCACCGCCCGGAGCGTGTCCGCCGGCGGCACCCTGACCGAGGGGTACGACGGGACCATCCCGGCCAACCTCAAGCCGGTGAGCCTGGTGGCGGTGCCCGACGGCAAGGCGGCCGGCCCGATCTTCGACAAGAGCGGTTACAGCTTCTCGGTCCCCGCGCTGCCGAGCCACGCGGAGGTCACGGTCGCCCTCGATCTCTACGTGTTCGGCATGCGCGACGGTGAGCCGGCGACCGGCAGTGTCGCGATCAAGGCCGACGGGCTCACCCCGGTCACCGTCGGATTCACGCCCACGGCGGCCACGGTGACCGCCGGACCGGGCCAGGTCACGCCGCTCGGGGTGGGTGAGTCGGCGGCCGGGCAGTTCAGCCGGTACCGGGTCACCCTGCAGGGCGGGCACCTCTCCGACCATCTGCGCGTCTCGGTGGAGCCCAACGGGTTCCGGGGTCTGCTGGGCACCAGCCTGGCCGTGGACAACCTGTCGATCGCGATGCCGTTGGTGGCGCCGCAGAACTTCACCGTCGCGACGACGAGCACGGTGTCGGACGGGGTGCCCGCGGCGGGCGCCGGCCGGATCGAGACCCGCGCCTCGCACGACGTCTACTCCCTCACCGTGGCGGCCGGGGCGTCGGAGTACCTCGACCTGCGAACCTGTCCGAAGGGGCTGGCCTACGACGTGTACAACGCGGCCAGGGCCAGGGTGAAGAGCGGGACCTGCTCGGACGCCGAACTGCTGAACCTCGCCGCCGGGACGTACACGATCGATGTGCACGTCTCGCCGACGGCCACGGTCCCGGCGATCTACTCGTTCGCGCTGAGCCCGGTGACCGCCGACGCGACCGGCACGCTCGCCACGAACGGCACCGCAGCCACGGTCACCACGACGGTGCCGGGGCAGAACGCCCGGGTCACCTTCTCCGCCACCGAGAATCAGCGGGTGATCGTCACCTGTGCCGAGACCTCCGCGCTCAGCTCGGTCCGGTACACGCTGCTCGATCCGTCCGGCGCGACGGTGAAGACGGCCTACTCCTGCCCGAGCTCCGGCGTGGCGTTCGACACCGTCACCCTGCCCACGGCCGGGACCTGGACGATCGCGATGAACCCGGCGGCGACCGACGTCGGGGCGATCACCCTGGCTGCGCGCACCGTACCGGCCGACGTGACCGCCACCGCGACCGTGACCGGCACGCCGGTCACGGTGAGCACGACCGCCCCCGGCCAGGACGCGAGGGTGACGTTCGCCGCCACCGCCGGGCTGCGGATCTACGTCAAGTGCTCGGAGACCGCGAGCCTGTCGTCGGTGCGCTACACGCTGCTGGATCCGGCCGGGAAGGCGGTGAAGACGGCCTACTCCTGCCCGTCGTCGGGCACGGTGTTCAACACGATGACGCTGGCGACCGCCGGTACGTACACGGTGCTCCTGAACCCGGCCGCGACCGAGGCCGGCGGCGTGACCCTGGCGCTGTTCACCGTTCCCGCGGACGCCACCGCGACCTCACCGGCCGACGGCTCGCCCGTGACCGTCACCACCACCACACCCGGGCAGAGTGCCCGGGTCACCTTCACCAGCACCGCCGGGCAGCGGGTGTACGTGACGTGCGGCGAGACCACCGGGATCGGTGGCGCCACGTACACGCTGTCGGACCCGGCCGGGGCCGCGGTGAAGACCGCGTACTCGTGCCCGAGTTCCGGCACGGCGTTCGACACCACCGAACTGGCCACCACGGGCACGTACTCGATCACCGTCGACCCCGACAACGCCGAGATCGGCACGATCACCCTGACGGTCCACTCGGTGCCGGCCGACGCGACGGTGACGGTGCCGACGAACGGAACGGCAGCGACCGTCACGACTACAGCGCCCGGGCAGAATGCCAAGGCCACCTTCACGGCTACGGCGAACCAACGGGTGTTCGTCACCTGTACCGAAACGACGGGCCTCGGTTCGGTCAATTACGCGCTGCTGGATCCGGCCGGAACCACCGTGAAGACGATGTCGAGCTGCCTCAGTGGTGGCACGCTGGTCGACACCCTGACGTTGGCCGCGGCCGGTACGTACGCGATCACCGTCAATCCCGACAACGCCGAGACCGGCACTGTCACCTTGGCGATCTACACCGTGCCCGCGGATGCGACGGTGACGGTGCCGACCAATGGGACGGCAGCGACCGTCACCACGACGGCGCCGGGCCAGAATGCGAAGGCGACCTTCACGGCTACGGCGAATCAGCGGATCTTCATCACCTGTGCGGAGACGACTGGCTTGGGGTCGGTCAACTACGCGCTGGTGGATCCGGCCGGAGCCACGGTGAAGACATCATCATCGTGTCTCAGTTCCGGGACGCTGGTCGACACCCTGACGCTGGCCGCGGCCGGCACGTACGCGATCACCGTCAATCCCGACAACGCCGAGACCGGCACTGTCACCTTGGCGATCTACACCGTGCCCGCGGATGCGACGGTGACGGTGCCGACCAATGGAACGGCAGCGACCGTCACCACGACGGCGCCGGGCCAGAACGCGAAGGCGACCTTCACGGCTACGGCGAATCAGCGGATCTTCGTCACCTGTGCGGAGACGACTGGCTTGGGGTCGGTCAACTACGCGCTGGTGGATCCGGCCGGAGCCACGGTGAAGACATCATCATCGTGTCTCAGTTCCGGGACGCTGGTCGACACCCTGACGTTGACCGCGGCCGGCACGTACGCGATCACCGTCAATCCCGACAACGCCGAGACCGGCACTGTCACCTTGGCGATCTACACCGTGCCCGCGGATGCGACGGTGACGGTGCCGACGAACGGAACGGCAGCGACCGTCACGACTACAGCGCCCGGGCAGAATGCCAAGGCCACCTTCACTGCCACCGCGAACCATCGGGTGTTCATCACCTGTACCGAAACGACGGGCCTCGGTTCGGTCAATTACACACTGCTGGATCCGGCCGGAACCTCGGTGAAGACGGCATCGTCCTGCCCCAGCAGCCGCACTCTGATCGACACGGTCACGTTGACCGCGGCCGGCACCTACTCGATCACCGTCAATCCCGACAACGCCGAGACCGGCACTGTCACCTTGGCGATCTACACCGTGCCGGCCGATGCCGCGGTGACGGTACCGACCACCGGAACGGCAACGACTGTCACCACCACGGCGCCCGGCCAGAACGCCAAGGCGACCTTCACCGCGACCGCGGGTCAGAAGATCCTGGTCACCTGCGCGGAGACGGCGAGCCTGGGATCGGTCAACTACGCGCTGCTCGACCCGGCCGGGACCTCCGTGAAGACCGCCAGCTCGTGCCCCAGCTCAGGCACGCTGTTCGCCAGCACCACGCTGACCGCGGCCGGCACCTACACGATCACCATCAACCCCGACAACGCCGAGATCGGCACCGTCACTCTGGCGGTGAAGCCGGGATAGGGCGCGACAGCGGGGTCGCGCCGTACGGATGAAGGGGTTGGACAGCTGGGCCGACCAGGTCGGCATCACGATGCTGGCCCCGATCATCAAGGCGGCCGGCGGCGACCTGGTCCGGACGTTCGTGGTCCGGTGCCGCGTGGACCGGACGCAGCTGGTCCAGCGCGGTCTGGACCGGACGCAGCTGGTCCTCCGACACCTGGCTCGGCCGATCGTGGAGCGGCCGCAGCTGGTCGTCGGCCGGCTGGACACCGGAGCCCTGGAAATGACGCGGGCAACCGGGCACCGCGGGAGAACTCGGAGGCGCCGGCGATCGTGGATGGCCATACTGCTCGCATGAAACTTGCCGAAGCTCTCGCGCTGCGCGCGGATGCGTCGCGCCGGGCCGAACAGCTCCGCTCCCGCATCACCGGCAGCGCGCGCTTCCAGGAGGGCGAGACGCCGGCCGAGGACGCGGTTTCCCTGCTCGCCGAGGCGGCCGATGTGCTCACCGAGCTCGAGTCGCTGATCAGGCGGATCAACCGGACCAACGCCGCGACCCTGGTCGAGGGCGGCACACTGACCGACGCGCTCGCCCGGCGGGACGTGCTGCGCCTGCGCCACAGTGTGGTCACGTCCGCGGCTGACGCCGCGGCCGGCGAGGGCCAGCGCGGATACCGGCAGCTGCGGTCGGAGCTCAAGATGATCCCGGCCCTGCCGGTTGCCGAGCTGCGCCGCCAGGCCGACGATCTGGCCCGGCAGGTGCGGGAGGTGGACACGCTGATCCAGCGGATCAACTGGGAGGCCGAGCTGCTCGACTGAGGCGACGCGGAGCAGGTAACCGACGTGGAGGCGTGCGCGCACCCGAGAGCCGGCGGGTCATCCGGTTCACGCCTGGCGCGCCGGGGGCAGGCGCGGGGGTTCGATTCCCCGACACACATCGCATGCCCAGCACACGGCACAAGTGACGGCGCACAGGGCACAGCACACCACCGAGCGCAGATCCACGACGGCGAGGGCGGGAACGGGGAAACTCCGCGCCGGCCGTGCGGGTGAGGGAGCCGTCCCGCACCCGCACGGCCCGGGGTCAGGCCGGCAGGCTCCATTTCTGGTTCGCCGCGCCGGTGCACGTCCACGTCTGGAGCTGGGTGCCGTCAGCGGTGCTGTTGCCCTTGACGTCCAGGCACTTGCCCGAGCCCACGTTGATCAGGTCGCGGCTCGCCGAGACGGTCCACCGCTGGTTGGGTCCGCCGAAGCAGTCCCACAGCTGGACCACCGCGCCGTCCGCGGAGCTGCTGTCCTTGAGATCGAGACACTTGCCCTGCGACCTGATGGTGCCGTCGGAGCCGACCGTCCAGTTCTGGTTCGGACCGCCGGTGCAGGACCACATCTGCGGCAGGTTGCCGTTCGTCGTCGAGCCGTTGGTCAGGTCGAGGCACTTGCCGCCGAGCCCGGTGATCGCTCCGGTCCGCCCGTTCGGCGGGGTGGTCGGGGTGCTGCCGCCGCTGCCGGGCCAGGTGAACGTGGCCATGGAGCCGGCCGGCAGGCTGTAGCCGAACGACGAGCCGCCGTACGAGACCCGGAAGTTCTGGGTGCCACCGGTGTTGACGGCGACGAGCACGATCGTGCCGTCCGGGTTGCGGAACGCGACGTTCTCGATGCCACCCTGACCGAATCCGGTCGAGTCGATGCGGACCGCGCCGGGCTGGACGAACTTGCTGAGGTGGCCCAGGACGTAGTACTCGGCGTTGTAGGTGACCGATCCACCGTCCACGGTGACCACGCCGGTGCAGTTGGTGCAGCTGCCGATGACCGGGCCGTGCTGGGCGTTCAGGGCCAGGTTCCAGGTGGTGACCGTCCGAGCCCAGTGCCGGGTCGTGCCGATCGCCAGGTTGCGACCCTGCCACCACAACGTGTCGGCGAACGTGTTGCCGGACTCGGTGCCCGAGCACTCGGTGAAGAACACGTCCTTGCCCGGCTGCGCGTTGTGCACGTCGGACTGCGGGCTCGGCTCCGTACCCCCGTAGCAGTGCCAGGCCGACCCGGCGACGTTGTCGCCGGCGCCGGCGTTCACCGCTTTCGGGTAGTCCTGGTCGTCCCAGTTGTGGTCGTACCCCAGGATCTTCGTGCTCAGCCCGGCCGCGCGCAGCTTCGGAGCCAGGTTGTTGATGATGGCCACCTGCTGCTGAGCGCTCATCAGCATCCCCGGGTAGCCCGGCGGCGAGAACTTCGGCTCGTTCTGCACGCTCAGATAGGCGATCGGTACGCCCGCCGCCTGGTACGCCTGCACGAACTTGACCAGGTAGTCGGCGTAGACGCCGATACTGCTGTCCTTCAGGGAGCCGCCGATCAGGTTGTTGTTGTCCTTCATCCAGGCCGGCGCGCTCCAGGGCGTGGCCATCACCGAGATCTTCGGGTTGATCGATCGGGCCTGCGTGACCAGGGGCAGGATATAGGCGTTGTCGTGAGCGACGGAGAATCGCGACAGGCTCGGATCGGCGGCGCCGTCGTCGTAGGTGTAGAAATTGCGCGAGTAGTCGCTGGCCCCGATCGGCTGCCGCAGCCAGCTCAGCCCGATGCCGCCCGGGCCGAACAGCGCGTTCATGATCGCCGTACGCTGCGGCGAGTTGAAGATGTTGTAGGCGGCCGAGTCGGTGAACGAGGCGCCGAACCCGACCATCGACTGGTACGTGGTGCCGGGGTTGACCGTGATGGTCGAGCCGCTGCCACCGCCGTCGAACGTCGCGTTCGCCTTGGGGGTCAGCAGATTCGCCCGGTCCGGAGTGGTGAGCCAGACGTTGGCGCTGGTCGCGGCGACGGAGGTGCCCGCGCCGGCGACGACGGCCGCGCCCACGCCGGCCAGCAGCACGCAGCTCACGGCGGCGACGGCGGCCCGCCGGCCCGATGATCGAAGTCTCATGGTGCTCCTTCGGGGGTCAGGGAGATCTTCACCGCGGCGGTCGGTAGGGGATGGACCGCCGACTATGAAACAGATGAAACAAGCGAATCATCCGTAGACCTCATCAGACCTCGGGCAGAGCGCGTCGGTCAAGCGGCAATGTGTGAAACGTGCGATGTAACAAACGCTGTGCCAACTGCCTCACGATGAGGGATTGATGGCCTTGCGAATTGTCGGCGCGAGCGGCAGGTCCGTGACGCTGAGCGCGGCCACGATCCGGTCGGCCGCGTTCTGCAGCTGCTCCAGCCCGGGCCCGCCGAGACCATCGAAGATCAGCTTGCGGACGGCGGCGACGTGGGCTGGCGCCGCCGACCGGACGGTCTCCCAGCCCTTCTCGGTGAGCACCGCGTTGGTGTAGCGGGCGTCGTCGGGATCGGGGCGGCGCAGGACCAGGCCGCGCTTCTCGAGGCGGACGACCAGGTGCGAGATGCGGGACAGTTCGGCTCCGGTCAGGATCGCCAGGTCACTGAGGCGCAGCGTGCGATCGGGCCGCTCGGAGAGCCCGGCCAGCGCGTAGTACTCCAGATGGCTGATCTGGGCGTCGCGTTGCAGCTGGGCGTCGAGAGCGACCGGCAGCACGACGATGACCGCGTGCAGAGCGCGCCAGGCGCGCATCTCGTCGGCGCTCAGCCACTTCGGCTCCTCGGTCGTCACCCGGCCCACTCTAGCTTTACGTGAACGTTCATACGTTGCCATGCTACTGTCACGCATGAAACTTCACGTAATCTGAGGAGCGAGTATGTCCGCCTTGAAAATCGCCGTCATCCTGGGCAGCACCCGGCCGGGTCGCAACGGTGCGGTCGTCGCCGACTGGGTGCTCGCCCAGGCCGCCGGGCGCACCGCCGCCGAGTACGAGCTGCTCGACCTGGCCGACTACCCGCTGCCACACCTGGACGAGCCGGTCTCCGCGAAGGCCGGCTCCGACCTGTACTCCAAGGACCACACCAGGGCCTGGGCGGCGAAGATCGCCGGGTACGACGGCTACGTGTTCGTCACTCCGGAGTACAACCACTCCACCTCCGGCGTCCTCAAGAACGCGATCGACTTCCTCTACCACGAGTGGACGAACAAGGCGGCCGGCTTCGTCAGCTACGGCGGCGTCGGTGGTGCCCGGGCCATCGAGCACCTGCGCGGCGTCATGAGTGAGCTGCAGGTGGCCCACGTCCAGCAGCAGTTGAGCTTCTCCTTGTTCACCGACTTCGAGAACTTCGCCGACTTCCGGCCGGCCGACATGCACGCCGGCAGCGCCCAGCTGATGTTCGACCAGCTCGAGAGCTGGGCCGGCGCGCTGCGGACCGTACGCGAAGCCGCTCTGACCCCGGCCGCCTGACCGACGACCACGAGGAGTGAGGCGTCATGCCGCTGCACGGTGAGTACGCACCCGGGTCCTTCCAGCTGTCCGCTGAGCAGGTCGCGGCGTTCGAGGCCGACGACGGCCGAGGCGACACCGGGCTGAACCCCGCCGGCGCGCCCATCGTCATCATGACCAGCGTCGGGGCCAGGACCGGCAAGCTCCGCAAGTCGGCGCTGATGAGGGTCGAACACAACGGCGACTACGCCGTGGTCGCGTCCCTCGGCGGCGCTCCGCGGAACCCCGCCTGGTACTTCAACCTCAAGGCGAACCCGCACGTCGAGCTCCAGGACGGCGCGCGCAAGCACGACTACCGGGCCCGCGAGGTCGAGGGCGACGAATACCGGCGCTGGTGGGAACGGGCGGTCGCGATCTGGCCGGACTACGGGGACTATCAGGCGAAGACCGAGCGCAAGCTGCCGATCTTCGTGCTCCAGCGCATGACCGACGTCTGACGGGCGGCCGGCTGTGAGCAGGAAAGTCCAGATCGACCGGTACGGCGGCCCGGAGGTGCTGCGGATCGTCGACGTGGCTCGCCCGCGCCCGTCGGCCGGTCAGGTCCTCGTCGAGGTCGTGGTCGCGTCGCTCAACCCGGCCGAGGTCGGCATCCGGGAGGGGGCGTTCGCGAGAGTCTGGCCCGCCGGCTTCCCGCAGGGCATGGGCCACGACTTCGCCGGCGTCGTCGCCGGTGTGGGCCCGGACGTCACCGGCCTGGCCGTCGGTGACGGGGTCGTCGGGTACACCCCGCGCGGCGCGATGGCCGACTTTGCCCTGGTCGACGTCGGTGCGGTCGCCCCCAAGCCGGCGGGTCTCGGCTTCGCGCCGGCCGCGGTCGTCCCGGCCGCGGGCGCCACCGCCTGGGCGACGGTCGCCGCGGTGGATCCGGCTCCCGGCGAGACGGTGTTCGTCTCGGCGGCCTCGGGCGGGGTCGGCGTGCTCGCCGGCCAGCTGGCCCGCCTGGCCGGTGCCCGGGTCATCGGCGCCACCTCGGCCCGGCACCGGCATGAGCTCACGGCTCTGGACATCGAGCCCGTGGAGTACGGCCGGGGCCTCGAAGCCCGTGTCCGCGCGATGACGCCGGAGGGCATCGACGCGTTCATCGACACGTTCGGCGGTGGATACGTCGAACTGGCCATCGCGCTGGGCGTGGCACCGAAGCGGATCAACACGATCACCGACCACAGCGCGGTGCACCGGTACGGCGTGCAGGCTCGCGGCAACGCCGACGCGATGTCCCCGGCGATCTGGAGCGAGGTGCAGACGTTGATCGCGTCCGGTGACCTGGTGGTGCCCATCGAAGCGGAATATCCCCTCGAGGACATCGCCCGCGCGTACGTCGATGTCGCGACGCGACACGGCTTCGGGAAGAGAGTGGTCCGGCTCCGGCCCGACCCGACCTGAACCGGCGCCTGCCGCACCTGATCGCCCGGTGCCGGACGTTCACTCAGTCAGCGGGCCGGCTCGCGGTCAGGCCGGGCCGGCTGCGGTCCCCGGTCCAGGCCGCCTCCAGGATCGCGGTCAGGCCGGCGGTGTCGGTCGGGCCCGGATGGTTCTGGATCAGGCGGGTGACGCCACCGGCCATCTCCGCGAAGCGGGGGAGCTCGGCGCGGGCCACGCCGAGCTCCGCCAGGGTGGCCGGGATGCCGATGTCGGCCAGCAGCCCGTCGAGCCAGGTGAGGAACGTGTCGGCGGCCTCGGCCTCCGAGGCGCCGGTCACGTCGAGTCCGCACACCCGGGCCAGGATGGCCAGCCGGTCGCCGACGGCATCTTTGGCCGCGTCCAGGGCGTAGGGCAGGAGCAGCCCGACGCCGAGGCCGTGCGGCGTGTGCGTGGCTGCGCCGATCGGGTACTGCAGGGCGTGCGGGGCCGCGTTGCCCGCGTGGGAGAACGCGATCCCGGCCAGCATGGACCCGTAGGACATGTCGGCGCGCGCCTTCGTGTCGCCTCCGTCCTCGACGGCGCGGCGCAAGCTGCGGGCGATCAGCTTCGCGGCCCGCAGCGCGTAGTGGTCGGTGATCGCGTTGCGGCCGAGGAACACCTGCTCCACCGGGTCGCGGGGGCCGTGGGGCCGGGGCCGCGCGGTGTAGCTCTCCACCGCGTGACAGAACGCGTCGATGCCGGAGTGGGCGGTGACGCTCGCCGGACACGTGTAGGTGAGCTCGGGGTCGACGATGGCGAAGTCGGGCACGATGTGGACGCTGGAGACCCCCACTTTCAGCTCGCGGTCCGGGTCGGTCAGCACCGAGACGGGGGTGAGCTCCGAGCCGGTGCCTGAGGTCGTCGGGACCGCGACCAGCGGAGGCGTCGGTCCCGGCACCCTCGACTCGCCGTAGTAGTCGCGCGGTGTCCCGCCGTGGCGGCGGATGACGCCGACGATCTTGGCCAGGTCGATCACCGTGCCGCCGCCGATCGCCAGGATCACGTCGGCGTCCACCTCAGCGGCGGCCGACACGGCCAGGGTGACATCGGTGAGTGGCACGTCCGGAGTCGCGTCGGAGAACACCTCGACGGCCTTGACCTGCTGCCGCACGGCGGCCACGATCTCGGCCACGCCCGGCTGCCCGAGCAGGACCCGGTCGGTCACGATGAGGACCCGTGAGCCGCTCTCGGCCACCAGTCGGGGGATGTTCTGCGCGACGCCTTCGCCCACGATCAGCTGGCGTGGTCCGCGGACGGTCTCAAGCATGGCAGTGCCTCTCTGGCGGCGCCTGGAGCAGCGGGCCGGTCACGGCAGGTCGATCGCCGCGTAGGTGACGTCGAGGTACTCGAGGATGCCCTCGTGCGATCCCTCCTTGCCGATCCCGGACTGCTTGACGCCGCCGAACGGAGCCGACGGGTCCGAGATCAGACCTCGGTTGATGCCGAGCATCCCGGTCTGCAGCCCCTCGGTGAACCGCAGCGCCCGCCGCAGGTCCCGGGTGAAGACGTATCCGACCAGGCCGTGCTCGGTGTCGTTGGCCTTCGCCAGCACCTCGTCGTCGGAGGTGAACGAGATGATCGGGGCCACCGGACCGAAGATCTCCGTCCGCAGCATCCGGGCATCCGCGGGCACGTCGACGACCACCGTCGGCGGGTAGAAGTGGCCCGGCCCGTCCGGACGCCCGCCACCCACCACGACCCGGGCGCCGCGGCCGACCGCGTCGGCGACGAGCTCCTCGAGCTTGGTGACCGCGGCCTCGTCGATCAACGCCCCGACGTGCACGCCAACGTCGAGACCATGACCCACCGAGAGCGCGCCCATCCGCTTGGCGAAGCGTGCCGTGAACTCCTCGCGTACCGGCTCCTCGACGTAGATCCGGTTGGCCGCGATGCAGGACTCCCCGATGTTGCGCATCTTGGCCACCATGGCGCCGTCGACCGCGACGTCCAGGTCGGCATCGGCACACACGATCAAGGCCGCGTTGCCGCCCAGTTCCATGGAGGTGCGCAGCACGTTGTCCGCTGCCTGCCGGAGCAGCACCCGCCCGACCTCGGTCGACCCGGTGAACGAGAGCTTGCGGGTCCGTCTGTCGGCCAGCAGTGCTGAGACCACCTCGCCGGCACGCTTGGTGGTCACCACGTTGACCACGCCGGGGGGAACGCCGACCTGCTCCATGATGCGGGCCAGGAGCAGCATGGTGAGTGGCGTCTGGGCCGCCGGCTTGGTGATGGTCGTGCAGCCCGCCGCCAGCGCCGGAGCGATCTTGCGGGCACCCATGGCCAGCGGAAAGTTCCAGGGCGTCACGAAGACGCACGGTCCGACCGGCTTCGGCACGGTGAGAATGCGATATCCACCTGCGGGAGCGGTGCCGTAGCGCCCCTCCACGCGCACCGCCTCCTCGGCGAACCACCGGAAGAACTCGGCGCCGTAGGCGACCTCGGCCCGGGCCTCGGCGAGCGGTTTGCCCATCTCGAGCGTTATCAGCCGGGCGACCTCCTCGGATCGCTCGGTCAGGGCCCGGTACGTCGCGGTCAGCAACTCCGACCGTTTCCGCGGCGGGGTCGCCGCCCATTCCGCCATGGCCCCGCTGGCCGCGTCCAGAGCGGTGAGCCCGTCATCAACACCGGCGTCCGCCACCTCGGCGATGGTCTTGCCGGTGGCCGGGTCCTCGACGGCAAAGGTTGCTCCGCTCGCGGCGTCGCGCCAGGCGTCGCCGATCCGGAGCCGCCGGTTTTCAGGGGCCAGGACGTCCATCGGATCACTCATCGCGGCTACCGCCCGGCCTCGGACAGCGACAGCCCGGTGCCCGCGTCGAACAGGTGCGCACGGTCCAGGTCGACCGTGACAAGCAGCCGCTCGCCCGGCGTACCGGTGATGGTGGGTCTTGCCTTGACCTTGAGGATCTCTGTGCCCACTCGGACGTCGACCACCGTCCGGTCACCGAGCGGCTCGAGCTCGTAGAGCTCACCTGACAATGACGCGTTCCCACGCCGCTCGACCGACAGGTCCTCCGCGCGCAGGCCCAGCAGCAGGGAACGACCGTCCTCAGCCGTGGTCCAGCGGGGCCGCGGCAGCGTCCAGCCTTGGGCGCCGACCAGACGATCTCCCTCGGCGTGGCAGGCGAGCAGGCTGATCGGTGGGCTTCCGACGAACCCGGCGACCCACTGGTTGGCCGGCCGCTCGTACACCTCGGCCGGCGTTCCGACCTGTTGCACCTTGCCCTCCCTGAGCACCGCGACCTGGTCGGCCATGGACAGGGCCTCGACCTGGTCGTTGGTCACGTAGACGAAGGTTGCGCCGAGGCTGGAGTGGATGCGGGTGAGTTCGGTGCGCATCTCGACGCGGAGCTTGAGGTCGAGGTTCGTCAACGGCTCGTCCATGAGAAACGCGCGCGGGCTACGGACCAGCGCCCGGGCCAGGGCGACGCGCTGCATCTCACCGCCCGACAACTGCGCGGGGCGACGCTGCAGCAGACGTTCGATGTGCAGCAGGCTCGAGATCCGCTCGACAGCAGCGGCGATCTCGCTCGAGGAACAACGGCGTGCCCGCAGCGGCGAGGCGATGTTCTCGTACACCGTGTGCCGCGGATAGAGGGCGTAGTTCTGAAAGACCATGGCCAGATCCCGTACGGCCGGAGCGTCACCGGTCGCATCCCGCCCGTCCAGATGCACCGACCCGGCGTCAAGCTTCTCCAGGCCGGCGATCGCTCGCAGAGTCGTCGTCTTGCCCGCCCCGGAGGGCCCGAGCACGACGAAGAACGAGCCGTCCGGCACGTCCAGCGTCACCCCGTCCAGGGCCTGGACCCTGCCGAAGGACTTGCACAGCCCGTGCGCTGCCACGGTTCCCATCAGGCCACCAGCTCTTCCGTGCTCACGTCGTAGACCGCCGGGGCGCCGCCGCTGTGCCGCAGCCCGACCTTGGCGTCAGCGGCGAACCGGACCGTCGATGGCATCCGGACCCGTACGTCGCGCCGGCCGCCGTGGTCGACCACGTAGATGATCTCGTCGCCCAGCCACTCCGCCGAGACCACGCGGGCCGGTACTGAATCTTCCGCCCCCGGCTCGGCCACCTCCAGCGCCTCCGGCCGGACGCCGGCGACCAGGCGACGGTCGCGCGGCAGGCCCGGCGGTGGCGTGAGGGCCAGTCCGCCTTGCCCGCGCAGCTTCCCGTCGGCCACCTCCACCTCGATCAGGTTCATCGGTGGGGAACCGATGAACGCGGCGCAAAAAAGACTCACCGGACGGTCGTAGACCTCCAGCGGCGTACCGATCTGCTCGACGCGGCCCCTGTTGAGGATGGCGATCCGGTGACCGAGCGACATCGCCTCGACCTGGTCGTGGGTGACGTAGACCATCGTCGTCCCCAGCTGTCCCTGCAGGTGCTTGATCTCCGTACGCATGTCGGCCCTCAGCTCCGCGTCCAGATTGGTGAGCGGTTCGTCCATGAGGAAGGCGCGCGGTCGTCGCACCAGGGCGCGAGCGAGCGCGACGCGCTGCTGCTCCCCGCCGGACAACTGGCGCGGTCGCCGGTTCAACAGCGGACCGAGCCGCATCAGCCGGGCGGCCTCGTCGACCCGCTCACGGACCTCCGCCTTGGGCAGTCCCTCGGCCCGCAGTGGGAACGCCAGGTTGTCGCGGGTTCTCAGGTGCGGGTAGAGGGCGTAGAACTGGAACACCATGGCGATGTCGCGTTCGGCGGGTGGCAGGTCGTTGACCAGCGTGGCGCCGATGTGGATGTCGCCCGTCGTCTGCCGTTCCAGGCCGGCTATGGCCCGCAGGGTGGTCGTCTTGCCGCAACCCGATGGGCCGAGCATCACGAACAGCTCGCCGTCAGCGATGGACAGGTCCACGTGCTCAACTGCGACTGTCCCGTCCGGGTAGCGTTTGTGCAGCCCGGTCACCTCGATGCCGGCCATCAGCGTCGCACCGCCCCGAGCGTCACACCGGCGACGAGGTGCTTGCGCACCAGGTAGGCGAAGACGAGCACCGGCAGGGCGAACACCACGGACGAGGCGGCCACGAGACCCCAGTCCACAGTGGTGCCGCCGATGAGCCCGGCGATGGCGGGTGGCGCGGTCCGGACGTCGTCGCTGGAGGTGAGGAAGATGGCGAAGACGAACTCGTTCCACGAGAAGATGAGTGCGAAGACGGCCGTCGCGGCGATGCCGGGCACGAGCAGGGGAAGGGTGAACTTCCGGAACGCCTGCAAGCGGGTGTAGCCGTCGAGCATGGCGGCATCCTCGTACTCCGCGGGTACCTCGTCGACGAACCCCTTCATCATCCAGATCGTGAACGGGACGTTGAACGCGGTGTAGATGAGAATCAGGCCGAGCGCGCTGTCGATGAGTCCGACCTGGCGGTACATGAGGAAGATCGGGACGACGACCACCACGGGCGGCATGAAGCGGGTGGACAGGATGAAGAACAGTTGGTCCTTCTTGGCCCTCAGGTCGAAGCGGGAGTAGGCCCAGGCCGCCGGAACGCCCAGCACGGTGGCCAGCACCGTGGAGACGCCGGCGACTATGACGGAGTTGAGGAACGAGCCGGACAAGGTCGAACGACCGCCGCCGGAGGCGACGAACACGTCCTTGTAGTGGTCCACGGTGACCTTGAAGTCGATGAACTTGGCCGGGATGGCGTAGACGTCCCGGTTCTCCTTGATGGACGTCTCGATCATCCACAGCACCGGAAAGAGCATCACCACGGCCAGTACGGTCAGCAGCGCGACCTCCAGCACGGATCGGCCCCGGCCGCCACGGCGGCGCGGGGGAGGATCGTGATCCTGGACCGGGCCTGTGGACACGGCCTCGCCGACGGAGAGGGCCATCAGTCCTCCTTGAGCTTGTTCAGGTAGCGCAGGTAGAGCTGCGTGAGGACGATGACGACCAGGACCATGAGGATTCCGTACGCCGAGGCGGTTCCGGTGTTGAAGCCGAGGAACGCGACCTTGTAGACGTGGAACGACAACGTCTCGGTGGAGACCCCCGGACCTCCGCTGGTGAGGATGTAGACGAGGTCGAACAGGCGGAAGGCCTCGATGGACCGGAACAACACGGCGATGAGGAGCAGCGGCCACACCAGCGGCAGAGTGATGGTGCGGAACCGGAACCACTCGGATGCCCGGTCGATGGAGGCCGCCTCGTACAGGTACTTGGGCACTGCGGTGAGGCCGGCGAGGGCGATGAGCATGATGAACGGCGTCCATTGCCAGGTGTCGACCACGATCAGGGAGATCAACGCCGTCCGCTGCCGGGTGAGCCACTCGACCTGCCCGAGGCCGAGCGAGCCGAGCATGCTGTTGACCACGCCGAACTGCGCGTCGAGCATGAATCGCCAGAACAGCCCGACCACGACCGGCGACAGCATCATCGGAACCAGGAACAGTGTGGTCAGCAGTCCTCGCCCGTGCGTACGCCGTGAGATCAGGTAGGCGATGGTGAAACCGAGCACGGTCTGCAGACCGACCGCGCCGACCACGTAGATCAGCGTCGTCAAGGCCCTCAGGTGGACCTGGGCCGACGTCAGGATGGCGGTGTAGTTCCCGAACCCGATGAAGTTCGCGGGCCCGCCGCGGGTGGCCGAGTAGTCGGTGAAGGACAGGTACAACGCCCACAGCAACGGGAACACCGACATCGCGAGCAACAGCAGCAGCGCCGGGGCGATGAAGGCCACGGCGAGCCCGCGGTCGCTCAACCGGCGGGACCGGCCCCGGGCAGGCGGCGCCGCCGGCGTCACCTGCTCGGGGCGGTCGGTCGTCAAGGGGACGGCGTCACTCACAGTCCGCCGCCGCCCTTGCGGCCGCTGGAGTCGAGCACGCTCTGCTGCTCCTTGGCGATGTCGTCGAGCGCGTCCTTCGGCTTCTTCGCGCCGTTGAGAGCCGCGTTGACGTTGGTGTTCTCGATGTCGACGAGGCGCGCGTACTCAGGCACGTTCCACATGTCCCGCATCCGCGGCACCGAGTCGGCGTACACCTGGTTGAACGGCCCGGCATTGAGGAACTCGGGCGACGCCAGGGCGTCCGTACGCGATGGCACACCGCCGGCGGCGGCCCACTTCTTCTGGATGTCAGCCCGCTCGAACCACTTCATGAAGTTCAGGGCCTCGGCCTGGTTGGCCTTGGGGGAGTAGGCCGACACGTGCATCCCCATGCCGCCGAGAGGCACCAGGTCCGTCTTCTGGCTCGGCAGGGTGGCAAAACCCAGCTTGTCGAGAATCTGCTTGCGCGTGGTGCCGAGCGTCGACTGCTTCGGGTCGAGCAGGCCGCCGCTCGCGGCGATCCAGTTGAACGCGATGCAGGCCTTGCCCTGGGCGACCGTCGCGTTCACCTCGTCGATGAACCAGTTGCCGGAGCCCTTGGCGGTCAGCGGCTTCATCTTGTTGACCAGGACGTCCATCGCCTCCTGGCCCGCCGGGTCGTTGATGACGCCCTCGATTTTGCGGGTCCCGGCGTCCCAGAGGTTGCCGCCGTAGACGCCGTTGACCGTGTTGTAGGTGACGGCCGCGGCGTCGGAGCCGTTGGCCTGGTGGAAAGCCAGCCCGCTGACGCCAGGGTTGTCCGCCTGGCACTTCTCGGCGGCTGCGATCATCTCGTCCCAGGTCCGCGGTGGCTTCTCGCCGATCAGGTCCTTGCGGTAGATCATCGTCCAGGTGTCGCCGAGCAGCGGCAGTCCGTACAGGCTGGCGTTCTCGTCGCGCTTGCCGGTCTCCGCCTGCGGGAACTGGCCGTAGGCGGCCAGCAGGTACGGGTTGTAGGCCTGGACGTCGATGTTCGACTTGACGAAGTCGGTGAGGTCGAGAATGTTGCCGTTCGTCACGGCCTCGCCGATGTGCTGCGAGTCCAGGATCGCGATGTCGAAGTCGGTCTTGCGCGCGGCGAACTGGGTGAACATCGCGTCGTGCCAGTTCGCGTTCGGTACGGTGTTGACCTTGATGGTCGCGTTGGGTCGCTCTTTCTTGTACTCCTCGTTCGCGAAGGCCTCCAACGCTTGGGCGGGGGGCCACTCGAACCAGATGAAGCTCAGGGTCAGCGGGTCCTTGGTGAGCTCGGGGATGGCCGCCGGGGCCTTGGGGGCGCTCGCCTTCGCGTCGTCGTCCTGGCTGTCGCCGCAAGCCGCCGTGGTCATGGTCAGCAGCAGCAGGGCCGCCGTCGCCAACCGCACTCTTCGACCCGGAACGGGCGGTCCTGTTCGCTTCGGATACCGCATCTTCTTGCCTGCTTTCTGGGTAAGGACTGCTAGGGCCTCGCCAGGTGCATCGCCGAGCAGTTGCTGGTTTTCAGGCGTTCCGCGGGCTGTCGGGAGGGCCGGCCCGCAGACCGGGAGGGAGCTCGCGACGATCGAAGTAGAGCGATGGCGGGCGGTTCCGCGATGGCGAGCGACCGCCGAATTTCCTATACGATCCGGTGAGGGCGTCAGCATGTCGCAGCGTTGTGATCGATGTCAACAGGTTCGCCGGGACGCAAGAAAGGACCTCACGTCACGATGGACGACGAAGCGGTGATCGCGCGCGACCGTGGCGCCATGGCGGGCGGGACGCCGCCGGGCCGAGCTCATGGCCGGCTGGCCGACGAGGTGTACGACACGCTGCTCGGACAGCTGATGTCACTACGGATCGAGCCCGGCTCCCGGGTCACGATCGACGTCCTGGCGCGGGAGCTGGGGGTCTCGCAGACGCCGATCCGGGACGCTCTCAACCGCATGGAGGCCGAGGGCCTGGTCGTGCGCGTGCCGCATGCCGGCTACCGCATTCCTCCCCAGATCACCCGGCACCGGTTCGAGGACATGCTCGAGATCCGCCTGCTCCTCGAGCCGGCGGCGGCGCGCAGATCCGCCGAACGCGCATCGTTGCAGCAGGTGGCTGGTCTGCGGCGAATGCTGGCGGAGATGGCGGAGCTGGAGGGCGGCAGCGGGCCCACGGCCTATGGCGCCTTCGGGTTACGCGACGCCGCTTTTCACGATCTCGTGGCCCTGAGCGCGGAGAACCAGATCATCCGTGAGGCGCTCGCCCGCCTGCACAGCCACGTGCACCTGTTCCGGCTGCACCACGACACCCAGGTCACCCACCTGGCCATGGCCGAGCACGAGCAGGTCGTGGCCGCGATCGCCGCGCGTGACCCCGATGCGGCCGCCTACGCGATGCGCCGGCACATCCTGCGGTCCGGTGATCGTTTCCGGCGATTGTTCGACGAGGTCAAGGACGCGGACGGAATGGCGGCAGAGGCTTGACGGGCGTGCCGGCCCGAGCAATGCTGACTCAATCGGATCAGATCGGATTGGATCTAACCTCACGCGCCCCCCAGATGCGAGGAGAAGCAGGTGCCCAGAGCGCTGCTCCTGACCGGCGACGCCGCCGAGGAGCTCGACACCATGTATCCCTACTATCGCGTGCAGGAGGGCGGCTGGGACGTCGACGTCTCGTCACGGACGCTGCGTGACGTGCAACTGGTCATCCACGAGTTCGACCCGAACTCCGACGCCTACGTGGAGAAGAACGGCCGGAAGCTGCCGGTCGACGTGCCCTGGGCCGAGGTCGACGTCGAGCGCTATGACGCCCTCATCATCCCCGGGGGACGGGCCCCCGAGTGGATCCGGGTCGACGCCGACGTCAGGCGCATCACCGAGCACTTCTTCGCGCGCAACCTCCCCATCGCGCTGGTGTGCCACGGCGCGCAGGTGCCGGCGGTGTACGGCCTGCTGAAGGGTCGGAAGACGGCATGCTTCCCGCCGATCACAGGTGACATGGAAAACGCGGGCGCGACGGTCATCGACGCCCCCGACGTCGTGGACGGCAACCTCGTCTCCTGCCGGGGATGGCCCGACATGCCGCAGTTCGGCCGGGCGATGATGGAGCTGTTCTCGAAGTCCGTCGGCTCCGCACCGGCATGAGCACGCCTGGCCGGCCCCGGTGACAGAACTTCGGACCGTCACAGTCGACGGTTCCCCTGTCCACGTCCTGGCGGGCGGCACCGGGCCGGCAGTGCTGATGCTGCACGGCTCCGGACCCGGGACGACCGGGTCCGGCGCCTGGACGACGACCGCGCAGGCGCTGGGCCCGTCCTGGCATCTGGTTGCTCCTGACCAGGCGGGGTTCGGCCGCACCCCGATCCCGGCGGGCTCCCGGGGCGGGCTCCGGCTGTGGACGGAACAGGCCGCGAGCCTGATGGACGCTCTCGGTCACGAGCACTACGCCGTGGTGGGCCACTCCATGGGCGGTGCCGTGGCGCTGGCGTTGGCCGTCGCGCGCCCCCGGCAAGTCACCTGTGTCGTGGCGGTCTCGACGATGGGCGCCCCCGGGGCGCCGCTGTCCGCCGAGCTCGACGCGATCTGGGCCGCCCCCGCCGATCCGGTCGGGGCCCGGGACATGCTGGGCCGCCTCGTCCTCGACCGGGCGCTCGTGACCGATGCGGCCGTCGAGGCCCGGGCAGCTGCGATGCGAGCGGGGGCGGTCACCTTCGCGTCATTGTTCCCTCCACCCAGGGCCCGATGGGCCGACGAGCTCACCCTCTCGGCGCAGACGCTGACAGCGGTCCGCGCGCCGGTGCTGCTCGTGCACGGCGCCGACGACCGGGTCACCCCGCTCGGGACGGCAGCGCTGCCGTTGCTCGGACACCTGGCCGACGTCCGTCTGCACGTGCTCGGCCGATGTGGTCACGTGCCGGCCATCGAGCACCCGTACGAGTTCAGGCAGCTCCTGTCCTGCTTCCTCCGCCGGCACCTCAACTCGCGCGACGGGACCCATCCGGAGCCGCCGGACGGCCACTGACCGGGTGCGTTGCTGGACGCCACGGCGCGACAACGTCTGACCCGGGGCGTCCGGGTGAGGATCAACCGCGGCCGGTCGCGGTGAGGTCCAGGGCGGTGAGGTGGGTGCGGATCTGGTCGGCTTCGGGCAGGCCGAGGTCGGCGTAGATGGTGAGGGCGTGTTGGTAGTGGTGGCGGGCGCGGACGGGATCGCGGAGTGTGCGGTGGGCGTGACCGAGGCCGGTGTGGGCCCGAGCCAGCTCTGCGGGAGAACCGATGGCGGTGGCGGCGCTGTGGGCGGCGGTGTGGTGGGTGAGCGCTTCGGCGGGGCCGCCGGCGCGGTGGGCGGCTTCCCCGAGACCGTTGAGCGCTGAGGCTTCACCGGGCCGGTCGCCGGTCTCGCGGAAGATGGCCAGGGCCCGGTGATAGTGCTCTGTCGCTTCGCGGGGCTGGGCCAGACCGACATGCAGAGCGCCGAGGCTGTCCAGCGTCCAGCCTTCGCCGAGGCGGTAGCCGGCCTGCCGGCGCAGGCTCAGGGCCTCCTGGAGGTACTCGGCGGCCTGGGCGTACCGGCGTAGTGCCTTCTCGCCCTGGCCGAGATTGGTCAGCGCGCTCGCCTCGCCGACGCGGTTGCCGACCTGCCGGAACAGCGTCAGGGCCTGCTGAAGGTGATCGGCAGCCAGGGAATGGTTGCCCAGCAGCTGCTCGACGATACCGAGGTTGTTAAGGTCGCCTGCTTCGCCCACCAGGTCGCCGGCCTTGCGATGCAGGGCCAGGGCCTGCGCGATGTGCTCGCCGGCGGCACGGTAGTCGCCCAGCAGTTGCTCGACGTTGCCGAGGTTGTTCAGGGCGCCTGCCTCGCCTGTCAGGTCGCCGGCCTTGCGGTGCAGGGCCAGAGCTTGTCGAAGGTGTACGACAGCGGTCTCGTATCGTCCGAGCTGGCCACAGATGCCGCCGAGGAATGTCAGGGCATGACCTTGCGCGGCCGGGTCACCGGTGCGCCGGGCGGCGTCGCACGCGTGGCCGTGCACCGTCAGAGCGTCGATGAGATGGCCGTTGGTGATGAAGTACCGATGCAGGACGCGGGACAGCCGCGTGGTGTGGGTCGCCCAGCCGTGGGTGGCGGTGTGCGTGGCGATCGCGACCAGGGTGGTGCGGTCGATGTCCAGCCAGGCGAGGGCGGCTCGCGGGTCGGCCAGGTCCGGGACCGGGGTTCCGGCCGGAGGAATCCGTGGCCGGCGGGAGGCCTCGGCCGGGTACAGGGCGTTCATGGCGGCCGCGGCTGTGCCGAGGCAGTGGTCGAACAGACGGGTCAGCGCAACCCGGCGAGCAAGTGGTGGATCTTCGTCCGCGGCGCGGCTGGTGGCATAGGCCCGGATGAGGTCATGGAACGTGTAGCGGCCCGGTGTGTTCTGTTGCAACAGGTGGTCGCGATGCAGATTGCCGAGAAGAGTCCGGGTCGTGGCGAGGTCGGTGTCGGCGAGAGCGGCGGCGGCGTAAGCGTCGGAATCCTGGCCGGGGTGCAGGGCGAGCAGACGCAGCAGCCGCCGCTGGTCGCCGGGCAGGTGCTGGTAGGACAGGTTCAGGGCGAGTTCGACGCCGGTGTCCAGGCGCCGCTGGTGGTGGCGTTCGTCGAGCCGGTCGGCGTGGTCGGTCAACGTCCAGCCCGGCGTGTTACGGACGTGCCCGGCGATCAGGCTCAGGGCCAGCGGCAGGTAGCCGCAGCACCGGGCGATACGGGCGGCGGCCTGCAGGTCGGCACCGGCGGGAACCGCGGGGACGGCCTGGGCGAGATACGCCAGGGCCTCGTCGGGGGTGAACGCGTCCACGGTGAGGTGGGTCGTGGGGTGCAGGTCGGCCAGACTGCGCCGGCTGGTGACCAGGGTGAGACACCCCGGTGTGGCCGGCAGCAGCGGGCGGACCTGTTCGGTGGTGGCGGCGTTGTCCAGCACCACCAGAGCCCGCACGCCGGTGAGCCGGTCGCGGTAGGCGGCGGCGCGCGCGTCGAGGGTGTGCGGGATCTGCTGGCCGGGCATCCCGAGCAGGCGCAGGAACCCGTCCAGGACCGCGGCCGGATCGGCCGGTGGCAGGGCCGGGTCAGGATCGAAACCGCGTAGGTTGACGAACAGCACCCGCTCGAACGGCTGCTGTTGGTGGAGCAGGTGCCCGGCGTGCACGGCGAGTTGGGTCTTGCCGACCCCGGCCATCCCCTCGATCGCGGAGATCACCACCGCCTGTCCGCCTCGTACCGCGTGGCGGAGCCGGTCGAGTTCTTCGGTGCGGCCGGTGAACCCGGCCAGGTCCTGCGGCAGGCTGTCCTGCACCCGGACCTGGGACACCGCCTCGATCTCCCCGCCGATCACGCGCAACGCCTGACGCCACTGGGTCACGTACCCGGTGTCCGGGTGCAGCGCCCGGACCACCGCGACCACCAGATCGGTGTCCAGGCGCCGCCGGCCGGGCCGGAAGCAGTACGCGACGGTGGACTTGCACACCAGCTCGGCGACCGGTCGGCCCGCCGCGGTCCAGGCCACGTTGACCCGGTCCTTGATCGTCTCGTACGAGGGGTTACCGGCCCAGACCTTCAGCAGGCGCATCCGCTCGACCAGATCGTCGAGGCTGCCGGCCCGTGTCGGATCGGGCGGCGCCGTCAACGCGTCCTTCGACAGCGGCATCGCACCCCCAAGAATCGAGTTCGATGTCTCGATGTCGAGGCTAGCCACTTGCCACCCGGCGATGGTGCCCACCGGACAGTTCGCGTATCTGCCCCATAACGGACCCGATGTCGGCACCCGATGTCGGCGTCCGAATTCGTCCTAACTTCAGCGTCACCGGGAATCGACGCCCCAAGCTCGACGGCAAGGCCTGGCGACGAATGGAGAGAAGGATGACGAGATCGAAGATGGCAAGGGCGGCCGCAATGCACCGATGCATGGCCCGGATCGCCGTGGTGACCGTCGCGGCGGGTGTCGCGCTGCTGGGCGGTGTACGCGCGGCGTCGGCCGAGTCGATCGTGAGCGCGCCACCAACCGGTTACGGGACCCTGTCCGCCGCCGACCACAAGCGACTCGGCATCCGCACCGTCAACCAGCTCGACTCGTGTAGCTGGGTGTACCTGGCGTTCCGTACGCCGGCCGGCGAGACGAAGTACGTTTCGGTGGAATGGAAGCACACCGGCAACCAGCACGCCATGCTGCGGGCCCGGGCCGATACGGTCGGTAAGTGGGAGTGGCTCTACCGGTGCCGCAACTCGGCCACCGGCGCGTACTACTTCCAGGCTCCGGTCGAGGGCGAGCCGTCGCTGGGATGGCGCTATGTCACCGCGGACTTCACGCTGGCCGGTGGCGACAACGGTCTGCTGCGCGCCCGTGGCGAGAAGGTCGACATCTACGAACTGTTCTTCCTGACCCAGTTGCCGGACACCTGGTTCAACCTTCAGGGCTGGCATGAGAACGGCAGCCGGCCGTACGTCGCGGCTGAGTACGGTGACACCGGCGAGAACCACAACCGCCTGCGCGCCCGGTCGGGCGTGGCGGGCGCGTGGGAGAGGTTCGCGATCTACTCCTGACCTCGACCTGGGAAGCGGCCGGCGTTCGGGGCGGTGCTACGCCGCCCCGAACGCTCGAGGCGCGAGTCTGCGGCGCAATGCCGGAGGGCCGACATGCGGCAGATTAGAGTGCGGTCGTGACCGACGCATCCGTTTACCTCGCCGCCCAGCCCCGCCTCGACACGCTCGTTACGGTGTTTCCCTCCGACGCTCAGCGGCTGCGCACCGACTTCGCCGGGACGGCCTGGATCGGCGACATCCCCGACCCGGCATCCGGAATGATGGGACCGCGTTACCAGCGGCGCGCCGTCGACTCCCAACTGTTTCTGCCTGACACCCACTGGTACTCCGTTCTCGAACTCGACGACGCCGAGGTGCAAGTTGTCGTCGGCCTGCTCCAGGTGCCGGGCACCACGCAGGGCACGCAAGGTCTGGTCGGCGCGATCGCGGACCCGCGGGCGGATTTCTTCGAGCACCCCGAGCACGACGACCGGGTCGGCATCTGCCTCACGCTGCGGGGCCAGATCTGGTCCAACGTCGGCCTGTCGTATCGCGTCACCGTGCTGTGCCGGCCGGAGTCGCTGCTGCGCTCATCGATGACCGCCACGCCGTCGTGACCGCAGGGCGCTGACGGCCACGCGGCGTGACAGCAACGATGAGAGCCGGTCGCGTTCACGGGTCGCGGTGCTACTCCACGATCCAGATGCCGTAGTCGCGAGTCGCGGTGCCGAAGTCCTGGAAGCCCAGGATGGTGTTGTTGCCGACGTAGGTGTAGTTGTTGATGCCCTTGGCGATCACTGTGCCGTTCGCGCCCGGGCCGTAGACAGGCCCGCCGCTGTCGCCTCCGCGCACCGCCGGCTGGCCGTCCACCTGGCGCGCCTCGACGGCGTCGCCCGGGTCGGTGTTGTACTTCTCGACCCGCAGTCCGCACACGGGACCGCCGATGTCGCGGGCGGAGGATCCGCCGGACTGGCAGAGGTACTCGCCGGGGAACGTCCAGTCCCACCCGGCGACGGTGGTGACGGCGTTGCTGTCCAGTCCGCCGACGTACATGACGTTGTCCACGTTGCCCGGGGTGCTGATCAGGGCGATGTCGTGGCCGTCGTTGTCGGCGGTGAACGTACCGATGAATTCGCCGGCGCCGTCGCGGATCTGATTGCCGTTGCTGCCGCAGTGTCCGGCGGTCAGGATGAACCGTTCGTTGTTGCCGTTGCGCACGGGGAAGCCGGTCGTGCAGCGGGAATTGCCGTTGATCTGGTCGGCGCCGCTCTTCCAGGGCGCCCAGTCGTCGCGCCTGCTGGTCAGCACCTTCGCGCCCTGGTCGACAACTTCGACCGGTACCCCGACCTCCGGGGCCAGCCGGGTGGCGCCCGTCCGCGCGCTTGTGGCAACGACGATTTTGCTGCCGTCCACGGCGTACTTGATCCTTGGCTGCTGTGCGGCGTACGCCGAACGCAGTCTGGCGCCCGCGGCCCGCAGCTCACTCAGGGAGTTCTCGGCCGCGCCGACTCGCACGGGGGCGATCGACCGCGAGGTGGCGATCGTCTGCTTGATCCGGGTGGGTAGTGCGCCCTTCCACCACACGACGACCTGCTTGTCCTGAAGCTCGATCCCGGCGTACCCGGGGTAGGCGTTGCGCTCGATCTCCCTGCGGATGGCGCTGGCTGCCTGAACGAGCGGAATCTGCCGGCGGGCGTTCTCGGGGAACTGGAACGTGGCGGGGGAGGAGGCGGAGGCGGGGGCAGATGCCAGGGCGGTGGCCGCCAGAACGGCGATGCTGACAGCTGCGCCGAGGCGCTTGCTACGTGTCATCCGAGTGCCTTTCGCTGGGCACGCGTGCGGAACGCGCACCGGTGGGGATGGTGACGCTGAGGGGTTTCGTCGACAGCGGCGGGGAAGACACCTCCTCTTGTCGACCGATGGGGGAATCGGATGTGAATGACCGGACGGTGCGTGCGATGAAGGCAGCAACAAGCGCCTGTCGAGCCGAGCGCCGTTCACCGTGCTTCATCGACTGACATCGTTGTCAACGGTAGAGCGTCGGCGTGTTGTTAACAACCCTGCACATCGATATCGACAAATACACTTCGACGGTGGCGCCGCTGCTGGTCGCGAGGTTTCGACGTTCCTCAGGACAGGAAACTGGCGAACGGACCGTTGAGGATGCCGTTCTTCTGGGTCTGGCTGAAGGTGCAGTCGGGGTAGTCGTAGAGCGAGGCCGACATGCAGGTGCCGTCGGTCGACGTGGCGTCGGGCAGACCGAAAGCGTGGCCCAGTTCGTGGACCATTCCGCCGTACCAGCGGTTGACCGGGCCGTTGACCCTCGCGGCGCCGTCCGCGTCGTGGCCGCTGAGCAGCACCCAGCCGTTGCCCCCACCGCCGCCGGACCGGTTCGGCTCCTCGGCGCTGACCTCCTCGACGTTGATCCACCGGCTGTCCGCGCCGAACCGCTGCTGCAGCTCGCGCCGGCCGTTCTCGACCACACACCAGTGGTGGTCGCTGCCGGTGCAGTTGTTGGTGATGTACCAGTTGGTGTCGTGCAGGCCGTTGACCACCTCGACGACCGGGTTGTTCAGCGTGAACGTCTTGCCGAGCTGAGCCTTGAAGAACCGTTGCGCTTCCCGCATGACGCCGGTGATGCCGTCGGGGTACCGCTGGTCGAACGCCTTGTCGGTGGGCTTGAGCCAGTAGACCCGGACAGTCCTGGCCGGCGGCGTTGCGTTCGGCGGCGTCGTGGTCGGTCCGATGGTGGGCGGGGTCGTCGGGGGCGCCGTGGTGGTGCCGCCGGTGCAGGCGACGTTGTTCAGGGTGAAGCCGGTCGGCCACGGGTTCGACCCGGTCCAGGTTCCGTTGAAGCCGAACGACGCGCTCGCGCCGGTGGCCAGCGCCGCGTTGTAGCTCATGCCGGCCGCGGTGACCGCCGCTCCGGACTGGGTCACGGTGGCGTTCCACGCCTGGCCGACGGTCTGCCCGGCGCCGAACGACCATCGCAGCGTCCACCCGTTGATCGGGTCACCGAGGTTGGTCACTGCCACGGAGGCGCCGAAGCCGCCCTGCCATTGTGAACCGACCGTGTACGACACCTGGCAGCCGGCGGCGCCAGCTGGACCTGGCCGGTGACGGTGTGCCGAAAGAGTTTCGGAGTGCCGGCGCCGCCGCGCCAGAACCCCCCTGCGGTCCGAGCGGATCCCGGCCGACGACGGGGCTGTCCATCAGGGGACAGGGGTCTAGAGTGGACGCGTGCTGGGAGTAGTCGCGGCCGCGCTCGGCGGTCCTGAGGTGTTGCAGGTGACGGAGCTGCCGGAGCCTGAGGCGGGGCCGGGGCAGGTTGTGGTCCGGATCCGTGCGGTCTGTGTGCACCCGGCTGACGTCGCCGCCACCACCGGAGAGATTCCTCGCGGGCCGGATGTGCCGCCGTTCTCGCCCGGGTGGGACATCGCCGGCGAGGTGGCCTCGGTCGGCCCCGAGACGGCTGATTTCGGGGTGGGCGATCGTGTCGTCGGGATGATTCCGTGGTACTTGACCCGGGGTGCACCGGGCGGCTATGCCGAGCTGGTGGCGGCCGATACGGACTGGTTGGTGCGGCTGCCGGACGAGCTCGACTTCGTGTCCGCGGCCACGGTGCCGCTCAACGCCCAGACCGCCCACCAGGGGCTGTCACTGGTGTCGTTGGCCATGCTTCCGGCCGGCAGCAGCATTCTGGTCACCGGTGCGAGTGGCGGTGTCGGCGGCTTCGCCACCCAGCTTGCCGTTCAGGGCGGCTATCGTGTCCTGGCGCAGGCCGCCCACGAGGATGAGCCATGGGTCCAGGGTCTCGGCGCTCACGAGGTGGTCTCCCGTTCCGTCGAGCTGGCCAAGGTGGGGCCGGTGGCCGCGGTGTTCGACGCGGTCCCCCTCGGCGAGGCGGCAGCCGCTGCCGTCGAGGACAGGGGAATCGTGGTCGTGACCCGGCCCACGCCGGCCATCGTTCCGGCCCGTGGTGTGCGCCAGGAGCTGCAACTCATCCGGCACGACCGCGAGCTGCTGGCCGACTTGGTGGGGCAGGTGGCGGCGGGACGGCTGCGCACGCGCGTGGCGGACACGATGCCGTTGACCGAAGCGGCCGACGCCCACCGGCGGGTGCTGGCCGGTGGCCTGCGCGGAAAGCTCGTACTGACGGTCGGCTGACGGTCGAGCGTGGCGGCGGCCGAGCCGGCCGCCGGCTCGCGATCACCGGTTGGTGGAGGACTTCCGGTCCAGGTACGGATCGGCTTCGGCTCGGACCGTGAGACAGTTCGTGGGAATGGTGTCGACCATCGTGCCGGCGCCGTTCGGGCCTCGGTAACGGACCAGGGCTGCCCATTCGCAGGCACTCTCGACCACTCCCGCACGACGGGCGCCGCTGCGGTGCACCCATACCGGGTCGCCCGGCCGGCACGCCACCGCAGGGCCCGGGGCGGTCAGGTCCGACGGCGATCCGGGGGTCGCGGCCGGCTCGTACGTCCCGGTGTGGTCGCCGCTCTCTGTGGCCACAACCCAGGTGATGCCGGTCTTGTCGGTCGTGTTCGCGTGCCGCTTGGCGCTGAACATCGCCTGGTCCGCGCGGCGCAGCAGGTCGGCCAGGTCGGCGGAGCGTCCAGCCGGTACGACGCCGATCGATGCGGTGACGGACAGGGTGTGGCCCTTCACGTCCATCGGGGGTGCGATCGCGGCGCTCAGCGAGCCGGCCACCTCGTGCCACCACGCCTGCGGGACGTCGGCGCGCGGGGCGCGGGGCAGTGCGGCGAACTCGTCGCCGCCGAACCGGGCCACCAGGTGATCGGTGAGGCAGGTGGCCATGCGCCGGGCGACGACGCAGAGGACCTCGTCGCCGGCGTCGTGCCCGTACGTATCGTTGATCGGCTTGAAACCGTTGAGGTCGAGGATCAGGACGGCCGATGAGTGATCGTCGCCGCGCAGCAGCTCCGGGGCGAGCGCGTGGAAGAGGCGGCGGTTGGCGAGGCCGGTGAGCTCGTCGTGGTCGGCCATCCACCGGAGCGAGGCGCGCTCCTGCTCCAGCTGCTGGACGTGCGCTGCGAGCTGATCGATGCGGGCTCGGAGGTGAGCAGTTGCCGGCTCGGTTCGCGGCTGAACATCATCCGGTAGTGCACCGCCCGGGTCGGCGGCGGCAGGTTCGAGGATCCGCATCGGCCGTCCTCTCAAGACTGCGGCGGACCAGCGGGAGCTGTCGAGTCGATGGCGAGGCATCACCGAGCGCCACAGTGGAATCATGGCAGTCGGCCGAGGCGCGTGCAAGATTTCACGCGGACAACTATCACGCCGACAAGATGCATCCGTGGCAGGTTTCGGCTACGTTAGGTACGTGCACTTTCGTGGTGAAAGAGTCGCCCCTGGACCTCAAATGCAGTTCTCGCACTTCAGGCCGGTAATGGGAGGGGTGCTGGACCGCTGGACCGGTGGCCCGGCGATGACCCACGGTGAGCAACTCCAGAAGGAGGGGCACTGATGAGTGGCGAAACCGGCTGGATCATTTCCAGCAGGTCGACGGGCAACGGAGGCAGTTGCGTCGAGGCCCGCCGCCAGGACGGCCTCATCGAGGTCCGCAACAGCAAGGCCCGGGAGGCCGGTACCGTGGTGTTCACGATCGAGGAATGGGACTCGTTCCTCTTCGGGGCCAAGCGCGGCGAGTTCGACCAGCTCCTGACCGACTGATCCCGGCGCGCCTCCGCACCGGGCTCAGTTCGTCAGCGGAACTCCCCGACCGGTACGGAGTCTTTACTGATGAGATCGAAGATCCGCCGGTATTCGTCGACCTCGACCTGTTCCTCCAGGTAGAGCGCGCCCACGTGGGATTCGAGGTAGACCACGTCCGGATCGGCCGGGTCGTCGAACTCCAGGATCCGGAAGGCGCCGGCCATCGCCGCGTGCGCCCCGACCGAGAACGGCAGCACCCTGATGTCGACCGTGTCCTCTTGGGACAGCCGCCGAAGATGCTCGATCTGTCCCTTCATCACCTGTTCGCTGCCGACCGCCCGGGTCAATGTCCCCTCACCGAGCACCGTCACGAGGCGGATCGGTGGGTTGCGGGCGAACAGCGTCCTCTGCCGCTGCATGCGGAGATTGATGTGGCGTTCGGCGATCTCCGAGTCGACCGGCTGCTCGGCGCCGAAGACGGCTCGTGCGTACTCCGGGGTCTGCAGCTCGCCGGGAACGACCTCGCCGTCGTAGCCGAACATGCGGGACGCGGACGCCTCCAGCCCGACGTACAGCTTGAACCATTCGGGGATCACCGGGCTGGCGTCCCACCACTCCTGCTGTGAGGTGCCCAGCGCGAGGTCGGCCAGCGCGTCGGTGATGCTCTGGTCCGCACCGTAGAGCCAGCAGAGCGCGCGCACGTTGGCCCCGGTGACCGGCACTTTGCCCGTCTCGATGCGGTGCAGCGTCGGCTCCGAGATGCCCAGCCGCGCTTCCACCACATCACGCCGGCTCATGCCGGACGCCGTGCGTAGCCGCGTCAATCGCCGCCCCAATGCCCGTCGCACGACGCGTTGGCCTGTGACCGGCACCCTTACCTCCGCCTTGCCAACCCCTGTGGACGGTGACGCCGACCACCGTACCCGCAACGGCGCGTCGTCAACAGGCGACCCGGCGTTGCTCACCGAACGTGCCGGGGCGATGGGCCCGTGTTTGCGGTGATGCGCGGTGATCTCGCTGGACGCCCCTTCAGCGGGGTGGCCCGGGTCGTCGCTCGCGGCACACCGTCGTGTGACAACGGCTGGGGAACTCTCTCCCTATTCCGGCGGGTGTATCCCTATTCGGGCTATTCTGCGTCCGTGACGCATGTATCCGCCCCCAGTGGCGAGCCGGCTTCCTGGATCCATGTCGGGCGGCAGCCGATCTACGACCGCAGCGGAGACGTGGTCGCCTACGAGCTGCTGTTCCGCGATTCAGCGGCAGCGCAGAGCGCCTCCCGGAGCACCGCGCAGGCCACCAGCCAGGTGATCGTGGCTGCCTTCACCGAGTTCGGCCTGACCGAGCTGGTCGGGTCGAGGGCGTGCTTCGTCAACGTCACCCGCGAGTTCCTGACCGGCGAACTGCCTGTGCCGTTCGACTCCGACCAAGCCGTTCTGGAGATCGTGGAGACCGTCGAGGTCGACGACATGGTCATCGACGGGACCCGGGCGCTGGTCGAGCGAGGTTTCACCATCGCGCTGGACGACTTCGTCTGGGGCGCGGGAGCCGAGCGCCTCCTGGATTGGGCCACCTACGTCAAGGTGGACATGCTGGACGCCGACCCGGCCGGCGTGGCGGAGACGGTTGAGCAATGCCGCCGATACCCCCAGATCCAGCTGGTGGCGGAACGGCTGGAGACCGAGGAGCAGTTGCAGCACGCCATGCAGCTGGGGTTCGACTTCTTTCAAGGCCACGTGCTCGGGCGCCCCCACGTGCTGTCGACCGCGTCGATGTCGCCGACACGCGCTGCTCGCCTGCAGTTGATCGCCGCGTTGAATGCCGACGAGGTCGACTTCGACGGGGTCGTGTCGCTGATCAGCCGGGACCCCGCGATCACCTACCGGTTGTTGCGGGCCACCAACTCCGCGGCCTCCGGTCTCGCCGCCCGCGTCTCCTCGGTCGCTCAGGCCGCGACCCTGCTCGGTCCGGCGACGATCCGGCAGTGGGTCACGCTGATGCTGTTCAGCGACCTCACCGACGCCACCGAGGACCAGGTGATGTCGACCTTGATCAGGGCCCGGCTGTGTCAGCTGCTCGCCGAGAGACTCCGCTTGTCCGGCGGCGCGGCCTTCACGGTGGGACTGCTGTCCGGCATCGCGGACCTGCTCGCCGAACACCCCGCACAGCTGATCACCGAGCTGCCCTTGGCCGACGACGTCGTCGCGGCACTGACCGCCGAAGCCGGAGACCTCGGCCGGGTCCTGCACGCCGTACGCGCATACGAACAAGGGCAGCCGGCCGCCGGTGCGGTCATCAACGCCGAAGACATGATGGAGATCTACCTGTCTGCGGTGAGCTGGTCCACCCACACCGTGAGCGGCGCCCTCGCCGACCAACCCCTGCGCCGGGTCGACCTGTCGCGTTGATCCGCTCGGACACCAGGTGGGCGGGGGCCCGGGTCAGCCGTCCAGGCCGTGCACGGCCGGCACGCGCAGGGTCCGCGCGCCGGGCTTGCCGCCCAGGATCACCTTGCGCAGCGCGGCGTTGTTGTCGGTGCGCAGTTCGGCCAGATGCTCTTCGGGGTTGGCTCGGACCTCGATCCAGTACGTGCCGTTGGGCAGGTCGGTGACCTCGAAGGACTGGCCCGGGAGGAACTGCCCGTACGTGTCGCCGTTGCCGATGTCGAGCACCTCGCGCACCGCCACCGCCGTGTTCTGCCCGCACGAGGTGGCCAGGCTGGTGTTGCCCGGCCGCCACTTGGCCAGCGGCATGGTGTAGTCCACCGGGTCGGTGTTGGCGAGGCAGAACGCCTCCTTGCCGGAGCGCACGGCCAGGTTCTGGCTGGCGTCGAGCAGGTTGTACTGGGCGAAGTCGGTGAAGTGCCAGTGCAGATGCCCTTCGCGGGCGTCCCACTGCATCGTCCCGGCGAGCCGGGCGCCCACTTCGGTACCGGCGGCGTCGTAGAAGTACTGGTACGCGTCCATGAGGTCCTCGCCGGTGCGGCGGAAGCCGTCCACCACCAGTGGGGACGTCCCACCGTTCCAGACGGTGGCCGCGAAGGTGAGGTACGCCTTGCCGTCGGTGTCCTGCTGCAGGGCGATGTCCCAGGCGGGCAGCGAGCGCAGATCGGGCTTCGGGCCGGTCGCCGGCACCGCGGCCAGGGTCGCCGGCACCTTCGCGGGCGGCCGGAAGCGCGGGTCGTAGCCGGTCACCTGAGCCGCCGGGTCACCGGCCGTGGCGTGCCGGTGTGCCTCGGTGGCCGTGCGGACCTCCGCCTTCGCCACCGGGGCCGACGCCTGGCCCACGCCGATGTCGACCACGGTCAGGTCGAGGTTCACGGTGGCGTCCGCGGCGGGCACCGCCAGCCATTCCCGGTACGGATCGTTCAACCGTACGGTGACCTGGTATTCGCCGCCCGGCAGATCGATCTCCGGTTGCCCGGTCCAGGCCCCGTCGCCGCGCGGGACGGTCTCGATCGGGGTGGCCCAGCCGGCCGGGATGCCCCAGACCGAACCGAGCAGGAACGGATTGCCGCTGCCGCCGTCGCCGTACCCCTGCCAGCCGCAGTCCAGCGGGTACGCGTTCTGCGACGGGCCGTCCGGGCGGCTGCGCACCGAGCGTTCCGAGTTCGGGCACCAGTCGGTCGTGTAGTCGTGGACCACCGCGCCGGCGGCGTCGCGGATGGTGATCGAGGTGAAGTCCTCGAAGCCACCGAACGACGTGAACAGGCCGGCCGGCAGCGGGGTGCCGTTGAGCTTGGCGACGATCGGCTGCGCGTACGACTTGCGTTTGGCCCGGATGTCAAAAGGCTGCGTCCCGGCGACCATGTGGATGCCGAGATCGAGATCGAACCAGATGTAGTCACCGTCGACGAACCGTTGCGCCACCGGGTGCGCGGTGGCGGAGCGGAGGGTCAGGATCGGCTGAGCCTCGGCGGCAGCTGCGACGGCGGGCCCGACGCCGACAACGAGCAGTGCGGTAGTGGTCAGGGCGGCCAGTGGACGTCGAATGTGCATAGATCCCCCTCAATGCTACATTCGGTCAACGTAACATCGCCCTCCTCCAGGGGTAGTGCCGTCGTCCGCTAGCGGACACTCGGGCCGGCTGAGTGCGCTGTCATCCCGCGCGGATCGGTACGGCGGTGCAGTGCGCGTCGACCCGGTCGACCAGCAGGTCCTCGGGTGTCGGGTACCGGCGGTGCAACGCGGCGACGGCATGCTGGTGAGCCAGGCGGTTGTACGGCGTCTCCTGCATTCTGGCCACCGAGTCCCGTACCACCGACAGGAAGCCGGCCGGCCAGCGAACCCGGTGCACCGCCCGGATCACCCGGCTGTCCCGGTCGACCAGCGCGATCCGCACCCCGTGCGTACCGTCGACGCCGGCCGGTCCCTCCTCGGCCGGGACCAGATGAGGGTGGAAGGTCACCTGCCCCCAGGGCAGCACCGGGCCGAGCCGGTACAACAGGACCCCCGCAGCGCCGACGTCGATCCACGCGAACCGGGTCGGGGCCGCGGTGACCGCCTGCACTTCCAGCTCGTGTGGACGACTCAGCGCCAACAGCAGCTCCACCGGCGCCCCGGAGACCATCGTCAGGCCGGCATGCTCCGGGAGCTTGACGTCCGGATCCAACCGGCTGCCCTTGCTGAGGACGGTATGCACATCCTCAGCGTATTGGCTCGGAGGCGAGCCCGTGGGCGCTTCGCCTCTGTCCGGTCGCCGGCCGGGCCACCCGAACGGGTGGCTCTGCTGCCATCGGCGGACCGGCCCGGGGTCCGGCCCTTTAGCGTCGCGGTTGATCCGGGGATGTGCCGGACGCCGTAGCCGAGGGCGTCGCGGCCGGCCCGGTCCACCGGGAAGGGATGCGGACATGAGGTCACAGACGGTTCCACGGGTTGCCGCCGCCGCGGCCGCGTTGGCGGTCGCCGCGGGTGTCGTGGCGGCGCCGGCGAGTGCGGTGCAGGCCGGTGGGAAGGACGGGCCGCGCCTGGTGGACAAGGCCGTCGTGCCCACGGTGCGGGCCGGTGTGGCGAAGTGGGTCAAGACGTGGTGGACGTCGCGCTCGGATGTGTGCGATTTGCGGGTCACGGTCACCGGCGACGACGTCGCCGCGCTCACCTATCCCAGCAACACCGGCTCGTACACGTCGCTGTCCCGCAGCGCGAACCTGGCCGGTGGCGATTTCGACTACACCGCGTTCCGGGTGACCCCCGATGCCGACGCGGCCGGTTTCATCACCTTGCAGGTGTCCGTGTCCTACACCAAGCGGCCGGCCGGGACCCCGGGCCCCGGCAGCGGCGGCGATGAGGCTTCGTGCAGCGGGCACCGCTCGCATCGCGCCACCACCGCCAGGTTGTACGTGCGCCCGCGTTCCTGACAGGGGATACCGGCCGCAGCCCGGCACATTCGAACGCGGATCAAGCAAGAGGCGCATCCGAGACCGGCGGACAACGGCAGGACACGGCCCCCTGGCCTACGCCAGAGGGCCGTGTCGCCACCGTCAGGAAACGATGCAGTTCCTGCCGTTGGCGCCGGAGCCGGTCTTGGTCGGTTCGGCGCCGGTGTTGTTTCCGGTGTACAGCCAGCAGGTGGGGATACTGCCGATGTTGTTGCCCTTCAGCGTCGCGACGTCACCGTAGTTGGTGTTGACGCCGGCGATCACCTTGCCGCTGGTCGCGGTGACGTTCTGGATGGTCACCTTGCGGGCGGCCTGGGTGGAGCAGTTGCCGCAGGAGCGGTAGAGCTTGCCGAAGTTGGAGACCTTGAAGTTCTTGATGGTCACCGACCCGCCGGCACCGCGGTTGTCCTGGAACACCTTGTCCGACGCGCTCGCCGCACTGCCGCCGTCGATCACGACGGTCGCGTTGGTGCCGCGGAAAGTGGCGGCGTCCTCGCCGACGTCCTGCCAGACGACGTTGGTGAGGTTGCAGCTGCCGGCGCAGTGGACGCCGTCGGCGGACGGGGCGCCCAGGATGACGTTCTTCAGGGTGGCCCCGGCGGCCAGGTCGAAGATCGGGTCCTGGCCCTCGTTCTGGCCGCCACTGCCGAGTGCGCCGGAGCCGATGTAGCGCTTGCCGCCGCCGTCGAAGGTGCCGCTGACCTTGATCGACGCGGTGACTTTCACGTCCGTGGCGGCTGACGCCAGACCCACCGTCGCCACAGAGCCGGCCATGGCCGCAACCAGAACCGCGGCACCGATGAGTATGCGGGGTCTTTTCATGAGGGGACCTTTCGCAGAGCCTCCACCTTCGATGAAGGCGGACGGAACCGTCGTCATCGCAGCTCACGGGTTCGTGCGGACGATGCCGACGGTATCGGGGGAGGACTTCTCCAACCTGACACGCCAATCGATACACGTCAATGAATATGGTTTGCAGCTTTGTTGCAGGATTGGGGTGGTTGCCGGCCTTCGCACTCCCGGCAATCTGTAGTGGCCGTCCGGCCGCGGAAGGTTGCCCGACGAAGGCAACTTGCCGTTCGGTCAGCAGCGACCCGGCGGCGGGGAGGGCAGCAACTGGAACTGTGGCAGCCGCGGCCGGGCGGCGTCCGGTTCGACGGTCACTCCGGCCCACACCAGGTCGTCCGCGTCGGTCTGAACTCCCCAAGATGTGGACTCCATAGTCCAACCTCCGTTAGGGCATGGGCTGCCACAAACGCAGCGCGGCATTCTCTGCGGTCCACATGTTCGACTGTGGCTCGGTTGGACGCCCGGCCCTGTTGGACCTTATAGTCCTGTTGTGGGTGTCGCGAAGGTCTCGACGTGGGTCAGGGCCATGTCCAGCGCCACCCGCATGGGCTCGGCGTCATGTGCTGCCTGAGCCAGCAGGTAGCCGCCCTGAACGGCGGCCAGCACCGCTACCGACAGCGTCGCCGGGTCGGCGTCGGCGCGCAGGGTGCCGTTGTCACGCATGCGCCGGAAACCGTCTGCCAGCAACTGTTCCCAGGTGGCGAAATGGCCGGCCAACGCCTGCCGGGCGGCCTCGTCGGTGTCGGACAACTCGGCCGCGAGGGTGCCGATCTCACATCCGTGCGCGCCGCTGCGCAGCACGTTGCGTTGCAGCACGGCGTCGCGCCACCGGCGCAGCCCGGCGAACGAGCTGACGCCCCGCAGCAATTGGTACTGACGCTCCAGCACCACCTGGGCCTGATACGTGACGACCTCGCGGACCAGTGCGTCCTTGGCCGAGAAGTGGTGGTAGAGCTGGGACTTGCTGGTGCCGCTGGCGATCCTGACCTCGTCGAGGGTGGTGGCAGCGACCCCCTTGGCCGCCATCAGCTCGGCGGCCGCCAGCACGATGCGTTCCCGGGTGGCCGCGCCGCGCGCGGTCAGCCGGGTGCCCTCGCTGTTCACCGGCGGGTCGACCACGGCCGTCAGGCTACCCGACCCCCGAGGCGGAAAACGCGTGCCGGGCGCCTCCGCACCACCGCCACTGAAAACACCGAATGAGCAAGGAGACAACACCGATGAAGGCGATCGTGGTGACGGACCAGGCTGCCGGAACGGCCGGGATGACGCTGGTGGAGCGCCCCGAGCCGCCGGCCGCGATAAACGACGTCATTGTCGAGGTTCATGCGTCGGGGTTCGTCCCGACCGAGATGGCGTGGCCTTCGACCTGGACCGATCGCCGTGACCGGGACCGGACACCGTCGATCCCCGGGCATGAGCTGGCCGGAGTGGTCAGCGCCCTCGGTTATGGCACGACGGGTCTGTCGGTGGGGCAGCGGGTGTTCGGCCTCACGGACTGGCATCGCGACGGCACCCTCGCGGAGTATGTGGCCGTCGAGGCCCGCAACCTCGCGCCGCTACCCGGCGACGTCGACTTCACGGTGGGCGCGAGCCTGCCGATCTCGGGTCTGACCGCGTGGCAGGGACTGTTCCAGCACGGCCGCCTCCAGGCCGGGCAGAGCGTGCTCGTGCACGGTGCGGCCGGCGCGGTCGGGACGATGGTGACGCAACTCGCCCGTGAGTTCGGCGCGTACGTCATCGGCACCGGACGCGGGGCCGACCGGCAGCAGGCCCTCGAATTCGGCGCGCAGGAGTTCGTCGACCTCGAGAACGACGCGCTGGCGGACGCCGGCGGGGTCGACCTGGTCTTCGACGTCATCGGCGGAGACATTCAGCAGCGATCCGCGCGCCTGATCCGGTCGGGCGGAACGCTGGTGTCCGTCGTCGGGCCCGCCGAGGCGCGGCCGGCCGACGGCCGGGCCGTCGACTTCGTCGTCGAGGCCGACCGGGTCCAGCTGAACGAGATCGTCCAGCGCGTCCGCGACGGACGACTGCGGACGAACATCGGCACCGTCGCCACCCTCGACGATGCCGTCGCCGCTCTCCATCCGACCGGGCGGACCAAGGGCAAGACAATCATTCTCGTACGTCCGTCAGCAGCGCACAGTGGGTGATCCAGCAGCGAAGGCCGGGGCTCGTCCAGCGGAATCCGGTCGTACGCTTGCTCCGTGATCACGACCGTGGCGGTCATCGGGGGCGGTCAGTCCGGCCTGTCGGCGGCTTATCACCTGCGCCGGCGCGGCATCGACTTCGTCGTGTTCGACGCCGAGGAGCGGCCGGGTGGCGCCTGGCAGCACCGTTGGGAGTCGCTGCGGATGGCCACCGTCAACGGCATCTTCGACCTGCCCGGCTTCCCGAGGCCGCCGCTTGAGCCCGACGAGCCGAGCCGGACCGCCGTGCCACGCTACTTCGCCGACTTCGAGCGGGCCGCCGGCCTGTCCATCGAGCGGCCGGTCCGGGTCACCGCCGTACGCCGGGCGGACGCCGACCCGGACGGCGACCTGATCGTCGAGACCAGCACCGGCGTCTGGCGGGTCCGCGCGGTCATCAACGCGACCGGCACCTGGACGAACCCGGTCCGCCCGCACTATCCGGGCCAGGAGACCTTCGCCGGCCTGCAGGTGCACACCCACGACTACGTGTCGGCGGATCGTTTCGCGGGGCTGCGGGTGGCGGTCGTCGGCGGCGGGATCTCGGCGGTCCAGCAGCTGGAGGAGATATCGCGGGTGGCGACGACGTTCTGGTACACGCGCCGGGAGCCGGTCTTCCGCGACGGCGCGTTCGAGCCGGAGGTGACCGGCCGCGAGGTGATCGGCCGGGTGATCGCCGACGTCGAGGCGGGCCGGCCGACCGGGAGTGTCGTCTCCTACACCGGCCTGCTCTGGACGCCCTACGCGCTGGCGGCCAAGGAGCGTGGGGCGCTGGAGCGCCGCCCGATGTTCACCGCGATCGAACCCTTCGGGGTACGCGAGGCCGACGGCTCCTTCACCTCGGTGAACGCCATCCTCTGGGCCACCGGTTTCAAGGCTGCCCTGGCCCACCTGGACCCACTGAACCTGCGCAACGAGCAGGCGGAATCCGCCTGGTCGGCACCCAGGTCGCCGGCGAACCCCGCGTACACCTCATCGGTTTCGGCCCTTCGCAGTCCACCGTCGGCGCCAACCGGGCCGGGCGGGCCGCGGTCGCCGCCCTCAGCCGGCGCTTGAGCGGCTGACGGGGGCCGGCCGGACCGGAAGTCACTCGGTGTCGTCGCCGGCCTCGGACGCGGGCCGCATCCGCCGGTGCGCGAGCAGGCCTCGATCAGGGCGGTGAGGGCGACCGGCAGGGTCAGGCCGGACAGTGCCCCGGTGCATGAGCCCGATGCGGTCGGCGTGCTGCTGTGCCTCTTCGAGGTAGTGCGTCGTCAGGATGACGGTCGAACCGTTGCCGCGCAGTTCCGCCACGGCCTCCCACAGGGCGTCCCGGGACTGGATGTCCAGCCCTGTGGTGGGCTCGTCCAGGACGATCAGCTCCGGCCGCCCGTAGACGGCGGTGGCGAAGTCGAGTCGCCTCTGCTCGCCGAAGACCTGTACGGAGCCAGACGACGCCCTCCGATGCCCCTCGATGACCTCCAGACCGGTCCACAAGGCAGCAGTTGGCAGGCTCACATCTGCTGCGGGGTAACGGCGCCGTCGTGGAGGATGGCGGCGATGTCGGAGCGGGCCCGGGCCAGGCGTTCGATGTCGGCCGCGAGTCCGGCGTCGACCTGCCGCAGTGTCTCCGGGGCAACAGTTCCGTCCGTGCCGGCTTCGCCGATCCGGGCGAGCGGTACGCCCAGCTCGACGAGCCGCCGGATGCTCAGGAGCCGTTCGAGTTCCCGATTTCCGTACTGTTTGTAGCCGTTGTGCCGGCGCTCGGGCTCTTCGAGCAGGCCGAGCCGGTGATAGTGCCTGATGGTGTTCACGGTCGTGCCGGTGAGCTCGGCGAGTTCACGTGTGCTCCAGGCCACGGTCGTCTCCTCGTACGTTCAGGGGGCCGGGGGGTTCGCGGCGCGTGGCTGGACCAGTCCGTTGTCGTACGCGAAGATCACCGCCTGGATCCGGTCGCGCGCTCCGATCTTGGCCAGGACGCGTCCGACGTGCTTCTTCACGGTCGACTCGGTCAGGATGAAGCGTTCGGCGATCTCGGTGTTCGTGGCACCCTGGCCGATCGCCTCGAGGACTTCGCGCTCCCGCTCGCTCAGCGTGGCCAGCCGGCGGTCCTGCTTGACCGGCGCCGCATCCTGCAGATACGCGGTCATGAGCTTGCGGGTCAGACTGGGCGCCACCACCGACTCCCCGCTCGCGACGGCTCGGATGCCGGCGATGAGCTCCTCAGGACGGGCGTCCTTGAGCAGGAAGCCGCTCGCCCCGGCCCGCAGTCCGGCGTAGACGTACTCGTCGAGGTCGAAGGTGGTCAAAATCAGCACGTGGGTGCGCGAGCCGGCCGTGGTGATCCGGCGGGTGGCCTCTATGCCGTCGACGCCGGGCATGCGCACGTCCATCAGCACCACGTCGGGGCGAGTCTGTTCGACCATCCGCACTGCCTCGGCGCCGGTGGCGGCCTCGCCGACCACGGCCATGCCGGGCGTGCCGTCGAGCAGCATCTTGAAGCCCATGCGCTGCAACGGCTGGTCGTCGGCGATCAGCACGGTGGTCATGCGGGCTCCTTGAGGACGACATCGACGAGCCAGCCCCGCTCGGCCGGGCCGGCGTTCACCACCCCGCCGTACATGGCCGCGCGTTCGCGCATGCCGAGCAGGCCGTGGCTGGGGGCGGCGGGTCCGCCACGGCCGTCATCCCGTACGCGTACGCGTACCTCTCCATCGGAGGCAGCCAGGGTGACGTCCGCGGTCGCACCGCGCCCCGCGTGTTTGAGGGTGTTGGTGAGCGCTTCCTGCACGATGCGATAGACCGCGAGCTGCACGCCCCGGCCGAGGGCGCGCAGCTCGCCTGCGGTGGAGTAGGTGACCGGCAGCCCCGCGGCCCGCACGCTGGGCAGCAGCCGATCGAGATCGTCGATGCCGGGCTGCGGGCTCAGTTGCGCATCCGCGTCCTCCCCGCGCAGCACCCCCAGCACCCGTCGCAGCTCGCCGAGCGCCTGCCGGCCGGTCTCCCCGATCAGCTGCAGTGGTTCGGCGGTCTGTTCGTCGCGCGATCTCGCGAGCGTGACTCCGCCGTCGGCCAGGCCGATGATCACCGACACGTGGTGGCCGACGATGTCGTGCATCTCGCGGGCCACCCGGGCCCGCTCGTCGGCGACGGCGAGGCGGGCCCGCTGGTCACGCTCGACCTCCAGCCGGGCGGCCCGGTCCTCCAGCGCAACCAGGTACGCCCGGCGGGTGCGCACCGCGACGCCGGACGCGACCGCGGCCACCGACATGCCGAGCGCCAGCACCGACGTGAAGAGACGGTTCTCCACCGCCGGTCCGAAAAGATGGATCTCGGCGGCCAGGAGCGCGACGGTGATCACGGAGGCCCAGGCGAGCGACCGCCACGCTCCCCGGGAGGCGACCCCGAAGAGCATCACCAGCAGGATCACCCCGGCGCCCACGCCGATGTCCAGCAATCCCTCGATCAGTTCGGTGGCCGCAGTGACCACGAACGCCGGAAAGGGGTACCGTCGCCGCCAGTACAGCGGCGGCAGCAGCAGCAGGGTCGCGATCGTGGCCGGGAGAGGCTCCTCGATCAGGTTCGGGATGCTGAAGAGCACGATCGGGACGGCCAGGAAGGTGTCCATGACCCACGGCCGGCGGCGGTGGAAGGTCCGCAACCGGCCCTGCCGGTCCACCAGCCATCCTTGTGCGCTCATCCGCCGATTGTCCCCTCACGCGTCGGTCTTCTTGAGCCGAAATGCCGCGGCGGCGAGGGTCACCACGACATAGCCCGCGAAGACCGCGAGACCGGTCCACGGCGCCAGTGTGTTCTCGGCCTGGGTCAGCGCCATGACCGCGCTGCCGGCGTTGCTGGGCAGGTAAGGGGTGATCGTCTCGGAGACCGGGTCCGGCAGCAGCGCGGCCAGGCCGGGCACGATCAGCAGGAGGCCGGCCAGGATCGCGATGGCGCCGGCGCTGGAACGGACGAGCATGCCGAGCGCGACGCCGAGTACCGCGACCAGGCCCAGATAGCAGCCGGCGCCGAGCAGCGCGCGCAGCACGCCGTCGTCGCCGAGGCCGGCCCGGCCGACCCCGTCGTTGAGTACGGCCGAGCCCAGCGCGAAAGCGGCGAAGGCGCCGGCAGTCATCGTGACCAGTGCGGCGGCCCCGGCCACCAGACTCTTCGACCACAGGACCGGCAGCCGGCGCGGCACCGCGGCGAGGGTCGCCCGGATCATCCCGGTGGTGTATTCGCCGGCCCCCAGCAGCGCGCCGAGCACCCCGACGGCGAGGCCGGCCAGGGTGCTGCCGGACAGGGCCAGATCGACGGCCGACAGGCTGTCGCCGGAGAAGGACGCCGAGGCGATCATGCCGAACGCGATCAGCAGCACGACCGAGATCCCGGTGGTGATCCAGGTCGAGCGCAGGGAGGAGAACTTGGTCCATTCGGCGGCGACGACGCCACCAGGGGTGATCTTCATCGGGTGGCCTCGTATTCGACAGCGTTGTGGGTCAGGTCCATGAACGCCTCTTCGAGTGAGGCGTTCTGCGGGGTGAGCTCGAACAACGGGATGCCTCGGGTGGCCGCGGCCAGTCCGATCGCGCGGGCGGTGGTGCCGGCGACGAACAGTTCCTCGGCGCCGGTCGACGTGACGGTGATGCCCGGGCCGGCGATCACCGTGCGCAGCGCGTCGGGGGCCGCGGTGACGACCCGGACGCCTTCGGCGGTCACGAGGTCGGCCACGGTGGTGTCGGCCAGTAGTCGGCCCCGGCCGATGATGACCAGGTGGTCCGCGATCAGCGAGACCTCGCTCATCAGGTGTGAGGACAGCATCACGGTGCGGCCTTCGGCCGCCAGCCCGGTGAGCAGGTTGCGCACCCAGAGGACACCGTCCGGGTCGAGTCCGTTGACCGGCTCGTCGAGCATCACCACGGCCGGGTCGCCGAGCAGTGCGGCGGCGATGCCGAGCCGCTGACCCATGCCGAGGGAGAAGGCGCCGACCCGCTTGTGGGCGACGGCCGCGAGGCCGGCCAGGTCGAGCACCTCGTCGACCCGCGAGCGGGCGATGCCGTGCGTGCGGGCCAGGGCGCGAAGGTGGCTGACCGCGGTGCGGCCGGGGTGCATGGCCTTGGCCTCGAGCAGCACGCCGATCTCGCGCAAGGGGGCTTTCGACGACGCGTACGGCCGGCCGTTGATCAGCACGTCGCCCGAGGTCGGCGCGTCGAGAGCGACGATCATCCGCATGGTGGTCGACTTGCCGGCGCCGTTGGGCCCGAGGAAGCCCGTGACCTGTCCCGGCTGCGCGGTGAAGGACAGCTGGTCCACGACTGTTTTGGCACCGTACCGCTTCGTTACTTCGCGTACTTGAATCATGCTCACCACGCTAGGTACGCGGAACGCCGGGACCGTGGTACCGCGGTCGACACTTGCGCGCTTCCCTTGGTACCCCGGTACACCGGCGACGCGGTCAGGATCGGCAGGCGACGTCCCGGGCCGGTAGCTTGCCGCCGACCAGGTAGGCGGTGGTCAGGTTCAGCGCGCAGGCGTTGCCGCCGAGGACGTAGACGCCGTGCCCGCTGTCGTCGACGGTCACCAGCCTGGCCCGCTGACCGAACTTCTGGCGCAACAGCTCGGCGTTGACCGCCGGAGTGACCGGGTCGCGCCGGTTCTGCAGCATCAGCACATCGGCCGGCCCGGCGTTGTCGACCTTGACGGGTGGCTCGGACGGCTCGTGCTCCCAGTACGCGCACGGGGTGACGTTGGCGGTCGCCGCGCCGAACATGGGGTACCGCCGGCGGTCCTGCGCGACGCCGCGCCGGTAGGTCGCCAGATCCTCGGGCCAGTTCACGTCGTTGCAGGTGACCGCGAGGAACACGGTCAGCGCGTTGTCGACCGGGGGAGCAGCCTGGGCAGCCGAGGGCGCGGAACTCGCCCGGGCGGTGCCCGGGGTCAGCAGCGCCTGCCAGATCCGGGCCAGGTTGCCGTACTGAACGTCGCCATAGAGGTGGGCGAAGGTGAGGTACCGGAAGATGGCGCCGGTGGTCCCGTCGGCGGCCGGGGTCCGGTCGAGCCGTTCGGCGATGGCGAAGTAGGTCTTGCGCACCTGCGCGGGCGTCCGGCCCAGGCCGTAGGAGGCGTGCCGCGCCGCCGCCCATTGCGCGAAGTCCGGAAAGGTCTCCTCGACACCACGGGCGAACCGGCGCAGGCCGTCCCGGTCGAGGTGGGTGTCGGCGAGGTTGCTGTCGATGACCGTACGGTCGGTGGTGTCCGGGAACAGCGACACGTAGGCCGCGCCCAGCGCCGAACCGTACGATGCGCCGTAGAAACTGGCCGTCGGCTCGCCGAGGGCGGCGCGGATCCGATCCAGGTCGCGGGCCATGTTCGCCGTCGTGAGGTGCCGCAGCCGCCCGCCGACGTCGTTCGCGGCGCATGTCTGCGCGACTGCTTCAGCGATCCTCGCCTGCGCGGTCACGGCCGCGTCGTCCGCCGCGTACGGCGGCACGTTGGCCCAGTAGCCGATCTCCTCGGTCAAGCCGCAGCTCATCGGCGTCGAGTGCCCGACGCCCCGGGTGTCCATGCCGATCAGGTCGTAGGTGTCCATGACGGTCGCCGGCAGGCCCTTCTTGGCCAGGAACGCCGGCTGGTCCAGCCCGGAGCCGCCCGGCCCGCCGGGGTTGAACATCAGGATGCCGCGTCTCTTCTCCGGCCTGGTGCTCGCGATCCGCGACACCAGCAGCGAGATCTGCGCGCCGTCGGGTTCGCTGTAGTCGAGGGGAACGGGTACGGTCGCGCACTGGGCCGTCAGTGGCGCCGTCTTCGCGTTCACATCCGCGGGGCAGGCGGCCCAGTTCAGTTCCGCCGCCGCCGCAGGATTCTCCGCTCGCGCCGGCATCACCGTGATCAGCGTACCGATCAGACCGAGCGCTGCCACCCAGGCGGCGCTACGCCGTCGACTCATGTCCAGCCTCCATCGATCGTCCTTTGCGGTCCGATCCATGCGACACCATGTCCTCGGCACACAGTCAAAGCCGGAATTTGACTGTGTTCCTGGAACACAGGCTTCACTGCGGAGATGTTCGACGAATGGCGAAGGCGCCGAGCCATCCAGCGCGTCAAACCCGGGGACGGGCGCGCACTGAAGCGATTCCGCTGGTGGCAGCTGCTGACTCGATCCCTGTTCTTCCTGCCCGTGGACGCCGGTACCGGCCGTCCGGTGGTCTATGCCGTCGACGTGAACCACCTGAAGAGCAATGAGAACGGCGACACCGAGGCTTACCTGTACCGCGACGGACGGCTCCGCGCTCGAGCGAGGCTCCCCGCCGTCTTCCCGATCGAAGGTGGTGAGATCGAGGTGGAGACGTCGTCGTTCGGTATCCGGCGATGCCACTTCGTCACCACCGACGGGATCGAGCAGCAACTCGTGCCGGAACCCCGCTCCGCCGAGGGACGCCGCGCGCGTCTCGACCGCGAGCACCCCGCCCTCAGCCGCTGGATCGGCACGCTTGCCGTCATCATGGTCGCCGTCCCGCTGTTCTTCGTCGTTCCGCAGACCCTGGAAGCGATCTCCCGGTTCCCGCCGCTGGCCGACCGGTTCGGGGTCTTCGAGTCACCCGTCGAGGCGCCGGGTTGGTTGACCATCGCGCTCACGATCAGCGCTGTGGTGGGCAGCACCGAGCGCGCCCTGCGCCTGCGGTACAACCGCTGGCTGGACCCGGTGGCGAGCTGACCGGGAGGGCGGTGTCGGCAGCAACGCCGATACTGACGGTGAGGTTCAGGTCGAGCTCGCCGGTGGTGGTCAGGCTGCCAGTTGCTCTGCGATGGTCCGGGCGTCGAGGAGGTACCACATGCGCTCGAAGCGGCCGTGGCGGAAGTGGTGGACGTCGGCCAGATAGACCTTGCGCAGGTCGGTGTTGCCCATCGGAGACTTTTCCGGGGGATCAGGCTGCCGCCGGACCTGGGGCCCGGTAGGTGAAGATCCCGTAGCCGAAACCGGCCGCACTGAAACCGTCGGAGGTGGCCGTGACTCCGGATGCCAGCAGCGCAGTGGCGCCGACCGCCTCGGCGGCGGCCAGCGTCGCCGGTTCCCGACGGGGATTGACGACGACCAGGTGGGACTCGCCGCGCACGTACGCGAACGGGTAGCCGTCGTGGAGCACGCGCGCGGTCGCCCGGGTCCTGAGCGCGGGCGTGGCCTGCCGCAGGGCGATGAGGTCACGAACCAGGTTGAGCGTCGATGACGGGTCCGTGTCCTGGGCGGCCACCGTGGGCCGGTCCGGGGCCGGGTCGACGGGCAGGTAGAGCCGGGACGACTCGGCCGTGGAGAAGCCGGCGTTGGGCCGGGCGTCCCACTGCATCGGGGTACGGCAGCCGGCCCGGTTGTACGCCGGGTTGCACACCGATCCCTCCACGTTCGGCAGGCCCGGCAGGTACCGCATACCGATCTCGTCGCCGTAGTACAGGCACGGCACGTTTCCCCAGGTGAACAGAAAGGTCAGCGCGGCGCCGAGCTGCTCGGCGGTCCGCGGGCCGCAGCAGAGCCGGTCGTAGTCGTGATCGGCGGTCGACATCACGATCAGCCGGTCCGGATCCCCGGCGCGGGCCGCGTCCCAGGCGTCGAGGAAGACCCGGGTGCTGCCGCTGCCCGCGGCGTCGAAGAACGGTTCGCGTGGCTCGTGGAACGGCAACAGGCCGGCGTAGTGGTTGTCGAAGAGGCTGCCGTGTTCGTCATGGATGACGAGGAAGAAGTCGGCGTCGAAGGCGGCCGGTCCGCCCGTGCGGGGCTCCGTGCCCTCGGGTATCAGGACGGCGTCCGGATACTCGGCATCCAGCCACTCGCGGATCTCGCGCCACAGGGCCACCGTCTCGGCCAGTCCGTCGGCCACCTGCTCGTCCTTGACCAGCGAGAACGCCATGTCCACCCGGAAGCCGGCCACACCGCGGTCGAGCCAGAAGGCGATGATGTCCTTGAGGGCCTGCCGGTTGCGACGCGGGCCGGGCGCGTCGATCGGATCGCGCCATGACGGGTCTCCGGGCCGTCGCACCCACCCGAAGTTGAGCGCGGGCTGCTCGTCGTAGAAGTTCTTGAGGTAGTAGCCCGGCCGGTGGCCCGGCGACGGCACCCAAGCCGGCGTGCCCGGAATGTCACGATTCCACGCTCGGTCCGGCAGGTCCTCGCACCAGATGTAACGGTCACCGTCCGGATCCGGCCCGTCGGCGGCCAGCTCCCGCTGGAACCATGCGTGTTCGATCGAGGTGTGCCCGGCGACCAGGTCGAGCATGACCCGGATACCGCGTTGCTTCGCCGCGGCCACCAGCTCGACCATGTCGTCGTTGGTTCCGTAGCGCGGAGCGATCGAGTAATAGTCGGAGACGTCGTAGCCCGCGTCCACGAACGGCGACGTGAAGCACGGGTTGAACCAGATCACGTTTACGCCGAGCGAGGCGATGTGGTCCAGGCGCGAGATCACGCCCCGGAGATCGCCGACGCCGTCGCCGTCCGAGTCGGAGAATGACTGCGGGTAGATCTCGTACAGGACGGCGTCGGCAAACCAGTCTCGGCCCATGACCGCCATGCTAGAGAGACATCGCCGAGGTGACTGACCTAATCCGCGGCACGGTGGCGCCCACCGCCGCCTGGCTGGGAAGCGGCCGTACCGCGCCCTCCAGGGGTCAGCGGGCTGCGCTCGACCGCTCGGTCGGTGGGCTGCTCGCCGACGGGATCCTTGTTGATCCATTCGTGCGGGGCAGCGGACACCTCGGTGCGCAGATCCGACAGCCAGTGTTCCAGGTCGTCGCTTGGTCGGTCCGGACCAACAGGCTCGCTGTCCGGGCCGGGGTCCTCGATGGCGCTCATCGCGGCGCACGCTCCGATCGGTCGGGTGCGGTCAGGCTGAGAGTAGCTGGCTCGCGCGAGCCGCTGATGGCGCCCGATGTCAGTCCTGCAGGCCGCGATGGTCGACCGGCGACCCACTGCGCCGAGGTGTCAGCCGCTGACGATCCTGTTCGTTCGGCCGATCACAGGGAGCGGCGTTGCTCGTGCGCGTCGGTGGGGTCACTTTCCAGCGGTACGGAAAGGGGCTCGTCGCTACGGTCGACCACGGGCATGCTCTGTTCGATGACGTCGGCCTCGGCCGCCTCCATCGGTACGGCGTCAAGGTCCAGGTTCGCCGTGCTCATGGCCGGCGAGTCGCCGGTCGAGCCTGCTGCCGCGGTGGTGGTGGCAGCCTTGGGGCGTCGGTTCCGCGGCCGGCGCGGCTTGTCACCGGTGACCGCCGGCGTTGGTCGTTCGATGGTGGGCACCTCGGCCGGCAACACGGCTGCCCCGGCATCAGGGTCGTCGGCTGACGGACCCCCGGGCCGGTTGCTCACTGTACGGACGGCAGCCGTGATCTTTTCGTACTGCTCTCGCCCGGCGCGCGCCCCCAGCACATACCCCGCGGCGAAGCCGGCAGCCAGTTTCACGATTCTCATGCGAAGGTTCTCCATCTACTCGGTGGGTCGGTGATCAGGCGCCGGCTCATGGCATCGCCGAGCGCGACGGCGGGGCGGTGCCGCCCTGCGGTTCGGTGGCGTGCATGAGCTCGGCGATGGTCGATCGGTCCGCCTCCGACGGCAGGCCCCAGCCGGGTTGGTAGCCGTACACCTGGTCCAGGCCGGTGGCCGCGGTGCGGCCGTCGAGGATCTCCACGGACCCGGTGTCGATCAGGCCGGGATGTTCGACGCCGCACGCTTCGGCGACCTTGAGCAGGTCGCGGCGCAGGGTTTTGATGTAGTTCGCGGCGCGCACGCTCTTGAGCGCCGGGTCCAGTCCTCGGGTGAGCCAGGGGTTCTGGGTGGCGACGCCCGTCGGGCACGTGTCGGTGTGGCACTTCTGCGCCTGGATGCAGCCGATCGCGAGCATGGCCTCACGGGCCACGTTGACCAGGTCGCAGCCCAGTGCGAACGCGACCACGGCGTTGTCGGGCAGTCCGAGCTTGCCGGCGCCGATGAAGACCACCTGCTCGTGCAGGCCACGCTGGGCGAACGTGGCGTACACCCGGGCGAAGCCGATCTGGAACGGCAGTGACACCGTGTCGGTGAAGATCAGCGGCGCGGCGCCGGTGCCGCCCTCGCCGCCGTCGATGTTCACGAAGTCGACGCCGCGCCCGGTCGTGGCCATCAGCGAGGTGAGTTCGTCCCAGAAGCCGAGGTCGCCGACCGCCGATTTGATGCCGACCGGCAGGCCGGTCTCCGCGGCCAGCAGCTCCACCCAGTCGAGCAGGCTGTCGGTGTCCGAGAACTCGGCGTGCCGTGACGGGCTCACGCAGTCGACGCCCTGGGTGATGCCGCGGGTGGCGGCGATCTTCGCCGACACCTTCGCTGCCGGCAGCAGGCCGCCGAGGCTGGGCTTGGCGCCCTGACTGAGCTTGATCTCAAGGGCCCGCACCGGGGCGCCGGCCACCAGATCCTTGAGCCGCTGCAGGTCGAAGCGGCCGTGCTCGTCACGGCAGCCGAAGTAGGCGGTGCCGATCTGGAAGACGAGATCGCCGCCGTGCCGGTGGTACGGCGACAGCCCACCCTCCCCGGTGTTCTGCCAGCAGCCGGCCAGCGCGGCGCCCTTGTTCAGCGCTTCGATCGCGTTGCCGGACAGCGAGCCGTAGCTCATCCCGGAGATGTTGACGACCGAGGCCGGCCGGAACGCCCGCGCCCGGCCGCGCGCGGCCCCGAGGATCTTGGCACACGGCACCGACGCCTCGTAGCCGGCGGCCGGCGCCGACCGGGGCACCGCCCGCCCGAACGTACGGTGCTTGATGATCGGATACCCGGCTGTGTACTCGATGTCGTTGTCGGTCCCGAAGCCGAAGTAGTTGTTCTCCTTCTTCGCCGACGCGTAGACCCAGCGCCGCTGGTCGCGGGTGAACGGCCGCTCCTCGTCGTTGCCGGCCACCACGTACTGCCGCAGCTCGGGACCGATGGCTTCGAGGAGGTACCGGCCGTGGCCGATGACCGGGAAGTTGCGCAGCAGGGCGTGATCGCGCTGCAGGAGATCACGGACGGCGACCGCCGCCAACGCTGACACTGCGGCCGCCGCGGCGCCGATGCCCACCTTCATGCCGCATCATGTTGCCCCCAGCAGGACCGCTAAACAGCAGATGGCCACCGTCCTTCACCGAGAGCTGGCCGGGCCGCCTTCGGTCGCGACGAGGCGGTGGGCCGGCGCCCGCCTGTCGCTGGACCGACGGCGGACGTGGACCACAGCGGTGCGGACCGCGCGGAGCTCGAGGGCCTGGTGCTGGTCGACCCGTGGCGGGAGGACTGGTGGCGCAGCTCATGCTGGCGCTCTACCGGTCCCGGCGGCAGGCCGACGCGCTCGGTGCCCGTGACAACCTTCTCGCCAACATCAACGATGTGTCGAATTTCCGGACGTCCGTCGATCTGCCGGGTTCGGCGTTGATCCGAGTTCCGGCTCGATCTCCTCGATCCCCTTGGTTCACGCGAATCGCGGAGAACAGGGTGCTGGAGCTCCGGTGCGGAACCGGAGCTCCAGCACTCATCGGCGTTTCTTGGGCAGGTCGAACTGGTCGGCGGCGCGGCAGTCCTTCTGGCTTCCGATCGCGGCGGGACCCAGTTCGGCGAGGGCTTCACGGGCCCGTTGCCGGCCGAGGTTCCAGGCGTACCAGGGGTCGGGGTCCTCGAGGTCTTCGGCGATCCAGCTGAGCGTGCACCGGCGTACCGGATCCGGCAGTTCGGTCAGGGCCGGCGTCGCGTCGGCGGAAAGGGCCCGCAGGTACCAGGCGTCAATCTTGCCGGAGCCTTCGTAGCGGGCCGCGTTGCGGCTGGCCACATAGCCCTCGGGGTCGAGGGCCGCGAGGCCCAGCAGCATCAGCACGGCCAGACCGACGGTGGCTCCGGGGATCCAGCGGCCCTGCCACTTGACGCCGGCCACCGCGATCAGCACGAAGATCACGCCGAGCAGCATCTCGGAGGCCATCACGAAGATCCGCTCACCGGTGAAGCTGTAGACCCGCTGATACTCCCACATCCGCGACAGTGCGGACGCGACGATGATGACGCTCAGGGCGCACAGCAGACCCAGCAGCAGGCGCAGCAGTATCCGTTCCACCGGCTGGTCCCGTTTCGCCCAGCGGGCCAGGCTCGCGATCAGCGCGAGGGACAACAGCGTGACCGCGACCAGCTGCCAGAAGCCGCTCCGGGCGTACTGGGAGTAGCTGAGCCCGGCCGTCTCCAGCACGTGCCGGCTGCCCCCGAACAGCACGGTGAACTGCACGGCGACGAAACCGCCGAAGAGCAGCACGAGCGCGGCGCCGGCCGGCGCCCACTCGATCAGGCCGAATCTGCCCTTGCCCTCGGTGTCCAGGCTGGACGTCACCGGCGGTGCGGCCAGCGTGTAGATCCCGGAGACGGCGAGCAGGCCGCCGGCCGCGGCCAGGAAGATCCACTGGAAGATCGAGTCGATGCTGAGATCGGGGATGGCGTCGTCCAGCAACCGGGAGAACGCGACGTCGGCGGACGACAGCAGCGCACCGAAGACCAGCAGCACCACAGCGGTGAGGGCGACCGAGAAGAGGATCCGCCGGGCCATGCCCGGACTGCGGCCCGCTTTCAGGTGCCGGCGGACCCACGGGATGCCGACCAGTGCGGCGTACGGGGCAGCCACCAGGCTGAACAGGATCGATCTGATCCGGCGGCCACCGACGATCGCCAGCGCGGTGCAGCCGATCGCGCCGAGCACACTGAACGTCACCAGCCACCACGCGTTGCGGAACGCCGGGATGAGCAGCAGGGCCAGCGCTGCCACGGCCCAGCCGGAGCGGAGCAGCCGCTCGCGGCGCGGCAGCTCGGCGGATCGCCGGACGGCGAACGCGACTCCCAGCGTCAGCGCCAGCCAGCCGAGGAACCAGCCGATGCCCACCCGATTCAGCGGCAGGAAGATCAGGAAGCCGAGGGCGCCGGCGAGCACGCCGGCCGGGACGGCCCAGCCCCGGGCCTCCTTGGGCCCGGGCCAGTGCTTCTTGCGGAACGTCTGCCACGCGCTCGGCGGCCGCTCGTACGTGCCGAGCGGCCGCGGCGGGTACTGCGGCGAATGGGGTTGCGGTCGCTGAGGAGCCGGTGGCAGAACCTTCGCCGGCGGGACGGCCGAGGGTGCGGTGGCCGGGCTCTTGGCTGCTGCCGGAGCGGCGGCTGCCGGAGCGGCCGTGGCCGGGGTGGTGGCAGCCGGTTTGGCGACGGCCGGGCTGGCGACTGCCGGTGTGGTGGTGACGGCCGGCGTTGCCGCGGATTTCTGCGGTTGCTCGGCCGGCCTGGCGGCGGGCGGCTCGGTGGCGGCCGGTTCGGCGACGGCCGGGGCCGGCGCCTCGGCGGGAATCATCGGCATGAAGATCGCGTATCCCCGCGTACCGGGCGGAACCAGGACCGGTATCGCCCAGGCCGGTTCCCCTTCGGCGCCCGGCCAGACCAGCGACGGGATCGCTTCGGTGGGCGGCATGACCAGCAGTTGGGGCGTCGGCGGCGGGCCCGCGGAGGCGGCCTGCGCCGCCTTCGGGGGATCAGGCTGTTTCGGTGGCAGATCCGCCACTGCACCCTCCTCGGTTGATCAGTTCGGCACACGGTGAGCCGATCGCGCGGCACTTCGTGCGTTGGGACGGGTCCGTATCGCCGCGACGACGGGAGAGTAGCCTGCGGGAACAAGGAGCGCCCGTACGGACGCTGGCATCGGTGTGATCAACGCCGAAGTTCGACTCTCGCTGCTGGACCGGTCACGCACCCGTAGCGGCGAAACCGACGGTGCGGCGCTCCGGGGCACCGTGGCTCGCGCGACGCGGGCCGAGCAGCTCGGCTTTCACCGCTTCTGGGTCGCTGAGCACCACGGAGTCCCCGGGATCGCGGGCGCCGCCCCGGCGCCGCTGCTGACCGCCGTCGCCGGCGCCACGACGATGATCCGGCTCGGCTCGGCCGGTGTCATGCTGCCGCACCACCAGCCGCTCGTCGTCGCCGAGCAGTTCGCCACGGTGTCCGCCTTCGCTCCCGGCCGCGTCGACCTCGGGCTGGGCCGCTCGCCGGGCTTCACCGCGCCGGTGCGCCGGGCCCTGCGGCAGACCGACAACGACTTCGCGGCCGACCTGGCCGAGCTGCGTGACTTCCTCACCGGTACGGCGGACATCACCCTGCACCCGCAGCCGGACGGCCCCATCCCGCTGTACGTGCTGGCCACCGGGACCGGCCTGCGAATCGCGGCACGACTGGGCCTCCCGGTGATCGTGGGCGGCCCGCTGCTCGGCGCGGACGGTACCCAGGCGCTGGCCGACTATCGGCGCACCTTCGAGCCTTCCGCCCAGCAACCCGAGCCGTGGCTGGCGATCAGTACGGACGTGCTGATCGCCGACACCGACGCGGAAGCCGCCGACCTGCTGCTGCCCGAGGCGTGGGCGATGGCCCAGAGCCGTACGACCGGGGTGTTCCCGCCGCTCGAACCGGTGGCTGCCGCCCGCTCCGCTGCCCGCACCCCGCGCCAGCAGCAGTACCTCGACCGGATCACCACGGCGGCGATCACCGGCACGCCCGACCGGGTACAACGCCGCCTCGCCGAGATACTCGACCGCACCGGAGCCGCCGAACTGGTCGCCGCCGGCAGCACCTTCGACCGCGGCGCTCTGCACGCCTCGGACGCCGCCCTGGCTGCTATGTTCTCCCGCCCCTGATCTGCGACTATCGTTGCGCCGATGAGTTCGAGCACGCCTGTACCCGCATCCGGCCCGGTCGCCCTGCCCGGCTGGCAGCGGTACACCGTGCTGATGGCCGAGGCGGACTACCGGTCGGTCAGGAAGGACCCCCGGGTCGCGTACGCGTTGTGGTGCGTGGTCGGCATTCTCGGTGGGCACCGGTTCTACCTGGGGGACACCGGCCGGTCCATAGCGATGCTGTGCACCTTCGGTGGGCTCGGCCTGTGGACGCTGCTCGACGTGTTCTTCGTAGGACGCCGGGTGCGCGCAGTCAACCGGTCCCGCCGGTCAGCGATCATGGCCCGGTACGGCATCATCGAGGACTGAGCAGCGGATCGGCCTGCCACTCCTCGCCGGGCCAGCGCCGTTGGTCGACATCCCCGATGACCTCGGCATAGCCGGCGACGTGGTCCGCGAACTCGATCGCAGTCGGCAGACTCCGGTGCGGGCTCCGCCGCGCTGTGCGCAGCCGTTGCTGCATCTGGTGCTCGGTCCACGAAGCGGTGTAGGCGTGCATCGGAGACTGGCCGGCGACTTCGCTTGTCACCATGGTCAGCAGTGTCCAGCACACCAGTTCACCGACGACGGCCGCGTGGATGTGCTGAGCAGAAGCGTCGTCGGGGCGGTCGGCGCCGACTTCCGCGACCCGGTCGATCAGCTTGAGCACCTGCGCGGTCGGTTGAGCCTGCTGCACGAGTTTGGCGAACTCGTCGGGATGCTTGACGAGCATGGTGCCGAGGAACACCGAGATCGCCTCGGTGGAACCCTCGAAAATCCTGAACAGCCGGTAGTCACGGAAGTGCTGGCCGACGGTGTTGGTGTCCAGGAAACCCCGGGCCGCCAACACTTGCAGAGCCGTGTCTATGGCGCCCCATCCCAGCTCACACCCCAATATCTTCGCGCAGAAGAACCAGGCGTCGGGCACGTCCCGGCCCTCGTCCTGCCACGTCGCCATACGGGAGATCAGCGTCTCCACTGCCTGGACCGCGGCTCCGGCCTCGGCCAGCGTTTGCCGGATGCGGCCGTTCTCCGCCAGCGAGCCGGTGGCTACCTCACGGCCTTTGGCGAATCTCTGGGCCAGCTCGAGGGACCGCATGGCCGCGCCCACCGACATCGCGGCGAGCACGACGCGACCGCCCATGAACGCCGCTTTGGCCGTAGCCAGACCGTCTCCCTCGATGCCCAGCAGCGCAGACGAGGGAACCTGCAGATCGGTGAAGCTGAGATCATACTGTGGCACTGCGCGTAGACCCAGAGTGAGCATCTCGGGACCGATTCCGAAACCGGGTGTGCGGCTGTCCACCAGGAAGCCGGTGATGCCCCTCGGCCGGCCGCTTTCATCGTGGAGCTGAGCGAACACGTTCACGTATCGCGCGTCTCCGCCCAAGGAGATCCATTTCTTGGAGCCGTTGATCGTGTAGGTGCCGTCCCTGTTCTTGGCCGCCCGGGTGGTCATTCCCCGCAGGTGCGAACCGATGCCCGGTTCACTGATCGCGCTGGTGGTCAGCGCCTGGCCCGCGGCCAGGCGGGGCAGCACGTGACCCTTCACATCCTCAGGTGCGGAGAGCAGAATCGGCGCTGCCCCCAGGGTGTTGTGCACGGCGCAGAATACGGCAAGGTTCGCATCGATGGCGCCGAGTTGTGTGAACACCCGGTTCATGTCGGCATGGGACAGATCTTGTCCGCCGAGTTCCCGGGGAATCTGCAAACCGAGCAGACCGGCTGCGGCGAAGTCCGATACCAGTGCCGGAGGTAACGAGCGGCGCTCGTCCAGCAATCGGGAGTTGAGGAAATTCTGGGCGTACTCGCGCAGGAAATTCAGCATCCCCGTCGCCGATGACGTTTCCGGCCGGTCGTCCGTCGCTGCGGAGAGCACAGCACCCTGACTGAGGGCATCCGGGTCCATCGTTCGCTCCTTCTGGGGATTCATGCCGCCCCGTGCTGACCTTCGTAGCCGGGTGGTCTCACCCTCCAGGAGACAACTGGATGCATGAGGCATCCTTGATCCGTTTTGTACACCTGGGTGTACGTTCGTCTATTTCGAGAGCACTCTACAGCGGAACCTTTGGTTCCTCAACGGGGTCGTGTCGCTACACACGGTGAAGTGGTTCTCGTTGACGTCCGCGGCATGGCCTCTGACGCGGGCCCTTGTAGCGAGCGCCAGGTGCCTCATGGTGCGTAGTTGTCTGTAGTCGTGCGGCGCAGCCGCCACCCTCGGGCAGGACCGGGCGATGGTGCTTCGTCTGTTTACGCAGGACGCCTCCGGCAGATGCGCCAATATGCCGCAGGCGCCCGGCACCTGCGGCATGTTCGCGGCTTTTCCTACTTCGCCTCGCGGGCATGGATCTGGGCAACCAGTTCCACGGCAAGGGCCTTGATCGTCTCCAGCCCCGGCCGGCCCCAGGGGCGCGGTTCCATGTCGACCACGCAGACCGTGCCGAGCGCGATGCCGGTTCGATCGATCAACGGCGCACCCAGATAGGAACGGATGCCGATCTCGTCCACCACCGGGTTGCCGGCGAACCGGGGATAGTCGCAGACGTCATCGAGGACCAGGGCCTTGCGCCGGACGACGACATGGGGGCAGTACCCGTGCTCGCGGGTGAACGTGCGGCCGGCCAGGGCGGCCTGCAGAGCTCCCGGAACGGTGGCGCCGGTGTACAGACCGCCCAGGTACTGACGGTCATCCTGGATGAAGTTGACCATCGCGAGTGGCGCCCGGGTGACGTCGCCGACCCTGCGCGCGAACTCGTCGAGCTGCGCGTCCGGGCCTTCACCCAGGCCGATCTCGCGCAGCCGGCGCATCCGGGCGGGAATCTCGGGATCCGCCGGGGTGAGGGGATGGTGGCCGGAGAGGTCGTAGATCATGCCGGAGCTCCGTTCGGTCATCGGCGGGCACGCGAAGCGAGGAGATGGTGGATCAGACTGATGAGCACGGCGGTGGCAGATCGTCGGTCACGCGCATCGCAGAGCATGATCGGGATGTCGGGCTTCAGGTCGAGCGCGCTGCGCAGGTCGTCTGCCTCGTACCGGCACGAGCTGTCGAATTCGTTGACCGCGATCAGAAAACCGATGCCGCGCGACTCGAAGAAGTCGACGGCGGGAAAGCAGTCCTCCAGCCGGCGGGTGTCGGCCAGCACGACCGCGCCCATCGCGCCGCTGGACAACTCGTCCCACATGAACCAGAAGCGCTCCTGTCCAGGGGTACCGAACAGGTAGAGCACATGATCCTGGCTGATCGTGATCCGGCCGAAGTCCATCGCGACCGTGGTCGTCGACTTGTGCTCGACGCCGGTCAGCCGGTCCGTGCCCACGCTTGCGACGGTGAGCAGCTCCTCGGTGTGCAGGGGCTCGATCTCGCTGATCGCACCGACGAACGTCGTCTTGCCGACGCCGAAGCCGCCCGCGATCAGCAGCTTCAGCGCGGACGGGAACCCGTCAGAGCCGTCGTTGAAGGGCATTGAGAATGGTCTCCAGTACCGCCGGGTTTGAGGCATTGGCCATCGGGTCGGGGGAGCGGGCGTCCACCGCGCCCCAGTCCACGAGATCGGAGAGCAGGATCTTGGTGACCACCGCGGGCAGCCGTAGTCGCGCCGCGACCTCGGCGACCGTGGTGACGCTGCCGCAGAGCCCGAGCACCTGGGCATGGTCCGGTCCGAGCTGACCGTGCGGATGGCGGCCGGTGGCGATCACCATCGACAGCAGCTCCATCGGGGTGGTCGGCTCGGTCCGGCCGTTGCTCACCGTGTACGGCCGGATGAGGCGTCCCGCAGCGTCGTCGAACCAGTGCTCCTCGTCGGTCCCCGGCTTGATCACCGTGCGCGCACGTCCAGGAATTCGGGTTCATGCCGGGCCGGCGTCGCCAGGTACGGCCGGACGCTCTTGACCATCTGTGCCATCTCGTAGCCGAGCACCCCCGGATCGGCCGCTTTTCCCGCGATGACCGCGAGCACCGCGCCGGAACCAGCCGCCGAGACGAACAGCAATGAATCGTCCAGCTCGGCCACCACCTGCCGGACCCCGTCGCTGCCGCCGAACCGGGTGCCGGCGCTACGGGCCAGCGAGAACAGCCCCGACGCGACCGCGGCCAGGTGATCCGCGCCGTCGTCGTCGAGTCCGTGAGCGGCCTTGCGCAACCCGTCGGACGACAGGAGCAGCGCGCTCTTCGTGTCCGGTACGCGATCGACCAGGCCGGACAACAGCCAGACCAGGTCCTGGGACGTGCGTGCGGGGTCGCTGCGCGACATGTGAGCTGGGCCTTCCTGGGGAACGAAGTGGGGATCAGCCATGACTTCCGGGGGCGGACGCGTCTGCCTCGCCCCGCGAGACGCCGTTCATGAACGACGCCATCAGGCCTGCTTGGTGCTCAACGGCCGGTTCCGTGGCCGGGCGCGGCGGGCCCAGCTGCAGCTGCGGGGCCATGTGGGTCTGACTGCGGCGACGCGGGAGCGGGGGCCGCGACGGCGTGGGTTGAACCTGTTGCCGGTCGAGGGTCGCGCCGGCGATCTGCAGGGTCGCGGCGGACGCCGAAGCGGCTCGACCGGACCCGGCCGGGCCCGGCGAGACACGAGCCGGACGTTCCTGCGGCGGGACCCGTTCCCGCAACGGGATCCGCTTCTGGAGGGGAACCCGTTCCTGCACCTGGAGCTGCTCCGGTGCCTGGGGCAGGCGCTGCGGCCGTACCGCTTCCGGCGCGGACTCCGGCGGCGAGCCGATCAGCATCTGCGGCAGGATGACCACGGCTTGGGTGCCGCCGTAGATGTTGGTCTGCAACTGCACGACGATCCCGTGCTGCCGGGCGATCATCGACACCACGTAGAGCCCGATCCGCCCGTCCCGCAACAGATCGTCGAGGTTGGTGTCCTCCGGGTTGGCCAGCAACTGGTTGACCCGGTCCAGATCGACGCGCTGCATGCCGAGCCCGCGGTCCTCCACCTCGATCGCCATGCCCGCGGCGACCTGCTGTGCCCGCAGCAGCACCTGGGTGTGCGGCGGGGCGAACATCGTCGCGTTCTCGATCAGCTCGGCGATCAGGTGGATGACGCTGGCGACGGCGTGCCCGGGCACCGTACCTTCGATCGGCGGCACCAGTTTGACCCGCGAATAGTGCTCGACCTCGGCGATCGCGGAGCGCAGCACCTCGGTCAGCGCGACCGGCCGGCTCCACTGCCGGCGCGACACCGACCCGCCGAGCACCGCCAGATTCTCCGCGTGCCGCCGGATCCGGGTGGCCAGGTGGTCGACCTGGAACAGGCCCTTCAACAGGTCGGGATCCTCGACCTCGTTCTCCAGTGCGTCCAGCAGCTTGATCTCGCGGTGCACCAGCGACTGCAGCCGCCGGGACAGATTGACGAAAACCTCGACATGCCGGCCGTCGGCATGCGCAGCCGGCACCCGGACGGCTTCCACCGCCGGAGCCTGCCGGAGCCGCTCAGTGAGCTGATCGATCTGGGAGCGGGCCGCCGCCAGCTGCGACTGGGTCTCGGCCAGTGCCGACGGGGTCTCGTCGGCCGTGACCCGCCGCCCGCTCGACCGGGCGCTGGAGTGCCGGGCCGCCCGGACGGCGAAGGCAACCGCGGCCAGCACCGCGACGACGGCGATCAGATAAGGCGTATCGGGCATGAGCATCCTCGTTCTTGGTGATGCGGCAATGTCCGGTGCGAAGGCGTTTACTTTAGTGCGGACAGGACGCACGACCAAAGGCAGGAATCTCGCGCGACATCGATCTGATGAATCGGCCGGTCTCGATACTGAATTATGTCATCTGAATGGGTGAACCAGTGGTGACAGAATTCCGCGGCCGAGGTTATTCTCCGGCTGGCCGCAATGCCCGGTCCCGGGATCGATGTCTGCCTTGTCGTCCGGAATCCCTGTGCTCGTCAATCGGGCCCGTGAGGGCGGGATGCGGTGGAGCCCGTCCGCGCAGTTGCCTTCGCGACCTGCGCTGCAACCATGCTGCAACGCCCCGCCTGAACCATCGGTCAGCGTATCGCCGGCCCGATGGACAGGAGCGACAACATGGACGGTCTCCGCAAGACGTCGACCTGGTTCCTCGAGCCCTACGCGGACCACTCCGCCGCCTTCGTGTTCTCCCGCGAGCCGTTCGGCGTCAGCGTTCTGGACCGGCTGACCTGGTACGTCCTCGAGCTGTGTGACGGGCGCTCGGCCGAGGCGATCGGGGAGCGCGTCGCGGGCCTGCTCGGTGACCGCGCCACCCGCGAACAGGTCGCCACCCTGGTCGACCGGAAGCTGGACCTGCTCGGCCGGCACGGGCTCATCACGGCGGGAGCCGGGCGATGACCGCCGCTGTCGTCGACTGGTCCGGTGTCCTCGCCCTCGCGACCGGGCTGGAACGCCGGCTCGCCGGTGGCATGTTCGGCCGCGGGGACGACATCCGCCGCACGGCTGCGGCCTATTACCGCGGCCTGGGTGTGCTCTGCGCCCAGACGTGCGGGTTGGACCCGGCCGATCTGGCCCCCGCCGGCGTACCCCAGCTCGAGTCGCTGCGCCGCGGTGCCCTCGATGCCGGGCTGCGCCTCCTGCTGGCCGGCGACGTCGAGCAGGGGCGTGTGCTGCTGAGCGAGCATGCCGCGTACCGGCGGACCCACCAGGACGATCCCGCGCTGGCGGCCGACGCGGCGCCGGGACGGGCGCAGCCCGGGGCTCTTCAGGCCTGGCACGGGCATCCGGTCGGCGAGGAGCTGGTCGCCCGGTTCAACACCTCGATGGCCGGTACGGCCGACACCTCCGTGGTCGCGACCGTGCCGTCCCGCCGGGATTCCGACACCGCCCTGCGCGCAGCGGCCGAGGTGCTGACCACCGCCCTGCCGTTGATCGGCCCGGACGTGGTCGAGGGCATCTCTGTGGGCGTCTACGACGGGGCCATGAACAGCGGCTACTACGCCGGCACTCCGCTGATCGTCTACGTCAGCGAACGGATCTTCGCCGACCCGGTTCGTACCGCCGAGATCGTGCTGCACGAGAGCCTGCACCAGAAGCTCGCCGACCTGGGCGTGGCCCGCGACATCCTGCGGGCCGGCTACGTCGACGAGAGCAGCGAGCTGCTGCCGGTGCCCTGGGGTGGACCGGGCCGGCTGTTCAGCGCGGACCGCTCACTCGCGGCGTACCACGTCTACACCCATCAGAGCCTGTTCTACCTGGCTCTGCTCTGCCGGTACGCCGACGACCCGGCCCGCCGCGCCGGGACGGCCGGCAATCTCGTCAAGTCCTGGGCCCGCGCGCGGCACTTCGCGCGAGGGGCCGAGAGTCCCGGGCTCGCCGGTGAGTACGGCGTCGACGGCCGCCGTCTGACGGCCTGGCTGGCCGAGGTCGTCGATGCGCTGGCCGAGGTGCCGTTGCCCGGCGGTTCGCCGCTGAGCGCCCACGCCGAGAACTACACCGGCGTGTCCGTTCCCTCCTGATACCCGCACAACACCGTTCGGGACTGTGACGCTGAAAGGAGGTGAGTGTTATGGAGTCCATCGAGGCGCTGGAGCGGTCTCTCGCGGACATGTTCGCCGAGCCGCAGGGGCTGAAGGTCGAGGACCTGGGTCTGACGGACGACGTCGAGGTGCTCAGCGGGGACGTCCGGGAGATCCGGACCGACCTGTCGATCCTGGCGATGAACCGCCCGAAGACGAGCGAGCTGGGCCAGTAACGGCCCAGGCGTTCGGGTGCCGGGCGCGGCCGGACCGCGCCCGGCACCGTCCGGCCCGCAGACGAAGGGAACCTGACGTGACCACACCCTCGGCCGGCCGGCCGGTGCCACCGCTGGTGCGGTTCCCGGACGCCGCGATGTTCCGGTACGCGCTGGAGCTGCCGACACCGTCGCTCGTGTACGACCTCAAGGGACTGCGCCACTCGGTCGGCGTGCTCGCCACCGACGTCGCCACGGTGCACGGAGCACAGCTCAATGTGGCCCTGAAGGCTTGTCACACGATCGGCATCCTGAGCGAGCTGGCGGGTCTGGGTCTCGGGGCGGACGTCGCCTCCGTCGGAGAGTACGAGCTGGCCCGGGCGGCCGGGTTCGCCCGGATCACCGCCACCGGCCCGGCCTTCTCGATCGCCGACGCCGAGAAGCTGCGCGCGGACGGGGTGCTCGTCGACGCGAGCTCGTACGAGCAGCTCGACGCCCTCTGCGCGGCCTTCCCGGGCGAGCCCGTCGGGGTGCGGCTGCGGGTGCCGTTGCCGGACGAGATCGAGAACGAGCACAGCACCTTCGGCGCGCAGAGCCGCTTCGGGCTGCTCGCCACCGATCCGCGCCTGCACGAGCTGCTCGGCCGTACCGGAAATCCGCTCGTCCGGTTGCACACTCACACCGGGCAGATGAGCGCGGCCCACCTGATCTTCAAGACCCGCTACCTGCTCGCGGTCGCCGAGGCCTTCCCGAGCCTGCACACCATCGACCTGGGCGGCGGCTTCTTCAGCCTCTACGCCCAGCGCAGCGCGGCCCTGGGCGCGCTGGCCACCGTCGACCGCACCGTGCGGCAGTGGTGTGAGCGCACGGGCCGGCCGATGACGTTGCAGTTCGAGCCCGGCGGTGGGGTCCTCGGCCCGCACGGCTACCTGTTCGTCTCCGTGCTGTCGACCGAGCGCGATCATCCGGCCTTCGCCGCCGATGTGGTGACGGTGGACGCCTCGGCCTGGAACTACGCGCCCTGGCACCGGCCGGCCGTGCTGCCCGCCGACCCGGACGCGACGCCGGGCGAGACCCGCACCACCCTGCTGGCCGGCAACACGCTGTACGAGAACGACTTCTTCGGCACCGATGTACGCGGGCGGCGTGCCCCGTTCGACCTCGGCCCCTGCGCGGTGGGGGACCGGCTGGTGCTGACGGCCTCGGGCGCCTACACCTCGACCAACCGGCGGTGGTTCAACCGGCTCGAGCCGCCCGGCGAGTACGCGTACGACGGCACCGGGATCCGGCCGGTGTCATGAGCACGGGCACGCGGGTCGCGCCGGCGACCGGGCAGCGGCACCGCGACGAGCTCGGCCTCGAACGCGAACTGCTGACCGGCCTCGCCACCCTCGCGCAGGCCCAGGATGCCGGCGATCAGCGGCACTGGGCCCGCTTCCGCAGCCGGCTCGCCGCGGTCGACGTGACCGCGGACGCGCGGGCCGCCGAGCACCGCCTGGAGACCGCGTCCGAGCGGCTCCGGACGTTGCTGCTGCGTCGCGGGCACCGCCTGGACGAGGAGCATTTCCGCTCGCCGGACTCGACCGGCGACCGGCGCCTGCCCAGCGGGCTGGCCTTCCCGCACAGCTACGAGCGCGGCCTGCCGGTCGCCCACCTGGAGAACCGGCTGGCGGCCGGGCCCGTTCCCGACGGCTGGCACAAGACAGTGGTCACCTTCAACAGCTGTATGGCGGGTCTGGGCCACGTGTTCCAGTCCCTCGTGCACATGCTGAGCCCTGATCAGCGGCGGCCGTTGTCGGTGGCGTACTGGGGTGACTACTTCGAGACCGACCTGCTGCTGGAGTACCTCGGCTCGGCCGTGCTGCGCTACGACAAGGTCGACACCGCCGGCCTCACCCAGTGCCTGCGCCGCGGCGGCCACGAGGTGCTGCTCATCGAGCCGGTGCGCTACAACTGGGAGCTGGATGTCCTCGACGTGACCGCGCTGCTGCGGGCCTGGCGCGCCGCCGCGGCCCGGCCCAGGATCATCGTCGTGGACACCACGCTGGTCTCGCCGCTCTGGCCGACCCGGGCCGTGCTCGCCGGCCTCGCCGGCCTCGGGGACGTCCTGGTGGTCGAGCTGCGGTCCGGGCTCAAGCTGGATCAGCAGGGCCTCGAGCTGGCCAACCTCGGCATCGCCGAGATCTACTCACCGGCCGGCCCGGCGCCGTCGGCGGTGCCGAGCCATCAGCAGCTCGCCGAAACGATGCGCCTGGCCCGGGCCACCACCGGCGCCGGCATCCCGGTCGCCGCCGCGGCCGCCCTCGACGTCGGCTTCATCGCCGATCCGGCCTGGACCCGGCGCCACGCCGGTCAGGTCTACGCCAACAACGCCCGCCTGGCCCGGGAGCTGGAATCGGTGCGGGGCGTCTTCGCCGAGGTGGTGCACCCCGCGCTGGGCGCCGCCACGCCCGGGGTGGCGCAGAGCCCGTTCGTCATCGTCAAGCTGACCGAGGACACTCTGCACAACCACGGGCTGCTGCTGGCCGCCCTGCGCCGGGAGGTGGCGCGCCGCGGCATCCGCTGCACCCACGGGTCGAGCTTCGGTTTCCGCTCGCACCGCTTCGAGACGATCGTGCCGCGCGTCGCCCGCCGCGAGGGACTGTTCAAGATCGCCTCCGGGTCGCGGTCCGGCCCGTTCCTCGACACCCTCATCGAGGTCCTGCGCGACCTCGGCGGCCTGCCCGACATGGCCGCCCTGCACGCCCGGTATCCCGACCTGAAGGCGATTCCCCTGATATGACCGTGCCCCACCCGGCGCCGGCGTCGCGCCGGGCCCTGATGCGCTCGGCGGTACGCGGCCACCTGCCGGCGCTGAGCCTCATCCTCGGCGTCGCGCTGCTCGGCAGCGTGGCCGAGGCACTGACCCCGGCCGCGATCGGTGCCGTGCTCAACGCCGCGACCGGCGGCGAGGGCCCGGCCGCCGGTCCCGTGGGAGTCCTCGCGGCTCTGGTCGTCGTCGCGATCGCCGCCAGCGTCTGGCGCTACGGCGCATCGTCCCGCCTGCGGGTGAAGGTCGCGTTCCAGCTCAAGCAGCGCCTCGGTCTGGCGGTCGCGGGACGGGCCCGGGCGATCAGCCGCGAGGTCTCCCCGGGCGAGCTGGCCACGGCCATGACCTCGGACACCGACGCGATCGCCGGGTATCCGGGCGCCCTCATCCAGCTCGTCGCCTCGGTGGTCGCCTTCGCCGTGGTGGCCGGCTACCTGCTGACCAGCTCCCTGCTGCTCGGCGCGATCGTGCTGGTGGGCGTGCCGCTGCTGATGTGGGCGACCACGAGGGTGGCCGAGCCGCTCGAGGGACGCCAGCGCGAGCAGCGGATGCTGCTCGGCCGGCTCGGCGATCTCGGCTCCGACATCGCGCTCGGGCTGCGGATCCTGCGGTCGATCGGCGCCGAGCAGGCGTTCCGCGCCCGCTATCGGGAGACCTCGCGGCAGGCGCGGATGGCCGGCACCGGCATCGCCGGCACCGAGGCGCTGATCGAGGCGGCCAAGCTGCTGCTTCCCGGCGTGCTGCTGATCCTGGTCACCTGGGTCGGTGCCCGCCTGGTCCTGCGGGGCAGCATCGAGGTCGGGGCGCTCGTCGCGTTCTACGCCGCGGCGGCGTACCTGGTCGAACCGCTCGGCGCGCTCGCCGGCTTCGTGACCACCCGGGCCCGCTCGCGGGTGGCGGCCGACCGCGTGCTGCGGGCCCTGTCCGTCGTGCCGACGGCGTGGCCCGGCACCGGTACCGCGGCCACCGGCGACCTGCGCGACGGCAGCACCGGTGTCGAGGCCCGCGCCGGTGAGCTGACCGTCGTGGCGATCGGCGACGACCGCGACGCCGGGGCCCTCGGGGCGCGGCTGGCCGGACTCGACCCGCTCGACGCGATGACCACCACGATCGGCGGCGTACCGCTGGCGGAGCTGGACCGCTCGGCCCTGCGCCGGCTGGTCCGTCTGCACGGCGCGGAACCGACGCTGTTCTCCGGCACGCTGCGCGCCAACGTGGACCCCGGCGCGGCGGCCCCGGACGACGCGGTCGCCGGCGCGCTGGCCACCGCGGTCGCCACCGATGTCGTGGACGCGCTGCCGGACGGGCCGGCGACCGTGGTCGGGGCGCAGGCACGCACCCTGTCCGGCGGTCAACGGCAGCGGGTGGCGCTGGCCCGCGCGCTGCTGGACGCGCCCGCTCACCTGATCCTGGTGCAACCGACCACCGCACTGGACACCGTCACCGAGGTCGAGGTGTGCGCCCGGATCCGCGACCGGCGAGCCGGCCTGACCACCGTGGTCATCACCACCAGCGCCGCCTTCCTGGAGGCCGCCGACCGGGTGATCCTGCTGGCCGGCGACGTCCCGGTCAGCGGCACCCACGCGGAACTGCTGGCGACCGACGAGAACTACCGCGCGCTCGTGGCCCGGGACAACGCATGAGCGCGCCGGGCACTCTGCCACTGGCGGACCGCCGTACGGTCGCCCGGGAACTGCGCGCGCTGCAGCGCCGCCACCGGGGGCGGCTGACCGCGATCGTGGCGCTGCAGATCGCCACCGTCGTCGTGGGCCTGGGCCCCCCGATCCTGCTCGGCCGGCTGGTCGACGGGATCACCGCCCGCTTCGACATCCACGACGCCGACCTCACCGCCGCCCTCATCGCGGGCTGCCTGCTCGTCCACGCCGTCCTGGCGTTCGTGGCGACCAGGGCTGCCTTCACCCTCGGCGAGCTGGTCTTCGCCGAGCTGCGGGAGGACTTCACCGACCGGATCCTGGGCCTGCCGCTCGGCACGGTGGAGCAGACCGAATCCGGGGAGATCCTGTCCCGGACCACCACGGACATGGAGGCGATCCGCGAGATCGTCCGCACCGGCGTGCCGGAGACCCTGATCGGCGTGCTCACCACCGTGCTGACGGTCGTCGCCGCGTTCCTGGTCGATCCGCTGATCGCCGGCGGGGTGCTGGTCGGGCTGCCGGTGATCGCCCTGGCCACCCGGTGGTACACCCGCCGGGCCCCGGCCGCGTTCGCCGCGCGGTTCGCCACCCGGGCCCGGCTCACCTCGGCCGTCACCGAGACCGCGCGTGGCGCCGACACGGTGGAGGCCTTCGACCTGGCCGACGACCGGCGCGCGCTGGTGCGGGAGCGGACCGGGACCGCCCGCGAGGCCGCCCTGGTGCCCATCGGCCTGCACGTGCGCTGGTTCCCCGCGGTGCAGCTCGGTTACCACCTGCCGCTGCTCGTGGTCCTGGCCTGGGGCGCTCACCTGGTGCAGCAGGGCCGGGCCGAGATCGGTGCCGTCGCGGCGATCACCCTGCTGGTGCGGGCGCTGATCAACCCGCTGGACGACCTGGCCTACTGGTTCGGCGAGCTCCAGTCGGCGACCGCGGCGTTCGCCCGGATCTTCGGCGTCCCCCGGCCCACCCTCGCCGGGGCCGCCGCGCCCGCGGCCGGCCCGCCCGCCGACGCCCGGGTCGAGGTCACGCACGTGACGTTCGGTTACGTGCCGGACCGGCCGGTGCTGCACGACGTCAGCCTCGTCGCCGAGCCGGGGGAGCGGATCGCGATCGTCGGTGCCTCCGGGGCCGGCAAGTCCACGCTGGCCCTGCTGATCGCGGGGGTGTACTCCGGCACCGAGGGCCGGGTGGCCATCGGCGGCACCGCGGTGGCCGGCCTCCCGGCCGATGTCCTGCGCGACCGGGTCGCCCTGGTCACCCAGGAGGATCACGTCTTCACCGGTACGGTCGCCGACAACCTGCTCCTCGCCCGCCCCGGGTCCTCGCCGGAAGAGCTCGACCGGGCCCTGCGAGCGGCCGGTGCCACCTGGGTGTCGGCGCTGCCCGGGGGAATGGACACCGAGCTCGGCGCGGACGCGTACCCGCCGACGCCGGCCGAGGCCCAGCAGCTCGCCGCCGCCCGGCTCATCCTGCGCGCCCCGCTGGTGCTGGTGCTGGACGAGGCGACGTCGGCCCTCTCCCGGGCCCAGGCCGCCCGGTTCGAGCAGAGCCTGGCCCGGGCCGCGCGGCGCAGCACGATCATCGAGGTCGCGCACCGGCTCGACACCGCCGCCCGGGCCGACCGCGTGGTGATGCTGGTCGACGGCCGGGTCGCCGAGGCCGGTGCCCACCGCGACCTGCTGGCCGGTGACGGGCCGTACGCGCGGCTGTGGTCGGCCTGGCTCGGCGGCCAGGCCCGGTCGGTGCCGTCGTGACCGGCCCCGACGACGTCCTGATGATCGCCGACGACGTGGTACGGCGGCCCGCGGGCCATGGCTCCGGCGCAATCTACTGGTGGCCCCGTACCGGCCGGGAGGTGCGCCTGGGCCCGGCGGCGGCACGGCTGCTCACCGCCTTCGCCGTGCCCACCAGCCCCGCCGTCGTCTCGGCCGATCTGGGTGGCCGCACCGGCGAGGCGCTCGACGCCGTTGTCGAGGCTGTGCGGACCTTGGTCGGGCACGGGCTGCTGCGGGCGTACGCACCGGCGGCGGTGACCGACGTGGCCCGGCGCACCGGGCTGTTCGGCACGCCCGTGACCGACCTGGCCGGGGCACTGCGGGGCCGGACCAGCGACGGTGTGGTGATCGGGGTCCCGTACGACGCCGGGGTCACCTACCGGGCCGGGGCCAAGTTCGCGCCCGAGTATCTGCGCCGGGTCAGCACCGGGCTCTTCCGCGCCACCGTCCGCGACGGCCGTCCCACCGGCATGTTCGACCCGGTCCGCGGCCGCCGGGTGCTCGACGGGGTCCGGCTCGTCGACATCGGTGACCTGACCGGGACGGCGCCCCGGCCGGGCGGTGCCATGGTGACCGCCCTGACCGACACGGTGGCCGCCGTCGTCGCGGCTGGCCGTGTCCCGATCGTCCTCGGCGGGGACCACTCCATCACGATCTCCGTCCTCGACGGCATCACGCGCGCCACGGACCGCGTCGGCGTGCTGCACCTCGACGCGCACCACGACTTCGGCCGGATCCGCACCGGGTCGCGGGACGACCTGCACCACGGCAACTTCCTGGACTGGGCGCTGGGCGATCCGGCCGTCGAGTTCGTCGCCCAGCTCGGCATCCGCCAGCTCACCGACGAGGTGGGCCGGGCCCCGGGCCGGCTGCGCTGCTGGCCCGGCCGGACGGCCCTGGCGATCCCGGCCGCTCAGCTCGCCGCCGCCCTGCCACCCGGCCTGCGCTGGCACGTCACCATCGACGTCGACGTGCTCGACCCTTCCGTGCTCACCAGCACCGGCACGCTGCTGCCCGGCGGTTTCGGCCACCTGGAGACAGTGGAGCTGCTCGAAGGGCTGTGCGGCCGGCTCGACGTGCTCGGCGTCGACATCGTCGAGCTGATCGCCAGCCCCTCCGACGCCCCGGGCATCGTCGTCGCCGACATCCTGCTGCGCACACTCGACGCGGTGTTCCGGCGCCGTGGCGAAGAAAGGGACAGACCATGACCGCGGCCGGCCTGATGCTCGAGACCCTCACCGAACCCCTGCGGCAGCGGCTCGTGACCGCGCTGTGTACCGCTGAGACGGGCGCCGCGTGCTCCGGTGGCGACGCCTGCGAGCGGCGGCACAGCCGCCTGCTGCGGCCCTTGCGGGCGGCCGCCGACGGCGACGTCGCGGTGGCCCGGGTGGACGGTGCTCTGGCGGGCTTCGTCCGGCTGGAACGCAGCACGGACGCCGGCCACGCCCTGGTCGAGGTGACCGGGCAGGTGTTCCCGCCCTGGCGGCGCCGCGGGGCCGGGTCGCGGCTGATCGACTGGTCCCTGGACCGCGCCGCGGCGGGCGCGGGCGGGACGGTGGAGGTGCTGGTCGACGTCGTCGACGACCACGAACCCCTGGGTGCGGTGCTGGTGACCCGCGGGTTCGCCCCGGTCTCGGCGTTCACCGAGCTGACCAGGCCGCTGCGGCCGCCGCTGCTGCCCTCCGGTGTGCCCACGGCGCTCGTCACCGCTCTCACCGAGGCGGACCATGACGCGGTCGGTCAGCTCTACACCGAGATCTTCGCCGGCGACCCGCACGCGGGGCGGGGCCGGGCGGCCATCGCGGCGGCACTGGCCCATCCGGGGCTGCGACCCGGCGACTCCCGGGTGGCCCGGTCGGCCGGGGGCGAGCTGCTGGCCTACCTGCTGACGGTGACCTGGCCGGGCGATCCGGCGGACCTGTGGATCGAGACGATCGGGCTACGGCCCGCCGCCCGCGGCCTCGACCTGGTCCGGCACATGATCGCCGACATCACCCGGCGACCGCCGGCCGACGCGGCGACGATCAGCATCGGCGTCCCGCACCGCCGGGACGAGGCCGCGATCACCGGCTACGGGGAGCTCGGCTTCACCGTCAGCGGCGGCTGGGAGCGCTACTCACTGCTGCTGTTCTGACCGGCGGCTGAGGCTGTGCCGGGCGGCGGCCCAGCGGCGGGCACCGGCCGGTTCCGCGCCGGCCGGCAGGCCCCACCGATTGAGGTGCATGTGAACCAGGCTGGCGAGCACGGCATCGCCGTGCTCGCTGTCGACCAGCCGGGTCAGCGCCGGGTCGACTTGGCGCCCCCGGTACGCCCCGGCCAGCTGCTCGCCGGGACCGGTGGCGAGCAGGTCGACGAGGATCTGCCGTTGGCGGTGCTCCTCGGCCCGGGCCCGGCGGTCCGGCCGGCCGGGAGGACCGGCGAGCCGTTGCACCGCCTGGGTCATCGCCGGGGCGGACGCGCCGATCATGGCGGCGAACTGGTCGATCACGACAGCGGCCAGCGTGGCCGGGTCGAGGTCGCCGCGGCGCCGGGTGAGGGCGTCCAGCACCACGAGCGTGTCCACGGTGAACCACTGCTCGCACAGCGCCAGGCCCGCGGGGCCGCCGTAGCGGCGGGTCTCCGGCTCGTACGGCTCCAGCGTGAACCGCAGCACCGGACCGCGCCGGGCGATCAGCCGCAGCGCCGCGCACCACTGCGCGACGTCCAGCTCGCCGGGCACACGCAAGCGCAGGTGCGGCGCCGGGACGTCGTAGCGCACGAAGAACCAGCCGGCGTCCTGCCCGGCCAGATAGGTGGCCAGCAGTCCCAGCACCTCGTCCTGCGAGCCGGGCGCGCAGTACACATGCGTGGACCACCACCGGTCGCCGGGGAGCCGCGCCGGGCTCGCCCCGCTGAAGCCGCCGGGCCGTGCGGTGCGCAGCGGCGGCAGCGGCTGATACGCGTCGTTGACCGCGGTCGCCACGATCTCGGTCACGTGGGCCGGCCCGCTCGGCTCGACCAGGCACTCCTCGGCCCACTCGGCGCCCCGGCGGCGTTGCTCGCACAGCAGAGCCCGGTGCCGCGGGTGGTCGAGGTCGAGCAGCAGCCGGGTGTCGCCGGTGCCGGCGTACACGTAGCGCGGCACTTGCAGGCCGGCGCGCCACGTCGTGACCTCGCGGTCCGCCGCGGGGCCGGTGAAATCGTCCATCCGCCACCGGGCCGCGGCCAGGACGACACCGGCAGCCTCGACACGCGGCAGCACGCAATGGGCGTCGGCGAAACGCCCCCAGCTCCAGCCCGGGGTGGCGTGATGAGCGCGCGAGATCCGGTGGACCAGATCCAGCAGCGGTGGCGCGGTCTCGGTGGCCACCAGGTGGTCGGTGCGCACGAGCACGCGCCGGCCGTCGCGGCGCGAGCGCAGATAAAGCGCGCCATCCTGTACGCCCAGCAGCAGATCACCCATCCGCAGCGCCCGGCGCCCCGGCCGCACCGAGGACCACAACAGCACCGAGTCGTACGCCGACGTCCCCTCGCCCAGGTTGATGGTGCTCTCATGCCAGTAGTCCATGGCGACGAGGTCGATGTCCTCCTCGCCGGGGGCGTGCGCGGCCGAGCGGACGTGCTCCGGCACCCGCTCGTCGGCGTCGGCGAACCTGGCGAAGGCGCGGCCCCCGGGCACGACCGCACCGCGGGGAGTGACAGCCGCCCGCCCGTCGGACAGCAGCTGGACAAACAAGTCGCACGACGGCGCCGCTGCGCCCGCCGGCCGGGGCAGGTCGGCCACATCGGACTCCGACAGAGTCGCGACCGGCCCGCGACGCACCAGCAGGCGGCGCAACCGGTCGAGGGCTGGATGGTCCTGCGCGGCGGCCAGGGGCGGGAGCGGCCCGAGACCGCGGGACGGGTCGGCGACGTCCTCGAGCGGGACCTCCTCGTACCCATAACGCTCGGCGAAGGCGTGCGCGTACCGGCGCAGGCCCGGGTCCGGGTCGGTGGCGAGACCGGTGCGTTGCAGCACGGTCAGCGCCGTGGCCAGGCCGACGGTCAGCCGGCGGTCGACCGTACCGGCCGGGCGCATCGTCAGGTCGATCCTGCCGTCCGCCGGCCACTCCGGCGGGAACCCGTCCGGCGCGCTCGGATGCAACGCGCTGACCAGCAGCCCTTCGTCCAGCAGCCGGGCCGCCACGGTCTCGTCACCGAGCCGGCCGGCGACCTCGGCGTACGGACGCGGCCGGGCGGCGTACTCCAGCAGCGTGTCGATCCGGGCCGAGCGGCGCAGGGTGCGCCGGCGCGCCGCGTACGGTGGCTGGAAGGTGATCCGGTCGGCCAGTACCCGTACCGTGGGATTGGCCGCGACCGGATGTCCGGGCGCGGCCCGGCGCAGCAGGCCGATGGCGTCCCGGCTGTCGATGCGGTGCCGCCGCACCGGTGGCGTCCGCGGTGGACCGATCGGTCCGTCACCCCAGGTGCTGAAGCCGGCCATCGCGAACAGGCCGAACGGGGTCGGCCGGGTCGCCATCCGGATCGCGTACTTGGTCAAGGCGGCGGCCAGGCGCTCGCGCCGGACCGCACCGGTGTCCCGCCTGACAGCCAGCGCGATCTGCGGATTCGCCTGCTCGACGGCCTCGCGCAGCTGCGGGATGCCCCACAGGTCACCGACCGGATCGGACTCGTCCACGGTCGTGGTGCGGGCGAACGTGGCCAGGCTCAGTGCCGGCATCCGCACCATGACCAGCGGTAGGAAACGCCACGCGCCCGGGCCCGCCGGCAGCGGTGATGGCATCGATCCTCCTGCTCGGACAGCTGTCCCCGAGCATCACCGGGTCTGGTTGCAGCCCTGTTGCAGTCAAGGTCAGCCCCGAGATGATCACGCACAATCACCAAGTCGACCCGGACGGTGAACTTCGGCTAGGGTGCACGAAGCGCATAGATGACCATGTGACCTCTCGGGGGGAGTTGCATGCTGGAGTTCAGCGTTCTGGGTCCGATGACGCTGCGGCAGGAAGGCCAGGTACAACCGGTGCCGACCGTGATGCTGCGGCGGGTGCTCGCGTTGCTGCTGGCCCGGGCGGGCACGCCGACCTCGGTCGACCTGCTGATCGACGAGCTCTGGGCCGAGCGGCCACCGCGTTCCGCGCGGCGGACCCTCTCGGCGTACGTGTCCCGGCTGCGCAAGCTGCTCGGCGAGCACGACCGCGTCGAGTCCGCACCCGGCTTCTACGCGATCTGTCCCCGCCCCGGCGAGCTCGACGTGGAGTCGTTCCACCAGCTCACCGAGCAGGCGGCGCGGGCCCGTACGGCGGGTGACCGGAGCGGTGCGGCGGCGGCCATGCGCGCGGCGCTCGCCCTGTGGCGGGGCCGGGCGTTCGACGGCCAGCGCGACACCGCCCTGGTCGAGCGCACCGCCGAGGGGCTGGAGCAGGCACGGCTGAGCACCTTCGAGGACTACATCGACTTCAAGCTGGACGCCGGCGCCACCGGCGACATCGTCAGCCAGCTCGACGCGATGATCGGTGAGCATCCGTACCGGGAAAGGCTGCGGGGACAGCGCATGCTGGCGCTGTATCGCGGCGGGAACCGGGCTGACGCGCTGGAGACGTTCCGCCGTACCCATCACGTGCTGGTGCAGGACCTGGGTGTGGAGCCCGCGGTGAAGCTCCAGCAACTGCACCAGAGGATGCTCGCCGGCGACCCGACCCTCAGCTGACGGGCCCGTGACCACCCTCAGAACCGGACGTCCCAGCTGACCTCGCGCGGGCCGTCGAATCGTCCCTCCGTCACCGAGATCAGCACCTCCGTGCGTACCGGCGCCCCGCAGCCCGGGCAGGCACCGGTCAGTACGGCCGCGTAACCGTCCTCGAACTCGCGCATCCGGTCCTCGTCGCGGTACTTCCACGTGGGTGGACCCTGCACCCGCGCCGAGGTGCCGCAATCCGGGCACGGCACGTGCAGCACCGCTTCCGCCGGTTCGCCACGCGGGCCGACGGCAGCCGATCCGTGCAGCCGGAGGACGACGGTGCGGCCCCGCTGAAAGCGCACGCGCAGCAGGTCGAGATCCTCGGTCAGCAGGCGACTCAGCGGTCCCGGCGGCAGCGGGTCCAGACCGGCGCGGAGCTGCCGGGCCGTGAACAGGTGGGCCAGGCGCAGCACATCCGAGCCGAGGTCGACGGCCAGCGCGCGCCGCAGGTCGCCGTCGACGGCTGCGTGCAGCAGGTCGGCGACCGGCCCGGTGCCGAACCAGTCGTGCTCGGTGATCCACTCCGCGGCGGTGTGGTCGTCCGGTGCCGCCAGCCACGCCGCCAGCCCACCCGATTCCCCGGCACTGTCCGCCTCCACGACGCGATGCGCCCAACCCAGGACGGCGCGGAGAAGCCGCGCTTGCTGCACCGGGTCCAGGCCGTCCGCCGGATCTTCCAGGGGGTACGCGGACCGCTCCCACCGTGGCAGCCGGCCCAGAATGCCCAGCAACTCGCCGTCCGTCGCGCTGCGGTGCAGACGCTGGAGTGGCTCCCCCAGCTCGGGCGCGTACTCGAGCAGGTGGGGGAACTCGGCCAAGGCCGCCAGGTGTGCCTCGTCGTCGACGACCAGGATCCGGGAGGCGACCGCCGCAACGAGCCCGGGGGTGTCGATCAGGCGCAGGCGCCGGGCCGCCGTGCGCCCCACCCAGCCGTCGTCGGCCAGGTATCCCAGCAGCGCCCGGAACACATCGTCGGTCAGCGGGCGGTCGACCAGCGCTTCGACGTACTGCTCCCGGACCTCGCGTACCGTCTCGACGCGCGCTGCGGCGAGGAACGCCGGCGTGTCCCGCCACTGCACCTTGCGCACCGCGGCCAGCCGTACCTCCGCGTTCGTGTCGGTCAGGGCCCGGGACGCGTCCTCCGGGCCGAACCGGGAACTTCCACGCAACGCCTCGAGCCGGACGACGGGCGAAGGGTCGGCGAGGAAGCGGCGGTTGAGCTCCACGGGACGGTCGACGGGAAGGACCGCCCGCAGCGCCCGTACCCGGAGCCGTTCCTCGCTGCTCATCTCCAGCTCGCGGCGCACCGGCTCGGCGTCGGGACCGAGGAAGTACAGCAGCCGGCCGACGCGGTCGTCGTCCTCGGCCAGGTCGACGACAGCCCGGCCGATCCGTTCGTCGGCTGCGGCATGCCGGCGGAGGACGGCGGCCAGGGCTCCCGCCGCGGCGTCGCTCACGTTGTCCCAGCGCTCGGCCATGCCACCGGCCGTCCGGACCTCGGCAGCGTCGTGCAGAGCCAGGTCGAGCAGCTTGCCGATGACCTCGGGCCCACCGTCCCGCGCGGCTCGCCCGACGGCCAGCAACCGGATCATGTCATCCGGGTCGTTCAGGTCTTCGGCGAGCGACCCCACGACGACAGGTCACGCTCCTTCACAGCTGGGGTATCACCCGCAGGACGGTGCCGGTGGCGGTATCGATCACCACCAGGAGCCCGCCACCGCGGGCGTACCGCGGGTCGCTCAGCAGAACCTCCGCGACCGGCCCGTCGACCTCCACCTCGGCATGGCGCAAGGACGGGCGGCGGAGCTCGGCCGCTTTCGCCCGCGCGACGGCGATGAGCTCAGCATCCGTCACCGCTCCAGCCTAACTGCCCGGGTTCGGGCAGCGGGTTCGCCGTCGGCTGGCAGCAGACCATCGACAGAAGATCGTGTGCTACGGTTTTCCTGTTGCAGTTTTGATTTCCGTAGACGTTATCCGGCGCCTGATGGGTTATCCAAACCCACCCGGGCGCTTTTCGTTTTTCGTGTCGTTTCGACGCGGGTGATCAACGCGGCGGCGCCGGAGTCCGCACAATGCGGTCTCCCCGGCCTGCGAAGGAGCAGACATGACTACAGGCACCGTGAAGTGGTTCAACGCCGACAAGGGTTTCGGCTTCATCACCCCGGACGACGGCGGCGCTGACGTCTTCGCCCACTTCTCCGCCATCGCGACGAGCGGCTACCGCAGCCTCGACGAGAACCAGAAGGTCGAGTTCGACATCACCCAGGGCCAGAAGGGCCCGCAGGCGGAGAACATCCGCCCGCTCTGACCCTTGCTCTGCGAACGGCGGCCTGACTGGTTCAGCGGGCCGCCGTTCGGCGTTTCACCCTTCCGTCACAGCACCACCGCTTGATTGACTGTCAGGCCGCACGGACCGTAGGTGCACGGCGTTTCCCCCCGAAGGTTGATGAATATGACGACGACGTACTCAGGCCCCGCGCGGCTGACCCTGGCTGACGGCGCATGCATTTCCGGCATGGCCTCCCTCAGCACCAATCAGCGCGGTGGACTCGACGGATGGGGCGGCACGTTCCGTCCGGACGAGATCACCACAGACCTTCGCGACGCGGCCGAAGGGCTGCAACTGGAACTGCCCTACGACCGGGTGGGGACAGTCGCGGTCACCGGCATGCGCAAGCTGCTCGCCACGCAGCTGTTGATCTCGCTGGCCGGACGAGGACCGGCACCGTTCTGACAGTGCGCCGCCGCTGACCCGATTCGCCGGCTCAGGACGTCGGGCTGGGACTGGGGGCGCAGGCCGGTGAACGAGGGCTTACGGTGTCCTCATGGATGCCGCTGGAGACACCGATTGTGCCCGGTGCGGTGGCCCGGTGGTCGTCGCCGATGAGTCGAGCCATCCGTGCGGCGTCTGTGTCCAGCATGGCCGGTGCGCAGCCTGCGGTGTGCGGCTGTGGCGCCTGCTGGATGGGCTGCGCGTACCGGTGACCGGTTCGCGCGGCCGCTGGACGGCCGCGGCCGTGGGCGTCGGGCCCGCGGTCTCCCGTTTGTCCCGCCGTGTGACGCCTCCGGGCGTCCGCCCGGGTCAGCGGGTGGACCGCCGCCGGCCGTGACCGGTTCATCGATCACCCACCGGGCCGCTCAAGGCCCGGCGGGAGTCCGTGGTGGCTCGAACGAACTTCAGGCTCCTGGCGACTGCGGCAGCTCAGCGACCAGCCTGGCGCCGCTTGTGGTGTCGGCCGCGTACAGGCTGCCGCCGTGGCGTACGGCGATGTCCCGGGCGATCGCCAGGCCCAGGCCGGCGCCGCCGTGGCGGCGATCCCGGGCCTGGTCCACCCGCGCGAACCGTGCGAAGACCTGTTCCCGGTCGGCTTCCGGGATGCCGGGGCCGTCGTCGCCGACCTCCACGCGAACGATGCCGGGCTCGGCTTCCGCGACGGTCACGGTGATGCGGTCGCGTGCGTATCGGGAGGCGTTGTCCAGCAGGTTTCTCAGCATTCTGGCCAGCTCTTCCTCGCGCCCGATCACCTGTGCGGGCCTCCCGGCCACGACGACGAACCGCTCGTCCGGCGGCACGCGATAGCGGCGCTCCTCGACCAGCTCCTCGGCGATCGCGGCGACGTCGACCGGCTTTCCCGCAGTCGGCGTCGTCCGTTCCAGCCGGGCGAGCAGCAGCAGGTCGTCGATGAGCCGTTGCAACCGTTCGGTGCCGGTGCGCAGCACCTCCGGGTCGACAGCGCCGCCGTGCGTGGCGGCGACCTCGACGGTGTTGCGCAGGCCGGCGAGCGGGCTGCGCAGCTCGTGCGCCGCGTCGGCGACGAACCGGCGCTGTCGTTCGGCCGCGTCGGTGATCCGGTCGAGGGTTTCGTTCATGGTGACGGCCAGCCGGGCGATCTCGTCGCCGGTGCGCGGCTGGGGCACCCGGCTGCTCATGTCCGCGGCGGTGATGCGGGCCAGCTCGGCGCGCATCCGTTCGACCGGGCGCAGCGCGCGTCCGGCCGCCCACCAGGCCACCAGGGCGACGAACAGGATGGCGGCGGGCAGACCACGCCGGAGCCAATGGTCGACCGGGGCCACGGCGGCCTCCGCGTCGAGCGGAGAGACGAGGACGTAGACGGTCGCGCCCGAAGGGCTGACGTTGTGGGTCACCAGGGTGACCTCGCGACCGTCGAGCTGCCCCGGTGCGCCGCTGCGGGCCGGTCGCAGGTGAACGTCGAGGCGGCCGGAGAACTCCTCGTTCTCCCGCGGTGGGACGGCCGGGAAGGTCAGACCGCCGTCCCGTACGTAAGCGGCCAGTTGGTTCTGGGCCAGCAGCACCTTGCCGTGGATGTCGACCACCGCAAAGCTGAGTTCCGTGCCGTAGTACGGGAACTCGTACCACTTGTCGTACGAACAACGCGCAGCAGCAGCAACGCAGTCCACCGCCAGGGTGCCCCCGTCCGCGTTGATTCCGGCCGCAGGCGTCTGGTAGGTCGAGGCGATGGCGCGGGCCTGTGACCGCGCGGTCGCGAGGGACCCCGCCACACTGTTCGCGTGGATCACCTGGCGCAGCCAGAGCGCCCCGCCCCCGAGGCACAAGGCGGCCGCCAGCGCCGCCGCGGCGGCTGCCCGGACCCGTACCGGCAGCTGCGGCCTAGGCATTCGCGTCGACCAGCCGGTAGCCGGCGCCGCGGATCGTCTCGATGCTCAGCAGGCCGAACGGCACGTCGATACGGCGACGCAGGGCCCGGATGTAGACCTCGACGATGTTCAGGTCGCCGTCGTAGGCCGCGTCCCAGACCTCGTCCAGAATCTCCGCCTTGCTCACCACCGTGTTCGCCCGGCGGGCCAGGCAGGCCAGGACCGAGAACTGCTTGGCGGTCAGCGTGATCGGTATCGACCCGCGCGAACAGACCCGCCGAGCCTGGTCGACGATCAGATCACCGACTTTCAGCAGCGCCGGCCGGGGCTCACCACCCCGCCGCAGCAGGGCCCGCACCCGGGCCAGCAGGACGACGTACGAGAAGGGCTTCGTCAGATAGTCGTCCGCCCCGGTGTCCAGGGCCTCCGCCTCGTCGTACTCGCCGTCCTTGGCCGTCAGGACCAGCACCGGCGTGCTCACTCCCAGCTCCCGGAGCCGAGAGCACACCTGATAACCGTTCAGCCGCGGCAGCATCAGATCCAGAATGACTGCTTGATAGCCCTCGCTCGTGGCGAGTTCCAGCCCGATGTTCCCGTCGTGAGCCACATCAACGGTGTAACCCTCCGCGATCAGGCCGCGACGCAAAGACTCGGCCAGTTCCCTCTCGTCTTCCACTATCAGCAGCCGCACCGGACCATCCTGCCAGCTCACGGCCGCGCCAAGCGGAAATCCGGTTCAGCTGCCGGGGGAGTGACGCGGGCGAAGAGCACGACCCCACCGTCCGAAGTCACCCTCCGATAGCCCGGCACCGCCTCCGGGGAGTCGAGGACGGCCAGCCACTCGGGCTGGACCACGGCGTTCGGGTAGAAGGGGAACAGGTAGACCTCGCAACGGGCGGTGAGCTGCGGCGCCAGCCGCTGGTCGGCCGCCACGACCGCATCGTCGGGGATCCGCGTGAGCGCCGACCGGATCGCCGCGGCCGCCGGGTCACGCCGCCAGGTGGCCGGGTCGGCCAGGGCGTTGAGCGGCAGCACCGCCGACGCGGACACCGCGACGGCCAGGCAGGCGGCCGGCAACCACCGGCGGCACCGGTCGAGCAGGGCCGGCGGGGCGTCCAGCATCGCCACGAAGACGATCGGCATCAGCACCGCGCTGTAGTGGTACCTCGTCCCCCAGTAGTGCGGGTTGTCCGCCCAGAACCGCCAGGCCAGCGTGGGCAGGGTCAGTAACAGCAGCGATGAGCGTACGGCGAGGAAGCCGGTCGGAAGCAGCAGCAGGACCACCGTCAGCAGTTTGACCGGGACCCCGGTCAGCAGGGCGCTGCCGGAGGTGTAGGTGTACGCGTCGGCCTGGTTGAACGCCGGGATGACGACCCGGACGATGAGCAGGCCGGCGGCGACCGCACCGCCGGCGGTCGCCAGGCCGAGGCGCCACCGGCCGCGCAGGGCCAGGTAGGCGCCGATCGCCGCGACGGTCAGCGGCAGGTCCTCCTTGACCAGCAGCAGCGGCGTCGCCCAGGCCACGGCGGCGCCCCACCGCCGCCGCACCAGGCATTCGAGGCTGAACGCCAGGAGCGGGACGGCGAAGCAGATCTCGTGGAAGTCGAAGCCGGCCGCCTGCTGGATGCCCCAGGACAGCCCGTAGGCGGCGCCGATCGCCAGGCCACCCCGGGTCCCGAACCGCGCGACGGCCAGCCGGGTCACCGGCACCGCGGACAGTGCCAGCAGCGCGGCCTGCACGATCAGCAGGGTGATCGGGCTCGGGAACAACCGGTAGATCGGGGCGAGCAGGATCAGGATCGGATGGAAGTGGTCGCCGAGCAGGTGGACGCCGGGCCCCTTCAGCGGTGCCAGCGGAGCGCCCAGACCGGCGTAGCCGCGCACCCCCTGTTCAAAAATGCCCAGGTCAAAGGCATTGGTGCGCACCCTGAGGTGCTTCGTGACCGCCACCATGGCGTACGCGGAGAAGAGCGCGACCGCCAGCAGAACGACTCGTCTGAACACGCGGCGATGATCGACACCGCCACCTGAACCGGCCCTGAAGCAACCTGAAGATCACTTCAGCCGCCCCGCCGGCGCCGTGCACGTGAGGACCCTTACGCACTTCTTACGGCCGGCTCCGAAGTTCAACTGACACTTCGGGAGTGCCGTATCCGGGGACAGCAATGCACCGCTCGTTCGTCGGAGGTAGGACAGACATGCGTAGGAGAACTGGTATCGCCGTGGCCGCGGGCCTGCTGTTGCTGGCTGGTGGCGTGTCGACAGGAATCGCGTCGGCGCATGAGAACCCGGCCGACAGGCGTGCCGAGGCGACCACGGACGGTGCGGCGGCGAAGCGCGGCGGCATGGTCTTCGTCCAGTCGAACGACCCGCAGCGCAACTCGATCCTGGCCTTCCGGCGCGCGGCGGACGGCAAGCTGACGGCAGCCGGTGAGTATCCGACCGGGGGCCGCGGTGGTGCCCAGAAGGACAACCCGTTCGATCCCCTCGCGTCGCAGGAATCCCTCGTCTTCGACCGCAGGCACAGCATGATGATCGCGGTGAACGCGGGCAGCAACTCGGTCACCACCTTCCGGGTGCGAGACGGCAAGCTCACCCACCGGCGTACCGTGAAGTCCGGCGGTGACTTCCCGGCGAGCATCGCCGTGTCCGGCCGGACCGTCTACGTCCTCAATGCCGGCGGCTCCACGAATGTGACCGGCTTCCGGCTGAGCCATGACGGGCTGCGCCCGCTGGCCGGCTCGACCCGGAAACTGGGCATCACCAACGACGCCGTGCCGCTGTTCACCGATTCCCCGCCGCAGGTCGGCTTCAGCCCCGACGGCCGGCACCTGCTGGTCACCACGAAGAGCAAGAACACGGTCGAGGTTTTCGCGGCTGCCCACGACGGCATGCTCTCCGCCGAGCCGGTGACCACCGCGTCGACCGGGGACGTGCCGTTCTCGTTCGTGTTCGACCAGGCCGGCCATCTGCTGGTCACCGAGGCCGCCAAGTCCGGGGTCACTTCCTACACGCTGCGCAGGAACGGCACCCTCGACGTCATCACGCCGTCGGTCGAGTCGGGCCAGCAGGTGCTGTGCTGGATCGCCCGGGCCGGCAAGTTCTTCTACGGCACCAACCCGGGCAGCTCGACCGTCAGCCTCTACACGGTCGACGGCAGGGGAAGGGTGAGCATCGGCGGCAAGGACGGCGTGATCGCCGACGCCGGGGGCCCGGAGGCGGTCGCTGAGGTGGCCGCCGCGGCCGCGGCGGCCGAGCAGGACCCGGACGCCGAACCGGGCAAGGCGCCGGGTGCCGGCCCCATCGACCTGGCCGCCACGACCGACGGCACGTTGCTGTACGTGCAGAACACCCTCGCGGGCACCATCGAGGGTTTCCGGGTCGGCCCGGACGGTGAGCTCACGCTCGTGGAAACCGAGAACGAGGGTCTCCCCGTCTTCGCCGACGGGTCCGGCATGGAGGGCCTGGTCGTCTGGTAGCCGCCGCCAGCAGGCGAGGTACGCGTGCGGACCCGGCCCCCGCCCCCCAGTCCGCCCGCGTACCTCGCCGAACCTCCCGTCACCCGACGTGCGAATCCCGTGCCGCCGACAGCCGGCTGGCCGCACCTCGGGCACGGTCGGGGCAAGACCTGCCGCTGACCGAGACCTGCACACCGACATGCCGTCAGTGGCCGGCCGCGTCCGGCTTCCCCGTTGCGGGAGGCCGGGCGCCGGCCCAGGTCCAGAGGGCGAAACCCGCGGCCATGGCGAGCATCGTCTGCACTCCGCGCGGCGAGAAGATGTGGCTGTCGATGAACGACCACCCGGCTACCAGCAGCACCACGGTGCCGGGAAGCACCCGGAAGCCGTGCCTGCTGCCCAGCGCGACCGACGCGGCCAGCGTGGCGGCGAGGAAGGCGTACACGCCGACAGCTCCGAGCCGGTCTCCTGTCTCGTACAGCGCCAGCACCAGTCGTCGTAGCTCGGCCGGGTCTCCGGGCTGCCCGGCCACTGTGCCTGCGCCGATCCCGGCCACCGCGTCCAGCCCGGTGTATCCGATGGCGTAGACCGCCGCACAGATCCAGGCGACGATCCGGGCCACCCGGGGCACGCCGGCGCGGGGCTGTTCCCGCAACAGCACCACGAATCCCCCTGCCAGCAGCGGGAAGATCGGCAACAGGGCGATGTGCAGCCACACCCAGCGATGGGCCGTCGCGGCCGACAGCCCGCTCGGATGGACGAGGCCGGCCAGGGCCAACAGCACCGGCCCCAGCATCACGAGCACGAGCGTCAGCGCCGGGCCGCCGCGGCGTCTCACCGGCGGCCGTGGTGCTGTCGCCGGCGGTCACCCGCGAACCGCAGCGTCGCGAAGACACCCACGCCCAGGCCCGCGGCCAGCGCGAGCAACGCGACGGGCAGGTTCGTCGACATCGGGCTCTGCCCGGCGGCCGGCCGGGGCCTGACCGCGGTCGCCGGCGCGGTGGCTCCCGCTGCTGCTGCGGGGTTCGGAGCAGTCGGCAGGGCGGCGAAGTCGACGATGCCGCTGCTCTCCAGCAGCGTCATGTGGGTCACCACGAACTGGTTCGCCTGCTGCGCCAGCCTGCGGACGGTGTCGTTGCGCGTTGTCGCCCGCACCGTACCGATCGCCGGGAAGATCTTTCCGTGCGCCGCGCGGAGCCGGTCGATGTAGATCTCGTCGAACTCGGCGCCTTCGGCGTCGCGCATCTCGGCCAGCCATCCCTGCTGGTCGCTGTTCGGCTTCCTCGGCACGCTGATCCTCAGCTTCTTCGCGGCCGCCCGGTCGAACGCGTCGAGCACCTCGTGCTGGGCCGCGATCTCGCGGCCGATCTTCCGGATCCGCGGATCCGGCGACTTCTGCTGGGCCATCTCCCCGGCCGGGATCTCCCACAGCCCGGCGAGACGCACCTTGACGACAAGATCCTTGTCGGCGGCCGAGAGGGCGCCCTCGCCCTCGTCGGGGATCAGCTCATTGGGAGGCACCGGTACGCCGGGTTCGGCGTGCGCCGCCACGGGACTGAGCAGCACCAGCCCGAGGGAGCAGACCACGGTGGCGCACAGCCGGCGCCACCTGGTCGAACCGCTGTCCTGCATACGAACCTCCCGACATCAGCGTGCCGCCCGAAGGCCGTCGGCACGTCTTCCCGAGGGGAGGTACGCGGCTTGCCCGGCGAAGGATGAAGCCGCAATGGGTTCGTAAGATCTTCGGGCCGTCGGTGGCCGTACTGATCGCCACCGAGCTGGGCCGCCTGCGCGGCGACGCTCCGCGCAGCGGCAAGTGATCAGCCGAAATGGCGGCGACCCAGCTCGATGAGGGCCGACAGCGACGCGCGGCAGTCTTCGGCGTTCGTCATCACGGCGACCGCTGTGCCCGACGCCGGCCAGGCGAACGAGAAGCAGCTGTAGCCGGTGTTCTGCCCGGTGTGCCCGAAGCGCCCGTCGCCGAACTCGGTGCCCAGACCGAATCCGCCCGGCACCTGCGGCGTCAGCATCTGGGTGGCCAGCCCCGGCGGCAGCAGCGCGGATCTGCCTTCGGTGGCACGGTGGATCTCCAGTTCCAGCCGGACCAGGTCGGCGGGGGTGCTCCACAGTCCGGCTCCGGCCAGCTCCGGCTGGGTGTGCCAACCGCCGGGGACGGGGATGCCGTCGCGGTGCCCGCGGGCGGCGCGTTGCTGGTTCCCGTACGGGAAGCGCTGGTCGTAGCTGCTGTCGGCCATGCCCACCGGTCCGAGCACGAGCGCCACCATCAGCTCCTCGAACGGGGTGCCGGTCACGTCGGTCAGGAGCTGCTGCAGAACGGCGTAGTGGCTGCCCGAATAGCGGAACTCGGAGCCGGGCGGCAGCTCGCGCCGGACCGCGGGCGTGTTGGCCGGCGGCTCACCCCGGAGAATCTGCAGCAGCGACGGTACCGGCTCACCCGCGGCATAGCCGGGGAACCAGTTCTTGGTCAGCCCTGCCGTGTGGGCCAGCACCTGACGCACGGTCACGGTGCCGGCTCCCGGCAGACGCCAGGAGGACAGGTAGGCGTTGACGTCGGTGTCGAGATCAATCGTCTCCTGGGCGACCAGCCGAAGCGTGCCGAACGCCGCGACGTGCTTGCTGATGGAGCACGCCGGGAACACCAGGTCACGGCCGGCCGTCCAGACGTCACCGCCGGGTCCGGCCACCGCGACACCGATGTCGGGAACCCGATCGGTGCCGGCGATCGCGTCGCGCCACTCCTCTTCGAAACCCATGGTGGAGGAGTATGCCCCGCCAACCCATGTGTCAGCCGCCCGGAAGGTTCGATCGAACACCTTTTCCGGACCGCCGGTTGGGCGAGGCTCAGCCGACGTCGGTGACGGTCAGCCGGCCGTCCTTCGTGCCGCAGATCAGGGTGTCCGCGACGGCCGTACAGCCCTGCGGGCCGACGGCCTCGACGATGCCGCGCAGCTGCAGCCCGCCGGTCGCCAGGTCGATCCGGTCGGCCGCGGCCCGGCGTCCGTCCGGGTTGACCGGGCGCAGGTAGTACTCCGGGACGGAGCCCACGGCGTCCCGCACGGCGGTGCCGGCGCCGAGGGACAGCACCACGGCGCCCGTGGCGGTGTCGATCAGTGCATACCCGCCGTGGTCGGCGCTGCGGGCCAGCACCCGGTTCTGCCCGGTGACCGGTACGGCGTCGACGAAGCCCGCCGCCCGCCAGCGGCCGGCGCCGGTGTCCGGATCAAGCCCGACGGTCGCGGTGCCGTCGGCGAAGCACAGCACGACGCCGCACGCGCGGGCCGCCGGCCCGGTCACGATCTCGTCGGTCGCCGACTGCGCGTACCGCCAGCGCTCCCGGAACGTGTCCAGGTCGTACGCGGTCACCACCGCCCGGTCGGTCTCCATCCGGTTGACGAACAGGAAGCCGGACTCGGCCACGAGGCCGTTGCGGACGGGTACGCCGTTGCCGTTCTCCACGCGGCCCTGGGACAGCAGAGCACCGTCACTCAGGCGCAGCACCTGAATCCGGCCGTCCGGGGTGGCGGCCACGATCCGCCGCCGTTCGGGACCGACGACCGCCCAGGACTCGTCACCGTCGATCGGCCGCGACCAGATCCGGCTGCCGTCGGTCATCCGGACCAGGATCAGCGTCCGGTCCGGCTGCCGGAGCAACGCGGTCTCGGGCGTCGCGGACACGATGTCGCCGGGCAGCCGCCACATCTCCGCCCCCGTACGCGGATCGAGCGCGACCGTCCCCTGCAGCAGGATCGGGACCAGCACCGCACCGGGCACCCGGGCCGTCATCCGGCCGCGCGGCATCGGCAGCCCCTTCGACCAGCGGACCGCCCCGCTGCCCAGCTCGTACGCCGTGACCTGGGAACCCACATTGATGGACTGGACGAACACCGTGTCGCGGGCCGCGTCGGCGAGGCTGGTCGGACTGAAAGCGACACTCCACCGGGGCCGGATCACGGCAGACCCGGAGACGGCCGAGCCGGTGAGCGTCACCGCGCAGAGCACCGCCACGGCAGCCGCCGCCCAGCGCACGACGACGCGGCGTTCAAGACGGGGTCGTGCCGGTCCCGGTGCTGTCGCGGCGGCGCCGGGATCACCCAGCTCGATGATGGTCATGACGATCTCATTCCCTCATCCAACACCCGATATCACCGGACCGGTACCCCGTCGATGGCATGGTCGGGGCATGCGGTGAGCCCGGTCAGGTTCCGAGCTGGATCCAGTGGGCGATGGACGGCACGCCGGTCTGGTCGGTCAGGAAGAGCATGTACCAGCCGGGCGGCGCGAGGTTCGGGTTGCCGACGACGGAAGCGAGCAGGCCGGTCGCGTCCCGCGCCCCGATGTCGAGGTCGACGAGGCGCTGGCCGCTGTCGAAGGAGTGGGTGGTGATCCCGCAGGAGACCAGGCTGACCCACTTGATCCGGTCGGCGTCCGGGGTGCCGATGCGGATCTGGTCGCTGTAGCGGCAGGCGTCCGGCGCGGCGTTGATCGTCGGGCGGGGACCCCGGAAGAGGTACGGCGGGCTGAACACCTCCACCCGCATCTCCTCCTCCGGATCCGGCGGCAGGAACCTCACCTGACTGCCACCCTCCGGGTTGCCGCCGGCGGCGACGACCCGGCCGTCCGCCATCAGCACCGCCGTCGAGTGGTAGAGCCGCGGGACCGTGGCGGTCGCCGCCACCCGCCAGGAATCGGTGGCCGGGTCGTAGATCTCCGACTGCAGGCGGGCCAGCGGCTCGTCCTCCTGCTTGAGCGAGCCGCCGCTGACGAACACCGTGTGGTCGGGCAGCACGACGGCGTTCAGGTGGATCCGGCCGAGACCCATCGGGGTCGCCTCGGCGTACTGGGGATCGTCCGCCTTCAGGTCCACGATGCTGACCCGGTCGGTGGCGTGGGTCTTGTCGGCCTTGCCCTCCGGCCCGCCGCCGCAGATCAGCACCCGCTGGTCCTGGGCCGGGGGCAGCAGAACGCTGGCGGCCTGGTTGCGCAGCTCCGGGTCCAGCAGATCGGGCACCGGCCGCATCGGGTCCTGAGGATGGCCGGGGTCGAAGACGAACGGCTCGACGGGCAGGCCGTCGTCCATCCGGCCACCGGAGAAGAAGATCTGCCCGTCCGCCAGCAGGAACAGGTGGGCGTAGAGGGGCAGGCCGAGAAAGCCGGGCGGGAACGCGATCTCGGTCCACGTGTCGACGTCCGGATCGTAGATCTCCATGACGGCCCGGGATCCGCCGCCGCCGTGCTCGTCGAGGCCGGTGGCGGCGAGGACCCGGCCGTCGCCCAGCGTGATGAGGGTCGGATACCAGCGCCCGTGTTTCATCGGCGCCGCGAACGACCAGGTCCCGGCGGCGGGATCGAAGACGGCGACGTCCTTGCGGCCGGTGAACGGCCCGTAGTTCGCGGTGCCACCCGCGGCCAGCATTCGCCCGTTTGGCAGGAACGAATCACCCCCGCAGAACAGGTCGAACGGTCGCCCGTCGGCGGTTCGCAGGGTGGGCGGCTGGACGAAGGTGTCGTCCGGCGGCGTCCAGCGGGCCGAGACCGGCACACCCTTCGCCTCGTCGCCGAAGTCGGGCGAGTCGAAACGGACCTTGCTGCTCCCGGAGCCGGCGAAGAACAGCACGTCACCGCCGGGCAGCAGCGCGGTGTGCACGGCGAGGACGCCGGAGAGGAAGGTCTTGACCTCCCAGCGCCCGTACTCGGCCGGGTCCTCGTCGAGGTCCAGCACCATGTACTGGCCGGCATTCTGTCCGGGCGGGGCATCGACATTGAGAGCGAACAGCTTGCGAACCCCGTCGAGCGTGGCGACCGTGATGCCACCGCCCTGGTTCTCCCAGGAGAACCAGTTCGGAACGCCGAGCCAGTCCGGGCCCCACTCGCTCACTCCGCCGTTGTCGTCGAAGCCGCGGCCGATCCGGAACAACGCCTGGTTCTGGCCGCTGACCCCGGGCAGCGCCGGGGCGTCGTCGACCTGGAAGATGACCAGATCCGGGGCGCCGCTGCCGGTGACGTCGGCGACCGTGACGCCGGCGCCCTGGTTCTGCCAGGAGAACCACCCGGGGACGTCGATCCATGGGCTCCAGCCGCCGGTGATCCGGCCGTCGCGGTCGAGCCCGCGGCCGACCCGGTAGACGCCGCGGTTGGCCTGCGGCCCGTCGTCGACCATGAAGACGACCAGGTTGCGCCGGCCGGCCGCGTCCGGCGGCGTCACGGCGACCCCGGCCCCCTGATTGCTCCAGGAGAACCAGTCGGGAACGTCGATCCACGGGGTCCAGCCGCCGGTGGCCTGACCGTCGCGGTCGAGCCCGCGGCCGATCCGGTAGACGCCACGGTTGGCCTGCGGCCCGTCGTCGACCATGAGGACGACCAGGTCGCGACCGCCGCCGAGGTCGGTGACGGCCACATCGGCGCCCTGGTTCTGCCAGGAGAACCAGTCGGGGACGTCGGTCCACGGGGACCAGCCGCCGGTCACCACGCCGTCCGCGTCCAGCGTACGGCCGATGCGGTACAGGCCGCGGTTGGCCTGCGGTCCGTTGTCGACCATGAAGACCACCAGGTCACGAGCGCCGTTCGGATCCGCGGCGACGGCGATGCCCGCACCCTGGTTTTCCCACGAGAACCAGCCGGGGACGGAATGGAATGTCTGCGGCATGAGTCGGCCCTCCTACGGCTGCTCGGCGAATCGAATCAGCTGCGCCAGCTCAGGCTGGCCGAGAAAGGTGATCTCCGGTGCGGTAAGGGCCGTTTGCAGGCCACTGACGGCACCCGGACATCGTCACCCTACGACCGTTTCCGGCGATCATTTATCCGGGTGTCCCGCAGCTGACAGGCGCCTGCGCGGAACCTGCCCGACAATGGTGGACATCACCCCGGTTCGCCATTTCTTTTCTGGCCCATGGCGCCGGAGCGAGTCAGGCGGGCCGAAGCTGCAGAGTCGCGGATCGGGGACCGTCCTGGACGAGGTGGTCGACGATGCCGGCGTACTGGCTGTACTTGCGTCGGTAGGCCGTGTCGACGGTGGGCAGGTCGGCTTCGGCGGCTTCGGTGAAGATCACGTCGGTGGCTTTGCCGCCCGAGATGATCTGCCCCGTGCCGGTCGCGGTCGCGCCACGGAACCAGGCGGCGGTGCGTCCGTTGGTGGACCGGGATGCCGTCGCCGGTCCCTGGCCGGCGGCTGATGGGCTGCAGCCGGCCCTCGAGGATGTCGGGCATCCGTTCCTCGATGTACGCCCGCACCCGGCCCACCGCGCCCTACGACCAGCGGAACTCCATCGCGTCCTCGTGCTTGTCGGTGTCGCGCATGGCGTCGAGGATGCTCATGTCGGCCGGGGAGATCTCGAAGTCGAGCTGGGCGTTCTGCTCGATGTGCGCGGTACTGGTGGCCTTGGGCAACACGACCGCGCCCTTCTGCAGCAGGTAGCGGATGCACAGCTGCGGTGCGCTGACGTCGTAGCGGGCGGCGATGCCGGCGATCTCCGGGTGGTTGACGATCAGGCCGTGGGCGAAGGGGGAGTAGGCCTCGACGACGATGTCGTGCTCGGTGCAGGTGCTGACCGTGGCGGAGGGGTCGAGGCCGATGAACCAGTGGATCTGGTTGACCATGGGCTTGGTCTCGCAGGCCGGCAGCAGGCTTTCGAGGTCGCCGGAGTCGAAGTTGGAGACGCCGATGGCCTTGACGCGGCCGTCGGCGAGGAACTTCTCCATGGCCTTCCAGATCTGCCGGTTCTCCTCCCGGCAGTCCTTGCCCAGCTGATCCCACGGCCAGGGCGCGTGGATCAGGTAGAGGTCGAGGTGGTCGAGGCCGATCTCGCTCATGGTGGTCTCGAACTCGGCGACCGCGGTGTCGTAGTCCTTGGCCTCGGCCGGCAGCTTCGAGGTGACGAAGATCTGCTCGCGGGGGATGCCGGAGTCGCGCACCGCCCGCCCGACCGAGGCCTCGTTGAGGTAGGCCCGCGCGGTGTCGATGTGGCGGTAGCCGAGCCGGAGGGCATCGGCGACGGCGTGGTAGCACTCGTCACCCTCCTTGAGCAGCCAGGTGCCGAAGCCGACCTGCGGGATCCGGTCGCCGTTGCTGAGGGCGACAGTGTCGGTGAGTGCGCTCATCAGTGCTCCTGGGTTTCGGCGCGGTGGTCCATGGTCATCGGTTCGTCATGCTCTCGGCCTGTTCCGAGTACCGCCCGCCCTGGATGTCGACCTGCGCGGTGGCGGCGTCGATCTCGGCGAGGTCGTCGCTGGTGAGTGCGACGTCGGCGGCGCCGAGGTTCTCTTCCAGGCGGTCGAGGCGGCGGGTGCCGGGGATCGGGACGATCCACGGCTGCTGGGCGAGCAGCCAGGCCAGGGCGATCTGCGCGAGGGTGGCGTTCTTGCGGGCGGCGATGGTGCCGAGCAGCTCGACCAGGGCCTGGTTGGCTTTGCGGGCCTCGGCGTCGAAGCGGGGGATGGTGGTGCGGATGTCGCCGGGCGTGAAGGCGGTGTCGGTGCTGATGGCGCCGGTGAGGAAGCCCTTGCCGAGTGGGCTGTACGGGACCAGGCCGATGCCGAGCTCGGTGCAGAGTGGGATGATCTCGGCTTCGGGACGCTTCCACCACAGCGAGTACTCGTTCTGCAGGGCGGTGACCGGCTGCACGGCGTGCGCGCGGCGCACCGTCGCGGCGGCCGCCTCGGACATGCCGAAATGCCTCACCTTGCCGGCCGCGATGAGTTCCTTGACGGCGCCGGCGACGTCCTCGATGGGCACGTCGGGGTTGACGCGATGCTGGTAGAACAGGTCGATGTGGTCGGTGCGCAGCCGCCTGAGGGAGGCGTCGGCGACCTGCTTGATGTGCTCGGGGCGGCTGGACAGGCCGGTCTGCTGGCCGTCGGCGTCGAATGCGAACCCGAACTTGGTGGCGATGACGACCTGGTCACGGACCGGCTGCAGGGCCTCACCGACGAGCTCTTCGTTGACGAACGGGCCGTAGACCTCGGCGGTGTCGAAGAACGTGACGCCGCGCTCGACCGCGGCGCGCAGCAGGGCGATGTTGGCGTCACGGTCGGGGCCGGGGCCGTAGCTCTGGCTCATCCCCATCGCGCCGAAGCCGATGGCCGAGACGTGCAGGTCGCTGCCCAGGGTGCGGGTCTTCATGACAACTCCTTACCGGGTGATCTCGTCGAGGGCGCGCGGCGCGTTCAGGGTGCGGGGACAGCCGACGCGGCCGTTGCCGACGTTGAGGTTGGCCTGGACCTGGCCCTTGCGCCGGGGGTCAGCGCGTCGAAGGCGAAGGTGTCGGAATACTCGATCAGCTCCGGATCGGTGACCGCGCGCGTCGACACTCGGCCGGGAAACAACTCGTCGTGGTTCTTGCGCGCCGTGTCGCTGATGGCCATGGTCAACCCCTCTCGTGGTCGTCGAGCAACGGTAGAGCCAACCTGAGCGGTCTGGCAGGTTCTGGCATTACCTGTCTGCCGCCGACGAAACGGCCGGAGGGAGAGTGCATACCGTCGTCGACGGCGGTATCCCCAGTGACGGACCGGTTCGGGGAACGATGCTTCAGCCCGCTCGCGGCCGGGATCGCGTTCCCTGCAGCTGCACCTGGCCGCCGGGGCCCGCGCGGCCGGACCTGGCTCGCGGGCGCGCCGCAAGCCGTCGGCGCCGCAGGTCCGTCCCATCCCCGGCACCCGCCGGGTGGCCCGGCCGAGGAGACCACCGCCGCGGGCGCCGCCGCACTCATCTCCGGGCAACTCGCCCGCCTCGACGTGCTGCGGCCGGCGGCCGCAGCACGCCACGACGAGGCCAACAAGACCTTGACAGACCAGTGGTCACCGCTCGTCGGTGCAGCAGTCGTCGCAGTCCCCGTCCTTGCCGGTGGCGGCCGGCGGGCCGGGTGCGCAGCAGGCGTCACCGCGCCAGGCTTCGCGGCCTTCCTTGACGGCGACGGCGGCGATGATCAGCGCGGCGGCGGGATCGGCCCAGCTCCAGCCGAACAGGCTGTTGAGCAGGAGTCCGGCGAGCAGGACCGCGGACAGGTAGGTGCAGAGCAGGGTCTGTTGGGAGTCGGCGACCGCGGTGCGGGAGCCGAGCTCTCGTCCGGCGCGGCGCTGGGCGTAGGACAGGCCGGGCATGACCGCCAGGGAGACCGCGGCCAGGGCGATGCCGACGGTGGAGTGCTCGGCCTCGGCGCCGCCCAGCAGGGACCGCGCTGATTCGACCGTGACGTAGGCGGCGAGGGCGAAGAACGAGAACGCGATGATCCGCAGTGCGGTCTGCTCCCGGGCTTCGGGGTCGCGGCCGGCGAACTGCCAGGCGACCGCGGCGGCCGAGGAGACCTCGATGACCGAGTCGAGGCCGAAGCCGATCAACGCGGTGGAATCCGCGGCCCGCCCGGCGCTGATCGCGATGACGGCCTCGATCACGTTGTAGGCGATGGTGGCGGCGACCAGCCACCGGATCCGGCGGGCCAGCACGCCGCGACGGAGCGGGTCCGGACCGGCCGGGGTGAGCGGCAGGAGGGGGAGGCTCATCAGCAGCAGTCCTGGTCGGCGGCGTCGGGGCAGGCGGCCGGGTCGACGGCCAGGACCAGGCCGAGCAGGTCGTCCAGGGCGTGCCGGATGCGGGTGTCAGCCAGTTCGTAGCGGGTACGCCGGCCCTCGGAAGCGGCGACGACCAGGCCGCAGCCGCGCAGGCAGGCGAGATGGTTGGACAGGTTCTGCCGGGTGGCCCCGAGCAGGACGGCCAGCTCGGCCGGATAGCCGGGGCCGTCGCGCAGGGCGAGCAGGAGCCGGGCCCGGGTCGGATCCGACAGAGCGTGGCCGAAGCGGGCGAGGACTTCGCCGTGCGTCACCGTCTCCATGCCGCCGACCATACAGTCATCGCTGTATTCAGCGGAAGATGTATCAAGCGATGTCGTACGATCTCGACGTGCTGCTGACCGACCATGTGATCACCGTCCCGCTCGACCACGATCACCCGGACGGGCGGACCATCGACGTGTACGCGCGGGAGATCGTGGCCGCGGACGGGCGTGATCTGCCGTATCTCGTCTACCTGCAGGGCGGACCGGGCCACGAAGCGCCGCGGCCGACGTCCCGGCCGATGTCGCCGTCCTGGCTCGAGCGGGCACTGCGCAGTTTCCGGGTCATCATGCTCGACCAGCGGGGCACCGGACGTTCCACGCCCTACGGCGCCGCCGGGCCGGACGCGGCAGCAGACGCCGAACGGCTGACCCATTTCCGTGCGGACGCGATCGTGCGGGACGCTGAATGCCTGCGGGAGCATCTGGGCGCCCGGCAGTGGAGTCTGCTGGGCCAGTCCTTCGGCGGATATTGCTCGCTGCACTATCTGTGCCAGGCACCGGACAGCCTCCGTGAGGTGTTCTTCACCGGCGGCCTGCCCCCGGTCGGGCGTCCGGCCGACGAGGTCTACTCGGCCACCTTCGACACGATGCGCATGTTGAACCGTCGCTATCACCGGAGATTCCCGCGAGATGCCGCCCGGCTTCACGAGCTGCTCGACCGCTGCGACGCGGGCGAGGTACGGGCTCCCGACGGTGCCCCGATCTCCCGACGCCTGATCCGCACGATCGGCCACCACCTGGGCATGGACGGCGGCGCGGACGAAGTCCATCACGTGCTCGAGCTGGATTTCGCTTCTTCCGCGTTCCGGCACGATGTCGCCGCGATGCTGCCGTTCGACTCCCGCAACCCGCTGTACGCGGTCCTGCACGAGTCGAGTTATGCCGACGGCGGGGCTACGCGGTGGTCGGCCGAACGGGTGCAACCCGACGACTTCGCGGGCGAATCCCTGCTGCTCACCGGCGAACACCTCTACTCGTGGCATTTCGAGGACACGCCGGGCCTGCGGCCGTACCGCGATGTCGCCGCGGCCATCGCGGAGCACGAGTGGCCACGTCTCTACGACGCCGGGGTGCTGGCTCAGGTCGACGTGCCGTGCGCTGCCGTGATCTACGCGGACGACCCGTACGTGCTCCGGCGGTTTTCCGAAGAGACGGCCGACCTCCTGCCCGGCATGCATCGGTGGCTGACCGACGAGTACCTGCACAACGGGCTGCGCACTGACGGCGGTCGGGTGCTCGACAGGCTGATCACGCTGACCCGGGATTCTCCCGGAGGTCGATGACGGCCTGCCGACCGTCCTGATGGACGCACCGATCCAGGTGCACCGGCCGTGCCATTCCGCGGCGAACGATGCCCTCGGAGACCTCGTCAGCCGGACTTGGCTCCCGGCCCGATGACCGGAATCCGACTGTTCCGACGGCTTCGCCGCGATGGTGTCCACCATGGGGGGATGGCACCCGCGACACTTCGGCCGTCCACAGTTCCGGCTGCCGCGCTTTCCAGGACCGTCTTCTGCACCGTCGCGACGGAGGGGTGACCATGTCCGGCGTGGGCCGGCCGGTACGGCGAGGGCGCAAGGAGGCGTTGCTCGACGCCGGCGTACCGGAACACCGCCGGATCCTCGCCCAGCGTCTTCGCGATCTGCGGACCGAATGCCACACACCGCCGTACCGGGTGCTGAGCGGGCTGTCGCATTGTGCGTCCGGCACGCTGTCCGAAGCGGCGAGCGGGCGCCGCCTGCCGACCTGGGAGACCACCCGGGCGTACGTCATCGGCTGTCTGCGCCACGCCGGGCGCGACCGTGACGTCGCCGGCGAGCTGCCGCGATGGCGCGTCGAGTGGGAGCGCGCCAACCGCGCCGAGGAGGCCTGCCGCGACGAGCCGGCGCCGGTCGTCGCGGTCGTGCCGCCGGCCCGGCCGGTGCGGAGCCGGGCGCGCCTGATCGTCGCGGCCGTGATCCTCCTGATGACCGCGACCGCACTACGGGCCAGCGCACCGGCCGGGCCGGGCATCATGACCGGCCTGTACAACATCGTGCTGGCTCCGCCGGCATGGTCCGGTGCCGAGCCGTCCACCCCACTGGCCGAGCGGCTCCAGAGGTCGATCGACCGCGAACTGCACGCCTGGGCCGGCGCGGAGCCCTCGGTCGAGATCCGGCGCCTGCGCCAGCCGCCGGCCGGTGACTCCGACGCGGACACCACGCTGACCACCATCTCCGTCGAGCACGGGGCCGATGTCGTCCTGCGACCGGCCTTTCGACTCGCCGCGGGGCAGCTGACCATCACCGTCGAGATCTTCATCGCGGACCGGACCCTCGGCGAGACGCCCGAGTTCGCCGGGCGGCACGACATCAGCTTGACCGAGTCGGCTGACGTCGTCGAGCGGAACCTGAGCCTCAACGAGGGCCTCACCGCCGCCGCCCGGCACTACCTCAGCGCCGTCGTGCTCTTCGTCCGCGGCCTCGGCGCGTACGCGATGGCGGATTTTCCCGCCGCCGAGAAGCAGTTCCGCCGAGCCGGCCAGGAGTTCGACACCGTCGCGGAGACCGTCGGCGACCAGCGGATCCGCCGGGCCGTGCTGAATCTGATGATCGGCAATGCGGTGGGCGCGCAGGATCCCGGCCGGGCGGCGGAATACTTCCGGCGGGCGCTGGCCGAGGACAACGGGTACCGGCGCGCGGAGATCGGCCTCGCCGAGGCTGTCCGGGTGCCCGTCCGCTGCACGCCGGCCGGATCCGACGCCCGCCGGCTCCGCGACGCGATCGATCGCTACCGTCGCTCCCTGGTCATGGGGCGGACCGGGCAGTCGCCGCCGAACCCCCTGCTCGACATGAAAGCACACCTGGGTCTCGCCCTGGCCACCCAGTGCCTGAGCCTGGCTGGTACCGAAGGTGGCTGGGGCCGGGCAGACGCCGAGTTCGCCGAGGTCCTCCGGCTGCGGCCGGGCGCCGAGCTGACCGCCGCGGCGGCCCGTCATGCCCGGTGGCTGGCCGCCGAGGCGCGAGCCGGTCAAGCACTCGACGCCCTGGTCGGCACGCGGTCCTACGCCGAGGCGGCGATCGGGTACGAGCAGGCGCTGGACATCCTGGCCGGTATCGACGCGCGGCGCAGTGTCCACCTCGAACGGGCCCTCGTCTTCCTGCAGAACCTCCGCTTCGCCTATCAGCGACTCGACGACGCCGGCGCGACCATGCGCACGGACCGGCGAATCGCCGACACCGAACGGCAGCTGTCCGCGTTGCCGACCCGGCAGCGCCCGAACCGGTGAGGGTGGAAGGCCCGGCCGGCTGACGATCGACCCGCAGTGCGGGAAGCCGGCCGGCAGCGGATCGCCGGCGCGCCTTGCCATCGTTCGGGTCGGCGCCGGCGGCCGGAACACCGGCAGCCCCGGTTCACTCGGGACGGGGATCCACGGCGCCGGTACCGGAAGGGTTCGACGACATGCTGGAGCTGTTGGAAAGGGTGGGCGACCGGGCGTTGTCCACCGTGGTCCCGCGGGTGACCGCGACGGCCGATCCGGGCTGTGAGTGCAGCGGGACCGGACACACGTCGTACCAGTGTGGATGCTCGCAGACCGCGGGCTCGTGGCACTGGCGGTGGATCGAGGTGCAGCGGTGCGACGGTTGCCGCTGGTACATCACCAAGCCGTGTTACCAGCACAAGCTGGTCCTGAGCTGCTGATGTCCGGCCGGGCGGCCGGGTGACCCGGCCGCCCGGGCCGGCCCGTCCGGAGGGCTGACCGCATGTCCATCCACGCCGTCGCACGTACCGCGCTGTTCCTGGTCTTCGCGGTGGCCGCGCTGGCCAAGCTCCGCCGGCCCGCACAGTTCCGGGACTCCCTGCGCGCGATGCGCCTCGTGCCGGCCGCACTCGTCGCGCCGGTCGCCCGGCTGGTGATCGCCACCGAGGGTGCGATCGCCGTTTCCCTCGTCGTGCCACGCACCGGCCGGGTCGGGCTCGTCGGTGCCGTGGCCGTGCTGAGCGTGTTCACCGGCACGCTGGTTTTCGTGGCCTCCCGCCGCCGGGCCGCCTGCCACTGTTTCGGCGCGTCCCGTGCCCCGGTCGGCTGGTGGCACGTGGCGCGCGGCGCCGCGCTGGTCGCGCTGGCTGCCCTGGGCGCGGTCGCGCCGGCGGGCGGTCCCGGGGCGACGATCGCCGGCGCCGGCGCCGGGCTCGCCTGTGCGGCCCTCGCCATCCATCTCGACACACTCACCGAACTCTTCCGCTGACCATCTGGGGGATCACATGACCTACTCCGCCGCGTTTCTCACGGTCGCCGGGCTTGTCGCCGGCCTCAACCTCGTCCTGACGCTCGGCGTCATCCGCCGGCTCCGGCGCCACGCCGAGCTGATCGCCGAGGCCGGCGACGGACGCTCTGCGAGCCGGCCGTCGCTGCCGCCCGCCGGCGAGACGCCGCGGGAATTCAGCACTCTGACCGTCGATCACGAGCGGATCGACCGTACGGTGTTCGGCGACCTCACCCTGCTCGGGTTCTTCTCCCCGTCCTGCCCGCCGTGCCAGGAACAGGTGGATCCGTTCATCGCGTACGCGAACGCCATGCCGGAAGGGCACCGGGCCGCTCTGGCGGTGGTGGTGGGCACGCCGGCGGAGGCGGCCGCCTTCGTCGAGCGGCTGCGGCCGGTCGCCCGGGTGGTGGTGGAGCCGCTCGGCGGCCCGGTCTCCGGCGCGTTCGACGTCGACGGGTTGCCGGCGGTGGGCCTGGTGGGCCGGGACGGAGCGGTCATCAGGTCGAGTTTCGAGGTGGCCCACCTGCCGGCATTGGAGGTCGCGTAGATGGGCGCCGGGCGGCTGCCCGGCGGCTGGCGCGCGGTCCGGATCTCGTTCCGGGCCGCTCCCGGCGCCAGTTGCCTGAAGGTGCTGCTCACCGGCGTGACCGCGCTGGCGCCGGTGGCCGTCGCGTGGTTGACCAAGCTGCTGCTGGACGACCTGGTCACCGCCGGCGACGCCCCGTCCACCACACTGGTCGTCGCCGTGGCCGCGGCCGGCGCCGTGAGTGGCGTCGTCCCCGTGGTGAGCCACTACTTCGACACTCAGCTGGGGCGGGCGGTCAAGACCTGGTCCCGGACGACGCTGTTCGCCGCGATCAACCGCCTGCGCGGCCTGGCCCGCCTCGAGGACCCGGTCTTCCACGACCGGCTGCGACTGGCCCAGCAGGCCGGCGGCACCGGGCCGGGACTGGTGTTCGACAGCCTGCTCGGGGTGGCCCACGGGGTGGTGCTGACCGCGGGTTTCGTGGTCGCGCTCGTGGCGGTCAACCCGTGGATGGCGGCCGCGGTCCTGCTCGCCGCCGGACCCACGGTCGTCGCCGAGCTGCGGCTCTCCCGGCGCCGGGCCCGCGTCGCGATGCGGCTCGGGCACGCCGAACGGCGCGACATGTTCTATCAGAATCTTCAACTGCGTCTCGATGCGGCGCAGGAGGTGCGGCTGTTCGGCCTCGGCGGTTTCTTCCAGCGCCGGATGATGACCGAGCTGGGCACCATCAACGCCGCGCACGCCCGGCTGGACCGGCGCGAGATGGCGACCCAGGTCGTGCTGTCCTCGGCAGCCGCGGCGGTGCTCGCGGCGGGACTGGTGTGGACGGTCCGGGAGGTGGCCGGCGGCCGGCTGACCGTGGGTGACCTCACCGCGTTCACCATGGCTGCCGCGGGCGTGCAGGGTGGTAGCTCGACGCTGGTCAACCACGTCGCGGCGGCGTACCACTCGCTGTTGCTGCTGCAGCACTTCGACGAGGTCGTCGAGGCGAGGCCGGATCTCGCGGAGCCGGCCGTACCGCGACGGCCCGGCGCACTGAGCGACGGTATCCGGCTGCGGGACGTGTGGTTCCGATACTCGCCGGAGCATCCCTGGGTGTTGCGCGGCGTCGACCTCGACCTGCCGGTCGGGCGGACCACCGCGCTGGTCGGCCTGAACGGGGCCGGGAAGACCACGATCGTGAAGCTGCTGTGCCGTTTCTACGATCCGGACCGGGGCACCGTGCAATGGGACGGCACGGACCTGCGCGACCTCGACCTCGACGAGCTGCGCAGCCGGATCGGCGCGGTGTTCCAGGAGCACATGAGCTATGACCTGTCGGCCGCGGAGAACATCGGGATCGGCCGGCTGGCCGACCTGGATCGCCCGGCGGCGATCGTCGCCGCCGCCCGCGCCGCCGGTGTGGACGACGTGGTGGCCGCCCTGCCCAAGGGGTACGACACCCTGCTCACCCGTACCTTCTTCGACCAGGCCGACCGGGACGATCCGGCCACCGGAGTGGTGCTGTCCGGCGGCCAGTGGCAGCGGCTGGCGCTGGCCCGCAGCTTCATGCGTACCGATCCGGAGCTGCTGATCCTCGACGAGCCGAGCGCGGGACTGGACCCGCGGGCCGAGCACGATGTGCACGTACGGCTGCGAGCCCGGCACGACGGCGCCGGCACCAGGCTGCTCATCTCCCATCGGCTGAACACCGTCCGTACCGCCGACCACATCGTGGTGCTCGCCGGTGGCCGGGTCGTCGAGCAGGGCGACCACGAGAGTCTGGCCGCCGGGAACACCCGCTACGCGGAACTGTTCCGCCTGCAGTCCGCCGGCTACCTGCCGGCCACGGCGGGATCGTCGTGACCGCCGCGAGCGCGGCGGGCGGGGTCCTCGCCGCCGGCCTCCTGATCGCGGTGCTGGTCGGGTGGCTGCGCCGCGGGCGGGTGGTCGTCGTGGTCGACGGCGATTCGATGGCGCCCACGCTGCGCCGCGGTGACCGGGTGCTGGTGCGGCGCGGCGCGGCGGTCCGGCCCCGCACCGGCGACGTGGTGCTGATCGAGAAGCCGGCCGGCGGAATGATGATCAAGCGGGTGGCGGCGGTCGGTGGCGAGGCCGTCCCGGAGCAGTGCGTGCCGCCGTCGGCCAGCAGCGGCACCCCCGTGCCGGCCGGGATGCTCCTCGTGGTCGGCGACAACCGCGCGGACAGCTGGGACTCGCGCACGTTCGGATACCTACGGGCGGATCTGATCGTCGGCGTCGCCCTGCGGCCGCTACGGGCGCCGGTCAGGCCGCGAGCTCCCGGGCGTAGGCCCGGAGCAGGTCGTGCATCGCGAACCGGCCGGCCCGGCCTTCGGTGAGCAGCGACGCACGGAGCAGCTCGGTGATCGACTGACGGACCGCACCGGCGGGCCGGTCGAGCAGCCGTACCGCGTCCGCCACGGTGACGGCTGCGCTCTCGTCCACGCCGAGCAGGCGGAAGGCCCGCCGGGCGGCCGGACTGACAGAGCGGTACGACGCGTCGAACGCCGTCCGGAGATCGACGGTCGGATCGCCCCCGTCGAAGAGATCCAGTCCGGCGCCGCCCCGGCCGGTCAGCTCGCCGGGATGGACGGCACACCGCGCGGCCCGGATCGCCAGCGCCAGCGGCAGCCCCGCGCAACCGGCGACCACGGCCCCGGCCGCCGCCGCCCGCTCCCGGCCCAACCGGACCGTGAGCAGCCGCCGCGCGTCGTCCGGGCACAGCGGACCGACCGCCAACGGCGTGACCCCGTACGTCGCGACCAGGCTGGACAGGTGGTTGCGGCTGACCACCAGGGCCACGGACCGGCCGGCCCCGGGCAGCAGCGGCCGGACCTGGTCGGCCGACGCCGCGTCGTCGAGCACCACGAGAACCCGGCGGTCGGCGAGCAGACTGCGGTAGAGCGCGGCCCGCTCCGGCAGGCCGACCGGCACGCTGCCGACCGGTACGCCGAGAGCGTCGAGAAAGCACCCGAGCACCGCGACGGCCGGCACCGGCGTGGCGCCCGGAGCATGCCCGGCCAGGTCGGCGTGCAGCTGACCGTCCGGGAACGAACGCCGGACCCGGTTCGCCCAGTGCACAGCCAGCGCGGTCTTGCCGGACCCGGCCATGCCCCGGAGCAGGACGAGGCCGGGACCACCAGACCCGCCGACCACGTCCAGCCGATCCAGTTCGGCGCGGCGCCCGACGAAGGCGTGAAGATCGGCCGGCAGCTGCGCCGGGACCGGCCGGGCCGGGGTGGCCCCGGCAATCGCCTGGAAAGCGCCCCGGAGGTCGGGCCCGGGCTCGACGCCGAGGTCCTCGTCGAGCCGGGCACGCGCATCGCGGTAGGCGCACAGTGCTTCGGTGCGCCGGCCGGCCGCGTTCAGCGCCACGACCAGCCGGGCGGTCAGATACTCGTGCCACGGATTCACCGCGACGGCCGACCGCAGCACGGGCAGCGCCCGCGGCGTGTCGCCGGCCCGTTCCACGGCCTCCGCATAGGCGAGCGTGGCGGTGGCGTACTCGTCACAAAGGGCGGTGACAAGCGGGTGCTGGGCGAGTTCCGGCACGTCGGCGCACGGCCGGCCGAGCCACAGCGCCAGCGCTGACTCGTACGCGTCGAGGTCGTCGCCGGCCTGCGCACCGTCCAGCCCGCGGCGGAACCAGGACACGTCGAGCAGATCGTCGCGGATCGCCAGTCGATAGCCGGTCCCGGTCGCCACCAGCTCAGCCGCGCTCCGGCCGAGGCCGGCCAGCACCGGCCGGAGCCGGGACGCGTACGTCTGCAGGATGGACCGCGCCCGGCCCGGCACCCGCGCTCCCCACAACAGGTCGCCGAGCTCGTCCAAGGAGACGCAGGCATCCGGCGTGAGGGCGAGCCGGGCGAGGAAGGCGCGCCGCAGGCTGCGCCCGATCGGCTGCTCCATGCCGTCGACCCAGACGCCGACCGGGCCGAGCACCCGGACCACCGGCCGCGCCGACCCGAGAGACCGTTCCGGGTCGCCCGGTGGCGGCAGGGGGCTCAGTACGGCTGTCAGGGCCGCCATCGCCGCGGGCCGTGGGCGCCGCGACCGGCCCTGTTCCAGATCGCGCACTGCCGCGACGCTCAGCCCGGTCCGGGCGGCCAGCTCGGACTGGCTGAGCCCGGCGGCCGCACGGTGGCGCCTGACGTGCTCACCCATCGGCGACGACACCCTCGACATTCCACTGCCCCCTCACTTGGTTCCGGCTACCGGACACAGTGGTCGCCGCCCGGCGGCGAGCGGAACGGGTGGCGGGCGAGCCCGAACAATACGGCGGTGTCTTCGCTGGTCAGCGCATTGTTCGGCGCCAGGGCCCGAACGGTGCGGGCCCCGGCCGGACCGTCAGGAACACCGGGACACTGGCCGACATCCGACTGAGACACCGGGCGGACGGCCGGCGACGGCCATCATGGAGGTCGCTCGATTCGTCGACGGGGGAAGGGCATGGACGGCGCGCGGCACCATGAGCTCCGGCGGACGCGGTGGACGATCGGCGGCTGCGTGCTGACGGTCGTCGTCCTGGTCACGGCCTGGCTGGCGCTCGGTAGGCCCGGCGGAGCAGCACCGGCCGGCGCGCCTCGACCGGCAGCGTCCCCCGCGCGGCCACCCGCGAGTCAGACACCCGCGAAGCGGCCACCGTCACCGCCCCCGAGCGTGCCGGTGGCGGCGCCCGACGAGGACCCTCCCCAGCGGCCGCCCGCCGCCGGGCCACCGGCCGCGAACCGTCGTGGCGCACCGTCCCCCCTGTCCCGCCGGGCGTCACCGCGGCCGTCCTCCCCGCCCCCGTCGCCCACGCGGCCGGCTCCGGACGTGCCGGTGCCGTTGCCGGGAGTGTTCGACCGCACGAGCCCGTTGCCGGAGGGTGTGCCCCAGCAGGTCGGCTTCTTCTTCGGCGGCGGGATGGACTGCCCCGGGGAGCGGGCGAAGCCACTGATCATTCTGTCCGCCGAGCCGCTCATCCCGACCGAGTTCCTGCTCTGCTTCTACGGCTTCCGCGCCGGGCGGGTGACGGTCACGATCCGGCCGCCGGCCGGCAAGGCCGGCACGACGACCCTGCGCGGCGATGATGACGGCGAGTCGGGACTGGTGTACCGGCATCCGCTGCGCCCCGGCGCCCCGGCCGGTGACTACCGCATCACGGCGCGGCAGGGCGGCCGTAAGGCGACCGCGACGTTCAAGGTGACCTATCCGACCACCCCGCGCCTGTGGGTGGAGCGGCCCGACGGCTGTGTGAAGCCGGGAGGAGACGTACACCTTTACATCGCCGGCTTCCCGGCCCGCCGCACTGTCCGGCTCAACCTGTACCGGATGCACGAATACCAGACGTCCTTTCCCGCCGAGACCGACGCCTACGGTTCGGGACACGTGATATTGCGCGTCGACCCTGGTACCCAGCTCCTCCAGTGGGGGATCAGTCATCCGGAGCTCGGCGACACAGTGGGTCTGCCGTTCGACCCGAAGGTCGACGGCCGCGCCTCGACGAATGTCTTCTGCACCGACGCCCGGCCGGTGCGGGACTGAATCCGTTGCGGACGAATGTCCGCCGGCTCAGCGACCGTGCCGTACGTCGTTGGGTGGGTGCTGACGCAGATATTCATCAAGCCGCCCGGCGCGCAGCGCGGCGAACAATTCTCGGCAGCGCGCCGAGTCGGGCACCATCACTGAGCCGATTCCGGGTACGTCCCGGTTCTCCGCGATCGGCAACGTCATGAACGTGAGATCCTTGGCGCGCAGGTGACGGAGCGTGAACGCGAGGCGTTGCAACGGCATCCGCCGGTCCACGGTCAGCATGCCGGCCGCGGTACGCACCAGCCGGTCCAGTTTCCGCGGGTCGGTGAGCAGGTTCTGGTCGGCCGCCTTCTCGGCCAGCGCCCGCAGGTATTGCTGGTGTCGCCGGGACCGGTCGAGGTCGTCGCTGGGCAGGCCGCGGCGCTGACGTACGTAGTACTCGGCGAGTTTGCCGTCGAGGTGCACGTGGCCCGCGGGGAAGGCGACACAGCGCCGGGACCGGCCCCGCGGGTCGGTGCACGGTGCCGACGGGTACGGGCTGTCCTCGGGCAGGAAGCGGTACGCGTCGACGCTCTTCTTGTCGATGGTGACGTCGACGCCACCGACCAGGTCGGTGATCTTGCGGATGCCGGCGAAGTCCACGATGACCGGCCAGTCGATGGTGATGCCGCCGAACCGGTTGAGCGTCTGGACGAGCCGGGGAGCGCCACCCCAGGCGAAGGCCGCGTTGACCTTGTTCCGGGACCCGCGCTCGCCGTCGGCCGTGGCGATCGGCAGGTACGTGTCGCGCGGGATGGAGATGACGTAGGCCCGGCCGGTCGACGCGGGGATGTGGACGAGGATGACGACGTCGCTGCGCCCGTCACCCGGTTCGCCTTTGGTGCGGCTGTCCGAACCGATGAGCAGCAGGTTCATCGGTCCCCGTACCTTGGGCGGCTCGGTCGGAGCACCCGCGGACCGGGCCGGTGCGGGAGGCAGCAGGTCGGCCCGGTCGACCGCGTCCTCGTAGCGGCCGGAGAGCTTGCGCAGCCCGGCGACGCCGGCCACCGACCCGGTGACCAGCACGGCGAGAACGACGGCGAGCACCAACACCCAGCGGCGTCGCGCAAAGCGGCTGGCGGCCATCACTCACACCCCCACGAATCGGTAGCCGGTGTCGACGAGTACGGGCAGAACGCTACGCAGCGCCCGTACGGTCTGCGACCGGTCGCCGCCGCCGTCGTGGGTGAGCACGATCGAGCGGTTGCCGACCTGGTCCAGGATCTTCGCCCGGATCCGGGCCGCACCGGGGTTGTCCCAGTCGCGTGGGTCGACGTCCCACGCGATCGAGGTCTGCCCGAGCGTCGCGCACACCTCGAAGACCGTGCGCGACCAGCTTCCGTACGGGGCGCGGAAGAGCGAAGGTATCCGGCCGACTGTCGTGGCCACGGTGTCCACGGCCCGGCCCACCTCGGTCCGTACGCGTCCGGCGGTCAACCGGCTGAGATCCGCGTGCGACCAGGAGTGCGTACCGACCGTGTGTCCGTCGTCGACGATGGACCGCACCAGGCCGGGGTGAGCCGAGGCCTGTTCTCCGATCACGAAGAAGGTGGCCTTGACGTGATGCTTCCGCAGGAGCCGGAGTACCTGCGGCGTGTACGCCGGATCCGGGCCGTCATCGAAGGTGAGCGCCACGACCCGCGAGCCCTTGTCGGCTGACCTGACCGGAACGACGTACCGGGGCTTCTTCTGCACCGGAGTGCGCGGCAGTCCCGTCGCTGATGGTGATGGTGACGGTGGTTTCGGTGTCGCCGAGGGCTGAGCCGCGACCGGAGGGAGCGCGGGCGGTTCCGGCTGCGGCTCGGCGCAGGCGCTGAGCAGGGACAAACCGCCGAGGGCGAGAAACGCCCGCCTGCCCCCGGCCATCCGTTGTTGCGTCATCGACATCACCTCCGGCCCGCGCGGTCGCCGCAGGGGAGCGACGGTTCGTTCGCGGCGTATCGAAGTGTGCTGACGAGATGTCAGGAACTGATGAGGGGGATCATGGCGTGGTGGAACACCTCGACCTGACGCCGTACGAGTACCTGAGCTCCACGCTGCCCGCGACCGCGATCGGTTGGCTCGGCAGTACACACGGCGTGCAGGGCGGCGGCCTCACCGGTACTACCTGCCGGACGGTCGCACCTTCGCCGCGCCGACGCAGCCGCCGGCCCGGCGTGCTGGGACGACCGCCGGGCCTGGGCGGCGCTGTGGAACTCCATGCGGGACGAGGAGCTGCTCGACTGCGCGGGCGACGAGGTCGGACGCTCGCTCGCGGCATTCTCCGGACGCGCGTACGCGAAGGATCTGACCGCCGTGACGCTGCACACGATGGTGCGGCACGGCATCGAGAAAGCAGCGCAGGACGACCACCGGATCTTCCTGCGAACGTTCAGTTGACGCGGTACGGGTCGTCCGGCGGCACCCAGGCGTCGGGGCTGTCGAGGCCGCACCCGTCCACCGAGCGGGTCAGCGCCGCGACGAGCGCTCGCACCGTGGGTCGCTGCTCGTGGCGGCGGGAGACCAGCGACCACGTCCAGTACGGCGCCGGCCGCGTGATCGGGCGGGCCACCAGATCGGCCGGCACCGGGGTGGTCTGACCCTTGGGGCAGTTCACCACCGGCCGGCGCAGGCGGCGTACGTGGTCGAAGAACGCCGGACCGGTGATGCCGCCGTCCGAGATGGCCACCATCCGGGCGCCGGTCTCCTCGGCCAGCGCCTCGGCCCAGCGGTTCCACGACGACCAGCTGACCTCGTCGGCGTCGATGAGCACCACGGTGTCGCGGGCGCGGACCGGTTCGGCCGAGGTGCCGGTGCTCACCGCGTACAGGCGGTCGGCGCCGAGCAGGCGGGCGTCGAGGTCGTCGTCGTGCACCGTCGTGCCGGGCACCCAGCAGATCGCGAGGTCGATGCTGCCGTCGACGACCCGGGCCGCCTGCGCGTGCGACGGCAGGACCCAGGCGTCGACCAGCAGCTGGGCGGTGCCGGCGGCGCGTTGTTCCAGGTCCGGTGGACGCCAGTTGACGTAGCCGAGCCGCACCGGCTCGGACGACGACAGTCCTGACGCCGTACGCCTGAGGTCGTCGGCCTGATCGAGCAGCGCCCGGGTCCGCGGGAGCAGCACCGTGCCCGCCGCGGTCAGCGCGACCGAGCGCCGGTCGCGGTCGAACAGCCGCGTGCCCAGGTCCCGCTCCAGCGCCTTGATCTGCTGCGACAGCGACGGTCCGGCGATCCGCAACCGGTCCGCGGCCCGGGCGAAGCTGAGCTCCTCGGCGACCGCGACGAAGTAGCGAAGCTGACGGAGCTCCATCCGGGCAGCATAAACTTCTGATAGGCGCAGCCTCCCAGACAGGAGGAAGTCAGTCGTGGCAACCGGCGGATCGCGACCGATGCTTCAGCCAGATCCGGTTCACCTGAGCCGGATCAGGTTCACCTCAGCCAGAAGGAGCATCATGACCAAGGTTGCTGTCGTCACCGGAGCCTCCCAGGGCATCGGCGCCGCCACCGTCTCCGCCTACCGCAAGCTCGGCTACCACGTGGTCGCCAACTCACGCGGGATCACGCCGTCCGGTGATCCGGGGGTGCTCGCCGTGCCGGGGGACATCGCCGATCCGGCGGTCGGCGCCCGGGTCGTCGAGGCCGGCCTGGCCGAGTTCGGCCGCATCGACACGCTGGTCAACAACGCCGGCATCTTCATCGCCAAGCCGTTCGCCGACTACACGGCCGAGGACTTCGACCAGGTCACCGGGATCAACCTGCGGGGCTTCGTCGCCGTCACCCAGGCCGCCGTCGCGGCGATGCTGGATCAGGGCGGCGGGCACGTCGTCACGGTCACCACCAGCCTGACCGACCACGCCAACAGCAGCCTGCCGGCGGCGCTCGCCTCGCTCACCAAGGGCGGCCTCAACTCGGCGACCAAGGCCCTGGCCATCGAGTACGCGACCCGCGGCATCCGCTTCAACGCGGTCTCGCCCGGCGTCATCGCCACCCCCATGCACCCGGCCGAGACCCACGAGTTCCTGGCCGGCCTGCACCCGGTCGGCCGGCTCGGCGCGATCAGCGACGTCACCGACGCCATCGTCTTCCTGGAGAACGCCCCGTTCGTCACCGGCGAGATCCTGCACGTCGACGGCGGCCAGAGTGCGGGGCACTGACATGGCGGTCCTGCCGGACCTGCTCGACGCCTGGCAGCGGGCGATCGACGGCCACCACCCCGAGCAGGTGGCCGGCCTCTTCACCGAGGACGCCGTCTTCCAAGGGCTGCACCCGTACAGCGTCGGGCGGGCCGGGGTGCGGGAGTACTACGCCGGGCAGCCGGCCGGGATGACCGTGGCCTACCGGATCCGGCAGACCCGCGAACTCGCCGACGACGTCGTGCTGGGCTGGGTCGAGGCCGAGTTCACGTTCGTCGACCGGCCGCCGATCGCGGTCGACCTCACCGTCGTGGCGCGCCGGGCCGGCGACGCCTGGCGGATCGCCCACTACCACGTCTCACCACGGATCCCCGCGAAGGAGGGCATCCCGTCATGACCCGCATGGCCTGGAGCACCGCCCTCGAGCCGCGGCGCAGGTAAGGCGGTTTCCGGCCCCCGTCATGGTGTCGCGACGCGGCGGCACTATGACGGGGCCACGGCCGGTCCCCGCTTGGCCCGTTGGATCTGCTCGTAGACGTGGGTCCGCAGGTGGGTGAACCGGGGCAGGGCCCGCGTGGTGAGCTGATCGCGCTCCGCCGGGAGGTCGATCACGAGGTCCTCCTGCACCCGGGTCGGTGAGTTCGACAGGACGAGGACACGCTGGCCCAGATACACCGACTCGTCGATGTCGTGGGTCACGAAGACCGTCGAGATCCCGCGGGTCGCGTGCAGTTCGCGTACGAGATCCTCCAGGTCTGCCCGGGTCTGAGCGTCCACCGCGGCGAACGGCTCGTCCATGATCAGCACCTCGGGCTGGTACGCGATGGCACGGGCGATCGCCACGCGTTGCTGCATTCCGCCGGAGAGCTGCCACGGATGACTACGCGTCGCCTCGGGCAGCCCGACCGCCTCGATGGCGTCGGTGACTATCCGGTCGCGTACGGCGCGGGAGAGCTTCTTGTGGCGCAGCGGCAGTTCGACGTTGCCCCGGACCGTCAGCCACGGGTACAGGCTGCGGCCGTACTCCTGAAAGACCACGGCCATGGCCGGGCTCGGACCCGTCACCGGCGATCCGTCCATCTCCATGCGGCCGCTCGTCGGCCGGAGCAGTCCGGCCAGGCATTTCAGGAGCGTGGTCTTTCCGCATCCGGAGGGCCCGACGATGCACACCAGCTCGCCGTGATTCATCGTGAAACTGAGGTCCCCGATCGCCTCGACGTCGCCCGTGGGGGTGGCATAGACCTTCCGCAGGTGCTCGACCCGCAGCAGGGGGCTCCGGTCAGGCACGGGTGATCTCCTTCATTCCGTGGTACCAGCGCAGCAGGTGGCGCTCGGCGAGACCGAAGAGCACGGCGAGGGCGACGCCGATGAGGCCGAGCAGGAGGATGCCGCTCCACATCTCGGCGATGAGGTAGTTCCGCTGGAAGTAGGCGATCCGGTAACCGAGACCGGAGGACGACGCGAACATCTCCGAGATGACCATGAGGATCAGCGCCACCGAGAGCGCTTGCCGTACGCCGGTCATGATGCGCGGACTCGCCGCCGGGAGCACCAGCAACCACAGCCGTTCCCACCGGGAGATCCGGAACGAGTCCGCGGTCTCCACCATCACGCTGTCGGTTGCCCGCACGCCCTCGATCGTGTTCAGCAGGATCGGCCAGATCGCGCCGGACACGATGACGACCACCTTCATCGTGTCGGTGATGCCGAGCAGGAGCATCGCCACCGGGATCAGCACCGGCGGCGGAATCGCCCGGAAGAACTCCAGCAGGGGTTCGAGGGTTTCGCGCAGCCGGTGGAACCGGCCGATCGTGACGCCGGCGGCGACGCCGAGGACGATCGACGCGACGATGCCGAGGGCGAGCCGGTACAGGCTCGGCAGCACGTCGTCGACGAACGCCGGGCCGATCCAGACCTGCCGGAACGCGTCGAGGATGGTGAGCGGACCGACGAAGAACCGGTTCGTCGACGTGGTCGACCAGACGCCCCAGAGCACCACGGTCAGGAACGGAAGCCCGAAGGCGAACAGGAAGTTCGCGGCGGTCCGGGCGCCGGGGCCACGTGGACGGATGGTCATCGGGTCTCCTCCGAGCGCACCGACTGGTGCCAGGCCAGCGATCGGCGTTCGACGAAGCGGAACACGACGTTCACCAGCAGACCGAGAATCCCGGTGACCACGACCAGGCCGTACAGGCCGACCGCGTCTCCCGCGGAGCGGGAGAGCTCGATCGAGCGCCCGATGCCGGGATTGCCGATCACCATCTCCGCGGTGATGGCCAGGATGAGGGCGACCGCCGCGGCGAGCCGCAGACCTGTCATCAGGTACGGCAGAGCGGTCGGCAGCACGAGATATCTCAGCCGCTCGCGACGGGTGAGACCGAAACTCCGGGCGGTGTCCCGCGCCACGGTGTCGATGTCGGCGACACCGTAGATGACCTGCACGAAAACCTGCCAGAACGCGGCATAGACGATGATGACGAGCGCGGCGCGCATCTGCAGGCCGAACATCAGGACGGCCAGGGGGATCAGCGCGACCGACGGTACGGGTCGCAGGAACTCGACCATCGTGTGCGTCGCGCGACGCAGGAACGGCACCATCCCGACCGCCGTGCCCAGCACGACCGCGGCGAGCGTCGCCAACGCCAGCCCGATGGCCCACGAGGTCATGGTGAGCCGGAGTCGCCGCCAGAAGGCCAGGTCCCGGGTCTCCTGGAAGAGCCGGGCGAACACGTCCGTGGGGTACGGCAGGTACTGCGGGTCCACCAGCCCCAGCATCGGGATCAGTTGCCAGACGACGGCGAAACCGAGCAGGCCGATGGCGCCCAGCAGAACCTTGCGCACTGCCGGCTACTGCTGCTGGATGAGGCGGTCGAAGTCGGGCTGCCGTTCGAGCACACCGTACTTCTGGGCCAGGGTCGCCAGTTGCTCCAGGCCGGCCCGGTCGAGCTGCCACCCGAAGGCCGGCAGCCGTACGGAATCCGCGACCGCGTCCGGCAGCTTGAGGTTGTCCTTGATGGCCTGACGAAGGCTCGCCTCGTTGGCCGGATCCCCGGCCCAGGTGAGCGTTTCCTTCATGGCCGTGGAGAAGCTCGCGACCAGCGCGGCGTCGGAGTCCCGCAGCTTGCTCGACGTGATCGTCGTGAGGGTCGCGAGGCCGGGGATCGTCGCTTGATACGGCGCGACCACCACTTTGTCGCCGCGCTTGCGGAGCTGGGTGATGAACGGTTCGGTCACCCAGGCGGCGTCGATGTTGCCGGCCTCGAGCTGGGCCGGAGCGTCCGGGAAGGCAACCTCGACAAACTTGACCTTGGCCGGGTCGCCGCCGTCCTTCTCGACCGCTGCCATGATCGTGACATCGCCGGCCGCACCCAGGCTGTTGACGGACACTTTGCGTCCCGCGAGCTGGGCCGGCCGGGTGATGCCGGATTTCGCCGAGGCCACCACCGCATTGATGTCGTCACCGTCGGCGTAGGACGACGCATAGTTGCCGACGATCACGACACCGAGGTTCTGCAGATCGGCCCGGAACGGACCGAACGGCTGACCGATGGCGAAATCGATGTCACCGTTGATCAGCGCCGGAATGGCCTGCGCGCCACCCTGTGCGGGCAGGACCTCCACCTCGAGTCCTTGCTTGCGGAAGGTGCCCGCCTTGATGCCGGCCCACAGCGCGGCGGTCTCACTGATGGGCAGGGCCGCGACGCGGACCTTGCGCAGTCCGTCGCCGGCTTCGGTGGACGGAGTGGTGGCATCGGAATCCGTGCACCCGGTCAGGGCGATCACGATGCCGGCGAGGACAGCAAAGGCGGTGATCTTCTTCATGACGAGCCCTTCCGTGGGCGACGTTGGCACACCCGGAGAAGTCGACGTGGCCGGCGCGGCGATGGCGCCGGGGGACCGCGCTGATCAGCGTCGGGCAGAAGGCATAGATTGTCAAGAATGTAATTCAGGCCCCGGCACAACGATTCCGGTAGCGCCGACTTTTTTGCCGGAAACCCTTGACGCGGCGACACTTTTGTCACAAAACTGTGCCATTGGTGGGTGTGGCGAAAGGAGCGACGACGTGGCGATCGTGATCGCGGGCGCCGGTATCGGTGGCCTCACCGCCGCGCTCAGCCTGCACCAGGCCGGATTTCGTGACATCGCCGTCTATGAGCGCGCGGCCGCGCTGGGCCCGCTCGGCGTCGGGATCAACCTGCTTCCGCACGCCGTCCGTGAGCTCACCGAGCTGGGCCTCGGCGAACGCGTGGAAAGGCTGGGCGTCGCACCCGGCACGCTGGCCTACCACAACCGGCACGGTCAGCCGATCTGGAGCGAGCCGCGCGGCCTGGCCGCCGGATACCGCTGGCCGCAGTTGTCCGTGCACCGCGGGCGGTTCCAGATGGAACTTCTCGCCGTGGTGCGGGAACGGCTGGGTGCCGGCGCGGTGCGCACCGGGCACCGACTCGTCAGCGCCGGCGACGGCGTCGCGCGCTTCGAGACAGCCGCCGGAGAGGTCAGCGTCGAGGGCGACCTGATCGTCGGGGCGGACGGCATCCACTCGGCGCTGCGCCGGCAGCATCAGCCCGGCGAAGGACCACCGGTCTGGAACGGGCTCACCCTGTGGCGAGGGACGGCGCGGGCGCCCGGATTCCTGGACGGGCGAACCATGATCATGGTGGGGGACGGGGAACAGAAGTTCGTCGCGTACCCGATCGGTCCTGATCTGATCAATGTCGTCGCGGAGCGACGCGGTCCCGGCTTCGCCGGGACGGACGCGGACTGGAATCAGCCGGTCGATCCCGACCCGGTCATCTCGCTCTTCCAGGAGTGGCGTTTCCCGTGGCTCGATGTGCCGGCGCTGCTGAGCGCCACCGACGAGATCCTCGAATACCCCATGGTGGACCGGGACCCGATCGACCGGTGGACCCACGAGAACACGACGCTGCTGGGGGACGCGGCGCACCCGATGTATCCGAACGGCTCCAACGGGGCGTCGCAGGCGATCCTGGACGCCCGGACGCTCGCCTTCCACCTCGCCACCGCGCCGGCGGTCCGGCAGGCGCTCGACGCCTACGAGGCCGACCGGCGTCCGGCGACGACCGCGCTGGTGCTGAGCAACCGGCGGCAGGGCCCGGAACACGTGATGGTGCTCGCCCACGAGCGCGCGCCGGCCGGCTTCGACCACATCCACGACGTCATCCCGCCGGACGAGCTCACCGAGATCGCCACCGGGTACAAGAAAGCGGCCGGATTTCTCCCGTCCGCTCTCAACGAACGCGCTTCCCTGACGCCGACAGAGTTCTCGGGCATCCTGCCGTGACCGCCCGGGAAGCCACCGAGCTGGACGCGGCCCGGCTGGCGTCGGTGATCTCGCCGCTGCGCCGGACGCTGCTCGCCGCCGCCCGGGCCGCGGAGCACCTGCCGGAGATCCCGGACGCGCAGATCGAGATCATCCGGGCCCTGCCCCGGGGCACGGTGGCCACCCCGGGCGAGCTCGCCGAACGACTCCGCCTGAGCCGCTCGACGGTCAGCAATCTGCTCACCGCGATGGAGGCCAACGGTCTCGTCGAGCGCCGTCCCCGTCCCGGCAGCAACCGTCACGTCGACGTCGTCGCCACCGCGAAGGCTGTCGACCTGTTCGACCGCTTCGACCTCGCCAGCGGAAACCTGGTCGCCCGCGCGGTGGCCACCCTGCCGGAAGGGGACCGGCAAGCCTTGGCCGCCGCGGTGCCCGCGCTCGAACGGCTGCGCGACGCCCTCACCCGGACCAAGGACGTGCCATGAGTGCGCCGGCGGTTCCCGGTCTGGAGCCCGCGTTCGAGGTGGAGGCCCGGCTCGGCGCGCTGGAGGACCACGGGATGACCCGAGCCGGTCACCGGCGGGTCGTGCCGATCACCGGCGGCCGGGTCACCGGTCTCTTCACGGCCGACATCCTTCCCGGCGGTGCCGACTGGCAGCTGGTCCGCCCCGACGGCGCGATCGAGATCGACACCCGCTATTCGGCGCGGACCGCCGACGGCGGCCACGTCTACATCCGTACGTTCGGCGTCCGCAGCGGCCGTCCGGAGGTCCTCGAAGCATTGCTGCGTGGCGACGCGGTCGACCCGTCCGACTACTACTTCCGCCTGTGCGTACGACTGGAGACCTCGGTGCCGGCGCTGGCCGCCCTGGAGCAGAGCGTCTTCATCGCGTCCGCGATCCGCGAGGCCGACCGGGTACGCTACGCCGCCTACCGCGTCACGTAACCGTTCCCGGTGACGGCCCCGCCTCTCAGGCGGTCGTGCGGCGGCGAACCATCCAGATGGCAGCGGCCAGGAATGCGGCGGCCACGGCGAGGAACGACGCCGACCCGATGGCTTGGAAGGCCCAGAAACTGCTGTCGGGATGGTATTCGGTGTAGTGCCGGAGACCGTGGTCGATCATGAAGCTCTCGACCCGCGTGCCGGAGCCGTAGAGCGTGTCGCTGCCGGCCGGGCGATCAAGAGGCTCCCCGGGCGACGAAGACGTCCCGGGCGGCGTGGTAGGCGCCGACGATCCGGGTGAGCACAGCCTCGGTGTCCGGGTCCGGCCTGGTGGTGTCGGGATGATCCCGGCGCCACTGGACCATCCGCGACGCCGCGCGGTGGAAGGTCAGCCGGGGGAAGAAGCCCGGCACGAAGGTACGGATCTTCGTGGTGTCGAAGATCGCGCTGTGTCCGATGTCGCCGACCATCTCACCTGACCAGAACCACCCGGGGGCGACCAGGGGGAACATCTCCGAGGCGACGTGGACCAGCCGGGGTGCCACGCCCAGCGCCTCGGCGATGATCGTGTAGATCTGGTCCCAGGTGTAGACGTCGGCGCTGGTGATGTTGAACGTCTCGCCGATCGCCCGCGGGTTGCCGAGCAGGCCGACCAGCCCCTGCGCGAAGTCGTCGGCGTGCGTGAGGGTCCACAGCGAGGTGCCGTCGCCGTGCACCGGTATCTCTTCGCCGCGGGCGATCCGGTCGACGACGGTCCAGCCGCCGGGCAACGGCGGGCTGGCGTCGTCGTAGGTGTGCGACGGCCGGACCACGGTCAGCGGGAAGCCTTGTGTCACGTGCGCGTCCTGGAGCGCCTGCTCGGTGCGCCATTTGGCGGCGGCGTACTCCAGGGCCGGGTTCGGCGCGGTCGGCGTCGACTCGGAGATCGGCAGCTGCCGCACGGGCTTGGCGTAGATCGAGCCGGAGCTGATGTGTACGTACTGACGGGTCCGGGGGCCGAACAGGGACACCATCCGGCGCGCGTCTTCGGGGTCGTAGGACAGGAAGTTGACGACGGCGTCGAAGGTGCGGTCGCCGATCGCCGCGAGCAGCGCGTCGTCGTCGGTGACGTCGGCGATCAGTGTCTCGACTCCCTCGGGCAGTGCCCGCTCCTGGCTGTTGCGGCCGCGGTTGACCACTGTGACGCGCATGCCGGTCTCGACCGACAGGCGAACGCAGGACGCGCTGATCGTTCCGGTTCCGCCGAGGTACAGCACGCACAGATCTGCGGAGTCCTGATGCACCATGGTCTCTCCCCTCGGCATCGGCAACGATGCCCATCGACGGCGACACGGAGAAACGGTAATCCTGTGTGGGTGACGGTGACATCGCCGAACTGATGAACGTCGCAGCCCCGCTCATCCCGGCGGCGGACTGGTGAAGCCGGGTCGCTCACCCCCGGACAACAGCGGCAAACGTCGAGCACGGTCACCGGGTCATTCCTCGTCGGCTTTCGGCTCGGTGGCGCCCGGTCGTGGCGCGGGCTCCGTTGCATCCTCCTCGGCCAACGAATCGGCGGCGGTGCGGAGGGCGGTTACCGCGGCGTCGGCGGCAGCCTGCTCGACCGGCAGACTCCCGTCGGCTGCCCGCTCGTGGGGTCGTGCAGCCCGTGGATCGGGATTGGCCAGATTCGCCACGGCCTCCGTCGCGGCCTCCGCCGCGACGTCCATCACCCGCCGAACCGCCTGCCGGGAACGGTCTGTGACCAGTGGCAGGGTCTGCTCGGCGGCGCCCACGACCCGCCGCGCCGCCCGCCGCGGCCCCTCGGTCAGCGACGGTGGGCGCCACGGCTGGGCGGCTGGACGTACCGCCGCCTCGATCTCGACCCGCAGCCGGTCCACCGCCGCGAGCAGCGCGCCGTGTTGCTGCCAGGCCGCGGCGTCGGCGTGCGGGTCGACCAGCAGCAGCCGGCCCAGCAGCTCGCGCCGCTGGTACAGCTCGTCCAGTTGGGCCGCCACCCGGGCGCGGCCGGCCTCGACCGGCTCACCGCCCGCGGCGACGACGGCCACGCCGTCCAGGGCGCCGGCGGCGACGTCGAGCACGTCAGCCAGGGCCAGGCGAGCGGCTGGGGGATAAACCTCCGTCTCCAGCTCCGGCGGCAGGTAGAACGTCCGGTCGAAGACCTCCCGGCACAGGGCGCGGATGACAACGGTGCAGTACTCGATCGCGGTGAGGGCCGTGCGCAGGCGCGGTTGCGCCACGCGGACCTGGCCGCCGCGTGGGTTGAGCACGGCGCTCTGCTCGGCCCGGACCAGTGAGTTGTCGGCCTCCAGCACGGCTGCGCCCAGGCCCCGGGCCGCGGTGAGCCAGTTCTGCGCGGCGTGGCGCGACCAACCGTCGCGCAGTTGCCTGGCCAGCGATCGCAGGAAATCTCCGAGGCGAGTGGTCAGGCCGGCGACCGCCGAGCCGGCGGACTCCACGTGCACCGGAGGCGCGATCGCGAAGTTCACCACGATGCCGATCGCCGCGCCGATGAGCGTCTCGTACACCCGGCCGGCCGCCGCCTGCGCCGCAGCGCCGCCGACCGCGAGGACCAGCATCGCGCTGATCGGTACCTCCAGGGTGTGCGGCCCCAGTCGGAGAACCCGCCCGAGTACGAGACTCACGGCCACCACGGCCCCGAGGCTCCACCAGCTCAGCCCTACAACGGTGGCGAGCCCGACCGCGACCAGGACACCGGCGAGCACACTCAGAACGCGCTGCAGTCCTTCGGCGACCGTCTGGTACACGGTCACCTGTACCACCAGGATGGCGGTCAGCGGCGCGAGGATCGGTGACGCGGTGGTGTTCAGCAGATCGGCCGCAACGTAGGACAACACAGCGGCCAGCGTGACCTTGGCGGTGCGGATCCCGGGAATGCGGCCCCAGCGGGCGAGCACAGCCGTCCAAGGGTGGCGCAGGTAGGTGGTCAGCCGCATGCGGTACTCGCGCGGGATCCCTCGGCGACCGCCGGCCGGAGGTGGCGGCGTGCCTTGACGCGGTGGCGTTTCACCTCAGACCTCTTCGTGATCTCCACCGAGCATCCCGAACCCCTCGTCGCGAATTCCGGTCCTCGCACGGGCGGCCGGTATCCGTGCGAGGACCGGTCTGCCGTGCGGGCCGGGCCAGGCCGGCGTTCGCTTGCCTGATTGTTTCGTCGACCCGGACGGCTGTCACCTTCCATCTCCTCGGGCATGCTCGGGCCTTCCCATGTCCTGAGCTTCCATGCATGCACTTTGCAAAAATCTGGCGCCGTTGTCCGGCGGGTCTGCGCGGCGGTGTTGCGGAGGCATCGAGGGCGCAGGTCGGGCCCGGAGGCAGCTCGTCGAGAAGCCAGATGCGCCGGGGGCCGCTTGTCCTCGCCTCGACCCCACCGACGCCGGACGACGACGCCGGTGGAATCCGTGTTTCAGGGGTGGCCGATCCGCTCGGGTCAGGCGACGACGCGCGTGTGCTGGACGGCGGCGGGCCCGGCGACGTACCCGCCGATCGCCGCGCGCCACTGGGCGTAAGGCTCGGTGCCGCGGAAACGCTCGTGCGCCGCGAGGTCGGTCCATTCCACGAGCAGGACGAAGTTCGTCGGGGTCTCGACCCCCTGGGTCAGGCGGGCCGAGAGCATTCCCTCGGCCGGCCCGACCGCCGCAAGGGCCGTGGTGTGTGCTTCCGCGAGGTCCTTCTCGCTGCCCGGCTTCGCGGTCAACTCGGCGATTTCGAGAATCATGGTCATCGCTCCCAACGTCGGGCTTCCGGAGGTGGACGAGACTCGTGACGACCTCGACATCCCGGATCAGCTTGATGTCCTGAACTCTACCTGATGATGTCTCGGCGTGACATCACTTGTGACGCGCATCCCCGCAGCCGGTCCCGGCTGAATGGACGACTGTCGATGTCTGCGGTACTTTGGCTGGTACATCAACAAAGAAGTTGCACCTTAAAGGCCCCGAGACCGTACGAGAGGGACGTCCATGAGTTCGAAAGCAAGGAAGGCCGGGCTCGCACTCCTTGCCGCCACGCTGGCCTTCGCCGGCACGGTGTACGGCGTGACGAGGCCGGCCTCGGCCGACGTCGTGGCCCAGCTGAACGGTCCACAGCTGGTTGCCGACATGGGTGCCGGCTGGAACCTGGGTAATGCGCTCGAGGCCAACAACAACGGCATCCCCAGCGAGACGGCGTGGGGCAACCCGGTCGTGACGCAGGCCCTGATCGACCGGGTGCGGGCCTCCGGTTTCAAGACGATCCGGATCCCCGTCTCCTACCTGGGAAACATCGGGGCCGGCCCGAACTACACGGTCAACGCCGCCTGGCTGAACCGCATCCAGGAGGTCGTCGACTACGCCCACAAGCGCGGCCTGTACGTGCTGATCAACATGCACGGCGACGGGTACAAGTCCGTCACCGGGTCCTGGCTGATCTGCGACGCGGCCGACCAGACCACGGTCAAGGACAAGTATCAGAAGGTCTGGCAGCAGGTGGCGACCAGGTTCCAGAGCTACAACGACCACCTGATCTTCGAGTCCATGAACGAGAACTTCGACGGGCAGTACGGCAACCCGACCCAGCCCTGCTACTCGAACATCAACGCCTACAACCAGATCTTCGTGGACACCGTGCGCCGCACCGGCGGGACCAACGCCTCCCGGTGGCTGCTGGTGCCCGGCTGGAACACCAACATCGACCACACCGTGGGCAGCGGCTTCGTGCTTCCTACGGACCAGAACAGGTCGTCGTCCATCCCGGCCAACGAGCAGCGCATCATGATCTCGGTGCACTACTACGACCCGTGGGACTTCGCGGGGCAGGAAGACGGCACCATCACGCAGTGGGGCGCGGGCGCGACGAACCCCGCGAAGAAGTCGACCTGGGGACAGGAGGACTTCCTGGACGGGCAGCTGAAGAAGGTGTACGACAAGTTCGTCACGCGCGGCTATCCGGTGTTCGTCGGTGAGTACGGCTCGATCGACAAGACGACGTACGACTCCACCAACAACCGTTACCGCGCCGACTACGCACGCGCCGTGGTGGCGACCGCCAAAAAGTACGGCGCAGCCACCGCTTACTGGGACAACGGCTGGAACGGCCAGCACGGCTTCGGCCTGTTCGACCGCAGCGCCGTCACGGTGACCCAGCCGGGCATCATCAACGCCATCATGAGTGCGGTCGGCGGCAGTCAGCCCACCACCCCGCCGCCGACCACCCCGCCCGCCTCCACGCCGCCGGCCTCGCCACCCACCACCCCGCCGACCACCAGCCCGGGCGGCACCGGCGCCTGCCGGGTCACCAGCACGGTGAACGCGTGGAACACCGGCCTGACCACCAGCATCGCCATCACCAACACCGGCACGACGACCATCAACGGCTGGAACCTGGCCTTCACCCTGGCCGCCGGACAGAGCATCGTGTCGGGCTGGAGCGCGAGCTTCGCTCCGGCCACCGGCCGGGTGACCGCGACCAACGCCGGCTACAACGGCACCCTGGCGCCGGGGGCCTCGGCCAGCATCGGCTTCCAGGCCAACCACACCGGCAACGCCGCCGCCCCCACCGGCTTCGCCCTCAACGGCACCGCCTGCAGCTGACCCACCACGACGGGCCGGCGCCGCTCCCGCGGCCCCGGCCCGTCGTGCTTTTCATCCGTGAGCCGCCGCAGCACGACGACGGAGAAGACGGGATACAGGCAGCGGCCACATCTTTGCAGAGTCGGCATTCCGGTCGCAGCCCGGCCGCGTCGCGTGCCTGGTACGAGGACTGTCTGGTTTGGGCATTGCCGCCATGTGAACCGGGGTCGCCGCGCGCTCACCCGGGGCGGACTCTGGCCGCACGACACATCGGCTGTTCTGAATGCATGGGGGCATTCCATGATCGTGCTGGCTCGTGCGTGGCGTACCCGGCCCGGATTTCCGGTGCTCGCGGCGCTCGTCATGCTTCTCCTGATCTCCTCGGCGGCCTTCGGGCCGCCACCCGCCCAGGCCGCGCCGGCCCGCCCGGCGCCTGTCGCGCCGCCCGGACCGGGACCCGTCGACCGCCCACTGCCCGCTGACACCGTCGCCAACCATGGGCTGAAGCCCGGCGCACGGCCACCTGTCGTGCCACCCGGCCTGAAAGCGGCCGGCGCACAGCGGAAGATCTCGCCGAGCGCGCTGGCGGAGGCGCGTGACGAGCCGCCCACTTCGGACGATGGGGCGACCAACGTGTTGCTGCGCCCCGGCTTCGCCTTCGCGGACACCTCACTGGTGGTCTACTTCGACGCCGCTGCACCGGGTGTCTCGAGCTGGACCTCTTGGAAGGCCACTGTCTACGACCCCGAATCGGGAACCGCCCAGGAGTCCGTGGCGCTGACCGCGGCCGACGTGTCGACCTGTACCAAGCCCCGCAAGTACTGCAAGACCTTCGGGGCCGACCAGGGCTGGGTGCTGACCGGCGACCACCCGTACTTCGTGACCGTGTCGGTGACGCTCGCCGACGGAACCGTCGCGTTGTCCGGGCCGTCCGGCAACGCCAAGGCCCGCAAGACGGCGAACCCTCCGGCAGTCCCCGCCCAGCAGGCGGCCGGCTGCGGTTGCGGCAACGCCCTCGCCCCGACCACCATCGGGCAGGCGCTCCGCGGCGCCGGGGTCAGCACCGGCACCGGCGCGTTCAGCCTGGCCTGGACCGACCTGCAGATGGCCGGGTACGGCGTGCCGTTCCAGGCCACCCGTAAATACTCCTCGGCCAGCCCGACCGCCGGCTCGATGGGCATCGGCTGGTCCTGGACCTACGACCTGAAGGTGATCCCGCCGGCCGCCGGCGAAACCGCCGTGACGGTCCGCGCCGAGGACGGCGCCCAGGTCGTCTACCAGGCGGCGGCCGACGGCGCCTACACGCGGCCGCCGGGAGTGCGCTCGCAGCTGCGCTCGACCGCGGACGGCTGGACGCTGACCACGCCCGCGCAGACGGTCTACACCTTTGACGCGAGCGGGCGGCTCACGGCGATCCGGGACCCGCGCGGCGCCGGCCCGACCCTGACCTACACGGCGACGGCCTGGACGATCACCGACCCGACCGGCCGCAAGGTCACCGTCGAGGTGGGTTCCGACGGTCTCGTCCGTAAGATCACCCTGCCGGACGGCCGGTTCACCAAGTACGCCTACAGCAACCGGCTGCTCGTCTCGGCGACCGACGCCGAGGGCGCGACGTGGACCTTCGGCTACAGCGGCGGCCTGCTCACCAAGGTCGTCGACCCGCGGGGCCGGGCTCAGGCCACCAACACCTACGCGGCCGGCCGGGTGGTCAAGCAGGTCGACGCCGCCGGCGCGGTCACCACGTTCGACTGGAACGCGGCCGAGCAGGAGGCCACCACCGTCGACGCCGACGGCGTGCACTACTTCGACGGCTACCGCGGCAACGTGCTGGTCTACTCGCAGAACGGCAACGGCGACACTGTCAACCACCGGTACGACGAGCAGATCGACCCGACCCTGCTGGTCGACGCGCAGGGCAACCAGACCGCGAGCGTGTACGACGGTTCCGGCAACCTCACCTCGATGGCCGCACCCGAGCCGTTCTCCTACGCGGTCAGCAACACCTACGACGCACGCAACAACCTGACCGCGCACACCGACGCGCTAGGGCACACCGCCCGGTTCGGCTACTCGGCCTTCGACGAGCTGGTCAGCATCACCGACGCCGGCGGCGACCAGACGGTGCTCAAGACCGACGAGCACGGCCTGGTGACCGAGCTGATCGATCCGCGCGGCAAGGTCACCAGGATGGCGTACGACGCCGCCGGCAACCTGATCTCGCAGGTCACGCCGCTCGGTGAGAAGAGCGTCCTGGCCTACGACAAGACCGGCCGGCTGATCAGGTCGACCAACCCGCGCGGGTTCAGCACCGGTTACGTCTACGACAAGCTGGACCGGCTGCGCCAGTACCAGGAACCGGCCAAGGACCGGCCGTTCGAGTACGTCTACGACGAGGTCGGTCAGCTCACCAAGACGATCGACCCGGTGAAGAACACGCACTCCTTCACCTACTTCACCGTCACCGGCCGGACCGCCACCGAGACCGACGCGAACGGGAACACGACCAGCACCGCGTACACCAAGGCCGGCCGGCGGGCGTCGATCACCGACCCGTCGGGGGCGAAGACCACCTTCGGATACGACAACCGGGGCAACCTGTCGACCGTGGTGTCGCCGCGCGGCAACGTCAAGGGCGCCAACCCGGCCAACTTCACCACGACCTACACCTACGACTTCAACAGCAACCGGGTCCGGGTCACCCACCCCTACCCGGGCGGCGGGTTCGTCAGCCAGGACACCAGGTTCGACGAGCTGAACCGGGCGGTGGCGAGCATCGACCCGTTCGGGCAGCAGAGCACGACGAACTACGACGACAACGGCAACGTGGTTTCCACAGTGGATCCGCTGGGTCAGAAGACGACGTTCGACTACGACGTCAACGGCCGGCCGAAGGCGGTCACCACCCCGGCCGGCGGCGGCACCACCACCGAGTTCGACCCGGCCGGCAACCCGGTCAAGCAGATCGCGCCGGACGGTGGGGTGACCACGTTGGCGTACAACGACAACGGTGACCTGATCTCGGTGACCGACCCGCGGGGCAACGTCGCGGGCGCCGACCCGAAGGACTACACGTCCACCTACGCCTACGACGCCACCCGGAACCTGACGGCGATCACCGATCAGCTCGGCGGCCGGACCGCGTTCACCTACGACGCGTCCGACCGGGTCACGGCGGCCACCGACGCGCTCAAGCACACCACCACGTACCGTTACGACGACGCCGACCGGATGACCCGGATCGTCGCCGCCGACTCTGGGGTGTTCACCGGACCCAGCCTGGAAACCTCGGACCGCCAGGTGACGGCGTACGCCTACGACGGGGCCGGGCACGTGGTCAAGCGCATCGACCCGAACGGCAACGTCCGCTCGTACGACTACGACAAGGTCGGCCGGCTCGCCTCGGTGACCGACGCGCTCGGCCGGCAGACCGCGTACACCTATGACGCCGAGAGCAACCTGCAGAAGGTCGTCACGCCGGGCGGGGACGACGACGACGCCGCCGCGCGCAGCATTGTCAACACGTACGACATCCTCGGCCGGCACGTCGGTCAGGACCTCGGGGCCGGCACGCTGATCTACGCCTGGGGTTACGACGCCAAGAACCGGATCACCAGCCTGGCCGACCAGGCCGGGCTGCGGACCCAGCGGTACGACGCGGCCGGGCGGCTCACCTCGATCGGTCGCGGTGACGGGCAGAACTTCAGCTACGGCTACGACGCCAACGGCAACGTCACCTCGCGGACCTGGCCGGACGGCACGAAGATCGGCGCGAGGTACGACACCTCGGACCGGATGGTCTCGCTGACCGCGCAGGGCGGCGCGGCGGGCACAGCGGCGGCGGAGTACGCCTTCGCCTACGACATCTCCGGGCGGATCTCGCGGACCACCTATCCGGGCGGGGCCGCGGTCACCGACCGGGCGTACGACCGCGCGGGCCGGCTGTCCGACCTCAACAGCCACGACGCCGACGGGGTGATCGCCCGGTTCCAGGCCGACCGGGACGCCAACGGCAATCCGACGGCGGTCACCACGACACGGGGCGACCGCAGCCAGCGGGTCGGGTACAGCTACGACGTGACCGACCGGTTGACGGCGGCCTGTGTCGGCGACGGGTGTGCGAGCGGGAAGATCGAGTACGCGTACGACCAGGTCGGCAACCGGCTCAGCCAGAAGGTCGTGGCGGGGGCCGAGACGGTCTCGACGAAGTACCGGTACGACGCGGCGGACCAGCTGACCAAGGCGACATTGACCACGCCGCAACGCATCGCCACCACCGAGTACGAGTACGACCCCTCCGGCAACCAGGTCAGGGCCGGGGCGGACAGGTTCACCTACAACCTGGACCACACCCTCGCCTCCGCGACCGTGGGCGCGGTGCGGACCAGTTACACGTACGACGCGCAGGGCGTCCAGCTCTCCGCGGTGTCGAACCTGGCCGACGGGGTGCAGAGCCGCAGCTGGCAGAACGACCACAACTCCACGCTGCCCCGGCTGAGCATGGAGCGGACCGAGACGACCACCAGCGGCTCGGCCCGGGGCTTCCTGACCGGCCCGTCGGGCACCCCGATCGGTTTGATGACCGGCGGGAAGGTCGACTCCTTCGTGCCGGACTTCCTCGGCGGCGTGGCGGACGTGGTCTCCACCAGCGGCGACTCGAAGGCGTCCTACGACTACGACCCCTTCGGCAACCCGCGCACCAACGGCACCGCGACCGGCTCCCCGTCGGTCGACAACCCGATCGGGTTCACCGGCTACTACCAGGACTCGACGCTCGGTGACCGGTATTCGACCCTGGCCCGCGCCTACGATCCGGCGACCGGCCGGTTCGGTGGCGTGGACCCGGCGGCGTCGCCGCTGAACTCGCCGGCGTCGAGCAGCTACGCGTATGTGGGCAACAAGCCGACGACCTACACCGACCCGTCCGGCGCGGTGGTCTGCTCCGGGCGTGGCGGCAACAACGATCACGGCGATGCGGTCGAGCTGTCGCTGCGCCAGCTCGATGTCCAGTACGGGCCGTTCAACGTGTACGGCGAGTGCCCGGAGCACCGCCGTACCCTGCATGGTGTCCCCGGCTCGGTGCCGGCGCAGGGTCGCAAGGCCAGCCCGTCGAACTACTACTGCTTCACCACGACCGAACCGAACTCGTGCGTGGACGTCCTGGTCTCCACCCCGGCCCTGACCTACCTGTACGAGGTCAAGCCGGGCACCGACCAGCAGTACGAGTACGGTCCGGACAACGGCAAGAAGGGCGTCAACAACGCTTCCCAGGTGCAGCGGTATCTCTGGGCGCTCGCCTACGCCGGGTATCCCAACCCGGCGGCCGGACCGGACATCGTGCCGGACGCCCGGACCTACGAGGACGGCAGCATCCTGACCATCTTCGCGGGTTCGGACTGGAGCCAGTACGCCCCGAAGGGAGCCCGCCAGGCGGACAACAGCTCCGGGATCATCTACTACCACCGCACGAAGCCGCCGAAGGTGCCGACCGGTCCGCCCACGAACCCGAAGCGGCCGCCGAACACCGGGCAGAACGAGGAGCCCAAGCAGGAGCCGACCAAGGTACCCACCCAGCAGCCGGTCAGCGATCCGGGCGTGGTCAGCAGTGGCGTGGTCGAGGACGTGATCCTGGTGGCCGCGGTGGTCGTGGCTGTGGTGGTCGTGGTGGCGTTCTGGCCGGAGATCGTCGCAGCGACCGCGATCGGAGGTCTGATCGGCTGGGCGACCAGCTGAGCCGATGATCGGTGCTTGGGGCCCCGGGCGTGGGATCGCCCGGGGCCCCACTCCTGCGAGAGGATGACCGGATGGACCCCGACGAGATGCGAGCCCGGGAACGGGCCGCCGATCCGCTGTACGACCAGCGCGCCGAAATGCCCAGCCACGAGTTCGACGGCGTCCACCGCTTCGTCGGCGAGCCCCGCCGCTCGCCGGCGCCCCGCCCGTCCGTGCTGGCCTACTTCGACTCGTTGCTGACCCTCGCGGCCTTCGCCGACCGGATCGACGAGGTGATCGCCGGGATGGCGGCGGCGGTGGCCGACACCAGCACGCTGCCGGTGACGATCCGGCAGGTCGCGTGGTCCACCGCCGGATCGGGCGAGCAGCGGGACTGGAGCCCGGCGGCCCGGGAGGCGCTGCTGGCCGCCCTGCGTTCCGGCCGGCCGGACGTCTTCACCGTGAACCTCGGCACCCGCGACGACGAGAAGCGCTGGCATTTCGAGGCGTGGCGGGAACCGTTCCAGCCGGCGGCGGCCCTGAGCCTGTCGCTGTCGCCGGTCGGGGAGCTGTGGGAGCCGGACGAGACCGACGACGCGGCCGAACGAGTGGCCGAGCTCCTACTGGCGTGGCAGCAGCCGCTCGATCTCTGCACCGGCGGGGTCACCTACGACCGCACCGGACCGCACCTGTCGCCCTGGGACGCCTGGTACACGATGGACCACCGGACCTCGGCGACGCTGACCCGGCAGCGGGTGCGCGGCTACTACTGGTGGAATCTGCTGACCGGCGGCCACCTGGCCCGCCTCGGCGGCCGGGAGGCCTTCCGTGCGCGGGCCGCGGCACAGGGTCTCGCCGTGCTGCCGGCCGGCCCGGCGACTGTGCTGCGCTTTCCGGGGCCGATCACCGCGTTCGCCGACGACCGGCTGGCCGCGGTCAAGGAGGTGCTCACACCGGTGCTGATCCCGCGCCGCTACACCGTCTACTCCGGATACCCGCTGCGCATGATCCCCGACCCCGGGACGGCCTTCCGCCAGGTGCCGCCGGGCGACCCTTACCCGCGCCTGACCGCCGGCGGCGGCCCGTTGCCCGCCCCGGAGGACTGAGGCTCAGGGGCCGCGATCGCCAGGCCGGCCAGCGGTGCCGGCTGACCGAACAGGAATCCCTGGCCGAGCGGGCAACCCAGCTCGATCAGCATGTCCGCCTGGACCGGATCCTCGACCCCCTCGGCCACCGCGGTCAGCCCGATCGCGTGGAACAGCTGCCACAGTGTGCCGACGATCCGCAGGGCCGCCGGGTCGCGAGTGATGTCCTGCACGTACGTGCGGTCGATCTTGACGATGTCGGCGGGGAAGCGGTGCAGGTACCGCAGCGACGCGTAGCCGGTCCCGAAGTCGTCGATCGCCACCCGCACGCCGGTGGCTCGCAGCTGCACCAGCGTGCCGATCACTTCGGATTCGTCGGCCAGCGCGTTCTCGGTGATCTCGAGGACGAGTTGCTGCGGCCGCAGCCCGGTTTCGGCCAGCGTGTCCGCCACCCGGTCGCAGAACCGCGGGCTGAGCATCTGCAGCGGCGAGACGTTGACCGACAGGTACGCCTCGGCAGCGCCGGGCCAGGCCGCGAACTCCGCGCACGCCCGCCGCAGCACGAACATCCCGAGCTCGCCGATCAGGGCGGCCCGCTCGGCCACCGGGATGAACAGGTCCGGCGCCACCGAGCCCAGGACGGGATGGTCCCAGCGGACCAGCGCCTCCACCCCGACGACCCGGCGATCACCGATCCCGACGATCGGCTGATAGGCGACGTGCAACGCCTCGTCGGTCAGCGCCCGGTGCAGCTCGGCGCGCCACATCAGCTCGCGGTCGAAGTCGTGTCGCATGGACGGCGTGAACAAGGCGTACCTGTTCTTGCCCTGCGCCTTGGCCGCGTACATCGCCAGGTCGACGTTCTTGCGCAGGTCCTCGGGCCGCGTCGGGCCGCCGTCGCTGATCGCGAGGCCGACGCTGGCGCTGACCCGGACGGTGCGAGCGCCCACCTGGAGCGGTTCGGCCAGCTCGGTCAGCAGGCGCTCGGCCTGCGCCGGCAGCGCGTCGACCCGGAAGGTGAGCACGGCGAACTCGTCACCGCCGAGCCGGACGACCGTGTCCGGCTGCGCGAAGCAGCTCCGCAGCCGGTCGGCGACCGCGCGCAGCACGGCGTCGCCGGCGTCGTGCCCGAGCGAGTCGTTGATCACCTTGAAGTCGTCGAGGTCGAGATACACGACCGCGGCCGGTGTGGCCGAGGTCAGCGCGCTCTGCAGCGTCTCGGTGAACAGCGCGCGGTTGCCCAGCCCGGTGAGCGGGTCGTGGTACGCCTGGTGCTGCAGGCGCCTCGCGAGTCTCGCGTTGTGCAGCAGCGTGGACAGCTGTCGCAGCAGGATCATGATGAGCCCGGCCAGCAGCGGCAGCGCCTCGGCCGCGTCCACCTGACCGCCGTTCAGAATCTGCCCGGCGGCGACGCAGCCGGCCAGCCCGAACGGCAGGTACGGCAGCATGATCTGCCATCGGGTCATCACGCCGGCGCCGTCGAACACCATCGGCCGCCGCGTCGCCGTCCAGCCGGCGGCTCCGCAGGCCGCGAAGCAGACGAAGAAGCCGGCGTCCGAGGCCTGCCCGGTGGTGTACGTGCCGGCCGAGGTGTCGAGCGCGAACATCACGTCCGAGGTGGCCATGCCGACCAGGCCCAGCACCAGCAGCAGGCCGACGCCCCGCCCACCGCGGCGCATCCGGCCGGCCACCAGCACCGCCATGGTCGCCAGCACGATGTCGCCGACCGGATAGGCCAGCGAGACCACGAACGCGAACGCCGAGTCGCCGCCGGCCTGCCAGACCGACCGTACGGTGACCACCCAGCCCACCACGAACAGCGCGCATCCGGCGATCAGACCGTCGAGCAGCACGGTGAGGCGCGAGCCGGCCGACGCCCAGCCCGCGACCAGCATCAGCCCGGCCGTGCCGAACAGCGGGAACAGGAGGTAGCCGGCGTCGGCGGGCGAGGGGAACAGCACCTCGGCGTGGACGACCAGCTCACACCACGACCAGTAGAAATTGCCCAGGCCCCAGCACAGGCAACCGGCCGCGAGCAGCACCCAGCCGCCGCGCACCGTACCGGTGGCGCGGCGCGCGGCCGTGCCGCAGAGGGCGGCCGCCAGGCAGGCCAGCGTGCTGCTGGCCAGCTGTGTGTACGGGGCGAAGGGCCCGCCGGACAGCGCGATGATGGGCACGCCGGTCGCCAGGCACAACGCGACCAACGCGATCACCTGCCGCTGTCGACCCATCACGGGTGATTCATCGACCGCCGGGTCGATGACATGAGCCGGGGCGGGACCGGCCCGGGCCGGTAGCGTCCCGTGTGTGCCAGTCTGGTGCGATGCGAGACGACAAGCAGTGGCCGCGGCTGCGGGTGGGGGACTGGGCCGACACCCGGGACACGTTGCACATGTGGCTGCAGATCGTCGGGAAGATCCGGATGGCGCACGCGCCCGCGGTCAACCACTGGTGGCACGTCACGTTGTATCCGAGCGCCCGCGGGCTGACCACGTCGCTGGTTCCGTACCGGGACGGCGGGTTCGAGATCGAGTTCGACTTCCTCGACCACCAGCTGCACCTGCGCACCACGGACGGGCGAACCCGGGCCGTCGCCCTGGAGCCGGCATCCGTCGCCGCGTTCTACCGCCGGACCATGGCCGCGCTGGCCGAGCTGGACGTGGTGACGACCATCCACGCCGTGCCCAACGAGGTCGAGCGGGCCATCCCGTTCGCCGAGGACGAGGTGCACGACGCGTACGACGGGGAGGCCGCGCAGCTTTTCTGGCGGCAGTTGCTGCGGGCCGAGGAGGTCCTGGGACGGTTCCGCTCCGGGTTCGTCGGCAAGGCGAGCCCGGTGCACTTCTTCTGGGGCGCGATGGACCTGGCGTACACGCGTTTCTCCGGCCGGATCGCCCCGCCGCACCCCGGCGGTGCGCCGAACTGCCCGCCGTCGGTGATGCGGGAGGGCTACTCGCACGAGCTGGCCAGCTTCGGCTTCTGGCCCGGCGGCGGCGAGGAGGGCGCCTTCTACTCGTACGCCTACGTCGAGCCCGCCGGTTACGCCGAGCGGCCGGTCCGCCCGCAGGCCGCGTACTACGACCGCGACCTGCGGGAGCTGCTGCTGCCGTACGAGGCCGTGGCCGGTGCGAAGGACCCGGACGCGGTGCTCACCGAGTTCCTGCGTTCCTCCTACGAGGCCGCCGCCGACCTCGGCGGCTGGGACCGCCGGGCGCTCGACGGGCCCACGATCGGCTGACGCCGGCGTCCCGCGTCGTCAGTTCTCGGGCAGGATGTCGTCGGGCCCGACCATGTGGTGCTGGTAGGCGATCACCACCAGCTGGGCCCGGTCGCGCGCGTTCAGCTTGATCATCGTGCGGTTGATGTGTGTCTTGACCGTCAGCGGAGACAGGTGGAGCCGTTCGGCGATGGCGTCGTTGGACAGTCCGTGCGCGACCAGCAGCAGGATCTCCTTCTCCCGGTCGGTGACCAGCGCGAGCTCCGGGAGCTCCCGGACCGGTGGCTGGAGGTGGTGGATCAGCCGGCTGATCAGCCCGCTCGTGGCCCGCGGGGACAGCAGTGCCTCGCCGCCGGCGACCACCCGGACGGCGTTGACCAGGTCGCCGGGCGCCACGTTCTTGCCCAGGAAGCCGCTCGCCCCGGCCTGCAGGGCGTAGAGCACGTTGTCGTCGTTGTCGAACGTGGTGAGCACCAGCACCCGGACGCCGGCCAGGCGCTCGTCGGCGCCGATGCGGCGGGTCGCCTCGATGCCGTCCAGGACCGGCATGCGCAGGTCCATGAGCACGACGTCGACCCGGCTCCGGTGGCACAGGTCGACGGCTTCCCGGCCGTCGGCGGCCTCGCCGACGACCTCCAGCCCCGGCTCCGCGTCGATGATCATGCGGAAACCGGCGCGGATGAGCGCCTGGTCGTCGGCCAGCAGAACGCGGATGCTCACGTCACATCTCCCTCAGGGTGACGGGTGGACGGACAGGCAGCTCGGCATGCACGCGGAACAGGCCGCCGTCGACCGGCCCGGCGACGATCGTGCCGTGTGCGGCCGCGGCTCGTTCCTGCATGCCGAGCCGGCCGAAGCCGGAGCCGGTCCCGCCGCCGCCGGACCGGGCCACCCGGTTGGTGACCTCGATGGTCACGGTATCGATGGTGTACTCCAGATCGAGGGTGGCGTCGCCGTCGCCGTAGCGGTGGGCATTGGTCAACGCCTCCTGCACGATGCGGTACGCGGCCAGGTTCACCACCGCGGGCAGCGGCCGGGACTCGCCGCGCTGCCGGTGCCGTACGGCGAATCCCATGGCGCTCAGCCCGGCCAGCAGTTCCGGCAGGCGTTCCACCCCGGGCGCCGGTTCGGTGCTGCGGGCCTCGTTCGGGTCACGCAGCACACTGATCACCGACTTGAGCTCCTCCAGCACGGTGTCGGCAGCGCCGCGGATGTGCCCGAGGACGGGCCACACCTTGTCCGGTTCGTTGCGCAGCACGTGGTTGGCCGCGCCGGCGTGCACGCTGATCACCGTGATGTGGTGGGCGACGACGTCGTGCAGCTCCCGGGCGATGCGCAGCCGCTCGTCCATGACCCGGCGGCGGGTCTCCTCCTCGCGGTTCATCTCCGCCTGCCGGGCCCGCTCGGTGACTTCCGCGATGTACGCCCGGCGCATCCGGATGGAGTCTCCCGCGGCGGCGCCCCCGAAGATGATCGCGAACGTGGTGAACTGGTCCGCGCTCCACCAGTCGGCGAGGTACACCACCGTACCGGTGAGCATGAGCGAGCCCCACATGAACGAGGCGTAGTGCCAGGGCCGGCGAAGCGGGCTGGCCACCCCGGCCGAGTACGTCAGCACGCCGGCCACGATGAACATCCCGTCCGGTGGCCGGCTCAGCGCGGTGGTGAGCATGAAGATCCCGCCGCCGGCGAGCAGAACCGGTACGGGATACCGGCGGCGCGCCAGGATCAGCACAGCGCACGCCGCCGCCAGCAGTGCCGTACCGCCGTGGACCGGGGTCGGGCCCAGATACAGCACGAGGGCGAACCCGGCCGCGGCCAGCACCACGTCGCCCAGCGGGCCGCTGTAGCGGTCGAGGTACCGGGGCCTCCACTGGCTGACTGACGCGTCCATGATCACGACGGTAGTGCGGCGGCCGGTTCGTATCGACCTGTGCGCGCGGTATCACCACGCCGCGCGATTACTGCGTTCGCAGTACCCGGTTGCCTGCGTTGACGGGACGACGTGACCCGGTGCCGGCCGCGATCGTGGAACCGCTCCTGAACCGGGGCCACGCGACCGACGGAGGACATTCGTGGCGACCATCTTGTACCGCCTGGGACGATTCTCGTTCCGGCGCCGTCGGCTGACGCTGGTCGTATGGGTGTTGCTCCTGGGCCTGTTCGGGGTCGGGGCGGCCCAACTGTCCGGGCCGACCAGCGACGAGTTGTCCATCCCCGGCACCGAGTCGCTGCAGGCGTTGGATGTGGTGGCGGACAAGTTCCGCGAGGGCGCTGACACCGCCTCGGCGCGGGTGGTGTTCACCGTCTCCGGCGATGCCACGCTGGCCGGCCGGGACCAGCAGGCCGCCGTGCGGGCCGCGGTCGCCGCTCTGCGCCAGGCGCCCCAGGTGACGACGGTCGCCGACCCGTACCAGGCGAAGACCATCGCGCCGGACGGGAAGACCGCCTACGCCACCGTCTCCTACGCGGTGGACGCGACCGAGGTGGGCGACACCTCCCGCGCGGCGCTGCTCGCCGCCGGTGACAGCGCACGACGCGCCGGCCTCGGCGTCGAATACTCCGGAGAGGTCACCGAGCGGGCCGAAGCCGGCAATGCCGCCGAGGGGCTCGGCATCCTCGTGGCCGCCGTCGTCCTGATCATCACCTTCGGCTCACTCGTCGCCGCCGGGCTGCCCGTGCTCACCGCGGTCATCGGTGTCGCCATCGCCCTTCTCGGCATCCGGATCACCACCGGCTTCCTCGACCTGACCTCGAACACCGCCGACCTCGCCACCATGCTGGGCCTGGCCGTCGGTATCGACTACGCCCTGTTCATCCTGTCGCGCTACCGCTACGAACTCGCCGCCGGCCACGACGGCGAAGAGGCGGCCGGTCGCGCCGCGGGCGCCGCCGGGTCCGCCGTGGTCTTCGCCGGCCTGACCGTCATCATCGCCCTGGCCGCGCTGGCGGTGGTCGGGATCCCCTTCCTGGCCGCCATGGGCGTCGCCGCCGCCGGCGCGGTCGCCGCGGCCGTCGTGATCAGTCTGTCGCTGCTGCCCGCCCTGCTGGGCTTCGCCGGCCGCAGAGTCCGGCCCAGGCGCAACCAACCCACCAGGATCCCGTACGGCGAGCGCTGGGCCCGCGGCGTGGTGAAGCATCGCATCCCGGCGCTGATTCTGTCGGTCGTCGCCCTCGGTGTCGTGGCGATCCCCGCACTCGACCTGAACCTCGCTCTGCCCGACGACAGCACCGCGTCCCCGGCGTCCACCCAGCGCAAGGCGTACGACCAGCTCGCCGGGGCCTTCGGGCCGGGCATCAACGGCCCCCTGCTCATCGTGGTCGAGGCCGCCGCCGGCACGGTCACACCGGCCGGGGAGCGGGCCCAGCAGCTCATCTCCGGTCTCGACGGTGTGGTGCTCGCCTCCGCGGCGAGGCCGAACCAGGCCGGCGACACCGCCACCCTCACCGTCCTTCCCCGCGGAGGCCCCAGCAGCGAGGACACCAAGAAGCTGGTGCACGACATCCGCACCCGGCAGGCCGACTTCACCGCGGCCACCGGCGGCGCGACCCTGGCCGTCAGCGGCCGGACCGCGGTCGACCTCGACGTGTCGGAGAAGATCAACGACGCGCTGCTGCCCTACCTGTCCGTCGTGGTCGGCCTCGCGTTCATCCTGCTGATGGTGGTGTTCCGCAGCATCCTGGTGCCGATCAAGGCGACGGTGGGGTTCCTGTTGTCGGTGGCCGCCTCGTTCGGCGCCCTCGTCTTCATCTTCCAGCAGGGTCACCTGGCCGGCGCCGTCGGCCTCGCGTCGACCGGCCCGATCGTCAGCTTCATCCCGATCTTCCTGATCGGCATACTGTTCGGCCTGGCCATGGACTACGAGGTGTTCCTGATCATCCGGGCCCGGGAGCAGTACGCGCGCGGCGCGGCCCCGGACGAGGCCGTCGTGTCCGGCATGAAACACGGTGCCCGGGTCGTCACCGCCGCGGCGCTGATCATGATGAGCGTCTTCGCGGGCTTCGTCCTGGCCGAGGACATCATCATCAAGTCGCTCGGATTCGCCCTCGCGTTCGGCGTCGCCGTTGATGCCCTGCTGGTCCGCATGACCATCGTTCCGGCTGTGCTGTCGCTGCTCGGCCGGTCCGCGTGGTGGCTGCCGCGGTGGCTCGACAAGATCCTGCCGAACGTCGACGTCGAAGGCGGGCGGCTGGCCGAGCAGCTCGCCCACAGCGACCGCCGTCCATCGGATCAAGGTCCGACGACCGGCCGCGATACTACGGTTGCCGATATATAACGACCGCTGTAGCGTGACGGCATGCAGGAACCAACATTTCTCATCCTCACCGCACTCGCGGCCCGGCCGCTGCACGGATACGGGATCGTCCAGGCGGTGTCGGCACTGTCCGACGGCGAGGTGACGTTGCGGCCGGGCACCCTCTACGGGGCGCTCGACCGGCTCGACCAGCAGGGTCTGGTCGCGGTGGACCGGGAGGAGCCGGTCGACGGCCGGCTGCGTCGTTACTACCGGCTCAGCGACGGCGGTGCCGCCGCCCTGGCCGAGCAGGCCGGGCGTCTGCGCCGCCGGGCGGCCGCCGCCGACGAGCAGCTGCGCCTGCGTCCCGGGATCGCCGGAGGTGCCGCGTGAGCAGTGTCGGCGGCTACGGGCACCTGCTGTCCGCGTACCCGGCCCGGCTCCGGCGCAGTTACGGCCCGGAGCTGATCGCGACCATGATCGAGATGGCCCCGGGCGGCCGCCCCGGCCGCCGGGATCAGGTGCGGCTGGTGGCCGACGGCCTGCGCGAGCGGTTCCGCCCGCCCGTGCGCCGCCCCTTCGCGCTGGTGCTGGCCGTGCTGGCCCTGGTGATCGGCGGTGCCCTGGGTGCGGCCGTCGGATCCTGGGCCGGCACCTCCGGATACCCGGCGCTGCCGGACGCCCAGCGGATCCTGCCGGCGGGCGAGATCCACGCCGATCGCACCAGCCGCTACGTGTTCGCGGGGGAGACCCTGCCGGACGGCGCGGCGGTTCGCCGGGCGGTCGAGGACAGCCGTCGGCAGCTGGTCGCCGAGGGCTGGCAGGCCACCCCGGTGCACTTCGGCGGCCTGGTCACCGGCTACAGCTACACGGCGACCAAGGACGGCGTACGGTTCGACATCCACTCGGCGTCCGATCCCGCCCAGGGTGGGGTCTCCATCGGCGTCAGCGGTTGGCCGCTGCGGCCCGCCGCCTACCTGCCGCTGACCATCGCCGGTGTCCTGCTGGGCATGACGGCCGGCTGGCTGATCGGCGTCGCCCTGACCCATCGGATCCGCCTCGCCCGGCGTCCGATGACCAGCGCGATCCTCGCGGTGACCGGCCTGGTCCTGGCGATCCCGTCCGCGGCCGGCTTCGTCGTCTCGCTGATGAGCTACCTGACCGCCGTCGAGCCGACGCCCATCAGCGGCGCGATGATGCACGAGGAGGGCTTCTCCTTCGGGCCGACCGCCGAGACTCTGCTCGCACTCCGCGTCTCGGAGTGGCCGCTGGTCTCGGTCCAGAGCCTGGAGCTGCTGTGGATCTGGGGGTTCGCGGTGGTCGCGGTGGCGGCCGTGCTGGCCCGCCGGGGCGTCGAACGCGAAAAGCTGGTGCCCACGGCCGGGTGATGCTCGAAAGCGGAGCAGCCGGGCGCGTGACGGCCGTGAGACCGTTCCGGAATGATCACAGTCCCGGCGGGCAGCACGCTCCTGCTGCGCTGCCCCGGAGAGCAGCCGCTGGCGTTGATCGTGCTGGCCGAGGTGAGCGCGGAGTTCGTCGCCGAGCTGCCACCGATCCCGGTGCTCAGCCCCGACGGCCCGGGCGTCCGCCGCTTCGGCGTCCTGGAGCTGGTCAGCAACGCCGGCGTCACCTGGGTCGAGGCGGAGCTGCGCGACGGCGTTCTCACGCCTTCCGGTGAAGCACCCACCGACGTGGTCCAGCGCCGCGGTGCCACGCGGCGCCCCGGCACGTACGCCGCCACCGGCACCGTCCAGCTCGACTCCGAGCCGGGCCGGCGGCTGGTGGCGGTGTCGGGCCAGGTCGAGGACGTGTCCACCAGCGGCCTGCTGCTGCGCGCGACGCCCGTCGACAGCGTTCACCTCCCGCCCGGCATCGTGCGAAGCCTGCTGCACATCAGCATGCCGTGGGGCGACATGGCGGCCGCGGTCACGACCATCGACCAGCGGGCCGACCAGTTGCGCGGCACGTACGAATGGATGTCCCCGGCCGACGAGGCCGCCCTGCGGACTTTCTGCTCCTCGCGCTGAGGATCCGGCTCTGTCCAGTACGCGGCTGCGAACTCTTGGCAAGATCACCTCACTCACCCTGCGTAACGTTGCAGGCGCCGACAAAAGGCGCTGTCCAACGGACTCGGCGTATTCGTCAGATGGCTGACGGTAAGTGCATCGTCCGGCCCGTATTCGGCGAGCCAAGGCCCTGCGACCTTCTGTAACCGTTTCGCGTTTCCCCGGTCAGGCAAAGATCAGAAATGCACCATGAATGCGGCTCGGTGTTGACGGGCGGGCGAAGATACAGCGGTGATCGATGAATCTTACGAGTGGGCCCGGCCGCCGGCGCGAATGACCACCCGGTCGCACCGCGGGCCGGGCGGAGATCACTATTCCGTTGCTCGGCATCATCAATCCCGGCCGGCCGATGATCGTCCCGAGCGCGGGGGCGCCATCCAGGCCCTCGATCACGATGTGCTCATCCGCCGTTCACTGGAGATCTCGTCCAGCTGTTTCACCACGATCATCAGCATCCTGCAGGGCGTCGCGCTGGCGATCCTCGCGGACAACACTTTCAACGACCCCTCGCCGCTCGCCTACTTCCACAGCGTCTGCCTGGCGTTGGTGCTGGTCGGCGTGTTCTACACCTACGTGAACATGAGCATCCTGCTCCGCTGGGCGCCGTCCTTCCTGGACTCGTTCATGCCGTTCATGATCGCGGGACTCGAAATTCCGCCCGCCTACTTCCTCGGCCAGGTGGCGGCCTGGAACACCTGGCTCGGAATGCTCTGGCTGGGTGCGGCGACCGGCTTCTACGTCAACATCAAATGGTCACCGGCCTCGCACTTCGGCAAGGAGCCCAAGGCGCACCGTATTTTTCACCGGATGTACCACGAACTGATGCTCACCTCGCTGGCCTGCGGACTGGCCATGGGCTTCTTCGGTATCTCCGCGCATCTTTATCCCGCCGCCGGTCCCTGGCTGGGCGTCGCCGGCGTCGTCACGGTGCTGGCGACGATGGCGATATTCGTGGCTCGTTCGGAGATCAGGTCCTCGCAGATCCACGCCCGGTTCGGCGTCCACCGGCCGCCTTTCAACTGAAGCTCTCCAGGTCGGATGGATCCCCGATCAGCCGCTGACGGCACCGCGGTGCGGCATCGGTTCGGTGGCCGCCGGCGATTGACGGCGCCGGGCGAGTGGCCGGCCGCGGGTAGCCAGCCACCCGGGCGAATCAGACTTAACGCCGGATAACAATTTTCCGCTAACTCTTTTCGAATACATTCCTGCACCGGCCGGCGGACCGGAACCGTCCCACCTGTTCATGCTTTGTTGCCGGGATATTGACGTCTCGCAACACGGAAGTAACAATCACCGGAGAGCGCTCTCTGCTCCGTACCGCACGGTCATCCCCCGCCCCGCCGTACGTCTGTCCCCACGGACGCGCGGCAACCCGTCCGACAGGTGAAACATGACTCTGACGTCCCCACCGCCGCAGAAACGCCGACACCGCGGGCGGGTGGTGCTCAGCGCCGTCCTCGCCGCCGCCCTCGGCACCACCGTCGTCTCGATCGCCACCAACGCCAGCGCCGCGGACATCCCGGTGTCGCAGGGCAAGACGGCCACCGCCTCGTCCGTCGAGAGTGCCGCCTTCACCGCGGCCGCCGCGGTCGACGGTAACGCCGGCACCCGCTGGTCCAGCACGTTCGCCGATCCCCAGTGGTTGCAGGTCGACCTGGGCAGCACCCAGTCGATCAGCCAGGTCGTGCTGAACTGGGAGGCGGCATACGCCTCGGCCTTCACCATCCAGACCTCGCCGAACGGCACCAGCTGGACGAACATCACCCCGGTCACCGCGGGCAAGGCCGGCGTGCAGACGCTGACCGTCACGGGCAGCGGCCGGTACGTGCGGATGAACGGCACCACCCGGGCCACCCCGTACGGCTACTCGCTCTGGGAGTTCCAGGTCTTCGCCGGCGGCACCACGCCGACGCCCACGGTCACCCCGACCCCCAGCGGTCCGGCCCTGCCGACCTCCGACACGCCTGACCTGGGCCCGAACGTGCGGATCTTCGATCAGGGCACCCCGGCGTCGACCATCCAGTCGGCCGTGGACCAGGCGTTCAACGCGCAGCTGCGCAGCCCGACCGCGCAGTTCGGCACCCAGCGCCACGTGTTCCTGTTCAAGCCGGGCAGCTACGGCCGGGTCTGGGCCAACGTCGGCTTCTACACCACGCTGGCCGGTCTCGGCCTCAACCCCGACGACGTGACGATCAACGGTGCGATCAACGTCGACTCCGGGTGGAACTACGGCGACGAGAAGAACGCGACCCAGAACTTCTGGCGCAGCATGGAGAACCTGTCGATCGTGCCCGAGGGCGGCACCAACCGGTGGGCCGTCTCCCAGGCCGCCCCGATGCGCCGGGTGCACATCCGCGGCAACCTGACCCTGGCGCCCTCGAACCAGGACAACGGGCAGGGCTACTCCAGCGGCGGCTACCTGGCCGACGCCGTGGTCGACGGCACCGTGTCCTCCGGTTCCCAGCAGCAGTGGTACACCCGCGACAGCCGGATCGGCCGCTGGGAGGGCGGCGTCTGGAACATGGTCTACTCCGGCGTCCAGGGTGCCCCGGCGAACGCGTTCCCGAACCCGCCGCACACCACGCTGGGCACCACCCCGGTCTCGCGGGAGAAGCCCTTCCTGTACGTGGACAGCGCCGGCCTCTACCGCGTCTTCGTGCCGGCTCTGCGGCGCAACTCCGCCGGCGCCAACTGGCCCAACACCGCCGGCGCGTCGATCCCGATGCGGGAGTTCTACGTCGCCAAGCCCAGCGACAGCGCCGCCCGGATCAACTCCGCGCTGGCCCAGGGCCTGAACCTGTTCTTCACCCCGGGCACCTACTCGCTCAACGAGACCATCCGGGTCACCCGGCCCAACACCGTGGTGACCGGCATCGGCTTCCCGACCCTGATCCCGACGGGCGGGGTCGAGGCCCTGAACGTCGCCGACGTCGACGGGGTCAAGGTGAGCGGTCTGACCTTCGACGCCGGTACGACCAACAGCCCGACGCTGATGAGTGTCGGACGGGCCGGGGTCCACACCGACCACGCCGCGAACCCGACCAGCCTGCAGGACGTCTTCTTCCGGATCGGCAGCAGCGTGCAGGGCAAGGCCACCACGACCCTCGCCGTGCACAGCGACGACACGATCATCGACCACATCTGGGCCTGGCGGGCCGACCACGGCGGTGCACCGACCGGCTGGACGGTGAACACCGGCGACACCGGTCTGCTCGTCAACGGTGACGACGTCCTGGCCACCGGCCTGTTCGTCGAGCACTACCAGAAGTACGAGGTGATCTGGAACGGCAACCGCGGCAAGACGATCTTCTTCCAGAACGAGAAGCCGTACGACGTGCCCAACCAGGCCGCCTGGATCGGTCCCCGCGGCAACGGGTACGCCGCCTACAAGGTCGCCGACTCGGTGACCGACCACCAGCTGTGGGGCGGCGGCTCGTACGCCTACTTCAACGTCAACCCCAGCGTCCGGGTCGACCGGGCGTTCGAGGTGCCCAACCGCTCCGGCGTCCAGCTCCGCAGCGTGCTGACCGTCTCCCTCGGCGACGTCGGCACCATCGCCAACGTCGTCAACGACACCGGTGGATCGGTCCCCAACCCGGCCGGCAACACCACTCCCCGTAACGTCGTGGCGTATCCCTGACCGTTGACGTGATCCCGGCGGCCACCGGTGCGACCCGCACCGGTGGCCGCCGCCGTCTCAGTCCGCATCGGTGAGGTCGGCCTGGAGGCGGTCGTACAGGGCGCGGAAGTCGGCTCGCGCCATCAGGGCCCGCTGATCGCGGGGCCGGCCGTACGGGACCTCCACGTCGCTGCGGACACCACCGCGGGCGACCGTGACGACCCGGTCGGCCAGGACGAGGGCCTCGATGAGGTCGTGGGTCACGAACAGGACGGTCTTGCGGTGGTCCTCGTTGTCCCAGATGTCGAGGAACATGTCACGGATGGACGAGCGCGTGAGGGCGTCCAGGGCGGCGAACGGCTCGTCCATCAGCAGCAGCTCGGGGTCGGACGCCAGCGTCCGGGCCAGCGCCACCCGCTGGCGCATACCCAGCGACAGCTGGGACGGAAATCTGTCGGCCACCGCGGACAGGCGCACCAGCTCCAGCATCCGTCGGGCGCGCTCGTGCCGGACCGGCGCCGCCCACCTCCGCAGCTCCAGGCTCAGCTCCACGTTGCCGCGGGCGGTGCGCCAGGGCAGGAGAGCGTCGCGCGCGAACATGTGGCCGACCTCCGCCCGTCCGGCCCGTGGAGGTTCGCCGAACACGCCGACCTCGCCTCCGGTGACCGGGGTGAGTCCGGAGAGGACGTTGAGCAGGGTCGACTTGCCCGCTCCGCTGGCCCCTACGACGGCGACGAACTGCCCGCCGGGCACGGTCAACGAGAAGTCGCTGAGCACGCGGTGCGGCCCGAAGTCCACCGAGACCGAGCGGACCCGCACAGAACCGCCGCCCGGACGGGGCGTCGTGGGCGCGCCGGCCGGCTCGGCCGGGGCGGAGCGGCTACGGACCTGAGCACGATCACCTCGCTGCCATCCGAGCAGGGCGCCTTCGAGCGCGCCGACGAGCACGGTCAGGATCGAGGTGAAGGCCGCGAGGACGGTCAGCAGCGCGTAGACCGGGGCCATCGACAGCGTGGCCGAGTACGTCGTGATCAGCTGACCCACGCCCGCCCGGGCGGCGATGATCTCCGAGCCGACCACGCCGAGCAGCGCGAAGACCAGGCCCAGCCGCAGCGCCGCGACGATGGCCGGGATGGCGACGGGCACGTACAGCTTGCGGAACAGCTGGGACCGCGACGCCCCCAGCGCGACGCACACCTTGAGGTACTCCTCGTCGGTGCTGAGCACGCCGCTGCACGCGTTCATCAGGAAGATGAAGAAGGCGACGCTGAACCCGAGGGCGATCTTGGAGCCCTGCCCGATGCCGAACGCGACCAGGAACACCGGCGCCAGGGCGATGCGGGGCATGCTGTTGACGGCGTTCAGGTACGGCGCCAGCACGGCCCACGTCCGGGGCAGCATGCCGAGCAGGACCCCGAGCGGGATGCCGGCGACGGCCGACAGCGCGAGCGCCTCGAGGGCCGCGCTGATCGTCGACCACAGGTTCGGCCAGAGCACGCCGGAGTGGTGCAGCTGCAGCCCGGCGTCCCAGACGGCGCGCGGGCTGGGCAGCAGGACCGGGCTGACCACACCGAGCCGGTGCACGAGATACCACAGCGCGATACCGATGGGCGGCACGGCGACGCGCCACAGCCACACGCCGGTGTCACGCCGTCGAGCAGCCGTCAACCACATACTCGGAGAAGTCCGGTGTCGTCCGGTCCGGAGTGAAAGCCGCCTGGTGGCGCCAGTTCTCCTCGGTGAGGGCAGGGATGTCCACGACAAGGGTCCGGTATCTGTCCCACAGTTTCCTCGCCTGGCCGGGATCCGGTCCGAGGCCGAGGTGGGCGAACCCCGCCGGCCCGGCGTCCGGCTGCTGCTTCAGCGCCGTGAATGCCTGGTTGAGTGCGTGGCAGAACTTCAGCACCGTGCCGGGATGGTCGTCGGCCCAGTCGCAGTTGGCGACGGCGACGGACTGCCAGAACTGGCCCAGGGGAGTGTCCGGGCCGGCCAGATCCAGCAGCTTGTCGAAGGCGGTGCCCCGGGCCTCGAGGTTGACCTCGAGCTGCGGGTACGACATCGCCGCGTCCACCTGCCCGGAGGCGAAGGCGGAGACGGCGGTCGCGCCCCCGCCGATCGCCACCCACCTGATATCGGTGTCCGGGTTGAGGCCGGCGGTGGTCAGCAACGACCGCAGCACCAGCTCCTGCGAGGCGCCGCGGGCAGCGACCCCGACCGCCTTTCCCCGCAGCTGGGTGAGGACCTCGGGGTAGGGCCGGGTGGTGTCGAGGTGCAGGCCGGCCTGCGCGATCACCCCGTAGGTCGCGCCCTGGACCGGGCGCAGCACCCGAGCGCAGGCGCCGTTGCCGATGGCCGCGAAGAGCTGCGCCGGGCCGAGGCCGGCCACGTCGAAGTCCCCGCTCACCAGACCTTGCATGATCACGGTTCCGGACGTCGCCCAGGTGGGCGAGAACCTCAGCCCCTGCTGGGCGAAGAGCCCCTCCAGCTCGGCCACGGCGTACCCGGTGGCGCCCTGGTCCCGCACGCCCGCGAAGGAGACGGTCGTGGTCCGGCTCTCATCGGAGCCGCCACACCCGGCGCTCCCGGCCGCGGCCGACAGCGCGAGGGCAAGGAGGAGGGCGACCCGGCGAAGGCCCCCCGGGCGGCTCGGCATCACGCCGGCCCCCGCGCCGGGGCATGACTCGGCAACGCGTCCCGGAGCCCGCGTCGCGAGGTGATCTCGAGCTTGGTGAACACCTTGCGCAGATGCCACTCCACCGTGCGAGCGCTGATGAAGAGCTCTCCCGCGATCTCCGGGTTGGTGCGGCCGTCGCGGGCCAGTCGCGCGATGTGCTCCTCCTGCGGTGTCAGTTCCGTACGGTCGGCGACCGGTCGGCGACGCACGTGCTCTCCGGTCGCGAGCAGCTCCCGGCGGGCCCGCTCGGCGAAGCCGTCGGCCGATACCGCCACGAACATCTCGTGAGCGGTCCGCAGGTGTTCCCGGGCCTCGGCGCGCCGGTTGTCGCGGCGCAGCCGTTCGCCGTACACCAGGTGGGCGCGGGCCAGCTCGGTGCGCACCCCGGCCCGGTCCAGCTGGTCGATCGCCTCCCGGAACAGGTCGTCGGCCACGGCGCCGTCGCTGAGCATGGCCCGTGAACGCGCCGCGATGCCCCGGCCCCAGCCGTGCTCACCGGGGTTCGCCGTGGCCTCGAACTCCGCCAGCGCCGCGACCGCCACGTCTCGTTCCCCGCAGCGCACCGCGGCCTCGATGCGCTCGGGCAACATCCAGGTGCCGACGAGGAGCCCGGGCGCCTTCGGGTCAGCCGGTCGGGCGGCCGCCATCGCCTCCGGATACCGTCCCGCGCTGTTGTGCAGGATCGCGGTGCACCACCGGGCGAAGTCCACCCCGAGCCCCTCACCCCGGCTGATCGCGTCCTCCGTGGTCGCCGCGAGGAGTGCGGACGCGCTCTCCGACTGCCCCCGATAGCCGGCGAGGAGCATGGCCCCGTACGGCGCGATCCGAGTCCCGGTCGCTTCCGTGACCGCGTCGTGCTCGGCCGTGAGCCGGACGGCCGTCTCGAGGTCGCCCCGCCACGTCGCGACGAGCGCCAGTCCGCTCAGGGCCGTCGGCAGCACGGCGAGCGCGCCCAGCTCCCGGGCGAGCGTGGCCTGCCGGCTGCTCACCGCGTTCCAGCTCTCCAGGTCCCAGACCGCCGCCGCCGCCGTCGCGGCCGAGGCACCGTGGTACAGCCAGTTCTCGGCGGGAAGATCACTGGCGAGCAGGACGCTGAGCGCGTCGCGCAGCATCGGCTCGGCAGCCGCCCGGCCGTCGGTGGCCAGCACGAGCAGCGCCTCCGAGACGCGGCCGAACGGGCGCAGCGCAACATCCGGCCGGGGACCGGCCCGGGCCGCCCGGGCCACCTCGAGCAGGCCGCCGCCGGGCCGGGCGAGATGCCCGGCGAACATGGCGGCGTTCCAGGCGACCGAGTAGGTCCGCCGCGACAGGGCCGTGTCCAGGCGTTCCAGCCGCTCGGCCGCCCGGACCAGCTGAAGTGGCGCGTCGCCGCCACCGTCGGACGCCGCCGCCACCTGCCCGCGCAACAGCGCGACGCGAGCCCCGGCCAGCTCGTCCGAAGCCTCCGACTCGGCCGCCGCCAGCAGGGCCAGCGCGGTGTCGAACGCGCCGGCGCGCAGGTGCAACCGTACGGCCGCCAGTCTGCGCTCGAACCGCACGGCCGGCTCGAGCGTCAGGCCCGCCGAGCGTTCCAGCAGAGCGGCGGCCGCGGCGAATCCGCCGCGCGCCTGGGCCCGGTCGGCACTGCGCTCCAGCTCGACCGCGACCTGCTCGTCGGGGCCCGAGCTGGCCTGGGCGCGGTGCCAGGCGCGGCGATCCGGGTCGGCGACGGCGTCGACCGCCTGGGCCAGCGCGTCATGGGCCGCGCGGCGTTGCTCCACCGACGCGGACCGGTAGACCGCCGACCGGACCAGGGGATGCCGGAAGCGGACCTGGGCGCCGACCTCGAACAGGCCGTCGGTCACCTCGGGCCAGGCCGCGTCGAAGCCGATGCCGAGGTGGGCCGCGGCGCGCCAGACGGTCGTGGCGTCCCCGGTGCTGTCGCAGGCCGCCACCAGCATGAGCTGCTGCGTCGGCGCCGGGAGCGCCCGCAGCCGTCCGGCGTAGTGGCTCTCCAGGCCCGCCGCCGTTCCGCCGCCCGTCGGCAGCCCGAATCCGGCGGCGAGCTCCGCCGGGCTCATGCCCCGGGGCAGCTCCAGCATGGCCAGTGGGTTGCCGCTCGTCTCGGCCACGACCCGGTCGAGCACGCGCGGGTCGAGCCGCCCGGGCACCACGGTGGACAGCAGGGCCCGCGCGTCGGCACCGGAGACGCCACCCAGGGACATCACCGGCAGGCCGGCCAGCTGACGCCGGTCGGCTCCCGATCCGTCGTCACGGACGGTGAACACCATGGCCACCGACTCCGCGGCCAGCCGGCGCGCGACGAAACCGAGGATCTCGCTCGACGCCCCGTCCAGCCATTGCGCGTCGTCGACCAGGCACATCAGCGGCCGCTTACCGGCCACCTCGGCCAGCAGGCCCAGAGTGGCCAGACCGACGAGAAACCGGTCCGGCGCGGGGCCGGCGGCGAGTCCGAACGCCGTACGCAGTGCTGACCGCTGCGGCTCCGGAAGGGCGTCGAGGTGGCTCAGCATCGGTGCGCAGAGGTGGTGCAGGCCGGCGTAGGCCAGTTCGACCTCGGACTCGACCCCGGCGATCTGGGCGACCCGGAAATGCGGAAGCGCTCGCCGGGCCACGTACCGCAGGAGAGCGGTCTTTCCCAGCCCGGCCTCTCCGCGGATGACCAACGCGGCACTCTGACCGGCTCGCACGTTCTCGCAGAGGCGGTCCAGCGCACGAAGCTCGTCCCTCCGGCCGTGGAGGTGCACAGAGTCGCCGGACACCTGACCAGCATAGTAGGAGATCCATCAGATGGAGCAGGGCAAAGAGGGGCAGCTCACGTCCGCGGCGGTGGCCCGCCGGTGAGGGAGCGGAAGCCGCCGGCCCGCCCGAAGGCCTGCGACCAACGGGCGGCGTCACCCACTCCGGCCGGGCCGCCCAGCCCGGCCGCGGCCAGCCGCTCCGGTAACCGGCCGGTGGCCAGCAGGTCCGTTGACTGGCTCCCGTTGAGGGTCAGCACCCGCAGCGCGGGGAACGTGGAGATCACCTCGAGGTCCGACACTGCCGCCCCGGACAGATCCAGCCGGGCCAGGCCCGGCAGGGTGGCCAGCCCGGCCACCGGCGCCGGCTCGTCGTTGCCGCTCAAGGTGAGGTCGAGGAGGGTCGGCGGCAACGCGGCGGGCACCCATCGGGCCGCCTCCAGGTGCAGACGCTCGATCGGCAGCCCGGCGGACCGGGTCAGGTCGACCAGGGGGACCGGTCCGCGGATCACCAGCGAGCGGAGGTCGGTGCAGGGCTCGAAGTCGGCCAGGCGGACCGGGGCTTCGGTGCGCAGCACCACCCCCTGAGCCGTCACCGGCAGCTCGGCGATGCTCTCCACCCGGATCTCCGGGTCAGGTGGTGACGGACGTTCGTCGTCGAGAGTCGCGACGGCCCGGCGGAGCAGGTCGGTGACCGAGGCGGCGACGTACTCAACCGGCGCCCGCACGTCCCGCCCGTACGTGATCACCTGACCGGCGCGGCCCAGCGGTCCCGGATCGAGGTCGACGGCGGCGAAGTTCATGCCGTAGTCGCGGGCGAAGATCACCCAGCCGTTGCTGGACGACACCCGCCGCACATGCCCGGCCGGCACGCACTCGAAGATGACCATGTCGTCGAACAAGCCGTCGTGGTAGCCGGGATGGTTCGTCCGGTTCCACCCGACGAGCACGTCCAGCGGGGCGAGGACGAACGGGTCGAGCAGTCCCGACTCCTCGCCGTCGTCATGGAGCAGCCGGTAGAGGGCCCGCAGATCCTCCGGCAGCCGCACCCCGAGCTGCTGTTCGGCGGCCCGGATCTCCTCCTCGGAGTAGCCGGGCGCGTACCCCTGCGGATGATGCCGGGCGGTGAACTCGCCGACCAGCCGCTCGACCCCGGCCAGCACGACCGGATCGGTGACACCGGTATCGGGGGTGCCGGGTGCACGAGCCGGCGGCTGTTCGTGTCCGGGCAGACGATAGCTGTCGTCGAGGACGATCCGGGCCGGCAGCGACGGCAGTTCCCGCGACCAGTGGATCGTGTAGGTCCCGTCCGGATCACCGATCATCTCGACGACGAGGCCACGGCCGGCCACCCCGGGCAGCGCCGCCATGGCGTTGCCGAGGTCCGGGTCGTCCCAGCGGCCCAGCCGGGCCGGCTCACCCGCCGTCGTGTAGGTCTGGCTCTGAGTGCCGTGCTGGTGCACGGTGGTCAGCTGGTAGCCCGGCACCCGCAGGCCCGCCACGAACGCCTGGCCCAGCCGGTGCAGCACCTCGTCGATCTCCGCCACGCCGCGATCCTAGGAGGTCATCCGGGCGCGGAACCGGCCCGGTGCCACGCCGAACCGGCGCCGGAACGCGTTGGCGAAGGCGTACTCGCTGGAGTAGCCGACCTGGCGGGCAATCGTCGCCAGCGGAGCCTTCGTCTCGCGCAGCATCCGCGCACCGCGGTTGAGGCGCCACTCGATCAGGTAGGTCATCGGGGGCTGGCCGACCTGGGCGGTGAACTTGCGCTTGAAGACGCTGCGGGACATACCGGCGACCTCGCCCAACCGCTGGACGGTCCACCGCCGCTGGGGTTCGGCATGGATCTCCCGCAGCGTGGCGGCGATCCCGGTGTCATGGCCGGCCGGCCCGCTCCCGCCGGCGATGTGCCGCAGGGCGTCGACCAGGACCAGGTCCACCAGGGCGGGCCGGGTCACGCCGGTGCCGGGGAGGTCCTGCGAGACCTCCGCGGTGAGCAGGTCGATGAGCGCACGCCGCGCCGGATGCCGTCGCGGGTCCAGCGGCGTGACCATGACCGGCGGCAGGTCCCGCAGGAAGCGATGCAGCCGGCCGTGGTCCAGCCGGTAACAGCCCAGGATGACCTCGAAATCCGCCGGCCCGGTCCCGGAGCGGGTCGTCGGAAGTTCCAGCGGGGCCAGCCGGTGGATCGTGTCCCGGTCGGTGTGGCTGAGGCCGTGGGCTTTGCCGTACGGCACGAGCACCACGTCACCGGCCCGGAGGGGGAGGGGACTGCCCGAATCGGTGACGAGCCAGCCGGTGCCGCGCAGGACGACGTGGAAGCCGATCCCCTGGATGCGGGGGAGGCTCATGCCCCACGCGCCGTCCATGTGCACCCGTGACGCGCTCGGCCGCCCGGCGCGGATCGCGCCGATCACCTCGCTGATGGAGTCCACCGCGCGATCGTATCCGGGCCGACGGGCCGCGGCGTTATGAAGCAGGGCCGCACGATTATGGCCGTCACCACGGCGCGCTGGCACGGTTTCAGAGTGATCGACATTCTCCGGGAGAACGCGGCGGCGACCGAGGAACGGATGCGGCCCACCGCGGCCGGCCTGGCGGTCGTCCGGTCCGCGGGCGCCTTCCGTCTGGGCACACCACCGGCCTACGGCGGCTCCGGCAAGGACGCCGCCACCATCGTGCGCCTGCTCGCCGACATCGCTCGTGGCTGCCCGTCCACCGCCTGGGTCGCCAGCACCTGCATGACCAGCAAGCAGATGCTCAGCTTCGGAGACTTCACCGACGGCACGCTCGGCGAGGTGTTCGCCGACCCCGACGCGATCTTCTGCGCGGCCGGCGTACCGGCGGGACGGGGCACGACCGGCCCGGACGGGGTCCGGCTGACCGGCCGGTGGGACTACCTGTCCGGGTGCGAGGACGCCCGGTGGGCGTGTCTCGGCGCCATGGTCGACGGCGCGTTCGCCATCACGGTGCTTCCCATGGCCGAGCTGACCATCGACCCCACCTGGCAGGTGGCGGGCATGCGCGGGACCGGAAGCCACACGGTCGTCGCCGACGACGTGCTGATCCCCTCGGCGCGGGTGGTGTCGGGCCCGCGGCTGCACTACCCGCCCGACACCAGGACGTTGCAGCTCTGGGGTCTCGGCGTGCTCGCACCGGTCGTCGGCGCGACCGTCGGTGCTCTCGACGTGGTGCGGGCGATGTTCGCCTCGGACCGCAAGCCGTTCTTCACCTCGTACGCCCGGATGGCCGACTCGCCCGGCGCCCGGCACTGGCTGGCCGAGGCCGCCATGCTGACGCAGCGGGCGGAGCGGACCCTGCTGGCGCTGGCCGCCGCCATCGACGCGGACTCCTCGATCACCGACGAGCAGAGCAGCCGGATGGCCCAGGACCGCGCCGACGCGGGGGCCGACTGCCGGGCCGCACTCGAACGCATGCTCGACCTGCACGGCGCGAGCGGCTTCCGCACGAGCAACGCGCTGCGCCGGTTCTGGCTGGACGTGTCGGTCGCGAGCCGGCACCCGCAGCTCAACCCGTACCTGGCCGTCGAGGGCTACGGTCGCGCTCTGACCGGCAGCGTCGGCCCGTAGCTAGATCGACGTGCGGACGCCTCCGGGCGGGCACACGATGGTCGGATGACGCAGCCGTTGCCCCGACGCCGGATGCTCACCGCTTCCGCCGGTGCGCTGGCTCTGGTGTGGATGCCGGTCCCGCGGGACGAGGCGGTCCCGGCCGGCGCCGACTGTCCGGCTCCGCCGGATTTCCCGGCGGGTGTGGAGCACTACCGGCAGAGCTACCGGAACTGGGCGGGCGAGCTGCGGGCCGACGACGTCTGGACCGCGGTCGTCCGCACCGCGCAGGACGTGGTGACCGTGGCCAACTGGGCGCATCGGCACGGGTTCACGCTGCGCCCGCAGGGCTTCCGGCACGGCTGGGCACCGCTGACCCTGACCGCGGGCACCGATTGCGCGAGCCGCGTCGTGCTGGTCGACACCCGCCGCCTGAACGCGATGGAGCTCGGCGGCGCCGGCCCCGAGCCCGGCTCCGCGACGGTACGCGTCGAGGCGGGCGCCGGCCTGGAGGCGCTGCTCGGCTTCCTGGAGGCGGCCGGCTACGGCCTGACCGCCACCCCGGCGCCCGGTGACTTGTCGGTCGGCGGCGCCCTGGCCGTGGACGCCCACGGCACCGCCGTGCCGGCCGAGGGGGAGGTACGGCCGCCGGGCACCACCTACGGGTCGCTGAGCAACCTGATCCTGCGGCTGACCGCGGTGGTCTGGGACCCGGGTGCCGGCGCCTACGTCACGCGATCGTTCGAGCGGACCGACCCGGATTGCGCTGCGCTGCTGACCAATCTCGGACGGGCCTTCCTCACCGAGGTCACGCTGCTCGTCGGTCCACTGGCCCGACTGCGCTGCGTGAGCAGGGTCGACATCCCGGCAGCGGAGCTCTTCGCGGCGCCCGGCACCCGGGGCCGCACTCTGGAGAGCTTCATCGCGGCGACCGGACGGGTGGAAGCCATCTGGTTCCCGTTCACCGCCCGCCCCTGGCTGAAGGTGTGGAGCGTCAGCCCGCGGCGGCCGCCGACATCGCGCCCGGTCACCGGGCCCTACAACTATCCGTTCAGTGACAACGTCCCGGCGCCGGTGGCCGACCTGGCCGGGCGCATCCTGGCCGGGCAGTACGAGCTGGCCCCGGCGCTCGGCCAGGCGCAGTACGCGGCCACCGCGTCCGGCCTCCTCGCCACCGCCTCGGCCGACCTGTGGGGCGCGGCCAAGAACCTTCAGCTGTACGTGCGCCCGACGACTCTGCATGTGCACGCCAACGGCTACGCGGTACGGGTCCCACGCTCCGGCGTCCAGGCCGTCGTGCATGCCTTCGCCGAGTTCTACACCGCGCTGCTGCTGGCTCACGCGTCCCGTGGCCGGTTCCCGGTCAACGGGGCGGTGGAGATCCGGGTGACCGGCGTCGACGACCCGGCCGAGGTGGCCGTCCCCGGCGCGCGGGCACCGGCCCTGTCGGCGCTGCGGCCGGACTCCGCCCGCCCGCCGGGGCAGGTGGCGGTCTGGATCGATGTGCTGACGTTGCCCGGTACGGCCGACGCCGACCGTTTCTACCGGGAGGTGGAGAAGTATCTCCTGACCGCTCACCCGGGCACGCGGGTGGAGTGGTCGAAGGGGTGGGCCTACACCGACCAGGCGGCCTGGAGCGATCCCGACGTGCTCGACCGTGCCGTGCCGTCCTCGTTCGGCCCGGGCTGGCCCACTGCCGTGGCGACGCTGGACCGGCTGGATCCGGCCCGGGTGTTCAGCAATCCGTTCCTCGACCGGCTCCTGCGCTCCTGACGCCTCGCTCGACTACTGTGCACCCGTGTCCGAGTCTGTGGATCTGTCGAGTCCGGCCCGGCGCCGGGAAGCGCTCCGGATGGTGAACGTCGACGACCCCCGGCCGCACCACGCGCTGCTGCGGGAGATCTTCGACCTCGAGAGGACCTGGCGCGAAGGCTCCGACTACGGCGAGAGCGATGAGTTCGAGCAGATCTACGTGGCGGCCTACCTGCTGTTCCTGATCGGTGATCCCGCGGACGCACCCCGCCTGTACGCGGCGAAGTTCCGCACCGGCGACATGGATCTGGGCATCGGCTCCGACGCCCAGGCCATCTTCGGGGCCGGCCGGCAGGAGACGCTGCGCTGGCTCGCGGCGAACGGGTACGCCGACGAGCACGCCCACCTCGCCGAGTGGCTGTCGCACTCGGAGGACCCGAAGATCGAGGACTGGGCCGGGTACGTCCGCGCGAACTTCTACTCCGCCGACGGCGTCCTGCTGCTGGACGAGCTCTGAGCTCACGCGGTGAGGGCCGCGTACCGGCCGCCGACCGAGACCAGGGTGTCGTGGGTGCCGTGTTCGAGGATGCGGCCGTGGTCGACCACGGCGATCTGGTCGGCGTTGCGTACGGTCGACAGCCGGTGCGCGATCGTCACCGTGGTGCGGCCGCGGGCCAGCTCGTCGAAGGCCCGCTGCACGGCCCGTTCGGTGGAGGTGTCCAGGGCGCTGGTGGCCTCGTCCAGGACCAGGATGCGGGGGTCGCGCAGCAGCGTCCGGGCGATGGCGATGCGCTGCTTCTCACCACCGGAGAAGCGGTGCCCGCGCGAGCCGACGACGGTGTCGTAGCCGTCGGGGAGCCCGGCGATCACGTCGTGGATCTGCGCGGCGCGGGCGGCCTGCTCGATCTGGGCGTCGGTGGCGTCCGGGCGGGCGTACCGCAGGTTTTCCCGGACCGTGGTGTGCAGCAGGTAGGTCTCCTGGCTGACCAGCCCGACCACCCCGGCCAGGTCGGCCAGGCGCAGGTCGCGCAGGTCGATGCCGTCGATGGTGATCCGGCCGGCGGCCGGGTCGTGGAACCGCACGATCAGCGCGCCGATGGTCGTCTTGCCGGAGCCGGTCTCGCCGACCAGCGCCAGTGACGTGCCGGCCGGCACGTCCAGGCACACGTTGTCGATCGCGGCCGTGGTGCTGCCGGGGTAACGGAAGGTCACGTTCTCGAAGCGCAGGTGCCCGCGCACCGGTTCGGGCAGCTCGACCGGCTGGGCCGGGTCGTCGACCTCGACCGGCAGGTCCAGGTATTCGAAGACGCGTCCGAACAGCACCTTCGAGGTGCTCAGCGAGACACCGACGTTGAGCAGGCCCATCAGCGGCCGGAACAGCCCGGCCTGCAGGGTGGTGAAGGCGACCAGGGTGCCGATGCTGAGCGTGCCGGCGGTCGGCGGCAGTCCGGCGCTGAGGTAGATGACCGCCGGGATGGCGGCGAAGATGATGCTCATCGTGGCCATCCGCCACCGGCCGGCCAGCTGCGAGCGCATCTGCAGGTCGATGAGGCGGGTCGAGGACAGGCTGAACCGCTCGACGAGCGCATCCCCGGCACCCATGGTCTTGCTCAGCTGGGCCCCGCTGATCGACAGACCCTCCTCGATGGTCACGTTGAGGTCGGCGAGCTCGGTCTGGCGCAGGGCGGTGATCTCCTTGCGCATCTTCGCGACGCGGCGGCTCAGGTGCAGCGCCGGTGGCAGCACGATCAGCGAGACCAGGGAGAGCTGCCAGGACAGCGCGACCATGGCCACCGCGCTGGCCACCGCGGTGGTCAGGTTGGCGGTGATCGACGCGGCGGTCGAGGTGACCACCGACTGCACGCCGCCGACGTCGTTGGTGATGCGCGACTGGATCTCGCCGGTGCGGGTCCGGGTGAAGAACGCCACCGACTGCCGCTGCAGGTGGGTGAAGACGTCGATCCGCAGCTGGTGCACGACCCGCTGGCCGACCGTGGCGGACATCCACGTCTGGACGACGCCGAGGGCGGCGCTCACCGCGGCGACGGCCACCATGCCGGTGACCAGCCAGGCGAGCAGCGTGACGTTCTTCTCCGGCAGCGCGCGGTCGATGACCTCGCGCAACAGGAAGGGGGACGCCATGCCCAGCACGGAGGACGCCATGATGAGCAGGGTCACCACGGCGAGCCGCAGGCGGTGCGCCTTGAACAGCCGGGCGATGCGGCGCAGCGAGACGTGTGGCAAAGACCACGACCTTCTTCCGTACGGGATGAGCCGAGGTTAACGGGCCGCCCACGCCCGCAGGAACTCGTAGTGCGGCAGGTGGCACCGGTAGCACTCGGCCAGCTTCGGATGGTTGTCCACCGTGTCCGCGTACGTGCGACGCGGTTCGGTGAAGCCGGAGCTGTTCGCGACGTCGCGGTGCCACGGCCGGGTCCGGCTCCAGACCCGGTGGTCACCCGGCTGCCAGGCCAGCGCCGAGGCCAGGAACGGTATCCCGGCGTGCTCGCAGTAACGCCGGACGACCTCGGCCGGCGCGGCGATCAACCGCTCGGCCTCGACGACGTGCGGGGTGGCCCCGGACGCCTCCCGGACCCGCCGGGCGAGCTCGGCCTGGTGGCCGTAGCCCACCTCGGCGCAGACCATGTCCGGGTTCATCGCGTAGTGCGAGGCGATCACCGAGCGGGGGTCGCGGATGATGAAGGTGTGCGACCCGGTGGCCGGGATGTCCTCGCCGCCGTGGCCGAGGTAGTCGTACTCGGTCGTCTCCTTGACGAAGACGCGCCGGTCTCGCGCCCGTTCGTCGAGCAGTTTCAGCAGTTCGGCGTGGCTGGTGGCGGTGGCGTCGCCGACCGTCGCGTGGCCCTGCACGACGATGCTGGAGAACGGTTCGTGGTAGACCTCGTGGTCCCCGCGTTCGAGCATCATCCGCAGGAACGCCGTCGACCGGGACCGTGGCGTGCCCCAGAGGAAGAGGAGGCCGGACCGGGCTGCCGGCATCACACCGGCCCGGCCAGGCCGGCGGGACGGATGTCGGTCCACTCCCGCTCGATGTAGCTGAGGCAGGCGTCGCGGGTGTCCGGGCCGGACACGGTCCGCCAGCCCGCCGGCACGTCGATCGTCTCCGGCCACAGCGAGTGCTGGTTCTGGTGGTTGACCAGGACCAGGTACGGACTGTCGTCACGTTCGAAGGGGTTGCTCATTCGGCCGGCCTTCCGGTGGTCGTCGGCGCGCTGGGGGAACGGTCGAGGTGCTCGGCCACCCGGGCGCCGATCATTTCCAGCACCTCCGCCCGGGCCAGCTGCCGGTGCAGGTATCTCAGGACGAGGACGTCGATGTGGCCGGTGACGTACCGCTGCCACATCGGGGAGAAGTACTGCTCGGGGGTGCGCGCCGCGGCCGCCTCGACGAACAGGACGTCGCCGTCGAAGAGGCCGAACTCGTGGTTGTCCACGAGCTTGATCATGTTTTCGTAGAAGTCGACGATCGCCCGCCCCTTCTGCCGCATCAGGAACGAGTACGGGCCCTGGCGCTGCCGCAGCTGGTCGTAGAGGGCGTCGCCGGTCAGCAGATGCCGCTGCTCGGCGGGCACGTCCAGGTCGAAGTGCCGCGCGACCGCGTTCAGCCGGGCCACCCGGGTCGCCCGGCGGTGCGGGGTGGGCCGGGAGTCCAGCATCGCCAGCAGCTGGACCCGCTGGCCGTCCCGCTGCAGCTGCACGGCCATCTCGTGGACGATCTCGCCACCGGCGCACAGCCCGAGCAGGTGGTAGGGACCTTCCGGCTGCACGACGCGGATCTGCTGGACGTAGTCGGCGGCCATCGCGGTCAGGCTGGCCGGCATGGCGTCACCGGGGCGCAGGCCGCGCGCCTGGACGCCGTACACGCCGACCTCCTCGGGCACGGCGTTGACCAGCGGGTAGTAGAGCCAGCTCAGGCCGCCGAGCGGATGGACGCAGAACAGTGAGGTGGTCCCGGTGTGCGGCCGCAGCGGCACCAGCACGTCCAGCGCCGCGTCGTCCGGCCCGGCCGCGACCCAGCCGGCCAGGTTCCGCGCGGTCGGCACGGCGGCGACCACGAGCGGATTGACACCGACGCCGAACTCCGCCTCGATGGCCCGGCTCAGCCGCTCGACGGTCTCCCGGCCGCCACCGAGGTCGAAGATGTTGTCCTCGGCGGCCACCTGAGCGACGTCCAGCGCGTCGGCGACCAGCCGGCGCATCCGCTTCTCGGTCTCCGCGGAACCGCTGGGCGCCGCGATCGTCGGCAGGCCCTCGATCAGACCGGCCAGGTCGGCCAGCGTCGCGCTCTCGAAGACCGCGCGGAACGGCAGATCCACGCGCAGCACCGACCGGACCTGATTGACCAGCTGCATGGCCAGCAGCGAGTGCCCGCCCAGGACGAAGAAGTTGTCGTCGCGGCCCGCGCGGGGCACGCCGAGGATCTGCGCCCACAACCCGGCCAGGGCCTGCTCCACGGCGCCGGCCGGCTCGACGTAGGCCCGCTCGATCGCGTCGCCCGGGTCCGGCAGGGCGAGCCGGTCGACCTTGCCGTGCGCGGTCAGCGGCAGGGCGTCCAGCACCACGAACACCGAGGGCACCAGATGATCGGGTACGGCGGCAGCCATCTCCCGCCGTAACACCGCCACGTCCGTCGCGGGGTCGGCCACCACGTACGCGATCAAACGGGCGTCGACGCCGGTCCCGCGTACGGTGACCGCTGTCCGGCGTACCCCGGGAAGCGCCGCCGCGGCGGCCTCGACCTCACCCAGCTCGACCCGCACGCCGCGGATCTTGACCTGGTCGTCCTGCCGGCCGAGGAACTCGATCGCGCCGTCGGCGCGGCGCAGCCCCCGGTCGCCGGTGCGGTACATCCGCTCGCCGGGCACGAACGGGTCCGCCACGAACCGTTCCGCGGTCAGCCCGGGGCGGTTGAGGTAGCCGCGGGCCAGCGGACGGCCCGCGATGCAGATCTCACCGGGCACGCCGGCCGGCAGCTGCTCGGCGTCGGCCCCGAGGACATAGACCCGGGCGTTGGGGATCGGGCGGCCGATGGGAACCGTGCGGCCGTCGTCGTCCGGCCGGCAGTCCCAGCTGGTCACGCCGATCGCTGTTTCGGTCGGCCCGTACAGGTTGTGGAGCCTGGTGCCGGGCAGCGCCTCGAAGAAGCGGCTGCGCAGGCCCAGCGGCAGCGCTTCCCCGCCGGCGATGACGTGGCGCAGGCCGGTGCACCGCTCGGCGCCCGGCTCGGCCAGGAACATCTCCAGCATCGACGGCACGAAGTCGGCCAGGCAGACCCCCTCGTCGCGGATGACCCCGACGAGGTAGCCGCTGTCGCGGTGCCCGTCCGGCCGGGCCATCACCACGGTCGCCCCGCAGGTCAGCGGCCAGAGCAGCTCCCAGACCGAGGTGTCGAAGGTGACCGGGGACTTCTGCAGCACGCGGTCGCCCGGGGTCAGGGCGAACTTCTCGGTCATCCAGGCGAACCGGTTCCCGATCGCACCGCGGACGTTCACCACGCCCTTGGGCGTCCCGGTGGTGCCGGAGGTGTAGAGGACGTAGGCGGTGTCCTCGGCGGTCACCGCGACCGCGGGGTCGTGCTCCGGCTCCGCCGCCAGGGCGGCGGCCTGCTCGTCGAGGCACAACAGCAGGCCGGGGTCCTCGGGCAGGCGCGGCCGGACCGGCCCGTGGGTGAGCACCACGGCGGTGCCCAGGTCGGCGATCATCAGCGCCCGGCGGGCGGCGGGCAGGTCGGGGTCGAGCGGGACGAACGCGCCGCCCGTCTTCATCACGGCGAGCACGGCGACCACCAGGTCGAAACCGCGTTCCATGCTGATGCCGATCAGCCCGTCCGGTCCGGCGCCGGCCCGGATCAGGCGGTGGGCCAGCTGGTTCGCCCGGCGATTGAGCTCGGCGTACGGCAGGGTCCGCCCCTCGAACCGTACGGCCGGCGCGGCCGGTGTCGCCCGGGCGTGGCCCTCGATCAGCTGGTGGATCCACGGTCCGGTCCGGTCCCGGACGTCGCCGGCGCTCGCCTGCTCGGCCACCCGGCGCTCGTCCGCGCTCAGCAGTGGCAGCCGGGCGATCGGCCGGCCGGGATCCGCCACGGCCGCCGCCAGCAGCCGGCCGAGCATCTCGATCATGCGCTTGGCGGTGTCCCGATCGAACAGGTCGGCGGCGAAGGTCAGCTCACCGCCCATCCCGGCGGGCCGTCCGCCGGCGTCCGAGAACTCCACGAACTGGAAGCTCAGGTCGAACTTGGCCGAGCCGGAACCGACCGCGACCCGTTTCATGTCGACGCCGGTCAGGTCGAGCACCGCGGTCCGGCCGACCTGCAACGCCACCATGACCTGGAACAGCGGGTGCCGGCCGGGCACCCGGGCCGGGTTGAGCACCTCGACCACGCTCTCGAACGGCACGTCCTGGTTGCTGAACGCCGCGAGGTCCTGCTCCCGCACCCGGGTCAGCAGCTGCTCGAACGACGGATCGCCGGTCAGGTCGGCCCGCAGCACCAGGGTGTTGACGAAGAAGCCGACCAGATCGTCGAGGGCCTCGTCGACCCGTCCCGCGACCGGCCAGCCGAGCGGGATGTCGGCCCCCGCGCCCAGGCGCGACAGCAGCGCCGCCACCGCCGACTGGACCACCATGAAGACGCTCGCGCCGTGGCGACGGGCCAGGGCGACGAGGCTCTCGTGCACGTCGACGGGCACCTTCAACGGCACCGAACCGCCACGGTACGTGCCCACAGCCGGCCGGACGCGGTCGGTGGGCAGCGGCAACTCGTCGGGCACCCCGCGCAGCAGGTCGGTCCAGTACGCCACCTGATCGCGGGCCACCTTGACCGCGTCGCGCTGCCACAGGGCGAAGTCCGCGTACTGCACCGGCAGCTCGGTCCACTGCGGGGCCCGGCCCGCGCGGCGCTGCTCGTACGCCTCGCTGAAGTCGCGCATCAACGGCTCCATGGAGGAACCGTCGGCCGCGATGTGGTGCAGCAGCAGGACCAGGGCATGGTCGCCGGGTCCCACCGTGAGCAGGTGCGCCCGGAACGGCAGGTCCCTGGTCAGGTCGAAGCGGCGCTGGACCAGCCCGTCCACCGCCCGGCCGAGCTCGGTGGCCTCGACCTCGCCGCGGACCAGCAGCGGACCGACGTCGGCCATCGGCACGACCCGCTGCTGAGGCTCGCCGTCCAGCAACGGGAACACCGTACGCAGGGGCTCGTGCCGCCGGACCACGTCGGTGACGGCCGCGTGCAGGGCGGCGATGTCGAGCTCGCCGGTCAGCCGGACCACGACCGGGATGTGGTACGCCGTGTCGTTCGCGCGCAGCTGCGCGGTGAGCCACAGCCGCTGCTGCGGGTACGACAGTGGCACCACCGCCGGGCGAGTGCGGCGGCGCAGCACGGGCCGGGTCCCGCCCTTGAGGACCGACACCCGCCGGGCCAGCTCGGCCAGGTTCGACGTCTCGAAGAGGTCCCGGACCGGCAGCTCGACCTTGAGCACCGAGCGCACCCGGTTGACCAGCTGCGTCGCCATCAGCGAGTGCCCGCCCAGGGCGTAGAACTCGTCGTTGCGGCCGACCCGGGGCACGCCGAGGATCTCCTCCCACAGCCGGGCCAGCGTCTGTTCCACCGCGCCCACCGGCGCCGCGTACTCCCGCTCGTCGGCGGTGGTGCCGGGCTCGGGCAACGCCTGGCGGTCGACCTTGCCGTTCCCGGTCACCGGCAGCGCGTCCATCAGCACGAACACCGGCGGCACGAGATGGTCCGGGACCACCGCCGCGAGCCGTCGCCGCAGCGTGCCCACGTCACGGTGGCCGGCCCCGGTGACCACGTACGCCGTCAGCCGCCGGTCCGCGCCCGCGCCGTGCACCAGCACCACGGCCTGATCGACTCCGGCCAGGCCCATCAGCGCGGCCTCCACCTCGCCGGGCTCGACCCGTACGCCCCGGATCTTGACCTGGGCGTCCGCGCGGCCGACGAACTCCAGCTGGCCGTCGGGAAGCCGGCGCACCACGTCCCCGGTCCGGTACATCCGCTCCCCGGGCGGGCCGAACGGGTCGGCCACGAACCGCTGGGCCGTCAGGCCCGGCCGGCCGGCGTAGCCGCGGGCCACGCCGGCACCGGCGAGATAGAGCTCGCCGGTCGCGGCTTCCCGCAGGAGGTCGTCGAGGACATAGGCCCGGACGTTGGGGATCGGCCGGCCGATCGGCGGCGTCCCCTCCGCGCCGAGGGGCGCGCTCACGGTGGCGGCGACCGTCGTCTCGGTCGGCCCGTAGGCGTTGAGCATCACCCTGTTCCGGGACCAGCGGGCCACCATCGCGGGCGGGCAGGCCTCCCCGGCGACGACCAGCGTCACGCCGTCCGGCAGCCCACCACCGGTCTCCACCGCTGACAGCAGGGACGGCGGCAGCGTCACGTGGGTGACACCGCGGCTCTCCACCAGCTCGGCCAGCGCGCGGCCGGGCACCAGCCGCGACCCGTCCGCCACGACCAGCGTCGCGCCCGACAGCAGGGTCGACCACAACTCGGACACCGACGCGTCGAAGCTGACCGAGGCGAACTGCAGGCGGCGCTTGCCCGGACCGAGCCCGAGCAGGGTCCGCTGCGCCGTCGCCAGGTTCGTCACGCCGCGATGGGTCACCACGACGCCCTTGGGCCGGCCGGTCGAACCCGACGTGTAGATCACGTAGGCCGCGTGCTCCGGCAGCAGCGGGGCGTGTCGCTGTGCGTCCCGGAGGATGCCGGCGTCGTTCGCGGCGATCTCGTCAGCGGTCTTGGGGTCGTCCAGCACCAGCTCCGTGACGCCCGCGGTCGCCGAGGCCCGGGTGGCGGTCGTGGTCACCACGCACCGCACCCGGGCGTCCGACATCATGAACGCCGCCCGCGCGGCCGGATAGGCGGCGTCCACCGGGACGTAGCTGCCGCCGGCCTTCACCACCGCCAGCGCCGCGACCACGAACTCGATCGACCGGTTGAGCACCAGCCCGACCGCGACCTCGGGGCCGACGCCCTGGGCGACCAGGACGCGGGCCAGCCGGTTCGACCGCTCGTCCAGCTCCTGAAAGGACACCGTGGCGTCGTCGGCGACCACAGCCGGGTCGCTGCCGGCGCGTGCGACCTGCGCGGCGAACATCTCCGGCAGGGTCCGGGCCTCTTCGGCAGAGCTGATCAATGGCTCGTCTCCTCCGCTGTCACGCCGACGTGCTGAGATCGTGCCAATCTGCTCTTTCAGCGTGGGCGGATCAAGATGAGACAAATCACCGGAAATAAAGTGCACAAAAGCGGTCCGGAAAGAGTCCTAGGAGCGTGTCCGGTACAAAGTGGATTTGACGGTGGTCAAGGCAGCGAGCTGGGCGTACCTATGACCCGTCGCCGAGGATCCGGCGCATCGGCTGCGGGGGAGTGCCCCTACGGACCCACTCCCGTGGGTAACCGAGGGACACCTCTTCGAAGCGGACGCCGTCGTAGTGGGTCGTCCGGGGGATGTGCAGATGGCCGTAGACCGCCACGGTCGCGCGGTACCGCCGGTGCCAGTCCGCGGTCAGCTCGGTGCCGCACCACTGCGCGAAGTCCGGATAGCGCAGGACCTCGGTCGGCTCGCGGACCAGCGGCCAGTGGCTGACCAGCACTGTGGACATCGCCGGGTCAATGGCGTCCAGCCGCTCGCGGGTGCGCGCCACGCGGTCCCAGCACCACGATTCCCGGTCCGGGAACGGCGCCGGATGCAGCATCATCTCGTCGGTGCAGACCACGCCGGCCGCGTACGCCCGGCGCAGGGACTCCTCCTTGCCGGTGACCCCGGGCACCCGGAACGAGTAGTCGTAGAGCAGGAACAGCGGCGCCACGGTGACCGGGCCGCCCGGTCCGGTCCACACCGGATAGTCGTCCTCCGGGGTGAGCACCCCGTTGTCCCGGCACATCCGGACGAGCGCGTCGTAGCGTTCCACGCCGCGCAGCTGCACCGGATCGTTCGGGTGGGTCCACAGCTCATGGTTGCCGGGCGCCCAGATCACCGTGGCGAAACGGTCCCGCAGCCCGGCCAGCGTCTGCTCGACGTCGGCGAAGACCTCGCCGACATCACCGGCCACGATGAGCCAGTCGTCGGCCGACTCCGGGCGCAGCCGGCCGGCGATCTTCCTGTTCCTCGGGTACGAGACGTGCAGATCACTGACGGCGAACAGGCTCCCGGTCACCGCATCGATCATGTCAGAGCTCCGGCGCGGGCCCGGGTAGCGGGTTGACGCCCGCGACGAGGCCGCCCTCAGCGGCAAGGCGCTCGACCTGCTGCCGGCCCCCCCGGGCAGTCCCCGCCGCAGCTCACCGAAGCGCCGGACGCCGTAGGTGTCGAGCTCCCAGTAGATCACCACTCACCGACTACGAGGCGATGTGCCGGATCCCTGGGTCGCGACCCGGGCTTGCCGGCCGGCCGTGCCCTCGTCAACCGCCGCTTCGACACGCCCGACGCGTCCCGCGCGGCCGCGACCTGGGCGGCCGGCCACGGCGCGTACTTCGTCACCGGCGACGGCTGGACCGCCCTCTACGAAGTGATCAAGGCTTGATGACAAAACCGGTTCAGTTGTCAGGTGTGGGAGGGTCGCAGGGAGGGCAACAATGGATGCATGTCCATGGACAGCGAAGATCCGGTTGCCTGCCCCGCCCGTATCACCCTCGACGCGGCACAGCTCGCCTTCTTCGGTGAGCTCCCGGTGCCGGCGCCGAGCGTGCAGTCCGAACTCGGATGTGAGCTGGAACGCGGCCATCCGGGCTCCCACGCCGCGCTCGGCCAGCAGGTCGAGGAGACGATGTGGTGGGTTCAGTGGACGCTGAGCGCGTCCGAGATCAACCCGTACACCTGGTGCCCGGTGCGTCAGGACCCGGTCGCGGAGGACCGCGACGACCTGGATTGCACCCTGTTCGTCGGGCATCCCGGTGGGCATTCATCCTTGAAGCACGGCTGGCGAAGCAATGAGGCGGCCTGAAACGGTTCAGTTCGCCGTCGTCCCGACACCCCCACCCCGGTGCTGTGGGGGACGACAGCTGGCGCCTTCGCGCTCGCCGCCGCCGGCCTGATCCTGCGATGCCTCGCTGGGGGACCGGCTCGGGGCGGCTCTGGCCGGGCCGTCGCGCGTACGGGCAGGATCTGTCGTCTTTCCGGGCACCTTCGGCGGATTCTGAACCAGGACCGCTGCAACCGAGTACTCACATGGGAGCGATCCCAAATGGCGGCCCGGGGACGTCCACCTGATCCACGGGCACGCCGGAACTGCCATGAATGAGGTCTCGTGGGGCGTAAACCGAGGTCCATCCGTTCCAAGATCATCCTGGTGCTGCTGGTGCCCGTCGTGGCCCTGACCGCGCTGTGGGTTCTGGACGTCCACGCGTCGTTCGCCGACGCGGCGGCGCTGCGGGACACCGACCACACCCAGGACAACGTCAGCCAGCCGTGCGACAAGATGGTGGCGGCCCTGCAGGCCGAGCGCAGCCTGTCCGTCGAGGTCCTGGCGGTGGCCGCCGGAGACGTCGGCGCGCTCCGCACTCAACGGGCGGCCACCGACGCGGCGGTCGCTGAGTTCCGCGACCTCTCCCGGCGCTACCGGGGCAGCGGCATCTCGGGCGACATCACCCGGTCCCGGATCGCGGACATGCTCGCGGCGCGCGACTCGCTGACCCTGCTGCGCACCCAGGTCGACGCCGGGAGCATCACCCGGGCCGTGGCCGTGAGCGGCTACAACGGCATCATCGGCTCCGCCTTCAGCGTGTCCACCGCGGCTGCCGTCTCCAGCGATCCGCTGGTGGAACGGGTCATGCGTACCTCGGTCGCCATGCGCCGGGCCGGGGAGCTGCTGCATCAGGAGGACGCCCTGCTGACCGGCGTGACGGCGGCGGGCCGTTTCGACGCCGGGGAGCGCCGGCAGCTCAGCGAGATCGTCGGGGCGTTGCGCTTCCAGATCCCGGTCGCCGGCTCCACGCTGCCGGCGCCGGACCAGGCCGCCTTCAAGAGCATGCTGAGCGGCCCCAACTTCGTGGCGTTGCGGACGGCCGAGGACCGGATCATCCGCGACGAGGGTCTCGGCGGGCCGGTGGCGACCACCCGGGCCGAGTGGAAGGCGACCTTCATCCCGGCCGTCCGCCAGCTGTACGACTTCCTGGCCAACGGCTACGGCAAGGCCGCGGAGTTCGCCGACGCGGAACGCGACCGGATCCTGACCCGGTTCGGCGTGTCCGGCCTGCTGGGCCTGATCGCGATCCTGGCCTCACTGGTCCTGTCGATCCGCGTCGGCGGTTCCGTGGTGCGGCGGCTGTCCGTCCTGCGCACAGCGGCGAACGAGCTGGCCCATCGGCGACTGCCCGAGATGGTCATGCGGGTGCGGGCGGGCGAGCAGATCGACACGGACCGAGACCCGCTGCGCCTGTCCCTGGGCGACGACGAGATCGCCGACGTCGGAGCCGCGCTGAGCGAGGTGCAGCAGAGCGCGATCGACTCCGCGGCCGGCGAGGCCGCGCTGCGCTACGACATGAACAAGGCCCTGGTCAACATCGCCCGCCGCAACCAGACGCTGGTGGACCGGCAGCTCCAGGCCCTCGCCCGGACGCCGGCCGGGGACGCCACCGCGGAACGCGCGACGGCCCGGGCCGAGCAGCTGGCCGTCCAGATGCGCCGGCACGCCGAACACCTCGTGATTCTCGCGGGCTCCGCGCGCAGCCGGCGCGGATTCGGCCCGGAGCCGCTGGCCCGGGTCATCACCCGGGCGGCGGGCGAGGTGGAACACGCGGAACGGATCGAGCTCGGCCCGCTGACGGACGCGGAGGTGCCGGAGCCGGCCGTGACCGACCTCGGGCACCTGCTCGCCGAGCTGCTGGAGAACGGTACGACGTTCTCACCGCCGGACACGCCGGTGCGGGTGTCGGCCCAACGGGTCCCGGACGGCGTGACGATCGAGATCGAGGACCAGGGCCTGGGGATGTCCCGGTCCGTCCTCGACGAGACCAATCGACGCCTGGCCGAGCCGCAGGAGTTCGACCCGGCCAAGAGCGCGCGGCTCGGCCTGTTCGTCGTCGGGTTCCTGGCCGCTCAGTGGGGGATCGGTGTGGTGCTCCGGCCGTCACCGCGCCGCGGCGTCATCGCGACGGTGACGCTTCCGTCCGAGCTGGCCGTCCCGGTGGCCGCGCCGGTCACGGCACCGGGCGGGGGAGCCCGCCGCTCCAATGCGGCCAAGCTGGTGGGCATGGTCGCTCAGGGCCGCCGAGGAACGGCCGAGCAGAGCGCGGTCCCCCGGCATGCCGCAGGGGACAGTCAAGACCGGTAACACGCGGCCACGCCGTCAGGCCGGGGTGGCCGGCTCCGCGCCCTCGATCATCGGCTGGAGCAACGTCGACATGGTGGCCGCCGCGCGTTCGGAGTCGCCGTCGACGATCGCTTCGACCAGGTCGGTGTGCAGCTGGGCCAGGGCGTCCGTCTCGCCCGCCACGTCGTGCAGTTGCACCTCCTCGAACACGCCGAGCAGTCCCTCGTAGACCTCCTGCATCAGCGCGTTGTGGGTGGCGCCGACCACCGCGCGGTGCAGTGCCGAGTCGGCGCGCACCCGTTCGTGCGCGTCGCCGCCGGTCCAGGCGTTCTGCCGTTCGTGCAGGAGGGTGACCAGGCGCTCGGTGTCGGCGTCGGTGCGGCGGACCGCGGCGATCCGGGCGGCCGCGGCGTCCAGCGCCAGCCGCAGCTCCAGGCTGTCGCGGCGGGACGTGGCCGCGACCCGGCGGGACACCGACGAACGCAGGTCGGACGTCGACACCACGAAGGTTCCGCGGCCCTGCTCGCGCCGCAGGATGCCGGCCTGTACCAGGGAGCCGATCGCCTCGCGGACCGTGTTGCGTCCGGCGCCGCTCCACTCGACCAGCTCGGACTCGGTCGGGATCTTGCTGCCCAGCGGCCAGCTGCCGTCGGTGACCTGGGACCGGAAGAGGTCGGTCACGCGGGTGCTGAGGGCGGCGCGATCAAAACTCGGGCGGGACACGCAGTGCAGCCTAATCGGCGGGCGCGGGGACCGGCCGGCACGCGGCCCAGCCGGCGCCGAGGGTGATCAGCAGGGTGGCCGCCAGCAGCCCGTACGTCGAGTCCCAGCCGTCGCTGAGCTGGTTGATCGCGCCGAGGGTGAGCGGGCCGACGCAGCCGATGCCGTAGCCGACCCCCTGGACCAGGCCGGACAGCCGGGAGGCGCTCTGCGGGTCGGCCGCGCGGGCGCCGATCAGGGTCAGGCAGAGCGGGAACGTGCTCACCCCCAGGCCGAAGGCGGTCGCCCAGACGAAGGCGCCGGCCGCCGGGGCCGTCAGCATGCCTCCGTAGCCGACGCCCATCAGGGCGACGCACACCACGACGATCGGGTAGCTGTTGCGCATGCGCTTGGTCAGCGGCGGCACCACGAAGGCGGCGATCAGGCCGAGCCCGGCGAACCAGGACAGCAGCAGCGCGCTCGCCGTCGTGCTCAGCCCGGCGTCCTCCAGCATGGCCGGGAACCAGGTCACCAGCGTGTAGACGTGCAGCGTGGTCATCGCCATCAGGCCGATCAGGCCCAGCACCAGTGGGGTACGCCAGAAGACGGGTGCCGGGGCCGGGACCGGTACGGCGCGGGCACGGGACCGGGGAACCGCGACGAACCACAGCACCGCCGCCACGGCGGTCACCGCGGCCCATGCGCCTGCGGCCGTCCGCCAGCCGTACGCGTGGGCCAGCGGCAGCGCGAGCAGCGGCGCGGCCAGCTGGCCGACCTGGAGCAGCACCATGTACATGGTGCTGACCGCGTGCAGCCGCTCCGGGAAGTGCTGCTTCACGATCGGGATGAGGATGACGTTGGACGCGCCGACCCCGGCGAAGGCGATGACGGTGGCGACGATCATGACGGCCGGGGACCACGCGACGGCGCGCAGCAGGATGCCGGCGGTGGTGGCGGTCACCGCCAGCGCGGCGGTACGTTCCAGGCCGAGCCGGCGGGCCAGCGGCGGGGCGGCGAACGCGGCCACCGCGAAGCAGGCGGTGACGATGGTGCCGATGGCCCCGGCGACCAGCGGCCCGAAGTGCAGGTCCTCGGCGGCGTCCCCGGTCAGCACGCTGAATCCGGTCACTGCCGTGCGCAGGTTGAGGGCGGTCAGGGCGACGGCGAGCAGGATGCCCCGGGCCAGCCGGGCCGGGGCGTGCGTGGCGGTAGTGGTGGACACCGGACCAGTGAAACATGGGATTATGGGATGAATCCAGTGCGGGTTTCGCCTGCAGTGAACAGCGGAAGATCGGGAACGGCCCCGAGGTTGAGCGCGACATACTCAACTTCTCGGAGGTACCGAGTGACCAGCAAGCGACTCCCCGTGTTGTTCCTCGACGACATCGTCCTGCTCCCCGGCATGGTCGTCCCGATCGAGCTGGACGAGGCGGCGCAGGCCGCCGTCGACGCGGCCCGCACCTCGGCCGGCTCCGAACTGCTCATCGCCCCGCGCCTCGAGGACCGCTACGCGACCCACGGCGTCGTGGCGAGCCTTCAGCAGGTCGGCAAGTCCCGCGGCGGGTCGCCCGCCGCTGTCCTGCGTACGGGCGTACGCGCCAAGATCGGCGGCGGGGTGACCGGCCCCGGCGCGGCCCTGTGGGTCGAGGCCGAACCGGTCACGCCCGGCGCGGCCACCGAGCACGCCCGCGAGCTCGCCGCCGAGTACAAGCAGCTGGTGGTCACGGTGTTGCAGCGCCGTGAGGCGTGGCAGGTCATCGATTCGGTCAGTGCCATCGACGACCCCGGCGACCTGGCGGACACCGCCGGCTGGGCGCCGTACCTGTCCAACGACCGCAAGCGCGAGCTGCTGGAGACCGCCGATGTGGAGGCCCGGCTGCGGTTGCTGATCGAGTGGACCGGTGACTTCCTGGCCGAGTCCGAGGTCAGTGACAAGATCGACAGCGACGTCCGCGAGTCGGTCGAGAAGCGCAACCGCGAGTACCTGCTGCGGGAGCAGCTCAAGGCCATCCGCAAGGAGCTCGGCGAGGGCGAGGCCGACGGCAGCGACGACTACCGCGCCCGGGTCGAGTCGGCCGAGCTGCCCGAGAACGTCCGCGAGGCGGCGCTGCGTGAGGTCGGCAAGCTGGAGCGCGGCGGCGAGCAGAACCCGGAGGCGGGGTGGATCCGGACCTGGCTCGACACCGTCCTGGAGCTGCCCTGGACCGTCCGGACCGAGGACGCCGTCGATCTCGACGCGGCCCGGGCCGTCCTCGACGCCGATCACCACGGGCTGGACGAGGTCAAGGAACGCATCGTCGAGTACCTCGGTGTCCGGGCCCGCCGCGAGTCCCGGGGCCTGTCGGTCGTCGGCGGCCGCGGCTCCGGCGCGGTGATCCTGCTGGCCGGGCCGCCCGGCGTCGGCAAGACGTCGCTGGGGGAGTCGGTCGCCCGCACGCTCGGCCGTAAGTTCGTCCGGGTCGCCCTCGGCGGCGTCCGCGACGAGGCCGAGATCCGCGGCCACCGGCGTACCTATGTCGGGGCGCTGCCCGGCCGCATCGTGCGGGCCGTCCGGGAAGCCGGCTCGATGAACCCGGTCGTGCTGCTCGACGAGGTCGACAAGGTCGGCAGCGACTACCGCGGTGACCCCGCCGCGGCGCTGCTGGAGGTGCTGGACCCGGCGCAGAACCACACCTTCCGCGACCACTACCTCGACCTGGACCTGGACCTGTCCGACGTGCTGTTCATCGCGACCGCGAACGTGCTGGAGACGATCCCGCAGGCGCTGTTCGACCGGATGGAGCTCATCTCGATCGACGGCTACACCGAGAGCGACAAGGTGGCCATCGCCCGCGACTTCCTGGTGCCCCGCCAGCTGGAGCGGGCCGCACTGTCGCCCGGTGAGGTGACGGTCACCGAGGACGCCCTGCGCGAGATCGCGGCCAACTACACCCGGGAGGCCGGCGTACGCTCGTTCGAGCGCCTGCTGGCCAAGACGTTCCGCAAGGCCGCCCTCAAGGACCTGCCCGTCACCATCGGCCCCGCCGACCTCAAGGACCTGATCGGGCGGCCCCGGTTCCTGCCGGAGTCGTCCGAGCGGACCGCCGTGCCCGGCGTGGCCACCGGCCTGGCCGTGACCGGGATGGGCGGCGACGTGCTCTACATCGAGGCCTCGCTGCTGCCCGGCGACAAGGGCGGGCTGTCGGTCACCGGTCAGCTCGGTGACGTGATGAAGGAGTCGGCGCAGATCGCCCTGTCCTACGTGCGGGCGCACGCCGAGGAGTTCGGCATCTCCCCGGAGCAGCTGGACCACCCGATCCACCTGCACGTGCCGGCGGGCGCGGTGCCCAAGGACGGGCCGTCGGCCGGTGTCACCATGACCACCGCGCTGGTCTCGCTGCTGCTCGGCCGCAACGTGCGCGCCGAGGTCGGCATGACCGGCGAGGTGTCGCTGACCGGCCGGGTGCTGCCCATCGGCGGCGTGAAGCAGAAGCTGCTCGCCGCCCAGCGGGCCGGCCTCACCGAGGTGTACCTGCCGCAGCGCAACGAACCCGACCTCGACGAGGTGCCGGCCGACGTGCTCAAGGCGCTGACCGTACACATCGTCTCCGACGTCCGGGAGATCCTCGGCTCGGCGCTGGAGCCCGTGTCCGCCGGCATGGTCGCGGCGGCCTGAGGGTAGTTGCCGGACAAAGGGAGCCGCCCGGGCGATCGGCCCGGGCGGCTCCCGCGTCCGCCGATCGGGGAGAAACCATGCCGGAGCTGCCGGAAGTCGAGTCGGCGCGAGCGGTCATCGAGCGGGCCGGCCTGCGCCGCGAGATCGTCGACGTGGACGACTCCGACACGTACGTGTGCCGTCCGCACCGGCCCGGCCAGATCCGCGCCGCGCTGGTCGGGCGGGCTCTGACCGCGGCGCACCGCCGGGGCAAGAGCATGTGGTGCGATGCCGGCGACGACGGCCCCGAGCTGGGCATCCACCTGGGCATGTCCGGCAAGATCGTGATCGCCGACCCGGACGGCAGCGAGATCGACGGCGGCGACTACTGGGAGGGCCGCCGCGGGCTCGGCGACTACCGGTGGGGCCGCTTCTCGCTGACGTTCGCCGACGGCGGCCGGCTGATGCTGGTCGACCCGCGCCGGCTCGGCCGCGTACGCCTGGACCCGCCGATCGCCTCGCTGGGCCCGGACGCGGCCACGATGACCCCGGCCGAGTTCCGGGCGGCGCTCGCGTCCGGCACGGCGCCGGTCAAGGCGCGCCTGCTCGACCAGGAGGCGATCGCCGGGATCGGGAACCTGCTGGCCGATCAGATCCTGTGGTCGGCGCGCATCAACCCGGGACGCCGGGTCGACCGGCTCACCGCCGACGACGTCGACCGCCTGCTGCGGGCCACCCGCCGGGCGGTGCGCTCGGCGATCAGGGACGGTGGGGTGCACACGCTGGGCATCATCCCGTTCCGCATCCCGGGCGGTCACTGTCCCCGGGACGGCGCGCCCATGGTCAAGAGCACGGTCGGCGGGCGGACGAGTTGGTGGTGCAGCCGGGAACAGGCCTGAATCGGCTCGGGCGGGGTAGATCCTCACGGTGACGGACAACAATGTGGGGCTGCGTTCCGCGCGCGGCCCGGTCCTGCTGGCCATGATGCTCTCCACCGGCCTCATCGCCATCGACTCGACGATCATCGCCACCGCGGTGCCGTCGATCGTCCGCGACATCGGCGGCTTCACCGAGTTCCCCTGGCTCTTCTCCGTCTACCTGCTGGCCCAGGCCGTGTCGGTGCCGATCTACGGCAAGCTCAACGACCTGTTCGGGCGCAAGCCGGTGATCCTCTGGGGGATCGGGTTGTTCCTGGTCAGCTCGGTCCTGTGCGGCATCGCCTGGAGCATCGTGCCGTTGATCGCCTTCCGGGTGCTGCAGGGCCTCGGCGCCGGGGCGATCATGCCGACCACCATCACGATCATCGGCGACCTCTACTCGGTCCGCGAGCGGGCCAAGGTCCAGGGGTACGTGGCCAGCGTCTGGGGCGTCGCATCCGTGGTCGGCCCGACGCTGGGCGGGGTGTTCTCCGAGTGGGTGTCGTGGCGCTGGATCTTCTTCGTCAACATCCCCATCTGCTTGCTGGCCGGGGCCATGATCCTGCGCCGCTTCCACGAGCGCGTCGAGCGGCGGCGCCCGGCCGTCGACTATCGCGGCGCGGCCCTGCTCGCGGCCGGTCTCACCCTGGTGATCCTGGGCGTGCTGGAGGGCGGACAGGCCTGGGCCTGGACCTCGCCGACCGGCATCGCGGTCCTCGGGGCCGGGGTGGTCCTGCTGGTCGCGTTCGGCTTCGTCGAGCGCTCCGCGCCCGACCCGGTGCTCCCGCTGTGGATCTTCCGCCGCCGGCTGCTGCTCAGCAGCGGCTTCCTGGCGGTGGGCGTGGGGGCGATCCTGCTCGGCCTCAGTTCCTACATTCCCGTGTACGTGCAGGAAGCGCTCGGCACCGGCCCGCTGGTGGCCGGTCTCGCCCTGGGCGCGCTCACCATCGGCTGGCCGATCTCCGCCAGCCAGGCCGGGCGGGTGTACCTGCGGGTCGGCTTCCGCGGCTGCGCCCTGATCGGCTCGTCGCTGGTGGTCGGCGGGGTCGCGTTGCTGCTGCGGCTGGACCAGCGGTCCTCGGTCTATGAGGTGGGCGCCTACTGCCTGGTCATCGGCCTGGGCATGGGCCTGACCGCGGCGCCCACGCTGATCGCCGCGCAGTCCAGCGTCGGCTGGACCGAACGCGGCGTGGTGACCGCGAACAACATCTTCCTCCGCTCGCTGGGCAGCGCCCTGGGCGTCGCGGTCTTCGGCGCGATGGCCAACGCGGTGGTCGGCCGCGGCGCCGTCGACCCGGCCCGGCTGACCGACGCCGTGCACCGCATCTTCATCGCCATGCTGCTGGTGTCCGTGGTCATGGTGGTGCTGGCCGGCCTGATCCCCCGCGCGGCGGACGCGGTGACCGAGGAAGCAGCCACCGCGTCACCCGCTCCCGCCCGATAGCGCCGCGATTCAGCGGTTCGCCACCGCGGCGCTCGAGGGCGGCGGGACGCGCTCGAAGTGCACCCGGTGCAGCGCTCCCGGGAGGTCGCTGAGCACGTACAGCTCGCCCTGCACGTCGGTGCCGAACGCGGTCGGCTGGGTGGGGAAGCGGCCGATCGTGGCGGACTCGTAGCCGCCTCCGGGCTTGGGGCGCACCGCGAACGCGAGCGTCGAGCAGTAGTCGCTCGCGATGTAGGTGCCCCGGGCCTCGGGGGTGCGCGACCCTCGGTACACCACGCCGCCGGTCACCGAGCAGCTCTCCGTCATGAAGTGTTCGTACTCGAAGACCGGGTCGGTGTACTTCCCGCCCGGCGTGCACTGCTGCGGGTCGAACACCGGGGTGCCCTCCCGGCAGGACCAGCCGAGGTTGGCGCCCCGCTGCGCCGGGCGGATGTGGTCGATCTCCTCGACCAGGCCCTGGCCGACGTCGCCGATCCACAGCGAGTTGTCGGCCGGGTCGATGGAGAACCGCCACGGATTGCGCAGTCCGTAGACCCAGATCTCGGGCCGGGCGCCGGCCGTACGGACGAACGGGTTGTCGAAGGGCACGCAGTAGGGCTTGGCCCCGCAGGCGCGGTTGACGTCGATCCGCACGATCTTGCCGAGCAGCGTGCCGAGATCCTGACCGGCCTTGAACGGGTCGTTCGCGTGCCCGCCGTCGCCGAGCGACCAGTAGAGGTAGCCCTCGCGACCGAACGCCACCTGGCCGCCGTTGTGGTTGCCGTACTCGGAGTGCTCCTGGGTGAGCAGCACCTGCAGCCGCTCCGGGGCGCTGAGGGGCACCCGGGCCAGGGTCAGCGTGCCGGCCGGCAGGCTCGTGTACGCCACGTAGAGGATCCCGGTCCGCGAGAAGTTCGGGGCGGGCGTGATGCCGAGCAGGCCGCGCTCGTTGTCCGACGTGTCGATCCGGGCGGTCAGGTCGAGCACCGGTGCGGCGGCCAGCCCGGTGTCGGGGTGGTAGGAGCGGACGGTGCCGTCCTTCTCCGCGATCAGCATGCGGCCGTCCGGCAGCCCGGTTATCGCGATCGGGCGTCGCAGGCCGGAAGCCACCTGTTCGGACACCACGGTCAGCTCGGCGAGGGGTGCCGCCCGGGTGTGGGACGGGCCGGCCGCGGCGATGCCCGGCACCGACACCGAGGTCAGCAGGAGCGCGGACAGGACCAGAACGAGTCGTCGCGACATATCGGCTCCTCGAGCAGAGTGGAGGGCACAACCTGGGAGCGCTCCCACAATATATCGATTGCTGACGATATCCAAGACGCCGCCGGGGGGTGCGCCGGCGGAGTGGCACTTTCGTACCATCGACGGTGATCGAAGATCATTCGATGGGCCGTCGAGCCGTGGTCGCCTTCTCGGAATCCTGGAGCCATCCGACGGAACGAGGAGACAGACATGCGCAAGGTCCTTCTGATCATCGCCGGCGTGGTCGTGCTGGTGTGCGGCGTCGGCGGCTGGTTCGGCTATCAGGCCCTCGACGCGGGGCGGAAGATCAGCCGGTCGTCCATCACGCAGCAGCAGTTCGACGCGCAACAGCTCGGGGCCGCGGAGACCGCGGTGCGGGACGCGCTGCCGACCGCGCTGGAGGACGACGAGGAGACCATCTACGGCGACGATCCCACCCGGCAGGGCCGGCCCGCCGGCGCCACCTGCGCCTACTACGCGCTCAAGCCGCTGACCGAGAGCAAGAACCGTCCGCTCTTCCGGTTCTGTTTCGCCGGCGGCAAGCTCACCGAGAAGAAACAGATCAGGATCGACGGCGCATGAGGCATCCGGCAGCGGCGGTGGCGTCGTGGTGGGCAACGGTACGGGCGGCCGGGCCGGGCCGGGTCGCGTACGAGATCGTGCTGGCCGTCGCGCTGTCGGGCGTGACGGCTGGTCTGTCGTTGCTCCGTGACGTCCCGCCCGCGCAGCTGGCCGGTTACGCCGTGCTCGACGCCGCCCTGGTCGCCGGGCGGCGCCGGTTCCCCGGGGCTGTCCTGGTCGTCTCGGCGGCTGTCGGCAGCGTGGCCGGCCGGTCGGACATGGTGTTGCTGTTCGGGCTCGGGTACTCCGCCGGGTACCGGATCCGCGGGGCGGGGCGCCTGGCCGCCACCCTCACCGGGGTGCTCGCCTGCCAGATCGCCGGGAGCCGGCTGGAGCTGCGCGCGTTCAGCCTCGCCCAGGTGCTGTTCACCGCCGGCCTGTTCATCGTCGTCATCGTGTTCCCGGCGACCCTGGCCCGGCTCTCCGCGCAGCGCCGGCGGATTCTCACGCTCATGCATGAGCGGACCGTGCATCTCAGCGAGCAGCAGCAGATCGTCGCCGAGCGGGCCCGGGTCCGCGAGGCGACCCGGATCGCCCGGGAGATGCACGACTCCCTGGGCCACCGGCTGACGCTGATATCGCTCTACACCGGTGCGTTGCGCTCCGCACCGGAACCATCTCCGGAGACGTTGCGGTTGCTGCACGCCACGGCCACCACCGCGATGGACGAGCTGCGGGACATCCTCGCGGTGCTGCGCGAGGAGTCCCCCGAGGACGAGCCCCGGCAGCGCGCCACCCTCGCCGACGTCCAGAAGCTCGTCACCGACGCCCGGGCGGCCGGCGCGCACATCGAGTTCGACCGCTCGGGTGCGGCGGTCCCGGTCTCGGCCATGATCGATCAGGCGGCGTACCGCACGCTGCAGGAGGGCATCACCAACGCCCTGCGGCACGCTCACGGCAGCACCGTCCGGGCGGCCGTCCGGTACGAGGACGACGCGCTGATCCTGGAGGTCGTCAACGGCCCGGGCCGCCCCCACCACGGCGCCACCAGCGGTCAGGGGCTGTACGGCCTGGCCGAGCGTGTGCGGATCGCCGGCGGCGTGCTGTACCACGGCGCCGAACCGGGCGGCGGGTTCCGGATCGCCGCCACGCTCCCGCTGGCCGGCACCGGCCCCGTGACCGCGGAACCCCGCGGCGTGACAGTGAACCCGGCCGAGGAGTTCGGCGAGGATCTGCGGCGCGTCGACCAGCGCCGCCGGGTCTGGACCGCGGCGGCCGTCCTCACCGTGGTGCTGGTGCTCGCGTTGTGCGCCGGCGGTCTGTGGATCGGTCTCCGGCAACAGAGCGTCAGCCGGGCGACGTATGACGAGCTGCGGATCGGCGACCCGGCAACGGCCGTACGGAAGAAGCTGCCGGACCGGACCGCCCGGCCCGGCCCGGGCTCAGCCGTCAGCCCGGTGCCGCCCGGCGCCGACTGCCAGGTGTACCGGGCCGAGCCCGCGCTGCGACGCCAGGACGGCGAGGGATACCGTTTCTGCTTCCGAGCGGGAACCCTCATCTCGAAGGAGACGCTCGACGATGTCGATTGACCCGCCACCGCTGCGCGTCGTGATCGCCGACGACGACGAGCTGACCCGCGGCGGCATCCGCCTGGTCCTCGGCGGCATTCCCGGCGTCGAGGTCGTGGCCGAGGCCACCGACGGCGTGCAGGCCCGTGACCTGACGATCCGGCACCGTCCGGACGTCGTCCTGCTGGACATCAAGATGCCCGCGCTGGACGGCCTGGCGGCGCTGCGGGAGATCTCCCGCGGCTCGAAGGCGGCGGTCCTCATGCTGACGACGTTCGGTGAGGTGGGCTACATCGACGAGGCGATCGCGGGCGGCGCGGCCGGCTTCATCCTCAAGAGCTCGGCCGCGGACGAGCTGGCCCCGGCCCTGCGGGCGGTCGCGGCCGGCGAGATGTTCCTGTCCCCACCGGTGACCCGCCGGGCTGTCACCCAGCTCCGGCAACTGCGTCCCGCCCCGCCGGGTGAGGAGGCGTCGGCCCGCCTGGCGGAGCTCAGCGACCGCGAGCGTGAGGTGCTGAGGCTGCTGGCTCAGGGACTGTCGAACACCGGCATCAGTGAGCGCCTCGTCATCTCCGAGAGCACCGTCAAGACGCACGTCAGCCGGATCCTGCTCAAGCTGACCTGCGACAACAGAGTGCAGGCGGCGCTGTTCGCCCACCGCGTCGGCCTGCTGGACTGAGCCGGGTCACTCACCCGGTCACGGCAGTCTCGGGCGGAGCCGGCGCCGGCTCTCGCGTGTACCGGGCGCTGAGCCGACGGTACGGCCGGCTGTTCAGCGCCACCACGGTGGCGACCAGGCCGATCACCCCGGTCAGCACGAACACCAGCGCGAGCCCGCGGTCGGCGCCCGTGCCGAACCAGCCGCCGATCGTCCGGGCCCCGGCGCCGTCGGTCATGAACGGGATGACCACGAACTGGGCCACCGGCGCGATGAGGAACGCGGTCAGCGGGGACGCGGCCTGCTCCACGCTCTGCGCGAAGCCGAAGACCCGCCCCTGCCGCTCGTACGGCACCACCTTCTGCAGGATGGTCTGCTCGGCCGCCTCGGCGAACGGTACGGCCAGCATGTAGACGTACAGGCCGGCGGCCATCAGCCAGACCGACGAGCGCAGCGGGAACAGCAGCGTCACGGTCCACAGGGCGACGTTGACCAGCAGCAGCAGCCGGACCGGGTTACGGCTCAGCCCGGTACGCGCGATGAGCAGCCCGCCCACGATGAACCCGGTGCTCAGCACACCCCACAACAGCCCCCACGCCTGCACCGAGACCAGCGACAGCCCGTACGCGTCCAGCAGCGCCATGAAGACGCCGCCGAGCAGGTTGTTGAACGCGGAGAACAGGATCAGCGCGGTCAGCCCGGGCACCTCGGCCACCACCCGCATTGTCCCGCGCAGGTCGACGCGGCGTTGCTCGCCGGCGGGCACCTCCACCGCCGGGGCGGGCACCGGCACCGCCGCGAGGTGGGCCAGGGCGAGGGCCAGGACCACCAGGGCCGGCGCGAGCACCCAGAACATGCCGTCGATCCCGACCAGGATGCCGCTGATCACCGAGGTGACCAGGAACGAGGTGCCCGACGTCGTCCCGACCAGCCCGTTGGCCCGGTCCCGGGCGTCCTCGTCGATCAGCACGGTCACCAGCGTCGGCAGGGCGATCGTCCGGATGCTGCCGGCGATGACACCCACCATGAGCAGCAGGACGAACACCCACAGCGTGATGCTGCCAGCATCGGTGAACGAGACCGGGGGCGTGATGAGGTACAGGGTGAACGCGGCCGCGTACAGCAGGAGCGAGACGGCCGCGGAGACCTGCATCATCGTCTTCTTCGCGTGCTGGTCGACCAGGCTGCCGAACCAGATCCCGGTCAGCGCGGTGAGCACGAGGAACACGGCGGCGACCAGGCCCGTGGCGAAGACCGAGCGGGTCTGCAGATACACCCAGAAGGTCACCGCGAACCAGACGGTGTAGTTGACGACCGACACCAGCAGGGTGCTCACCAGCAGGTGGAAGAACGTTCGGCGGTGGCCCGTGAGCGCGGTCATGGCCCGACGGTAGAACCTCGAGCGGGGTTCATGTCCACTCATTTGCCGGCGGAGCCGGCGACACCGCACAGCCGCAGTGCGCTTTCGGAGAACATCTCGTACGCCTCGTCGACGGAGAGGTGTCCGGCGGCGACCTGGTCGGCTGCTGTTGCCGGGTGGGGTACGGGCCAGGGCCGTCGTGAGGAGGTATGGATAGCGGCGGACGAGCTGCCATCCGAGGTCGGGATACGTGCGGAGCGCTCTGGCCGCCACCAGCGCGGTACTGCTCACCGGTACCGGCATCTACCTGCACACCACGCTGCGCGGCAAGCTTCGCGCCTGGGACGGCATCCTCGACCGGGCCGCCTTCCAGGGCGACGAGCAGGTGCTGGACATGGGTTGCGGCCGTGGTGCGGTGCTGATCGCGGCCGCCCGCCGGCTCCCGCGGGGGCGGGCCGTCGGCGTGGACCTGTGGTCGGCGGACCAGAGCGGCAACCGCCCCGAAGCCACCCTCGCCAACGCTGCCGCGGCCGGGGGCGCCGACCGGGTCGAGGTACGCGGCGGCGACATGACAGCGCTGCCCTTCCCGAACGACTCGTTCGATGTCGTGACCAGCGCGATGGCCATCCACAACATCTCGTCGGCCGAAGGGCGCCACCGCGCGCTGGACGAGGCGATCCGGGTGCTGCGCCCCGGCGGCCGGCTGTTCATCGCCGGCCCGCCCCCGTTCGTGCGCAAGTACGCCGCGCACCTCGGACAGGGCACAGTGCGCGGCCTCGGGCCCGGACACTGGTACAGCGGTCCGTGGATCGCCGTCAGCCTCCTTCGCCTCACCAACCGGGGCAGCGAGCACGACCGGCCGGCACCATCCATCGGCACCTGACGCGCGTTCCGGCTCTCCGGCCGGCAGAGGTTCCAGCTCGATGCCGCGAACCGCACGGCGGTGGTGGGGAAGCCGCCCAGGGCGATTTCTCCGTCCAGCGGCGCCGACAGGCCGGCGAGGTCACGCTCGGCCGCGTCCAGCTGGTCGAGGATCGTCGCGGCTCACCCAGGCCGTCCTGCCCGTGCCAGGCCGGCCGGGCAGCGGGCACCTCCTGCCGGTGACCGGCGAGGGCGGGGTCCGGGCCGGGTATCGGCGCCTACCACGCGTCGAAGTGGGCGCTGGAAGGGTCGCCGGAGTCGCGGAGACCCGCGCCCGGACGGCCGCCGAGTTCGAGGTCGGCGACCCGAGGACCGGCTGCGCACCCGGCGGGAGTGGGCGGCGGTCCCGCTCAAGGCTTTCCGCGCCCGGACGGGCTGAGCGCGAAGAACTCGGCGATCGCCTCGGTTGCGTACACGTCCACAGCGGTCCGGCCCATCAGTCTCGGCGAAGGCGTCGCGCCGGGAATGGTGTGCCCTCCGCCGTGCACGGTGTAGAGAGTGACCGGGGCGTGCCCGTCCTGGCGGTAGTCGGTCCGGCTCACCGAGGTCCGGCCCGGCTCCCCGTCCCGGGGCGGCAGGTCGACGGTGACCGGCGCAGCGGTGATGCCGTTGCGCGCGGCGAAGTACGCGGCGGTGTCCGGTGCGGACAGCATCGTGCCGCCGACCTTGAAAGCGAACCGGGCCCAGGCGGCCATCTGCCCGCCGCCGTACGGCACGATCCGGTCCTCGGTGCCGTGGAAGAGGACCACCGGCTTGGGCACCACGGGCAGGCCGGGCAGCACGAAGTTGTCCGGCGCGGGCTGCTGGGCCGCGATGACGGCGGCACCGTCGAGCAGGTCGGGGCGTTCGTGCAGGAGCCGGATCACCATGCCGCCGCCGTTGGAGAATCCCGCCGCGTACACCGGGCGGCCGTCACCGAGCTGTTCGACGGCTGCCTCGGCGAACGCCACGTCGTCGATGTTGCGCACCCGGGCCGGGAAACGGCTGGCCTTGCGGGAGTCGTTCCAGTTGCCCCGGAAGCCGTCGAGGTACGCGACGGCGGCCCCGCCCAGGTGGTCGAACGCGTTGCCGGTGAAGGAGCGGAACACGCCGGCGTTCTGCGTGGAGCCGTGGAAGACGAGCAGCAGCCGGTCGTGGTCGCCGCCGGGCGGAGTGACCAGCGTGTACGTGCGGGGCCGGCCCGCCACGTCGATCTCGCCCCTGGTGATGGTCATGAGCAGGCCCCTCACACGTAACGGATGACTTATCCACTTCACCGTAGCATGAAGCGGATGAGCTATCCGTTATCCTGGTCGCGTGACGACCACCCGGATCCGCAAGGACGCGGCCCGCAACTGGCAGCACATCGTCGACACGGCCCGGCGCTTCGTGGACGACGGCGGGTCCCTGCGGCTCAACGACGTCGCCCGCGCCGCGTCGATCGGGGTGGCGACCGTCTACCGCCACTTCCCGACCCCGGAGGCCCTGCTCGAGACCATCGCCCGTCCCGGGCTCGAGGAGCTGGTCGTCCGGGCCGACCATGCCGCCGCCGACGACGCGTGGGAGGCGTTCGCCGGCTTCCTGCTCGCCGGCATCGACGCCCAGCTGCGGGACGCCTCCATCCAGCCCGTCTTCGCCGCCACCACGCACGCCCTGCCGGAGACCACCGAACTGGTCACCCGCCTGACCACGGCGACCGGCCACCTGCTCGACCGCGCCCAAGCCGCGGGCGTCGTCAACCCCGACGTCACCCATGCCGACGTCGTCCGCCTGATGTGCGGCGTCGTCTTCGCCGCCACCGTGCACGCCACCCCGGACGAGCGCGCCCCGCTGACGCGGCGCTACCTGGACGTCGTTCTGACGGGCATCCGGACCGCCGGTCCTGGGAGAATCACGGCATGAAGGCCATCGTGTACAGCACCACCGGCGATCCCGACGTTCTCCAGCTCGCCGAGCGCGACCTGCCCATTCCCGGCCCGGGCGAGGTACGCGTCCGGGTCACCGTGTCCGGGGTCAATCCCACCGACTGGAAGACCCGCTCGGGCGCCACCAACTCTCTGCAGTTCCCCGAGGTCACGCCGCATCTGGACGGCGCCGGAGCGATCGAGGCGGTCGGCGCGGGCGTCGACCCCGGCCGGGTCGGCCAGCGGGTCTGGCTGTACATGGCCACGGCCGGGCGCCCGACCGGCACCGCCGCCGAGTTCACCGTCGTCCCCGCCGGCCAGGCCGTGCCGCTGCCCGACGCGGTCGGGTTCGACGTCGGCGCCTCGCTCGGCGTACCGGCTCTCACCGCACACCGGGCGCTGACCGTCGCCGAGGACGGGCCGCGGCGCCTGCGGCCCGGAGCGCTCGACGGCAAGGTCGTGCTCGCCGCGGGCGGGGCCGGTGCGGTCGGGCACGCGGTCATCCAGCTCGCCCGGTGGGCCGGCGCCACCGTCATCAGCACGATCAGCGGGCCGGAGAAGGCCCGGCTGGCCACCGCCGCCGGCGCCCACCACGTGATCAACTACCGCGAGGGTGATCCGGTCGCGAGCATCCGGCAGCTCGCCCCGGACGGCGTCGACATCATCGCCGAGGTCGCGCTGGGCGCGAACCTCGCCCTGGACCTGGCCGTGCTGCGCACCCGGGGCACGATCTCGACGTACGCCAACGACGGCGGCAAACCGGTCCAGCTGGACGTCCGGCAGAACATGATGCTGAACACGCGTTTCCAGTTCCTCGTGCTCTACACGGTGGGGCCGGAGGCGCTCGCGGCGGCCGCCGAGGACGTCGCGGCGGCCGTGGGTGACGGCGTCCTGCCGGTCGGGGAGGAGCACGGCCTGCCCCTGGTCCGCTTCCCGCTGGAGCGCACCGCCGACGCGCACCGGGCGGTGGAGCAGGGCACGGTCGGCAAGGTCCTGGTCGACGTCGCGTCCTGACGGCCGATGCCGGCCCCCATCAAGCAGCTCGCCGAGGATCAGGAGGAACGGGACAGTGCCTGACGAGAGCATGCAGCACCGGATCGGCGAGGTCGCCCTCACCGTGCTCGGGCCGGACCGCCGGCCGTTGTCGGACCGGGTCGTCACCGTGGCCCAGCAGCGGCACGCGTTCCCTTTCGGCAACATCGGCTTCGACTTCGTGAGCCTCGTCGGTGGTCCGCCGCCCGACGCGGCCGGCCCGGCCTTCGGCGGCGCGACGGCCCTGAACCTGGACCGGCTGGGCGACTTGTGGCTCAACCTGTTCAACACCGCGACCCTGCCGTTCTACTGGGGACCGTACGAGCCGCGACGGGGCACGACCGACGTCGAACGGCTGACGCGAACCGCGCGCTGGCTCGCCGACCGCGGCGTCACCGTCAAGGGTCACCCGCTGGTCTGGCACACGGTGCAGCCGCCGTGGCTGCTCGACCTGGACCTCGACGAGGTGGAACGGTTGCAGCGCACCCGGATCCGCGAGCTCGCCGGTGGATTCGCCGGCGTGATCGACCTCTGGGACGCCATCAACGAGGCCGTGATCATGCCGGTCTTCACCAACGGGGACAACGCCATCACCCGGCTCGCCCGGTCCCGGGGCCGGATCGCCATGGTGCGGATGGCGTTCGAGGAGGCCCGCGCGGCCAATCCGGCGGTCACCCTGGTGCTCAACGACTTCGACCTCGGTTCGGCGTACGAGTGCCTGATCGAAGGGGTGCTCGAAGCCGGCATCCGGATCGACGCGATCGGGTTGCAGACCCACATGCACCAGGGGTACCGCGGTGAGGAGTACATGCGGGGCATGCTCGACCGGTTCGCCCGCTACGGCCTGCCGTTGCACCTGACCGAGAGCACCCTGGTGTCCGGGCACCTCATGCCGCCCGAGATCGTGGATCTCAACGACTACCAGATCCCGGACTGGCCGACGACGCCCGAGGGGGAGGCCCGCCAGGCCGGCGAGATCGTCCGGCACTACCGGTCGCTGATGGCCCACCCCGCCGTCGCTTCGATCAACTACTGGGGGCTCACCGACGACGGCGCCTGGCTGGGTGCGCCGGTCGGGCTGGTGCGCGCGGACGGCAGCCGCAAGCCCTCGTACGACGCGCTGGAGGACCTCATCAAGGGACAGTGGTGGCTGCCACCGACCGAGATGCGCACCGGCCCCGACGGCACAGTCGTGGTCCGCGGCTTCTTCGGCGACTACACGGTGTCCGGCACCCCGTTCGCCATCCGTCCCGGCCAGGCCGCCGAGTCGGTCCACGTCGAGGAGTAGCGTCCTGGCGGGCGTTTGGCACACTCCGCCCATGATGATCACCAAGCCGGCAGTGACCGGGGCCGTCGTCGCTCTGGCCGGCCATGGTGTCGCTGTCGGCGCCACGATGATCGCGGCTGTCAACGCCGGCGGTGGCCCGGATGCCGACCTGGACACCGGCGAGAAGGCCGGTGTGCTCGTCATCATCGCGACGACGTACGGCATCGCCCAGATCGTCCTGCTGGGCGCCTGCATCGCATCGCGATGGCGCCTCGGGCCGCGGTCCTCGCCGGGCCTCGTGCTTGGTTGGCTGCTGGGGCTGGCCGTCAGTGTCTGCTACCTGTGCGGAGGTTTCAGCACCTGACATCTCCGCCGTTCAGGACACGGTCAAGGGCCGACCGGCCGGCGGGTCCCCAGTTCGGCTTGCCGCCGGGCAGGCCCCGGTCGCCGTTCTGACCCATCAGCATCAGGAACAGACTCTTCAGGGCGGCCAGCCCGCGGGCCCGCCGGACCGTCGCCTCGTCCACCCGGCCGTAGCTGTCGAAGAACCGCGAGGCGCCGCCCTCGGGCAGCAGCAGCCAGGCAGCCCCGAGGTCCCAGGCCGGATCGCCGGCGAAGAGCGCGCCGAAGTCGACGACGCCCGCCAGCGTGCCGTCGGCGATGACGACGTTCGCCGGATGCAGGTCACCGTGCACCCATACCCGTGGACCCGGCCACTCCGGGGTCGCCACCGCGTCCTCCCACACGGCCCGGATGTCGTCCTCGGCGAAACCGGAGGCGTCGAGGTCCACGGCCGCCAGGAAGTGCTCGAATCCGCCCCTGGAATCCTTGGGATGGGTGCCGAAGTCCGAGGCACCCGGCGCGTCGGCGGGCGCCTCCACGTGCAGCGCTCGGAGAAAAGCCGCCAATGTGTCGGCGGCGTGGTCACCGCGGACGATCGTCCCCTCGTCCAGGGGCGTGCCGTCGACCCAGGTCATGACCGTCCACATCTTCCCGAAGCGCGCGGACGGCGTTCCGTGGCGCACCGGAGCCGGGATCGGAAGCGGCAGGCGCGGGCCCAGCACCGGCAGCCAGCGGCGCTCCTTGAGCTGGGGATCGGGGCTGGTGTCCATTCGCTGCATCCGGACGACCAGGTCGTCCCCGAGGCGCCACATCTGGTTTCCCCAGCCACCCGCCACCTCGCGGACGGGACGGTCGGCCAGGTCCGGGTGCTGCTCGCGCAGCAGGTCGCGGACCAGATCCGCGCTGACCTCGATCTCCGACTCGATCACGGAAGGCACGGTACCCGGGCCGGGCGACCCGAACGGAGTGAGGCAAACGGGTGGTCACCGCTCCCACGTCGGCTGACCTCGGGCCTGCCCGCGAGCCTTGATTTGGAGCGCGTTACCGGTCAGGCACCGACCCGGGCGCGGGCGTACGCCCGCCGGATTGCCGCCACCCCGGCGACCAGGGCGATGACCAGGCCGGTCCACTGGAGAAAGACCCCGATCCAGACGTCGAACGCGCCCGGGTTCCCGAGGCGGCCCCAGACCGAACCCTCGATCAGACCGCCGGCGAACACGAACAGGGCCGCGGCCGTGCCGACGAGCAGTGTCCAGCGCCGGGCCGCCAGGGCCAGGACCAGGATCGCGGCCGCACCCAGGATGATCGGGCCGGGCGGGATCCTCGGGAAGCCGGGCACACCGACCAGGTACTGGGTCAGGACGCCGGTGCCGGCCACGATCAGGCCGGCCGCCAGCGCGGCACGTAGCGGCTTGACGGTGGAACCGGTGGGATTGTTGCTGCTCATGTCGCCGTCTCCCTCGGGTCACTCTCGCGATTCACCGACAGCCTGGTCGGCTCCGGCCGGGACGGCATCCGTACGGAGCAGGCATTACCCGTACGCAGATCTGCGTAGTGCCGCTACGGGCGGCTGCCGGTCCGGTCGCTGACCTCGAGGAGATCGCCGGGCTGGCAGTCGAGAGCGTCGCAGAGGGCGGTCAGGGTGCTGAAGCGGATCGCCTTGGCCCGGCCGTTCTTGAGGATCGACAGGTTGGCCAGGGTCAGACCCACCCGGTCGGCGAGCTCGGTGAGGGTCAGGCCCTCGCGGGCGAGCAGGGCGTCGAGGTGCAGGACGACGCGGTGTTGTTCCTCCGGTGGCATCTCAGATGACCGTGTCGAGCTCGGCGCGCAGGCCCCGGCCGTACCCGATGATCTGGGCGAACGCCAGCAGCAGGAGGCCGAGCATCAACCACCAGACGCTGAGGGTGTAGTCGACCGTCACCATCCGCGCGCCGGGCGGCACCACGGTGGCCGCCAGCAGATAGGCGGCGACACTGCGGACGATCTCGCAGGCGGCGCCGGTGCTCAGGACGACCACGCCGAGGCGGCGCAGGCCGGTTGCGGTGGCCTGGGTGAACGGCTGCGTGGCGGTGATGCGGTCGATGAGGCGCAGGGCGTACCAGATGATCGGCAGGGTGCCGACCGCCAGCGGGAGCGGACCCGAGAGCAGGTCGAGCACGGTCTGGTAGGCGGTCGGGTCCTGGATCGACACGCTCACGGCCTGGATGCGCAGCTCGGTGGACGGCTGCCCGACCGGCAGCGCCGTCGGCAGCACGTCGAAACGGCGGGTGGCCGGGCCGTCGAGCTGCACGACCTGGCCGAGAATGGCCACGACGTCGGTCAGTATCAGCACCCGGAGGAAGCTGCGGATGCGGGCGAACGGGCGGTGGCGCTCGACCATGACCCATCTCCTTATCGATTATCGATGTATTGATAATCGATAAGCCCCACCGATCTGTCAAGAGAGCTCTTTGCAGTCACATGACTGAAGCCCGCTGGTCCGAGGGCGCGGAGACTGGCCGCCATGAGCGTTCCGGTTGTCTTCATCCATGGCCTCTGGCTGCACGCGTCGTCGTGGCAGCCCTGGATCGAGTTGTTCAACGAGCGCGGCTACGAGGCGACGGCGCCGGGCTGGCCGGGTGACGCCGCGACGGTCGAGCAGACCCGGGAGAACCCGGATGCGCTGGCCGGTCACGGCATCGATGACGTCGTCGAGCACTATGCCGGGCTCATCGGCGGCCTGGCCACCAAGCCGATCCTGATCGGGCACTCGTTCGGCGGCATGATCGCTCAGAAGCTGCTCGGCCTCGACCTCGGCGCGGCCGCGGTCGCTGTCGACGCCGCCCAGATCAAGGGCGTGTTGCCGCTGCCCCTGTCAGCCCTGCGGTCCGGGTTCCCCGTGCTGGGCAACCCGGCCAACAAGAACCGGGCGGTCTCCCTCACTCCGGAGCAGTTCCGGTACGCCTTCGGTAACGCCGTCACCGAGCAGGAATCCCGGGACCTCTACGACCGGTGGTCGATTCCCGCCCCCGGCAAGCCACTGTTCGAGGCAGCCGCGGCGAACTTCAACCCGCACTCGCCGGCCAAGGTCGACACCGGCAACGAGTCCCGCGGGCCACTGTTGCTGATCGCGGGCGGCAAGGATCACACCGTGCCCGAGACCGTGGTGCGAGCGACCCTCAAGCAGTACCGCCACTCGCACGCCGTCACGGACATCGTCGACTTCCCCGACAAGGCGCACTCCCTGACCATCGACGCCGGCTGGCACGAGGTCGCCGAGACGACACTGACCTGGCTGAAGCAGCAGGACCTGTGAGGTATCGCCCCGTGCGGTAGCTGGACAGGGGGCGTCACCGGCTGAATGCTCTACCGGGTGAGCACAACCCCGGGGCAGCCGCTGGTCGGGCGGGACGACGAACTGCGGTTCCTCCTCGCGTCGCTGACCGGCAGTGACGTCGGCGGGCGCACGATCTGGCTCGTCGGTGACCCCGGGGTCGGCAAGAGCGCGCTCCAGACGGAGGTGGCCGAACGGGCCCGGACGCTGGGTTTCACCGTGCTCACCGCGCGGGGCAACCAGTCGGAGACGCACCTGCCGTTCGCCAGCCTGCACCAGCTGCTGCGCCCGTTGCTGCCGCGCGCCGACCGGCTGCCGGCGATGCAGCGCGACGCCCTGCTGGCGTGCTTCGCCATGAGCGACTCGACCGAGGTGAATCCGTTCTTCGCCTTCCTGGCCGGGCTGGAGCTCGTCATCGACTCGGCGGGGCGGCAACCGGTCCTGGTGTGCCTCGACGACCTGCACTGGATGGACCAGCCGTCCGTGGACGCGCTGGCGTTCGTCACCCGCCGGATCGCCGGCGAGCCGGTGAGCGTGCTGTGCGCCTCCCGGCCCGGAACGACGCCGTTCGCCGACGGTCCCACGATCGAGCGGATCGAGCTGGCGGGCATCGATGAGGCCGCCTCGGGCGCGTTGCTGGACGCGCGGGCCCCCCGGCTGCCGTCGGCGATGCGCGACCGGGTGCTGCGCCAGGCCCGGGGCAACCCGCTAGCCCTGCTGGAGTTCGCCGCGGCTCTGCAGTCGGGCCGATATGCGGGCCCGGAGCGCGACGAGGATCTGCCGATGACCACGCGGTTGGAACGGGCGTTCGCCGCAAGGGCCGAGGACCTCGATCCGGCCGTCCGTGCGGTGCTGACGATCGCCGCGGTCGACGACGGCGACGACCTGGACGACGTCCTCGACGCCGCGGGAATTCTGCACGGTTCGCCGGTGGATGTGGTCATGGTCCGGCCGGCGTTCGCCCACGGGCTGCTGACCATGGTCGGCGAGCGGTACCGGATCACCCACCCCCTGGTCGGGTCGGCCCTCCGGCACGCCATGCCGCCGGCCACCCGCCGGCAGGCACACGCGGCTCTCGCCCGCGTCCTGGCCCGATATCCGGACCGCGCGATGTGGCACCGGGCCTCCTCGGTGTCGGGACGGGACGAGCGGATCGCGGCCGAGCTCGAGGAGGCCGCCGACCACGCCCAGGGCCGCGGAGCCGTCGCCGTCGCAGCCGCCTGGCTCGAACGGGCGGCCGCATTGAGCCCGGACCCGCAGGCCCAGGCCGCCCGTCTGCTCAGCGCGGCCGAACTCGGGTTCGAACTGGGTCGCTATCACCACGTCGAGCAGATCAAGCAGCAGGTCAGTGTCATGACGCTGCGGGACCGCGACCAGTCCCGGCTGACGTGGCTGGAAGGCGTTTTCCACGACGGCTCCACCGGCGAGCCGGCCGAAGTGCGCCGCCTGGTCGACATGGCGACGCACGCGACGCGTACCCGGGACATCGACCTCGCCGTGCAGCTGCTCGTGGGCGCCGCCCGCAGAGTGTGGTGGCGCGACCCCGGGGCACAACTGCGGCACGAGATCGTCACGGCTGCCCAGCGGACCGGCGTACCGGTCGAAGACCCCCGACTGCTGGCCATCTACGCGTTGTCGGAGTCCCACGAGCAGGGGCCGACGGTCATCGAGCAGCTCGCGAGCTGGCCCGCCGATGCGGGCGGACGCCCGGACCTGGCCGGCCTGCTGGGCATCGCCGCCTTCTGCACCGGCGACTTCCGCCGGGCCGTCGCCTTCCTGTCCACACCCATCCAGGAGTTGCGCGCCCAGGGCCGGATGAGCCTGCTGGCCGAAGCCCTGGCGGTACGCGCCTGGGCCGAGATCTACCTCGGCGTCTTCGACGTGGCCCGGTCCGCCGACGAGGCCATGCGGCTCGCCGACGAGACAGGCCAGTCCATGTGGGCCGCCACCGCCCGTATCGCCGTCGCGCTCATCGACGCGGTGGCCAACGACAGTGGCACCCGGCACGACCTGCTCCAGGAGGCCGAGCGGGCGGCGCTGCGCACCCCGAACGCCACGTCGTCCCTGCTGGCCGGCGTCCAGCTCGCCCGGGGTCTGGCCGAACTGGGCGGCAATCGCCACGAGCAGGCGTTCAGCGAACTGCACCGGGTGTTCGTCCCGGCCGATCCGGCCTTTCAGCGGATGCAGCAGATGTGGACGCTCAGCTACCTGTCCGACGCCGCGGTCCGTACCGGTCGCCGGGAGGAGGCGCGCTCGGCGCTGAGCTCGATGGAGCGGCTGGCCGGGGCGTCGCCCTCGACGGGATCGACCATCGCCCTCGAGTACTCCCGAGCCGTGCTGGCCGACCGCGCGTCGGCCGAGTCCCTGTTCCACACCGCCGTCGACGGTGCGGGCTCCGGACTGCCCTGGCATCGCGCGCGGGCCCAGCTGGCCTACGGCTTGTGGTTGCGCCGGCAACGACGCGTCGTGCAGTCACGAGAACCGCTGCGGGCGGCGCGAACGACCTTTGACGCGGTGGGCGCCCACACCTGGGCCCAACGCGCCGATCAGGAGCTGCGAGCGACCGGCGAACGCGGCTGGCGGCCCACCGCGAAGCCTCGCGAGCTGCTCTCGCCGCAGGAGTCCCAGATCGCCGAGCTGGCGGCCCGGGGATTGTCCAACCGCGACATCGGCCAGCGGTTGTTCCTGTCGCACCGGACGGTCGGCTCGCACCTGTACCGTATCTTTCCGAAGCTCGGCATCACCTCGCGCAACCAGCTCGCGGAGGCGCTGATCGACCAGGGTGAGCTGTCCGTGCCCCAGCCGTCATCAGTCACCGGACGGTAGCGGCGTCGAGCGATGACCGTCGCCGTCCAGCGCTCAGCGCGCCTGTCGCGCGACCGTCACGGCATCGGCCCCGACGACGGCCTGCTGGTCGTCGACGAACTCCAGGCGTACGGGGCGGCCGTCGGCGGACCTCATGGCGTACGCGATGGTGTCACCGCTCGGCAGTGGCAGATGGGCCTCGCCCCATTCGATCAGCGCGGCGAGAACAGGCAGCACGTCGCGGCCGGCCTCGGTGAGCAGATACTCGTCGCGGGGCCGTTCCCCGTCCTCCTTGTAGGTGTGCCGCCTGAGCAGGCCGGCGTCGACGAGGGCGTCCAGCCGCGCGCCGAGCGTTGCGGGCGGCACGCCGAGGCGCTGGAACTCGGTGTACCGGGTACGGCCGAGGAACGCCTCGCGCAGCAGGAGAAGGTTCCACTTCTGGCCGAGGACGGCGACCGACCGGGCGATCGGGCAGGGCTGGTCGGCAGGGGGCGGGCTGGCAGGCACCCGACGATCGTACCCCTGGCTTCAAAAAATGATGCCCGTCACGTCGGGGCATCCTGACTTCAGAATACGAAGTCAGCTTGTTAGGGTTGGTCGCTGAAGGCGGTTGACCACCTGCGACCTGGAAGCGAGCGCCACTATGAACGATCTGCTGGACCTGGCCCTGCTGGCCCACGGTGGCGCGGACCGCTGGCAGCGGTCCGCCACCATCCACGCCCGCGCCGCTGTCGGCGGTCTCGCGCTGGCCCGGCGCGGCCAGGCCGACATCTTCGCCGACACCGACGTGACCTTGGACGTGCACCGCCAGCACGCCGTCTTCCGGAACTTCACCGGACCCGGACTGGTGGGCGTCTACACGCCCGGCCGCGTCGCCATCGAGGACGCGGACGGCACGGTGCTCCAGGAGCTTCGCCGGCCACGGGACGCCTTCGCCGACATGGACCGCACCAGTGCCTGGGACCAGCTCCACGCCCTCTACTTCGGTGGTTACGCCCTCTGGAACTATCTCACCGCGCCGTACCTGCTGACCCTCCCGGCCGTTCAGACCGAGGAGGGCCGGCCGTGGGACGAGGCCGGCGAACGGTGGCGCCGGCTCCACGTCACCTTCCCCGCGGACATCGCCACTCACAGTCCGGAGCAGACGTTCTACTTCGACGAGTCCGGGTTGCAGCGCCGCCACGACTATCGCGTGGATATCGGCCGGGCGCCTGTCGTCACCGCGCACTACACCGAGGCGCACCGTACGGTTTCCGGCCTGGTCTTCGCCACCCACCGGTACGCGGTCCCGACCGCCGAGGACAACACCTCCCGGCCCGGCCCGATCTTCATCTCCATCGACATCGCCGACATCACCGTCCGGTAGCCGTGCCGCCCCGCGGCGGGTCGCGGTCGATGACTACCGTGACGTGGTGGACAAGATCCTTCGGGCTGCCGGGCTCGAAACCCGTCCGGCGCAAGAGGTACGCATCCACGACGAGACGGTGATCGTGGTCCACGCGAGCGGCGACGCCCAGCAGTTGCTGCGCGCCGCACGCGCCGGCCTCCCCGACCACAATCCCGTGCTGGTTTTCGACAGCGAGGCGGTCCTGGATCCCGACTTCCATCACGACCGCAGCCCGAGCGACCTGATCGCCTGGGCCCGGACCGCCGACGTCGATGCCGAACTGGGCCGCCTGCACAGTTTCCACCACCCGGACCAGGAGCTGCTGGGCACCGGCGACGAGGGCTACTACCTCGACGGCTACGACGTGACCGGGTACGGAGATCCGGAACTGCTGGTCATCCTGCCCCGTCCGGAGCCGTGGGCCGCCTTCGCCTACCTGGATCCGTACGGCGGCTGGGGCACTCCGGGCGACCTGGTGCTGGCCGTGGCCCGCCGATGGCACGAGCGGTACGGCGCCGCCCCGACCACGATCGGACTGGCCAACGGCTTCACGGTGCCCCGGCCGCCGACGGAGCCGGCGGACGCCGAGCGACTGGCGCTCGAACACGTGGCGATAGCGGGATTGACCGCGCGGACCACGGTGCGGGCCTATGCCCGGGCCCTCCGCGAGCTGGACCACTGGTGCCTCTACAACCGTCCGTAACTCCTGGAGAAGGACCGGTGGATCGCGTACGCCGTGCTGTCGTTTTCGCGGATCACGCCCAGTTCTACGTACAGGATGTCGGCGGGCAGCTCACGGCCGAGGAGCGCGAGGACTACGACTGGCCCGAGCCGTGGTCGACCGAGGCGGTCGACGTGTGGCGCATCGGCGTGGACGGGCCGTGCTCGATCGCGATCGGGACGGCCCGCAGCGACCAGGTCGAGACGGCCCTGCGGGTGCATCGCACCAGTCCGCCGGTGCTCGCAGGGGCGGAGCACGTCGTGGAGGCAGATCTCGCCGTGCCGAGCGGCGCCGTACACGTCTTCGGCTGCACGGAGACGCCCGGGCCGCAGCACCGTGCTGAAATCCCGGCCGGGCAGTACCGGATCCGGATCTCGCACCTGCCGCCGGGCCCGCACCTTCACTACCGCCTCGACCTGTGGCCGTCCGCCGAACCCGCCGGCGTCGTCGTCATCCGGAGCGGGAGCCCTCCGTGACCGTTCCGGGCAGCCTTCAACCTGGATACCGGCCGATGGGGACGCGGTGCCGGACGAACCGGCGGCGGGTACGCCGTCAGCGGTACTCCGGCAGGCGCGGGCATCGCGCCGTACGTGGTCGGCACAGCACCGCAACCGTCCCGGCGAGGGGGCCGATGCTCGGCGGACGGACTGGTTGGCCGGGCGGCAATTGCGCATCGTCCAGGTGGCCGAGGACGGCGCGTGCCGTGAGGGGGCCGCCTTCCGCGACGGTGAGCCTGATCGCGGCCGCGGCGATCTGCAGGGCGTCGTGGTGCAGGATCGCCGCTCCATCGCTGAACGCGTCCGGCCCCCTGCCGAAGACGTATCCGTGCTGCCGGACGAGCTCCCGGAGCGCGGGCGGCGCGAGGTCCGGCCGCGTCACCGGGCCGGCCTCGGCCCGGGTGAGGGCGATCAGCTGAAGCCCGGCGGCGGCCAGCGCGGTGTCGGGCAGGCCGGCGTCCGGAAGTGTCGTCGCGGTGGCGAGCACCGTGAGGGTCGTGCCGGTGCAGGACCGGTTGCTCAGCGCCTGCATCAGGGCCGGGAGGCCGGGCGGCGGGCCGGCGTAGAGCACGTGACTGGCCCGGGCCGAGCAGACGGTCGTCCGGACGTCGTCGTACGACGGTCCACGTCCGAAGGCCGAGTCCCGTTCCACGACGATGACCGGTTCGTCGGGTTGCGGGAACTGGCGCCGGAACTCCGAGGCGGTCGTCCGCGAGTAAGGGTCGGTGTCCGTGTCCGCGACGACCAGCACCGGCCGCCGCGACGAGTACGTCAGGTCGACGACGCGACGCAGCTCCCGGACGGCGTCCGCGGTGCTGCCGGCCGCCGAGGCGATCCCGGATCCGGCGTGAGCACCGAAGACGTCCGCGGGCGTCGTCGCGGCGATCAGCGGAATGCCGGCCGCGTGCAGCTGCTCGGCGGCGAAGGCGGCCCGGGCGGTGCTCAGGCCGAGCCCGATGACGGCGACCAGCGGGTTGCTGTCGTCGGCGCGATCGATCAGTTGGCGTACGACCGGCTGCCACTGCGACTGGCGGCTGCCCGCGTTGGCGAGGACCAGCTGAACGGCGACGGCGCCGCCGCCGGTGTTGATCTTCTGTTGCGCGATGTACGCGCCTTCGAGGCTGTGCCTGATCCGGGCGATGTCCGCCGGCGCGTCCGGCGCGGCCGTCATGGGCGTCAGCAACGCCACCTGTACGTGCTTCCGGCTCTGCCGGGCCACCAGCACGTTCTCCTGGAGAATGCGGTGCTGGACCTCGGCCAGGGTCCGGTCGAACACCACCGAACCGTCGGTGACGCCCACGCATTCGCTGGTCAAACCGTCGCGGAGCAGGCGTACGTCGGTGTCGAAGAGGCCACCGCAATCGGCCTGCGGGCTGGCGATGACCGGCAGGCCGGCGCCGAGGAACATCCCGGCGACCAGCGTCGCCAGCGCGGCCGCCGGCACGGTGGCCAGGCGCGCGCGGAGCGGGAGAAGTGTTCGCCGGCCGGACTTCGGCGCGCGGCCGACCATCGTCGGGGCGGCTTCGGGCGCCGGGACCGAAGAGGTGCCGGCCAGCTGGTCCCGCAAGGTCGAGTGCCGGAACTCGTAGACGCCACCGGCCCGGCGCAGGACGCCCCGGGTGTGCGCGTCATCGAGGAACGCGAGCAGCCGCCACGGTGTCCGGCGCCGGACTGCCAGCCACACCCGGGCCAGGACGAACCATCCCCAGGCGCCGAGGCCCCGCGCCAGCGCCACGACGAGTCCGAGCAGTGCCGCCGCCAGGCCGTTGCGCAGGCCGACGTCCGCTCCGGCGACCGAGCCGGCGGCTACGCCGGCGACCACCCCGAAGATGGCGGCGAACAGTCCCAACCGGAGCAGCGTGAACGCCCGGTCGCTGCGCAGCAGGGACAGCGGTGCGGGTCCTTCGACACAGTCGGCGGGCTGGCCCAGCCAGCCGGAGATGCCCAGGGCGAGGCCGGCCACCGCACCGAACATCAGCCCCAGCATCAGCGCGAGGGGTCCCGTGTCGGAAACGCCGAACGCCGCCGAGTACGTGGCCTGGGCGACCAGACCGGTGGCCAGCCCGGCGGTCAGGCCGCCGCGGAGCGTGGCGCCGAACCGGCGCGCGCCCCGCGGGCGGCGGCCACCGGCCGGCGAGGCGCTGCGCAGGTGCAGCCGGCTCGGCTGGTCCGGCGATCTGTCGGCCACCCCTACGTAGCTACCGAGGAGCGCGCCGCCGACCACCCCGGCCAACAGGGCGGCGTCCGGGGCGCCGGTGTCCGTCGCGCCGATCATCAGCCAGGCGGCCGTGGTGAGCGCGGCCGCCGCGAATGATCCGGCCAGGATGCCGGCGAACACGCGCAGCGGACGCTGTGGCGCCAACTCGTACAGCTGCCACCAGCGGACCTCGTAACCACCGCGGTCGACGAGGTGCACCGCGATGGTCGTCAGCCAGCGCTGCGCGGCCATGGCCGGGAACGGCGAGGGCGGGGGCGGCTTGGTGCCCGGGGGCAGCGGCCCGGGCCGGGCGTACGCGGCGGGCACGAATGTCGCCAGCAGATGCTTCTCGATGGCTTCGGGATCGGCGAACCGGTCCGGGTCGAGCGACGGATCGGCCCTCTTCAGCAGCGCCACGGTGAGCGGGGTACGCAGAGCCTGGGCCAGGATGCCGCCCGGATGTCGATCCAGTTCGGAGAGCAGCGGCTGCCAGCCGGCATCATCGGTGGATCGACCCTGCGCCAGGAACCGGACAGCTTCCGCCGTACGCACCTTTTCGATCTCCACCACCAGTGCCGTGGCGGAGACCACGCCGTGCTCGCGGACGACCGTTCGGTAGGCGTCGCTCCGACAGGTCAGCACGGCCGGGAAGGGAGCACCGATCGCCTTGTCGATGTGCCGCACCGCCGCGGCGTGCCAGGACTCGGGAAGCTCGTCGAGGGCGTCCAGCACGAGCACCAGGCGGCCTTCCCGCAGCAGCGTCGCAGCGACGTCGGCACCGAAGCGCTCGACGTCGCCGAGCGCGGGGTAGTCCTCGGCCATCCGGCGCGCCACCCACGCACGCAGGTGTTCCTCGTGCGGACGCCAGGACGAGAGCGACAGCAACATCGGAACGGGCAGAGTGTCATCCTGCTGACGCAGCTGAAGAAGGTGCAGGGTGAAGAGCAATGCCAGGGCACTCTTGCCGGCGCCGGGCTCGCCGAGCACCGTGAGGTGCCGGTGCCGCAAGGCGACGAACGTTCGCAGCAGATCGGCGATGCCGCCGCGCAGGCCGATCAGCCGGGGTTCTCCCTGGGCCGGCCGGACAGTGAAGGCGTCGGCCACCGGCGGGAAACCCGGTAGCTTCGTCGTCGTCCACGTCAGTGGCAACGGCTCGGCCGGCGACAGGCCCCGGATCTCCGCTTCGCCGGTCCACTGTGCATGCACCGCTTCGTGCAGCGCGCCGACCGCCGCCGTCACCCGGGCGGCGCCGGCCACCGGGGTGGGATGCGCGCGATCCCGGACCCGCGAGTGCCGGTAGTCGATGAGGGTCCACGCCAGCCACAACAGACACAGGACCGGCCAGGCGAGCACCAGCCACGGGGAAGGGGGTAGCGCACCGGAGGCGATGTTCGTGACCAACCCGATCACGATGGGAACCAGCGTCACCGCCCATTGCGATCGCCGCACCAGCCCTCCCACACCATCGGAGGGACAAGGCTAAGGGAGCGACACCCCGTTCGGGCGCCGAGCGGCTCCATCGGGTGAATCGAGTCCGGTAGCCGACAGCCGGCCGCGACGTGGCCACGGCCGCATCGAAGGTCCGCCGGCGAAACACGGATACGCCTGCGGAAGTCGGAGGGCTTCCGCAGGCGTATCCGCTATCAGGGACGGGTCAGACGCGGACGCGCACTGCTTCGAGGCTCAGGGACCGGCCGACGGTGCCGATCTCGACCTGCCCGCTGCGGCGCGAGCACTGCCAGTTCTGCCAGCCGATGTTCTGCACGTGGCCCTGGGCGCAGATGCCCGTACGGGTGCTCAGACGCAGCGCCTCGAGGCGCAGGGACTGGCCCTGGGTCCCGACGGTCACCGTGTCGTTGCGACCGGTGCAGCGGGTGCGCTGCCAGCCCTGGTTCTGCACGTGCGCCTGGGCGCACACCCCACCGGTACGGCGGGTCGAGATCGACAGCGCCTCGAGCCGCAGGGACTGGCCCACGGTGCCGGCCAGCGCGGCCCGGCGGTTGCTGGAACAGCGCCAGCCCTGCCAGCCGATGTTCTGGACGTGCGCGTTGATGCACACTGCATTGCGGTCACGCCGCATGAACATCTTGGCGGCCGGGCTGAGTGCCGGCGCCTTGACGACTGCCGCCGGAGCGGCCGGGCTCACCGGCGCCGCCGAAGCGGAACCGCCGAGAACGGGCAGAGAGATCGCGGAGACGGCCAGGCCGGCCATCGCCGCCTTGCGGAGGAAGTTCGGAAACATTGCCATATCGAGGAGAGCTCGAACCCGACCGCTCATGACGCGACCCGGAGGCGATTTGTCGCCCTGTCACCCGTCCGGGTTACCACTTGTCGCTCCAACGGGGTGGGAGACTCGGCGGGATCTGATGACCGAAGGAGTTCAAGGCGTGGTGACAGGTGACCTCGGGGGAGCCGCGGCTGCTCCCGGAGTCGGCACGGGAGTCGCGCTGGCGTTGTCGGCAGGCGAGGCCCTGTCGTCCCTGGAGATGAGCGCCCTCTTCGCGCTCTCGATCGCCGAAGTTCACGGAGTGCTCATCGACAAGGTCGAACGCCGCCGGACGATCGTCATGGGAATCATGCTCGGCGGGAGCGGCTCGGCCACCATCACCAAGGTCGCCGAGCGTACGGGACAGCACTGGGGGCGTCAGGTTGTCGCGAAGGTGCCCGCCGAGACACTGCGTCAGATCAACAAGGTCCTGGGCCGGCACTTCGTCACCAAGTACGGGACCAAGCAGGGGATCATCGTCCTCGGCCGCGTGGCCCCGTTCGGTATCGGCGCTGTGATCGGTGGCGGCGCGAACGCCGCGCTCGCCGCTCTGGCCGTACGGGCCGGTCGTCGCGCGTTCGGCCCACCCCCGGAGTCCTGGCCGTGACCGGTGGCGTTACGGCGGCCGCCGCTCACCGCACCCGGACCAGCCCCTGCAGGTAGGCGACGACCACCAGCTGGGCACGATCACGCGCCCCGACCTTCGTCATCGACCGGTGGATGTGGGTCCGGACCGTCAGCGGGCTCACGACCAGCCGCTCGGCGATCTCCTGGTTGGACAGGCCGTGGGCGGCCAGGGCGGTGATCTCGCGTTCCCGGTCGGTCAGCGCGGCCAGCGAGCCCGGGGGTAGCTCGCCGACGATGCCGGGACCGGACAGGAAGCGGTCGATGAGCGTGCGGGTCGCCGCCGGCGAGAGCAGGGCCTCCCCGCCGACCACGGTACGGATCCCGGCCAGCAGCCCCTCCGAGGTGACGTCCTTGCCGAGGAACCCGCTGGCCCCGGCCTCGAGCGCGCGGGCCACGTACTCGTCGGTCTCGAACGTCGTGAGGATCAGCACCCGGGTGCCGGTCAGTTCGGGTGTGGCGCAGATGCGCCGGGTTGCGGCCAGCCCGTCGACGACCGGCATCCTGATGTCCATCAGCACCAGGTCCGGCCGGTGCCGCCGGGCGAGTTCGACCGCCTCCTCGCCGTTCGCGGCCTCGGCCACAACTGTCATGTCGTCGCCGGAGTCGATCAGCATGCGGAACGTCGAGCGCAGCAACGCCTGGTCGTCGGCGAGGAGGATCTGGATCATCGGGATACCTGTTCTTCCTGCCATGGGGCCAGGGGGATCGTGAGCGCGACCGCGTACCGGTCAAGGCCCTCCGGGCCCGCCCGGACCGACCCGCCCACCGCGAGGGCGCGCTCCCGCATGCCGATCAGTCCGTAGCCTCCGGTTCCGGCCGGAGCGGGCCGGGCCGAGGTGTTCACCACCTGGGCGCGGAACGTGTCCTCGTCGTAGGCCAGGCCGATGGTGACGACCGGGCCGACCGCGTGTCTGGTGACGTTGGTCAGGGCTTCCTGGACGATCCGGAACGCGGTGAGCTCGACCAGCGGCGGCAGCCGCCGCGGCGTCCCTCGTTGACGACGTGGACGTCGATCCCGGCCGCCCGGCAGGCCTGGACCAGCTCCGGCAGCTGGTCGAGGCCGGGCGCCGGGGTGGTGCCCGCCGAGGAGTCGTCGCCCGGGTCCCGGAGCAGCCCGACGGTCGCTTTGAGCTCCCGCAGCGCGGCCGACGTGGAGCCGCTCAGCCCGGCGAGCAGCTCGCGTGCCTGCTCGGGACGCTGGGCCAGCAGGTGGGCCGCGGTCCCGGCCTGCGCGTGGGCCACGGCCAGGTGGTGCGCGACCACATCGTGCAGGTCACGGGCGATGCGCACGCGTTCCTCGCTCACCCGGCGGCGTACGTCGTCGTCCCGGCGGCGTTCCGCCTCCTCGGCGCGGGCCTCGACCATCTGCAGGTACGCATGGGTCATCCGGCCGGCGAACACCGCCGGAAGCAGCCACAGGGCGACGCCGACGGTCCGCAGGAGCACGGACCCTCCCGTCGGGGTCGCGTCGGTCGTCGCCCCGCCGAGGATCACCGCGCTCACCGCGGTCCCGGTCCACCAGGCGGCCGGTTTCGGGCCGAGCAGCACCGTCAGCCGGTACAGGCAGCCGATCAGCGGGGCCAGCAGCAACGGTGTCGGCAGGTAGCCGGCCGCGCAGGCGGCGGCCGCGCAGCAGATCGCCAGGGCGGTCGCCGCTCGCGGCCGGCGGGCGGCCGCGAACAGGGCCACGCTCGCGACCAGGCTCAGTATCGCGCCGGGAAGCAGCTCGTCCGGCCGGAAGATGCCCTCGGTGCTGAGGCTGGCCCCGAGGACAGCGAAGATGAACGCGACCAGCGCGGCGAGCACGTTCATCGGGCCGACACTACCCGGGCGATCAACGCGCGCTCAGGGCATGAGCCGGCTCGGGCCCGGACTGCTCCTCGCTCAGCGACCCGCCCTCCACGTCGACGTGCGGCAGCCACCGGTCGAGCCGACCCGGCAGCCACCACGCGCGCTCACCGAGCAGTTGCAGGACGGCGGGTACCAGCGTCAGGCGAACCACGAAGGCATCGAAGAAGACCGCGCACGCGAGCCCGAGGCCCACCATCTTGATCAGCGGCTCGTCGGCGGCCGCGAACCCGCCGAACACCGCGATCATGATCACCGCGGCCGCGACCACCACCTTCGAGCTCTGCGCGAAGCCGGTGACGATCGCGTCCTGGGCCGGCCGGCCGTGCGCGTGGGCCTCCCGCATCCGCGACACCAGGAAGACCTCGTAGTCCATGGCCAGCCCGAACACGATGCCCACCAGCAGGATCGGCATCAGGCTCATGACCGGCCCGCTCTGCTCGACGCCGAGCACGCCGGCCGCCCAGCCCCACTGGAACACCGCGACGATCACCCCGAGCGCGGCGAACAGCGACAGCAGGAAACCGAGCGCCGCCTTGACGGGGACCCAGACCGACCGGAACACCACCAGCAGAAGCAGCACGGCAAGACCGATCACGATCGACACGTACGGCACGAGCGCCGACCGCGTCTTGCGTGCCATGTCGATGTCCAGGGCGGTGGTGCCGGTGATCTCGTAACTCACCCCTGCTGCGGCCGCCACGCCCGGGCGTGCCGCCCGCAGCGTTTCCACCAGGGTCTCGGTGCGTGCGTCGGTCGGGCCGCTCGACGGTACGGCGGTCAGGACGGCCGTGTCGCCCTGCGGGTTGAAGCTCGCCTTCGACACCGACACCACGCCTCCGGTCGCCCGGATGCTGTCCGCCACGGTCGCCACCGCGGCCTTCGGGTCCGCGGCACCACGCGCGTCCACGACCACCGTCAGCGGACCGTTGAACCCGGGACCGAACGCCGCGGCCCGTAGGTCGTACGCGCGCCGCTGGGTCTCGGTGACCGGCCGCGACGCGTCCCCGGGGGTGCCGAGCCGCAGGAACAGGGCCGGAACGGCGATCGCGGCCAGCAGCGCGGCGCCGGCCAGCGTGATCACGAGCGGACGGCGCAGCACCAGCCGCATCCAGGGGCGCGCCACCGAGCGGCGGGCGGGGGTACGGGCACCGCCACGGCGTTGCGCTCGGGCGAGGACCCGGTTCGGGGCGAAGCCCAGCAGCGCCGGGACCAGGGTCAGCGCCACCAGGACGGCCACCACCACCGCGCCGGCGGCGGCCAGACCCATCTTCGCCAGCGACGGGATCCCCACCACCGACAGGCCGGCGAGCGCGATCACCACGGTCGTCCCGGCGAAGGCCACCGCGGAGCCGGCCGTTCCCACAGCGCGACCGGCCGCCTGCTCGGCGTCCCCGCTGTGGCGTTCCTCTCGAAACCGGGAGACCACGAACATCGCGTAGTCGATGCCGACCGCCAGTCCCAGCATCAGAGCGAGCATGCCGCTGGTGATCGCCATCTCCAACGGGCCGGCCGCCGCCCAGACACCGAGGAACGAGACGGCCACACCGATGATCGCCGTGAGGAGCGGCAGACCCGCCGCCACCATCGAACCGAACGTCATCAGCAACACGACCGCGGCGATGGCCACCCCGGCGAGCTCCATGGGGCTCATCCGGGTGCCGGTCTTGAGAGCGGAGCCGGACATCTCCGCCGTCAACCCGGCAGCACGCGCTCGCCCCACCGCGTCGGCCAGCGCGGTCCGCGACTCCTCGGTCACCTCCGGCGACGGCACCCGGTACGTCACCGACGCGAACCCGGTCGAACCGCCGGCGCTGATGCTCCCGCCGGGCGAGGGCGGTACGACCCGCGCCACCTGAGGACCACCGGAAACCGCTGCCAGCGCCGTGTCGATGACTTTCTTGTTCGCCGCGGACGTCAACGCCTGACCCGGTGGAGCAACGAACACGAGGGTCGCCGACGCCCCGTCCGCGGCGGCGCCGGGGAAGCGCTCCGCGATGAGGTCGAACGCCTGCTGAGACTCGATTCCCGGCATCGTCGCCCGGGTGTTGACCGGGCCCTCCGACTTGACGGCGAGCAGAACCGCCCCGCTGAGCGCGAGCAGCCACACCGCGACGACCGACCACCGCCGGCGATAGGAAAAGCGACCAAGACGACCGAGCATGCCTGCCATGGCACGACACTCCACTTCTCTGTCGAACGTTGCCCTCAGCCTCTCGGCCGGGCCCCGGTCGCGTCGTCGTGCAGGTGCAGGCTCCGGATACGAAAATCGCAGTACGGCTCACGCTTCGAAGGGCGTCTCCGTAGCGGCGCGGGCAGAGTCGGGCGTGCGCAGCATCGTCAGCAACCCGGGGAAGCGTTGCTCCACGTCCTCGTAGCGAAGCCTGACCAACCGGCGGATGCCGTCGACCCGCGTGCGGATCAGGCCGGCGTCGCGCAGCACCTTGATGTGGTGCGACAGCGTTGATTTGCCGATGGTGACGCCGGTGTCTCTGAGGACATCACTGCCGCACGTCCAGTCCCCGGCGGCGTCGAGGGCGCGGACGAACGTGAGTCGTACCGGATCGGCCAGTGCGCTGAGCACGACGTCGATCGTCACGGTCTCGATGGCGGGTTCGATCACCTCGGTCACGACCCGAGCCTAACCAGATCTTGCTGAAAGTTCGACCGTCGTCGTACTGTTCGATGCAAATCGAACGGAGGAGCACTCGTGAAGGCGATCATCTACCGCGAGAACGGCGGTCCCGGCGTTCTCCAGCTCGTCGAACGTGACCGGCCCGCGCCCGGCCCCGGCGAGGTCCGCGTCGAGGTGGCCGTTTCCGGGGTCAACCCGACCGACTGGCAGGCCCGCTCCGGCCTCGCCCACCGCAAGCTGTGCACCGAGATGACCCCGCACCTCGACGGTGCCGGTGTGATCGACGCCGTCGGTGAGGGCGTCGACCCAGGCCGGATCGGCCGGCGGGTGTGGCTGTTCATGGCTGCGGCCGGCAGGCCCACCGGCACCGCCGCGGAGTTCACCGTCGTACCCGCCGATCAGGCCGTGCCGCTGCCCGACGCGGTCAGTTTCGACGTCGGCGCCTCACTCGGCGTACCCGCCCTCACCGCACACCGTGCACTCACCGTGGCCGAGGACGGGCCACGCCGCCTGCACCCCGGCGCGCTCGACGGCAAGGTGGTCCTCGCCGCGGGCGGGGCCGGCGCGGTCGGGCACGCGGTGATCCAGCTCGCCCGCTGGGCCGGCGCCACGGTGATCAGCACGGTGAGCGGCCCGGAGAAGGCGGAGCTGGCGACCGCGGCGGGGGCTCACCACACGGTCAACTATCGCGAGGGCGAGCCGGCCGCCGCGATCCGTGCGTTCGCGCCGGACGGCGTCGACATCGTCGCCGAGGTGGCGCTGGGCGCTAACCTCGCTCTGGACCTGGCCGTGCTGCGCACCCGGGGCACGATCGCGACGTACGCCAACGAGGGCGGACACGCGATCGAGCTGAACGTGGGGCAGAACATGGTGCTGAACACGCGTCTGCAGTTCCTGGTGCTCTACACGGCCGGCCCGCAGGCGCGCGCCGCGGCCGTCGAGGACGTCGCCGCCGCGACCCGGGACGGCGCCCTGCCGGTCGGCGAGGAACGCGGCCTGCCGCTGCTCCGCTTCCCGCTGCACCGCACCGCCGACGCCCACCGGGCAGTGGAGAACGGCGCGGTCGGCAAGGTCCTGGTGGACGTCATCCAGGTCGATCGCGATCACTGAGCCGGGCCGGCGCGACAGGCATGGACGACGAGCTGGGCGCGATCCGACATGGCCGGGCGAGCGGATCAGCACGCCTCGGCCGGGCGGTCAAGAGATCGATCAATGTCGTGATCTTGGCACAATGGGTGCATGCGGCGGTTGTCAGCGCGGGTGATCATCACGGTCGTGGTGGTCTGCCTGGGCATGGCGGTCGCGGTCGGCTTCCTCGCCCGGCAGAAGCTGGCCGACGCGGACCAGTACTCGAGCGTCGGCTCCGGCCTGGTGGCCCTCTTCGGATTCCTGGTTGTTGCTGGTGGCGGCGTTGCCACGGTGATCAGGTTCGTGACTCAGCGGGCCCGGGTGGACGACCGGCCCGGGCTCGTCGGGGACGTCGGCGACCTGGACCTCGGCGTCGCTGTCGCCATCCACAGCCCCCACGCGATCAGCGGGGTGATCCCGCTCTACATCGGCCGGAGCATCGACGACGAGCTGCGGGAGGCCGTCAAGCGCGGCGGGTTCGTCCTGGTCCACGGCGAGGGCCCGGCGGGCAAGACGCGGACAGCGGTCGTCGCGATCAACAATGCCCGCCGCGGACAGCCGCTCTGGCGCCCCGCCGGGCCGGACGAACTGCGGAAGCTGGCCGAGGCGCCGGTGCCGCGGCACGGCGCGGTCGTCTGGCTGGACCGGCTCGAGCGGTTCCTCGGACCGGACGGTCTCGATCTGGCGACCCTCGACCGGCTGACCCGCGATCAGCGTCTCGCGGTCGTGGCCACCATCCGGGACGAGCAGATCGCGGCGATCCGGTCGGCACCCGCGGCCGGGGCGCCACCGGGTACGGATGTGCTGAGCGGCATGCCCGGGCACCGGTGGTTCAAGATCGACCGTTTCCTGACCCCGGAGGAGTGGGCGGCGGCGCCGGACGACACCCGGTACGACCCGCGGCTCGAGCAGGCGTACCACGCGCGGGAGGGATTCGGTGAGTACCTCGTCGCTGGGCGCGCGCTGCTCGACCGCTGGCTGGTCGGCGGCGGCCCTCTGTACGCGGTCGGCAGTGCGCTCGTCTCCGCCGCGGTGGACTGTGCCCGGGCGGGCTTACGGGGGCCGGTGCCGGTCGAGGTCCTGGAGAAGCTTCTACCGCGGTATCTGGCCGATCCGTGGTACGGCCGCACCGATCTCCCCACGGTCGCTGACGGGCTGGCCTGGGCCACCACGCGAGTGCTCGGGGCAAGCTCGTGCCTGTGGCCGGTTCCGGGTGGATACCTCGCTTCCGAACAGTTGGTCGGACCGGTCCGCGCGCTCTCGCGCCGGCCCGGGCCGCCGGTTCAGGACGCCGTGTGGCCGCTCGTGTACGAGCTGGCCGCCGGCGACGACGGCGAACTGCGGTCGATTGCGGCGAACGCCGTACAGGAAGAACGGACCGACTGGGCCGAGCGGATCGCCCGGCCGATGGCCGAGGCCGGGGACGCCGAGGCTGCGGCCTTCCTGGCCTGCCTACTGGTGATGGAGAAGCGCTGGGACGACGCGATCGAGTGGGGGCGGCGGTCCGCCCAGGCCGGCTCCACCCGCGGGATGATCATCTACGGTATGGCGCTCGGCACCCGGTTCGGGGAGCTCGAGGCCGAGGTGTGGTTGCAGGCGGCTGCCGAGCGCGGCGACCTGTCGGGCGCGTTCGTCCTCGGCGAGATCGCGATGAACCGCGGTGACCGGGCGGCGGCGAAGAGCTGGTGGCGGCGGGGGGCCGAGGCCGGTGAACTGGACGCGAAATTCGCTCTCGCCCTGCTGATGGAGGACGACGACGATCCGGCCTACGCACGACTTCTCGGCGAGCTGGTGATGGCCGACCATCCGGAAGCGCTCACGGAGTTCGGCGCCCGGGCACTGCGCGCCGGTGAGGTGACGATGGCGGCGGGTGTGCTGATGCGCGCGGCCGACCGCGGATCGGTGACGGCGCTGTACCACCTGGGTGTGCATGCCATGCTGACCGAAGGCGACGGGGACCGGGCGATCCTGTGCTGGCGTGAAGCCGCGGAGCGCGGACATGTCCCGGCCATGACTGGTTTGTCGCTCCTGCTGACGGCGGCTGACCCGGCTGAGAGCGACGTCTGGCTCCGGAAGGCGGCCGAACTCGGCGAGCCACAAGCGGTCGAGCTGCTCAACGAACGCCGGCAGCGGTGAACGAGGGTCACCGCAGGGATCCGCTTCCGTCGTTGTATGTCGCGCCGTAGGGTCGGTTTGTGGATGGCGCTGAACTGGTCGGCGTGCAGAAGACGCTCACGCCTGTTCTCAAGGCCAAAGCCCTCGACAACCGCCTGCCGGACCCGATTCTCGGTGACCGGTACGCCGAGAGGGTGATGCGCCGGCTCGATCCCGGCTACGACCGAGGCCGCGGGGCCACCCAGCTGGGCCTCGTCGCCGTGATCCGGAGTCTGGCCCACGACACCTGGGCCCGGAGCTTCCTCGCCGCTCATCCCGATGCGGTCGTGCTGCACCTGGGGTGCGGCCTCGATGCCCGGGTCCACCGGATCGACCCGCCCGCCACCGTCGACTGGTTCGACCTGGACTACCCGGCCGTCATCGAGTTGCGGAAACAACTGCTGCCGTCGCGTGAGCACTACGTCCAGCTCGGCACCAGTGTCACCGACCTGGCCTGGCTGGACCGCATTCCCCGCGAACGCCCGGTGCTCCTGATCGCCGAAGGGCTGGTGCCCTACCTGACCGAAGCTGACGTCCGGCGGCTGCTCACCACTGTCGTCGAGGCGTTTCCCAGTGGGCAGCTGCAGTTCGACACGGTGCCGGTCTGGGCGTGGCGCACCTCGCGGTGGGATCCCACGCTGCGCCGGTACGACGCCCAGTTCCACTGCGGATTCGACGATCCGGCGGCGCTGGCCCAGTGGCATCCGCGGCTCGAATTCGTTGACGAGGCGCCGATGTACGACGCGGCACTGGTGAAAGCCAAGGCGCCCGCGACCGTCCGTCGCGTCTACCGGCTGCTCACCCTGCTGCCGGGTCTGAAACGCTCGACGAGGATCGTGCGGTTCAGGTTCCCACCACGGAGGTCGTCCGATGCCCCTGCCTCCTGACAGTCACGTGCACAGCGAATGGTCGTGGGACACGGCCGTGGGCGACATGGAGCAGACCTGCCTCCGGGCCGTGGAGCTCGGTCTTCCGGCCGTCGCATTCACCGAGCACCTGGATCACACCGTGTGGCGTGTCGCGCTGGAAGGGCCGTACGTCATGGACAACCTCACGGCGCTGGCCGACGCTGACGGGCTGTTGACGCCGCCCGCGTTCGACGCCGCCGGATATCTGGCGGCGATCGAGCGTTGCCGGGAGGAGTTCCCGCAGCTGCGCGTCCTCAGTGGTCTGGAGCTGGGGGAGCCGCACCGCCACGCCGACCAGATCGCGCGGGTGCTGGCCGCGGGCCGGTTCGACCGGTTGCTCGGCTCGCTGCACACCTTGCCGGACCAAGGCGTCCTCGCCGAGCCCTGGGGCATCTTCCCGCACCGGGACCCCCACGACGTGGTACGGGACTATCTTGCCGAGGTCGCCGCGATGGTGTCGGCGGGCGGGACGTTCTCCGTGCTGGCCCACATCGACTATCCGGTCCGCTTCTGGCCGGCCGAGCACGCCGGCCCTTTCGACCCCGCCGCCTTCGAGGACGAGTTCCGGCATGCGCTGCGGCTGACCGCGCAGTCCGGCCGGGCGCTGGAGGTCAACACCCGGCTGCCGCTGCATGCGACGGTGCTGACCTGGTGGCACGAGGAGGGCGGCGACGCCATCACCTTCGGCAGTGACGCCCACCTGCCGGCCCTGGTCGGACACGGCTTCGCCGAGGCCGCGCAGCTGGCCGAGGCGCACGGCTTCAAACCCGGTGAGAGCCCCCACAGCCTGTGGGGACGGGTCGACTGAGCGACACCGGGGCCACGCGGCTCAGCCCACCCGGTGTCCCTGGGCCTCGGCGGACAGGTCCTGCCAGTCGGCCCAGGTCTTGAGCCGGTCGGCGTACACCTGCTGCACCAGCGGGTAGAAGCCCTGGCCGAACAGCACCCGCAGCGGCGGGCGGTCCGCATCGACGATCTTGAGCAGGGCCTGGGCCGCGGCGGCCGGGTCGCCGGCCGGCTGCCGGCCCACCAGGGCGGCCAGACGCCGGCGCAGATCGTCGTACGCCGGCTGGGTCCGGGCCATGTGCCCGTTGGCCAGCGGGTCGGGGTTCTTACCACCCCGGGTGGCGAAGCCGCCGGGCTCGACGATGGTCACCTTGACGCCGAAGTCAGCGACCTCACCGGCGAGCGCCTCGTTCAAGCCCTCGAGGGCCCACTTGGACGCGTGGTACGCACCGCCGAGCGGCATGGCGATGACCCCGGCCGCCGAGGACAGCTGGATGATGTGTCCCGAGCGCTGCTCGCGCAGGTACGGCAGCACAGCCTGGATCACCCAGGCCGCACCGAAGAGATTGGTCTCCAGCTGCTCCCGCAGTTCCTGTTCGGACAGCTCCTCGACGGCGCCGACCTGGGCGTAGCCGGCGTTGTTGACGATGACATCGAGCCGGCCGAAGTGCTCTTCTGCCCGCCGTACGGTCGAAAAGACCGCCGCCCGGTCGGTCACGTCCATCTCGAGCGGCAGGATCGCGTCGCCGTAGGCGGCGACCAGGTCATCCAGGCTCGCGGTGCTCCGGGCAGTGGCGGCGACCCGGTCACCGCGGGCCAGCGCGGCCGCGACGAACTCGCGGCCCAGGCCGCGGGACGAGCCGGTGACGAACCAGACCTTGCTCATGGTGTTCCTTCCTTTCCGGTACGGGTCGGCCGGGCGGTTCACCAGGCGACGGGGCCGAGACGGTCGACGAAGATCCCGGTCGGCCCGTCGGCGTCGACGGTCGCGAGCCGGATGATCGAGTCGGTGCCCTCGGTGACGGTCAGCTGACCGGTGTGCCGGTTCATGTCGGTGGCGGCGAACCTGTGGTTGGCGATCTCGCCCGGGGTGGCGACGTTGAACTTGACGGCCGGCAGCGCCTGGGCGTACCGGAGCGTGATCATGTGCAGGGCGGCCTTCGACGAGCTGTAGGCGAGTTCGTGCATCTTCGAGACGGGCTGGGCCGGGTCGGTGACGACGGCGAAGGAACCGCCGCCGCTGCCCACCATCACCACGCGCGGGTTGTCGGCCGCCTGGAGCAGCGGAAGAACGGCGTGCGTCACCCTGATGGGCCCGTACACATTGGTCTCGTACACGGAGTGGATCTCCTCGACCGTCGCTTCCGCCGGCGCGACCACGCGCCCCGGCGCGCCGGCGTTGTTGATGAGCACGTCCAGCCGGTCGGTGTGCTCGCGGACGAGCCGTACGGCGCCGGCCACCGACTCGTCCGAGGTGACGTCCAACGGCACCATGACCACCTCGGCGCCGCCGGCGGTCAGCTTGTCGGCGGCCGCTTGTCCGCGTACCGGATCCCGCGAGCCGAGGAAGATCGTCCAGCCTTGCTCGCCGAGCCGGCGGGCCGTTTCATAACCCAGTCCCTTGTTGCCTCCGGTGATCAGCACCGAGGTCTTCCGCGTAGCTGTCATGCCATCCGTGACGAGAGGCAGCCCCGGGTTGTAACAAGGTGTGGGCCGCCTCACGTGTTGGCCCGGTAGTACAGGTACGTGACGGAGAGGAGCAGGGGCCCCCACAACAGCGCCGGCAGGTAGCAGCTCACCAGCAGCACCCACCACCCGGTCCCGCCGGTGAACTCCTCGACCGGAGTGACGAACAGCCGTCCCACCGCGAAGGTCCAGATGACGATCAGCAGGAGGCCGCCGGCGGTCGCCGGCACGACCACAGCCACCGGTGGGATCCGGCGGCCACCGAGCCACGGCACCCAGGCGGGCACGACCTCACCCCAGGGGCGTACGAGACCGATGGTCAGCAGCGCCAGCGCTTCGGTGAGCACGGTGAGGAAGAAGGCCCACGCCGAGCCCCAGCCCGGGATGTCACCGGCCTGCAGCGCGGCGGGGCTGAATCCCATGCCGAACCCGAGCCCCAGCAGGGTCCGCCACACCCCCGACGGCAGCACGGTGAGCGGTACGAGACGGGCGAGGATCACGGCAGTACGGCTCACGGGCTTTCTCCCGGTCATCTGATCCGGTCCGGTGCGGTCGTGATCAGGCGCCAACCGTCGGTCCCGCCCCGTACCCGCGGAGTCCAGCCGCTCGCTTCCTGGAGCTTCCGGCTGCGGACGCGCTGGGATCGGCTCAGGGGCTCCAGCTCGGGCGGTATCTCGTTCACCGCCGGTCGAAGTGCTGTGCGCCCGACGACGGCGGCCAGCGCGGCGTCGATCTCCGCCCGGGTGGGCGGATCGTCGTCGGCCACGTTGTAGGTGCCGGCGGGCGCGATCACCGCCGCGGCCACCGCGGTGCCGGCGTCGTCGAGCCAGAGGGTCGGCTGGTACGCGTCCCGCCGGCCGACGCCGGGGGAGACTCCTTTGCGCGCGTTCTCGACGTCGGCCCGGGAGAGGTGGCTGTCCGGCCCGATGAACATCCCGAAGCGCAGGATGACCGTGTCCCCGGTGAAGAACCGCGTGGCGTTGGTCTCGGCCGCCAGCGCCGCAGTGGTCGTGCCGCCGCCGGTCACCGGCGCGCCTTCGTCCACCCAGGCGTCGCCGGCACGGGCTCCGAGGCCCTCGAGCCGCGATCGGCCGCGGGCCGATCGTGTGACGCCGGTGACGCGGTGGCCCGGGCCAGCAGTTCCCGTACGGCACGCCGCCCGGCAACGCCGGTGGCTCCGGTAATCACGATGTTTGACATGTTCTGTTGACGAGGCGTCCGGAAAAATCGTCACAGGCCGGCCGGAATGTGTCGCCGGTCACCAGCTGTCACGTTTCGCCGGCCCGAATCGACCAGTGGTCACGACACCAGGTGGAAGGAAGAACGATGCGCGTTGCAGTGGCCGGAGCAACCGGCCGGATCGGTTCCCTGACGGTGGCAGCCCTCGAACGCGACGGGCACGAGGTCCGGCGGATCAGCCGCGCCGAGGGGGTGGACGTCCGCACCGGAAGCGGGCTGGAAGCGGCAGTGACCGGCGTGGACGCGGTGATCGACACGTTGAGCAGCACCGCTCCGGACCGGGCCGAGACCGTCGGCTTCTTCACGGCGACCACCGGAAACCTGCTGGAGGCCGAAGAGCGGGCAGGCGTACGGCACCACGTGGCGCTGAGCATCGTGGGCGTGCACAAGGTCGAGGGGAACGCCCACTACGCGGGCAAACGGGCGCAGGAGGCCGCGGTGGAGGCGGGTCCGGTCCCGTTCACGATCGTCCCCGCGACCCAGTTCCACGATTTCCCGGCCATGGTCGCGTCCTGGTTCGAGCAGGACGGGGCCGCCCTGATCCCGCCCCTGCTGCTCCAGCCGATCGCGCCCGAGGACGTGGCCGACGTGCTGGCCCGGGTCGCCGTGGGACAGCCGCAGGGCCGGCACCGTGACATCGCCGGCCCCGACACCCAGGACCTGGTCGACATGGCCCGGCGCACCCACACCGCGCAGGGCAGGACGGTCCGTCTCGTGCCGACCTGGCACAACGGCGTCTTCGACCAGTCCATGGCGGGTGACGTCCTGCTGCCCGGTCCGGACGCCGAGATCACTCCCACCACCTTCGAGGACTGGCTCGCCGCGCTGGGTGCGTGACCCGGGGCTTCCGCGTCGGTTACTTCTGCCTCCCGGTTCGCGTCATGTCCATGACGCGAACCGCCGAGAGGAAGGCGAGAACCATGACCGGTACGGGTCCGGACGAGCCGCTGGCCCGCGCGTTCGAGGAGCAGCGCGGACGGTTGGTGTCCGTGGCGCACCGGATCCTCGGATGACGCGCTGGTGGCCGAGTCGGTCGGCCTGGCGTTGATGGTGGTTCTCGACACCCTCGGCCCCGCCGAGCGCCTGGCTTTCGTGCTGCACGACGTGTTCGCGGTGCCGTTCGACGAGATAGCGGAGATCGTCGGCACCTCCGGTGACGCCGCCAAGATGCTCGCCTGGCGGGCCCGCCGCAAGGTGCGGGACACGCCGCGGCCGGCCGCCAGCCACCGGGAGCAGCGCGCTGTGGTCGACGCCTTCATGGCCGCGACCGGCCACGGAGACTTCGAAGGCCTGCTCCGCGTGCTCGACCCGGACGTGACCTGGCGGGAGCACACGGCGCGCGGCCTGGTCGTCAGGAGCGGCTCCACAGAGGTGGCCGCCAGGGTGCGGCGGGCCGGACGGGCACGCGGCACAGCACGCCGCGTACGGGTGAACGACGCCTTCGGGGTCGCCGCCTGGACGCCCGACGGCCGGCTGCGCACCGTCATGGCGTGCACGGTCGTGAACGGCCGGATCGTCGAGATGGAGTCGGTGACCGACCCGGCCCGGCTCGCCTCCCTCAGCCTGCCCCGGCCGACCGTGGAAGGTCCATGGACGCGAGGCGCTCGGAGTCGGTGACGGACACCATCTCGGTGATGCGGCCGTCGGCCACGGTGCACGCCATGACGCCCAGCGGCCTGCCCTTGCGGTCCGACACCACGAAGCCCGGCTCGCCGTTGACCAGCACCGGGTAGGTGCTCACCTGGGCCTTGACCCCGTGCTGGGCCCGGGCGGCGACCTCGGTCGCGCCCTGTCTGACAACAACCCCGTGCCCGGTGTACGCGCGCCACGTCACGTCCGGGTCCAGCACCCGCAGCAGGCCGTCGAAATCACCGTTCCGGGAGGCCGTGATGAACGCGTCGACCACCGCACGCCGGTTCTTCGGCTCGTCGCCGGGCGGCGGCCTGTCCTGCACCTTGCGACGGGCCCGATGGGCGAGCATCTTCGTGGCGTCGGGGGACCGGCCGACGATCGGGGCGATGTCCTGGAACGGCACCGCGAACATGTAGTGCAGGACGAAGGCGAGCCGTTCGGCCGGGCGGAGCGTGTCGAGCACCACCATCAGCGCCAGGCCGACCGAGTCGGCGAGCAGTGCGCTGTCCTCGGGCGTATCGCCCGGGTCGGCGGCCACGATCAGCTCGGGCAGCTGGTCGGAGGGCGCCTCGGGCCGAGCTCGGCGGGAGCGCAGGAGGTCGATGCAGACCCGGCCGACCACGGTGGTCAGCCAGCCGCCGAGGTTGTCGATCGCGGCGGCTTCCTGGCGGGCCAGCCGCAGCCAGGCCTCCTGCACGGCGTCCTCGGCGTCCGCGCGGGACCCGAGCATCCGGTAGGCCACCGCGACCAGCCGCTCACGCTGCGCCTCGAAGGCTCGCGCGACGGCCTCGTGCGCGTTCGATCCGGTCATGTCGACACCTTCCCCCAGCGCGTTCCGTCATGGACATGACGAGTGGCGGAGGTCCGGGGTAACCGGCAGCGGGCAGAAGGGTCCGGCTGACTCTGGTTGGATGGTCTCCGGAAGATCTGGGGGTGCACCCGATCGATCGATCAGTGCAGCACCCGGCCGCCGGCGGGACAAGCACGCCGGCGGCCGGGCCTTCCTGATCTGCGCCCCCGTTCGTCGACCTCGCAGATAAGGAAAGTGGAGATCAGGATGAACCCCCGCGGAGCCGGTGCTTTTCGCGCGACTGCGCCCGATCTCCCGGTCTTCGGCGTAACCGCAGGTCACGGGCGTACCGTGCGGGGTCCTGTGCAGGACTTCCCACGTGAGCACGTGACGGCATGAGCGGTCCGGGGTCCGCGAAGCGGGAGCTGAGGGACCGTTTCGCCGAGCTCTACCAGGCCGCCGGCAAGCCGCTGTACGCGACCGTGGCCCGGCACACCCGGTTCAACCTCGAGGAGGCCGGGGCGCCGGCCGCGAACATCGACAAACAGCGGGTCTCGAGCTGGCTCTCCGCGGCCAACCCGATGACCCCGGACACCTTCGCCAAGCTGCGGGCGTTCGTCGCCGCGCTCACCGAGCTGATCGGCAAGCGGCAGGCCACCGCGCCGGCCTGGAACGAGCAGGACTGGCGGGCGCTGTGGGAACAGGCCCGCCGGCGCCAGCCGGCCGGGCCCGGCGCGTACCCGGGCCGTCGCCGGACCGGTGACCGGCCGCCGGAGCGGGCCCGCTGGGTCCTCCCGCCGGACACCCTGGCCTTCACCGGACGCACGGCCGAGCTCGACCAGATCATCGCGGCCGCCACCGGCGGCGTGGTCTCGATCCACGCCATCGACGGGATGCCCGGCGTCGGCAAGACGGCGCTCGCCGTGCACGCCGCCCACCTGCTCGCGGACCGCTTTCCGGGCGGCCGGATCTTCCTCGACCTGCACGCGCACACCCCCGGCCAGCAGCCGGCCGACCCGGCCGACGCGCTGGCCACCCTGCTGACCGCCGACGGGGTCGACCCGCGGTACGTGCCGGAGTCGCTGGACGGCCGGGCCGCGCTGTGGCGGGACCGGTCGGCGGCCAAGCGGATCCTGCTGGTGATCGACAATGCGGCCGGCAGCGACCAGGTCAACCCGCTGCTGCCCGGCAACCCGGAGTGCGCCGTACTGGTCACCAGCCGGCGCCGGCTCGGCGACCTGCCCGGACGGACCCGCCACCTCGCGCTGGGCCTGTTGCCGCTGGAGCAGGCCCGGACGATGTTCCTGCACCAGGCGCCGCGGGCCGGCACCGAGCCGCTCGCCGCGGTCGACGAGGTGGTCACGCTGGCCGGCCGGCTGCCGCTGGCGGTCTCCCTGCTGGCGAAGGTCTACACCGCCCACGCCACCTGGACGCTGACCGATTTGCGGGCCGAGATCAACGCCCGGCTGCTGACGCTGACCGCCGAGCACGCCACCGTGGCGGCCGCCTTCGACCTGTCCTACGACACTCTACCGGCCGGCCGGCAGGACTTCCTGCTGCACCTGGCGCTGCATCCGGGCATCGACGTCGACCCGTACGCGGCCGCTGTGCTCGCCGGGTGTACGCCCGACGAGGCCGTGGACCAGCTCGACGCGCTGCACCGGGAGAACCTGCTCATCGAGGTCGGCTACCGCCGGTACGGGCTGCACGACCTGATCCGCAGCTACGCGAAGGCCCGCTCCCGCGACCTGCCGGAGCGGGAGCGGCGGGACACTCGGGACAGGTTGCTGGACTACTACCAGCACACCGCCACGGTCGCCGGTGGCTATCTGCTGCCCTACACCCGGCCCCAGCCGCCCGCGATCACCGTGACCTGGGCCGGACCCGAGCTGACGGACAGCGTGCAGGCGCTGAGCTGGGCCCGGGCCGAGCGCGCCAACCTGCTGGCCGCCCTGGCCGGCGCCCGGGGCGACGATCCGGCCCGCTTCGTCGGGCTGACCGCCGGCCTGACCGGTCTGCTGCGGATGGACGGCCCCTGGGCCGACGCACTGGCGATGCACCAGGCCGCCGCGACGGTCGCGCGGGACCGCGACGATCCCTGGGCGCAGGCGTACGCCCTGGTCTGTCTCGCGGACACGCAGCGCCTGCGCAGCGACTACGACAGCGCCGTCGAAGCCTTGCAGCGTGCCCTCGACCTCTACCGCCGCCTCGGCTCCCGGGGCGGCGAGGCCAATGCCCTGCTGCAACTCGGCATGGTGCGGTACTCCGTCGGCGACCACCCGAGCGCGGTGCCGCCGCTGCAGGACGCCCTCGACCGCTGTGCGGAGCTGGACGACCGCCGCGGCGAGGCCAACGCGCTGCTGCAACTGGGCATCGTGCGGTACATGGGATCCGACCTGTCCGGTGCGGTGGATCTGCTGAACCGGTCGCTGCGCCGCTCGCGCGAGCTGAACGATCTGCCGGGAACGTCGTCGGTGCTGACGGTCCTGGGTTACGTGCACCGGATCCGCGGCGACTACCCGGCCGCCGAGGCAGCGCTGACCGAGGCGCTGCCGCAGTGCCGCGAGCTCGGCGACCGGCTCCGGGAGTCGAGTGCGCTCAACCACCTGGGCGCCGTGCTGCACCGCACCGGGGACCGGGCCGGCGCGGCGGACGCGCTCGCCCTGGCCGTCGAGCGCAGCCGGGAGGTCGGCAGCCGGCTCGGCGTGGCCACGGGGCTGGTCTTCCTCGGCACTCTGCGCCGCGAGAACGGCGATCCCACGGCCGCGATCGAGACCCTGACCGAAGCCATCGACCTGGTCCGTGATCTCGGCGTACGCGGCGGCGAGGCGGAGGCGCTCAACGAGCTGGGGGCCGCGTACCGGGATCTCGGTGAGCTGGACCGGGCCGCCGAGCATCACCGGCTGGCGCTCGGCCTGGCCCAGGAGATCGACAGCGCCATCGACGAGGCCCAGTCGTACGCCGGGCTGGGCCGTACCGAGCTGGCTGCGGACCGGCCGGCCGCCGCGGCCGAGCACCTGCGCACCGCGCTCGCCCTGTTCACCAAGGTCGGCACGGGCGAGGCCGCGGACGTGGCCGCCGAGCTCGAACGGCTCGAGTCCCGATGACGCCGAGGCCCGGGCCGGCCCGTTCGAGGGCGGCCCGGGCCTCGGATCAGCTCACGAGGCGGTGCAGGTGGGCGAGGCGCCGACGGCGCTGCCGGTGCCCTGGAAGCCGAACTCCACCGACTGCCCGGCGGCGACCCGCCCGTTGTAACTGACGTTGGAGAACTGCACGGCGCCGCTGGTGCCGGAGTTGGTGGCGTTCCAGCCGCTGGTCACGGTGGCGCCGCTGGGCAGGTTCAGGCCGACGGTCCAGCCGTTGATCGGCGCGGACCCGGCGGTGACCCGCACGGTGGCGACGAACCCGCCGTTCCAGGAGTTGAGCGACACCGCGGCCGAGCATCCGGCCGGGACCGGCGGCGAGCTGGCCGAGGCCGACGGCGAGACCGGGGGCACCGACGGCGAGACCGGCGGCGAGGAGACCGGCGGTGAGCTCGGCGGGGTCGTGGTGCCCCGGCCCTTGTTGAGCTCTTCGAGGACGGCCGTGTAGGCCGCCTTCTTCTGGTAGTTGCCGTTGCTCCCGGTGAACAGCAGGCCGCGCTCGGAGGCGCGCCACGACTCGCTGTCGGAGATGCCCCAGACCGTGATGCCCGTGCACCGCGCGACGTTCAGGCAGGCCCGGACCACCTTGCGGTAGTTCTCCGCCTGACCCTGGCCGATGTCGTTGTTGCTGAGGTCGTCGTCGATGTCCAGCTCACTGAGGTGCACCTCGACGCCGAGGTCGGCGAAGCGCTGGATGTTGGCCTGCAGGTCGGCGGTGATGATGCTGTTCGGGTTGTCGTTGAAGTGGCTCTGGAACCCGACGCAGTCGATCAGCTTGCTCGACCCCTGGGTGTACGCCCGCACGATGTCGTACAGCGCGTCGGACTTCCTGTTGCGGCCGCCGCCCTGGACCGTCAGGCCCTCGACGTCGTAGTCGTTGATGCAGAGCTTGGTGCTCAGCCCGTTCTGCTGGACGACCTGCTTGGCCCGGGTGAAGGAGTCCCGGATGTAGTCGGTGTCGGTCGCGTCGAAGTAGTCGCCGTCGCCGTTGGCGTCGCGGTCCAGGGTGTGCGGCCACTGGCTGCGGCGCGTCCCGGCGTTGTTGTCGGCCAGCGACTCGTTCACGACGTCCCAGTAGGCGATCTTGCTGCCCCAGCGCGTCAGCGCGTTGCCGATGTACGTGTTCAGCGTCGACTGGTTGGCGCCCTGCAACTGCCCGGCCTGCGAGTACCAGACCATGGTGTGGCCGCGTACCACCATGTTGTTGGACTGCGCGAAGTTGACCAGCGTGTCCGCGTTGCCGGTGTTGCGCAGCGTGCCGTTGGCGTTGGCGATCGCGTCCGGCTTCATGTCGTTCTCGGGGGTGAGCTGGCCGAACTCGCTGGAGAAGAAGGAGTTCAGTTTGCCGGGACCCGCGGCGGCGCCGAAGAACAGACCGGCCTCGGCGGCGGCGGCCCGCAGGGTGCTGGCGGCTGCCTCAGCGGTGCCGGTGGACTGCACGGTCACGACGCCACCGACCAGAAGAACCGCTGCGCCCATCGCTGCAAGTTTCGGTCTACTTCCGGCCCGTCCAAGTACGCTACTCACGAGGTTTCCTCCTTGTTTCGACCCGGTAAGCCTCAGCCAAATATCGGGAGCTGTCAATCAGAAGTTACGCGAAGTGGATCTTGAAGGACCGAAACTTCCGGAGACGTCAAGGTCGCTCGACCGGGTGAGCGCCGCGCCCGGCAGCCGTCCATCCGGGACATTCCTCCCTACGGTGATCTTCTTGTCCCGTGCCGAGGAGATGCCGTGAAACGTCGTTACCTAGCCGTCGCCGTGGTCGCCGCGCTCAGCGCCGCCGCCGACCAGATGCCGCTCCCGGATCCGGCCGCCGCGACGACCCCCGACGCCTGGGGACAGGCCGCGGCCCACGCGACCGGCGACTACTACAACCCGGGCGAGACCCGGCTGACCCCCGCGACCGCCGGCAAGCTCAAGCCACGGTGGAGCGTCCCGCTGGCCACCGCGAAGTGCGCTGCCCCGGCCACGCCCCTGGTCGGCGCGAATCGGCTGATCACCGCGGCGGCGTACCGGATCAGCGGCTATGACGCGACCACGGGCGCGCTCGCCTGGCGGACACCGGCCACCACCAGGAAGACCAGCATCAGCCTCGCCGCGATCGTGGGGACCAGGCTCGTCGCCCAGTCCCGGGACTGCCGGTCCGGCAAGACCTTCCTGAGCGTCCACGACGTGACCACCGGCCAGGTCCTCTACCGCAAGCGGATCCCGGAAACCATGTACGGCCTGCTCGTCGACAAGGGCATCGTGGTCGGAAGCGTGTGGGACGCGCCGATCAGCAAGTACGGCATCCGGGCGTACCGCATCGCCGACGGCTCGCGGGTCTGGGCACGACAGGGCTCGATCGCCGGGGAGACAGTGGCCGCCGGGGGCAGGATCCTGGTGGTCGGCGACGACTCGACCACCGCGGTCGACGTCACGACCGGCCGAACGGTGTGGCCGGCCGACGCGGGTTGTCACACCCCGATCGGCGCGTCACCCGACGGCTCGACGTTCTACCTGCGATGCGGGCCGGACGAGCGGATCCGCAGCGTCGACGCGGCCACCGGAGCCGTGCTGAAGACCTTCCCGAGCCACGGCTCGACCTTCGGCTTCGCCACTGATGGCGAGCGGATCTACCTGCACACCTTCTCCGACGAGCTGATCGCCGTCGACGCGAAGGACGGCCGCCGGGTCTGGACGGCCACCTTCACCGAGGACGCCCCCATCACGTTCGCGGTCGGCGGGGGAGTGGTGTACGGCTGGCGGGACACCGGTCGCCCCCTGGCGGCGTTCGAGACGCGCACCGGGAAACCGATCACGCTGGACGCGAAGACCTCGGCCCTGCAGGACGCACCGATGGTGGCCAACGGCCGGCTGTACGGCCGAACCGGGTCGACGGTGACCGCGTACGCGCCCTGAGTCAGCGGCCGCCGGCCGCCGTGACGGTGTAGGCCTCGCCGTCCACCGCGATGGGGTAGCCGAAGTAGGTGTAGCCGACGTTGTAGAGGGTGCCCTGCTCGCCGGCGGCGGCCTCGTCGGTGAAGGTGATGCGCAGCGTGGCCGTGTACGACTCGCCGGGCTGCAGGCTCGGGTTGCCGTCGGAGTACCACCAGTAGTAGCTGTTGCTCGGGCCTGACACGGGCGTCCACTGGTCGCCGTCGAGGCGTTCGACGAGGACCTGGTCATTGCCGGCCCGATTGAGCAGCAGGCCCGGCCGCAGAATCGAGTAGGCCAGCGGCGTCGTGTTGGTCAGCGACATCGTCACGACGGTGGGCGTGCCGACCTGGAGCCGGCCGGACCAGCCGGTGATGTCGGCCCGCGGCTCGACCAGGGCGATCCGGTCGGCCCTGCGGTCGGCCGCGAACACGACGCCGTCACCGTCCAGCGCCTCGGTGGCCACACGGACGGTCATCTTGTCGACGTGCGGCGCGCTCTCGGTGGGCCGCGTCGAGATGCGCAGCCGGATCGTGGTGGTGGCGTCGGCGTCGACCCCGGACAGCGCGGGAGTGGTGGCCACCAGGGCATCGCCGCGGACCTCGTAGTTCAGCGAGCGGTACTGCGTGCCGAACTGATAGCTGAGCACCAGCGTGGAGTCGAGCGGCCGCAGAGCGCTGCCGGAGACCGGCGTGACGGTCATCCGCAGCGCGACACTCGACCGCGCGGTGCCGCCGGTGTTGACGACCTCGACCGGAACCTCGGCGGCGGTGAGCCCGGCGCCGACAACGGCCGGCGGGGCGAAGGAGACGTGCGGAGAGGCGGCCGCGGAGGCCGGAGCGACAGGCAGCGCCACGGCGCCGGCCAGCAGCAGGGACGTCGTGGTGGCGCGCAGGACGGCAAGACGCATGTCGCAATACCCCCGTGTCGTGACAGATCTTCCGGACACCATAGCGGTCCCGGTCGATACGTGATGTCCCGCCGGATCACCGACCGGCTGACGTCCTCTGAGGTTTCTCGTGTCCGGAACGCGAAGGAGCCCGCTGACCCTCGGGCCAGCGGGCTTCTGTTGTCGGCGTCAGGCGGTGAACTTCACGCGGCGCCGGCGCGCCGCGGCCTGCCGATTCGTCGTCGCCCGCGGCCGTACCGCCGTCCTCGGTGGAGCAGTTCTCGGGCTGTTCGTGGGCGATCGTGCGGGGCCTGGCGCCTCCGGGAGGCTGCAAGCCGCTGGCGGGCGTGACGTCGAGGGTGAAGCCGACCGTGGCCGGGAACGTCTCGCTCTTGGTCTCGCCGGGCTTGGCGACCAGAGTGCGTTCCTCGCCTTCGCTGCTCTCCAGCCGGAAGGCCACCTCCTGCACGGCTGAAGCCGGGTTGACCAGCGTCATGGTCGCCGGTGACTTCGGCGCCGTCGACGAGCCGGTCCAGCTTCGGTGGACCGCCGATGCCGGTGGGGACCGTCGGTGAGGGGGATCGCAACAGCGCCTGACCATAACGACTGCCAAGTCGTCGCACCATGACACGAACGGGTGACGGAGGGCTGGCCCTGCGCCGCTGACACAATGGGCCTCGTGGCTTACGGAGTGGTGCTGCGGCCGGATGCGGAGACCTCGCGGTCGCTGATCGAGTTGTCGCACGCGATCGGGGACGGTCACGAGCCGCTCATGCTGCTCGGCGAGAAAGCCCCTCCGCACGTCTCGGTGCTGCACATGGACTGCGCCGAGGACCAGACGGCCGGGATCGTCGCGGCGACCGCATCCCACCGGGGCCGGATCTTCCCGGCGACCATCATCGGCCTGCTGTACTCGGTGGTCCCACCCGGTGACTACTACGTCCCGACCGGCGGCTACTACTTCGGCCTGGAGATCGTGCGGAGTCCCGAGCTGGACGCCCTGCACCAGGAGTTCCTGGGTCTCGGCCATCCGCCGCTGGGTCTGGTGGACCGGGACTACCGCCCACACATCACCCTGGGCATGACGGCCGGGCCACCTTCCCGGCCGCCGTTCCCGAAGATCCCCACCGGGGTCATCCAGCTGACGATGTCCAGCGGCCCGGTAGGGCCTTTCGGAACCTTTCCTGAGCTCCGCCAATAGCCGAGAGGAGCGTTGTCCTGCTCGACGTGGATCGGTGCGAGGAGTGCCGATTCGCCTACGCCACCGTTTCGACCGCGGACCTGCCGCCCCGATGGTTGGCGCGCGACTTCGACGCCCTGAGCCCACCGCGGTGGAGTCGCACTGTTGTCTACAACTGGCCGTCGGCCGAGTCACAGACGATCCTGTGCCTCGGCCGGCACACCGTCCATGAGGTGGAACACCACCTGATGGACCTGACGGGCTGACCCCGCCGCGCGGTCAGCTACGCGCGGACCACTGCTGGTTGTGTTGTCCGTTGCAGGCCCAGAGGATGAGTTTGGTGCCGTTCGCTGTTCCGGCGCTGTTGGCGTCCAGGCACAGTCCGGACTGGACGCCGGTGATGGTGCCGTTGGCGTTGATGGTCCACTGCTGGTTGGTGCCGCTGTGGCAGTCCCAGATGATGACCTGGGTGCCGTTGGTGGTGCCCTGGCCGTTGGCGTCGAGGCACTTGTTGCCGTACACCTGCAGCTGCCTGGCGGCGGTGTGGGTCCAGCGTTGCTGGGTGCTGCCGGCGCAGTCCCACAGCTGGACCTGGGTGCCGTTGGTGGTGCTCGCGTTGGGCACGTCGATGCAGCGGCCGGACTGCCCGCCCACGAGCTGGACGCTCTGCCGCGGGTCGCTGCCACCGGCCGGGGCGTATCCGGCGGCGGTGATGTTGGCCTGGACGGCGTTCTCGGTCGCGGCCGACGGGTAGCCGGACGTCAGCACGCCCTCGAAGAAGGTGCCGCGGCCGGTGACGCTGTTGTCCCCGCCGATGCCGAGCAGGATGGCCCCTTCCTTCTTCATGGGGTGGTAGCCGTTGGGGCGTACGCCGTCGAAGTAGGTCGAGAGGCTGCCCGACTGCGCGTTCCCGCCCCGGATCGCCCAGTGATTCGGCTCGCCCTTCACCATGGCCGTCACGAAACGGTGGTTGACGGACGGGATGTCGTTGTATCCCGCGTTCACCCCGGAGAACAGTCCCCACTCCAGGTCCGCCATGATCCAGGGACCGCTGCCGGCCCCGTATCCCCACTGCTTGTCGGCGCCGAAGTACACGGTCTCCATGATCGCGGGGGAATCGGCCTCGCCGTCGGTCTGCGCGTTGCCGTAGTCGAAGCAGCACCACTGGTTGTAGTGCGCGCCGTCGACGACCGCGTAGATACCTTCGGGCTGGTCGCCGGTCGCGACACCGTTGGTGTTGTTGTTGCGGTAACCGGTTCCGGGAGCGATGTAGACGCCGTACGCCTTCTGGCCGCCGACGGTGACGGGTGCGGCCTTCGCGTCGGCGAGATTGTCCCAGCCGCCGGCGGCGGGACCCGGCCAGTGGCCGGGGGGTGCCTGGGTGAGGCGGTTGTTGCGGCCGGACTGGTCGTAGATGACGGTGATGACGCAACTCGTGGTGGCACAGAACGAGTCCTGGGTGGGGGCGTCGGCGTAGCCGCCCGCGCTCAGCACGCCGATGTCCCGGGTGGCGTTGTCCGACGCCCGGCGAACCTGGTAGAGCGGGCCGGTGTACGCGCCGTACAGCGCCCGGGTGGTGCTGTGCGCGGCTACGCACGGCGTACCGCCGGAGGCGTAGATGTCACAGGGGCCGGAGACGGCGGCCTGGGCGCCCGACGCGTCCGAGACCACGGAGACGCCGGCACCGGCGAGGAACAACAAGGCGGTGCTGAAGCGACTCAGCGTTCTTCTCCGCACGATCATCAAATCCTTCTCAACGGCCGAGCAGTCGCCAGGTCTGGTTGAGGGGACTCGCTTGAGCCACCGGCTTGCAGGTCCACTGGTGGACGACGGCGCGCGCCGCGGTGGACACACCACTGACGTCCACGCACTTGCCGCTGTGCCGGGCCACGAGCTGGTAGTCGTGCGCGTCGTTGCCCGCGTAGCTGACCCGCCGCAGAGTGAACTGCTGGTTCAGCCCGCCGCTGAGGCAGGTCCACTGCTGTACGGCGGCGCCGTCGGCGGTGGACACGCCGCTGATGTCGAGGCATTTGCCGCTCTGCTGGTTGACGACCGTGTAGGTGTCGGCCACACCGGACACCGGGCGGAAGTTCCACTGCTGCTGGGTGCCGCCGTCGCAGGGGTACTGCTGCTGCTGGTTGCCGTCGGTGGTCCGCCGGTCGGTGTTGTCGAGGCACATCCCGCTGTGCTGGGCTACGGCGGTGCTCTGGAAGCCCGCCGTGCTGATGGGCGGCAGGACCGTGATGGTGTACGCGTCGGTGACGGTGTTGTTGGCGATGGTCACGGTGGTCGCGTTGCCGTTGAGGGTGACGTTCTGGTCCTGCACGGTGGTGGGTCCGGTGACCGCGCCGCCGTTGTTGTGCGGGATGCGTTGCACCTGCACGCGGACCTGGTTGTTGGTCACGATGCCGGTGGTGGTGTTCAGCCCTTGCAGGTTGACCGCGATGTTGCCGGTGGTGCGCCCGCCGCCGACGAGGATCTTGGCGTTGCCGTCGGCCTTGGTGGCGTACGCGTCGTACCCGGCGGACGCCGTGGTGGGCACACCGGTGCCGGTCTGTCCGGCGTAGAACCGGTAGACCCACCACTCGCCCTTGGGCTGGTACTGCCCGGCCGAGTTGTGGGTGAGCAGGTTGCCCAGGTCGTTGTGCAGGTTGCCGCCGCTGGCCCAGTTGGCGCGCAGCCCGTCGGCGCCGGCGCGTTCCAGCCGGGTGATGTACCAGGCGCCGTCGGCGGGGTTCTGTTCGTCGCCGGCGCCGTACTCGTTGATCTGGTACGGCCGGCTGTGCGGAATGCCGCGGGAGCCGAGCGAGGAGTTCGCGGCGGCCACGTTGGCCACCGGGTCACCGGGCAGGGAGTGCCAGCTGAAGATGTCCGGCACCGCGTTGTTGGCCTTGACGTGGTCCAGGTACTGGCCCCACCAGCCGCCGCTGGTGGAGGGGACGCCGGCCAGGCTCGGCCCGACGATCAGGGTGCCGGGCATGTCGGCGCGCAGCCGCTGGTAGGTGCGCCGCCAGAGTTCGAAGTACTGGGCCTGGGTGCGGTTCCAGAAGATGGAGAGGTTGGGTTCGTTCCAGATGTCCCACTGGACCGGCACCCCGGTGGCTTTGACGTCGGTGATGACGCGGGTGAGGAAGTTGTCGTAGTCGGTCCAGTTGCCGTTGTCGCCGGGGAACCGGGGGATGCCCGCGCCGTCGGCGCCCCACAGGTCGTGCGGCAGCAGGATGAACGTGCCGCCCAGGGCTTTGGTGCGCAGCATCTGGGCGCGGGTGGCGTTCCATCGGCGGTCGTATCCGCCGCCCTGCCAGCCGCCGCCCGGCAGCTGGGCGCCGCCGGCCCGCATGGCCTGGTATTTGATGTCGGTGAAGAAGTTGTCCGGTGGCGCGGCGCCGTTCTCGGTCATGCCGTAGATCCAGCCGGACGCCCGGTAGGTCGGCGCGGTCCCGGTGGCGGCGAAGTTCACGCTGATGCTCTGGTCGTCGGCGCGGGCCGGGGCCGGTGCGGCGAGAACGCCGGCGGCGGCCAGCACACCGGCCAGGATGCGGCCGATGCGGGTACGCGTGGGGGATGCGGGTCTCACGGTGCCTCCGGAGGGGAGAAGGGCAGCAGGGATCGCGGGAGGAGCCGGCGGCTCGTCCCGGGGAGCGGACGGTTCAGCTGGTGCGGGCGGGTCCGGTGCTGTCGCGCAGGGCGATGGGCGGCGCGAGCAGCAGGTGACGCGGCGGGCTGCTGGGCGCGGCGATCCGTTCGAGGAGCAGCTCGACGGCGTGCGAGCCCATCTCGAGCGTGGGGACGTCGGCGGCGGTGAGCTGGGGGCGGAAGCCCTCGGCCCAGTGCCGGGCGGCGACCCCGGCGATGGACAGGTCACGCGGGACGGCGACGTTCAGCCGCTCGATGCCGCGCTGGAGGCCGGGCAGGGCCGCCTCGTTGACGGTCGTGATGGCGGTGACTTCGGGGTGGCGTTCGCGCAGCTGCTCGAACCATTCCTCGCCGGCGGCCGGGTCGTCGGCGCACGGCTGCTCGATCCCGGTCAGGCCGCGCTGCCGGACGGCCTCGGCGAAGCTCGCCTGGGCCCGGTGGGCCGGGCCGTAACCGGCGGCGAGCAGTTCGGGCGACCGGTTGAGCAGGGCGATGTTGCGGTGGCCGAGGTCGGCCAGGTGGTGCACGCAGCGGGCCACCAGCGCGGCGTAGTCGACGTCGACCCAGCAGGTGCCGTGCGGGTGGGCGGTGTGGCCGATGGTGACGAACGGGAGCCCTCGCTGCTGGAGCGTGGTGACGCGTTCGTCCTCCAGCCGGATCTCCATGAGGATGACCCCGTCGACCCGGCGGCCCGAGACGAGGCGCTCGAACGAGCGGTCGTGGTCGCCGCCGGAGGGGGACAGCAGCACGTCGAGGTCGGCGTGGGCCGCGGCCTCGACGACGCTGGCGACGAAGCCGAGCTGCATGTCGGTCAGGCGCAGGCTGGCCGGCGGGATGACCAGCCCGAGGGTACGGGTCCGGCCCTCCTTGAGAGCCCGGGCGGCGGCGTTGGGTCGGTAACCGATCTCGTCGATGACGGCCTGGATCCGCTGCTTGGTCTCCGTGCTCACCGATCGGCGCCCGCTCAGCGCGTACGACACGGTGCTGCGGGACACCCCGGCCCGGCGGGCGATCTCCCCAATGTTCATGAGCACCTGATCCTATCGCTGTCGAATCGGTTCGCGGCTGACGCTAGGCAGGGACATCCAGCGGTGTCAATAGGATGCCGGCGCGATGGCCAAGATGTTTCAGAACGCGACAATACCGCCCGGTGAAGGTGTTGACCGTGCGGTGGCGGAGTCCTACTGTCGGCGCACCGAGTAGTCGAACCGATTCGAATGCCTGTCGTTGTCGTTGCCGCATTCAGGAGTTGTCCGACATGAGAACCTCGACCATCGGCCGCCGGGTTGCCGGCTGCGCGTTGCTCGCCATCACTCTGACCGCGCTCGCCGGCGCCTGCTCCGACTCCGGCTCTCCGTCGTCCGGCGCGTCGGCCGCGGAGTACACGATCTGGGACCCGTACCCGCAGTTCGACACCGGCTCCGACTGGGTGAAGCTGCTGACGGCCTGCGGCACCGGCGCCGGGGTGACGATCCAGCGGACCGGCTATGACACCACCGACCTGACCAACAAGGCCCTGCTGGCCGCGCAGCAGGGCAACTCGCCGGACGTGCTGATCGTCGACAACCCGGTGGTGTCGACGCTGGCCGAGGCGGGAGTGCTCACCACCACCGCGGACACCCGGATCGACACCTCGGCGGCCGAGCCCAACCTGCTGGCCGCCGGGCAGGTCGGCGGCCAGACGTACGGGATGCCGATCGGGGCCAACACCCTCGCGCTGTACTACAACAAGAAGGTCCTGGACGCGGCCAAGGTCGACCCGGCCACGATCAAGGACTGGGCCGGGCTGACCGCGGCGCTGCAGAAGGTGAAGGCGGCCGGCAAGAAGGGCATCACCTTCTCGGCCATCGGCACCGAGGAGGGCTCGTTCCAGTTCCTGCCCTGGTTCTGGGGCTCCGGCGCGAACCTGACCCAGCTGGACTCGCCGCAGGCCGTGGCCGCGCTCACCCTCTGGACCGACTGGCTGAAGCAGGGCTACGCCCCCAACTCCGTCATCAACAACACCCAGACCACCAGCTGGCAGGAGTTCGCCAGTGGCGACTACGCCTTCGCCGAGAACGGCACGTGGCAGCTGGCCAACGCCGAGAAGGCCGGCTTCGAGTACGGGATCATCCCCGTCCCGTCCAGCGCCGGCGGGACCGCCCCGGCGCCCACCGGCGGTGAGTTCGTCACGGCACCCGTGCAGAGCGACACCGGCCGGTACGCCGTCGCGGCCAAGCTCATCGCCTGCCTGACCAGCGCCGACAACGCGTACACCACGGACACCACGCTGTCCTACATCGGGGCCACCGGCGCCGTGCAGGCCAAGCAGATCAGCGAAACCCCGCAGCTGAAGGTCTGGGTCGAGGCGGTCAAGGCGGCCAAGGGCCGCACGAGCGACAACCTCGGCACCAGGTACCCGAAGATCTCCGAGCCGATGTGGGGCGCGTTCCAGGCCGCACTCAGCGGGAGCAAGTCCCCGCAGGACGCGCTCAAGGCGGCACAGGCCACCGCTGCCGCGGCCACCAAGTGACATGGCGGCACCTGTGAAGGAACGCCCGCGCGCGCAGCCGGCGGCCGAACAGCCCGACCGGGCCGCGCGGCGCCGGGGCAGAGCGGAACAGTGGTGGGCGTGGGCGTTCGCCGCGCCGGTCGTGCTCTACCTCGGCGCGTTCTACGCCTACCCGCTCTACCGCAACCTCGATCTGAGCCTGCGCGCCTACACCGTGCGCTCCTTCGTGCAGGGCGGGGCGCCCTTCAGCGGGCTGGACAACTACCGCACCGTCGCCGCCGACCCGACGTTCCTGCCCGCGCTGACGCACACTGTCGTCTTCACCGTGGTGTGCCTGGTGTTCCAGTTCTCGATCGGCATGGCGCTGGCCCTGTTCTTCCGCCAGCACTTCCCGCTTTCCGCGACGCTGCGCGCCCTGTTCCTCGTACCGTGGCTGTTGCCGTTGATCGTCTCGGCCTCGAGCTGGTCCTGGATGCTCAACAGCGATTCCGGGATCGTCAACGCCGCCCTTCAGGTGTTCGGGGCGGAACCGGTCAACTGGCTGACCGACCCGCGGTGGGCGCTGGTCAGCGTGATCATCGCCAACATCTGGATCGGTGTCCCGTTCAACCTGGTGGTGCTCTACAGCGGTCTGCAGGCGGTCCCGGCGGAGATCCACGAGGCGGCCGCGCTGGACGGCGCCTCCGGATGGCAACGCTTCTGGCGGGTCACGTTCCCGCTGCTGCGTCCCGTCTCGGCCATCACGATCCTGCTCGGCCTGGTCTACACGCTGAAGGTCTTCGACATCATCTGGATCATGACCCGGGGTGGTCCGGCCGACGCCTCGGCCACCTTCGCCACCTGGTCGTACCGGCTGGGCTTCGGCAGCGCGCTGCCGCGGTTCGGCCCGGGCGCGGCGGTCGGCAACCTGCTGATCGTGCTGGCGCTGGTGTGCGGCCTGGTCCACATCCGGATGCAGCGCAGGCAGGCGGCATGAGCAGAGCGCTGAAGACGGTCGCCGGCCTCGGGCTGACCGCCGTGATGCTGTTCCCGGTCTACTGGATGATCAACGTGTCCTTCACCCGGGACACCGACATGCGCGCCGACCCGCCGCACCTGTTCCCGTTCGACGGCACCCTGGAGGGCTATCGCGCGGTCCTGGACCAGCAGCTGCCGTACCTGGGCACGAGTCTGCTGATCGGGGTGGGCACGGTGGCCGTGACGCTCGCGCTGTCCGCGCCGGCCGGATACTCGCTGGCCAAGCTGCGTCCCCGGGGTGGCGGGGCCCTCAGCTTCGTCCTGCTGATCGCCCAGATGATCCCCGGCATCATCATGGCGATGGGCTTCTACGCCATCTATCTGCGCGCCGGCGTGCTGAACTCGGTCGCCGGGCTGATCCTGGCCGACTCGACCATCGCCGTACCGTTCGGGGTGCTGATCTTCGCCGCCTTCATGGCCGGCATCCCGGCCGAGCTCACCGACGCCGCGATGATCGACGGCGCCTCCCGGTGGCGCACCTTCCGTTCGGTGATCCTGCCGGTCAGCCGCAACGCGATCGTCACCGTGAGCCTGTTCGCCTTCCTGTGGGCCTGGTCGGACTTCGTCTTCGCCGCGACCCTCGACGGCGGTGGCGCCCATCAGCCCATCACGCTCGGCATCTACCACTACATCGGCAACAACAACCAGCAGTGGAACGCGATCATGGCCACCGCGGTGGTCGCCTCCGTTCCCGCCACCGTGCTGCTCATCCTGGCGCAGCGTTACGTGGCCGCCGGCGTCACCGCCGGTGCGGTCAAAGACTGAGCCAACACCGGCGAAAGGCACCTATGTCCGTGGTCACCACCTTTTCCGTACGGGACATCCCGTTCAGCCACCGGGAGTCCTGGTTCGACATCTCCCCGGTCATCGCCGAGCAGACCTACGCCGAGGACCTGCACCTGGTCTCGCACCGGTCCGGGATGCACGCGGTGCTGCGTTTCGAGGCCCGGAGCGCGGGGGAGCGCGTCGACGCGCCGGTCTCGGCCACGCCGTCCCGGCTGCGGTGGGAACACCCGTCCGGCCACGTCGACCTGGTCTACGAGAACGCCGACACGATCAGGGTGCGCGGCACCGGGCTGGGCCTGCGCATCGCGGTCGCGGCGGCGTCGCTGACCCCGTTCTCCGGCACCTACCTCTATCGCGATCCGCGGGACGGCGCGTACGTGTTCACCTCCTATGCCACCGGCCACCGCTACCGCATCACGGTGCTGGCCGGCGACCCGGCCGTCGCCGGCGTCGAACTGCTCGGCACCGGCGACCGGCACCTGGACCTGCCCGGCGGCCCGGCCTGGGAACTGGCCATCGAGGAGTACGCGACCAGCCGCGACCCGTACCGCCCGGCCGCGACCTTCGACGAGGTGGCCCGCGACACCGCTGACGCGTTCGGCCGGTACGTCGACGCCGTCGCCCCCTGGCGCGACGCCCGCACCCCGGCCGCCGAACTCGCCACGTACGTGTTGTGGTCGGCCACCGTGGCGCCCGGCGGGTTCCTCGGCCGCCCGGCCGTGCTGATGTCCAAGCACTGGATGGACAAGGTGTGGAGCTGGGACCACTGCTTCACCGCGCTGGCCCTGGCGGCCGGCGATCCCGGACTGGCCTGGGACCAGTTCCACATCCCGTTCGACCACCAGGACCCGACCGGCGCGCTGCCGGACTCGGTGACCCATTCCGAGGTCCTCCACAACTTCGTCAAACCGCCCATCCACGGCTGGGCGTTGCGCCGCCTGCGGCAGGCGCTGCCGCCGCTCGACCGGGAGCAGCTGACGCAGACCTACCGGCGGCTGCGCGAATGGACCTCGTTCTGGCTCGACCAGCGCCGGGTGCCCGGGCATCCGTTGCCGCACTACCAGCACGGCAACGACAGCGGCTGGGACAACGCGACCACCTTCGACGCGGGCCGCGTGCTGGAGACCGCCGATCTCACGGCGTTCCTGATCCTTCAGCTGCGGGAGCTGAGCAGCCTCGCCGCCGAGCTCAATGACGCCGGGGCGGCGGAGCACTGGACGGCCACCGCGGAGCAGCTGAAGACCGCGTTGCTGTCGACCCTGTGGGACGGCAGCCGGTTCCTGGCCCGTGTTCCCCGTACCGGTGAGACCTCGGGCAGCACCAGCCTGCTCGCGCTCATGCCCATCGCGCTGGGCGCCGACCTGCCGGCGGATATCCGCACGGCCCTGGCCGCGGGCCTCAAGGCCCACCTCACTCCGCACGGGCTGGCCACCGAGCCGCTCGACTCGCCCCGGTACGCCGCTGACGGATACTGGCGCGGCCCCATCTGGGCCCCCGCCACCCTGCTGATCGAGGACGGCCTGCGGCGGGCCGGGCACGACGAGCTGGCCGACGACATCAGCGGCCGCTTCCGCGAACTGTGCGAGACATCGGGCTTCGCCGAGAACTTCGACGCCGGGACCGGAGCCGGTCTGCGCGACCGGGCGTACACCTGGACCGCCGCCGTGTACCTGATCCTCGCCGCTCGGATGACCTAGCCGGCCGCCGTGGCACGCCGGTAGCGCTCGGCCGGCCTGCCCAGGACGGCCACCAGTTCGGGCGCGTCGGCCACGGTGAGGTCGGTGCCGAGCATGCCCGGCTGCCCCGCACGCCGAACGCGAGTCCCTGCTGACCGAGGCCGAGCGCCTCACCGCGTGCCTGTCACCCGGCGCGATTTGCGACATCGTTGTCGAGGCGGGCTGACGACGCCTGCCTGAGCAGCGCCTCGGCCTTTGCCTTGAGCAGTGGTACGGACGCCACGTCCGAAGTGGACAGCAGGGTGTGCAGGAGGGCGATGGCACCGGGGGAGTCGCCGCCGGCCAGCAGCGCCTCGGCCAACCGCAGATTCGCGAGGAACACCCCGCGGGGATCGCCCGCCTCGACCATGCGTCGTAGCGCCTCGCGCGCGTCGCTCATGGCGGCGGGCAGGTCGCCGCGCGCGCGGCGCAGCCGGCTGTGGTGCACGAGCAGCCAGCCGAAGCCGTGGGCGTTGCCGACCGCGTCGGTCACCTCGCGGGCCTGCGCGTACGTCGCGTCGGCCAGGTCCAGCCGCCCGAGCGAGATCGCGCAGTCCAGCTTACGGACCAGCAGTGCCCGATGGCTGTCGTTGTTCCACAGGGCCCGGGTGTGGGCCAGCGCCCGGTCCAGCAGCGGCAGGGCCTCGGCCGGCCGGTCCCGCAGGACCAGGGTGTCGGCGTGGGTGCGCAGGGCCAGCACGATGTCGTCCGGGTCGCCGGTCGCGTACGCGATCGCGGTCGCCTCCTCCGCGTGCGCGAGAGCCGGCCGTCCCTGGAACATCCGGGCGAACGCGAGGCCGGTCAGGCTGTGCACGAGTTCGTGGCGCAGTCCCCGGCGGCGGAACACGGCGACCGATTCCTCGAACTCCGCGGCGGCGTCGTCGAGGCACAGTGACAGCAGGACATCCGCCCGGCTGCTCGCCTGCCGGCTGGCCACCCGTTCGTCCCCGGCCGCCCGGGCGGCGTCCCGGACGGCGGCGCGGACCTGGACGATCTGTTCGTAGCCGCCGCGGATGGACAGCGGTGGGACGGTCAGGTCGGCCAGCAGTGCCGCCTTGTCATAGCTGCCCAGCACGCACGCCTGCGTGATGGCGTACAGCAGCTGACCCCGCTCGGTCTGCAACCACGCGCCCGGGTCGGCGGTCAGGGTCGCGAGGTCCACCGGCGCCGCGTCGAGGTCGTCCGGCAACGGGTCAGGCGGCAACCCGTCCTTGCGGTCCACCCGTACGTGCACGTCATGGGCCAGCACCAGGAACGTGTCCAGCAGGCGCCGGTACGCGGCCCGGGTCACCTCCCGGTCCTCGCCGCGGGCCAGCTCCCGGGCGAACAGCGCGACCAGGTCGTGCGGCCGGTACCGCAGCTGCCCGGTCAGGTCCAGGCCGACCGGGTCCAGCAGCCCGGCCGCCATGAGCTGCTCGACGGCGCGTTCGCCGTCGCCGCCGTCGAGGACCGCGCCGAGCGTCCAGGCGGCGAAGGACTCGGCGGCCAGCAGACCCATCCGGCGCAGCGCCAGCTGGACGGGGCCGGCCAGCCCGCCGTAGCCGACCGCCAGTTCGGAGCGGACCGCCAGGTCACCCACGGCCAGCTCGTCGAGGCGCCGGCGCTCGTCCCGCAGCCGATCCGCCAGCGCGCGCAGCGGCAAGGTGGGCCGGGGCTGGAGCCGGGCGCCGATGATGCGTACCGCGAGGGGGAGGCGGCCGCACAGCTCCACCAGCTCCTCCGCGGCCGGCCGCTCGCCGGCGACGCGGTCCGGATCGAGGATCTCGGCGAGCAGCGACACCCCTTCCGCCACCGAGAACGGCTGCAGGCGGTGGTGATCGGCGGCGGGAAGCTCGTCCAGTGACCGCCGGCTGGTGATCAGGACGGCGGAGCCGGCGGTTCCGGGCAGCAGCGGTGCCACCTGCCCGGCGTCGGCGGCGTCGTCGAGCACGATCAGGACCCGGCGGTCGGCCACCCGCGCGCGGAACGTCGCCGCCCGCGCCGGTACCGAGCGCGGCTGAGCGTCCGGGAGCAGCCCGAGCGCGTACAGCAGCTCGCCGAGCACTTCGGACACGTCCCGAGGAGCGGCGCCGCCACCGCCGAGGTTGACGTAGAGCTGACCGTCCGGGAAGCGGTCCCGTACGCGGTGCGCGACCTGCCCGGCGAGCGCGGACTTGCCCACGCCGGCCACCCCGCTCAGCACCACGATCGGCAACCGGGCCGGCTCGCCGCCGGCCTCCAGTGAGCCGGCGATCGTGGCCACCTGAGCGGTCCGGCCGACGAAGTCGCCGATCGCCGGTGGCAGCTGGCACAGCGCCGGCGGATCCGGCCCGGCGCGGCCGGGGGCGTCGCCGTCGAGCGATTCGCCGAGCAGGATCGCCTGGTGCACAGCGCGAAGCTCGGGCCCCGGATCCAGGCCCAGCTCGGTGCGCAGCAGGGCGGCGACGTCGCGGTAGACCCTCAGGGCTTCGGCCTGCCGGCCCGATCGGTAGAGCGCGTGCATCAGGTGGGCCCGCAGCTCTTCCTGGAACGGGTACGCCGCGACGAGCGCCCGCAGCTCCTCGACGACCGCCCGGTGGTGCCCGAGCGCCAGTTCCAGCGCGAACCGGCGTCCGGCCGCCTCGAGGCACCGCTCCCGCAGCTGCGGCACCTCCTCACGATGCAACGTGGCCGACTCCACGTCGGACAGGATCGGACCACGCCACAGCGCGTTCGCCGCCCGCAACGATTCCAGGGCGGCCGCCCGGTCGCCCTGACCCAGGGCTGTCCGCGCGCTCTCCAGGAGCTCGTCGAGCTTCTGCAGATCGCAGGAGCCCGGTGGCAGTTCGATGACGTACCCGCCGCTGCGCGTGTGGATGGCGACGTCCGCGCCCAGCTGCCGGCGCAGCCGTGCGACGTACGTCTGCAGGGCCGCGCGCGCCTCGGCCGGCGGCTCGTTGTCCCACAGCCGGTCGATCAGGACGCTGACCGGCACCACGCGGCCCGCGTGCAGCACCAGCGACGCGAGGATGATCCGGAGCTTCGCCGCCGAGATGACGACGAGCGCGCCGTCCCGCCGGATCTCCAAGGTGCCCAGGACGCGGAAATGGATGACAGCCGCCACCGGCACCCCCTCAAGCGGGACCCGGGTCCGTCGGCTCCTCGAACAGGGTCAGGTGGATCGTCCCGGGCGCGTCCATCCGGGCGTTGACCGATTCCCAGGGCGTACGCGTGGGTGGCGCGACCGGGGTGGCCCCGGCCTCGATCGCGGTGCGGGTGGCCGACTCGCAGTCCTCGACCTCGAGCGCCAGGCGGAACCGGGGTGCGACCCGGCGCCCGACCTCGACCCGGTCGATGAGCTCGATCTGCGCGGTGTTCGACAGCTCGAGGGTGGCCCGGCCCGCGTCCAGGATGGTCACTTCGGCGCCGCCGCCACCGGAGTAGGACTCCGCGACCGGCATCCCGAGGGCGTCGCGGAAGAAGGTGACCGCCTGCTCGTAGTCCTCCGCGTGCACCACGAGGCGGAGCTGGCGGACCGTCATGCCGTCGGCCTTCGCAGCGCGGCCCGGTGGTGCAGCTCGCGCATGACCTCCAGCAACTCGTCGGCCGGCCCGGACACCGGGATGCCCGTGGTGACGGCCTCGACGGGAAGCACGCGTACGGGTCCGGGCGGGAGCCCCCAGCCGGTGCGCCACCCGGTGAGCTGAACCGCGGACACCGCATAGACGATGCGGCCGAGCCCGACCCACGCGTGGGCCGCCGCGCACATCGGGCAGTGCTCGCCGGAGGTGTAGACCGTGCAGCCGGGCCGGGTCGCCGCGGGCACCTCCGTGGCGGCCCATCGGGCCAGGTCGAACTCGGGGTGTCTGGTCTCGTCCCCGGCGCCGGCGCGGTTGCGTTCCTCCCGCAGCGGCTCTCCATCGGGTCCGACCAGCACGGAGCCGAACGGGTCGTCGCCCGCGTCGAGCGCCTCGCGCGCCAGCTCGACGCAGCGGCGCAGGTGCACCAGGTCGATGTCGGTCAGCAAGTCAGGCCCCCGTCGGTTGAAACGGAACGGAACGCATTGCTCCTCCGGCACGCTAGCAGAGCAGCTCACCGTGATCCACTGCTAGCCTCCACTGATGGCCGAGGAACAAAACCGCAGCTCCCTGAGCGGCCGCCGGGCCGAGGCGCAGCGCAACGACGGGCGCATCCTCGACGCCGCCCGGGCGGTGTTCCTGGCCGATCCGGAAGCGCCGATCGCGAAGGTCGCCGTGCAGGCCGGGGTGGGGATCAGCGCTCTGTACCGGCGCTACCCCAGCAAGGAGCACCTCCTGCGGGCGCTGGCCGAGGACGGCCTCAACCGCTACATCGCCGATCTCGAGACGGCGCTGGCCTCCGCCGACGCGCCGTGGGACACCTACGTCGCCTGCCTGGCCCGCGTCATCGACGGCCAGAGCCAGGCCCTGGCGCAGCGGCTGGCGGGCACGTTCACCCCGACGCCCGAGCTCTCGGCTCTCGCCATGCGGGCCGGCAAGCTGGCCGAGACCCTGTTCCAACGGGTCCGTCGTTCCGGCGAGCTCCGCGGCGACGTCTCCGAGGCCGACGTCACGCTGCTGCTGGAGATGATCGCTTTCATCGAGCTCCCCGGCGCCGATGGCGGTGCCGCCCTGCGTCATCGTTACCTCGCTCTGCTCCTGCAGGCTCTGCACGCCCCGGCCGAGGCGCCACTGCCGGGCCGCCCCGCGCGCCAGTCCGACCTGGCCGCCCGCTGGCGGACCGCGGGGACCGTCTGATCGGCGACGCACGGGGCTCCGGCTCAACTGCGCTAACGCGTCGGGGTGGGCTCGACCGGGACGTCGTCGTCGTAGTCCGGCGCCTGACCGTCCGGCGACGCCCAGATCACCACGACACCACCGGCCAGCGGCGCGGTGTCGAAGATGATCCACGAGCCCGGCACCTCGGCGGCGGGCGCCTCCAGCGACTTCGGGCCGACGCGGTAGCTGGCCTTCCGCCCGTTCGCGCTCAGCAGCCGGCGCGCCTCCGACACGCGCTTGCCGACCAGAGCGTCCAGGGACGCCTCGTCCGTGGTGGTGAGCACGGGGGCATCGCCCTCGACGGATTCGCCGGGCAGCGGGGTGCGGCCGAAGACGATCCGGGCGTGCCCCCGGTAGGAGAGCGGGACCCGGACGCCGACTGCGCAGTTGCCGTTGGCGGTGCAGTTCCCCGGGGCTTCCACCGGCTCGATCCCGCGGACGTCGTCCTCCTGGAAGACGACCCGGCCGACGCGCTCGGGCTCGGCGGCGGCCAGCGAGAGATCGATGTCGAGCCCGTGCGCCGCCAGCTCCTCGCGGTATCGCCGCGGGTCGGCGGCCGGGTCCTGGATGCGGATCTCCAGGTACCTGTCGCCGGAGGTGATCCGGAGGGTGGCGGCTCGCGCCGGCGTGGGGCCGGTCGGGCTCGACCGGGGCAACCACAAGCTGGCGGCCACCACGGCGGCGGCCAAGCCGGTCACCAGCGAGGCGCCGACGGCCAGGCGCACACCCCACGGGCGGCGGTGCGGCGACGGTGGCGTGGACATGACGCGGCGCAGCAGGTCGTCGGCGGCCGGGCCGGTCGGGTCGGCCGCGGGGTGCGGGATGTCGAGGTCCGGGGACAGCAGCCGGATCAGGCGATCGGGTTCGGTCATGGCGGGTTCGGTCATGGCGGGTCCTCTACTTCGTGATCGACGGTGACCGCAGCGCCGCGGCGAACCGGGTGCGGGCGCGGTGCAGGCGGATGCGGGCGGCGTTCGCGGAGCAGTCGAGCGCCACGGCAAGCTCCTCCGCGGACAGTCCCTCCCAGGCGACCAGGCGCAGCAGCTCCTGGTCGGCCGCGGTGAGGGTGGCGAAGGCCGCCGAGATCTCGGGAGGTGCCCCGGGCGCGGTGACGATGGCGCCGCCGAGCTCATGACGCAGCCGGGCGGCCAGGTCAGCGCTGCGGCGGGCCGCGCGGTACTGGTTGGCCAGCACGTTGCGGGCCACCCCGAACAACCAGGCGCGGCCGTTGCCGGGTGGCAGGTCGTCGAACCGCCGCCACGCGACCAGGAAGGTGTCCGCCACCACGTCGGCGGCCGTCTCCGGCTGACCGGTGCGGCGCAGGGCGTACCGCAGCAGATCCTCGTAACAGGCCCGGTAGAGGCGTTCGAAGGCGGCGGCATCGGATGTGCGGGCCAAGGCGGCTCCCTCAGTCGGTGGTACCGGTCAGGTTCTGCCCGGCACCCCCTACATGTCTGTCGCCCCGGCACTATTTCATCGGAACTTCGCCGCCGGCTCGCGTGAGCGGGACGTCAGCGCGGCGACAGCGGGCACCCGTATGCTTCGCGCGGTCCGACCTGAGCGAGGGGTGTCCGGAAGGGGAGCCGCCGTGATCCGCGTGCTGCTTGCCGAGGATGTGCGCATGCTGCGGGAGGCGCTGGTCGGCGTGCTCAATCTCGCCGACGACATCGAGGTCGTCAGTGCCGTCGAGGCCGGCGACGCGATCGTGACCACCGCGCTGCTGGTCCGCCCGGACGTGGCCGTCATCGACATCGAACTGCCCGGCCTGGACGGGATCAGCGCGGCCGCCCAGCTGCACCAGTGGCTGCCGGAGTGCAAGACCCTGATCGTGACCGGCGCCGCCCGCCCGGGCAACCTGCGCCGCGCCCTCGCGGCCAAGGTGGCCGGCTTCATGGGCAAGGACGCCTCGCCGGAGGACCTGGTCGCGGCGGTGCGCACGGTGGCCGGCGGGGGCCGGGTCCTCGACCCGCAGCTGGCGTTCGCGGCCCTGGACGTGGCCGGCAACCCGCTGAGCGAGCGTGAGTGTGACGTGTTGCGGCTGACCGCCTCCGGCGCCGAACCGACCGAGGTCGCCGAGCGGCTGGGCCTGTCGTACGGGACGGTCCGCAACTACCTGGCCACGGCCGTCACCAAGCTGGGTGCCCGCAACCGGGTCGACGCGATCCGGATCGCCGGCGAGGCCGGCTGGCTGTGAGCCCGGCCGCTACCCGGCGACGGAGACCACGGCTTCGGGCAACCGCCCTTCGGGCCCACCGGTACGGATCTCGGCGACGAGGGTGAACCGGTCGTCCTGACGGTGCACCTCCAGACGGCCGCCGGCCTCACGCGCCCGTGACTGGAGGTTCGCCAGCCCGTTGCCGGCTGTGGCACCGGCCGGCGCGGCGGAGACGCCGTCGTTGGTGATCCGTAGCCGGATGCCACCGGGCAGTGGCCGGGTCTCGATCTCGCAGGTCGTGGCCCGGGCGTGGCGTACGACGTTGGTGACCGCCTCGCGCAGGACGATCGCCAGCGGCGACTCCACCGACGGCTCGGGTCTGGCGTGCAGCTCGACCGCGACCCGGGTCCCGGCGGCCGTGAGCATCGCGCGGGCGCTCTCCACCTCGTCGGTGAACGACAGCCCGGCCGGCTCGGCGGTGATCGACCGCAGCGACCGCAACGCCTTCTCGGCGACCTGGCCCGCCTCGGCCAGCTGGACCCGCGCCGCGCTCGGATCGGTGCCGGTCAGCCGGTCGCCGAGGTCGGCCTTGAGCGCGATCGCGGCGAGATGGAAACCGAGCAGGTCATGGGTGTTGCGGGCGATCCGGAGCCGTTCGCGCAGCACGGCGAGCCGCGCCAGCTCCCGGCGCGCGACGACCAGCTGCTCGGCGGCGAGCGGGAGGCGGCACAGCGCGGCGACCGCGACCATCGTGAGCAGGGTCCAGGGCAGGGAGAGGATCATCCAGAGCACCACTGCCCGCGGCGCGGTGGCGGTGAGGTCGACTCCGCTGTGGTGCAGGGACACGAGTGCGGAGACCAGGATCATGCCGCCGGCCACGACCCATGACCACGGCCGGCGTACGTGGAAGAGCACGACGCCGGCGACCGGGCCCGCGTACGGCAGCGCCGGCACGTTCTCACCGCCGACGACCGTGAGCACGCCGAGCAGCAGAATCTGCAGAACGAGGGTCCACCGCCACCCCGGCGGCGCGCTGCCGGAGCGTGGCCGGACGTGGTGCAGCTGCAGCAGACTCAGCGGTACGACCAGAGCGATGATGCCGATCAGCCGGGGCGTGGAGACCGGCTCGACGAAGGACCACGACCCCTGCGTCCGGGCCAGGGTGGTGACGAAGAGGTCGAGCTCCAGCACGGCCACGATCCACCACGCCAGCCAGGGTGCGGCGGCGACCGAGCGCGGGCTGCGTGGGCCGCCGGAACGGTGCCCCTGGACGGGTATCCGTACGTCGATGCCGCCCGTGGTGCCCGGCCCGGAACCGGCCTGGACCCGGCCGCCGAGCCGCTCGGCCTCCTCGGCGATCCCGTCCGGAGCCGGCCGGCCGGGCTCGCCGCCGGTGAAGCCCACCCGCAGCCACGCCGAGCCGTCCAGCTCGATCCGGCAGCTCAGTGGGGGTGTGGCTCGCAGCGCGTCGATGACTGTGCGGCGCAGGATCGACCCCAGCAGGGCGTCGACCGGCCCGGGCAGATCCTCGGGCACCGGCCCGGCGGTCACCTCGACGCCGGCGGCCGTCAGCACGGTACGGGCCGCGGCGACCTCAGCGGCCAGCGAACGGTCACGGTAGTCGTCGGCGACCGTCCGCACCTGGGCCAGCGCCTCCCGGGCCGCGCCGGCCACCGCGCGCGCCTGGTCGCTGTCGAGCGCGGCTTCGGTGCGCCGGCACGTCGCGATGATGGTCGTCAACCGTTCCCCGACCACCTCCCGCAGGCGACGGGCGATCCGCAGCCGCTCATCCACCACCGCCAGCCAGGCGCCGGCGGCGCGCGTCGTGTCCAGGTCCCGGACCAGCTGACTCAGCCGGGACAGGCCGAACAGCAGGAGCCCGTTGGCCACCGCCACGATGGCGGAGTACGCCACCCGCGGATAGACCACACCGTCGGCGTCCACGATGCCCGGTTGGTCGAGCAGCACCCGGACCGTGAGGTCGCAGGTCACCGCGAACGCCGCCACCGCCCAGGAGTGCCGACCGGCGAAGGTGAGCAGCACGGCGGCGACGACGAAGGCCCCGGACGGGTCCCAGAGGGAGCCGAACGCGACATAGGGCCCGTAGACCAGCAGGACCTGGGCACCCAGCAGTGCGCCGGCGCGCGCACCGGACAGGCGGGTGAACGCGAACCGGAGCTGCACCGCGCCGGTCCCCAGAATGACGCCGGTGGCCAGCACCCGCCCGCCGGGGTCGAAGCCGGGATCGTAACCACCCCAGGGAACGACCTCGAGGATGCGGTACACGCAGTAGAGCGCGACACACAGCACGACCGGGATCGTGGCGAGCCGGATCGGCCTGGACGCGGTCACGAACCCTCCCCGGCCGATGTGCAAACTGCAGCCGAACTCGTGCGGCAGACACTACCTCGCACCCCTCGGGTCTGTGACCGTTCATGCAGGCCGAAGACGTTCACAGGGAGGCGACCGTCGTGTCCGATCCGAGCATCACCCCGTTCCGCATCGCGATACCGCAAGCCGGTCTCGACGACCTGGCCGAGCGGCTCGCCCGTACCCGCTGGGCCGATGAGCTGCCCGAGAAGGAGGTCGTCGCCGGTGGCTCGGGCACCCCGGCCCCGGCCGGCTGGGAGTACGGCGTCCCGGGCTCGTACGTCCGGGATCTGGTCGAGCGCTGGCGCACCTCGTTCGACTGGCGGGCCCGCGAGGCCGAGCTGAACGAGTACCCGCAGTTCACCACCGAGATCGACGGTCAGCGGATCCACTTCGTGCACGTGCGCTCGGCCCAGCCGGACGCCGTCCCGCTGATCCTGACCCACGGGTGGCCCAACAGCTTCGTCGAGTACCTGGGCCTGGTGGGTCCGCTGACCGATCCGGCCGCGTACGGCCGGGCCGGGGCGCCGGCCTTCCACGTGGTCATCCCGTCGCTGCCCGGCTTCACCTTCTCCGGGCCCACGACCGAGCACGGCTGGAGCGCGGGGCGGACCGCCGCCGCGTGGGCCGAACTGATGCGGCGGCTGGGCTACCACCGCTACGGCGCGCACGGCAACGACGCCGGCGCCATCGTCTCGCCGTTGCTCGGTGAGCTGGACCGCGAGCACGTCAGCGGGGTGCACGTCACGCAGATCTTCTCCTTCCCGCGCGGCGACGCGGGCGAGTTCGACGGGCTCACCGCCGAGGACTTCGGCGCCCTGCGGTTCGGCCAGGCGTTCACCGAGCACGCCGTCCACGACCGGTCCCAGCAGGCCCAGCCGCAGACCCTGGCCCACGCCCTGGCCGACTCGCCGGCCGGGCAGCTGGCCTGGAGCGGCCAGCTGTTCGGCACCGCGCTCAGCCCCGAGGACATCCTGACCAATGTGGCGCTGTACTGGTTCACCAACACCGCCGCCTCGTCGGCCCGGTTCTACTACGAGAACCACCGGGCCGCCCGGAACGCCGATCCGGCCGGGCCCACCACCGTGCCGATCGGCCTGGCCGCCTTCGCCTTCGACTTCCACGCCGTGCGCCGGTTCGCCGAACGCGACCACCACAACATCGTCGCCTGGAACACCTACGACCGCGGTGGGCACTGGGCCACGCACGACGCCCCCGACCTGCTGGTCGAGGACATCCGCCAGTTCTTCGCGGCACTCACCTGAGCGTCCGGCCCGACAGCCGGCAGGAACCCATCGAGAGGAACCATCCGTGACGTTCACCGTACTCACCACCGCTCTTGACGCCCTGCGCCAGGTCACCGCCGGGGCTGTCGACACCGACCGGCTCGACGACCCGACACCTTGCTCGGAATGGACAGTGGCCCAGGTGCTGTTCCACGCCGCCGGCGACCAGCACGCCTGGGCGTCCATCGTCGGAGCCGGCTCGCTGCCGTCCTACGACCCGTTCGATCCGCCGCGCCGGCTCGACGCCGGCGTCCAGGACACGGTCACCAAGGCGATCGAGGCGGCCACCGGTGCCTGGGCCGGCGTCGACCCAGCGGCGTCATCGGTGCGCACCCCGCTGCCGCCCGTACCGGAAATGACACCGGCCCTCGCGGCGGCTGCCTGCGCCCTCGACGCCGCCGTCCACGCCTGGGACGTCGCTGTGGCGACCGGTCAGCCGACACCGCTGACCGACGCACTGGCCGAGGAGCTGTTGCCGGCCGCGCGAGCGACGGCCGAACCGCTGCGCGGCTTCGCCTACGCACCCGCCCTGCCCGTGCAGGCCGGCGACGGACCGGCCGCCACCCTGGTGCGCTACCTCGGCCGCGACCCGCTCTGGACACCGGCCGGCCACTGATGGGCACCGCCGGGGCCACCCCAGCCGGTGGCCCCGGGACGCGGTCAGCGGCGCAACGCGAGCCGGAACGCGCAGCCGTCGCCGGCCGGGCCGGGCGAGACGAGGGTGAGCTCGCCGCCGTGGGCCAGCGCCACCTGGTGGGCGATCGGCAGGCCGAGGCCGGTGCCCGCGACGTCGGTCCGGCTGCGCCAGAAACGCCGGAACACCTCCTCCTGCTCGGCGGGCGGGATGCCGGCGCCGTGGTCGGTCACCACCACGGCGACCTCGTACGCCGTCACCTCCACGCGGATCTCGACGATGCTGCCGGCCGGGGCGTACCGGACAGCGTTGTCGACCAGGTTCGTCACTGCCCGCCGTACGGTGGGTTCGTCGAATGCGCACTCCGCCGCCTCGGGACCGGTGACCGACAGCTCGATGGTCTTCGCCGCGGCGAGGACGCCGACGTCGTCGGCGACCGCCCGGACCACGGCCAGGAGGTCGGCCGGGCGCCGCGCGATCGTGCGGGCCCGGCCCCGGGCGTCCACCAGCAGCTCGTCGATGGTCGCCTGGAGGCGGGCGGCCGCCGTCGCGGTCCTTCGCAGCCCGAGCCGGTACACCTCGATCGACGGGTCGGGGTGGGCCAGGAGCACCTCGGCGTTGGCCATCAGCACCGACAGCGGCGTCCGCAACTCGTGGCTGGTCTCCTCGATCAGCCGGCGCTGCGTCTCGGCCGCCTGCTCCAGGCGGGCCAGCATGTCGTCGATGCTCGCCGCGAGCCGGACCACCTCGCTCGGGCCGCGGTCGAGCCCGACCCGCCGGCTCAGGTCGGCGGCCCCGATGTCCTCGGCGACGGCCCGGACCCGGTCGAGGTCACGCACCGCCCGTCCGGCCAGGCCCCAGGCGAGGGCGGCGGCCACCGGCGCCAGGGCGAGCACCGTCCAGGTCAGCCAGGTCGACCGGTGCCCGGAGGCGCTGGTCACCAGCTCGCCGCCGGCCGCTTCGGTCTCGACGTCGCTCACCACGACCACGCCGAAGAGCAGAAGCGCGGGCACGTAGCCGGCCAGGAACCCCAGCACCGCGATCCGCGTACGCAAGGACCGCCAGCCCCGGCCCGTCACGGCAGCAGCCGGTAGCCGGTGCTGGTGACCGTGACGATCAGCGGCGGCTCGCCGAGCTTGCGGCGGAGCCGGCTGAGGATCACCCGGACCGACGAGGTGAACGGGTTGGCGTTGGCGTCCCAGACGTGCTCCAGCAGCGTCTCGGCCGACAGCACCTCGCCCGGGTGGTGCATGAAGTACCGCAGCAACGAGTACTCCCGCGCGGTGAGGTCGAGCGGCGTCGTGGCCCGCCAGGCCCGGTGGGTGGCCAGATCCAGCATCAGCTCACCCACCCGTAACCTCGACCCGGCGCTGTCCTCGCGGCGGCCCAGCGCCCGCAGCCGGGCCAGCAGCTCGGCGAAGTGGAACGGCTTGACCAGGTAGTCGTCGGCGCCCGCGTCGAGCCCGGCGACACGGTCGGCCACCGCGTCGCGGGCGGTCAGCACGAGATGACGCCGGGGCCGGCGCAGGGACGGGTCGACCGCGGCGCGCCGGACCAGAGCGAGCCCGTCGCCGTCCGGCAGGCCCAGATCGAGGCACACCACGTCGTACGCGGTGGTGCCGAGCAGCTCCTCGGCGGCCGCGTAGGTCCCGGCCACGTCGACCGCGTAGGCCTCGTTCCGCAGGCCCAGCGCGACGATCTCGGCCAAATCCGGGTCGTCCTCGACCAGCAGGACGCGCATGGCACATTCCCCTTCCGCGGGCAGCGTTGCGATGTCAACGGGACCGCCGCGCGGTCGTCGTCCCGGCCGGCCCGGAGACGGTCACCTGGCCGCCGGCGAAGTCGAGGGTCACGTCCGGGCCGGTTCCGGTCGGGTCGTCCGGGCGGTACCTGTCCGTGCCGACCGGCACCAGTGGCAGGGCCGGCGGCTGGGTCGGCAGCTCCGCCCCCGCGATGGTGCTGTGCTCGTCGACCGCGTACCAGCCGAGGCGCGGACCGTCGCGGGTGGTCAGGGTGACGTACGTGCGCATCTCGCCTTCGGCGACGACAGTGCCATCGGAGGCCACCGCGGAGATCGGTCCGTACTCGGCCGCCACGCCTTTGCGCTCCTCGCGTCCCTCGTCGGTCTGTCCGGCGAGCACGGAGAGCACGCGCTTCTCGTGCTCGCGCAGGTCTTCGGCGGAGAAGCGGCCGCGCGCCGGGAACAGCGCCCCCACCGCGTCGGGACCGAGGGCCGAGACCCTCGGCCGGTTGCCGGCCACGGTCACCTCGAACGATCCTCCCGTCTCCAGCCGGTACCTCCCGGCGATCGCGGCCGGGTCAGCCCCTGCGGCCGGCGCGGTCGGCGTCGGCAGGGGATGGCCGGCCACCAGCGACCGTACCGTCGCGGCCAGCAACTTTTCGGCGGTGAGTACCGATCGGTTGGACGACATCGCGATCACCTGGTCCCGCTCGGGGATCCAGAGGACCGCCACGTTGTGGCCGACGTCGCCGCCACCGCCGGCGATGGCCACGATCGGCTCGCCGTACGCCGTGGCGTCGAACGCCATCCAGCCGCCCAGCGTGTACGCCCGGCCGTCGCCCACCGGATATCCCGGATCGCCGGCGAGCTTCGCCGACCCGGGAGTGACGAGCCCGCCCCGGAACAGCGCGCGGGCCCAGGTGGCCAGTTCCCTGGTGGTCATGGCCAGTGAACCGTTGCCCTCCGTCGTCCAGTACGGACCGGTGAAGTCGCGGGACCGGCTGGGTTCGCCGTCATCGAGGTACCCGGCCGCGAAGGGCCCGGCGGGGGCCGGCCGGCCGTGCCAGAAGCCGCCGGTGACCGCACCGCCGGGCAGCGTGAGGACCTGCGTACGGGTGTAGTCGCGGTACGACAGGCCCGACACGGTGTCGATGATGAGCGCCAACAGCGTGTACCCGGTGTTGGAGTAGGCGTCGCTCGTGCCGGGTGGGAACGCGAGCTTCAGCTTGTTGATCGCGGCGATCGCGCCGGCCCGGTCCAGCGGTTTGTCGTCGGCGCCGATCGAACCGTTGATCCCGCTGGTGTGCAGGAGCAGTTGGCGTACCGTCGCCTTGGCCGCCGGCCCGACGATCGCCGGCACCAGCTCGCCGGCCCGGTCGTCGAGGGACAGCTTCCCGGCGTCGGCGAGCTGGAGGATCGCGGTGGCGGTGAACGCTTTGCTGACCGATCCGATGCTGTACACCGTGTCGGCGGTGTTCCGGGCGCCGGTGGCGTCGTCGGCCGCGCCGTAACCGGCGAGGCACTCGAACCGGCCACCGGTCGACACGGCGACGGCACCGCTGAAGCCGGCCCGCGCCCACGCGCCGAACGCCGCCGCCAGCTTGCTGTCGCACTGCGGGGCCGGAGCCGGTTCTCGGGCGGTGCAGCCCGCCGTCACAGCCAGCACCAGCACCACGGAAAGCCATCGCTTGTTCATGCCGCGACGGTAGGAGCGGAGCTGAGAACGTGATGTAAACGGCCCGGTTCTCCCGCTTGACACCTGTTGCGAAGGTCGAGGCATGCCGGACGAGCTGGCGCCACCACACGGGCACGCCACGTCGCTGGGACACGAGCTGAGGCTGGGACCGGTCGCCGGCCTCTTCGTGCGGGAGACCGAGGGGCCGGCCCAGACGGCCCTCGGGACGCTGCTGATCGGGCTCGTCCTCTCGCTGTGCCTCGTACCGATCGGGGTGGGGGAGACCGGGGTCGCTCCGCTGTGGGTCGCGTGGGTGACAGTCGCCGGGCTCGTGGTCCTGATCGTGCCGGTCGGGCGCGGGTTCTTCCGGCCGGGCCGGCGCTGGTGGCTCTACCTGTACGAGGGCGGGCTGGCCTCGCTCGACCACCGCGGGCAGGTGCGGGAGAGCCTGCGCTGGGACGAGGTCGGGCAGGTCGACTGGGAGTGGTCGCCGCACGAGGACGGCGGCGGCGCGAGCCTGGTCGGCTACCGGCTGCGGACCTTCGACGGGCGGGTGGTGCGACTACCGGTCGACTTCACGAACGCGTACGGGTCCCCCACACTGGCCGACGCGTTGGACGCTCCCGCCGTTCAGCCTCTCGCCCGGCGCGCCCGGCATGCTCTCTCCGCCGGGCAGCCACTGGTCTTCGGCAGGGTGACCCTCGATCGGGGCGGCCTCACGTACGCGAGGAAGGCGCCCCTTCGCTGGGACGAGGTCACCGGCTGGAAGCTCGACGACGGCCGGCTCCTCCTCGCGCGGGCGGCGGGCCGGCCCCGGCGGCTCGTCATCCCGATGACGCAGGTCGAGGACGGCTGGATCCTGACCCGCCTGCTGGCCGACCGGCTGCCCGAGACGAAGAGCTAGGGCCGCCGGGAACGTGGCCGGGTGGGGCGACGTCGAAGGCCCGTGTCGATACGCCGGATCATCATCGTGGGCCTTGCCGGAGCGGTTCTCGCCGCGGCGGTGACCATCGCCGTCAGCACGGCCGGCAGGCCGGAGCCGGCGTGCGCGTGCACCGCTGAGCCCGACCTCCGGCGTCCGGCCGAGGAGGCCGCCGCACGGTTCGAGGCCCTGGTCAGGCGGTCCGATGTGTCCGGCGCCTGGGTGATGCTGACTGACGGGGCGCGGTCCCGGTACGTCGACGTCGCAGGCTTTCAACCCGTCCTCGACCGTCTCGGCCGGACGCTCCGCGAGGCCGATGCCGGCTGGCTCACCCTGGACGATCGGGTGCGCTACGACCGGCCGAGCGAGGTTGTGGTCGTGCGCCGCTCGACCGGCCCGCCGCGACCACTCTGGCCGTTGCTGATTCTCGTGCCGCTCGGGCACGCCGGCGACGAGCGGGTTGATCCGGAGGTGCCGCCCCTGCGACTGACTGCCCGCCAGGACGGAGACGCGGTACGGGTCGAAGTTCCCGGCGGCGACCTGAGACTGACCTCGTTCGTGCTGATCGACGAGGCCGGACAGGACGCGTCGCCACGCCGGCAGCACGTGACCGAAGGCGTGGACAGGTTGACGTGGAGCAGACCGTTGCGAGGCCCGGTCCTGGTCATCGCGATCGAGCGGCGCGGGACCGGTCTTCGGGTGGGTAGCGGCGCGACGCCGCGGGCATGATCGTCGCGAGCAGCGACAGCACGCTCCCGGTGATCGTGGCCAGGTCCGTGTCGTCGCCGGCCAGCCACCGCCGGTAGGCCGTCCGGAAGACCTGGCTCCCCACGGTCGCCGCGAGCTCGGCGATGTCGGGGTCGATGCCACGCCGGCGGAGGGCATCGCTGAGCCCGTCGGTCAGCTGCTGCTGTTTGATCAGGTCCCGCTCCAGCAGGTGAGCGTTCGCGGCGATCAGTGCGTACCGCCGCTGCTGGAGCTTCCGTGATCCGAGTTTCTCCCAGTCGAAACCGGCCAACGTCCGGATCACCGCCCGGAGCGGCTCCGAGACGTCCTCCGCCTGGACGAGCTCCTGGACCAGTGCCTCGTTGAGCCCGTCCGCCTCGGCGAAGAGGACCTCCTCCTTGTCCGGGAAGTACCGGAAGAAGGTCCGGGTGGTGACGCGGGCCCGGGCCGCGATCTGGACGGCGCTGGTGTCCTCGAACCCTTGCTCGCCGAACAGTTCCATGGCGGCCTGCTTCAGCCGCTCCTCACTTCCGTGTTCCCACCGGGGCATGGCGCCAAGATACCTGCCCCGATGACTCGTCGTGACAACGGTCAGCCGAGTGATGGGCGAAGCAGGCGCACCGTCTGGATCACCCGTACGCACAGGCGGCCCTCGTCGTCGTGGATGGCCACATCGACGACGACGCGTCGCTTGCCGACGTTCACCGGTGTCGCGGTGGCGGTCGCCCGGCCGGTCACCGGGGCGAGGAAATGGGTGGTGGAGTCGCTGGTCGCCGGCACGGCACCCGCGGTGCCGTTGGCCCACGCGCACACCGCGGCGCAGGCGTCGGCGAGACTCATGAGCGCGCCACCATGGATGGCGCCGCCGACGGTGGACAGCGCCGGGGTGAACCTCAGCTGCCCCACGACGCCGTCCGGGGCTATCCGGACGAACTCGACGCCGAGCGTCCTGACGAACGGGGCCGCGGCGTACACCTCGTCGGCGGTGATTGTCATGGCTGGTCCTCCCGTGAGATCAGCTGAACGGTACCGGGGTCAGGCGGATGCGGACGGCAGCGGCAACAGCGCCAGCGGTACGTGGTGCTGACCGGCGTGGATGTCGCGGTCCCGCAGGCTGCCCTGGACCACCGGCCGGGGGAAGGAGATCTTCACGACGTTCAGCTCGGGGATCCGGAAGATCTGGATGGTCTCCGCCGCGACGTCGTAGAGGCGGGCCACGACCGCCGCGTCCAGGTAGGCGGGATCGGCCACCGTGGCGTAGCCGGTGGCGTCGCGCATGAACAGTTCCATGGTGACCCAGAACGGTCCGGCGTTCTTCGAACGGACCTCCCGGGCCAGGTCGGCGATCGTCCGGGGACGGGCGGGCTCAGACATCGCGGTCCTCCGGCGGGTTGATGCGGAACAGGCTGGTGGGGGAGTCCGCGTCGACGACGTGGTTGAGGACGAATTCGTACGCCGCTCCGCGCTCGGTCTCGGCCGGTGAGGTGGCGAAGGCGAGGCTGGGCAGGTAGTCCATGTCCGGGGTGGGCAGGTGCAGCATCAGCGGGTTGGCGATCTTGGCGACGGCCGTGGCTGTCTGCTGGTCCGGGGCGTTGACCAGGAGCATCACGCCGACCTCGCGGGGCGGGCCGGTGTCCGGGTCGAGGGCTCCCAGGACGGCGTCGTAGCCGTAGAGGCGGATGTCGAAGGCGTACTCGTCGGGGCCCAGCCCGAGGGTCTGCCCGACCCATTCGGTGATCATCCGGCGCAGCAGCGCGGCCCAGGTGGTGATCTGGCCGAGGATGTGCGGGTCGCGGACGGCGGTGAACGACATCGTCTCGTACCCGGTGATCCGGGCGCCCTCCAGTTTGATGGTGTGCTGCTCGGCGGGTTCGAAGCGGGAACCCTCGACGCGGACGCGCCGGTCGTCCAGGGCCCGGTAGGTGGCCCCGGAGACGTTGATCGTGCCGGCCGGCTCCCGCATCGAGTACGGGTTGACCGTCTCGTAGAGCATGTGCGCCGACACCGAGGTGGGGGTGCAGGCGACCGCCGGGTCGAGCGGTTCGATGGTGAAGCCGGTGGCGTCGATGGTGGCCAGGACGCCGCCGGAGCGCGGGTCGGTGGTGCACTGCCCGCCGCATTCGACGATCTTGGCGGCGTGCCAGGTGGGGCCGGCCGGCATGCCCGCCATGAGCGGATAGGCGGCGGCCACCGCGGTGTCGGTGGCCCGCCCGGCCAGGACGACGTCGGCGCCGGCGGCCAGCGCCTCGACGATCGGCTCGTGACCCATCATCGCGACGATGTGCCGGCAGCTCTCCAGGGTTGCCGGGTCGAGCTCGCCGGCCGGCGGCAACGGGTGCACCCGGCCGGCGTCGAGGTGTTCCTTGAGGCCGGCGGCCTGCTGTTCGCTGTAGATGGTGGCCAGCCGCAGGTTGAGCCCTTCCTCGGCCAGGATCTCGCGGGTGATGCCGGCGACCCAGTCGACGCCGGAGTCGGTGCCGCTGGTGCCGCAGGAGCCGACGATCAGCGGGATGCCGGCGGTCGCCGCCGCGCGCAACAGCAGGCGCAGGTCGCGGGCGACGGCCGCGGCGGCGGTCTTGGCGGTGCCGGAGCCGAGATAGTAGGGCCCGGAGTCGGTCGAGCCCCCGTCGACGGTGATGACGTCGGCGCCGAGGTCCAGACCACGGGTGATGGTCTCGGGCGGGAAGCCGCCGCCGAGCATGCCGCTGGGGGCCAGCACGCGTACGGAATCACGGTTTTCAGTCATGGTCCTCATCTCGGGGTCACGGGGTTGACGGCTGACCGGGGGTGGCCGGCCAGGGCGGCGACGAGCTCCTCGGCGCCCTCCAGCCCGGCGGCCAGGCGGGCCTCGGCGGTCTGCCCGGCCATGTGCGAACAGACAGTGATGCCGTCGACGCCGCGCAGGACGCTGTCGGCCGGTAGCGGTTCGACGTCCACGACGTCGAGGGCCGCACCCGCGAGGCGCCCGGAACGGACCGCCTCGGCGAGGGCCACGGTGTCGACGATGGGCCCGCGCGCGGTGTTGATCAGGTGAGCGCCCGGCTTCATCCGGCTCAGCGCGGCCGCGTCGATGAGGTGCCGGGTACGCGGGGTCAGTGCGGTGTGGAGGGAGACGAAGTCGGACCGCTGCAACAGCTCGTCGAGCGTGACCAGGACGGCGGGCGTGGGCAGCTCGCCGGTGCCCAGCACGGTCATGCCGAACGCCTGGGCGAGCGGCACCACCCGCCGGGCCACCGCGCCCCGGCCGATCAGCCCGAGGGTCTTGCCGCGCAGCTCGTGCCCGTCGCGGCGGGGCCACCCGCCGGCGGCGACCCCGGCGGCCATCGGCACGATGTTCCGCGCCTGGGCCAGGAGCAGCCCGATGGTGTACTCGGCCACCGCGTTGCTGTTGATGCCCGGCAGGTTGCTCACGCTGATGCCGAGCCGGGTGGCGGCCGCGACATCGACGGAGTCGTAGCCGACGCCGGTGCGCACGACGGCGCGCAGCTCCGGCGCCGCGCTCAGCACCTGCTCCGACATCGGCTCGTTGGCGATCAGAGCGCCCTCGACGCCGGCCAGGGCCGCGATCAGGTGCTCGGGCCGGCGGGGTCCCCGCATCGGGTCGTGCCGGGTGGCGAAGCCCTGCCGGGTGAGGAAGACGTCCACCTCGTCGCCCGGGGTGAGGTAGTCGGTGGTGATCAGAACGGTGGCCATCGGACTCCGTGTCAGGTGAGGAGGGGGGTGCCGCGGTCCCGGTGCAGGCGACCGAGGCGGATGACGACGAGGACGGCCAGCGCGGCGAGGATCCCGATGTCCAGCAACATCCAGTCCCAGCCGGTGAGGTCGACGACGGCGCCGATGAGCGCCGGGCCGCCGAAGCCGCCGAGGTACCAGGTGACCGCGTACAGGCCGGTGTAGGCGCCGAGCACGCGGCTGGACGGCGCCAGGTTCCACAGGGCGACGGCCGCGTTGATCATGAAGCCGGCGGCGCCGACGGCCGCGACGCAGAAGGCGACGACCGTCCCGGTGGCGGTCTGGACGGCGGCGCCGGCCGCCATCGCGGTGGCGAAGATGATGATGCCGACGCCCATGGTGCGTAGCCGTCCGTAGCGCTCGGCGCACAGCGCGGCCGGGTAGGCGGCCAGCAGGAAGGCGATGCCGCTGGGCAGGGTGAGCCCGCCGGCCGCACCGCGGGTCAGGCCCAGGGCCTCCATCCCGTACGGGGTGACCAGCGACCGGGAAGCGAACCAGGCTCCGCCGAAGAGCAGGACCGTCAGCAGCAACAGGAGCCGGCGGCGATCGCTGTCGGTGACGAGATCGGTGACGACCCGGCGGAACGGCACCCGCGCCTCGTCGTGAGCGGCGTCCGCGTCCTCGGCCAGCGCCGCCTGGTAGGCGGTTGACCGGCTGTCGCGGACCTTCGCGATCAGCACCACCGTGACGAGCAGCAGGATCACCGCCGGGATGACGAACGCGCCCCGGGGATGCTCGTCGATGACGAAGAGGCTGATCAGTGCGGCCACGATGATGGTCAGCGCGGCCGCGATCTTCACGGCGGCGTTGGCCCGGCTGCGCCGCCCGGGCGGCAGGAAGTCCGGGATCATCGACTCGGCCAGCGGCCGGACGGTGTTGACGACCAGCGCGTACAGGAACATCACGGCGACCAGCGTGACCAGCGACGTGGTCCACGGCAGCAACGCGAAGAGCACCGCCGCCAGGGGCATGCCCACCGCGAGGTACGGCACCCGCCGTCCCCACCGGGTCCGGGTGTTGTCCGACCGGTTGCCGATCCAGGGCTGGATGAAGATGCCCAGCAGGTTGTCCATGCCCATCAGCAGGCCGACGACCGCCGCGCTGGTGACGTGCTCGCGCAGCAGCACAGGCACCTGGTTGTCGTAGAAGTTCCAGGTCGACTCCTGCGCGAACAGCGTCAGGGCGATGAAGAACGTGATCTTCCGGTGGGACACCGTGCGGTCCCGCAGCGTAACGGCCATGTTGCCTCCACGTGTCGGGCGTCACGCTAATTTGCTGTGGCAAAACCGTCAACAGTTGCATACAAGTTTGCCATGGCAGGCGGTAAAGTGCCTTCATGACTGCCACCCAGACGCTGTCCGACCAGGCGTACCGTCAGCTTCGCAGCGCGATAGCCACCGGCGAGCTCGCTCCGGGGGACAAGGTCACCGAGCGCGGCATGGCCGAGCGGCTGACGATCAGCCCGACCCCGGTCCGCGAAGCGCTGCGCCGCCTGGAGCTCGACGGGCTCATCGAGCGGATCGGCCCCCGTACGGTGCGGGTCGCCGCCATCCGCGATGCCGCCATCGACGACCTCGCCGAGGTGGAGGTCGGCCTGCGCGGCCTGGTGGCCCGCTTCGCCGCCCGGCACGCCACCGCCGCCCAGCTCGACGCCCTGGACGCCATCCTCGACCGGGCCGACGACCTGCTGATCCTGCTCAAGGAGCGCGGTCACCCGGGACAGCCGTCGGAACGGCACCTCACCGCGCTCCTCGACACCATGCAGGAGTTCAACGACACCGTGGACGCCTGCGCCCACAACCCCGTGCTCATCCGGATGCTCGAGCAGAGCCGGGTGTTCTCCCGGCCGCAGCGCCGCGAGCTGCTGCTGCGGCGGGTGGCCGAGGACCACACCTTCGGCCTGGAGCGCTACACCAGCCACCGCGCCCTGGTCCGCGCGCTGCGCGCCGGCGACTCGGCCGCCGCGGAACGCATCGCCCTCGAGGACTCGCAGGGCGGCCTCGCGGCACTGCGGGAGGCGCGATGACCGCGCACCGCATCGCCGTCATCCCCGGCGACGGCATCGGCCAGGAGGTCGTCCCGGCCGGGATCGAGGCGCTGCGGGCCACCGCCGACCACTTCGGGCTGCGGCTCGACTTCGACCACTTCGACTTCGCCAGCGCCGGCCACTGGCAGCGGCACGGGACGATGCTGCCGCCCGGCTGGGAGGAGACGCTGCGCGGGTACGACGCCATCTACTTCGGCGCGGTCGGCTGGCCGTCGGTCGTCCCCGACCACGTGTCCCTCTGGGGAAGCCTGCTGCAGTTCCGGCGGGTCTTCGACCAGTACGTGAACCTGCGCCCCTGCCGGCTCATGCCCGGCGTCCGCAGCCCCCTGGCCGGCCGGGAGCCGGGCGACATCGACTTCGTCGTCGTCCGGGAGAACACCGAGGGCGAGTACTCCAGCGTCGGCGGCCGCATCTTCGAAGGCACCGAACGCGAGACCGTGCTCCAGGAGACGGTGATGACCCGCGTCGGCGTCGACCGCGTCCTGCGCTTCGCCTTCGAGCAGGCCCGCCGCCGCCCGAAGCAGCACCTCACCTCGGCCACCAAGAGCAACGGCATCGCCATCACCATGCCGTACTGGGACGAGCGGGTGGCGGAGATGGGCGAGCAGTTCCCGGACGTACGGCTCGACAAGTTCCACATCGACGCGCTGGCGGCGCAGTTCGTGCTGCACCCCGACCGGTTCGACGTCGTGGTGGCCAGCAACCTGTTCGGCGACATCCTGTCCGACCTCGGCCCGGCCTGCACCGGCACGCTCGGCATCGCCCCGAGCGCCAACATCAACCCCGAACGCGAGCACCCGAGCCTGTTCGAACCGGTGCACGGCTCCGCCCCGGACATCGCCGGCCGGGGCATCGCCAACCCGGTCGGCCAGATCTGGTGCGGGTCGATGATGCTCGAGCACCTGGGCCATCCGGAAGCGGCGGCACACCTGCTCGGCGCGGTCGAGGACGTCCTGGCGTACGGGCCGGAGGAGGCTCCGCTGACCCCTGACCTGCACGGCACCGGCACGACGGTCGAGCTGGGCCGGGCGATCGCCGAGCGCGTCCGGGAACGGCCCGGCAACCGATGATCAGGGAGTGCTGCCCACGCCCCGGCCGCCCGCGTTCCGGGCGTCGAAGCGCCGGCGGTACTCCGACGGTGAGGTGTCGAAGGCCGCGGCGAAGCACTGCCGCATGGTGACCGTGCTGCCGAAGCCGCAGGCGGCGGCGATCTGGTCGATCGCCAGGTCGGTCGACTCCAGCAGCCGGCGAGCCTCGTCGAGGCGCCGGCGCCGGACCCACACCGCCGGGGTGACCCCGGTGGAGGCCTGGAAAGCCCGGATGAACGTACGCCGGCTCAGGAGGGCGACGTCGGCGAGCCGCTCGACCGGCAGGGGTTCCGCCAGGTGCTGCAGCGCCCACTCGATCACTCCCGCGATCGGATCGTTCACCGGGTGCGCCGGGAGCGGCCGCTCGATGTACTGCGCCTGGCCGCCCTCGCGATGTGGGGCCACCACCAGGCTGCGGGCCACCCGATTGGCTGCCGCGGCACCCAGCCTGCTGCGGACGAGGTGCAGGCAGGCGTCGATCGCCGAGGCGGTGCCGGCTGACGTCAATACGTCGCCGTGGTCGATGTACAGCACGGCGGCGTCGACGTCGATGTCGCGGTGGCGAGCGGCGAGCATGTCGACGGCCTGCCAATGGGTCACCGCCGTACGCCGTGACAGCAGGCCGGCGTCGGCGACGGCGACTGCTCCCAGGCACAGGCCGGCGATCGTCGCGCCGCGGCTGTGGGCCTTGGTCAGGGTGCGCCGCAGTGCTGGACCGGCAACCCGGCCGTCCTCGAACCAGGACGGTACGACCACGACGTCGGCCTCCTGGGCGGCCGAAAGTCCACGCAGCTCGCCGATGGGGTAGCCCTCGGCGGTGCGGACCGACCCGGCCCGGTCGGCGAAGAGGACCGTCGTCCAGTCGCCCAGGCCCTGCCGGGTGACCTCGTCGAAGACGAGCTGCGGCACGGAGAGGTGGAACATCGTGATGCCGTCGAAGGCGTAGACAGCGATCCGCAGGGCGTCCGGGGAGGGTGGCACGAATTCATCGTAACGCCGCACTTGTGCCAATGGCCTGAGACGGTCGCGGAGCGGAGACTCGAGGTGTCGCCGCCGGGAACGGCGGCACCGACAGCAAGGAGTGCACCAGCCATGACCACCGCACCGCGTCGCGCCCTCATCGTCATCGACGTGCAGCAGGACTATTTCGGCGGCCCGCTGGAGATCCACTACCCGCCGCATGCCGACTCGCTGCCGCAGATCGCCCGGGCGATCGACGCGGCCACCGCCGCGGGCATCCCCGTCGTGGCGGTGCAGCACACGATGGGCGACAGCGCGCCGCTGTTCAATCCGACCCGGCCCGGGTTTCAGCTGCACCCGGAGGTCGAGAGCCGCCGCACCGGCGAGTGGAAGTCGGTCGTCAAGCAGTACGGCACCGTGTTCGCCGGCACCGACCTGCTGTCCTGGCTGCGGGAGCGCGACATCGACACCGTCACGCTCGTCGGCTACATGACCAACAACTGCGTGCTGGCCTCCGCCGCGGAGGCCGAGACGCACGGCCTGACCGCCGAGGTGCTCTCCGACGCCACCGGGGCGATCAACATCGCCAACGACGCCGGTTTCGCCGACGCGAAGACGGTGCACACCACGCTCATGACCCTGTTCAACTCCAACTTCGCCGCCGTCGCCGACACCGCGGCCTGGTCCGACGCGGCCGGCGCCGGCCGTGCGCTGCCCGGTCCCGACCTCGGCGCGTCCGCCGTGACCGGGGCGCGGCACGCCGGACAAGCCTGATCGACGTGCTCCTCGGACGGGTCCGCGATGTCGTCACCGGCGGCTCGGCTGGATAGAGTTGGGCGATGACCACTGCCAGGGTGTCCGGCACGTGAGCCGGGCCGCCGCGGCCGGGCACATGTGCTGGTCATATGACGACTACGAGCCGTTCGACGCCTACGCGCGGGAGTTCCTGCGCGCGGGACTCGAGGCCGGTGAGCGGGTCTGGTACATCCCGGGCCGCCGCCGTACGGAGACCGCGGAGTGGCTCGCCACCCAAGCCGCAGCATCCGTGCTCTCGTCCGACCAGGCCTATCCCGGCGGCCTGATCGTCGACCCGGCCGCTCAGGTCGCCGCCTACACGGCCGCGACCGAGGACGCCCTGGCCGCCGGGTTCACCGGCCTGCGCGTGGCGGCCGACGCGACCGCGTTCGTACGCACCGACGAGCAGCGGCACGCCTTCGCCCGGTACGAGTACGCGATCGGGCGCTACCTGCGCACCGCCCCGATGCGCGCCGTGTGCGCCTACGACCGCCGTGAGCTCGGCGATCACGCCGTCGCCGAGCTGGCGTGCATGCACGAGTCCAGCCACGCCGACGGCGTCCTGTTCCAGCTGCATCCCGGGGCCACGACCGCCGACGCGGTGCTCGACGGCGAGGTCGACATGTCGGTGGAGGAGTTGTTCGCCGGCGCCCTGCGGCACACCGACCTGGCCCCGGCCGGTGGAGAGGTCGTGGTGGACGCGGACGACCTCGGCTTCATCGACCACCGGTCGCTGCTCGCCCTGCAGCGGTACGCCGAGACGCAGCAGATGACCGCCGTGGTCCGGACCCGCCTCCGTGCCGCCGAGCGCCTCGCCGGGCTGCTGGAGCTGGCCCACGTACGGGTGGAGGTGACCCGATGAGGACAGGCGCCGCCGCCGGGCACACCGGCTACTTCCACGAAGCGGTCTGCTACGACTCCGACGACGATCTGCTGGCCGTGGCGGTGCCGTTCCTGCTGGGCGGCGTCGCCGCCGGCGAGCCCACCATCGTCGGGCTGGGCGGGCGCACCGCCGAGCTGGTGCGTGCGGCGCTACCGGCCGGCTGCCCGGTCACGTTCCTGCCGGGTGGCTCGGTCTACGCCCGGCCGGCCGGGGCCATCCGGTCGTACCGGGGGCTGCTGGCCGACCACGTCGCCGGCGGGGCCGCCCAGATCCGGATCATCGGCCAGCTGCCGGTGGAGGCGCTCGGCGTGACCTGGGACTGGTGGGCGCGCTACGAGTCGGCCATCAACCACGCCTACGACGAGTTCCCGCTGTGGAGCATGTGCGCCTACGACACCCGGGTCACGCCGCCCGAGGTGCTCGGCGACGTGCTGCGCACCCATCCGCGCACGGCTCTGCCGGACGGCCGGCACGTGCCCAACAGCCAGTACGTCGACCCGGTGCCGTACCTCAGCGAGCCGCGTTCCCCGGTGCCGGACCCGGTCGAGCGGACCGTGCCGCGGGCCGACCTGCTCGATCCCGGCCTGTCCGAGGCACGCCGGGCCGTCCGTGACGCCGACCGGGGCCACCTGCCGGCCCAGGACGTCGACGACCTGATCGTGGCGGTCAGCGAAGCGGTGGCCAACGCCCACCGGCACGGCCACGGGCCGGTGCGGATGCGGCTGTGGAGCGGCGCCGACCGGATCGTCGTCTCGGTCACCGACTCCGGCGCGGGGCCCAAGGACCCGTTCGCCGGGCTGCTCGCCGCGGGCGACGGCAGTGCCGGTGGCCTCGGCCTGTGGATCGCCCACCAGTCGTGCAACCACGTCGCCCTGCACCGGCATCGCGACGGCTTCACCATCCGGCTGACCGCCGGAAACCCCCACCACTGACACCGTACGGGGGTCAGCCGAGACCGCGGTGCCCCGCCCACAGGACACTGGCCCGGCCGGCCGCCGCGGCGACGAGCGCGGCCAGCTCGGGACTGTCCGGCAGCGGGAACGAGACGTACGTGCCGCGGCCGCCCGCGACGGGACGGCCGTACGCCTTGGCGGCGAGGTGCCCGTCCTTCAGGAGCCGGACGTTCAACGTGGTCAACTCGAACTCCTGACCACGGCGGGTGTCGGTCCAGCGGAGCTCTTCCGGTATCGACACGTTGATCGCGAGAGCGCTCACGTCGGGGTTGGCGTCGCTGCCCATGGCCTCATCCTCGCATGCCCGTCGGGCCGGCCGATCGGGCGAGGAGCGGAACCCGATCGGCCACCTTTTCCGCAACTTGTTCACAACCGGCGTGATCCTGCCGAGCAAGCGGATCACATCGTCGGTACGTCGAAGGAGCCGCAGTTGAGTAAGACCGTCCGCCTCAGGGCCGCCGGGGCGGCTGTTGTCACAGCGGCCGCCCTGCTCTACCCGGGCAGCGCGGAGGCCGCCGTCACGACGGCCTCCTTCACGGACTATGCCTACACCGCCACGGCCGCGACGTTGCCGGACGTGCGCCGGATCGTGCGGGGCGACGTGGCGGCGGCCGCCGGCCTCACCGGTAAGGGCGTCGGCATCGCCCTCATCGACACCGGCGTCGTGCCGGTGGCCGGGCTCACCAGCGGCAACGTGGCCAACGGGCCCGACCTGTCGCTGGAGTCGCAGGTGCCGGGCCTGCTGCGCCGGGACACGTACGGTCACGGCACCCACCTGGCGGGCATCATCGCCGGGCGTGACGCCGCCGGAGGGACCTTCAAGGGGGTGGCGCCCGACGCCAAGCTGATCTCCCTCAAGGTGGGCGCGGCCAACGGCGCGGTCGACGTCACGCAGGTGATGGCCGCGATCGACTGGGTGGTGGCGCACCGCAACGACGACCCGGCCAACCCGATCAAGGTGCTGAACCTGTCGTACGGCACGGACAGCACACAGAGCTGGGTCAGCAGCCCGCTCAGCGAGGCCGTGGAGAACGCCTACCTGGCCGGCATCAGCGTGATCGTCGCCTCGGGCAACACCGGCGGCAACATTCTGAACCCGGGCTCCAACCCGTACATCATCACCGTCGGCGCGACCGACCCCCGGGGGACCACCGGCACCGCCGACGACACGCTGGCGACCTTCAGCAGCAAGGGCACCACCCAGGACAACGCACCCGACGTGCTGGCCCCGGGCCGGTCGATCGTCTCGCTGCGCGACCCCGGCAGCTACGCCGACGTGAACTACTCCTCGGCGCGGGTCGGGGACCGGTTCTTCAAGGGCAGTGGCACCTCGCAGGCCGCCGCGGTGGTCAGCGGCGCCACCGCCGTCCTGCTGCAGAAGTACCCGACCCTGTCGCCGATGCAGGTCATGTGCTACCTGCGGGCCACCGGCACGCCGGTCACCGGTTCCTACGCCCCGCAGATCAACCTGCAGACCGCGATCAGGTCCACGCTGACCAGCTGCGGCCAGAGCGGCAGCACCATCACCGGTACGGGCAGCATCCAGAAGGACCGCGGCTCGTCGCAGGTGACCATGGGCGACGGTGTCGTGCTGACCGGGGAGCGGGACATCTTCGGGCCGCTGAGCTCGTCGACCTGGGCTGCCGCGAGCGCCGCCCGGACCTCCTGGAACGGCGGGGACTGGATGGGCCGCCCGTGGACGGGGACCGGCTGGGCCAGCCCCACGGACGGGCAGGGCAACTGGTCCGGCAAGGCCTGGTCGGGCAAGGCCTGGTCGGGCAAGGCGTGGTCCGACCTGGCCTGGTCGGGGCAGAGCTGGTCCGGTAAGGCGTGGTCCGGCAGCGGCGGTACGGCGCCGAACTGGAGCGGAGCGGCCTGGTCGTCGACCGGCTGGCTCACCGCCGGCGACAAAGGCTGGATGTCCTGAGCACCATCGCACCCTGGTGGGACGGTGGGTGTCCGCGCGGCGGGCACCCACCGTCCGCTTTCCGTACCGGTGAAAAAGCACCCCAACCGCAATCCGGTTCCCCTGCCGGATGCCCGGCGGTTGTCGATTCGGCTCCCGTGAGCACAACGGGCACGCGCGTTCCGGACGCTGACCGGCGACGCCCGTCGCCGGTGCCGGAGCTTGCCCGCCTGCTGGACGATCTCGAGACCTATCAGGGCCGTGACATCGAGGCCAACCTGGCCTCCGCGGCCGCGATCGAGCGGGCGGCCGGGGAGTGCGGCGAAACGATCCTGCAGTTGCGGGCCCGGCTGGTCCAGGCCGACATGGCCCAGCGCAACGGTGACCGCAGTGGTGCCGCGCAAGTGTTCCTGGAGGTCCACCGGCAGGCGCGGGACCTGGCATCGCCCGCGCTGCTGGCCCGCAGCCACTTCCACCTGGCGCTGATCTACAACTACCTCGGCGACCACGCGGCGAGCCTGGAGAACGCCATCAGCGCGGTCGAGGTGCTCGACGAGCACGCCTCGCCGGGACTGCGACTGATGTACCTGAACCGGCTGGCCAACTCCCTCGGCGACGTCGGGATGATCGACGCGGCGCGGGAACGCTACCTGCAGGCCGAGCAGCTGGCGATCGCGATCAACGACCTGACCCGTCGGCTGCTGGTGCTCAACAACCGCGCGTACACCGAGTTCCAGGCCGGTGAGCTGGCCGCCGCCGCGACGGTGGTCGAGCGCATGCGGGTGGTGGCGGCCGCCCTGGGCCGGGAGTTCCTGATCATCGAACGCGACACCGTGGCCAGCATCCAGCTCGGGCTGGGGGAGTACGCGGCGGCCGAGCAGACGCTGCTCTCGGTGCTGGACTCGCCGCTCTGGTACGAGGTGCACGACCTGGCCGAGGCCACCCTGACCCTGGCCCGGGCCCAGCGTTGTCTCGGCGCGCTGGACCGGGCCCAGCAGAGCCTCGACCGCAGCCGTACCCTCGGCGAGGAGCGGGAGCTCACCGGGATCCGGGTGGCCGTCATGGCCGAGCAGGCCGAGCTGTACGCGGCCGCCGGCGCCTTCGAGCAGGCGTTCTTCGAGTACAAGCGGTATGACGCCGCCCGGGAACAGCTGCGCTCGGCCCAGCAGGAGGCGCGGGCGCACACCCGGCAGGTGATGTTCGAGACCGCGCAGGCCCGCAACGACGCCGAGCGGTACCGCGAGCAGGCGCTCCGGGATCCCCTCACCGGGCTGCGCAACCGGCGTTACGTGGACGACCACCTGCCGGTCGCTGTCGCCCTGGCCGCCGAGACGCGGTCACCGCTCACCATCGCGGTCGTGGACATCGACCACTTCAAGCGGATCAACGACACCTTGTCGCACGAGGCCGGCGACGAGGTCCTGGTAGCCGTCGCGCAGTTGCTCCGCGCGGTGCAGCAGACGGTGTCGGACACCGGCTTCGTGGCCCGGATGGGTGGCGAGGAGTTCCTGGTCGTCCTGCCCGGCATCGGCGCCGCACAGGCTGCCGACCGGCTGGAGGAGCTGCGGAAGGTTGTCGACGTGCACCCGTGGCGACCGGTGACCGGCGACCTGCCGGTGACCGTCAGCGTGGGGGCCACCTCGACCCAGGGCCATGACGCGCCGGCCGCGCTGCTCGCCGAGGCCGACCGGATGCTGTACGCCGCGAAGGACGCCGGCCGGAACCGCGTGATCGTGCCGCCCTCCGCCGGCTGATTCACATGTGTCGATTCGCCTGCTAGCGTCACATGGCGTGGTTGCGTGACCACCCATCGTGGGGAGGCTCAGGTGAGAACAGCCATCCGTCGAGGCGCCGCCGCAGCAGGCGCCGTTCTCCTGTCGATCCTCGGAATGTCCACCGGTGCGCAGGCGGCACCGGCCGAGGCGGACGTCATCCCGGTAGCCGGGGCCGAAGTGGTGCCGGACAGCTACATCGTCGTCCTCAAGCCGGGCCGGACCCCTCGCACCGTCGCCGCCGAGCACAACGCGACAGTGCTCCACACGTACACCAAGGTCTTCAAGGGTTTTGCGGCGACGATGTCGGCGCGCCAGGCGCGGCAGGTGGCCGCCGACCCGGACGTCGCGTTCGTGCAGCCCAACGTGATCCACCGGATCTCCGAGACGCAGGCCAACCCGCCGTCCTACGGCCTGGACCGCATCGACCAGCGCAACCGCCCGCTGAACCAGGCGTACACCTACGCCACGACCGCGGCGAACGTGCACGCCTACATCATCGACACCGGCATCCGCACCACCCATCAGGACTTCGGCGGGCGCGCGGTCAGCGGACACGACGCGGTCGACGGCGGTGCCGCCGACGACTGCAACGGCCACGGTACGCACGTGGCCGGCACAGTCGGCGGCAGCGCGTACGGCGTCGCCAAGGGCGTGCAGCTCGTCGCCGTACGCGTGCTCAACTGCGAGGGCAGCGGCACCACCGCCCAGGTCGCCGCCGGCATCGACTGGGTCACCGCCAACGCGGTCAAGCCCGCCGTCGCCAACATGAGCCTCGGCGGCAGCGCCGACACCGCCCTGGACAACGCGGTGAGCGCGTCGATCGCCTCCGGCGTCAGCTACTCGATCGCCGCCGGCAACGGCCTGTTCGGACTGTTCGCACTGGACGCCTGCACCCAGTCCCCGGCCCGGGTGCCGACCGCGATCACCGTCTCCGCGACCAACAGCAGCGACGCCAAGCCGTCCTGGGCCAACCGCGGCACCTGCGTCGACGTGTTCGCCCCGGGCATCGGCATCACGTCGTCGTGGTCCACCGGCGACACCGCCACCAACACGATCAGCGGCACGTCGATGGCCGCACCCCACGTGGCCGGCGCGGCCGCGCTGTATCTGGCCGGCCACCCGGGCGACTCGCCGGCGCAGGTGCACAGCGCCATCGTCAGCAGCGCCACCACGGGTGTGGTGACGAGTCCCGGATCCGGCTCGCCCAACCGGTTGCTCTACACGGGCGCCTGAGCAGCAGGGGCCTGGCTCGGCCCGGCTCGGCCGAAGCTCTGGACGGCAACGTCAGTCCAGGAAAGTCACGGCGTCCGAGAAGGGGGCGCGGCGGACCCGCGGAGGTGTGAACGCCGGATCGGCGAAGCCGATCGACATGCCGCAGAACAACATTCGTTCCGGCGGCGGGGTGACCACCTCCGCGACGCTGCGGTGGTACTCGGCCCACACCTCCTGGGTGCAGCTGTGCAGGTGCTCGGCCCGCAACAGCAGCATCACCGTCTGCAGGAAGATACCGACATCGGCCCATCGCGGCGCCGGCATGTCCCGGTCCAGGTAGCAGAACAGTGCCGTGCCGGCGCCGAAACAGTTCCAGTTCTCGGCCCGGATCCGGGCTCGTCCGGCACCGTCGCCGCGGACGACGCCGCGGGAGCCGTAGAGGGCTTCACCCAGCGCCGCCATTCGTTCGAGGTAGGGCGTGCGTAGCCCAGGCGGGTAATTCGCAAACTCCCGCTCATCACCGGAGTCGCCGACGGCGACCCGAGCGGCAACGGTCTTCTTCAGGTGCGCCAGCGGGCCACCGGACAGGACGTAGACGTTCCATGGCTGCATGTTGCTGCCCGACGGGGCATTGACGGCCGCGGCGAGCACTCGCTCGAGAGCCTCGCGTGGGACCGGTTGATCGGTGAACCTACGAACTGACTGCCTTGTCCTCACCGCACTGTAGACGTCCATATGCCTCATCAACCCCGCTCGGTGACCATCTGCGGGCACGGCGGCCGGGTCAGCGCGAAGTACGACGCGGCGGCCACGAGCAACCCGGCACCCCAGAGCGTGTAGCCGCCCATCTCCAGCAGCAAGGGCAGGAACGGGCCGCCGACGTCACCAAGGATCCACGCGGTCATCCCGGCGATGCCGAAATAGGCGGTCAGGCTCGCCCCCATGAACAGGCCGGTGCCGAGCACCAGCCAACGCGGCACCGCCCGGCCGCGCAACGGCCCCGTCCAGGCCGGCCAGAGCCGGCCCCAGCGGTGGGCCAGCGCCAGTGGCAGCAATGTGCCGGCCAGGCTCATCAGCACCACGAAGATCACCAGCGCGGTCAGCGACGGTCCGTTCGCCCGGCTCTCCGGACCCGGCCACCGTCCCGCGATCGTGTCGTCGAGCCACACGCTCATCCGGGCCAGGTACCCGGCCACGGCCAGGTAGGCGCCCGCGAAGGCCCAGCCGGGCGCCCGCTCCGCCCGGCTCTCCGGTGACCTGCCGTGGATCCGGCCGCAGGACCCGCAGGGACGGACGGCCAGCCGCCGCTCGTCGGCGGCGATGATCAGGCAGAGGACTCCGCCGACGGCGCCGCCGCCGGTCGCCAGCAGACTGGCCACACTGCCGGTCCGGATCCCCTCGAACAGCAACGACGCCAGGATCACCGGGAACAGGAACGAGTACACACACAAGGCGACGCCCGCGACGGCGTTGAGCCCGGCGAGCACGTAACCGCCGCTGTCGTTCACTCCGCGGCGATCGGCCACCGCGGCGGACAGGCACCCGGCCGCCGCGAGAACGCCGAGAACCACGGGAACCCAGCCGCCTGGAAAGTACGACTCCCCGCCATTGAGGAAACGCGGCTCGTGGCCGATCGCCCACCACAGGTGGACCAGGAGGTAGGCAACGTGCCAGGTTCCCGCGACGAGCCGGAACCGTCCATTGACCATCATGACTCAACCACCATGGTCGCAGTCTCGGCGACCCGGCTTGGGCGACGCTGAGAGGTACTCAGCCGACGCTCAGCTACAAGCGGGAAAAATGCGAATGGACCGGTTACCGCGCCGAGAGGCCGGCTGCCTGGGCGAGCAGTCCGGCCTGCGTACGGTTGGCGCAGCCGAGCTTCTCCAGGATCTGCGAGACGTAGCCCTTCACCGTGGTCTCGGACAGGAAGAGCCGGTCGGCGATGCCGGCGTTGGACAGGCCGTCGCCGATGCCGGCCAGCACCTCGCGTTCCCGCGCGGTCAGCGCCGTCAAGCGCCCGCGGGCCCGGTCACGTTCGTCGGCCGCGATGGCCGTCACCGCGACCAGGCCGGCCGCCGCCACCGGGGACAGCACCGTGTGGCCCCGCGCCGCGACCAGGATCAGGTCGACGAGCTCGCCGGGCGGGGTCGACTTCACCAGGAAGCCGGCCGCGCCCAGGCGCAGCGCCTCCACGACGTACCGGTCGGCGTCGAACGTGGTCAGCACCAGCACCGCCGGTGGGTCCGGCAACGCGCGGATCCGGCTGGTGGCCGCCAGCCCGTCGACCCCCGGCATCCGCAGATCCATGAGGACGACATCAGGCCGCGACCGCACGACGGCCTCCACCGCCTCCGCGCCGTCGAGGGCCACGCCGACCACCTCGATCGCGGCGGACGCGGACAGGATGGTGGTCAGGTGCTCGCACACCATCGGCTCGTCGTCGGCTATCAGCACCCGTACCGTCATCCGGCCACCCGGGTGGGCAGGCCGGCCTCGAGCCGGAAGCCGCCGGCGCCGTCCGGCCCGGCGCGCAGTGAGCCGCCGATCAGCCCGATCCGCTCGCCCAGGCCGGCCAGGCCGGTGCCGCCGCCGTCGGTCAGCGGACGACTGCGGGACGCGGGTGCGTCGTTGTGCACGACGATGCGCGTGCGGTGCGGGTCGTAGCAGACCTCGACCCGGACCGTGGCGCTCCAGGCGTGCCGGCGGGCGTTCGTGAGCGCCTCCTGCACGACCCGGTACGCGGTCCGCCGGGTCACCGGGGACAGCGTGGACGCGTCACCCTTCTCGGTGAGCCGCACCGCCTGCCCGACCCGGCCGGCCTCCTCGACCAGCTCGGCCAGCGGCGGCGGCACGACCTCGGCCAGCGGTGGGGCCGCCACCGCGGGCGCCCGGCGCAGCACCCCGACGAGCTCGCGCAGCTCATCGAGCGCCCGGACGCGTCGGCCCGCAGGTCGTCGGCGGCAGCGCGGGTCACCGGATCGGCCGCCGTCGTGGCCAGCGCCCCCGCCTGCAATGTCATCAGGGTGACCCGGTGCGCGACCAGGTCGTGCAGCTCCGCGGCGAGCCGGTGCCGCTCCTCGGTGCGGGCCTGCTCGGCGCGCCACCACTGCTCCCGCTCGGCCCGGTCGGCGCGCTCGGTCAGCAGGTGCAGTCGCCGCCGGCGGGCCGCCAGCCACAGGCCGAACAGCGGCGCGACGGCGTTGTGCAGCAGCCCGTTGGCGATGAACCCGGCATCGGGATCCCACGGGCGGGTGCCGAGCACGGTGAGGACGCCGATCGCGGCCCACACCAGCGCGGCCCGGGCGGCCGGGATGCCGCGCTCGGTGATGTTCTCCACCGCGACGGACAGGGCGAGCGGCGCCCACGCGCTCACCGACAGCAGCGTCTCCGGCAGGTTGCGCGGCGCGGCGAAGGCGATCGAGGTCTGGGCGGCGATCGACCCGGCCAGGATCAGGCCGGCGCCGACCGGCCACCGGCGCCGCAGCAGGATGACCGGCGAGGTGGCCAGCTGGAGGACGACGACGGCGACCGTGAACCCGGCGCCCGGACCGGGCCCGGCGACGACCGCGGTGAGCGCCCCGCCGGCCGCGGCGGCCGCGCCGAGGACAGCCAGCAGCACGACATCGACGGTCTTCACCTGGATGACGGTACCCATCGGCCGAACCTACGAAAGTAGGTGTGGCTGCCTGCTTTCTGAGCTGGTGCCCGGTGCGCCGGCGGCGGTGCGATGGAGACATGACTCAGATGACCCGCCGCAACGCCATCGGTGCCGCCGTCGCATTGGCCGGCCTGGGCTCGGCGGCCCACCTCAGCAAGCCCCCGGCGGCGCGCCGGGTGACCACCGTCGTGCTCGTGGCCGGGGCCAACGGCGGCCCGGGCGGCGACGCCGAGCTGACCCTGCGCGGGCACCGGACGGTGGGCGTGCAGCTGCCCGGCCACAACCCCGGCGACGGTCAGTTCCGCCGCGCCTACCAGGCCCCGCAGAACCTGGCCGCGCTGGCCACCGAGCCGTCGCCGATGGCCGGGATCACCCTCGACGACTACGTCCGCGCGACCGTCGCCGTGGTCCGCCGGGCCGCCCGCAACGGACCGGTCGTGCTGTGGGGCGGCAGCATGGGTGGCGCCACGCTCAGCCGGGTCGGCAACGAGGTGCCGCACCTGATCGACCGGCTCGTCTACAGCTCGGCGTTCTGCTGCGTCGGCCTGCGCAGCGTCGGCGACTACCTGGCCACGCCGGAGGCGGCCGGCACGCTGCTGTTCGACCTCGGCGACGCGGCCCTCGCCGACCCGGCCGTGATCGGCGGGACGCGCACCAATTTCCGCACCGCCGACCCGGCCGTGCTGGCCAAGCTCAAGCAGGCGCTGTGCGCGGGGGCCACCGACGCCGAGTTCCTGGCGATGCTCACCGGGATGTCCCCGGACGAGTCGGCGCAGGCGCCGCTCGACGACGCGCGCGGGCACCGGGACACGTGGGGCCGGATCCCGCGCACGTACATCCGGCACACTCTCGACCGGTGCATCCCGATCGCCCTGCAGGACCGGATGATCGCCGAGGCCGACGCGCTGACCCCGGACAACCCGTTCGACGTGCGCTCGGTCGCCACCTCACACGCTCCCCACGCCGCCGGCTGGCGAGCCACCGTGGAGATCGTCGACGGGCTCGTCCGGGGACGGTAGGCGGGCGCGGCGACGCCCACGGCGGCTACAACGCGCCCGCCGTCAGCGTCGCCGGCTCCCGATCAGCGGAAGGACCGGAAGGCCGCCCGCAGCTCCTCAACGAACAGCTGCGGCTCCTCCCAGGCCGCGAAGTGCCCACCCCGAGTGGCCTTGCTGTAGTGCCGGAGCGTCGGATAGCTCGCCTCGGCCCAGCTGCGCGGCGCCTGGAAGATCTCGCCCGGGAAGGCGCTGAACGCGACCGGGACCGGCACCGGCGCCTGAGGGTGGCCGGAGGTCTGCGCTCGCTCCCAGTACGCGCGGGCGGCCGACTCGCCGGTGCCGGTCAGCCAGTAGACCGAGACGTTGTCGAGGACGTGCTCGCGGGTGAGGTTGCCCGACGGCGGGCCGCCGCGGAAGGCGCGGGAGATCTTGAGATAGCTGTCGGTGTCGTGATCGAGCATCCAGGCCGCCAGGGCGACGGGGGAGTCCAGCAGGGCGTAGCCGATCGTCTGCGGCCGGGTCGACTGCTCGACCAGGTAGCCGCGGCCGGACGTCGAGAAGGTCTGCAGGGCGGCGGCCGCGGCCTTCTCCTCGTCGGTGTTCTTCGGCAGGTTGCCGGTGCCGCCCAGCGCCGGTACCAGCAGATTCAGATGGATGCCGAGCAGTCCCGGCGGTGCCAGCCGGCCGAGGTTGTCGGTGACGGCGGCGCCGACGTCACCGCCCTGGGCGACGTAGCCGGTGTAGCCGAGGCGGCGCATGAGTTCCGCCCAGGCCCGGGCCGTCCGGTTGGTGTCCCAGCCGAGCTCGGCCGGTTTGCCGGAGAAGCCGTAGCCGGGGATCGACGGCAGGACCAGGTGGAACGCGTCCGCCGCGCTGCCGCCGTGCGCCGTCGGATCGGTGAGGGGGCCGACGGTCTCGAGCAGTTCGACGACGGAGCCGGGCCAGCCGTGGGTCATCACCAGCGGCAGGGCGTCACGGTGGCGCGAGCGGACCTGGACGAAGTGGATGTCGACGCCGTCGATCTCGGTCTTGAACTGCGGGAACGCGTTGAGTTTGGCCTCGAACCGGCGCCAGTCGTAGCTGGTCGCCCAGAACCGGGCGAGCGCCTGGGCGCTCGCCAGTTGCACGCCCTGCGAACGGTCGGCGACGAGCTCGCGGGACGGCCAGCGGGTCGCGGCGACGCGGCGGCGCATCTCGGCCACCCGCTCGCGCCGGATCGCGACCCGGAACGGGCGGATCCCCGGGTGGCCGGTGGACGGGGCCGCGCTCGCCGGCGCGGGGCCGAGGGCGGTGGACGCGGCGACGGTGAGACCGGCCGCGAGGCTGCCCTGCAGCAGCTGCCGTCGAGTGGGTTGGGAAGTCATCGTTACACCCCTTGATTCGTGAAGGTCGAGGTACGGTCGACGGCTATCGCAGCGGCCGGAAGGCGGCCCGCAGTTGGTCGGCGAACAGTTCCGGCTCTTCCCAGGCGGCGAAGTGGCCGCCCCGTTCGGCCTGTCCGAAGTAGTTGAGGGTCGGGTAGGACTGCTCGGCCCAGCTGCGCGGCGTCCGCCAGATCTCGCCGGGGAACGTGCTGAAGCCCACGGGGACGCGGGGGTCCGGCAGCGGTGGGCGGCCCGCGGCGGGCGCGTCCGGCCCGTACGCCTCCCAGTACGACCGGGCCGTGGACGCTCCGGTGCCGGTCAGCCAGTAGGCCGTGACGTTGTCGAGGATGTGGTCACGGGTGAGGTTGCCCGCGGGCCGGCCGTCGGCGAACGCCGCGGCGATCTTGTAGTACGCGTCGGTGTCGTGGTCGATCATCCAGGCGGCCAGCGCGGCCGGGGAGTCCAGCAGGGCGTACCCGATGGTCTCCGGCCGGGTGGCCATCTCCACGAAGTAGCCGTTGCCGGTGGTCTGGAAGACCTTGATCGCGGCCAGCGCCGCCTGTTCCTCCGCGGTGTCGTCCGGCAGTGCGGCCGGGTCGTTGAGGGCCGGCACCAGCAGGTTGGTGTGGATGCCGATCAGTCCTTCCGGGCCCAGCCGGCCGATCGCGTCGGTGACCCCGGCGCCGACGTCACCGCCCTGCGCCACGTAGCGGTCGTAGCCGAGCCGGCGCATCAGCTCCGCCCAGGCCCGCGCGGTGCGCACCAGGTCCCAGCCGACCTCGGCCGGCTCGGCCGAGAAGCCGTATCCCGGCAACGAGGGCAGCACCAGGTGGAACGCGTCGTCGGCGGTGCCGCCGTGCGCGGTCGGGTCGGTCAGCGGACCGACCGAGTCGATCATCTCGATGATCGAACCGGGCCAGCCATGGGTCATGATCAGCGGCAGCGCGCCCGGATGCCTCGACCTGACGTGTACGAAGTGGAGGTCCACACCGTCGATCTCGGTGGTGAACTGGGGTAGCGCGTTGAGCCGGGCCTGCACGCGCCCGAGGTCGTACCGGCCTGCCCAGTACCGGCCCAGCGCCTGCATCGTGGCCAGTTGCACCCCCTGGGAGCGGTCACCGACGAGCTCCCGGGTCGGCCAGCGGGTGGTCGCGAGGCGGCGGCGCAGGTCGTCCAGCGCTGCCTTGCGGAAGTGGACGGTGAACGGCCGGATCGCCTGTCCGGCTTGCTGTTCGAGCGTGGTCATGGCACGCACACTGCCTTTCGGTCGGCCCGTACGAAGAAGTCGATGTCCCACCACCCTCGCCAGGCCCGGGTACGTTGCGCACCCGTGAGAAGCCCTGGTCGCCACGCCCGGGGGTGCGGCCGTTCCCCTGCCGGTGGGTGAAACAGCAGGTCAGGGCTCGCCCGGCCGCGGCTTTTCCGGCGACGGACGGCCGTTGTGAGCCGGCTCGGGCCCCAGGGTGCGGCCCGGGGGTCTCACCGGCGCGATGCGGCACCCAGGAGCGCGACCCTGGTGCCAAGTGCAGGGACCAGAAGGAGGACGGGCGATGGCGAAGGTGCTTTTCGTGGTCTCAGGAGCCACGTACCTGGTGCTGAAGGACGGCACCCGATGGGCGACCGGATACTGGGCCGAGGAGTTCGCGATGCCGTACCGGGCGCTGACCGAAGCGGGCCACGAGGTGGTGGTCGCGACGCCCGGCGGCACCACGCCGAACGTCGACATGATGAGCCTGCGGCCGTCGATGGCCGGTGGCGAGCAGGGAGCCCTGGAGCTGGAGGAGATCATCCGGTCGGCCGAGGTCATGCGGCGCCCGCTGCGGCTGTCGGACGCCCGCCTCGAGGACTACGACGCGGTCTACCTGCCCGGCGGCCACGGCCCGATGCAGGACCTGGCCGTCGACGCCGACGCGGGCCGGCTGCTCACGGCGGCCCTGGCCTCGGGCATGCCGCTCGCCATCGTGTGCCACGCCCCGGCCGCGCTGCTGGCCACCCGCATCCACGGTGAGTCGCCGTTCCGGGGCTACCGGGTGACCGGCTTCACCAACGAGGAGGAAGAGGCCGTCGGCCTGGCCTCCCGGTGTCAATGGCTGCTCGAGGACGAGCTGAAGGACAAGGTCGGCGTCGAGTTCAGCCGGGGCCCGGTCTGGGAGCCGTATATCGTCGAGGACCGTAATCTGCTCACCGGCCAGAACCCGCACTCGGCGGCCACGCTGGCCGAACGACTGCTGAAGATTCTCGGCTGAGGACGCCCGCAGGGGGTTGATCATGACAGGCGTGCTCACACGGCAGGACTGCGCCGCCACGGTCCTGGGCGGTCCCACCGTGGTCATCGACGTCGGGGGTCTGCGGATCGTCGTGGACCCGACGTTCGACGCCCCGGGTCCGCACGGGTATCTGACCAAGGTGGCCGGCCCCGCCGCGGCGGAGGCGGCGCTCGGCGCCGTTGACCTCGTCCTGGTCAGCCACGACCAGCACCCGGACAACCTGGACGACCGGGGCCGGGCCGTCGCGGCGGCGGCCCCCCTGGTGCTGACCGGCCCGGCGACGGCCGGCCGGCTGGGGCCGCCCGCGGTCGGGCTGCCCACCTGGGCCGAGCACGCGGTGCCCCGCGCCGACGGCGGCGGAGATCTGACGGTACGGGCGGTGCCGGCCGTCCACGGCCCCGAGGACGGCGAGCGTGACGCCGACGGCAACGTCAACTGCGAGGTCAGCGGCTTCGTGCTGGCCGGTGCCGGCCTGCCGGTCATCTACGTCAGTGGCGACAACGCGTCGCTGCGGGCGGTGGCCGACATCTCCCGGCGCGTACCGGACATCGACGTGGCCGTGCTCTTCGCCGGCGCGGCCCGGGTGCCGGCGAAGTTCCGTGGCCGTCCCCTGACGCTGGACAGCCGCCGGACCGCCGCGGCCGCCGCGGTCCTGGGCGCAAGCATCGTGATCCCGGCGCACTACGACGGCTGGACGCATTTCTCGGAAGGCGCGACGGACCTCGAGACGGCATTCGACGAGGCCGGACTGTCCTCGGTGCTGCACCGGCGCGATCACGGGACCTGGGTGTCCCTGCGACCGTGACCGCTGTGCCGCACCGGTGATCCGCTCGCGCGGGCCGACCACGCTGGGCCTCGCCCAGTCGAGCGTGGACCACCCGGGACCGTCACGGCTCGGGTGGTCCACACTCTCCTGGTCGACGGTCGTTCAGTGCCGGTTGGGCACGGTGAGCGGGAAGGTGCCCGCACCCACGCCGGTGAGCGTGCGGGTGTACTGCCTCAGATAGGTGTCGAGGAACGGGGACCGGTCGCCCTGGGTCGGTACGTCGTAGCGGGGATTCTGCAGGGCCAGACCCAGCCGGGCCCGGCTGATCCGGATCGTGTTGCCGGACGGCGTGTCGAGCCAGCTTCCGCTGCCGATCGTTGCGATCTGGACGCCCAGCTGGTGACCAGCCGCCAAGGTCCAGTCGGTGGATTTCAGGTCGAACGCCACCCGGCCGGCCCGTGCGATCAGCGAGACGTTCTCGTCGAACATCACCGCGGTCCCGTCCGGGGCGACGTCCCACAGCCGCACCATGACGTTGCCCGGCGCACCGGCATGCAGCGTGATCCGCGGTGTGGCGGTGATCCGCACCCGGGACCTGACCGGCGTGGACCAGCTGAAGTAGCCGTGGGCGTCCGCGGCCGCCGGCATCGGCGCGAGGCTCCTCGTGGCGGGCGGGGCCGGGTCCGTGGCGTGTTCCATGTCCCACTGCCGGCCGGTGGGAGCGGCCGGTGCGGCCAGTGTCGAGGCGACGCCGTCGTCGACGTACTGCCCGTCGGACAGGCGCGCCGCGGTGTACGACGTCAGGGCCGGCCAGGTCGGCTGGGCCCGCCACGCGCCGGTGTTGTCCTCGATGGCGTACGCGGGGTCCTGGACCGCCGGCCTGATGCCCTTCAGGTAGCGGTCGTAGAAGCGCATGACCTCGGCGAAGAAGCCGGCGCGGCCCTGCAGCAGCTGCCCCTGCTCGTTGGTCTCGTTGCCGCGGACGTGCTCCCACTGCCCCAGCCAGCCCCGCTCCACGCCGCGGTGGTTGTCGAGGTACTCCTGCATGTCCTCCGGCTTGGTGTTGTTCTCGATGAAGCCCTGGGTGACGAACAGCGGGGTGCTCGTGCCCTTGGCCTGCGCCGCGAGGTTGCGGGCGCGCCAGTACCGCGAGCCGAGGTCGGGGTTGTCGTTGTTCGTGAGGTTGTCGGCCAGGCACTCGGGGTGGGCGCTCTCGTAGGCGGCGTTGGCCTGGTAGCGCTCGGTGTCGTCGGGCAGCGGCTCGATCGTGGCGATGCTGTTGTAGGCGTCCGGCGTGGCGGTCACGTTGGGCCGGGGGACACCGTTGCTGAACAGGTAGTTGTACATGTTCCACACCGGTTCCTGGGCGACCACGGCCTTCAGCGCGCCGAGTCGCAGGTTGTTGCCGACCAGGCCGGTCACCGCGTCGTACGACTTGCCGTACATGCCGACCTTGCCGGTCGACCACCGCTGGGCGGCCGCCCACTGGATCGCGGCCTTGACGTCGGCCTGCTCACCGGGGCCGACCCAGTCGAGGCAGCCGGTGCTGCCGCCGAAGCCGCGCAGGTCGACCATCACGTACGTGTAGCCGCGGTCGAACAGGTCCGTACCGCTGGTGAAGTCCTCGAACCGGTTGGAGGGACCGGTCCGGTCCCAGCCCTGTGGCCCGGTCTGGCCCGCGTGGCTGAAGTAGGGGCCGACGGCCAGGATCACCGGGGTCCGGGCGTGGGCCGGCAGGCCGGCCGGCCGCAGGACGTCGGCGTGGAGCTCGACGCCGCTGCGGTCCGCGGACGGGAAGTAGGCCTCCGTCCACACCGCACCCTCGGGAACCCGGGGGTTCTCCTCGTGGGTGACGCCTCCCGGGGCGGGCGCCTGGACCGGCGCCTGCGACGGCGGGGCAGCGGTGGCCGGGCTGGTTACCGCGAGAGCCGCAATCGTGATCAGTGCGCCGGCCGCGGCGGTTGAAGTCCGCCTGCGAATGTTCATCTGACCTCCCCGAGCGATAGAGCAATGTCTCTGCGTAGCTCGACGCTAGCGTGTCCGCCCGGGCTCGGGCTGCCCGCTCAGCTGGCCGATGACCGACAGCAGCTGGAGCTTGTCGTAGCTCTCGCTGCCCGGCACGGCGGTGTAGACCAGCAGGGAATGCGACTGCTCGGGGTCCAGCAGCGCCTGACAGAGGACTTCGAGGGAGCCGACCGCGGGGTGCTCGAAGCGCTTGACGTGCTGATACCCGACGCCGATCTCGTGGTCGGACCACACGGTGCGGAACTCCTCGCTGCGTTCGAGCAGCAGGCGTTGCAGGTGCGCGGCCCACGACTGCGGCCCCCGTACGGTGACCACCTTGCGCAGGCCCGAGGCGAAGACCCGCGCATGCAGGTCGTGGTCGTCGGGGTGGTAGCGCGTGCGGTAGGCCGGATCGGTGAACCACCGGTAGCCGATGCTGCGGGCCGGACCGCGGTAGCGGGTCAGGTCGCCGGTGAGCGCCACACCGAGCGGGTTCTGCCGCAGCGTCTCGCCGAGTTCGGTGACGATCTCGGCCGGGGTGTCGGTGAGCCGGTCGAAGATGCGCAGCATGCCGGGGCTGATGTGTTCGCTGCTCGGGCCGGTCGTCGGCGGGTGGTGCCCGGCCAGCCGGAACAGGTGGTCCCGTTCCTCCCGGGACAGGTGCAGGCCCTGCGCGATCGCGGCGATCAGGCGCTCGGACGGGTGCGGCCCGCGCTCGCGTTCCAGCCGGCTGTAGTAGTCGGTGGAGAGGTGGCAGAGCGCGGCGACCTCCTCGCGGCGCAGACCGCTGGTGCGGCGCCGCTGCCCGCGGGGCAGGCCGACGTCCTCGGGCTGCAACGACTCACGGCGGCGGCGCAGGAACTCGGCGAGTCCCGCCCGATCGATCATGGGTTCCTCCCGGGCCGGCGATCCTCTTCGTTATAGCGCTCATCGGCCGGCCCCAGCCTCGGACTGACAGACCGTGGATACGCCGGCGCCGGATCCGCATTCTGAAGTCATGTCACGTACCCAAGCGCCCATCGCCCTTCCCGACCTCTCCGGAAAGCTCGCCGTCGTCACCGGGGCGAGCGACGGCGTCGGTCTCGGCCTCGCCACGCGGCTGGCCGGGGCCGGGGCCGAGGTCGTCCTGCCCGTGCGCAACCGGAGCAAGGGCGACGCGGCCGTCGCCCGGATCCGGCAGCAGCACCCACGGGCCACGGTCTCCCTGCGGGACCTCGACCTGTCATCGCTGGACTCGGTCGCCGCGCTGGGCGCCACGCTGCGCGGCGAGGACCGCCCGATCCACCTCCTGATCAACAACGCCGGCGTCATGACCCCGCCCGACCGGCAGCGCACCGCCGACGGGTTCGAGCTCCAGTTCGGCAGCAACCACCTGGGCCACTTCGCACTCGTCTCGCACCTGCTGCCCCAGCTGCGCGCCGGCCGCGCGCGGGTCACCTCCCAGATCAGCATCGCCGCGAACCAGAATGCCATCAACTGGGACGATCTGAACTGGGAGCGGTCGTACAGCGGCGGGCGCGCGTACAGCCAGTCGAAGATCGCCTTCGGCTTGTTCGGGCTCGAGCTGGACCGGCGCAGCCGGGCCGCGGGCTGGGGCATCTCCAGCAACCTGGCCCACCCGGGGATCGCGCCCACCAGCCTGCTGGCCGCCCGCCCCGAGCTCGGCCGGGCCCGCGACACGGCCGGCGTCCGGATCATCCGGGCCCTGTCCGCCCGTGGCCTCATCGTCGGCGATCTGGCGACGGCTCCGCTGCCGGCCCTGCTGGCCGCGACGACCCCGGACGCCGGCGGCCGGTTCTACGGGCCCAGCGGTTTCGGTCACCTGGGCGGCGCGCCCGCCGAGCAGGACCTCTACTCGCGGCTGCGCAGCGAGGACGACGCCCGCCGCATCTGGGAGATCTCCGAGGAGCTCACCCGCTGCGCCTTCCCGGCAGCGGCCGGTACGAGTCGCTAGTCGTAGTGGACGAGCGACGGCCAGACGGCGGCCCAGCTGCCGGCCGGGCCGTCGCACACCTGCAGCGGCGCGCCCTGCTCGTCGTTGGCCAGCCCGTACCCGTTGTCCACCCGGCCCGCCGGCCGGCAGCCCGCGAAGAGCCGGCTGGTCGCGTCGCCGGGGGAGAAGCCGGTCAGGATCACCGGGCCGGTGGCCGAGGCGGGCGGCGGCCAGAACGCGTACGCGTTGTGCCCGCTGTAGGCCGGCGGCAGGCCGCGGCCCAGCCGCACCGCGCTCGCCTCGGCGTAGTTCGAGGCGAACACCAGCGCCCCGGTCCGCCGGTCCGGGGGCAGAGTCCGCTCCGCGGCCCGGACCGCGTCCTGGAACTGCGGCCAGCCGACCTGCTCGCCCGCTTCCGGGTTGAGGTCGTTGATGCCGCTCTCCTGCAGCTGGGCGACCGGGGTGAGGGCCAGCGCGTTGATCGCGTTGAGCGCCAGTGACACCCCGGCCGCGGCCCTGACCAGGGCGATCCGGAGCCGCCGTCGGCCCCGGGCGAGCCAGCGGTCGGTGGCGAGCCCCGCGGAGGCCACGATCACCGGCAGCAGTCCGGCCGCGTAGTAGCCCTTGCCGCCGGTGGCGAGGATCAGCACGAGCAGTGCCAGGTACGCGTACCCGAAAGCCCGGGCGGGCCCGGGCCGCAGCAGGCGCACGAGACCCGCGAGCAGGAACGGCGTCAGGAAGATCGACACCAGCACGAGCTGGATCGGGATCACCGCGACCCGGTTGCCCTCACCGGCGATGGACGCCGCCACCTGCGATTGCGGCCAGCCGTGAGCCGACTGCCAGAGCAGGTACGGCGCCGCACCCAGCGCCGCTAGCACCCCACCGGCCAGGGCCGGCCACGTGAACAACAGCCGCCGCGGGCCCACCAGCGCCAGCGTCGCGCAGATCAGGCCGACGACGATGCCGATCACCAGCTTGTTCAGCAGCCCGGCGGCCAGCACCGCGCCGGCCACCGGCAGCCAGCCGGGCCGACCGCTCGTCAACGCCCTCAGCAGGCACGCGATCACGCCCGCGGTGAACATCACGTCGAACGTGGCCGTGCTGACCAGATGACCGGTGACCAGCGCGACCGTGCCGACGGCCCACATGCCCGAGGCCAGCAGCCGGGCCCGCCCGGAACCGCCGAGCAGGCCCGCGATCACGCCGACCAGCACCACGGTCGCGGCCGACGCTAGTGCCGAGGCCAGCCGGACGACGACCAGGGAGCCGTCGCCGAGCCGGTACAGCCCGGCCGACAGCAGCGGCGTGAGCACCGGCTGGTCGGGATAACCCCACGCGGGATGCTGCCCGGCGACGACGAAGTACAGCTCGTCGCGGTGCCAGCCGTACCGGGAGCTGGTCAGCACCAGCAGCACGGGCAGCGCGGCGGCCACGAGCCACTCCGGACGTGCGCGGCGCACAAGGCAGACTACCGAAATTCCGCCGATCACCGATTAGTTCGACGGGGCCGCCGAGTCGACAGTGCAACGGAACCTCGGAGAGGACGATCCCATGATCGAGCTCAACCCCGATCGCGCCCGGCGCGCGATCGTCGCGCACACCGCACGCCTGGCCGACGCGGCCGCCGCGGCCGGCCCTGACACGGCCGTGCCGACGACCCCCGGCTGGACCGTCGCCGCCCTGGTCGAGCACGTGGGCCAGACCCAGCACTGGGTCGCGGAGATCATCGAACGGCGCATCACGGACCCGGCCCAGCTGCCCACGGAGATGGCCGTGCTCCCGGCCGACCCGCGCGAGTGGCCGGCGTGGCTGTCCGCATCGGCGCGGCGGGTGGCGAGCGCGTGCGCCGACGACGCGCTGGACGCGCCGGTGTTCAACGCCTCGGGCGACGAGCGGTCCGGTACGCGCTTCTGGCTGGCCAGCGTCCTCAACGAGACAGTCGTCCACGGCTTCGACGCGGAGCACGCGGCGGGCCGGCCGGTGGACATCGGTGCCGACATCGCGGCTCCGCTGATCAGCAACCACTTCGCGATGCTCACCTCCCCGACGTGGGAGATGCTGCGGTCCGGGTCCGCCCACGCCGTCCGGGGCACCGGGCAGACCCTGCAATGGGTGGCCACCGACCTCGCGGGCGGCGCGGGCGCCTGGTCCGTCGAACGGCGGCCGGACGGGGCGACGTGGCAGCCGGGCACCCGGCCGGCCGAGGTGACGGTGACCGGCCCGGCCGGATCGTTGCTGCTGACGTTGACCCGGCGACTCCCGCTCACCGGCCGCGCGGCCAATGGCATCAGCATCGACGGCGATGCCGGCCTGGTCGAGCACTGGCTCGACCACACCGCCCATGTCAGCGACTGAGGACCGGGCAGACGACGTGGCGCATCCGCGCCGTGCTGTGGGGTCCGCGTGGGGTCAGAGCCGGACGGCGATGCCGATCATCGGTGGGCGGCGCAACCGCAGCAACTTGGCGACCCCATTGCCGAGCCGGGAGGTGACGTACCGCCGGCCGAGCAGGTCGCGGGCGGCGGCCGTACCGGCCTCGTCGAGCAGCCGGGCCGTGCCGGTGGCGCTCGGGGCGCCCGGCTCGACCTTGCCGCGGAGATTGCAGACCGTGACGACGACGTCGGGGTTGCGGCGGATCCGCTTGACCTTCCACGCCTCGGCCTCGGACACGATGACCAGATCGTCGCCGTCCGGCACGTGCCAGACGGGCGTGGCCACCGGGGTGCCGTCCTTGCGGTAGGTCGTCAGGCTGACGTACTTGCTCCGGCGGATCTCCTGCGGCACGGTCATCGACCGATCCTATCGACCGGCGACCGCGGCGAGAGTTGATCGCCGGCCGCCGTGAGGTCGATCAGCGGCCCGGACGACGAGGGGCAGGCTCAGCGCACCGCCCAGCGCTGGGCGCCGGTCCCGTTGCATTCCCAGAGCTGGACCAGCGTGCCGTTGGCGGTGCCGCCGCCGCTGACGTCGAGACACTTGCCCGAGGCGGTGACGACGATGGTGCCGTCGGGGTTGACGGTGAATTTCTGGGCCGGGGTGCCGTTGCAGGTCCAGCTCTGCACCTTCGTGCCGTTCGCGGTGCCCCTGGCGTTGATGTCCAGGCAGCGGTCGCCGAAGATGCGGAGCTCGCCGGCGGCGGTCCGGGTCCACTGCTGGTTGGCCTGGCCGTGACAGTCCCAAAGGTGCGCCTGCGAGCCGTCGGCGCCGGACGATGAGGAGATGTCCAGGCAACGGGCCGATTGCGGGTTGCTCAGCAGCGCCACCGAACCCGTCGGAGGCGTCGTGAGGGGGCTCAGGCTGCGCGGCACGGACCGCAGCGCGGTGAACCAGCGGGCCGCCATCTTGTCGTAGCCGCCGGCGTTGGGGTGCACCCCGTCGGCCAGATCCGCCGTGGTGAGGGCGGAGTGCAGGTCGACCAGGTGGGTCATCGGGCCCTTCCGCGCGACGATGCCGGGCAGGGCCGCGTTGAAGACCTGGGTCTTGGCCTCGTTGGAGGCGTTGCTGGTCGGGACGATCTGAGCGACGAAGAGCTCGACGTTGGGCGCCAGCACCCGGATGTGGTCGATGAGCGTGGACAGCCGGGCCGGCGCGTTGGCGACATCGCGGTTCTGCCCGATGTCGTTGGTGCCGATGTGCAGCAGGATCGTCCGCGGGTTCGCGGTGCGCAGCCAGCCGGTGATGTTCGCGTCGAGCTCGTCGATGCGCCAGCCGGAATGGCCCTCGTGGTCGTGGTCTCCGAGGTTCGCCGGTCCGTTGACCGCGGAGCCGACGAAGTCGACGGCCAGGCCGGCGCCGGCCGCCTGCTGCCACAGGCCGGTGCGGTAACCGCCGGGCACGTTGTATCCGTCCGTGATGGAATCGCCGAGCGGCATGACGCGTACGCCGCCGTTCGACTCGGCGTGCGCCGGGGTGCCGCCGCTGATCGTCAGCCCCGCGGCCAGAGCGAGCCCGATCGCGGCCGCTCCCAGTCGCCTTGCACTCGTTCGCATAGCCCGGCCTTCCTGTGCGGTACGGGTCATTGGACCGTGAGGGCGTACAGCTTGATCCGGGTGTCGTCGGGCAGGGTGACCGACCGCAGTTCCTTGCCCGGGTCGACGGCCACAGCGACCCCGAACAGGTTGACCGCCGGTCCGTCGGTGCCCTGCCCGGCCTTGATCCGGTGCGGCATGGCCAGCACGGCCGAGCCGGTGGCGCACCAGTCCGGGACCGTCACGGTGGTCGCGGCGCTGCTGCCGTCGGCATAGCGGACGGTCACCGTGCCGGGCACCGGGCCGTGGTTCGCCGCGACGACCAGCCGCAGGGTGCTGCGCCGCAGCGCGGGCAGCGGCAGGGTCTGCCGGCCGGCCGCGACGAAGTTCTTGGCCGTCCCGCCGGGCGGCGGCGCGCTGTAGGTCACGCCGGCCCAGCTCACCGGGCCGGCCGCCGGCAGCAGGGCGGCGTCGTAGCTCCAGCCGCCGCCGTCGAAGTTGCCCTCGCCGGTTGCCGCGGTGGTGGCGGTGCCGTCCGTGTTGCGGGCCGCGGTGACGTCGATGCCGCACTGGGTGCCGGATGTCAGCAGGCATGCCGGGCTGTTCACCGACGGCGGCTGGTCGGACGCGGCTGTGCCCCAGCTCGACGCCGCGGTGCCGACGGTGTGGGCGATGGTGCCGCCGCGGGCGACGGTCGCCCAGGTGAGCCAGTTCGCGTTCTGCGCGCGGCCGTTGACCTGGACGGACTGGATGTAGCGGCGGGTGTCGCTGACGTCCGGCGCGGTGATCGTCAGGGTGCCGCCCTGGTCGGTGTGGCTGCCGATCCGCACGGTCGCCGACGGGAACTGGGGGCTGCTCACGGTCAGGAAGTTCGCGCCGCTCATGGTCGGGTAGAGGCCCAGGGACGAGAAGACGTACCAGGCGCTCATCGTGCCCAGGTCGTCGTTGCCGGTCATGCCGTCGGGGCCGGTGGTGAACAGCGTCATCGCGGCGCGGACCACGGTGGCGGTCTTGGCCGGGGCGCCGGCCCAGTGATACAGGTACGGGGCCAGCAGATCCGGTTCGTTGTTCGGGTTGTACGTCGCCTTGCCGTAGTAGTCGTACGGCGCGGTGATCCAGTCCGTACGCGCGGTCCCGGCCGGGTCGTTCAGCAGTCTCGGGTACGCGAAGAAGTCGTCCAGCCGCTTCTCGGTGGCCGTCCGCCCACCCATCAGCGACACCAGCCCGGCCGGGTCCTGCGGCACCAGCCACTGGTACTGGTACGCCCCGCCCTCGTGGAACTGGTGCCCGGCGTCGACCGGGTTGTACGGCGTGACCCACGCGCCCGAGGTGGTGCGCGGCCGGAAGTGCTTGATCGAGGCGTCCCACAGGTTGTGGTACCACTGCCCGCGGGAGGCGAGCGTCCGGGCGTCGTCGGTGCGGCCCAGCGCGGTGGCCATCAACGCCAGCGAGGCGTCGGCGGCGGCGTACTCCAGGGTGGCCGAGGCCGGATGGACGCAGTCGTTGTCGCCGCCCTGGTGGGCGCAGTCCGTGCCCACCGTCAGCCCGGACGGGACGTAGCCGCGGTCGCTGTAGTAGCCGTTGCCGCTGCGCCCGTTGTACGGCGAGCCGGCCGGCGGCCGTCCCAGCGCGTTGGTCCGCAGCAGGGTGTACGCCTCCTGCTCGTACCCGGCCAGCAAACCCTTGGACCAGGCCTCGACCAGGAACGGGGTGACCGGGTCACCGGTCATGATGTTGGTCTCGCTGTTGGCCAGCGCCCAGCGCGGCAGCCAGCCACCGTCCCGCCCGATCGCCACCACCGACAGCGCCACGTCCCGGGCGACCTGCGGCGTCAGCATCTCGAGCAGCTGGTTCTGCGGCCGGTAGGTGTCCCACAGCGAGAAGTTCTGGTACGGCGTGTAGCCGCTGGCCGTGTGCACCTTGTCGTCGAAGCCCGTGTACCGGCCGTCGACATCGCCGGCGACGTTGGGATGCAGCAGCGAGTGGTACAGCGCGGTGTAGAAGGCGCTCTGCCGGTCGGCGGTTCCGCCCGCGATCCGTACGGCGTCGAGCTGCTGCACCCAGGCCGCGCGCAGGGCGGTCCGGGTCGCGGCGAAGTCGTACGAGCTGCCGGTCTCGGCGGTGAGGTTCTTCCGCGCGCCGTCCACTCCGGTGTAGGACAGGCCGACCTTCACCACGACGTCGCGGTCGGTGTTGGCGTCGAAGGTGACCCAGGCGCCGTTGCCGCCCGCGCCGGCCGCGTCCCGGCTGCCCTGGCTGCGGGTCGAGTCGCGCCACGTGCCGTAGGAACCGAAGGGCCGGTCGAAGCTGGCGGTGAAGTAGACGGTGTGGTCGTCCTTGCCGGCGCAGAAGTTGCCGGCGCGGACCCGGCCCTCGACGGTCCGGTCGCCGACGACGTGGATCTCGGAGTCGAAGACGTTCTGGTTGGCCTTGCCGGTGTTGAACAGGACGTTGGCCGCGCCGGTGGCCGGGAAGGTGTACTTCTGCCAGCCGGTGCGGGCCGTGGCGGTCAGCTCGGCGTTCACGCCGTACTTGGACAGGCCGACCCGGTAGTAGCCGGGCGTGGCCTGCTCGTCGGCGTGGCTGTACGCCGAGCGGTAGACGTTCGGGTCGACGCTGCTGACGGCGCCGGTGGTCGGCATGATCGGCAGCTCGCCGGCGACGCCGCAGCCGACCCCGGACAGGTGGGTCTGGCTGAAGCCGTAGATGGAGTTCTGCAGGTAGTCGTAGCCGCCCTGGCCGCCGGTGTCCGGGCTGACCTGCACCATCCCGAAGGGAGCACTGGCGCCGGGGAAGGTGTTGCCGAAGTTCTGCGTGCCGACGAACGGCCGCACCAGCTCGACCGGCTCGGCGGCGGCCTCGGCGGCGGTGCCGCCGGCGATCAGCGTGGCGGCGGTCAGCAGGGCGGCGGCAGCCAGCCGGGGGAGTCGCGATGCCACGAGCGTTGCCTCCGGATCAACGGCGGAAAAAGATGGTGACATCGTTGTCACACGAAGTTAAATGAGTCAATATCTTGGGCAGGACTTCCCGCCTGAGTGGAATGCAGGTCGCCGTCATGAAGCAGAGATTCCTCGCCTGTCTGACCACCGCGGTGTTGGTCGCCGGCGGAGTGGTCGCCACCGCGCTACCGGCCGCGGCCGCTGCGGGCGACTTCGTCACCGGGTTCGAGTCCGGCGATCCCCAGCCGACCTGGCAGAACAGCGTCGAGAGCAGCGCCGGCATCGGCGGCTACTGCTGCGGGCTCACCGGCATGGAGAGCGCGTCGCGCGCCGAGACCGCGCACACCGGCTCGGCGGCGCTGATGTACTCGGGCAACGACACCAGCACGACCTCGTCGTACTCGTACAACCGGGTCTTCGACGTCGACCTGCCGGTCACCGCGGCGACCACCCTGTCCTACTGGGTCTATCCGCAGTCCGGCGGGCACCTCGACGTCGCGGTCGATCTCGTCTTCACCGACGGCACCGCGCTGCGCGACTCCGGCGCCGTCGACCAGCGCGGCGTCCGGGTGCACCCGGCCTTCCAGGGCAACGGCTCCGGCCTCGCCTTCGACCAGTGGAACTTCGTCACCTCGCGGATCGGGGACAACGTCGCCGGCAAGACCGTCGACCGCATCCTGATCGCGTACGACCAGCCGCTCAACACAGGCACCTTCCGCGGCTACTTCGACGACATCGCGATCCAGGCCGGTGGCGCCCCGAGCCGGCTCTCCGACCTGGTCGACACCCGGCGCGGGTCGAACTCCAGCGGCAGCTACTCGCGCGGCAACACCTTCCCCGGCGCGACGGTCCCGAACGGCTTCAACTTCTGGACCCCGATCACCAACGGCAACAGCGACAGCTGGCTGTACGAGTACAAGGCCAGCACCGTGCAGGGCTTCGGCATCAGTCACGAGCCCAGCCCGTGGATCGGTGACTACGGCCAGCTGCAGGTGATGCCGATGACCGGGGGCGTCAAGTCCACTCCGGACGCGCGGAGGTCGACCTTCAAGCACAGCAACGAGGTGGCCCGGGCGCATTACTACAAGACCCAGCTCGACACGTACGGGATCACCGCGGAGATCGCGCCGACCGACCATGCCGGCGCCCTGCGGTTCACCTACCCGTCCGCCGCAGAGTCGGTGCTCCTGTTCGACACCGTCGACAGTGCCGGCGGCTCGATCACCGTCGACACGGCGGCCCGGGTCATCTCCGGCTACGTCGACCACAAGGGTCAGCGGATGTACTTCTCCGGCGCCGTCGACAAGGCCATCGCCGCCTCCGGCACCGTCAGTGGGCAGGGGGCGACCACCTGGATCCGCTTCGCGACCACGGCCGGGGAGAAGGTCAACCTGAAGATGGCGACCTCCTTCATCAGCGTGGCCCAGGCCGCGAGCAACCTGAGCCAGGAGATCGGCGGCAAGACCTTCGACACCGTACGGGAGGAAGCCGCCGCCATCTGGGACACGGCACTCAGCAAGGCCCGTATCGAGGGGGCGACCGACGATCGGATGGTCACCTTCTACTCCAACCTGTACCGCGCGTTCATGTATCCGAACAACCGCTCCGAGATGGTCGGCGGGGTCCGCAGGTACCACAGCCCGTACGACAACGCGGTGCACGACGGGCAGATGTACGTCAACAACGGCTTCTGGGACACCGCCCGCGCGGTGTGGCCGCTGTACTCGCTGCTCACCCCCACGCGGACCGGCGAGATGCTCGACGGGGTCGTCAACGCGTACAAGAACGGGGGCTGGACGCCGCGCTGGACCGGCCCCGGCTACATCGACATCATGGTCGGCACCAACCAGGACCTGGCCTTCGCCGACGCGTACGCCAAGGGGGTGCGCAACTTCGACTACCGGGCCGCGTACGCCTCGATGGTCAAGAACGCCAGCGTCTACAGCAGCTCGGGCTCCCGGGGCCGCAAGGGCGTCGAGGTCTCCACCTTCAAGCGGTACGTGCCGACCGACGTTCGCGGGGAGTCGGCCTCCTGGACCCTGGAGGACGCCAACAACAACTTCGGTATCGCGCAGCTCGGCCGGGCGCTGGGCTTCACCGAGGACGCCGACTACTTCCAGAACCGGGCCCTGGACTACGCCAATCTGTACTCCTCGTCGGTCGGCTTCTACCGCGGCAAGCAGAAGTCGGGCGCCTGGCGGACCGCCGACTCGGCGTTCAAACCCAACGAGTGGGGCTGCGAGTTCACCGAGGGCGCACCGTGGCACTACGCCACCCCGGCCCCGCAGGACCCGCAGGGCATGGCCAACCTGTACGGCGGCCGGGCCCAGCTCGCCGCCAAGATCGACTCGGTCTTCGCGGCGTCCCGGGACTTCCTGCCCGGCTGCTACGGCGGCACGATCCACGAGATGACCGAGGCCTACGACACCAACATGGGCCAGTACGCGCACTCCAACGAGCCCATCCACCACATGCTCTACATGTACAACTACGCCGGCACCCCGGCGAAGACCCAGACCCGCGTCCGCGACGTGCTCACCAAGCTGTACGACTCGGGCGCCGGCACCGGCAACGGCTACCTCGGCGACGAGGACAACGGTCAGATGTCGGCCTGGTACATCTTCAGCGCCCTCGGCTTCTACCCGGCCCGGATGGGCAGCACCGACTACACCATCGGCGCGCCGTTGCACCCCAGGGCGACCGTCACGCTGGAGGACGGCAAGACGTTCACGGTCACCGCGCCCGGGGTGAGCGACACCAACCGCTACATCCAGAGCGCCACCCTCAACGGTGTCGCGTACACGAAGAACTACCTCACCCACGCCGACCTGATCGCCGGCGGCACCCTCACCTTCACCATGGGCCCGTCCCCGTCGTCCTGGGGCACCGGGACGAACGACATCCCGGCCTCGATCACGACCGGCGGCGCACAGCCGCGACCGCTGGCCGACAAGGCCACCGGCGGGACGCTCACCGCCAGCGGTGAGAACGGCACCACCGAGGGCCGGGCGAGCCTGGTCGACGACACCTCGATGACCAAGTGGCTGACCTTCCAGAACACCGCCACCCTGGAGTACCGCTTCGCCGGCACCGGCACCGCGGCGGTCCGGCAGTACACCCTCACCTCGGCCGACGACAGCCCACAGCGGGACCCGAAGAGCTGGACGTTGCAGGGATCGACGGACGGCACGACCTGGGTCACCCTCGACACCCGCAGCAACCTGGACTTCAGCGATCGGCGCCAGACCCGCGCCTTCGTCGTCGCCGGCACCGCCGCCTATCCCCGCTACCGGTTGCAGATCACCGCCAACCACGGCGCCGCCGAGACCCAGCTGGCCGAATGGGAGCTGCTCGGCTGACCGCCCGCGAGCGCCGCCTCAGCACGACGACGACCGCGAGGACGGTCCCGGTGAGGAGCACGACTACGGCGACCCGGTTCCGGTACGGGGCGCCGCAGTCGTGGACCGGGTCGTCGTGGGTCAGGGCGCAGATCATGCGCGCGCCGCGGTCGTCGCCGTACCGGGTGGTCAGTTCGGCCCGGAAGTCCCGCCACTGCCGGCGGCTCTCGGCGATCGCGCCGCCCACCGCGTCCGCGAAGTTGTCACCGATCCGGCCGCGCGGCGTGCCCGGCTCGGTGGCCCGGCCGTCGACCGGGTCGATCCGGCCCCGGTCCTTGTTGAGCGCCGCGTGGGTGACCCGCGACTGGCATGCGCCGGTCCCGGGCACCTGGTCCCGCAGCACGTAACAACCGGTGGTGAACCCGGCCGGTGGCTGTGCGGTGGTCGAGCCGCGCAGGTCGAGCAGCGGGCTGGGGCCGGGCCGGTGCAGCCCCGGTGGATTGTCGGCGCCGAGCGGCCGGGACGGGTCGGCCCGGTCCGTCCAGTTGCTGTGCGCGTAGAAGTCCTGCGCCCCGTGCAGCACCCGTCCGAAGGCCTCCACGGTCCGGCACTTGACGCGCGTCTCGTCACGTTCCCTCGGATTGCATTCCGGGGTGACCGTGACCTCCCGAGGGATCACCTCGCCCCGGTCGTCGAGCAGGTGCTTCGCGCTGTCCAGGCCTTCCCGGAACTGGGCGCGCAGGTGCTCGACACAGTTCCGCAAGGAGGCGACCGCCGTGTCGCGGGTACGCGGATAGCTGCCGGCGAGGTGGTCGGCGTCGTCGCAGTGTGCGGCCGGGGCGGCCATCTCATCACTGTCGGGGGCGCCCACCGCGCCGAACTCGCGGTCGTGGCCGGCCAGGTAGTCCATGGTCACGGGCTGGAAGCAGGCTCGTTCCCGCTTCGTGCACGCGAGCGCGGCGCGCGTGATGTGCTCGTGCTCACGGTGCTGACCGCCGCTGTCGATCGTGCCGAAGGCGACGGCCGGTGCCGGGGTGATCCAGGCCGGGAGCAGCGCTGCCAGCAGAAGCGCGGACAGCAGGAGGCAGCCCGGCCGCAAGCTCATCTCAGGAGGCTCACGGCCGGGGCTTCGGGTGGCGGTGTCCGGAGGCTGAGGCATCCGGGGCACCGGCCGCTCGTCCGGTGGTGGCCGGGTCAGGCCACCGGGGTTTTCCCCAGCGCGTCGGCCTTGAGCCGCTCGAACTCATCGGTGGTGATCGTCCCGGCGTCGAGCAGCGCCTTGGCCTCGGTGATCTGCTGGGTGGCGGTGCGCGCACCGGCGGGCGCGGCCACCGATCTGATGTAGTCGTCCTGCCGGCGCTGCATGCCCGCCTGCGCCTCCAGGGCTCGCTCGTTCATGCCGCTGCCGCGTGCGATCAGGTAGACCAGCATGCCGAGGATCGGCAGGATGATGAGGAACAGTGACCAGACGGTCTTGGCCACGCCGCCGAGGTCCTTGCTGCGGAACAGGTCGCCGAAGACCCAGAACAAGCCCATGAACCAGGCGAAGAAGATGAAGAACTCCAGTGTGGCCAGCAGAAACGACCCGTTGTCGTCGAACACGGAACTGCCCTCCCGGGACGTGGTGATGCTTGGTCCCAGTGCAACGCGCAGGCCGGTGCCGGGCCTCATCCCGGGAGGACGAAGAATCGCCCGCGGCCGCCGGCCGTCAGCCGCCGTGCATTTCGTAGCTGTGGGGCCCGGGGTGGCCCTCGGGCAGCAGGCACTCGTCCAGATAGGGGTCGTCCAGATCCCGGCCGGCGCAGAGGTCGATCTGGCGGAGCTCCCGCGCCTGGCTGGCCCAGCAGAGCCACCACCACAGCTGATCCCCTTCGGACAGGGTCGCGAGAGCGATGTGGCTGCCGTCGTGTCCGGCCGTGATCTCGCAGGGCAGCGCGGCGCCCAGCGCCGGAATGTCCGCGGAGACGACGCGTAGCTCGGCTGCTTCCGCCGCTGTGAGCTTGGTCGTGGACGCGCAATGCACCGATTCGAGCAGTTGTGAGGGGACTCTGGTCACCGGGCCACCACCTCAGGCCGTCACCGTGCCGACTTGGCGGCGTGTTCCCTTCGATCGCAACAGTTAAACCTTCACGTTACCGGCCGCGCCGGTCAGCGGTGCGCATCTCACCCATGCCGGATGACGACCGGGACGGCCCGCGCGGCGATCCTCGAAGCGGCATCGTGCGCTAGCCCAGGAGGAACCGATGACGGGTATGAATGCACCGATCGATCCCCGGCCCAGTCCCACCGTCAACGCGGGCAAGCTCTGGGCCGGCGGGGCCGCCACAGCGGCGGTGGCCGCGCTGATCGCGATCGCGGGGATCCTGCTGGGCCGGGGCCTGTTCGGCATCGACGTGCTGGCGCCCAAGGGGCAGGGAACGTGGGGTGACGCCTCCACCGGGTGGTACGCGCTCGGTGCGGCGGTCGCCGCGCTCGCCGCCGCCGGGCTCCTGCATGTGCTGCTGCTGACGACACCGCGACCGATGCGGTTCTTCGGCTGGGTGATCGCGCTGGCCACCGCGGTGGCCATGCTGGCGCCGTTCGTCACCGACGCCAGCCTGGGCGCGCGGATGTACAGCGCCGGGCTCAACTTCGTCCTGGGCGTGGCCATCGGGTCGTTGATCGCCGGCACCGGCAAGTCCGCCATCGTGCCGGTGGCGGTACGGCCGGTCACGCGGCCGTACCCGGGCCCGTACCGGTGAACCGGCGTAGGCCGGCCCCGGTCACCGCGGCGGTGGGGACACGGGCCGGCTGTCCGGCGGCGGGTTGCCGGGTGACCGGGACGCCGCCGGGTACGCCCGGGGTCACCATCGGTCATCAGGGATTCGCAGCAGGTCAGAGTCGTGATCGGCCGCTGCCTCCGCTGCGGCCGGTGCGGTCCCGGTAGCCGCCGGGCGGAGGCACGCGTGCCGGACCACTGAGCTGTGCGGACTCGGGTCCACTGATCATTTCGGACTCATGGACGGCGACCTGCGGGTTTGCGACCGTCACCGATCTCGACCGCCGCGCCGGAGCACTTCCGGCCGAGGCCTTGCCAGGGGTGAGGAACTATGTTTCGGTTGCGGAGGTGCCAGGTGCAACTCTCACTTTCTGTCACCACTACCACCCGGACCGTGCGTTTCCCCCGATGGTTCGGTGCCCTGTGGTGATGCCGCCCGGACCCCGCGGCACACAGCCGGATCGACACTGACAGGTGGCACCGGCGGGTCGTTCGAGGAGCGGTCCCGAGGGCTGGGGGAGCGGATGCGTGAAGTGGCCGGCCACGAGACGTCGTTGCGAGGAACCGGCGCCGACACGGCGCGTCCCCGGCTGCCGTCCGGGCTGATCTGGCGGCCCCGCCTCGTCGAGGCGATCGACGCGGGCGTGCGCGGCACCGCGACCGTGATCTCCGCCGGCGCCGGCTGGGGCAAGACCGCCCTGGCCGCCTCGTGGAGCACTGCCCGCTCGCCCGCCGGCCCGATCGCCTGGCTCACGCTGAACGACGCGCACAACGACCCGGCCGTGTTCTGGTCGGACGTCATCCGGGCGATGGCGACGGCCGGGGTGGTCCTGCCCGGCAATCCGCCGGCCGCGGGCGACCTGGGCTTCCAGCGGTGGATCGGCATCGGGGCGGCGAGCCTGAGCCGGACCCTCGTCGTGGTGCTGGACGACGTGCACAAGCTGGTCGGCCCGCAGGTGCTCGACGAGCTCGGCGGGTTTCTGCGCCGTGCTCCCGCCCGGCTCCGCTTCGTGCTGTCCGGCCGGCACGCCACGGGCCTGGCCCTGCACCAGCTGCGCGTCGCGGGTCATCTCACCGAGATCGGCGCCGTCGATCTCGGCTTCCGGGTGGACGAGGCGACCGAGCTGCTCACCCGGCTGGACCGCCGGATGCCGGTCGAGCAACTGGCCGCGACGGTGCGGCAGGTCGAGGGCTGGCCGGTCGGCCTTCGGCTCAGACTCCAGGTCGACGGCCGATCGCGGCCCGACCGGACCGCCGAGTCCTACCTGGTCGACGAGGTGCTGAGCGGCCAGCCGGACGCGCACCAGCGCTTCCTGCTGCACACCAGCGTGCCCGACCGGATCTGCGGTGCGCTGGCCGACGCCCTCACCGGCCGGCAGGACGGGCAGCGGATGCTGGAGCAGCTGGCGCGGGAGAACGTGTTCGTCGAACCGGTCGGCACGGGCCACTGGTTCCGCTATCACCGCACCTTCCGCTCCGCGCTGCGGCACCGGCTGCGGGTGATCGAGCCCGACAGTGCGGCACGGCTGCATCAGCTGACCGCGCGATGGCACGCGGTCGCGGGTGACACCCTGCCCGCGATCACCCACGCCGCGGCGGCCGCGGACTGGCAGCTGGTCGCCGAGCTGGTCGTGCGCCGGGGGTTGCCGCTGTTCGCCACCGCCGACAGCGCCGACTTCGTCGAGCTGCTCGACCGGATCCCGCCGGAGCGGCTGTCGGACTCGGCCGAGATCGCCGTCTGCGCGGCTCTCCTGGCCTACCACCGCGGCGACCTGCCGGGGATGGCCCGGCCGCTCGGTGTGGCGCGAGCGGCGCGAGCGGCGGTCGGGCCGCATCCGGTCGAGGCGATCGACGCGGCAGTCAACTTGATCGAGTCGACCACGCTGGTGCGCTGGCGGGGCGACATGCCCCGGCTCCTGGAGATGTCCACCGGGCTGATCGACGACATCGCCACCGTGACCGAGGACCTCGGTGGCGACCTCGTGCGCTACCGCACCCTGGCGCTGGCCAACAAGGCGGTGGCGATGCTCTGGATGGGCCGGCTCGACCACGCCGACCGCTATCTGTGGGCCGCCTCCGCCAACGCCCGCAGCGCCGGCCTGCCGCTGGTGGCGGTGAGCATTCTCGGTCACCTGGGGCTGCTGGCCTACTTCCGCGGCTCGGTCCGCGAGGCGGAGGAGCACGCGACAGCCGCCATGGACATCGCCCGCCGCATCGATACCGAGTTACGCCCCGGCACCGCCTCGGCCCGGCTGACCCGGGCCCTGATCGAGTCGGAACGGGGCCGCGACATCGAGGCGGAGGAGGAACTGCGGCGGGCCCTGCAGATCAGCGGGGAGATCCCCGAAGCCGCGATCGCGGTGGTCGCCGCGCTCGTCCACGCCAGACTGCTGACCGACCGGGGCGACCTGGCCGGCGCCCGCACCGCCCTGCGTCAGGCATGGGCCGAGGCGCGGCCGGGACTGGTGTCGCCGCTGCTGGCCGGACTGACCGAGCTGGCCGAGTCCGAGATCGACCTGGCGGCCGGCCGGCCGGACGCGGTCGTGGCCCGCTACGGCGACGGTCGCCGGCTGTCCCCGGCGGAACAGGTGTGCCTGGCCCGGGCCTGCCTCGCTGATCGGCGCAGCGCCGAGGCCGGGACGCTGCTGGGCCTGGCCGGGGCGGGGGCCGACCGGATCTCGGCCGTGCGCGCCTGGGTTCTCATCGCCCTGACGGCGGACGCACAGGGCCACGGCGGGCAGGCCGGCGAGGCCCTGCAGCGGGCGCTGACCCTGGCCGAGCCCGAACGCATCCGGCGGCCGTTCCAGCACCTCGACGGGCCGAAGGTGCTCGCCCTGGCCGGACGGCAGCAGTGGCTCGCCGAGCCGCGCAACGCAGCCGGCGAGACCGTGCTGGCCGAGATCACCGGCGAGCTGCCGGTCGTTCCGCCGGCGGTCCTGCCGCTCAGCGAACGCGAGCTGGAGGTGCTCCAGTACCTCCCGACGATGCTCACCGCCGGGGAGATCGCCGAGAACCTCACCATCTCGGTCAACACCGTGAAGGCGCACATGCGCTCGATCTATCGCAAGCTCGGAGCCGGCCGGCGCCGCGAGGCCGTCGTGGCCGCACGACAGCTGGGCCTGCTCTGAGCGGCTGCCACCGGCTCGCCGCCATTCGTGGCGGGTGATCCGGGCGCGCCCGCACCGACCGAGACTGACCCCATGCCGCCACCCGATCGCCGGCGCCGGCCGGTCCCCGTCCTGTCCACCCTGGCCGTCGTCGGCCTCGCCTGGGCCGCCCTCGCCCTGGTCATCGGGGTGCTGCCGGGCATCACGGCGGACAGCGCCGCGGCGGTGCTGCTCGCCGCGATCGTGCTCGGCCTGCTGGGCGCGGTCCTGCGGCCGCTGTTCGTGCGGCTCTGCTCGGCGGCCGGCTGGCTCGGTGTGGTCGCCGGCTGGCTGGTGAGCCAGGCGCTGCTCGTCTATACCGCGCTGTGGCTCACTCCCGGGGTCCAGGTGGACGGCTTCTGGTCGGCGTTCTGGGCCGCCTGGATCGGCGCCGTGCTGACCAGCGTCGGCCTGTGGCTGGTGACGGCCGGCCAGCCGGGGGCGACGACCCGCCACCTGCTCCGCGTCAACCGGCGCTACCGGCCCGCCGAACCCCGCACCGCGACCCCCGGCGTCGTCATGATCCAGATCGACGGCCTGTCCGCACCGCTCACCCGCTGGGCCGTCGAGGCGGGCAACCTGCCGACCCTGAGCCGCTGGCTGCGCTCGGGCAGTCACACACTGAGCGAATGGCACGCGCAGCTGCCGGCGACCACCCCGGCCAGCCAGGCCGGCCTGCTGCACGGCGCCAGCGACCAGGTGCCGGCCTTCCGGTGGTACGAGAAGGAGACCGGTCGCCTGGTCGTGACCAACCGCCCACGGGACAGCGCGCTGGTCGAGTTCCGCTGCTCCGACGGGTACGGCCTGCTGGCCGACGGCGGGGTGAGCGTCAGCAACGTCTTCTCCGGGGACGCCACCCTCTCCCTGCTCACCATGAGCAAGGTCGGGGCGAACCGGCCGGACCGCTCGGTCAGCACCTACCTGCTCGACCCGTTCGGCCTGAGCCGGTCGCTGGTGCTGACCGTGGGCGAGATCGTCAAGGAGCTGGCCCAGGCCCGCCGGCAGCGGCTGCGTCACGTGCAGCCGCGGATGCGCCGCACCGGCGCGTACGTGCTGCTGCGCGGCGCGACCAACGTCCTGTTGCGGCACCTGAACCTGGCCGTGCTGGCCGAGCAGATCATGCGCGGGGCACCGGCGATCTACTGCGATTTCGTCGACTACGACGAGATCGCCCATCACGCCGGCCCGGCCCGGCCGGAGTCGCTCGCCTCGCTCGAGGGCATCGACGACGTCCTGGCCATGCTGGAGGAGGTGGCCGGGGTCGCACCCCGGCCGTACCACCTGGTCGTGCTGTCCGACCACGGGCAGAGCCAGGGTGCGACGTTCGCCCAGCGCTACGGGCTGCGGCTGGAGGACCTGGTGCGGCAGCTCACCACGGCGGACGAGGTGCTCGCCACCCGCGACAACGAGCAGGAGGGCCGCGCCCGGGTCCTCGAGGCCGGGCTGGTCCGGCCGGTGCCGCCGGAGGAGGACCCCGCCCATCCCGAGATCGTCGTCGCGGCCTCCGGCAACCTCGCGCTGATCTATCTGGCCCGGCTGCCCGGCCGGGTGACGATGGAGCAGATCGAGAGCATGCACCCGAGGCTGCTGCCCGGACTGACCGCCCACCCCGGCGTCGGCTTCGTGCTGGTGCGCTCCTGGCGGTGGGGACCGCTGGTGCTCGGTCCCGACGGCCGGCGGCGCCTGCGCGACGACCACGTCGAGGGCCTCGACCCGCTCGCCTCCTTCGGCCCGCACGCGGCCGACGACCTGCGCCGCCACGACGCCCTGGCGCACACCGGTGATCTGGTGGTGAACAGCCTCTGGGAACCGGCGACCGAGGAGGTCGCCGCGTTCGAGGAGCTGATCGGCTGCCACGGCGGACTCGGCGGCGGGCAGAGCCGTCCCGTGCTGGTCCACCCTCGGGAGTGGACAGTCCCGGCGGAGCTCGTCGGGGCCGACGCCGTGCACCGGTGGCTGTGCACCTGGCTGGAGAAGACCGGCTGCCGTACGGCTCCGGCCGAGCCCGGCCCGCTCAGTGCAACAGAGTCTTGAGCAGGATCATCGCCGCGCCGAACCCTCCGGCGATCATCGTCGAGACCAGCCGTTCCACCGTCGTGAGCCGGCCCGCGGTGCCCATCCGCCAGCCGGCCACGCACAGCAGCGCCGTGGTGCACCCCAGCGCGGCGAACTCCGCCGTCGCCAGGCCGACACCGGCCAGTCGCATCAGCACCAGGACGAGCAGCGGCAGAGCCGAGGCGGTCACCATCTCCCAGCCGCTGGTCAGCTGCTGCCGTACGGTCTGCCAGGTGGGCCGGTGCCCCTCGTGGATGCGTTCGGCCAGGATCCGGGCGTACCGTTCGGCGGCCCAGTAGATGATGAGGGTGGCCAGCACGGCCAGGACCTCCTGCCAGGCCCGCTCGGCGTGCGAGGTGACCAGCATCGCGGCGCACACGATGACGCCGTAGATCCCGGACGCGGTGCCCTCCGCGGTGGCGTGGGTGAGGCGGACGAAGGTGCGCGGCATGATCCGAGATTGCTCGACGCCGCGTACCGGGTCCTCATCCGGCCGGGGTGAACCCGCCGCCCCGGCTGTCGCCGGGGGGAAGCCGGAGCCGGTCCTGTTCGCGCGTCAACAGCCGCAGGGCGCGCCGGTCGGCGGTGGTCGGACGGCCGGCGCCGAACGACCGGGGCCACAGCCGGCCGTGCCGGACCGCGGCCACCTCGGCGGCCAGGACGAGCGCGTTGCTCAGGAAGTAGAGCAGGGCGAAGACGCCGGCGACGGTGGCGAATCCGCCGTAGACCAGACCGGCGCCGCGGACCAGCCGGGGCAGCACCGCGGCGCCCACGTTGAGTGTCGTGGTGACGGCCACCGCTCCGGTCAGGGCCGCCGGCCACAGCGATCGCAGGGGCGCCGGCCGGTCCAGCAGCAGCCGGGCGAGGGCGGTGAGCACCGCGCCGGACACCAGGCACGAGGCGGCCAGCCCGAGGGCGCGGGACAGCCCGTACGGCGTCGAGGTGATCGCCACGGTGAGCACGCCGGCGGCGATCGCGCCGGTCAGGATCGCCGCCAGCCCGGTGAGCACGCGCAGGATGCGTGACACCGCGCCACGCCGGTCCCGGAACGGTACGGCGGCGAGATGGTTGAGCGTGAGGTACGCCGAGAAGACCACTCCGGTGCCGGAGTAGGCCAGCCCGATCATCCCCGCGATCAGGGCCGTCCGGGACCGGGACAGCACCGCGACCGAGTCCGCCATGTCGGCCCGCAACGACGGCGGCACGATCGCGGCGACCACGTCCGCGCGCAGCTCCGGGGAGTCCAGGAAGACCCGGGACACCACGGCCGCGCCCAGCAGCAGGACCGGGAAGAGGCTGAGGAAGCCGTAGTAGGTGATGAGTGCGGCCTCACGTGCGCCGCCGTCGTCCAGGTACTTGCGGACGACGGCGTAGCAGAAGGCGAGCGGTGCGTACCGCCGCTGGAGGTTGTCGAGCCGGCCGTGCTCCATCTCCACGGCCGGCTCCCTTCGCGGCTAGAGCTGCTTTCCCCGGTACCGCTGGAGGAACAGCGCCTCGGCGGTGGCCAGGGCGGCGATCTCGTCCGGGTGCACACTCTCGTTCGGCGCGTGGATCAGGGCCAGCGGCTCCTCCACCCCCATCAGGATGATCTCGCTGTCCGGGTAGGTGTCGGCGAAGACGTTGCACAGCGGGATCGAGCCGCCCTGCCCGAGGGACGTCATCTCCCGCCCGTACGCGTCGCGCATGGCCGAGGCCAGCGCCCGGTAGGCCGGACCGCCGGTCCGGGCCTCGAACGGCTGGCCCAGAGCCTCCGTCGCCACGCTCACGTGGACACCCCAGGGTGCCGCCGCGTGCAGGTGGCCGACCAGGGCCTCGTGCGCCTTGACCGCGTCCATGCCCGGCGGCACCCGCAGGTTGAGCCGGGCCCGGGCGTGGGGCTGGATCGCCGCGGCCGAGCCGACCACCGGCGGGCAGTCGATGCCGAGGACGGTGACGGCGGGGCGGGCCCAGATCATGTCGGCCACGGTGCCGTCGCCGAGCAGGTACGCCCCGTCGAGCATCCCGGCGTCGGCCCGGAACCGGTCGGCCGGATAGTCCTCGCCGGTCCAGGTCTGGGTGTTGTCCAGGCCGGTGACCGTGGTGTTGCCGGTGTCGTCGCGCAGGGTGGCGAGGATGTGGATGAGGGCGGCCAGGGCGTCGGGTGCGGCTCCGCCGAACATGCCCGAGTGCACCTCGGAGGAGAGGGCCTCGACGCCGACCACGAGGTTGACCATGCCGCGCAGGCTGACCGTGGCCGCCGGTACGCCGACCGCGGCGTTGCCGGTGTCGCAGACCAGGATGGCGTCGGCCCGCAGCAGGTCGGCGTGGCGGGTCACGAAGTCCTCGAGCCCACCGGTGCCCTGTTCCTCGGAGCCCTCCACGATCAGTTTCAGGTTGACCGGTATCTCGCCGCGCAGGGCCCGCAGGGCGGTGAGGTGCATGATGATGTTGCCCTTGCAGTCGGCGGTGCCGCGGCCGTACCAGCGGCCGTTCACCTCGGTGAGGTCGAACGGCGGCGTACGCCAGGCCTCGTCGTCCAGCGGTGGCTGCACGTCGTAGTGGGCGTACAGCAGCACGGTCGGCGCGCCGGGATCGGCCACCCGGCGTTCACCGTAGACGGCGTTGCTGCCGTCGCTGGTCCGGCGCAGGCCCAGACCGTCGAAGCCGGCCTCGGCGAAGCGGTCCACCACCCATTGCGCGGCCCGGTCGCACTTCTCGGGCGGATACTGCCGGGGGTCGGCCACCGACGGGATGGCCACCAGGGCGGCGAGGTCGGCGCGGGCCCGGCCCATCAGTGCGTCGACGCGGTCACGCAGCTCCCGGGCGTTCATCCCGCCACCTCCGCGGTCTTGAGGTCGTCGACGACCCGCTGGAACCGTTCGAGGTAGCGCGGGCAGTAGACCTTGATGATGGCCAGCTGGCCCCGCATGGCGTTGTTGTCGGCGATCACCGGACGCTGGCCGGGCCCGGCCGCGCCGTTGGTGAGCATGCCGTAGAGCACGCCCCGGCGCAGCGCGTTGTCCGGATCGGCGCAGACCGCGCCGCCGTCGTCGCCGAGCACCTGGGCGATCCGGTCGGTGTCCGGTACCCGCAGGCCCGCGGCGGCCAGTTCGGAGCTGAGCTGCGCCGCCTTGTCCTGGGCCTGGTTGTCCTCGCGCGCGCTGAGGAAAGCGACCATCGCCACGCCGGTGAGCAGCAGGAAGATGATGCCGAGCACGAGATAGGTGACCTTGTGGCTGGTGTGGGCGACTGAGACGCTCATGCGACCGGCACCTCTTCCGGGTCGGCTGTCTTCCAGGACGGCTTGCGCAGCTTGTAGAACAGGAACGGCACCAGCAGCCCGAGACCGAGCGCGCCGCCGGCGACGATGAGCAGATAGACCCCGACGTTGCTGGAACCGAACTGGGACGGCGGGACGAAGCCGATCAGCAGGGCGGCCAGCGAGGCGGCGAAGCCGACACCGCAGAGCGCGGTGAGCATCGGGGCACGGTAGCCGCGCGGGTGGTCGGGCCGGCTGCGGCGCAGCCGGACGGCGGCGACGAACATCAGCAGGTACATGATCAGGTAGACCTGCGTGGTGATCACGGAGAAGATCCAGTACGCGCTGGAGACGTCCGGGATGAACGCGTAGGCCAGCGCGATCACCGTGGTGACCAGTCCCTGGGCGACCAGGATGTTCTGCTGCACCCCGTGCTTGTTCAGCCGTTGCAGGACCGGCGGCAGGTAGCCCTCCTGGCGCGAGATCAGCAGCAGGCCCTTGGACGGGCCGGCCAGCCAGGTGAGCATGCCGCCGAGCGACGCGACGACCAGCATGACGCCGAGGATCGGCGTCAGCCACTGCGAGTCGAACGCGGCGAACACCGCGTCGAACGCCTGCATGACGCCGGCGGTCAGGGAGAGCTCGTCGGCCGGCACGATCCAGCTGATGGCCAGCGCGGGCAGGATGAAGATGAGCAGCACGAGACCCATGGCCAGGAACATCGCCCGGGGGAACTCGCGGCCCGGCCGGCGCAGCGAGGACACGTGCACGGCGTTCATCTCCATGCCGGAGTACGACAGGAAGTTGTTGACGATGAGCACCAGGCTGGACAACCCGGCCCAGGCGGGCAGCAGGTGGTCGGCGGTCATCGGGGCGGCGGACTCGTTGCCCTGGCCCAGGAAGGCGATGCCGAGGATGACCAGCAGCGCTCCCGGGACCAGCGTGCCGATGATCAGGCCGCCGCTGGCCAGGCCGGCCACGCCGCTGGTGCCGCGGGACGACACCCACACCCCGCTCCAGTAGCAGACCATGATCACGACTGCCGTCCAGACGCCGCTGCCGGCCAGGTCGGGGTTGATCACGTAGGCCAGCGTGCTCGCCACGAAGCCCAACAGGCTGGGGTAGTAGAAGATCGTCATGGCGAACTGGCACCAGACGGCCAGGAAGCCCAGCGGCTTCGACAGACCCTGACTCACCCAGTTGTAGACGCCACCCTCCCAGCCGGACGCCAGCTCGGCCGAGACCAGGGCCGTCGGCAGCAGGAACACCAGGGCCGGTACGACGTACAGGAAGATGCTGGCCAGGCCGTAGACCGCCATGGTCGGGGCGGGACGCAGGCTGGCCACCGAGCTGGTGGTCATCAGCGCCAGGGCGACCCATGAGATGTAGGCCATGGTCCGCTTGGTCTTCGGGGGACTGCTCTGCTCACCCGCCGCGTCCAGCGGCACCGAACGCCGAGCGGGCACATCCATTGCGCTCACGTCGTTTCCCTTCATCGGTTGCAGTGGACACCGCGACTGGTCGCATCATCGGCCGCCCGGCGATGGCCACACCTCATCCCCGGCGGGCGAGCGATGAGTGGTGGTCACGGCGCCAGGCGCAGCGACGTCACCAGGGCGCGGTACAGCGGATGACCGCAGAGCACGCCGAGGGCGACCGCGACCATCGAGGTGGTGGCGCCGAGCAGGTCCTCGGCGCCGCGTACCTCGTTGCGGCTGAGGTACTCGGTCATCCCGATCAGGCTCAGCGCGCCGGGAACGAGCAGCCAGAACCCCGGCAGGAAGGAGACCAGCGCCGGGGGCCCGGACGGTCTGCGCTCGACCAGGTACGCGACCACGGTCAGCACGACCGCCCCGCAGTACCCGCTCAGGTAGCTGCCCAGCACCACGTCGCCGAGATACTGGCCGATCCAGCCGGCGTACAGCACCAGGCAGAGCCAGCCCAGCGTGTGCCGGGGCCCGGACTGGACCAGGTAGGTGCCCAGCCCCATGACCAGCGGACCGAACCAGGGGGCCCAGGCGTTGAGCGCGTCCGGCGGCCCACCGGCCGTCACGGCGGCCGGCGGCAGGCCCACCAGCTGGGCGGCCCCGATGATGCCGAACGCGAGCAGCAGCAGCTGCAGGATGCCCGCCACCAGCCGGCTCGACCCGGTGACCAGCGCGGCGGCGGACACCTCGACGACGGCCATGGTCAGCATGGCCCCGGGCAGGAAGGTGGCCAGCGGCGCGACCAGGGCGCGCAGATCCACATCGGCCCAGCCGGTGCCGGCGAGCAGCAGCGTGCTCGCCGTGACCGAGAACGCCGCGGTCACCGGCATGATCATCTGAACGCTCGTCCAGCGGGCGCCGATCAGCTTGAACGTGCCCACCAACGCGCCGAACAGCGCCGACAGCAGCAGATCGGTCCAGCTCGCCGCCAGGATGAGGCAGATGCCGCCGGCCAGCACGGCATGGCCGGTGATCTGGGCGAAGGGCCGGAAGCGGGGCGTCATCGCGATGATCTCGCTGATCCGCCGGCTGCCGTCGGCGGGCGCCACCTCGCCGCGCTCGGCGGTCCTCAGCAGGTCGTACACCGCGGCGGTCTGGTCGAGCCGGAGGCCGCCGCGCAGCTGCCGGGTCGGCTCCAGCGTGGCGGACCGCCCCGGCTCGAGGGCCACGACCAGGTACGTCGGCAGGACACTGACCCGGGCGTCCGGTGCGCCGTAGACGGCCGCGACCCGGCACAGACGTTCCTCGATCTGATTGACCGCCTCGCCCGCCGCGGTCATCGCACTGCCCAGATAGAGCAGGAACTGCCGCAGGTCACGGATCCGCTGCCGGCCGGACATCGTCGACTCCGCCATCCGCGACCGCCTCTCTCCGCCCGGACGTTAGGGGAGGGGCGGCCGCCTGTATTCATTCCGCGCGAAGGATGCCGCGCCGGTCCCGCCCCGCGATGTTTGGCTGAGTCGAGGCGGGGCGGACCGGCGGCAGCGGCCGGTGCGGTCCACCGGCCGGCGACCGCGGCGCCGACCGGCCACCTGACCCGGACTGCCGTCCGGAGGTGGCCGGGCACGGCGTCCACGACCGAGAGCGCGGACGCCGGAGCACCCGGCCCAGCGTCGCGTGACCGCTATGGAGGCATCGATGAACAGGTTCCCGGCGGTCGCCGGTCTCACGCTGGCGGCTCTGCTGCTCGGCCCGGCCGCGTGCGGCGCCGGTGGCGGGACCGAGTCGCCGTCCTCACCGCGCCCGGAGATCTCAGCCGACCGCGCGACGCCGACGCGCACCGGTCGCACCCAGGACGCCGCGGCCCCGGAACCCACGCGTGCCAAGGCCACCCCGACAAGGACCGCCGAGCTGTCCCGGACCACCGGGCCCGCCCGGACCACGGAGCCGGCCCGGACGGCCGAGCCGGCCCGGACCGCTGAGCCCGCCCGGACCACCGAGCCGGCCCGGACCGCTGAGCCCGTGCCGACGGCTGAGCCCGTACGGACGACCGAGCCCGCCCGGACCACCGAGCCGGCGCGGACGACCGCGCCGGCGCCGGCCACCGAGCCGGCCCCGGCCGTCGCGCCGACGGCGACGACTGTCCCGCCGACGACGCCGGCCGCCGGAGCGGGCGACCCGGCCTCCTCGCCCGCCGCGGCCGGGTCGGCCACCGACGGCGGGCTGGGCCTGCTCGGCTGGCTCCTGGTCCTCGGCCTGTTCGGGATCCTGCTCGCCGTCGTGCTGGTCAGCCGGTCGCGGCGGGTGGCCGGCTGGCGGGCCGAGGCGGCCGCCCTGGCCACGGAGACCCGGACGGTCCTCGACGTACGCCTGACCCCGGTCCTCGCCCGGCTGACCGCCGCCGAGCGGGACCTCTTGTGGCCTGGGGTCCGCGACGGTCTCGCCGGGCTGGAGGCCCGCTGGGCCGGCCTGTCCACCCGCGCCCCGGAGACGGCCGGCCAGGCCTCCGCCGCGCAGACCGCCGGGCTGCTCGAGCACCTGATCGCGGTGGTGGACGCGGAGAGCGACGCGCTCGCCGCCGGAGCGGACTGGCGGCCGCTGCGGGCCCAGGTGGACGCCGACCTCGACGCCCTCGCCGCCGCGCTGGGGCCGCAGCCCGCGCCCGGATCACCGCCCGGCGAGCCGGGTCCCGCCGCCTACGCGGGTTGAGTGCCGGCCCGGCCGTGGGGACGTCGCCGTTGCGCCCGCGGCGTCAGGCGTGGTGGGTGCGGACGCCGGCAATCGCGCTGACCACCGTGCCGATCCCGGCGATGGACACGCCGCAACCGATTTGCGGCCGGCTCAGGACGGCGATCGCACCGGCCACAGTGATCAGCGCGGCGGCGATCCGCGGGCCGCCGCGCTCCACGGCCGGGCCGCCCACCGCCCGGGCGAGTTGCGCCAGGCCGTCCAGCAGCCGGCCGAGAGCCACGGCGACCAGCAGCAGCACCAGCGAGCCGGTGAGACAACGCAGGCAGAGAACGCTCAGGATGACGGCGTACGGGCAACAGCCGCGGGGAGCCGGATGTCGACGGCGGTCACCAGCCGGCTCGGTGGTCCAGGAGTCCCGGTCATGCCGCCGTGCTGCGGTGGCTCTCGCCCGGCGGCCTCATCCCGTCGGCATGAGCGCGACCGCGCAGCAGCCGGCCGGCCAGGCTCTCGTCCAGGGTGAGGACCCGGCCGACGATCGCGCTCAGCAGCACGCAGAACGCCACGACGTACAGCCAGCCGATGTAGGTGAAGGCGACACCGATGGTGCCGTAGCGCTCGGAGCTGGACGCCAGGGCCCGGGGCAGGTACACCGACCCGATCGGCCGGACCACCAGCATCACCACGCCGAAGAGCACGCCGCCGGCCACGAGCAGCCGGACCGGCACCCCGCGGCCGAGCAGCAGCCGCGGAACGAGCACGGCGACCCCGATGTCGGCGAGCAGCAGCAGGGTGGCCACCGCGAGCTCCGGCAGGGAGAGGCGGTGGGCCACCCCGCTCATCAGGCGGGAACCCACCATGAATCCGGCCAGGACCAGCACGGCGATCAGCCAGCGCCACGACGCCCGCGGACCGGACGGCGCTCGGCGGACCTCCCACACCACGGCGTGGGCCCGGGCCAGCGCGCGGGCCAGCCCCGTCGAGGACACCAGCACGATGAGGCCGCCGACCACGCCGAAGGTGCTGAAGCCGCCATGGCCGAAAGCGTCGTCGAGCACCCGCCGGGAGTTCTCCGGCAGGCCGGCCGCCTCGGCCAGTTCGCGGCCCGAGCCGTTGCCCAGCATCGATCCCAGCAGGATCAGGACCGGGAAGATCGAGGTGAACGCCTGTGCGGCCAGGGTCATGGCCCGGTCGAAGATCTGCACCCGGACCACCCCGGCCATGGTCCGGGCGCCCAGGCGGACGGGTCCACGCCGGGTGAGCCAGGCCAGGGCCGGGCGCAGCCGCGGTGGCACGGCGGCCAGGACGCGCGCCACGCGCTCGCCCCATTCGTCGGGGACGGTCTCGACCGCGCCCCGGCCGGCTTCGCGGTGCGGGCTTTCCGGAACGGGCGGCACGACGGTCATCCCGGAGGGACGGCAGCCGGCCGGTCGCCGGCGGCCGGTTCCTCCGGCGAGCCGTCGCTGGAGATCAACGCGCCGATCCAGCGGGTCGCCGGGTCGATGTCCACCAGCAGGCCCTTGGTCAGCAGGCTCAGCGGAATCGCCAGCAGGGCGCCCAGCGGGCCCAGGACCCAGGTCCAGAACACCAGCGACAGGAACGACACGGACGCCGACAGCCCGACCGCGTCGCCGACGATCTTGGGCTGGATCACCGACTGGATCACGAAGTTGACCAGGCAGTAGAGCGCGATGACGGCGACCATCAGCCGCGGGCCGCCCTCGAGCAGGCCCAGCAGCGCGGGCGGCACCAGGCCGACGACGAAGCCGATGTTCGGGATGTAGTTGGTGATGAACGACAGCAGTCCCCACAGCACCGGCAGCGGGATGCCCAGCGCCCACAGCATCAGGGTGTCGATGACCGCCACGATGATGCCGAAGATGGTCGAGACGAGCAGGTAGCGCCGGGTGCCCTGGGCGAAGCCGCGCAGCGCGCCGACGACCTCGGGGCGCTCCTGAGCGGCTTTCCGGAGCCGTGCCGGGAAATGCACGGCGTCCAGGCACAAAAAGAGCAGAACGGCGAGCAGGAAGAAGCCGTTGGACAGCACACCGACGGCACCGCCGAGGACCGCCTGCACGAGGTCGGCGACGCCGCCGGCCCGGACCGGCGCGGTGAGCTCCTGCACCTGTTGCGGGCCGATGCCGAAGCCGTCGAGTGTCCGGGTCGCGTCCGCGCGCAGCTGCGCGAACTGGGCCTGGTACTGCGGCATCAGGTCGATAAGCCGGGCCAGGGCGAACACCAGGGCGCCGCCCAGGCCGAGCAGGATCAGATACACCGTCGCGATCAGTGCCAGCCCGGCGGTCCAGGCCGGCGCGCCGTGCCGGCGCAGCCAGGTACCGATCGGGCTCGCCGTCACGGTCAGCATGAGGGCGAGCAGGACCGGGCCGAGGATGTCCGACACCGAGCGCATACCGGCCACGGCGACGACCGTGCCGGCCAGCCCGAGCAGCACCACCACCCCGCGGGGCAGGAGAGAGGCGCTGGTGCCCGCGCCGGTGGACGGGTGGGTCGGCAAGGCGCCGTCGTGGCGTCCGCGCAGCCGGATCGCCGGCCGCGGGACCGGCATTGATCTCCGGACCACGGTGCATCCTTTCGTCGGGTCCGGGCGCCGAGGCCCCGGCTCCTCAGCGGTCGGCCTCGACCTCGCCGCCGTGCATGGTGAGTGCGTAGATGACCAGGACGTCCAGGGCGATGATGATGGTGCTCCAGATCGGGTAGGCCGACAGGAAGGCCAGGTTCACCAGGGCGCTGAGCACCCCGATGATGATCCCGACCACCCGGGCCCACATCTGCCCGGCCAGTACGCCGATCCCGGTGCCCACCGCGATCAGCCCGAGGCCGAGATGGACCCATCCCCAGGCGGTGTAGTCCATCGTGATGAGCAGGCCGCTGCGGGTGACGTAGAAGTACTCGTCCCGCAGGATCGCGACGAAGCCCTGCATCATCTGGAAGCCGCCCGTGAGGGCCAGCAGGACGCCACCGAAGACCACCAGGCCGACCCACCCGGTGCGTTCCTCTGTGTCTGACATGGCAGAGCCACCTTCCCTTGCCGGTGATCGGTTGTCCGGTCCGGACGGGTCCGTCAGGAACGGCTGCGCGGACAGTCACACGCTCCGGGTGAGCACCGGTCCACGGCGGACGACGAGCACGTCGTCCGCCCACATCGCCCACATCCGCCGCGACCAGTGCCGCCGCAGCCGGGGCCAGCTCACCGAGGTGTAGCCCGGTGGCCGGCAGTGACTCCACCATGGTGATCTCCTTCGCTCGAGGTGTGGTCGTATGGTCCGCGCCCGTCCGCACCGGCCGCGCCATCCTGCGGGAATGAGCGGGTCAGTCCGCGAAGCCGGACTGTGGCTTCGGCTCCTCGTCCGGCGGCAGCCGGCGCACCTCGATCAGGCGGAGCCCCAGGCCGTGCATCCGCGAGATGAGTCCGACGACGGCGGACTGGTCCGGCAGCGACCCGTGCAGCACGGTCTCCGGCGGTTCGACGCGCACGGTGAGGTCCGGCAGCTCGGCCAGCAGCTCAGCCGGAATCACCCCGGACACTCTGACCTGGTACGTCGGCTCGACCATGACCCTCGCACCTCATCCCGTGACGTTCTCGGTCGTGGCCATGTGCTCCTCCTTCGACAGGTGTTCCTCCTCGAACGGACCTGCCCCAGCGTGCGGTGACCGGTCGGCGGGCACGTCATCCCGCGCGAGTGACGGTGCGGCCGGCGGGAGCTGCCGCCGGTTTCCCGCGTACGGCGGTCCGGATCGTCCCGGCGGGATGGTGCGGGCCGGTCATCGGGGGTGTGTCGTCGCAGTCAACAGGTCCGACACGGTTTCATCCCAGCTCCGGAGGTACCCGATGACCATTCGCGCGGCAGATCGCACCGAGGCGGCGCCGGCCGTCGGACGGGCCGCGGGCCCGGCGGCCCGCTACGCCGCAGGACGGTCGGCCCGGCACCACGTGCCGTTCGACGCCCAGGCCGTCCTGGCCCCGGCGGAGGGCAGGGCCGATCCGGTCGAGCTGCTGGAGGGACAGGCGGCCACCCGGGTGCCGGAGCTGGTGCCGATCCGGTACGGCCGGATGCTGGTCTCCCCGCTGACTTTCTTCCGGGGCGCCGCCGTGATCATGGCAGCGGACCTGGCCCGGACCCCCTCCTCGGGTATGTTCAGCCAGCTCTGCGGGGACGCGCACCTGAGCAACTTCGGGGTGTTCGCGTCACCGGAACGGCGCCTGGTGTTCGACATCAACGATTTCGACGAGACCCACCCGGGGCCGTGGGAGTGGGACCTCAAGCGCCTGGTGGCCAGCCTCGTCGTCGCCGCACGGCAGAACGGCCTGCGCCGCAAGGCCCGCGCCGACGTCGTGGCGTCCACGGTGGCTCGCTACCGGCAGGCGATGACCACCTTCGCCCAGCAACGCGAGCTCAAGGTGTGGTACGCCCGGGCCGACGTCGACGAGGTCGGCCTGCTGGCCAAGAACCAGGTGAGCAAGGCCCGGCGCAAGACCTTCGCCGAGGCACAGGCCAAGGCCCGTACGCGCGACAGCCTCCAGGTCTTCCGCAAGCTGACGGCGGTGGTGGACGGCCGCCGCCGCATCGTCGCCGACCCGCCGCTGTTGGTGCCGATCGAGGACCTGCTGCCCGACGCCGACCGGACCCAGTTGGAGACGCAGCTGCGGGGGGTGCTGGACGGTTACGCGGCCACGCTGGCCCCGGACCGGCGGCATCTGTTCGGCTCCTTCCAGTTCGTGGACCTGGCGCGCAAGGTCGTCGGGGTGGGCAGCGTCGGCACCCGGTGCTGGATGGTGCTGCTCAGCGGGCGCGACGAGGACGACCCGCTGCTGCTGCAGGTCAAGGAGGCACCGCCGTCGGTCCTGGCCACCCACGTCGGGGAATCCGCGACGGCCCCTTGGGACAGCGAGGGCGAGCGGGTCGTGACCGGCCAGCGGTTGATGCAGGCCGCCAGCGACATCTTCCTCGGCTGGCAGACCGTCGACGGGTTCGACGGCCGGGTCCGTGACTTCTACGTGCGTCAGTTGCGCGACTGGAAGGGCTCCGCGGTCGTGGAGACCATGGACGTCCGGACACTGGCGGTCTACGGGGCCCTGTGCGGGTGGACCCTGGCGCGGGCCCATGCCCGTACCGGTGACCGGATCGCCATCGCCGGGTATCTCGAGCACGGCGCCGGCTTCGACGCGGCCATGGTCGAGTTCGGCGAGCTCTACGCCGACCGCAACGAGCAGGACTTCCGTCGGTTGACCGAGGCGGCCGCCGCCGGCCGCATCGAGGTGCACCGCGGCGTGTGAGCGCCGGCCACCCCGGTCCCGCGTGCCGCCGGTGCGCCGGTCAGGCCCAGCTACGGCCGGCCGGCGCACCGGCCACGTCGGCGTCCGAACAGTGCACGCGCACCATCTCGACGCCGCAACTGTTCAACCGGGTCAGCAGGGCGCTCAGCTCGGCGGCGGACAGACGCCCGGTGATGGTCGAGTGCCGTGCCACGGCCTCACAACGCAGGTCGGCGAACGTGGTTCGGAGCAAGGGACCGAGAAAGCCCCGTACCCGGATCTCGATTCTCATTCCCATCACGGACCAATCCTCCGGAGAGCGGACAAGGGTGGTGAACCTCTGTTCACCACCCTTTCGCGTTCCCGGCCTCAGCAGTTCATCCGAGGCGGGTGGTCGCCGACCTGCCGACCGCTGTCACCAGGACCTCGTAGGTCGCGAGCAACACCGCGATCACCAGCAGGGACGTCCACGACGACAGCAGCAGCGCGAGCACTGCCCCGGCGACGAGGCCGCCCACCCGCAGCGCGTCGAGGTGCCGTCCCGCCCAGCCCGGACCGTGCCGGCCCAGCGCGTGTGCTGCCCGGCTGGTGCCGCGGCCCGCGGCCCGGACCCCGGTGACGACCGTGTGGCGCAGCCACCTCGGGCCCCGGGCCGGGCCGATGAGGTACATGACCACGGCCAGCAGCACGCCGATCCAGATCAGCTGGGTGCCCCGGGTCCGCAGTTGCGCGAACACGACGTTGAACGCGGCCGCGACGCCGTCGCGGTACAGGCCGGCGGGAACCTCCTGCAGCACCTGGGTGCGGACGGCCCGCAGGACCGCGGTGATCGCCACCGCGGCGACCACCAGCCACAGGCCCAGCTGCAGCAACGTGCGCCGGCGGACCGGCGACACAGCCAGCGCGACGAGCAGCAGCACGATCGTGGCCACCACGACCAGGACCAGGTCACGCTTCGCGGTGACCACGGCCTGCTGGGCGGCGCGCAGCTGCCCGGAGTCGTAGACGGTGAACTGGGCGAAGTTCGGCGGCAGGGTGACGCCCAGGGTCTCCTGCACCCGGTCCCGCAGATCGACCGGGATCGCCCCGCTGCTCAGGTCCGGCAGCGTGAGCTGCTTGCCGAACAGCGTCGGCAGCTGGGCGCTGAGCACCCGGAGCACCTGATTGATCAACGGAAGCAGGTCGATCTCGACCCGGTTCTCCCGGGCCAGCACCACGTCGCTGGAACCGTTGAGGATGGCGACGGCGCGCGCGTGCGCGCGCCGGTTCAGCTCGACCCAGATGCTCTGGAAGCGGTCGCTGCGCAGCACCGTGGTGGTGATCTCGCGGATCTTGCCGGACAGCTGATCGGCCACCGGGCCGGCGATGAAGGCGGCCTGCTGGGGCAGGACGGTGCGCAGCCGCTGTTCCACGTCGACGGCCTCGAAGACCTGGATCGTGGCGTAGTCGGCGACCGCGGCGGAGATCTGCGGGTTCTGCGGCAGCGGCGCCACCGTCGCCACCCATCGGTCGGTGTTCATCGCGGTCCGCGCGGCCCACACTCCGACCACACTGCCGGCCAGCGCGAAGGCGGTCACGGCGACCAGGACCGCGGCGACGACGCGACGCAGGGTGCGGACGGCCGAGGAACGACGCTGCCGGGTGTCGAGCTTGGCGTGCAGCGCGGACACTTCCTCGCGCAGACGCGTCAGCTCTCCGGCGTCGGTGGGGCCGCCGGGCCGGTCCTCCGGCGGCGGCACCGGGGGTACGGGCCCCGGTTCGGGTGTTGCGGTGTCCGCGTGCGGGGCATCCGGCCGGGCCATGGTTTCCTCCTCTGGGTCGACGGGCAGAAGGGGCCTGCGCCGCCGCACCGCCGCGGCGCGGGCCCGCTCCGACGCCAGGCTGCCGGGGACGGGGACCGCGCTCATCGGTCCCCGCCCCCGGCAGCACCCCCTCGGTGATGCCTTCCGCGGTCAGGCGCCGGCCAGCCGGATCGCCTGCTGCATCTTGCCGGCGGCGGAGACGATCCGGGCGCTGCCGACCACCGGTGCGAGCTCGATCAGCAGCGCCCGGACGGTCTCCGGTCGCAGCCCGGCCTCCTCGGCCAGACTCAGGTGCACCAGGTAGGACGGTGCCGACGCGTCCAGCGCGATGAGGGCCGCGAACCGGGCCAGCAGTGCGGTCCTCGGTCCGATCGCCTCTTGCCGCAGCGCGCCCGCGTTCATCCGGGTGAGGGCCTCCATCACGGGACCACTCCCTTCTTCGAGGTCGCGCAGCAACTCGTCCAGGTTCATGTCGGTCGGCATCGCATCCCCTCCCGTCGGCGGATCTCACCGCCACGACCAGCCTCCCGGCCGGCCTCACCCCGCGCCTCATCCCGGGGGGACGACCCGCGGCGGCCCGCCGGCGGTCGTGCCGGCGGTCCGGAATCGCTCCGGCGGGGTGACGTCCGGCGGTGCCGCGCCTGCCACCGTGAGGTGCGCGAACGCACCTGCCCAGAGCGGAGGCTCGACGATGAATGAAGCACCGGCAGAGACCGGACGATCAGTTCGCCGGTTGCTCGTGTCGGCCGCGGTGCTGGAGGCGACGGCCGGGGCCCTCGGGCTCGCCGGCCTCGTCTTGTGCACGGTCGCGGTCACCGCGGTGACCCGGCAACGCATGGCGAGAATGGAGGTTCCGCCGGCCGAGCTGGCCCGGCAGCACTGGGCCAGGGCCCGGGCCGCGACGTCCGCCGGCCTGGGTGCCTGGCGCGGCCTGCCGCCGAGCTCGCGCCCCGACGGCCTGCGGCCGGGGCACCAGGCAGCGCGGGTGTGAACCCGGCGGTGGCCGAGGCCGCGACAGCGGCAGCGGCAACCGTCACAGGCGCCGCGTGCGGGTGTCCCACCCGTACGGGATGAGAACCGCCCCGGCCGTCGGACTGTTCACTGGACCCACGAGGCCCGCGCCGTCGCGCGGCCCCGGAACGGAAGGTGATCCCGTTGCTGTGCGCGTTCTTCTTGGTGGTGTGTCTCATCGCGGCCGGTGTCTTCGCGTGCCGGCCGCAGCTGCTCCGGTCGTTGTTCGCGGCCGCCGGTGAGCCGTCCGGCCCGGTCGCCGCCGGGGGCACCCGCTTGCCGGACCACAGTCCCCAGACCTTGGAGGGCGTGCTGACCCGCCAGCTCGTGACGGGCGAGATCACCGGGCCGCAGTACCGGCAGGCCATGGCCACCATCGCCGTCCGGGACGCCGAGCGTCATCCCCTGCACGTGCCGCCGGAGAGCAGCCCGCCGGAGGCCGCCTGAACGCCCCGGAGACCCCGGAAATCGTTCCGCCGGGGTGACGCCGGGCCGGGTGGCGGCTGCCATGGTGACCGCAGCGCAAGCCCGTACCGTCCGAAGCGGAGGCTCGAGGATGAGACAGACGCAGGCACAGCTCGCACGATCAGGTCGCCGGCTGGTGGTGACGGGCGCGGTGCTGGAGGCGGCAGCCGTCGCCCTCGGCATCGCGGGGCTGGTGACGTGGACGATCGCGGCCACCTCCCGGACGCAGCAACGCGTCGCCCGGATGGAGGTCCCGCCGGCCGAGCTCGCGCGGCGGCACTGGGCCAGGGCGAGGGCCGCGACCTCCGCCGGCGTCGGCGCCTGGCGCGGCCTGCCGGCCGGCCGGGAGACCGCGCGTCGCTGACCGCCCGGCCTGGTCTACGGCAACCAGATCAGGACGCAACTGCCGGACCGGCGCCCGGCCGGGACCACCGATGGTCCGATCCGTGGCGTCCCGTTCCGCTCAGGATCCGGGTTGCCGACCGGTGCTCCCGGCTGTGGTGATCCGCAGCCGGGAGCGACATGCCGCCGGGGCAGATCGCGGACGGGATGCATGACCACCGACAGGGGCCGGCGCTGTTCGTGGGCCGCGGCCCGCTTCTCCAGGCGGTCCAGCTGGACCGCGCTCGCCGAGACGAACAGCACGGCGGCCAGGACGGCGAGGAGCGTCCGGGGGACTGTGGCGTGCCGCCGAGTGAGCTGCATGTCTTCCTCCTCGCCCCGTGAGGATGCCGGGCGTGCGGCCTCGGCACGTCATCTGCCACGGGTGAACAGCGGCCGGCCGTGCTCACCGCGGAACCGAAACCATCCACCCGGGGTGAGGGGTCCGCGGCCACCGGACGTGACCGTGGAGCGGTACGCCGGGCGGGACCGGCCCGCACGCACCCTGGGGGCGCACGATGACCGAAGTGACCAGCACGATCGACGAGCACCGGTCCGGTGCCGCCGCCGACCCACCTCCCTGGTACGCCCGCACACCGGCCGAGGCGGTCACCGTCCTCGGCACGGATCCGGAGCGCGGGCTGGACGGCGCGGCGGCGGCCGACCGGCTGCACCGGCTCGGCCCCAACCGGATCGCCGAGGAGAAGCCGCCGTCCATCGGGGCGGTGGCGCTGCAGCAGCTGCGTGATCCGATGAACATCATGCTGGTGATCGTGGTGGCCGCGGGCATCGTCATCGGCGAGTTCTCCACGGCGCTCATCGTGGCGCTGCTCGTGCTGCTCAACGTGGTGCTCGGCGCCCGCCAGGAACTCGCCGCCCGGGCCAGCGTGGACGCCCTGGCCAAGATGCAGGTGCCCGAGGCCCGGACGGTACGCGACGGTGAGGTCGTGGCGGTGCCGGCCGTGCAGCTGGTTCCCGGCGACATCGTGCGGCTGGAGGCCGGCGACCTCGTCCCGGCCGACGGACGGGTCCTGCGCTCGGCGACCCTGGAGGCCCAGGAGGCGGCGCTGACCGGGGAGAGCGCGCCGGTCGCCAAGGACGCGCGGGTGCTGCCGCCGGGCGACGTGGCGCTGGGCGACCGGTCCAACATGCTGTTCCAGAACACGTCGGTGACCCGCGGTACGGCGTCGATGGTGGTCACGGCGACCGGCATGCAGACCGAGATGGGCCGGATCGCCACCATGCTGACCCAGGTCCGGCGGACCCGGTCGCCGCTGCAACGGGAGCTCGACTCGCTCACCAAGGTGCTCGGGATCATCGCCTGGACCGCGGTCGCGTTCATCGTGGTGGTGGGGTGGCTGCGCGGCCTGGCCCTGGAACAGTTGCTGCTGCTGGGCACCGCGATGGCGATCTCCGCCATTCCGACCGGCCTGCCGGCCTTCGTCGCGGGGCTGCTCTCCTACGGGGCCAAGAACCTCGCCCAGGCTCGGGCCATCGTCAAGAACCTCACCGACGTCGAGACGCTCGGGGCCACGAGCGCCATCAACACCGACAAGACCGGCACGCTGACCATGAACGAGATGATGGTCTCGATGCTCTACACCGGGGGCGCCTGGTTCTCGGTGGCGGGCGAGGGCTATCGCAAGACCGGCGCGATCACGTCGGCGGCCGGCACGCCCGTGCCCGACTTCACCCGGCTGGGCCTGGGCCTCGCGCTGGACAGCGACGCCACGGTCACCGACGACGGGGTGGTGGTCGGTGACCCCACCGAGGCGGCGCTGGTCGTGCTGGCGGCCAAGCTGGGCATCGACGCCGCGGAGACCAGGCGGGCGTACCCGCGCCTGGCCGAGGTGCCGTTCGATTCCGACTACAAGTTCATGGCCACCTTCCACCGCTACCCGGCCGACGGCGGGGAGCAGATCATCGAGCTGGTCAAGGGCGCGCCGGACGTGGTGCTGGCCCGGTGCGACCGGGCCGGCGGCCCGCTGCACGAGCGGCAGCAGCCGATCGGTGAGGTCCGCGCGGCGATCGACGCCGCCAACCAGCGGATGGGCGGGGAGGGGCTGCGGGTGCTCGCGTTCGCGGCCCGGATCGTCGAGCCCGGCGAGGTGCCGGAGGTGGAACGCGATCCGATGTCGCTGACCACCGGGCTGAGCTTCGTCGGCCTGGCCGGCATGATCGACCCGCTGCGGGCCGAGGCCCGCGACGCGGTGCGTACCGCGCTGCGGGCCGGGATCGACGTCCGGATGATCACCGGTGACCACGCGGTCACGGCCCAGGCGATCGCCGGCAAGCTCGGGCTCGGCCCGGGCGCGGTCAGCGGCACCGAGCTGCGCGAGCTGTCCGACGACGAGCTCACCCGGCGACTGCCCCAGCTGCACGTCTTCGGCCGGGTGTCACCCCAGGACAAGCTGCGCCTGGCCCGGGTGATGCAGGCCGACGGCCGGATCGTCGCCATGACCGGGGACGCGGTCAACGACGCCGCGGCGTTGAAACAGGCCGACATCGGCGTCGCCATGGGCAGCGGCAGCGAGGTCACCAAGCAGGCCGCCCGCATGATCCTCACCGACGACAACTTCGGCACCCTGGTACGCGCGGTCGGGATCGGCCGCCGGGTGTACGAGAAGATCGTCGCCTACGTGCGGTACCAGATGACCCAGCTGCTCGCCCTGGTGCTGCTCTTCGTGGCGGCCACCGCGTTCAACATCAACCAGGGCGTGGCGCTGACCCCGTCGATGGTGCTCTACCTGTTCTTCTTCGCCACCGCCATCGGCGTGATCATCATCGCCGTGGACCCGGGCGATCCGCACGTCATGGACCGGCCTCCGCGCGACCCCAAGGTGCCGATCACCAACCGGCGAGCGGTGCTGTACTGGCTGCTCTACGCGGGGGTGCTGTTCGCCGCTGCGCTCGTACCGCTGGTCGCCGGTCCGGACCGGCCGCGCACCGACGCGCCCAGCGCGGCCATGACCATGGCCTTCGTGGTGCTCGGCCTCGGCACGGTCGGCAACGCGCTCACCAACCGCCGGGACCCGGCGTCCGGCCTGGTGCCGCCGATCGGCCGGGCCGCCGCCATCGGCCTGATCCCGGTCGTCCTGCTGGTGATCGCCACCCGGGTCGACTTCCTGCAGCACAGCCTGCTGACGCAGCCGCTGACCGGTCCCCAGTGGCTGGCCTGCCTGGCTCTCGGCCTCGCCCTGCCGGTGGCGGTCGAGACGGCGAAGCTGGTGCGCCGGCACCAGGTGCCCCGGGTGGCCACCGATCCGGTGCCGGCGGTCACCCCGGAACGCGGCCGTCCACCGGCCCTGACCATCGTCCCGCCGATTCCCCGCTGAACGCCGAGGAGAGCCATGGCCAAGCACAAACACACGGATCCGGCGGCCGGCCCCGGCCAGCTGCCCCGACCGCGGATGAAGAACAAGGAGTACCGGCGGGAACTGCGCGGGCTGCACGCCGAGCTGGTCGCGTTGCAGGAGTGGGTGCGGTCCACCGGCGCCAAGGTCTGTGTGGTGTTCGAGGGCCGGGACACCGCGGGCAAGGGCGGCACGATCAAGGCGATCACCGAGCGGGTGAGCCCGCGGGTGTTCCGGGTGGTCGCGCTGCCCGCACCGAGCGCGCGCGAGCGGTCGCAGATGTATCTGCAACGGTACGTGCCGCATCTGCCGGGCGCCGGTGACGTGGTCATCTTCGACCGCAGCTGGTACAACCGGGCCGGCGTCGAGCCGGTGATGGGCTTCTGCACCCAGCGGCAGACCGACGAGTTCCTGCAGGCGGCGCCGGATGTCGAACGCGCCATCGTCGACTCCGGGGTGATCCTGCTCAAGTACTGGCTGGAGGTCAGTGCCGACGAGCAGACCCGGCGCCTGCAGAGCCGCATCGACGATCCGCGCAAGGTGTGGAAGCTGTCGGAGCTGGACCTCAAGTCCTACAGCCGGTGGCACGAGTACTCCCGGTGCCGTGACGAGATGTTCCGGGCGACGGACACCGCCTGGGCGCCGTGGTACGTGGCCCGTACCGACGACAAGAAGCGCGGGCGGCTCAACATCATCAACCACCTGCTCGCCAACGTCCCGTACGAGCCGCTGAAGCATCGCGCGGTGAGCCTGCCGAAGCGGGACAAGGCCAACGGATACCACGAACCGGCCATGCCGCTGCGGTTCATCGCTACGCCGTACTGACCCCAGCGCCGGCTGCCACGGGCGGCGGCAGCCTCGTTGCTGTCGCCGCCCCGGCCGGTCACGAGACGATGTGCATCTCGTGCGGGGTGTTGTTGAGCCGTCGCCCGCCTTCCTCGGTCACCGTGACGATGTCCTCGATCCGCACGCCGAACCGGCCGGGCAGGTAGACGCCGGGCTCGATCGAGAAGCACATGCCGGGCACCAGCGGCCGCCACTCACCCTCCACCAGGTACGGCGGCTCGTGCGTGGTCAGCCCGATGCCGTGCCCGGTGCGGTGGATGAAGTACCGGCCGTACCCGGCGTCGTCGATGACCCGGCGCGCCACCCGGTCGATGTCCTGGCACGCCACGCCCGGGCGCACCGCCTCGAAGGCCGCCTGCTGGGCCCGGCGGACCAGGTCGAAGACCTCGTGTTCCTCGTCGGTGGCCGGGCCGACGTGCACGGTCCGGGTGGTGTCGGAGCCGTAGCCCTCGCACAGGCCGCCGAAGTCCAGGATCACCATGTCGCCGTCCCGCACGATCCGCTCACCCATCTCGTGGTGCGGCATGGCGCCGTTGGGACCGGAACCGACGATGGTGAAGTCGACCTGGCTGTGCCCGTGCTCGCGCAGGAACCCGGCCAGATCGGCGCCGATCTCGCGTTCGGTGCGGCCGGCGAAGCGTACGCCGATGATCTGCTCGTAGGCCGCGTCGGCGGCCGCCCCCGCGGCGGCGAGCCGGCTGACCTCGTCGGTGCCCTTGACCGCCCGCAGCATCGGCAGCGCTGTCGTCATCGCGCTGTAACGGCAGCCCGGCACCAGCCGCTGCAGGCCGAGCAGGTGCATCGCCCACGTGGAATCGGACATCGCGTAGTGGCCGACGGTGTCCAGCAGCGATCCGAGGACGGCGTACGGGTCGTCCCCGTCGGCCCAGTCGACCAGCGAGACGGCGCCCACGCCGGGGGCCGTCTCGACATCGGGCCGTTCGAGCGCCGGGACCAGCATGACCGGTTCCCGGTCGGCGTCCAGGATCAGCAGGGTGATCCGTTCCGTGACGGCGGTCGGGTGATAGCCGGTGAAGTAGGCGAGATCGGGACCGGGACTCACCAGGATCCCGGTGAGCCCGGCCTCGCGGGCCTGCATGACCGCGCGCTCCATGCGGCGGGCGTAGTCCTTCGCGTCGAACGGTCTGGACGTCATCGCACGTGCCTCCTGTCGCCGGCGTGGCAGTCGCCTCAGCGGCGCCCGGCCGGCTGTGTCGGGATGGTGTGAGTGGCCGCCGCCGCGGCGGCGGAACGGTCGAGAGTGGTGAGCGGCCTGCCGCGGTGCCGGCCCATCAGCACGGCGAGGAGGATGCCCGCCGCGGCAGTGCCGGCCAGCAGCACGGACGAGCGGGACAGTCCGGCCGCCAGCGCATCAGCGGCCGTTGCGCCGGCGGCGGTCCGGTTCGCCGACACCGCGGTGGACACGGTGGCCGCGGCGGCGACGGCCAGGGACCCGCCGACGTACCGGGCCATGTTGGAGATGCCCGAGGCCTGGCCCATCTCCGCCGGGGCGACGGCGGCGGTGGACGCCGAGGACGCCGGCCCGTTGGCCAGGCCCAGCCCGATCGCGGTCACGGCCAGCGGCAGCACGAAGGCGGCGTAGCTCCAGGACGCGGTGACGAACGCGAGCGTCGCGCAGCCGAGAGCGGACAGCGCGAAGCCGACGGCGACCGCCTGCCGGGTGCCGATCCGTACCGCCAGCGGGGTGATCAGCGGGGTGACCGCGATCATCGCCGCCGCGGCCGGCAGGGTGGCGAAGCCGGCCTCCAGCGCGCTCATGCCGAAGCCCGCCGGATCCTGGAAGTACAGGCTGAGGGTGTACATCAGGGCGTTGATCGCGCCGGCGACGAGCAGGATGGCCAGGGTCGCCCCGACCACCACGCGGTTGCGCAGCAGCCGCAGGTCGACCAGGGGAGCGGCGGCCCGGCGCTCGGCGGCCACGAATCCGGCCGCGCCGAGCACCGAGATCACCAGGCAGCCGATCGTCGGCAGCGAGACCCAGCCCCAGTCGGCGCCCTCGCTGAGCGCCAGCACGAGCGGCACCAGCGCGACCGCGATGAGTACCGTGCCCAGCACGTCGATCGAGCGGGGACGGTCGGGGTCCCGCGATTCGGCGACGGTCCGCAGGGTCAGCGGGATGCAGGCGGCCGCGACAGCGGCGTCGATCCAGAAGAGACCCTGCCAGCCGGTCGTGTCGGCCAGCAGCCCGCCGATCAGTGGCCCGGCGGCCGCGCCGACCGCGGAAGCCGCGCCCCACAACGTGATGGCGCGCATCTGGCCGGCGCCGGACGAGGCGACCGACAACAGGCTCATGCCGCAGGCGAGCACCGTCGAGCCGGCCGCTCCCTGGATCATCCGGCCGGCGATCACCCCGGTGTCGCTGCCGGACAGGGCGATGAGCACGCAGGAGGCGGTGAACAGGATGAGACCGCCGACGAAGATGCGCCGGCGGCCGAAGACGTCCCCCATCGCGCCGGCGGTCACGATGACCGCGGCGCCGACGAGCATGTACCCGGTGACCGCCCACTGCAGCCGGCTCACCGTGGTGTTCAGATCCGCACTGATCGCCGGCAGCAGGATCGTCACCGCGGACGTGTTCGCGTTGACCACCAGGGCCGAGACGCAGGCCGCCAGCAGGACACCCCGGCCCGCGACGCGGTTGTCGCGCGCTGTCGTGCCGAGCCCGGCCATCAGCTTTCACCCGTTCGTGGCATGACTTCCCCCTCCGCGGGCCGCGGTCGGCCGCCCGCGTACCAGCCTGGCAACCGGCCGGTGCGGGAGCCTCACTCGGCGCGGATGAGCGCGCGGGGAGGTCAGCTGCAGCCGGGCGTCGTCACCACTGGGCCAGATCGAAGGAGTGGCGTCCGGGGTGGCCCTCGAAGAGCAGACAGGCGTCGTCGTCCTTGTCGTCGCCCGGCTCCTCGCTCACCCCGGGACAGGCCGCCACCTGCTCGACCGTGGAGGAGCTCATCGTCCAGCGGATCCACCACTCGATGTCGTCGTACTGCTGGCCGAGGGCGCCGTGCGGACCGGGGTGGCGGAACTCCAGCCGGCATTCGTGATCACGCCGCACGGGCTGGGCGGCGAAGGGCCGCCGCTTGAGCCAGAGCACCTGGAAGTCGCTGAGCTCTATCCGTGCAGGGCACCGTTCACCGGGCGAGAACACGAGGACACCGTACTGGTACACCGCGCAGATAGCGACACAATGCGGCATCACGGCGGGAGGGTGATGCCGGCCCGTCCCTGGACGGGCCGGCATCCGGCCGGACGACGGTGCGCCCACTCGCACCTGGACCCGGGGAGCGCGCCGCTGACTACGGGACGGTCGCGCTCGGATGGCGCGCCGGACAGGGCCCCTCAACGTCTGCCCGGCGTTGGCGCCGCGGGTCGCGGTCGCCGGCGTTCCCCCAGTCAGCCACACGCCCGCGGGTGCCTGCTCATCCCGGGGGAATGAGTCGCTCCGTCCGGTACGACCGGGATGACCGGCGGCGTGGACCGCCGGTCACCCCGGCCGGATGAGGCATCGGTCCGGGCCCATCGGGCAAGCTCGGCGCGACCCGCAGCCGCACCGGCACCAGGAGGACATCATGAAGCTCGGACCCGGGACCCGTCATGGCCACTGAGCAGCCGTCCCGCACGGTCTCGCGGCATCCGCCCGCACACTCCGCGCCGCGGGCCCCGCTGACCGCCCGGGCCACCGCGTGGCTGGGCTGGATCCTGTTCGTCAGCATCATCATGCTCTCGGCCGGACTGATCACCATCGTCCAGGGCCTGGTCGCGCTGTTCGACGACGACTTCTATGTCACCGCTGCCACCGGTCTGGCGGTCGGGGCGAGCTACCCGGCCTGGGGCATCGCGCTGCTGGTGCTGGGGGTGGCGCTGATCGCGGGCGCGTACGGCGTGCTGACCGGCTACGGCTGGGGCCGTACCGTCGGTGTGCTGGCCGCCGCGATCAACGCACTGGTCAACCTGGGATTCGCGGCGGCGTACCCGCAGTGGACCGTCCTGGTTGTGGCCTTCGACGTCATCGCCATCTACGCCCTGGTGGTGCACGGGGGAGCGGCCAAGGCGCTGCGTACGGGCGGGGCACCTAGATGAGGCCGCGCTCGCGGGCCCGGGCCACCGCCTGCCCGCGCCGCGGGGTGCCGAGCTTGCGGTAGATGGCCCGCATGTGGGCCTTGATCGTGTTGACCGAGACGCCGAGCTGCTCGCCGATCTCCGCGGCCGTCAACATGGTCGGCAGGTAGTGCAGCACTTCGGTCTCCCGGTCGCTGAGGGCCGTGATGCCGCCCGCGGTGACGTCCGGCGGCCTGGTCGCGCCGACCAGCCGCAGCAGGTCGGCGGTGAACGCGGTGTGTTCACCGGTCATCAGGCTCTGCCGGGTGATGAGCGGGCCGAGCCGCCCGTCGGCCAGGGTGACGAACGGGCGGCGGATCCCCTCCGGCGCGGCGATCATGATGGCCTTCGCCACCATCTCGGCGGCCTGGAGCCCGTGACCGGCCGCCTCGGCCACCAGGGCGCCCAGGATGCGGGCCTCCACCGTGGCCACGATCTCCGACATCAGGGAACCTCGTTCGGCCAGCAGGGCCCGGGCCTCGCCGAGGTCGCGGTCGGCCAGCGCGGCGCGGACCAGCAGGTTGCGTTCCGGCAGGCTGAGCCGGCCGCGCCGAGCCCGGCTCGCGTACCGCTGTCGCACCAGGTCGGGCCGGCCGGACCGCAGGTCCGCCTCGGACTCGGCGGCGAGCAGCCAGCGGTCGATCACCGGCATCCGGGCCCGCGGGTAGCGCAGCCGGTGCGCCTCCCGCAGGAACGCCCGCGCACTGGGCAGCCGGTCCTGGTCCATCGCCAGCCGGGCCGCGATGCCCATCGACATCTTCCACTGGGCCGCTTCGGGGTCGCTGCGATGGGCGCGCAGGCCCTGCTGGAGGACCCGTTCGGCGCGTGCGGGCCGGCCGCGTTCCAGCTCGACGAGCGCCGCCGCGTGGTGGGCGGCCACCACCTGCAGCGAGTTGGTCCAGCCGCCCCGCTCGGCCTTGTCCTGCGCGGCGCGGAAGTAGCTCTCGGACTCGCGGACCGAACCGAACATCACCTCGAGCAACGCGAGGTGGCCCAGGGCGTTGATCTCGACAAGATCCACACCGACCGTGTACGCCGCGCTCGTCGCCATCGAGAGGTACCGTTCGGCGGCCTCCGGGCGCCCGGTCCACAGCAGCCCGACGCCCCGGTTGTTCAGCGCGACGGCCCGGTACAGCAGGGTCGCGGGCAGCCGGACGACCGGCTCCTGGGAGAGCGCGGTGAGCTGGCTGACCGCGTCGTCGACCACCGCCGGCATGTCGCCGTCGACCCGGCTCACCGCCCCGCGCAGGGCCCGGATGGGCACCTCGACGGCGCGCCGCTCGGCGCCGGACCGGCCGGCCAGCAACTCCTCGGCTTCACCGAGGCGCTCGCGGATGCCGACGTAGTCAGCCGCGTTGAACAGCAGCATGGCCCCGCACAGCACCAGCTCGGCGGTGCTCCCGAGCTCCGCGGGCGGCACCTGTTCGAGGACCTTCACCAGGCGCCCGCGGTCGCGCGAGAGGATCATCGGTGCGGCGTCGACGACGAGCCGGCCCACGTACGCCCAGTCCTGTGCGGCGACCGCGTGCCCGAGGGCGTCGATGACCAGGCCGTGCCGGGCGTACCAGTCGGCGGCCCGCCGATGCAGTCGCGGCAGCATCTCGGGTGCCTGCACCATCAGGCGATGCTGGAGCACGTCGCGGATGAGGTGGTGGTAGCGGAACCAGGAGGGCCGGGAGTCCAGCCGCACCACGAACTGGTTGACGTGCTCGAGCTCCTCGAGGGTGCGCTGCCCGGTGTCGGTGAGGGTGATCGCGTCGGCCAGCTCGCCGCTGAGATGTTCGCAGATGCTGGTGTACATCAGGAAGTTCTGGAATTGCGGGGTCTGGCGGGCCAGCACCTCCTCGGACAGGTAGTCGTCGACAGGGCGCAGGTCACCGGTGAAGTCGGCGACGGATCCGCCGTCCGGCCCGGCCACGAAGGCCGCCGCGAGCTGCAGGCCGACGGCCCAGCCCTCGGTGCGCCGTACCAGCAGCTCCGTCTCGTCCGGGGGCAGGCGCACGCCCTGACCGGCCAGCAGGTCGGCGGCCTCCGCGGCGGTGAAGGCCAGGTCACCCGTGCGGATCTCGGTCAGCTCGCCGGCCGCACGCAGCCGGTGCAGGGGCAGGGCCGGCTCGGACCGGCTGATCAGGACGAGCCGCAGATCGTCGCGCGGCGGGCGGAGCAGGCCACCGAGGTCCCGGATCAGCCGCCGGTCGTGAATCACGTCGAAGTCGTCGAGGACCAGCACCACCGGTCCGTTGAGCCGGCTGAGCACCCGGCTCAGGGCCCGGATGTGTCCGATGCCGTCGTCCAGCAGGGCGTCCACGTCGCCGGAGGGCTGCCCGGCCGCGGTCACCGCCGTCGACCGGAGCGCGGCGAGCACGTGACCCGAGAAGACCTGGGGATCATTGTCGTACGGGTCGAGGGTCAGCCACGCGACGGGCCGGCGCCGGGTCGCCGCCCACGCGGACACCATCGTGGACTTCCCCCAGCCGGGACCGGCACTGACCAGGGTCACCAGCCGGCGCACCCCGGCATCCAGCAGTTCGGTCAGCCGCGGCCGGTACAGTCGCGAGCGCCCGATCCGGGGGCGGGACAGTTTGGGCGAGGCCAGCACCGCGTCGGCGCGGGCCGGTGGAATCCGGCCCTCGCGGTCCGTCTCACCGTTCTGCATCCCCATGCTCCCCCTTCGGCCCGTCCGGCACCGCTCGTGCGTCCAGCGCCCGGTTCGCGCCGGGCACGTGCGTCACCTGGCACGCAGGGCATCACGGATGGCGGGCTGCCGCAACATCCACTCGGGACATACCATCGCCGGCGCGGGCCTCAGCGGCGGCCGGTGGACAGGGCGAGCCGGCGGAGGCGGACCCAGTCCAGCTCCGGCCGGGGCGGCGGCACACCGGGCCGGTCGCGGGGCACCCGCACCCGCAACGCGGCCGGCTGGATCGTGCAGCGGACCGGCGTCGGCAGCAGGACGGCCTCGCCGTCGATGCCCACCGGCAGCACCGGGACGTCCGCGTCCACGACGGCCTCGGTCGCGGTGAGCGCGGTGAGTGACTCGGCCGCCCACCGGCGACCCCGGACGAGTCCGGCGGCGTCGACGGCACCCCGCACCCGGACCGCCAGGACGCCCAGCACGCCACCGTCCAGCCGCGGCCGGCGCCCCAGCCCGGCGATGTCGTCCGAACCGTACGGGTTGTTGCTGACCAGCACGGCCTGGGGCGCGGTGCGGACGGTGCCCCCGGTCAGCAGGCGCAACCGGGGTCCGCGGTGCCCGACGAGCAGGTCGGGCAGCATGGTCAGGGCGGTACGGACCTTGTCGTCACGGTAGGCCTCGCTCTGCACGACGGCCGCGTACGCCCCGAACGAGGCGTTGTTGACGAACGTACGGTCACCCACCAGCCCCAGGTCCACCCGGACCTCGACGCCGTCGTCCAAGGCCCGCAGGCACCTCGCCGGGTCCTCCCGGTCCAGGCCCAGATCGAGCGCGAAGTGGTTGCGGGTGCCCGCGGAGATCACCAGGAACGGGACGCCGAGTTCGGCCGCGACGGCGGCCACCCGGGCCTGGGTGCCGTCCCCGCCGGCGACGCCGATGAGGTCCGCCCCGTCGCTCACCGCCCGCCGGGCCAGCTCGGCGACGTCCGTCTCCCCGGGTCCGCCCAGCAGGACCACCTCGGCGCCCAGCGACCGGGCGCGCTCGTCCAGCGCGAACCGCGCCACCTTGCCGCCGCCGGAGAACGGATTCATGATCAGGAACGGTTGGCGCGGGGCCGGCTGTTCGTGCTCCACCGGGCCGGCCACTGTGCCGGACGCGGCCAGCGCGCGTCGTCCGGCGGCCAGGGCCCCGGTCCACAGCAGCACCAGCACTACCACCACTCTGATCTGGCGGTTGCCGGCCAGCAGGACCGCCACCGTCAGCGGAGCCAGCACCATGAGGGCTCCGGCGAGCCAGCGCCACAGCCCCCGGTGGGTGAGGAACCACCAGGCGCCGGCCAGACCGGCCGCCATCCCGGCGGTCATCACCGCCAGCAGCACCAGGCCCACCAGGACCCCCACGACCAGCACCACGACGGTGGCGGTGGCGGCGAGCAGGAAGGCGAGCCGGGCGAGCCAGCGCTCGGCCGGCCGGGACGGTACAACCGGCGCAGGCACCTCCGCCGGAGCGGCATATCGGGCATGGCTGGTCATGTCGCCTCCGTCGGTACGCGTCTTCCGGCAGTGTCGCCAGCCCGGACGACCGTCGCCTCATGCCCGCCGGATGAACCCGGGCGCCCGGCCGTCCGAGCGGGTGATCGCGGCCCGGCCGGATTATCCGAATCGGAGGATGTGCTGTCCGCCCGGCCCGGAGAGGCTCAAGTTCTGATTTGCGCCCACGGAGGGGGGTCCCGTGCGTGCCGTTCCACTTGCCATCGATCCGGTGACCGACGAAACGACGACGGCGAATCCGTTGTGGAGACAGCGATTCGCCATTCCCGACCGTCCGCCTTTTGTCGTCGGACGATCCCGGCTGGTGGAACGGCTCCGCCACAGCGACGCACCGGTGACCCTGATCGTGGGACCGCCGGGCAGTGGCAAGACGCAGCTGGCGGCCTCCTGGATCGCCGGCGTGCCGAGGCCCGGTGCCGTGGCGTGGATCAACCTGGAGGACGAGGACCGGGCCTGCCCATTCTGGACGGTCGTCCTGGAGGCGATGCGGCAGGCCGGTGTGCCGATCTCGCCGTCGCTCGCGTCGTCGGCTGTCGCCACGCCGGTGGACCGGTCCTTCCCGGCGCGGATCGCGGCCGAGCTGACCAGGCTGGACCAGCCGGTTCTGCTGGTGCTCGACGGCGTGTCCGATCTGGCCGGCGCCGCCTGGGCCGACGAGCTGGAGTTCGTGCTGCGGCACACCGCCGCGCTGCTGCGGGTGGTGCTGATCGGCCGGTGGGATCCGCCGCTGCCGACCCACCGTTACCGGCTGGCCGGCGAGCTGCTGGAGATCCGCGGTGCTGACCTGGCCTTCACCGCCAAGGAGGCCGACAAGCTCCTGGGCCTGCACGGCGTGCACCTCAGCGCGGCGAAACTGACGTCACTGCTGGAGCACACCGAGGGCTGGGCCGCGGGGCTGCGGCTGTTCGCGATGGCCCTGCAGGGCCGGCCGGATGCGGACAGCGTGGTCGACAGCATCACCGGCAACGAGGCGACGATCGCCGAGTACTTCTTCGACGAGGTGCTCCGTACGCAGCCCGTGCACGTGCGGTCGTTCCTGCTCGACATCAGCATCCTGGAGACCTTCACCGCGGAGCTGGCCGAGGCGGTCACCGGCCGGGCCGACGCCCGGGCGATCCTGGCCGAGCTGGCCCGGTGCAATGCGTTCGTCCAGCCGACCGCCGAGTTCTCGACCGTCTACCGCTTCCACCGGCTCTTCGCCGAGCTGCTGTGTGCCCAGCTGCTGTGCGCCGCGCCGGAGCGGCTGCGGCCGTTGCACCGCCGTGCCGCCGGCTGGTTCGCCCGGCGCGGGCAGACCGTCGAGGCAGCCGGGCACGCGGTCAAGGCCGCCGACTGGGACACCGCCGCCAGGGTCGTCATCGAGGACTACGCGATCGGCCGCCTGCTGACCGAGGGCCGCGGCGGTCCGCTCGGGGCCCTCCTGCACCGGCTGCCCGTCGATCTGGACAGCCCGGAGGCGGCGCTGGTGTCCGGCGCGCTGGCGCTGGCCACCGGCTCGACCGACGACTGTGCCCGGCACCTGCGCCGGATGCCGCCGGGCGACCGGGCGGGCCCCGGGGCCCGCGGTCCGGCGGTGACCCTGTCCGACCTGCTGCTGAGGGTCCTGCTCGCGGACGCCCGCGGCGCCGAGGAGCAGGTCCTCACCGGCACCTCGGCGGCCGAACAGGCGCTCACCCACGTGCCCACCGACCAGCTGGCCCGGCATCCCGAGCTGACGGTGCTGCTGCTGGCGGCCAAGGGCCGGGCGCAGAGTCGCCAGGGTGCGGTCGACGCCGCGGCGATGACCTTCACCCGCGCGATCGCCCGTGACGCGCCGGGCTCTCAGCTGCCCCGCCTGGAATGCCTGCAACATCTGGCTCTCCTCGAGGCCCACCGCGGGCGTCTCAGCCACGCCGAACGGCTGGCCGAGGAGGCCATCGATCTCGCGGAGCGGTGCGGCGTGGCGCCGGCCGGCCGGCCGGTCACCGCCCACGTCGCGCTGGCCTGGGTGGCCATGGAGCGGTACGAGGTCGACGGGGCAGGCCATCACCTGCGGGTGGCCGAGCAGCGTCGCCGGCCCGGCACCGCCGCGCTGACCACGGCGGCCATGGCCCTGGTGAAGTCGCGGCGGCTGCAGGCCCGGGGCGAACTGCGGGGTGCGGCGAAACTGCTCGAGGACGCCGGCGGCGACGGGCCGCGGACGCAGCGCTGGCTGGCCCTGGAGATCATCCTGGCCCGGGCCCAGCTGATGATCATCATGGGCCGGCCCGGGGACGCGCTCGGGCTCGTGGACGACCTGCCCGCCCCGGATCAGCCCAGGATCCGGGTGACGCACGCCGCGGCGCTGGTCGCCGACGGCGACGCCGCGCGCGCCCGGCAGGTGCTCCAACCGGTCCTCGGCACGGCCGGGCTGCCGTCGCCGGTGGCCGTGGAGGGCTGGCTCGTCATGGCGACGGCAGCGGCCCAGGACGGCGAGATCGCCGACGCCCGCCGGGCCCTGGGACAGGCCCTCCGCCACGCCATCCCGGAGGCGCAACGCCGGGTCGTGCACCGGGTCTGGGTGCAGCTGCGCCGGTTGCTGGGCGACAACGACGAGCTCGTCGAGCAGCACCGGCTGTTGCAGGGCGCGGCCCGCGGCGGCCGGTGCCCGGAGGCCGCGGACGCCGTCCCGGTGCTGGTCGAGCCGTTGAGCAGGCGTGAGATGGAGGTGCTGCAGGGCATCGCCGCCATGTTGCCGACCGAGGAGATCGCCGCCCACCTGTACGTGTCGATCAACACGGTCAAGACCCATGTCCGCAGCATCCTGCGCAAACTGTCGGCGTCACGCCGTAACGAGGCCGTGCGCCGCGCCCGTTCGCTGGGCCTGATCTGAGCCGGTGGGCCGGGCCGTCGAGGGTGGACTCACTCGTGGCGGATGGCGTGCGGCGATCCCGCGGCGCGGAGCATGTGTCCCGAAGCACCCAGCGGAAGGAGCTCGGTCGTGCGGGCATTGCTCATCGTCGGCATCCTCTTCGGGGCGCTGGTCATCACGATCGCCGCACGGCGTAGCCGGCAGCGGTTCCAGGAGTCCGGCGCCGCGTTCCGGTGCCGCCTGCGGGTCCGGGGTCACCGGTCGGCCATCTGGCCGTCGCTGGGCCGACGCTGGTCCCGGCCGATGTGGGCGCTGTGGGACGGCGACGTCCTGCTCGTCCGCCGCGGCCCGGTCCTCGCCCGGACGATCCCGTTGCGCGCGCAGCTGCCGGTCGAGGGCGTGCACCACCTGCTCGCCGAGGCTCCGCGTCGGTGCGGGTCGCGGCCGCTCGCGGTGGTGCTGAAGGTCTGGGACGGCTCCCGGATCGAGGTCGCCGCGGCCACGGACGACCGCCTGCAGGTGGTCGGGCCCTATCTGGCCGCGGCGATCAGTGACCTCCCGCGGGCGCCGGTTCCCCGGCGCCCCAGCTGACAGACGAAAGGTGGCATGCACATGTCGGACACCCAGCAGAGCACCACAGGCGCCCAGCGGACCGCGTCCTTCGCCGCGGACGAACCGTACGAGGTGCCGAGCCGCTCCCGGCCGACAGCCTGGGTCGGCGTGGTGCTCTTCGGCGGCATCATGATGGAGATGGTCGGCGGCTTCCAGCTCATCCAGGGCCTCGTCGCGCTCTTCAAGGACGACTACTACCTGGTCAGCCCCAACGGGCTGGTGGTCGAGGTGAACTACACGGCGTGGGGCTGGACCCATCTGCTGATCGGTCTGGTGGCCATCGCGACCGGCATCGGGGTCATGCTCGGGCAGACCTGGGCCCGGGTGCTCGGCATCGTGATCGCGGTGGTCAGCGCCCTGGTCAACGTGGCGTTCCTGTCCGCGTACCCGATCTGGAGCACGATCATCATCGCGATGGACGTGCTGGTGATCTACGCCCTGGCCGTGCACGGCCGCGAGACCACGCGGGCCTGATCCGGTCGAGGGCGGAGGGCGGGCCGGTGGGCTACCGCGACGGGCGGGCCGAGCCCACCGGCCGGACCTCGCACGGCATGCGGATGGCGACCGGTGTCCTGCTGTTCGGGGCCGGCGCGAGCGCCCTGGCCTGGCCGTCAGCCACGGTCCGGGTGCTCGGCCTGCTGTTCGGGCTCAATCTCGTCGTGACCGGCCCGATCCGGGCCGGTCTGCTGCTGGTGGTGCCCGGTTACCCGCGGCTGTACCGGATCGCCGGAATCGTCGGTGGCGTGCTGACCACGATCGCCGGCCTGATCTGCCTGCGCAGCATCGCCGTCTCGGTGGTGCTGCTGATCGTGGTCGTCACGGCCGGCGGCGCCCTGAACGCGCTGCTGGGAACCCTGCTCAGCACGGATGGTGCTGCGGAGAGCCGGAGCAACCGGTACGTGGTCGCCGGCTCGGTGCTCCTGGTGGCCGCCGGCGTCGGCCTGATCCGGCCGGAGCTCGAACCGGCGACCCTGGCCCGCTTCGGCGGCGCGGTGCTGCTCTGCGCCGGGACGGCCCAGCTGATCCGATCGATCGCGGGTTGGCGGGTGGCGTACCGGGCACAGGTGTGACCCGGCCGGCCTCACCTGGCTCCGAAGGTCTCGTGCAGGACTTCCTGTTCCGCCTCGGTGAGGTTCGTCGCGATCAAGGTGCTGTTGCGGCCGTGGAACCGCTCACCGAGCCGATCCAGATCGCCCTGCTCGGTCACCAGGAAGAGCGCCGAGGTGCCCCGCGTGACCTGGGTGCGGATCTTCTCCAGCTGCTCCTTGGTGATGCCGGAGTCCTGCGTGGCCTTGCTGATCGCGCCCAGCGCCGCGCCCGCGACGCCGCCGACCACCGGGACCATGAACAACGAGCCGACCAGCAACCCCCACAGCGCGCCCCAACCGGCGCCGTGCCTGGTCTCGTCGTGCCCGTGTGCCATGGTCGGTTGCGCGGCGTCGGCCGGCCAGCGGACCACCGCGTGGTCGTCGATCTTGACCAGCCGCTCCGCCGCCGCATCCTTGAGGACGGCCGCGGCGCGGTCCGCGCCGTCCGGGTCCTCGAACTTCCACACCGTGAAGGTCGTCATCGCCTGCTCCCGAGGTCGCTGGTAGCTGCCGGCGACCCGGTCCGCAGTCCGTGCGCGGGAACCGGGCCGGCGGCTTCAGCTTCCGCCGGCGCGCCGACCGGCGCCTCGTCCGCCCGGGATGAAACCGCGGGCCCGGCGGCGCTCGACCGCGTCCTCGATGAGCAGGGAGATCAGGACGCCGCCGGCCGCCGCGACGAACGGCAGGACGAGCAGCAGGCCGTAGTCGACCCGCGGGGGACGTCCGCGGAGCACGTCGAGGGCGGTGACGAGCCGCTCGCGGGCGATGATGTGGTTGGCGGTCATCGGGTCACCTTCCCCGTTGCTGGTCTGCCCGGCGTCCGTCCGCCGGGTCGTCGAGGAGCTGTGCCAGCCGTACGGTCGCGGCGCCGGCCCTCGCCCGCCGTACGCCCGGCGGCGCGGCCGCGGCCACGCCCGCCGCCACCGCCATGCTCAGGCCGATCATCTCGACCAGCAGCAGACCGGGTCCGGCGGTGCGTTCCGGGGTACGCATGCGCAGCATCAGCACCACCGCGAAGACGACGAGCACGCCCGCGTCGAGCAGGAAGCGGCGGGTCGCCGGTCGCGTACCCGTGCGGGCTCCGGCGGTCAGCTCGCCGATGCGTACCGCCAGGGCTGTCGCCAGCCCACCCAGCAATCCGGCGACCACGGTGCAGTAGGCCAGCGTGCCGATGATCCGGGGGCCGCCGAGCAGCTGGAACACGTCGAGGACGACCGCCACCGCCAGCAGGCCGAGCGGGAACATCACCAGGACGGGTTCGACAGCGTTGCCTCGGATGCTGAGCCGGTTCTCCATGCGGTTCCTCCGTGGCCCCACTGTGCTGCGGCGGCCCGGTCCGGCACCTCATCCCGCTCGGGTGACCCCGCAGCCGGTTTCCTGCGCTGCAATGAAAGGCATGACATCGGGGGCCCTGGCCTTGATCGCGGCCGTCGTGTTCGCCTGGGGGGCGTTCTCGGCGAAGCTCGAGCGCGCCGACCTGACCGCCCCGATGGTCTTCGTCGGAATCGGCATGCTGCTGGCCCTGGGCCTGCCCGCCGGTGCCGGTGCCGCCGGGGTCACGGTCCTCACCGAGGCGACGCTCGCCTGGGTGCTCTTCTCCGACGCCTCCCGGGTCGGCCTGCGTGAGCTGCGCAGCGACGCCGGGGTGTACGGCCGGCTCCTCGGCCTCGCCCTGCCGCTGACCGTCGTGGCCGGGGCGGCCGGCGCCTGGCTGCTGCTCGACGCCCCGCTGCCCTGGTACGCGCTGCTGATCGGAGCCGCGCTCGCGCCCACGGATGCCGCGCTCGGTGCGGTCGTGATCACCCATCCGGCGGTACCGGCCCGGATCCGGCGCATCCTCAACGTGGAGAGCGGGCTGAACGACGGCATCGTCACCCCGGTCGTGCTGGTCGCGCTGGCCGGTGCCGCGTCCGCTCACGGGCACGAGGGCGCCAACGC
>NZ_JBEZFL010000010.1:0-374487 GCF_040649415.1 Actinoplanes sp. NPDC048967
CGGGCAGGCCAACCGGACCAGCTCGGGACGGGCAGACAGGGCCGGCTCCGGACAGTCGGGCTAGGTAGAGGCAGGCCAAGCAGGTCAGCCGAGCACGGCCGGATCGGCGGGCCGGCGCGGCAGGGCCGGCCAGACAGGGGCCGAGCCGGCTGGTCGGGCCGGGCAGGCCAACCGGACCAGCTCGGGACGGGCAGACAGGGCCGGCTCCGGACAGTCGGGCTAGGTAGAGGCAGGCCAAGCAGGTCAGCCGAGCATGACCGGATCTGCGGGCCGGCGCGGCCGGGTCGGCCAGGCAGGCAGACAAGAGCAAGCCGGGCCGGGTAGCGGCTCGTAGGCAAATGGCATCCGGCCGTGAGCGTCTCGGCTTGTCCGGGCCGCGACGCTACGCGGCCCGGACGTGCCGTCAGGCTGGTGGCGGGTGGTGTCGCAGGCTAGTTGGCGGGTGGTGTCGCGCGACGGCGGATCAGCACCGTGGCCAGGGCCGCTCCGCCCAGGACGACGGCGATCAGCACCCAGAGCCACCAGAGCGACGATCCCTCCTCGGCCACCGGCTCGGCCAGGATCGTGGCTGTGGCCGTCGGCGCCGCCGAGGCGGCCGGGGCGGCGGAGGCAGATGCAGAGGCCGCCGCCGAGGGGGCGGCGCTGGTGGTCGCCGGCGCGGTCGACGGTCCCGGCTTGAGTTTGATCAGCGGCGCCGGGTTGTCCGGCTCGTCCTTGCCCTCCTCCTGGACCTCGATCCAGCGGGACACCTCGCCGTCGGCGTACGTCTCCAGGGTCTTGAACGACAGCCGCGTCTCGCCGTCGGGCAGCTTGGCCACCTTGACCTTCCACTCGGCGTCCTTGCCCGACGCCAGCGCCTTGCCGCCCACCGTGAAGCCGTCCGCGGTGGCCTGGAAGGTCCAGCCCGCCGGCGCCTTCACCAGGGTCACGTCGGCCGGGGTGATGCCTTCCGGCAGCACCACCCGTTCGCTCTTGATGCCGGACGGGTTCTCGGCCTCGCCGTGGAAGGTCAGGGTCACGTCCGTGGCCCCGGCCCGGTTCTTGTCGGCGCTCACCTCGACGTGCGCCGCCGCCGGCCCGGCCGCGGCCAGCACCCCCAGCCCTGCCAGCACACCGATCGTCGTCATCCGGAACCTGTTACGCACGCCGAGAACCACCTTCGCGGGAGAGAGTCAACCGGTTCCGTAGTCGCTCGCCGTCGCCGGAAAGTTCCAGTGATCTTGCCGGTCAGCCGACGTGCTGGGGTTCCCGGTCGGCGCCGCGGTTCTCGTGGGCGGCGGCGCGGCGGGCGGCGACCACGTCGGCCAGGGCCGCGGCCAGCGCCACCAGCACCAGGCCGATGGTCACCAGCAGGGCTGTGCGCAGCGCCGACGACCAGTCGTTGTTCGTCGACGCCAGGCGGTTGAAGAAGACCGCGCCGACCACGGCGATGCCCACCGCCGTACCGATGCGCTGGCCGGTCTGCAGGACCGCGCCCGCGCTGCCCGCCCGCTCGACCGGCACCTCGGCCAGCGTCAGGGTCTGGTTCGGGCTGATCACCAGGCCGCTGCCGAGGCCCGCCACCAGCAGGGGCAGCGCCGCGGCCCAGCCGCCGTTCGTGCCGGGGACCAGGTCCAGGGCCAGGACTGTGCCGGCCAGCCCGGCCGCGACCAGGGCCAGGCCCAGGGCGACCAGGGGCCGGCCGTAGCGGTTGACGATCCGGCCACCGAGCGCGGCCGCGCCGGCCGAGCCGAGCGCAAACGGGGTGATCGCGAGCCCGGCCAGCAGCGCGCTGTAGCGCAGGCCGTTCTGCAGGTAGAGCGTGTAGATGAAGAACAGAGTGGTGAAGCCGGCGAAGTACAGCAGGCCGATCAGCGCGCCCAGGCCGTACGAGCGGACCTTGAAGAGGTTCAGCTCGATCAGCGGGGTCTCGCGGCGGGCGTACCGGCGCTCCCAGGCCAGGAAACCGCCCAGCAGGACCAGGCCGGCGACCAGCAGCAGCCACTTCGCCGGGCCCTGCCATTCGCGCTCCTCGACCAGGGGCAGCAGGACCAGCAGGACGGCCACGCCGAGCAGCACCACGCCGACCGGGTCCAGGCTCTCGTGCTTGCGCTGGTCGTCGCGGCGGGCCGGGATCCACTTGTAGCTGAGCAGGATCGCCGCCGCGCCGATCGGCACGTTGATGAAGAAGATCCACCGCCAGCCCGTCTCGGCCCCGAAGACCTGGATGAGCAGGCCGCCGAGCAGCGGGCCGACCGCCGTCGAGATGCCGATGGTCGCGCCGAGCAGGCCGAACGGGCGGCCCCGCTCGGCCGGGCGGAACAGCTGCTGGATCAGGCCGGACACCTGCGGGTTGACCACGCCGGCGGCGGCGCCCTGGACCAGCCGGGCCACGATCAGCCAGAGCGCGCTGGTGGCCAGCCCGGCCGCGGCGCTGGACAGGGTGAAGACGGCCAGGCCGGCGATGAACACATTGCGGCGGCCGCGGGCGTCGCCGAAACGGCCGGCGGGGACCAGCAGCAGGCCGAAGGTCAGGGCGTAGCCGGACAGCACCCACTGCAGTCCGCCCGAGCTCAGATCGAGGTCGGCCCGGATCGAGGGCAGCGCGACATTCACGATGCTCACGTCGAGCAGGGTCATGAAGCCCGCGACCAGGGCGACGGACATCGCCTTCCAGCGGTTGGCATCCTGGGTACTCGTCACGGGCCGCTGATGCCCTGCGGCCGGTGCCACAAACGCGGATGTGCTCAGGCGTACGGGACTGCCACGTCACACATCAGGTCGTCCGGGGCGCCGTGGTCCAGGTCGGCCGGGTAGGCGTACACCTCACGCGGGGGTGCCGTGATCAGCAGGCCGCGATCGCGGACCCAGCGGCGCGCGGCGTCGTAGACGGACATGATCTGCGGCGGTTCGAAGTGGCCGCGGATCACCGGGATGTACGCCTCGCGGTGCGCGGGCTCGTGGCGGGTCGCGGCCACCATCGGGTCGACGGCACCGGCCGCGACGGGCACGCACACCTCGACCGGGCCGTCGCTGTCCTCGCTGACCTCGTTGTGGAAGACCACGAAGCGCGGTCCGGCCGGGCCGCCGTGCCGCCCGGCGATGGCGGTGAGCCGGGCGGCGGCCTCGCGGGTCCAGCCCAGCTCGGCCGAGGTGACGTAGCGCTGCTCGGTCAGCACGACCTGGGCGGGCACCTCGCGGGTGGCGACCGGCCAGGCGCCGGGCGGGGCGCCGGTCTCCCCGGCGAGGCTGCGGACCAGGCGGTCGGCCAGGTCGCGCTGGGAGGCGAGCCGCCGTTCCACGTCCGTCCAGTAGCGGGCCAGCAGCTCCCCGCCCGACGCGCCGCCGGCCCCGAGGATCTCGGCGATCTGCGACAGCGGCATATCCAGGCGGCGCAGCAGCACTATCAGCCGGGCCGCGTAGAGCTGGTGCTCGGCGTAGCGCCGGTAGCCGTTACCGGGCTGGACCTCGGCGGGGCGTAACAGGCCGCTGCGGTCGTACAGGCGCAGGGCCTTGACCGACAGCCGGGACCGGCGGGCGAACTCGCCGGTCGTCAGCAGACCGGACAGCTCCTCAGCCACGGGCGGCGACCGGGAAGGAGACGTCGAAGACCGGGTCCTGCGCCCCCGCGGCAGGGAAGTCGGTCCAGTACGTCTCCCGCGGCGCCGCCGCCACGACCAGCCCCTGCTCGCCGATCCACTTCTCGATGGCCTCGTACACGCCGCCCAGTGCGCCGGTGACGACCTGTTCCTTGGTGACCCGCACGTACGCCTCGCGGTGCGCGGGGATCGTGCGCGTCGCGGCGGCTGCGTCCGCGATCGGGGCGCACACCTCGACCGGGGTCTCGCCCTCGTTGGGGTTGCCCTCGTAGATGACCACGAACACCGGGTCGTCGGTCACGGGGCGCTCCAGATAGGGCCACGTGCCGGCGGCGAGCACCCCGCCGGCCTCGGTGGCGGCCGCCGCGACCCGGGCCATCGCGCCGGGCAGCCAGGCCTCCAGGGCGGCCTGGTCGACGCTGCGCTGCTCGGTGACGACGTGCTGTTCGGGCACGTCACGGGTACGGATGTCCATCAGGTCTCTCCTCCGCTCAGGGGCAGGCGTTCAGGGTGCCGCCTGCCCCTGGGGCGGGGTCAAGCGATCACCGGTACAAGCGCAGATCCGCGATGCTCCACCAGCTTCCGCTGCTGAGCGTCGACGTGACCCGCAGGTAGCGGGCCCGGGTCGGACGGACGTCGACGTTGGTGAGCTGGCCGGTGCCCGTACCGCGGGCCAGGGTGCGCCAGTGGCTGCCGTCGGTGCTGGCGGTGAGCTCCCAGCCGCGGGCGTAGTCGCCGGTGCTGGCGCCGCTGTCCACGGCCACCCGGCGGAACGTCCGGCTACGGCCGAGGTCGACCTGCAGGTACTGGCCCGGCTGCTGCGCGGCGCCGCTGGACCAGCGGGTGGAGCCGTCGCCGTCGACCGCGGCCGCCGGGGTCTCCCCCGCCGGGGAGGCCGTCGCCGTGGCCCCGGTCAACGGCACGAGGTCGAGCTCCGAGGTCAGACCGCGCGGCCAGGTGAAGGTGGCCAGGGCGCCGCCGGGCAGCGTGTACTCGAACGACCGGTCCCCCACGGCGACCGCGAAGGTGCGCGGGTCGTCGTTCTCGTTGTGCACCACCAGAGCGGTGGAGCCGTCCGGGTTGCGGAAGGCCACGTCCATGAGCTGGCCGTTCCAGCCGGTGGTGCCGAACGAGGTGCTGGCGATGCGGACCGCGCCGGGGCGCACGAACTTCGCCAGGTGCCCGATGGTGAAGTACTCGGCGTCGCGGGTCACCGTGCCGTCGGCCTGCAGGGTGAGCAGCCCGGTGCAGGTGCCGCAGCCGCCCAGGTGCGGGCCGCCGGTGCTGTCCAGGGCGATGTTCCAGTTGACCACCGACTTGGCCCAGTTGCGGGTGGTGCCGATGGTCAGGGTGCGGGCGTGCCAGGTCAGCGTGCCGCGGAAGATCTGTTCCGGGGTGTCGGTGGGGCCGTGCGAGCCCGAGCACTCGGTGAACCAGATGCCCTTGTCCGGGTGCGCCTCGTGCAACGCGGTCTGCGCGCTCGGGTCGCCCGAATAGCAGTGGTACGCGGTCCCGGCGATCCACTTCGCCGCCGGGCTGTCCAGCAACCGGTACGGGTAGTCGGTCTCGGGGTCCTCACCGGCCGGGGTGGTGGCGACGTCGCCGGGATGGGTGGTCCAGTTGTGGTCGTAGCCGAGGATCTTGGTGCGGGGGCTGACCCGGCGCAGCAACGGGCCGAGCGCCGCGATGACCTTGGCCTCCTGCGCCACCGGGACGGCCGCGCCCGGGTAGCCGCCGTCGTGCCGGTTCTGCGGCTCGTTCTGCACGGTGAGGTAGTCGATCGGCACCCCGGCCCGGGTGTACGCCTGCACGAAGGCGACCAGGTAGCGGGCGTACGCGTCGTAGATCTCCGGGTCGTCCTTGAGGTGCCCGCCGATCAGCGAGTCCGTCGTCTTCATCCACGCGGGCGGGCTCCACGGCGTACCCATGATCTTGAGCTCGGGGTTGAGCTGCCGGGCCCGGCGCAGCAGCGGCAGGATCTGCGCCCGGTCGTGGTCGATGCCGAAGTGCCGCAGGCCGAAGTCGGTCTGCCCGGCCGGCACGTCGTCGTAACTGTAGTGCGCCGCCGCGGCGGTGAAGTCGGAGGAGCCGATCGGCTGGCGCAGGAAGCTGACGCCGATCCCGGAACGCGGATCGAACAGCGACCGCATCGCCTGCTCGCGCGCCGCCGGGTCCAGGCGGTACAGCACGCTCGCGGCGGAGTCGGTCAGCGAGGCGCCGAAGCCGTCCATGCTCTGGTAGCGGGTGCCCGGGTCGATCGTGATGGTGGTCTCCGGGCTGCCGCCGCGGCGGAACGCGACCGGCGCCCGCTCGTGCAGCTGTTCCGCCCGGTCGACCGTGGTGACCCACACCCGGGCCTCTGGGGTCCGGCCGCCGTGGGCCTGCGCGGGTGCCGTGGTCACCATCAACAGGGCAGCGGTGGCCGCCGCCCCGAACGCTCGCCGTCTCATGGCTCGCTCCCCAACCCTGTAACAGATGGAACAAGAGGTTCCGCCGCCATCGACAGGAAACAATCCGGAAACTCCTCTGTCAACCGTTCATTGGCGCTGCTACGGTCCTTTTCGTGAAACAAAGCGATGTAACACGGACGGGCCGGAGCACCGTCCGGGAAGTCGCCGCGGCGGCGGGCGTCTCCATCGCCACCGTGTCGCGCGTGCTCAACGGCCGCGGCAGTGTCACCGCCGAGACCCGCGAGCTGGTCGAGAGCACGGTCGCCCGGCTGGAGCGGCCCGGCCCCCGGCCCCGTGGTCGGGGCCGGTCGATCCCCGGGGCGGTGCTGGTCCGCTGCCCGTACCGGCTGACCGACTACTTCGGCATCATCGTGTCCTCGATCGCCGAGACGCTGCAGCTGCACGACCGTCCCCTGCTGCTCAGCGCCGGCGAGGCCGCCCAGCACTCCCCCGTGCTGCCGGGCCTGCACGGCCGGGCGGGCATCGCCGGGGCCGTGCTGATCCTGCCGCCGGAACCGGCCGCCGACCTGGAGACGCTGCGCAGCCGGCGGTTCCCGTTCGTCGTGGTCGACCCGCGGCTGCCCCCGCCCCGCGACGTCGCCGCCGTGTCGGCCGCGCACGCCGCGGGCGCCCGCAGCCTGACCGCCCACCTGACCGACCTCGGCCACCGGCGCATCGGCGTCGTGGCCGGCCCCCGCGAGTGGCTGGCCAGCGACGCCCGGCTCGCCGGGCACGCGGCGGCCCTGGCCGACGCCGGGGTGATCGGCGCACCGGAGCTGGTCCGGCACGTCGAACCGACCGTGGCGTGGGGCCGCCGGGCCGCCGGCGAGCTGCTCGACCTGCCGGAGCGGCCGACCGCACTGGTCGGCTTCAACGACAAGGCGGCCGTCGGCGCGCTGCAGGCCGCCGCCGAGCGCGGACTGCGGGTGCCGCGGGACGTGTCCGTCGCCGGCTTCGACGACATCGACCTCAGCCGGGCCACCAGCCCGATGCTGACCACCGTGCGCCAGCCCCTGGCCGAACTGGGCCGGATGGCCGTCACGCTGCTGGCCCGGCTGCTGGACCGGCACGCCCTGGACGCCCTGCACGTCGAGCTGGCCACGGAACTGGTCGTCAGGGACTCCACCGGCGCGGCCACGGGCCGCTAAAGTGCGCCGGTGACCTCCTTCGCAGTGGTGGGCGCCGGCTGGCGCGCCGAGATGTTCTGGCGGCTCGCGGCCGGCCTCGAGGGCGTGCGGTGCGCCGGAGTCGTGGTGCGGTCGCCGCGGGAGCTGCCCGTGCCGACGTTCACCTCGCTGGCCGAGTGCGTGGCCGAGACCGCGCCGGACTTCGTGGTGACCGCGGTGCCCTGGCCGGTCACTCCGGGCGTGGTCGTCGAGGCCGTCGAGCGTGGCCTGCCGGTGCTGGCCGAGACGCCACCCGCGCCCGACGCCGCCGGCCTGCGCGAGCTGTGGGCGGCCGTCGGCGACTCGGGCCTGGTGCAGGTGGCCGAGCAGTATCTGCTGATGCCCTCGCACGCGGCCCGGGCGGCGGCCGTCCGGGCCGGGCTGATCGGCACCCCGACCCAGGTGCAGGTCTCCTCGACCCACCAGTACCACGCGATCTCGCTGATGCGGGGACTGCTCGGCGTCGGCCGCGGCCCGGTCACGGTACGGGCCAGCCGCAGCACCGCCCCGCTGGTCGACCCGCTGACCCGCGACGGCTGGACCGACGACCCCGACCCGCGGCCGGCCACCACGACCATCGCCACGCTCGACTTCGGCGACGGCCGCTCCGGGCTCTACGACTTCACCGACAACCAATGGCACAACCAGCTGCGCTTCCGGCGGCTGCTGGTGCGCGGCAGCCACGGGGAGCTGCGCGACGACGAGGTGATCCGGCTCAGCGAGCCGCGCACGCTGGTCCGCTCGCCCCTGGTACGCCGGCAGACCGGTTACGACCTGGACCTGGACGGCTTCGACACGGACACCATCACGCTGGGCGGCGAGGTGCTGTACCGCAACCCGTACCCGGGCCGGCGCTGGAGCGACGAGGAGATCGCCATCGCCACTCTGCTGGACGCCACCGCGGCATGGGTGCGCGGCACCGCCCCCGCGCCCTACCCTTTGGCTGACGGGGCACAGGACCACCTGATCGCGCTGGCTGTCGAGGAGGCGGCCGACACCGACCGGACCGTCACCACCGGTACGGAGATCTGGGCGTAAACCGTCTCAAGCCGACCCGATCGCCGCCGATGGGAGAGGTGACCTGCCCGCAGTCCGCCGAACGGAGGCCGGATGACGACGCGAATCGTTCGCGCCTGCTTCGCCGTCTGGCTCGCCGTGCTGACCGCGGTCTACTACCTCTGGCCCGGTCTGCACGTCTTCACCTGGGGACTGATCGGGCTGTCCGGCGCGGCCGCGATCGTGCTGGGCGTCCGCGCGCACCGGCCGACGCGGGCCCTGCCCTGGTATCTGCTCGCCGTCGCCCTGGTGTTCTTCGTCGGCGGCGACATCATCTACTACGCCCAAGAGGCGCTGAAGCTGGACGCGCCGTTCCCGGGCCCCTCGGACGTGCTGTACCTGCTGGTCTACCCGCTGCTCGCCGCCGCGCTGACACTGTTCATCCGGGCCCGCTCCGGGGAGGGCAACCGGGCGGCGCTGCTCGACGCGCTCGTGCCCACGGTCAGCCTGGGCCTGCTCTCCTGGGTCTACATGATCGCCCCGTACACCCGGGCCACCGAGCTGACGCTGGTGGAGAAGGCCGTTTCGGTCGCGTACCCGCTGGGTGACGTACTGGCGCTGGCGATGATGATCCGGCTGCTGACCGCGGCCGGGCGCAAGCCGCCGGCGGTGAGCTGGCTGGCCGCCTCGATCGTCGGCGTGCTGGTCTCCGACGTCGTCTACGGCCTCGGCCGGCTGGACAGCGACTGGATCGTCGGCGGCCCGATCGACCTGGGCTGGATCGTCTTCTACGCGGGAGCCGGCTACGCCGCGCTGCACCCGTCGATGATCTGGCTGACCGACGACCGCGCGCCGGCCTGCACCCGGGTCGAGACCGGCGGGCGCCGGCTGGTGCTGCTCTCGCTCGCCACCCTGATCGCGCCCGCCGTGCTGCTGGCCGAGTACCTCAGCGGCGGCGTGGTCGACGCACCCGTCATCGCGGCCGGCTCGGCGCTCATGTTCCTGCTGGTCATGGGTCGGGTCGGGGACCTGCTGGCCGAGCAGCGCCAGACCAACCTGCGCGAGACCGCGCTGCGCCGCGCCAACGCCGACCTGGCCGCCGCGACCACCGAGGACGACATCATGGCGGCCGTCCGCGCCGCCGTCGCCATGCTGATGCCCGCCGAGCGCCGCTACGAGCTCATCGTGGGTGAGAAGACGCCGCTGACGGACGGCGGCACTGTCGAGTTCGGCGTCAGCCTGGAGCCGGCACCCGAGTACGGCTTCGACAACGCCCTGCACGCCGTCATGATCCTGCCCGGCAACCCGCCCCAGCGCGGCTCGATCCACCTGGCCGCCCCGACGCCGACGCTGCGTGCGCTGCGACCCGCCGTCCAGGCCCTGTTCGACCAGGTCACCATGGTCGTCGAGCGGATCGGCCTGGCCGGCGAGATCAGCCGCCGCGACGGCGAGGCCTACTTCCGGACCCTGATCCAGAGCGCGTCGGACGTCATCCTGATCATCGGCGACGACGACCGGATCCGGTACGCGAGCCCGTCGGCCGCCACCGTCTTCGGCTGGACCGACCTGACCGGCACCCCGCTGGCCATGCTCATCGCCGACACCCACCACGACGCCCTGGCCGACGCCCTGGTGCGGATCCGCACCGAACGCGGCCACGCCGACGGCATCGACCTCACCGCCGTCTGCGCGGACCGGCGCCTGCTGCAGGTCGAGTGCGGCGGGCGCGACCTGCGCGCCGACCCGACCGTCGCGGGCGTGGTGCTGACCGTCCGGGACGTCACCGAACGCCGCCGGCTGGAGAACGACCTGGCCCACCAGGCCTTCCACGACGGCCTCACCGGGCTGGCCAACCGGGTGCTGTTCCGCGACCGGCTCGATCACGCGTTCGTGCTCGCCGAGAGCGGCGCCGGCGAGCTCGGCGTGCTCTTCGTCGACCTGGACGACTTCAAGGAGGTCAACGACACCCTCGGGCACGCCGTCGGTGACCAGCTCCTGGTCGCGGTCGGCCAGCGCATCGCCCAGGCGATCGGGCCGGGCAACACGGCCGCCCGGATGGGCGGCGACGAGTTCGCCATCCTGGTCGCGCACGCCGCCGACGCCAGCGCCGCCGAGGAGGTGGCGGCCCGCATCATCACCGCGCTGTCCACGCCGGTCGAGGTGAGCGACGGTCTCGGCGGTACGCACATCGTCAACGGCGCGGCCAGTGTCGGCGTGGCGACCAACCACGACGCGACCAGCCCGACCGAGCTGCTGCGCCACGCCGACCTGGCGCTGTACCTGGCCAAGGGCGCGGGAAAGGGCACCTGGCAGCGCTACCAGAGCGACCTGCACACCGCCATGGTGGAGCGGCTCGAGCTGCGCACCTCGCTGCTGGAGGCGATCGACGCGCGGCAGTTCGTGCTGCAGTACCAGCCGATCGTGGACATCACGACCCAGGCCGTCGTCGGGGTCGAGTCGCTGGTGCGCTGGCAGCACCCGGAGCGGGGGCTGCTGGGGCCGTACCACTTCATCGACCTGGCCGAGGAGAGCGGCGCGATCGTCGGCGTCGGCGCGTGGGTGCTGGGCGAGTCGCTGCGCCAGTTCGCCGCCTGGCACGCCGCCGACCCGCAGCTGGCGCTGGGCTACGTGAGCGTCAACGTCTCGGCCCGGCAGTTCCGCACCCCCGGCTTCGTGGACCAGGTCCGCCAGGCCATCGCCGACGCCGGCGCGCAGCCCGGGTGGCTGCTGCTGGAGATCACCGAGAGCCTGGTGCTGCGCGACGCCGAGCAGGTCTGGGCCGACCTGCGGGTGCTGCGCGACCTGGGCGTGCGGATCGCCATCGACGACTTCGGCACCGGCTACTCCTCGCTGAGCTACCTGCGGCAGATGCCGGTCGACGTACTCAAGATCGACAAGTCGTTCATCGACGACATCATCGCCAGCCCGCAGCAGCGCGCGCTGGTCAACGCGATCGTCACGCTGGCCCGCAACCTGGACCTGACCGTGGTCGCCGAGGGCATCGAGGACGGCGCCCAGCGGGAGCTGCTGGAACGGATGGGCTGCCCGTACGGCCAGGGTTACCTGTTCGCCCGCCCGCTGTGGCCGGCCGAGATCCCGCCGCTGCTGGGTGCGGTGGGCGTCGCGGCCTGAGGCGGCCGCGCGCTGAGGAAGCGCCGGTACTCCTCGTAGTTGAGCGGGTTGCCGTCCAGCCGCGGTCGGCTCGGCGCGGGCCCGCGCAACGGCCGGTCCGGACCGGGCCGGCTCCACAGGGCGCCCTCGCCGTGGGTCAGCCCCGGCAGGGCGGTGGTGAGCTCGTGCATCAGCCGCGCCGGCAGCAGTCCGGCGACCACCCATGACTCCGCCCGCTCGGCCGAGCCGGTGACGTCGGCGCCGAGGACCGCCAGCCGGCCGAGCACCGCGTTCAGCGCCACGGCGGGCACCTCCAGCTCGAACGCCTGGCACGGCTCGCACACCCGGGTCCCGGCCTCGAGCAGGGCCCGCAACAGCACGACGGGCGTCAGGCCACGGAAGTCAGCGGCGGTCGACGACGGGGCCTTGTAACCGGTACGGATGACCGTGACAGTGCAGTCGACGACCTCCCAGCCGCGCAGCCCCTGCTCCAGCGTGCGGCGTACGGCCTCCTCGGTCGCCCGGTGGAAGGCCTTCGGGACAGCGCCCGGCTGCACGTCACGGCGGTAGCGCAGCCCGGAACCGGGTGGTCCCGGCTCGACGCGGAGCCCGACGGTGGCCCAGAAGTCGTTGGGCCGGCGCGGGTCGAACGCGACCACGCACTCGCCGGTGCCGGCGACCCGCTCGAAGTAGACCGGCCGGATCTCACCGAACTCCGCGACCAGGCCGAAGTCGCGGGCCAGCCGGTCGGCCAGCACCTCGCGCTGGACTGCGCCGTACAGCAGCACGGAGGTGCCGCCGCCGGGCACCGTACGGACGCGGATCAGCGGGTCCTCGTCGGCCAGGGCGGTCAGGGCGGCGTGCAGCCGTACCTGCTGGGCCGGGTCGCGCGGCCGGACCAGGGACTCCAGGCTCGGCGGGGAGAACTGCGGCGCGGGACCGTGGTCACCGGCGGGTCCGAGCCGGTCGCCGACCCGGACGCCGCCGAGGCCGTGGACGCGGGCGATGGCACCGGCGGTGAGCTCGGTCTCCGCGCCGCCGACGACCTGCAGGGTGCTGATCCGGCCGCGGATCTCACCGGTCGTGCCGTCCGGGCCGGGCCGGTGCAGCACGACCCGCTGCCGGGGCCGCACCACGCCGGCGAACAGCCGCAGGTAGGCGACCTTCTCCCCGCCGGGATCGCGCTCGACGGCGAACACCACGCCGCGGGTGCCGGTCGCCGTCGCCGGGCGGGGACGCAGCAGCGTGGCGATGCCGCCGGCCAGCGGTCCGGTGCCGGCGCCGGTGGTCGCCGAGCCGAAGAACACCGGATGGACCTGGCCGGCGGCCGTCTGCGCCGCCAGCACCCGGCGGACCCGGACCGGATCCGGTACGCGGCCCTCGACCAGCTCGGTCAGCAGGCCGTCGTCGTGGTCGGCGAGGGCCTCCGCGGCGTCGCGTTCCCACTCGCGCGGCACGACGTGCGCGGTCGCCGTGCCGGCGCCGCGGACGGCGTTGAGAGCCACCACGTCGACCCGCAGCCTCGACCGGATCTCGGCGAGCAGGGCGTCGCCGCGCGCACCCGCCCGGTCGACCTTGTTGACGAAGATGAGCGTGGGGATGCCGAGCCGGCGCAGCGAGCGCATCAGCACCCGGGTCTGCGCCTGCACCCCCTCGACGGCGGAGAGCACCAGCACCGCGCCGTCGAGCACAGCCAAGGCGCGTTCGACCTCCGCGATGAAGTCGGGGTGGCCCGGGGTGTCGATGAGGTTGACCCGCAGGCCGCCGAGCCGGAACGAGGCCACGGCGGAGCGGATGGTGATGCCGCGCTCGCGTTCGAGCGCGCCGCTGTCGGTGGTGGTGCTGCCGGCGTCGACGCTGCCGAGCGCCGCCACGGCGCCGTGGGCGAAGAGCAGGCGCTCGGTGAGGCTGGTCTTACCGGCGTCGACGTGCGCCAGGATGCCGAGATTGAGCGTGGGCAAGGAGATCCTCAGAGGTCAGGGAACGGATGGACGGCCTGAACACACCGGTTCCTCGCATGTCCGTCCCTTTCCCTGGGCTCCGCTGGTCCCCGCCAACCTAAAGCGGGCGCGCGGCGGGCGCTACCGCTTTACCAACTCCGCCACCGAGGTGGCGCGACGGCCCGTCAGGCGCGGCACCGCGTCGGTGACCGCCGCGAGGTCACCGGCGGCGATCGCGGTGTAGGTCGAGACCCACGCGTCGACCAGCCAGCCGGGTGCGCCCGACGAGCTCCGCGAGCGGTACGCCTCCGGCACGGTCTCGGGCTGGTAGGTGACCGACAGCAGGGCCGCGACCTCGTGCAGGGTCAACGCTTCCGGGCCGGTCAGGTCGTACGTCCGCCCCGCGTGAGCCGCAGGATCAGTGAGCACCGCGGTCGCCGCGTCGGCGATGTCGTCCTGGGCGACGGCGGCGACCCGGCCGTCGCCGGCCGGCCCGCGGATGACCCCGTCGGTCCCGGCCAGGTACGGCAGGAAGTCGGCGTAGAGGTTGTCGCGCAGGAAGGTGAACGGCAGCCCGGTGGCCCGGATGTGCTGCTCGGTGTGCCAGTGGTCGCGGGCATGGGTGAACGTCGCGTCGGGGGCGGCACCGACGAACGAGATGTACACGAGGTGGCCCACCCCGGCGGCGGCCGCGGCGTCGACGAAGGCCCGGTGCTGCTCGACGCGCTCCTCATTTTCCGACGCCGAGACCATGAGCACGACCGGTACGCCGTCGAGGGCCTCCCGGACGGCGTCGCGGTCGGTGAAGCTTGCCCGGGTGGCAGTGGCTCCGGGCAGCTGGGGTGCGCGGGCGGGGTCGCGGACCAGCAGCTGCTGGGCGAGGCCGCGGGCGGCGAGACGGCGGGCGACCCGGCCACCGAGCTGACCGGTCGCGCCGGTGACGGCGATTGCACTCATGGGCGTGACGTTACGGGCAGGGCCGGTCCACCGGGGCCCGACGCTCGCGCAGCAGCCGGAGCTCCTCGGCCGTGTACGGCCGGGCGGCCAGCTCGCACAGCCTGCGGTACCACAGCTGCGGGTCGACGCGCAGCTGCCGGGTGAAGCCGTCGGAGAACACCTTCAGGTCGTAGCCCTGCAGCCGCAGCCGGCTGCCGGAGGGGGTGGTCAGGGTCGCCACCCGTTTGGCGCTGCGTACCTCCCAGAAGCTCAGCTCGGTGGCACCCAGCGACTCGACGGTGACCAGCTGGCTGTCCGGGCCCGGGGTGAAGCCCAGCATCGACGGGCCCACGCCGATCGGGATGCTCCACGGCGTGCGCTGCGGGTCGGCGACCGGCCAGACCGCCACGATGCCCTTCTCCAGGTTGACGGCCAGCCGGGTGCCGTCCGGGTTGAAGACGACGGAGTTCGGGGTCTGGGTCTCGTCCACCCGGAAAGTGGCCAGCGCCCGGCGACGGTCGAGACTCCAGAGCTGCACCGTGGAGCCCGGCAACACCACCGCGACCTGGTCCGGATGACCCGGCCGGCGGCCCGAGACGAACGCCAGCTGCGCCGCCCGGCTGCGCGCCCCCGGCTCCTTGCCCTCGCGCAGCTCCACCGGTGCGCCGATCGGAGCGCCGGTGGCCACGTTCCAGCGGGTCAGCACGCCGGCGTACAGGACGATGGCCTCGCCGTCCCCGACCGGTACGACCGAGCCGGCCCAGTCGTCGACGGTGTTGTCGGTGATCGGCAGCGCGCCCAGGCCGGGCGGCACCGGCAGCTGTACGCGATGCACGACCGTCAGCGCCGGCAGCGCGTAGACGATGAGCCGGCCGCGGTAGGCGGTGAGCAGGCGTTGGCTGTCACCCGTGATCGCGTGCGGGACGCCGAGGAAGGTGTTGTTCTTCGGGAGCCGCTCGGCGGTGATGGCCCCGACCTGCTGCTTCGTCCCCGACCGCACGACGGTGATACGCCCGCTGAGAGTGTCGAAACGCACGCGGTAGGCGCCGTCGGGTGTCACCAGTGTGCGCCCGCTCAGGTCCAGGTCGTACGCACCGGTCTGGGCGAGGGTGACCGGCGGGCCCAGTGGCAGCCGGTAGAGCTGGGGACCGTCGGCCAGAAGCGCACCGGGCGCCCCGCCGGCGCCGCGGTGGACGGCCAGCCGCCCGATCGGCGTGAAGCCGGTGGTGAGATTGGCCGGCGGTGCCGGCACCCGGTGCAGCTCCCCGGTGCGCGGATCCAGCACCACCAGCGTCGCGCTGGTCCCCCGGTCCACGCCCTCGACTTTGGCGACCGTACCGAACTCACTCGCGGCGTCCATCTCGAGACCGAAGCAGTCCGGCAGGCCGACCGTCCGCACCACCTTGCCGGTGCCGATGTCACGGACCTCGACCCGGTCCTTGGCGCAGGAGAGGGTCAGGGCGCCCCCGGACGCCACCATCAGCCGCTGGCGGCCGCCCCGCAACACCCGCGGCGGCCGTCGGCCGGTCAGGTCGTAGGCCGCGACGAAGTCCAGGGCGCTGAACACCACGGTGCCGGGATCCGGGCCGAAGAACGCCGCCGAGGGCACCAGCTCGCCGTCGGTCGCCGGCAGGCCCGGCACCGCCGCGCGGGTGCGCAGATCCCACATCCGCAGCTCGGCGCTGGTCCCGCCGAAATCCGTCCGCAGCACCAGCAGGCGGCTGTCGTCGGGCGCGAACCGCAACGACTTGACGACCGTGGAGCCGTGCGCGCGGTCCGGCCCGGACGGCGCCAGGTCGACCGGTGGCAGGTCCGGCCGGGTGATGTCGCGGACATAGACCCCGCCCAGGCCGTTGGCGTAGCCCAGGTAACGGCCGGACGGGCTGATCTGGAAACTGCCACCGACGTACGTGTTGCCGGGCGCGAAGCTGATCCGTTGCGGGTCACCCGTGGCGAGGCCACGCCAGACCGTGCCGCCGCCGAACTCGTCGACCACCACGGTCACCGACCCGTCCGAGCTGGTGGAGATGGAGGAGATCGGCGCGCCCGGGGTGGCGGTGAGGCCGGTGAACAGGCGCTGCACCGGTTCGTAGGTCGCGTACTGGGTGAACAGGGCGCCGTACGCCTCCGGGGTCGGCTGGGTGTGCCAGGCGGCCAGGGCGAGCTGCAGGGAGGTGGCCGGATCGCTGCGGCGGAACCGCTCGGCATCGTCGGCGAGCTGCCACGAGACCGCCGTGCGCAGCTGGTCGCGGGCCACCCCGGTCTGCTGCTGGGCGGCCAGCGCGAACGCCCCGGCGATCAGGGTCAGCACGACCAGCGCGGCGGTCACACTGCGGCGGCGGCGGGCCCGGCTGTGCTCCTGCGCCACGCTCGCGCGCACGAATTGCGCCTCTTCCGCGCCCAGATCGGGCGCCCTGTCCCCGGCCCAGCGCACCGCGGTGGTCAGCGCCGCCCCGCGCAGCAGGGCGGCCGGCTCGCGGTGGGTCTCCGTCCAGCGCCGGGTGGCGCGGCGCACCTCGGTCAGCCAGGTGAGGTAGGCACGGTCCTGCTCCAGCCACTCGCGCAGGCGGGGCCACGCGCGGATCAGCGACTCGTGGGCGAGCTCCACCACGTGCTCCCCGGCCGCGCCCGGCCCCACGACGACCAGCCGCGCCACCACCAGCCGGTCCAGGGTGGGACGCAGCCCGCCCGGCAGGTCGGCCAGGCGCAGCGGGCGGCGGCGGAACGTCCCGTCGTCGTCCGGGCCGGCCAGCAGCACCAGCAGCCGGCGGGACCGGACCGGGTCCCGCTCGTACGCGCGGTCGGCGTACCGGGCCACCGCACCCTCGACCCCGCCCAGCTCGTCATAGCCGGCGTGGGTGAGCAGACCGTGCTCGCGGCGCTGCCAGAGCCGGTCCAGGGTGAACTCCAGCAGCGGCAGGGTGCCGGGCTCCGTACCGGCGTCGGCGACGATCCGCTCCACCAGGCCCGGCTCGAACTCGGCCCCGGGCGCGGTCACCGCCGCGCGCAGCTGCCCGGCGGTCATCGGCGCGACCAGCACCAGCCCGGCCTGCATGGCCACGGCGGTCTCCCCGGTCGCGACCGCGTCGAGCTGGCCGCCGCGCAGGGTCACCACGATCAGCAGCCGGGGTGACCCGTCGGCGAGCGTCCCGGCCGCCTCCGCCAGACGATGGAGATGGCCGGTGACGGTCCGGGCGGTGTCCGGGCCGGCCTCCTCGAACTGGTCCATCAGCAGGACCAGGCCCTCCCGGTCGCGCAGCAGCTCCGCGACGCGGCCGGCCGGCGGCTCGGGCCCGCCGGCGGGCGATCCGACGAGCTCACCGAGGATCCGGCTCAGCAGGCTGGCGGCCGGCTCGTCGGGCAGCACGCGGGCCGTGACGACCGTCCGGCCCTGCGCGCGCAGCCGGGGCAGCAGGCCGGCGCGGGCCAGCGAGGACTTGCCGCTGCCGGAGGGCCCGATCAGCACAAGCAGCGGATGCGTGGCGGCCCTGCCGAGCGCATCCTCGATCAGCCGGTCGCGGCCCCGGAAGTACTCGGCGTCACGCTCGGCGAACGCGGTCAGCCCCCGGTACGGCGAGGCCTGGGCCTGCTGCAGCTCCGGATGCTCGGCCAGCAGCGTGCGCACCGGGTGCAGGAAGGCCGTGGTGTGCCCGGCGTCCCCGACCACCGCGACGACCATGCCGACCACTCCGCCGCCGGCACCGAACACCGGCGTGCCGCTGAAGCCGGGGCTGATCGCCCGGGCGTCGGAGACGGCGTCGACCTGCAGCCAGCCGGTGGCCTGCTCGTCGCGGAGCCGGCCGTGCGCCCAGATGCCCTGCTCGGACAGGTCGCCGGGGAAACCGAGGGCTTTGATCTCCGCGCCGGATGGGGCCGGGCCGGGGCTCAGCGCCACGGGCCGGACTCCCTCGGGTGCGCCCTCGTCGAGACGCAGCACGGCGACGTCACCGCGATCGTCCGGGCGGGTCGGAGTCCAGCCGACGACTTCGGCCGTGCGCCGGGCGGTGCCGAGCGCTCCGCGTACCGGGAACTCCAGCGTGACCGGACCGCCGGGCCGCTGCTGCTCGTCGCGGCCGAGAGCGGCCGCCACCACGTGCGCGCACGTGACGACCAGGCCGTCGCCGACGAGGAACCCGGCGCCGACGACCGCACCACCACCGTCGCGGAACCGCACCACCGCGGACTCCGGCCGGGCCAGCTCCGCCACGCGTGCTCCGATCCCCTTCGGCAACGACATCCGACTATATCCACCCGGTCCACTGTGGCGGCCCGCACAAATCCCTGCGTCCGGCGGCCTAGCAGCGGGCAGAATCGGCGGCGTGCATGTACTGGACAACCCCGCATGGGCCGCGCTGACCGGCCCGCACGCCGGCCTGGCCGAGCGGCACGGTCGCAGCGCCCGCTACCTGAGCGACGTCAGCCCGTTCGCGGCCGTCGACGATCCCGCCGACCCGGCCGCCTGGCAGGACCTGGCCGCGCTGGCCGGGACGGACCACGAGCCGCTGCTGGCCGCGCCGGGACTGGCCCGGCAGCCCGGCTGGACGCACGTCGGCGGGGCACCGGGCGTGCAGCTGATCGGGCCGGACGTGCGCGGCGCGGCGGATCCCGAGGCCCAGCTGCTGACCGCCGACGACGTGCCGGAGATGCTGGACCTGGTGCAGCGGACCCGGCCCGGACCGTTCGGCAAGCGCACGCCGGAACTGGGCACCTACCTGGGCCTCCGGCGCGACGGGGTGCTGGCGGCGATGGCCGGTGAACGGATGCGGCTGGACGGCTGGACCGAGGTCAGCGCGGTGTGCACCGACCCGGCGTACCGCGGGGCCGGGCTGGCGACGCGGCTGATCGGGGCGGTGGTGGCCGGCATCCGCTCGCGCGGCGAGGTGCCGTTCCTGCACGCGGCGGGGACCAACACCGGCGCCATCCGGCTCTACGAGCAGCTCGGCTTCACCGTCCGCACGCCGATCGTGTTCGCGGCGTTCCGGCTGGACCCGGCCGGGTAGCTAGAGCTGGCCGTGGTTCGGCGGCTGCACGCCGGCCAGCTCCCAGGCCGCCAGGTGGTGGTACTTCCAGTCGACCGGGTCGTGCACGCTGTGCGTCCGCGCGTTGCGCCAGTGCCGGTCGAGGTCGTACTTGGCCGCCGTCGAGCTGGTGCCGCACATCGCGAACAGCTCCGAGGCCGTCTCGACGGCCACCTCACTGGCGAACGCCTTGGCGGCGGCCACGGCGAGGGAACCGCGGGCGGCGGCCTCGGCGTCGGCCGGGACGAGTCCGATCTCCTCGAGGACGGCTGCCGCCTCCCGCAGCAGGGCGGCGGCTGCTCGGACGCGGCTCGCCGTGCGGCCGTACCGGTGCAGCACGTGCGGATCGCCCGCCGCCGTGGCGGCACCGGCGCGCACCGCCTCGGTGGACGGCCGGGCCTTCTCCCGCAGGTAGGCGGCGGCGTCGCGGAGCGCCCCCTCGGCGATGCCGACCTCGATCGCCGCGTGCACGAGCTGGGCCCGGGCACCCAGCTGCTGCGGCACCTCGAAGGCGCCGGCGTAGTCCAGCACGAGCTCGACCGGCACGTCCTCGAACGTCGTCGTGCCGCTGATCGTGGCGCGCTGGCCCAGCACGTCCCAATCGGTGTCGACGGTGACGCCGACCGCGTCGCGCGGCACGAAGGCCAGCACCAGGCGGCCGTCGCCGTCCAGCGCGCTGACCGCGATCCAGGCCGCCGTCAGCGCGCCGGTGCAGTAGTACTTACGGCCGCTGAGCAGGCCGTCCTTCAGCCGGGTGGACAGGTCCTGGGCGTGCCGGCCGCCGCGTTCGGCCAGCGCGTTGCCGATCCGGCGGCCGGCGAGCACATCGCCGAACAGCCGGGCCCGCAGGGCCGCGTCGCCGTGCACGGCCAGCACGTCGACCAGCAGGAAGTGGGCCTGCGGGACCTGGGCGAGCGCCGGGTCGACCGCCGCGATGACCCGGGTCACCTCGGCCAGCGTCACCGGGCTCAGCGCCGGGCCGCCGTCGGCGGCCGGCACGGTGATCGCGAGCAGCCCCGAGCGGTCCAGGGCGGCCAGGGCCTCGACCGGTACGGCGGCAGCCCCGTCCCGGTCGCGCTGGATCACCCCCGGGGCGAGCGCCGCGGCGACGTCAGCGGCGGCGGCGAGGGCGGCGTCATGCGAATCGATGGTCGGCACCGCCCGATCGTAGGTGCAACCGCACGGCACCGGGACAGCTCCCGGGCCGGCACCCCGGCCGGGTTGTGCTGGATGGATGACGAGTGGCCGCACCTGGAAGCTCTACGCCGCCGCGATGGCGCTCGCCATCGCCGGTTATCAGCTGATCCCCGACAACGGCTGGTGGGAGAGCACCTGGGAAGTCGCCATCGGGTACGCGGGCACCGCCGCCATCGTCCTGGGCGTACGCCGGCTGCCGCTGGCCGACCGGCTGCCCTGGTGGTGCTTCGCCGCCGGCGTCTTCAGCAACGCCACCGGCATCGGTGTCGCCATCTACAGCGATCAGGTGCTGGGCTGGAGCGACATGCCCACCCCGTCCGACCCGTTCTTCCTGGGCCTCTACCCGGCCTGCGCGCTCGGCCTGGCCCTGCTGATCCGCCGCCGCGACCGGCGGCGCAACTGGACCGCGATGGTCGACGCCACCACCATCACCACCGGCCTGGGCCTGCTCGCCTGGGTGTACGTGATCCACCCGGCCGCCCAGGACCCGGACATGTCGGTGCTCGGGCGCACGGTGCAGGTCGCGTACCCGGTCGGGGATCTGCTGCTGCTGGCGATGATGACCCGGCTGTTGCGCAGCGGCGGCAGCCGCGGCGCGCCGTTCTGGTGGATCACCGGCTCGCTGGCCGCGTTCCTCATCGGTGACACCGCCTGGGTGCTGCTGGGCAACCTCGGCGACCTCGGCGTGCACCTGGAGGAGGTGCTCTGGTTCCGCCGGGGCCTGGACGAGGTGTTCCTGGTCGCGTTCACCCTGTTCGGCATCGCCGCGTTGCACACCGGCGCGCGGGAGCTGGGCGTCACCGCGGCGCCGCGGCCGCCCCGGCTGGGCAAGCTGCAGCTGGTCGTGCTGACCACCACGTCGCTGATCGCCCCGGCGATCCTGGCCACCCAGCTCTACCACGGCGGGGTCACGGACGGCCTGGCCATCGTGATCGGCTGCACGGCGCTGTTCCTGCTGGTCGTCACCCGGATGGCGCAGCTGGTCCGGCAGGTGGAACTGCAGACCCGGCAGGTCCGGGAGCTGTCCCGCACCGACGAGCTGACCGGGCTGCCGAACCGGCGCGCCTGGAACGACGAGCTCCCCCGGGCCCTGGAGCACGCCCGTCGCGACGGCGCCCCGCTGGCGGTGGCGCTGCTGGACCTCGACCATTTCAAGAAGTTCAACGACAGCTACGGCCACCCGGCCGGGGACCGGCTGCTCAAGGAGGCGAGCGCGGCCTGGCACGGCGCGCTGCGCCAGGGCGACACGGTGGCCCGCTGGGGCGGCGAGGAGTTCGTCGTGCTGCTGCCGGGCGCCGACGCGGAGGTGGCCCGTGAGGTGATCGGCCGGGCCCTGGCGCGTACGCCGCTGGGTCAGACCTTCTCGGCGGGCGTCGCCCAGTGGGACGGCACCGAGACCTCGGAGGACCTGCTCCAGCGGGCCGACGCCGGCCTGTACGCGGCCAAGGCAGCCGGCCGCAACCAGATCGCCGCCGCGTCGTCACGTGAACATATGCGCAGCTCAGCATAGGGTTACCCACGCCGTTGCGGGATGCCCGGACGCCGGGCCGGGTCGGTATGGTGGGCGGCGGCCGACCGACCGACCCGCCATCCGGAGTGACCACTGTGACCGCACCCGAGGACGTCACCGACCGGCGCGATGCCGCGCCGGGTGACGACATCGCCCGGACTTCGGCACCGCCCGCACCACCGGACGCCCCGGCAACCGGCCGCCGGATCGGCTCGGTCGAGATCCTGGCCGGGCTGCTGGTGCTGCTCGTGGTCTTCCGCAACCCGCTGGCCGCCCTCGTCTCCGCGCCCCGGCTGCAGACCTGGACCACCGTGTTCGTGTCGGTGCTGGTCCAGGCGGTGCCGTTCCTGGTGTTCGGCGTGGTGCTGTCCGCGGTCATCGCCGTGTTCGTGCCGCGCTCGTTCTGGGCCAAGGCGCTGCCCAGGCATCCGGCGCTGGCCGTGCCCGCCGCCGGGCTGGCCGGGGTGGTCCTGCCCGGCTGCGAGTGCGGCAGCGTGCCGATCGCCGGGTCGCTGATCCGCCGCGGCGTCACCCCGGCGGCCGCGCTGGCGTTCCTGCTCTCGGCCCCGGCGATCAACCCGATCGTGCTGACCGCGACCGCGGTCGCCTTCCCCGGCAACCCCGAGATGGTCGTCGCCCGGGGCGTGGCCAGCCTGATCGTGGCCGTGGCGATGGGCTGGCTCTGGCTGCGGCTGGGCAAGGCGGAATGGATCAAGCTGCCGGCCCGCCCGCACGAGGACGGCTCCCGCCTCAAGGCCTTCGTCGCCGCCTGCCGGCACGACGTCATGCACGCCGGCGGATTCCTGGTGCTCGGCGCCGCGGCCGCGGCCACCATCAACGTGGTCGTGCCGGAGAGCTGGCTGCAGACGCTGGCCGGCAACGAAGTGCTGTCGATCATCGCGCTGGCGGTGCTGGCCGTGCTGCTGTCCATCTGCAGTGAGGCGGACGCCTTCGTGGCCGCGTCGCTGTCGCAGTTCTCGCTGACCTCCCGGCTGGTGTTCCTGGTCGTCGGCCCGATGGTCGACCTCAAGCTGATCGCCATGCAGACCGGGGTCTTCGGCCGGCGCTTCTCCGTGCGCTTCGCCCCGGCCACGTTCGCCGCGGCGATCCTGGTCGGCACCGGCATCGGGGCGGTGCTGCTGTGAACAAGCAGGCCCAGGCCGTGATCATGCTGCTGTTCGGCGGCGCGATCCTCAAGGCGAGCCTCTCCGACCTGTACCTGCGCTACGTCAAGGAAGGCCTGCGGCCCTTCCTGATCGGTGCGGGCCTGCTGCTGGTCGCGGCAGCCGTGCTGACCCTCTGGTACGACCTGCGCGGCAAAGCCCAGGCGCACGGCGAGCACCACCACGAGCCGAAGGTGGGGTGGCTGCTGCTGCTGCCCGTACTCGGGCTCCTGCTGGTCGCCCCGCCCGCGCTCGGCTCGGACGCGGCCGGGCAGGCCGGCACGGTGCTGACCGCTCCCGGCACGGACTCGGACTATCCGGCGCTGCCGGCGGGAGACCCCGTCGATCTGGGGCTGCTGGACTACGCCTCCCGGGCGGTCTTCGACGACGGCCGCAGCCTCACCGGGCGCAACCTGCGACTGACCGGCTTCGTCACGCCCGGGCCCGACGGCGCACCGATGTTGGCCCGGATGGTGATGTCCTGCTGCGCCGCCGACGGCCGGCCGATCAAGGTGGCGCTCAGCGGTGAGGTGCCGGCGGCCGTACCGGCGGACACCTGGATCCAGGTGGTCGGCACCTGGACCGGTAAGACCGAACAGGACCCGGTCAACGACGCCAAGGTGCCGTACCTGCAGGTGAAGTCCTGGCAGGAGATCGCCGCACCGAAGCAGCAGTACGAGTGACCCCGCTCCGCGCCCTGGCCGCCCTGGTCGTGGCCCTCGCCGCGGGGGCCGCCCTGCTCGTGTTCGCCCCCGACAAGCCCGGCACCACCCCTGCCGCCCGGACGGGCCTGGCCGCCGCCTGGCCCCGGGCGCAACGCGCCGACCTGCCCGGCAACCTGCGTGACGGGCCGATCTACCACCCGGGCCTGTTCCTCGACGCCCGCACCAGCGTCGGCACCGCGCCCAGCCCCGACGGCACCGCCGAGCGGCTGCTCGTGCGCAACGCCGACGAGACCGTCCGGGAGCTGCGCCGCCGTCCGCTGTCGGGCAACCCCGAGTTCGGTGCCTTCACCATCAGCGGCGACGACCTGGTGTGGACGGAATCCGCCGACGGCAGCCCGCTGGAGATCTGGACCACGAAAGTGGCCGGTGGGCCGGCCCGCCGCCTCACCACCGACACCGGCAACGCCGTGTTCTTCGGCTCCCAGTGGGACCTGGTGCTGGCCGACGGCCGGGTGCACTGGGCCGCCGCCGCACCGGAGGGCGAGCAGGTCACCGAGATCCGCTCGGTCCCCCTGACCGGCGGCCGGGTCGCCGTCCGGGAGGAGCCGGGCACGTGGGCGCTGACCACCTGGCCGTGGCTGACCAACGGCGGCGGCGACCAGTCCGGCACGACGGTCCTGCGCAACCTGGCGGCCAACAAGGACACCCCGGTCCGCACCACCGGACCGGAGCTGATCACCTGCTCCGCGACGTGGTGCCGGGTCCTGGTGATGAACGGCGACGGCCTGGCCCGCATCGACCTGATGCACCCGGACGGTTCGGCCCGCCGGCGCGTGGCGGGCAGCGCGGCCGGGGCGGCGGTCCCGGACGTGGCGGTGCTGGACCGCTTCGAGCTGCTGTCGGAGACCGGCCCGGACTCGGACCTGACCGGTACGGCGGGTCTGCTGATCCACGACCTGAAGACGGACCGCACGGTGGACATCAGCCCGGCGGTCGACGGCGTCTTCACCCGCAACGGCGTGGTCTGGTGGGCCACCGGCGACCAGGACAACCTGGTCTGGCACACCCTGGACCTGCGCACCGTCTGAGAGATCAGCTCCCGGCGCCGGGGTGGCGCCGGGAGCTGGTGACCGGGCTCAGCTGCCGATCGGGCCGCCGTCCAGGCGCCAGGTCACCACGACCGACGGCTTGGCGAAGTCCCCGTCCGGCCACGTCGAGGCCGGCTTCTCGACGCTCGCGCCGGTGATCTCGCCCGGGTGCTGCACCGCGACGAAGACCGACCGGTCGTCGCCGGTGATGAACGGCCCGCAGGTCTCCGCACCCAGCGGCACGGTCAGGAACTGCTTGAGGTGGCCCCGCTCGGATCCCTCGATCGCCGTGGCGAACAGGCCGTCGTTGCTGCCCAGCGCGTTGCCGTCGGTCGAGATCCACAGATTGCCGGCGCTGTCGAAGGCCACGTTGTCCGGGCACGAGATCGGCGACACGGCCGTCTTGTCGTAGCCGGCGAAGTACGTCGACGCGTCGGCCGGGTCACCGCACAGGATCGGCAGTGACCAGGTGAACGACTCGCCGGTGTGGTCGCCGCGGTCCTCGACCAGCTCGAAGATCTGGCCGTGCTTGTTGGCGTTGCGCGGGTTGGCCTCGTCGACGCCGGGGTTGGTGCCGACGCCGCGGTTGGTGTTGTTGGTCATGGCCGCGTAGATCTTGCCCGTACGCGGGCTGGGCTGCACGTCCTCCGGGCGGTCCATCTTGGTCGCCAGCACCGCGTCGCCGGCCAGCCGGGTGAAGGTGAGCACCTCCGCGGCGGTCATGCCGGGCACGTACGAGCGGTTGCCCGACACCAGCTTGATCCAGGTGCCGCGGCCGTCGAAGGCACCGTCGGACGGCAGCTTGCCGGTGCCGTCGATCTCGGCTGCCGGGCTGTCGCCGCCGAGCTTGGCCACGTAGAGGGTGCCCGACTCCAGCAGGGTCAGGTTGTGCCGGCGGGCGTGGGCCGAGTCGCCGGGCAGGTACCTGCCGTCGGAGACGAACTTGTAGAGGTAGTCGAACCGCTCGTCGTCACCCATGTACGCGACCACGTGGCCGTCCTTGGCGACGATGACGTTGGCGCCCTCGTGCTTGAAGCGGCCCATCGCGTTGTGCTTGCGCGGGGTCGAATCAGGGTCGAACGGGTCGACCTCGACGATCCAGCCGAAGCGGTGCGCCTCGTGCGGGTGCACGGCCAGATCGAAACGTTCCTGGGCGCGGTCCCAGCGCCGCGAACCGCTCGGCACCCGGGCCGTGGTGGAGATGCCGTAGCGGGCCAGTTTGGGCTTGAGCGCCTCGGGGGCCGCGTCACCGCCCACGAAGTACTGGTTGAAGTTCTCCTCGCCGGACAGCACGGTGCCCCACGGGGTGACGCCGCCGGAGCAGTTGTTGAGCGTACCGATCGCGGTCCGACCCTTGGGGTCGGCGGCGGTCCGGAGCCACACCGAGCCGGCGGCCGGGCCGGTGAACGCGAACGGCGTCTCCAGCGCGGTGATCCGCCGGTTGTACGGCAGCCGCCGGGCCCGCACGGGCTGCCACTGCCCCGTGCGGTCGACCCGCTCCAGCTCGACGACCGACAGGCCGTGGGCCGCCATCGCGATCTTGAGCTGGTCCACGCTGAGCGCGTCCAGGGTGGTGAAGCCGGGGAACATCAGCTCCTCGTTGGTGTACTCGTGGTTGACCACGAGCAGCGCCCGGCGCCCGTCGCGGCCCAGCGGCAGGACCCCGACGAAGTCGTTGTTGTAGCCGAACTGCGCCGACTGCCGGCGCACGCTCTGCCCGCTGATGTCGAACTCCGGCGCGCCGGGCAGGACCGGGTCGCCCCAGCTCATCACGACGGCCGAGTCGTAGCCGTTCGGGACGATCAGGTTGTCGAGCTTGTTCGGCGGGATGGCCTTGAAGGTCAGCGGGCCGGCCTTCCCGTTCTTGAGGGTGGCAGGCAGGCCCTCGGCGACCGGCGCGGCCGACGCCGGTCCGGCCGTGGCGGCCGCCGTGCCACCGAAGCCGAGCACGAGCGCGCCCACGGCACCGGCGCGCACCACACCGCGGCGCGACATCCCGGTGTTCACGACGTCGCCGAGGTACGGGTTGTCCGTCCGGTTCGGCACCGGGTGGTCGCAGGCGTTGCCGCAGCGGTAGAGGCACGTCATCGCGTCGCGCCCGGTGTGGCCGAGCAGCGGCAGCAGGCGGGGTCGTTCAGTCATCGGGGCAGAGCTCCTCGCAGGCAATATGGCTCCCGTCACGGACGGGGTCGCCTGACGCTAAGAGCTGCGATTGGAGCTGGTCCGGACGTACGGTGAACGCCGGATGAACACGACGGCCCGGGTCGTACCGGGGGTCAGGACTCGAAGTACCGGGGACGTTGCCGCCGGTAGGTCCGGCGGGAGGCCTGCATGAAGTACCGCAGGACGAAGGCGGTCACCGCCGCACTCGCGATCGCGACCAGGATCATGGCGGGCACCGGATTCCGGGTCACCGACAGGTCCGAGACCGAGCTCGCGGGTGCCTGCTGGGCGACGTTCGCCGTTCCGCCCGTGGCCGCGGCCGGCGGCGGCACGGTCGGCAGCGCGGCGAAGTCGACGATGCCGCTGCTCTCCAGCAGCGTCATGTGCGTCATGACGAACTGGTTGGTGCGCTGGGCCAGCTTGCGCACCGTGTCGTTGCGGGTACCGGCCCGGATCGAGGCGATGGCCGGGAAGATCTTGCCGTGCGCCGCCCGCAGCCGGTCGATGTAGACGCGGTCGAACTCCTCGCCTTCCGCGTCGCGCATCTCGGCGAGCCACTTCTGCTGGTCGGCGTTGGGCTTGTCGGGCAGGGTGACGTCCAGCTTCTTGGCCGCGGCCCGGACGAGCTTGTCGAGCGCGACATGCTGGGTGGCGATGTCCTTGCCGATCGCGCGGATCCGCGGATCCTGCGACTTCTCCTGGGCCATCTGGCCGGCCGGGATCTCCCACAGCCCGGCGAGCCGGACCTTGACCGCGAAATCGCGGTCCGCGTCGGAGACGTCACCCCGGCCGCGGTCGGTGAGCAGGCCGTTGGGCGGCACCGGTACGCCGGGTTCGGCCCAGGCCACCTGCGGGTCGAACGCGAGCAGGGCGACCGCGGCCAGTGCCGTGCCCGCCAGGTGACGCAACATCCGATCGACCGCGAACACGTCAACCTCCGGCCATGGTTCTTCGATGATCCTGGTAGGCCGGAATACGGATCGCGGGCTGTTTCGGATCAACGCGCCGAAAATTCCGGCGCCGGCCGCGGGGATGTCAGGTGGGCACCCGGAGATTGCGGTGGATCACCGCGAAGGGGAAGTACATCCGTACGGCGGTCCGGCCACCGGCGGTGCGGGTGGTGAGGACGTCCGCGAGCTGGCGGGCGACCCACAGCCCGGCCGGATCGGCCGGGCTGACCGGCGGCCGGTAGCCGGCGTCGACGGGGATGCACCGTCCGCCGTGGTCCTCGACGTGGACGATCAGCGTGGCGCCCTGACTCCACGCCCGGGTCCGCACCGGCGGCCGGCCATGTCTCAGCCCGTTGGTGACCACTTCACCGGTGGCCGTGACCACCTGCCGGACCGCCGTGGGAACGAAGTGCTGCGAGGTCGCCCACCGGGCGACAGCGGCGCGACAGGCCGCCGCCTCCTCGACGTGCCATACCGTCAGGTCCACCTCCGTGACCGGGGGGACCGCAGCCGTGTCGGCCGGCGCCCGCTCGCCGAGAAAGTCGCCCGGCGCCACGTACCCCGGGTTCTCCACGACGCCTTCGGCGCTCAGCTCACGCTGGTGGACCCGGCGGACCTCGTCGATGATCGACGGCGCCTGCCGGTGGCTGTGCCAGACGCACGTGATCGAGCAGCGGTAGCAGGTGTACACCTCATTGGCCATCGCCTCGTAGCCCAGGTAGGCGGCGGACCGGTCCACCGGTGCGTCGGGGTCGGTCACGACATCGGGCTCGGCGATGATGTGGACGACCTCCTGCCGGGACTGCCGTTCCCGCAGATATCGCAGAAATCTCGAGTAGGTGAAGCCCGTTCGCTGGTAGAACGCGTTCATCGGCGCCCATTGCAGGGCGTGGGCGTCGGGGCCCAGGCGGTCGCGGACGACCGCTTCGGTGTCGGCGCCGACGACCATCAGGACCGGCTGGTCGGATGTGATCTTCCGGCGCAGGAACGGGAGCAGCACGCGGTCGACGGTGTCGTCCGCGTCGACGACGAGGGCGCGGTGGTCGAAGGTCCCCGAGCGGCCGCCATCGGCCAGGCTGATCACTGTCGGCTCCCTGGGCTGTCGTGGCTCCCCTGTCTCAGCGTTACGCCGGGAAGCTCCCGTACACCACACAAGGTCAACATCTCCGTCACTGCCGGTGAGCACTGCAGACACACGGTCGCGCCTACGGCGTGTGCCGTGGCGCCCACCTCGGCGAGCATGCGAAGACCGGCCACATCAAGCACCGTGACGGAGCGGCAATCGACGTCGAGCTGCCCAAGACCGACGAGAGTGCGCATCCGTTGCCCGAGCAGGGGCGCGCTGGCCGCGTCGATCGCGCCGGACACCGCGATCCAGCCGGCCGACCACACCACCTCGCAGTCGGCCAGGACTTCCGACTGCCGCTCCATAGATCACAACCACCGCCATCGACCGGGTCCTCGGCACGCTGCCGCCACCAGCGTCCGACGCGGCCGGCCGGGCCGCAACCCGCTGCCACGAAAGGAGTAACGGGCCCGCCGGTACGCGAGCCCGTCGCACGGGTCAGCTGCCGATCGGGCCTCCGTCCAGGCGCCAGGTCACCACCACGGCCGGCTTGGCGAAGTCGCCGTCGGGCCACGTCGAGGCCGGTTCGTCCAGCGTCGCGCCGTCGATCTCACCGGGATGCTGCACCGCCGTGAAGACCGAGCGGTCGTCGCCGGTGATGAACGGCCCGCAGGTCTCGGCGCCCGGCGGCACGGTCAGGAACTGCTTGAGGTGGCCCCGCTCCGGCCCCTCGATGGCGGTGGCGAACAGGCCGTCGTTGCTGCCCAGCTGGTTGCCGTCGGTGGCGATCCACAGGTTGCCGGTGCTGTCGAAGGCCACGTTGTCCGGGCACGAGATCGGCGACACGGCGGTCTTGTCGTAGCCGGCGAAGTACGTCGACGGGTCGGCCGGGTCGCCGCAGACGATCGGCAGCGACCAGGTGAAGGTCTCACCCGTGTGGTCGCCGCCGTCCTCGACGATCTCGAAGATCTGGCCGTGCTTGTTCTCCCGGCGGGGGTTGGCCTCGTCCGGCCCCGCGTTCGTACCCACGCCGCGGTTGACGTTGTTGGTCAGCGCCGCGTAGATCTTGCCCGTCCGCAGGCTGGGCTGCACGTCCTCGGGCCGGTCCATCTTGGTGGCGCCGACCGCGTCCCCGGCCAGCCGCGCGAACGTCAGCACCTCGGCCGCGGTCATGCCGGGCACGTACGAGCGGTCCCCCGACACCAGCTTGATCCACGTGCCGCGGCCGTCGAAGGCGCCGTCGGACGGCAGCTTGCCGGTGCCGTCGATCTCCGCCGGCGGGCTGTCACCGGTCAGCTTCGCGACGTAGAGCGTCCCGGACTCCAGCAGGGTCAGGTTGTGCCGGCGGGCCGAGGCCGAGCCGCCCGGGACGAACTTCTTCGCGGAGACGAACTTGTAGAGGTAGTCGAACCGCTCGTCGTCGCCCATGTACGCGGCGACCTGACCGTTCCTGGCGACGATGACGTTGGCGCCCTCGTGCTTGAAGCGGCCCATCGCGGTGTGCTTGCGCGGGGTCGAGCCGGGGTCGAACGGGTCGACCTCGACGATCCAGCCGAAGCGGTGCGCCTCGTGCGGGTGTACGGCCAGATCGAAACGCTCCTGGGCGCGGTCCCAGCGCCGGGACTCGTCCGGCACCCGGGTGGTGGTGGAGATGCCGTAGCGGGCCAGGGCCGGTTTGAGGGCGGCCGGGGCGGCGTCGCCACCGACGAAGTACTGGTTGAAGTTCTCCTCGCCGGACAGCACGGTGCCCCACGGGGTGACGCCGCCGGAGCAGTTGTTGAGCGTACCGATCGGGGTCAGGCCGCGGGGATCGGCCGCGGTGCGCAGCAGCGCCGTGCCGGCCGCCGGGCCGGTGAAGCGGAACGGCGTGTCCAGCATGGTCAAACGCCGGTTGTACGGCCGCCGGCCGCCGACGGGCCGCCACTGCCCGGTGCCGCCGACGCGTTCGAGCTCCACCACGGACATGCCGTGCGCGGCCATCGCCACCCGGACCTGCTCGACGCTCAGCGCCTCCTGAGTGGTGAAGCCGGGGAACATCAGCTCCTCGTTGGTGTACTCGTGGTTGGCCACGAGCAGGGCCCGGCGCCCGTCGCGGCCCAGCGGCAGGACACCGAGGAAGTCGTTGTTGTAGCCGAACTGCGCGGACTGCCGGCGCGCGGTCTGCCGGTGCACGTCCAGGCCGGGCACGCCGGGCAGGATCGGGTCGCCCCAGCGGATGACCACCGCGCTGTCGTAGCCGTTGGGCACGATCACCGTGTCCAGCTCGTTCGGCGGGATCGGCTTGAAGGTCAGCGCCCCGGCGCCCCCACCACCGTGCTTGGGCGCTGCCCCGGGCTCGGCGGCCTGCGCGGCGCCCGCGGCAGCCGGCGCGGCCCCGAAGCCGAGGACGAGGGCCCCGACCGCACCGGCCCGGACCACACCCCGGCGCGTCATCGCGGTGTTGACCACGTCACCGAGGTACGGGTTGGCGGACTCGTTGGGCACGGGATGGTCGCAGGCGTTGCCGCAGCGGTACAGGCAGGTCTTCGGATCGCGACCGGCATGCCCGGCCGGTCCGAGAAGGGGTAGCAGGCGGGGTCGGTCGGTCATCGGACGGTCTCCTCACGCGACTCTGCATGATTCATCAAGATCGATGCCGGAAACCTGAGCCTAGTCGCGGGGGCAGGTGAACGGAAGGTGATCGGCTGTTGTCAGAGAGCAAGCTCGGCGACCTGGTCGGCGCAGCCCCAGCAGAGCGTCATGCCGGCGCCGCCGTGCCCGTACGCGTGCACCACCGTCCCGCCCGGCCACTTCTCCGCCTCCACCCGCGGGCCCCCACGCCGCACCGGGCGCAGCCCGACCTTCTCCCCCACGACCGGCGCACCCGCCAGCTCGGGCACCAGGGCCACGCAGCGTTCCAGGATCGCGTCCCGCGTGGCCGGATCGGGCGTGGTGTTCCAGTCCCCCTCCTGCCAGGTGCCGCCCAGCACGACGTCGCGGCTGCGGGGGTGCACGTAGGTCGACGGCTCGCCCTCGTCGCGGACGGAGGTGTAGATGCCGGTGTTGGCGACCAGCACGATCTGCCCGCGGGCCGGGACCACCTCCGGGTCACCGCACAACGCGCCGGCGGCCAGCCCGGTCGCGTTGACCACCACCGGCGCCTCCACCAGGGCCTCCTCCAGCCGGTCGACCCGGCGCCGCCGCACCCGCACCCCGGCGGCCAGCAGCCGCTCGCGCAGCCACGGCAGATACACGCCCATCTCCACCAGGGGCGCCCGGAAGCGCACCTCCCGGGTCCACGGCGGCTCGGCCGGCAGGTAGCGCACGTCCCGCGCGGCCGGCGCCCACCACGGCTCACCGGTCGCGCCGGACCGCTCGAGGTTGCGGGTCTCACGCACCAGCACCCCCGGCACCCGGTCGAAGGCGTCCCGGCGGAACTGGTCGTAGGTGGCCGCGGCCCAGGCCAGGATCCGCCGGTCGAAGCCGGTCCGGGTCGGATACCAGGCCGCGGCGGCCACCGCGGAGACCGTCCGGGCGGGGTCCTCCGGCGTCCACACGGTCACCGCCGCGCCGTGCTGCCGCAGCCGCATCGCCGCTGTCAGACCGATGATGCCGCCGCCCACCACGACCACGTCCGCCATGTCCGTCATCCTGTCGTAACCCGGCTCTGAGTACCCGGGCTCAGTCGCAGGTACGACCGCCCGGACCAGACTGCGGCATGGACACCAATCCGCAACCGAAGACCACCACCGCCTTCTACGTGCAGTCCATCGCCTCCTTCGCGCTGTCCCTGACCGCGGTCGCCACCGGGATCGCGTACCTGCCGGTGGGCAGCTGGATCCGCGCCTTCCTCGCCGTGGGCCTGCTCTACGTCGTCACGTCGGCGTTCACGCTGGCCAAATGCGTCCGCGACATGCAGGACGCGGGCACCGTGGTCCGCCGGGTCGACCAGGCCCGGCTGGACAAGCTGCTGGCCGACCACGACCCGTTCAAGGTCCCGGCCGGCTGAGCCCGAATGCCGGCCCCGTATCCTTGTCGTCGTTGATGCCGGTCACCGATGTGACCGGCGCACGATCGATCCGGAGCAGAGATAATGAGCGAGCACCTGTTCGCGGACGCGACAGGCTTCGCCGGTCTGGCGCTCCGTCCCGAGCTGCTGAAGGCACTGACCAGCTTGGGCTACGAGGAGCCGACGCCGATCCAGCGCGAGGCCATCCCGCCGCTGCTGGAGGGCCACGACCTGCTGGGCCAGGCCGCGACCGGCACCGGCAAGACCGCGGCCTTCGCGCTGCCGCTGCTGCACCGCCTGGAGCCCGACGCCAAGGGCGGCCCGGCCGCCCTGGTGCTGGTGCCCACCCGCGAGCTGGCCGAGCAGGTCTCCCAGGCGGTCCACCGCTACGGCCGTGACCTGGGCGTCCGTGTCCTGCCGGTGTACGGCGGACAGCCCATCGGACGCCAGCTGCAAGCCCTGCAGCGTGGCGTGGACGTTGTGGTCGGCACCCCCGGCCGGGTGCTGGACCACATCAGCCGCGAGACGCTGAACCTCAGCGACGTGCGCACCGTCGTGCTCGACGAGGCCGACGAGATGCTCGACATGGGCTTCGCCGAGGACATCGAGGCCATCCTGGCCGAGACCCCGCAGACCCGGCAGACCGTGCTGTTCTCCGCGACGATGCCGCCGCGCATCGACGGCATCGCCCGCCGCCACCTCAAGGAGCCGGTCCGGATCCAGATGGGCCGCGAGGCCTCCGCCCCCGGCGAGATCCCCCTGGTCCGGCAGAGCGCGTACATCGTGGCCCGGGCGCACAAGCCGGCCGCGCTGGGCCGGGTGCTGGACGTGGAGGCGCCCGCCGCGGCGATCATCTTCTGCCGCACCCGCGAGGAGGTCGACCAGGTCACCGAGACGCTCAACGGGCGCGGCTACCGGGCCGAGGCCCTGCACGGCGGCATGAGCCAGGACCAGCGGGACCGGGTCATGGGCCGGCTGCGCGCCGGCAGCACCGAGCTGCTGGTCGCGACCGACGTGGCCGCCCGCGGGCTGGACGTCGAGCAGCTCACCCACGTGGTCAACTACAACGTGCCGTCGGCGCCCGAGGCGTACGTGCACCGCATCGGCCGGGTCGGGCGCGCGGGCCGCGAGGGCGCCGCGATCACCCTGGCCGAGCCGCGCGAGTCCCGGATGCTCAAGGCGATCGAGCGGCTCACCCGCCAGCGGATCACCCTGGAGAAGGTCCCGACGGTCACCGACCTGCGGGCCCGGCGCCTGGAGCTGACCCGGTCGGCGCTGGAGAGCAGCCTGCAGGCCGACGACCTGGAGCGGTTCCGCGTGGTCATCGAGTCGCTGACCAGTGAGTTCGACATCGAGACGGTGGCCCTGGCCGCGGTCAGGCTGGCCCACGAGGCGGCCGGCGGCGACGTCGACGAGCAGGAGATCCCCACCCCGCGCGAGGTCGTCCGGGACCGCCCCGAGGGCCGCGACGGCAAGCGTCCCGAGCGCCGCGGCGGACCGGCCGGGGCCGGCGTCGCGCGGCTGTTCATCGGCCTCGGCCGGCGGGCCGGGCTGCGCCCGCAGGACCTGGTCGGCGCGATCGCCGGCGAGTCCGGGCTCAGCGCCCGCGACATCGGCGCGATCCAGATCACCGACCGCTTCTCGCTGGTCGAGGTGCCGGAATCGGCCGCCGAGATGGTGATCGAGGCGATGTCGCAGGCCACGATCCGGGGCCGCAAACCGACCGTACGCCGGGAGCGTTACAGCCGCTGAAGCGTGGCCGGGTCGTCCTCGCCGCCGTAGTAGCGGTCGAGCACGGCCCGGAACACGGCCGGGTCCTCGGCCGCGTGGGCGAAGAGCGTCATCGACGACCGCAGCTTGAGGTCGTCCGGAGTGCCCAGAATCTGCGTGGCGGTGCGGCCGTGCACGCCGAGCAGGGCCCGCGCGCACTCGGTCAGCCGGGGCCCGAGCACCGGATGGGCCAGGTAGGACCGGGCCTCGTCCAGGTCGGCGATGGCGTAGTGCTGCGCGGTGGCGGTGCGGCCGAGCCCGGCGATCTGCGGGAAGACGAACCACATCCAGTGGCTGCGCTTGCTGCCCGCCGTCAGCTCGGCCAGGGCCCGCTCGTGGACGTCCTGCTGGGCGCTGACGAAGCGGGCCAGGTCGCTCACTTGCGGCGCGCCTTGCGGGTGCTCTTGGCGTTGGCCTTCTGGATGGCCTCGACCAGCTCGGACTTCTTCATCGAGGTCCGGCCGCTGATGTCGAGCTTCTTGGCCACGCTGAGCAGGTGCTCCTTGCTGGCGTTGGCGTCGACCCCACCGGCGGTCTGCTTCGGGGTGTCCCGCCCGCCGGCCGCCTTGGCGTCGCTGGGACCCTTCTTCGCCTTGGGCTCCCAGTGGTCGCCGACCTTCTCGAACGAGTGCTTGACCGCGGCCAGGGCGGTCCGGTGGGCGCGCTCGCCCTCGCCGTACTCCTTGACGGCCGAGTCGTGCGCCGCGACGTACGTGTCCTGCGCCTTCTTCGGGGACCGCTTCAGCGTCCCCGGCATGTCCTCACGAGTTGGCATACCGATCAGGTTTCCCGGGCCGGGCAGCGGCAAACCGCGGGCGTCGTTCCCGGGGATGAGACGCGGGTCGTTCCCGGGACCGATGACCGCCTCCGGCCGGCCGCCTACGATCGCTGCGTGCGCCTTCCCCGGGACCAGGAACGGATCGCGGGCAGCTCCGTCGCGGCGGGACTGTCCGTGGTCCTGGTGGCGCTCGTGCTGATCACCCCGGGCGGCCCGGCGACCACCGCGGGCCGGGCGGTCGCCGTGGTCTGTGCGCTGGTGCAGGCGGGCACCGTGGCGTTCATGAGGTGGCGGCCCGAGGCGGCGATGGCGGTGGCCGTGGTCGCCGGCATCGGCCTGGAGGTGCTGACCCCGGACATCGGCTGGCTGGGCCAGTCCGCCGCCGTGCTGGCCTGCTACACCCGGCTGCGCACGCCGCGCCGGTCGCTGTGGGTGCTGGCTCTGCTGGTCGCGGCGACCCCGTGGAAGCTGGTCGACGGCGACTGGCGCAATCTGCTGCTGGCCGCCGCGGGGCCCGCGCTGGGCTGGACGCTGGGCGAGCTCGGGCGCACCCGGGCGCTGCGGCGCGAGGACCAGCGGCGGCGCCTCGTGCTGCGGGAACGCCACCGGATCGCCCGCGAGCTGCACGACGTCCTGGCCCACACGGTGTCGGTCATCGTCGTGCAGGCGGCCGCCGCCGAGGACGTCTTCGATCGCCGGCCCGAGCAGGCCCGCACGGCGCTGGGGACGATCGCCACGGCGGCCCGTTCCACCCTGGCTGAGCTGCGGGTCCTGCTGCACACGATGAGCGCCGACGACCCCGCCGACGGTGGCCCGCAGCCGGGGCTGGCGCAGCTGGAGGCGCTCGCTGCCGCGCTCGGCGCCACGGGCCTGCGGGTCGACCTGCGCACCGAGCTGCGCGAGCTGCCCGCGGCGGTGGACCTGTCGGCCTACCGGATCGTGCAGGAGTCGCTGACCAACACGCTGCGGCACAGCCAGGCGACCCGGGCCGAGGTGACGGTGCGGTGCGAGCCGGACGCGCTGCGGGTGGAGGTCCGCGACGAGGGCCCGGCGCGTGCGGTCGGACGGGTCGACGGGTCGGGGCACCGCGGCATCGTGGGCATGCGGGAACGCGCGCAGTTGCTCGGCGGCACGCTGGACGCCGGGCCGCTGCCGGGTGGCGGCTTCCGGGTCCGCGCCGACCTACCCTTGGCCCGGGCCGCGTGACCGCGCCGGCCGCGGCTGGCCGACGGCCTCCGGAGGCGGGCGAAGGCCGGGCGGCGACGGTCGCGGGCGAAGGCCGGGCGGCGACGGTCGCGGGAGGGGGCCGATGACGTCGATCAGGGTGTTGATCGCCGATGACCAGGAGCTGGTCCGGGCCGGTTTCGCGATGATCATCGACAGTCGTGACGACCTGGAGGTCGTCGGTGAGGCGGGTGACGGCCGCAGTGCCGTCGCCCTGGCGGCCGAGGTCCGGCCCGACGTCATCCTGATGGATGTGCGGATGCCCGGCATGGACGGCATCGCGGCCGCCCGGCAGCTCGCCCGGGCCGGCCACCCGGCCCGGATCATCATGCTGACCACGTTCGACCTGGACGAGCCGGTGTTCGCCGCGCTGCGGGCCGGGGCCAGCGGCTTCCTGCTCAAGGACATCCGGCCGGCCGAGCTGGCCGACGCCATCCGGGTGGTCGCGAGCGGCGAGGCCCTGCTGGCCCCCACCGTGACCCGCCGGCTGCTGGACCGCTTCGCGCTCGAGCTGCCCGGCGGGGAGCCGCCCCGGAGCCTGGCGGCGCTCAGCGAGCGGGAGGTCGAGGTCCTCGCCCTGGTCGCCCGGGCGCTGTCCAACGACGAGATCGCGGAACGGCTCACGCTGAGCCGGGCGACCGTCAAGACGCACCTGTCGGCGATCCTGTCCAAACTGGGCCTGCGGGACCGGGTGCAGGCGGCGGTGCTCGCGTACGAGGTGGGGCTGGTCCGGCCCGGCACCACTCCGCCCCGGGACTGAGCCGCGGACCGATCCGTGGACCGATTCGCTCACCGCGCCGGGACGGCACGCTCGAGGCCATGATGAAACTGCTGTTGGCGGCGCTGGCCGCCGTACCGCTGGGTCTGGGTGGGCCCGCGCCCGCACCGGGCGCGCCCGTCGCCGCTTGCGGAGCCCTGTCCCGGGTGGAGCTGCCCGGCGTGCGGATCGCCTCGGCCGCCCCCGAGACTGTCCGGGGCAACGAGTTCTGCGCCGTGCACGGCAGCTTCACGCCGGGCACCACCTTCACGATCAAGATGCCGACCAGCGGCTGGACCGGCCAGTACGTGCAGCAGGGCTGCTCGGGCCTGTGCGGCAGCGTGCCGGAGCTCGACGTGCCCCCGCTCGGCTACAGCTGCCCAGCGGCCCTGGCCGGCAAGCTGGCCCTCGCCGCCTCCGACAGCGGGCACCGGGGCACGGACACGCAACCGGCCACCTGGGGCGCCGATCCGCGCCGGCGGGTCGAGTTCGGTCTCACCTCGGAGCACAAGCTGGCCGGTGTGGCGACGGCGGTGCTGCGCGCGTACTACGGGCGGGGGCCCGCGCACCGGTACTTCGACGGATGCTCGACCGGGGGCCGGCAGGGGCTGACGCTGGCCCAGCGGTATCCGGCCGACTTCGACGGCATTCTGGCCGGGGCGCCGGTGACCGACCTCGCGCTGCTGTCCGGCGTGTTCAACCCCTGGCTGGTCCGGCACAACACCGCCGCCGACGGCGGGCAGATCCTCAGCGCCGAGAAGCTGCCGGCCCTGCACGCGGCGGTCGCCCGGGCCTGCGGCGAGGTCATCACCGATCCGCGGCAGTGCGGTTTCCGGCCCGCCTCGCTGCGTTGCCCGGCCGGGGTCGACGGTCCGGCGTGCCTGACCGGCGCGCAGGTGGCCGCGGTGACGGCGTTCTACCGGGGGCCGGTCGACCGGGCCGGGCGCAACCTCTTCCACGGTGGAGTGCCGTACGGCTCGGAGTTGACCTGGACCTGGTTCATCGGCCCGGCGGGCACCCGGCCGGCGGCGACCGACGCGGCCGTGATCGCGCTGAACTACCTGCGGTATCTGGCCTATCCGGTGAATCCGCCGCCGACGTACTCGCTCGACGACGTGCGCTTCGACCGGGCGGCCGTCGACCGGCTGTCGATCGTCGGGGATGCCCTCTACCGCGCCGACAATCCCGATCTGGCGGCGTTCCGGGGCCGCGGCGGCAAGCTGATCCTCTACCACGGTTGGGCGGACGGCGTGATTCCGCCCTGGTCCACGATCGACTACTACCGGGCCGTGGAGCGGCGGGCGGGCGGCTTCGCCCGGGCCCGGTCGTTCTCCCGGCTCTACCTCATCCCGGCCGGCTACCACTGCCTCTTCGGCCCGGACCTGCACCGGGTCACCGAGATCGGGGTGCCGGAGCTGCTCACCCCGCTGATGGACTGGGTCGAGTCCGGAGTGGCGCCGGGCGAGCTCGCGGTGCCGACGGTCACCGCCACCGACCCGCCGGAGCTGGTGCGATACCTGACAGTGCAACCGTTCCACAGTGGTCGACACTGACGACGACAATGTCAGGGACGCCCGGTCCGTCAGCATCGGAGGAACGCTCACTGTGTCCCGTACGGAAGGCCCCGCGCCGTTGCCGCCCGATGTCGAGGGATTCACCGGCCGGGAGGACGAGCTGGCCCAGCTCGGCTCCGCGCCGTCGGGGGTCGTGGTCGTCTCGGGGCCGCCCGGCACCGGCAAGACGACCCTGGTGGTGCACTGGGCGCACCGCGCGGCGGCCCGGTTCCCGGACGGCCGGCTCTACGTCGATCTGCGCGGCTTCGACGGCACGGACGCGCCGCGGGATCAGGCCGGCGCCGTACGCCTGCTGCTCGACGCGCTCGGCGCCGAGCCGCACCGGATCCCCGCCGATCCGGACGCACAGCTCGCGCTCTACCGCAGCCTGACCGCACCGCGCCGGCTGCTGGTGATCCTGGACAACGCCCGCGACGCCGAGCAGGTACGACCGCTGATCCCGCCGGGTGACGAGGTCCGGACCGTGGTCACCAGCCGGCGCCGGCTGACCGGGCTGGTCGCCGGTTCCGGGGCCGCGCCGCTCGACCTGGACGTGCCGGCCCGACCGGCGGCGATGGAGCTGCTCCGGCGCCGGCTGGGTCCGGTGGCGGCGGACCCGGCAACCGTGGCCGACATCGTGGACGCGTGCGGACGTCTCCCGCTGGCCCTGGCGCTCGCGGCGGCCCGGGCCCGGCTGACCGGTGTCCCGCTCGGCACCCTGGCGGCCGAGCTCCGCCGGCCGGTCGGCCGGCTGGAGGCCCTCGAAGACGGCGGACGCGACGGCATCCGGGCCGTGTTCTCCTGGTCGTACGACGCGCTGAGCGCGCCCGCGGCCCGGGTGTTCCGGCTGCTGGGGCTGGTCACCGGGCCGGACATCGCGGTCGCCGGGGTCGCCGCGCTGGCCGGTCTGCCCGATCTCGACGCGCGCCGGGCGCTGCGGGAGCTGACCGGCGCCGGGCTGCTGACCGGGCGGGACGGCGGCCGGTACGCGATGCACGACCTGCTGCGGGCGTACGCGGGTGAGCTCGTCCGCCGCACCGACCCGGCCGGCGACCGGCGGGCGGCGCTGCAGCGGCTGCTGGACCACTACACGCACAGCGCCTACCACGCCGATCTGGTGCTGAACCCGGCGCGGGCGCCGATCCCGCTGTCGCTGGACCACCCGGCCGACGGCGCCCGGCCGGAACCCCTCGACGACCTGAAGACGGCGCTGAGCTGGTTGCGCAACGAACGCGAGGTGCTGCTGGCGGCGGTGCGGCAGGCCAAGGACGAGGGACTGGACGCGCAGGCATGGCAGCTGAGCTGGGCGCTGGACACGTTCCTCAACGAGCAGGGACGCTGGGACGACGAGGGCGCGGCCTGGGCGGTGGCCCTGCGGGCGGCCGAGGCCCTCAGCGACGGGCCGGCGCTGGCGTACGCGTACTCGTTCCTCGCCGTGGCGGACGGCCGCCGGCAGCGGTTCGCGGCGGCCCGGGAGCACATGGGCCAGGCCCTCGAACTGGTCCGGGCCGCCGGTGACCGGGCCGGCGAGGGCGAGTGCCTGTTCATCCTGTCGTACCTGTGCTGGTTGCAGGGCGAGCAGGACGACGCGCTGGTGCGGGTGGAGCAGTCGCTGGCGCTGTTCCGTCAGGTGGACGCACCGATGTGGGCGGGCAAGGCGAGCCTGGCCGCGGGCTGGTACCTGACCCAGCGGGGTGAGCTGCGCGCGGCGCTGCCGTACTACGTCGAGGCGCTCGCGTTGCAGCAGCGGGCCGGTGACCACCCGAACGAGGTCGTGACCCGGGACAGCATCGGCTGGCTGCAGCACCAGCTGGACAACGTCGACGAGGCCGTCCGCCAGCTCCAGGAGGGCCTGCGGCTCGCCCGCCGCCTCGGCAACCCGGCCCTGGAGGCCCAGATCCTCGGGCACCTGGGCGACGTCCACGAGAGCCTGCTGGACGGGGACACCGCGGCCGACCGGTGGCGGCAGGCGTACGAGATCCTCGCCGACCTCGGCCATCCGCAGGCCGCCGAGCTGCGCCGCAAGCTCACCGCGACCGCACCGGGCGAAGACCCCCCGGTGCCGCCCGGGCTCGGCGGCGAGCTGCGGCGCCACCGGCTGCGCGGCGGGATGTCGCAGGAGGACCTGGCCGCCCGTACGGGGCTGAGCGTGCGCACCATCCGCTACCTGGAGTCCGGCCGGGCCGGGCAGTCCCGGCCGGAGACCCTGCGGCTGCTGTCCGTCGCCCTCGGCCTCGACGGCGCCGACCGGGACCGCTTCTACGCCGCCGCTGACCGCGGCCGCCGCTGATTGCCGCTTCCCTGCCGGGTCCTTGCCTGTCCCCCGGACCCACCCGGAACCGACGATGGAGGCGAGCCGCAGCCGGCGGCGCGACGGGGGCGGCGGCTGCGGACGCGTCACCACACGGGGAGGAATCATGATCATGACCACCACACGATGCGGGGCACGGATCCTGGCGGGGCTGGCGATGACGGCGGCCCTGACCACGGTGACGGCGGGTTTCGTGGGCGTGCAGGCCGCCTCGGCGGTGCCGTGGGACTGTTCGGTCGGCGGGTCGGGCAACGTCGGCACGGCCATCTGCCGCTCCGGCACCGGCCAGTACCAGGCGGTGGTGAGCTGCGACGTCTGGCTGGGACGCGACTACACCCGCAAGGGTGCCTGGCGGGCGGTGGGCAGCGGCGAGGAGAGCACTGCGGCCTGCGACTCCTCCGAGGGCGCGTACAACCGGCGGTTCAACGCCTTCGGCCCGCTCTGAGGACACCGTGGCCCGGCCCCACGGGGCCGGGCCACGGTCTCTACGCTGATCACCATGACCGGCCTTCGCGATCGTTTCCGGGCCCTGCACGAGTCCGGCACCTTCCTGCTGCCGAACCCGTGGGACGCGGGCTCGGCCCGGCTGCTGGAGAGCCTCGGTTTCCCGGCCCTGGCCACCACGTCCTCCGGCCTCGCGGCCGGCCTGGGCAAGCTCGACCAGCAGGTCACCCGGGACGAACTGGTGGCGCACGTCGCGGCGGTCACGGCCGCGGTGCGGATCCCGCTCACCGTCGACGCCGAACGCTGCTTCGCGGACACCCCGGCGGGCATCGCCGAGACGGTGGACCGGCTGGCCGACGCGGGCGCGGCCGGCATCTCGATCGAGGACTACGACCCCGCGGCGGACCGGGTGGAGACGCTGGAGGCCGGCGCCGAGCGCGTCGCGGCGGCCGCGCGGGCCTGCGCCCGGCACGGCATCGTGCTGACCGCCCGAGCCGAGAACCACCTGTACGGCCACGACGACCTCGACGACACGATCGCCCGGCTGGACGCCTACCGGGCCGCGGGCGCCGACGTGGTGTACGCGCCCGGCCTGCGGAACCCGGCGGACATCGGCCGGCTCGTCCGGTCGGTGCCGGCCCCGGTCAACGTGCTCGCGCTGCCGGGCACGCCGACGGTCGCCGAGCTGAGTGAGCTGGGGGTGCGGCGGATCTCGACCGGTGGGGCGCTGGCCTGGGCCGCGTACGGCGGCCTGCGGGACGCCGCCCGGGAGCTGCTGGAGAGCGGCACGACGACGTTCCGGTCCCGCGGCCTGACCGGCGCCGAGATCGAACAGGCCTTCGGGGCCCGCTCCTGGGACAGGCCCTAGCTGTTCTGTCCATGGACGTTGGTAACGGGCCGGAGTTCCTGACATGGATGAGGACCTCCGGGTGAGGTGGAGCTTGTCGAAGGTTCCACACCACCCAGGAGGTCCTCGTGCCGCACGCTAATGCACCCTTGACCGAACGCGGCCTACTGCGCCTGGCGCGTTGTGTCGTCGATGACGGCTGGCCGCTGCGCGGGGCCGCCGAACGCTTCCAGGTCAGCCCTACGACAGCGAAACGGTGGGCCGACCGCTACCGCAGCGACGGCGCGGCGGGCATGACCGACCGCTCCAGCCGACCCCGGCGCAGCCCGAACCGCACACCTCGGCCGATCGAACGCAAAGTGCTGCACCTGCGCCGCAGCAATTGACTCGGACCGGTACGCATCGGCTGGCGCCTCGGCCTGGCCGCGTCGACGTGTCACGCGAACCTGCGCCGCGCCCGCGCCGAACCCTTGGCCGACCTTGATCGCGGCACACGGCAACCGATCCGCCGCTACGAACACCTCGCACCCGGCGACCTGATCCACGTCGACATCAAGAAACTCGGCAACATCCCCGACGGCGGCGGCTGGCGCACCCAGGCCGCGCCCAAGGCAAACTCAACCGCACCGCCACACCCGGGCACACCGCCGACAAACGCGGTGGCGCCCGGCTCGGCTACGCCTACCTGCACACCGCACTGGACGACCACTCCCGGCTGGCCTACACCGAAATCCTGGCCGACGAAACCAAGGAAACCGCCGCCAGCTTCTGGCGACGCGCCCATGCCTGGTTCACCGCCCAGGGCATCACCGTCGTCCGGGTGCTGACCGACAACGGCTCCTGCTACATCTCCCGGCTCTGGCACGACACCTGCAACCAGCTCGGTGTGACCGTGAAGAAAACCCGCCCTTACCGGCCACAGACCAATGGCAAGGTCGAGCGTTTCCACCGCACCCTGACCGACGAATGGGCCTACGCCAAGGCCTACACCAGTGAAAACGCCCGCCGCCGAGCCCTACCCCGGTTCCTGCACACCTACAATCACCACCGCCACCACACCGCGATCGGCGGACCACCCGCCAGCCGCGTCCCTAACCTCACCGGACAGAACACCTAGCCGCGCACCCGTCGGACGGGCAGCGCGGAGGTGTCAGCTGTGCGGGTCCGGCCGGCAGTTCACTCGTGCGGGTGCCCGGCCAGGCCGAGCAGCGGTCCCGCCCGCCGGCAGCGGGCCGGGTCACCGAGGATCTCCGTCGAGTCGGTCACCTGGTCGATCGTGCCCGGCAGCGTCCCGATCGGACCGCCCCGGCGCCCACCCAGCCGGTCGACCATCGCCCGGACCTCCGACTCGGTGATGGCCGCCGTCAGCGCCACCGTCAGCCGGTCGGCGAACAGCACCCGGATGTCACGCGTGTAATACCTCCGGGGCGCCGGGTCGACCGGCGCCGCCAGCCCGAGGTCGTTGGTCGCCGTGGCCAGCACACCGGCGGCCGTGACGAGCGCCGCCTCCCGGTCGCGCCAGTCCGCGGCGGCGGTCGCGGCCGCCAGCGCCGGCCCGGCCGTCGCCGCCAGGTCGAGGCGGGCGAAACAACTGCCGAGCCATTTCGGGTACGGCGCCCAGCAGCGCTCGATCAGAAACGCCAGCCGGACGAGCTCGCGAACCAGCCGGGCGGCGACCAGCCGGGAGCCCAGGTCGTCGCCGACAGCCCCGGCCCGCCCCACGAAGGCCTCTTCCTGGGCGACCCGCAGCCACCCCGCCGCCAGGGCGTAGCGCCACACGTCGGCCGGATACCAGCGCAGTGCCGCCCGGCGGCCGGTCAGCTCACCGTCCGGGTCGTGGAAGACCGCCCCGGCGGTCAGCGTCGCGAGGGTCTGCGTCGGCGTCAGCAGCCAGTCCGCCACACCCAGGCCGCCGGCCGGGTCGACGCCCAGCCGCCGGGCGAAGAAGGCTCCGGCGGTCGTCACCTCGACCTGATGGCCCGGCGCGCCGCCGTTGCGGTCCGCGGCGGCGAAGAACGTCGGGTGGCCCTCGAAGACGTCCGGCAGCGCGGCGAACGACGGCGGGTGTCCGCCGTCGGGCAGGAAAATCTGCACGCGGGGGCCGAAGTCGTGGTCGGTGGAGACCGCGTCGTCGAGACCGAGGACCTCGGAGCCCTCGCCGAGCAGGGCCGCGGCGTGCCGCCGTCCGCCCAGCAGCGGGCGGACGGCGTGCTCGTAGAAGCGGTGGCTCAGCGCGATCCCGGACACGGCCTCAGCGTGCCGTACCGCGCAACCGGTTTCAGTAGCGGCAGCGCAGCACGACCATGGTGTGGCCCTCGACGTTGCGCTGACCGCCCGCCTTGGTCGTGCGGCGCCTGGCGGCCAGCAGCGGGTCGGCCGTGTCGACCACGGTCTCCCAGGTACGGCCGTACGAGCGGGGCGGCAGGGTGAACGTCACGCCCTCGGCGAGCGGGTTGAACAGCACCAGGAACGAGTCGTCGATGATCTCCTCGCCCAGCGCGCCCCGCTCGGGGATGCCGTGGCCGTTGAGGAACACCGTCATCGTCATGCCCGACCGGGTGTTCCAGTCCGGCTCGGTCATCGGCTCGCCGTCGCGGCGCAGCCAGGCGATGTCGGGCACCTTGGAATCCCCGGCCGGTTCGCCGGTGAAGAAGCGGCGGCGGCGGAAGATCGGGTGGTCGGCGCGCAGCTTGGTCAGCGACGCGGTGAAGCGGGTCTGCACGTCGTGCATCCGGGCGTCTTCCCAGTCGACCCAGCTCAGCTCGCTGTCCTGGGCGTACACGTTGTTGTTGCCGTGCTGGGTGCGGCCCAGCTCGTCGCCGTGGGCGATCATCGGCACGCCCTGCGACAGCACCAGCGTGGTGAGGAAGTTGCGCTTCTGCCGCTCGCGCAGCTTGACCACCTCGGCGTCCTCGGTGGGACCCTCGACGCCGCAGTTCCAGGACCGGTTGTGGCTCTCGCCGTCGCGGTTGTCCTCGCCGTTGGCCTCGTTGTGCTTCTCGTTGTACGACACCAGGTCGTTGAGCGTGAAGCCGTCGTGGGCGGTGACGAAGTTGATCGACGCGATCGGGCGGCGGCCGTCGATCTCGTACAGGTCCGAGGAGCCGGTGAAGCGGGAGGCGAACTCGCCCAGGCTGCCCGGCTCGCCGCGCCAGAAGTCGCGGACGGAGTCGCGGTACTTGCCGTTCCACTCGGTCCACAGCGGCGGGAAGCCACCGACCTGGTAGCCGCCGTCGCCGACGTCCCACGGCTCGGCGATCAGCTTGACCTGGCTGACGATCGGGTCCTGGTTGACCAGGTCGAAGAACGCGGCCAGCCGGTTCACCTCGTGGAACTCGCGGGCCAGGGCGGAGGCCAGGTCGAAGCGGAAGCCGTCGACGTGCATGTCGGTCACCCAGTAGCGCAGCGAGTCCATGATCAGCCGCAGCGACTCGTGGTGGCGCACGTTGAGACTGTTACCGGTGCCGGTGGTGTCGTAGTAGTACTGCTTGTCGTCGTCGACGAGCCGGTAGTACGCCGGGTTGTCGATGCCGCGGAACGACAGCGTCGGCCCGAGGTGGTTGCCCTCGGCGGTGTGGTTGTAGACCACGTCCAGGATGACCTCGATGCCGGCCGCGTGCAGAGCCTTGACCATCGACTTGAACTCCTGCACCTGGCCGCCGTGCCCGCCGAACGAGGCGTAGTCGTTGTGCGGGGCGAAGAAGCCGATGGTGTTGTAACCCCAGTAGTTGCGCAGGCCGCGGTCGACCAGGGTGCTGTCGTGCACGAACTGGTGCACCGGCATCAGCTCGACGGCGGTGACCCCGAGCTCCTTGAAATGCTTGATCATCGTCGGGTGGGCCAGCCCCGAATAGGTGCCGCGGACGTCGTCGGGGATGCCCGGGTGGCGCTGGGTCATGCCCTTGACGTGCGCCTCGTAGATCACCGTCTGGTGGAACGGGATCTTCAGCGGCCGGTCGTTGGCCCAGTCGAAGAACGGGTTGATCACCACCGACCGCATCGCGTACGGCGCCGAGTCCTCGTAGTTGACCTCGCCCGGGTTGCCGAAGTTGTAGGAGAACAGCGCGTTGTTCCACTCGTGGTGCCCGTCGATCGCCTTCGCGTACGGGTCGAGCAGCAACTTCGACGGGTTGCAGCGCAGCCCGGTGGCCGGGTCGTACGGGCCGTGCACGCGGTAGCCGTACCGCTGACCGGGCACGACCCGCGGCAGGTAGCCGTGCCACACCAGGGCCTCGCGCTCCGGCAGGTCGATACGGGTCTCGGTGCCGTCGTCGTCGAACAGGCACAGCTCGACCCGGTCGGCGATCTCGGAGAAGAGCGCGAAGTTGGTCCCTCCGCCGTCGTAGGTGGCCCCCAGCGGGTACGGCGAACCGGGCCAGATCTTCATGTCTCTCCTCAACACAGCGGACGCTCCGCGCATGGCTTCCCACTCTGCCCTGCCTCGAACCCTGGATCCGATGCGGGGCACGACACACCACGACGCCCCCCGGGTCGCCCAACCCGGGAGGCGCCGGCGTGGTACGGATCAGCGGCGGTTGCGGCCGCTGGTCTCGTCGTCGAACTCGATCTGTTCCTTGCGGACCTCACCGGAGACGCGCTCGGTGTCGGTGACGGTCTCCTTGCCCAGGCGTACGCGCTCCACCGGCACGGCCTCGGTGTCGACCACCGGGCGCTCGGCGTGCAGCGTGACCTCGTGCTCCTCCTCGGAGATGGTCGGGCCGTCGAGGGCCGCACCACGGTTCGCGTCGGTGATCGGCTCGCGCTCCAGGCGTACCTCCTCGCGGCTGACCGGCACGGAGACCTGCTCCTGCTCGGTCACGACGTACTTGCGCAGCCGGGCCCGGCCGGCCTCCTCGGTGTGGGTGTCCGTGACCAGACGCTCCTCGGAGCGGGTCATGGCGTCGTCGGTGTCGCGGCCGGAGACATCACCGCGGTCGTCGCGGTCGTCGCGGTCGTACGCTGCGGTACCGGTGGTGCCGGCGGTCGTGTCGGTGTAGCCGTCGCCGTCCCGGTCCAGGTTGCCGCCGGTCGACGAGAGGCCGTAATAGCGGTAGAGCTCGTCCTCCTCGGCCGGGCTGAGCCGGCCGTCGGGGTCGATCCGCGGCGCGTCCTTCACCTGGTCCTTGCTGAACGCGACGACGATGCGGTCGCCCTCCAGGTTGGCGCCCTCCAGCGGCACGAAGCTCTGCTTGGTGCCGAACAGGCCGGTCTTGACCGAGACCCATTCGGGGTTGCCGGTCTGCGCGTCGAGGTAGACGTCGGCCGCCGACCCGATCTTGGTGCCGTCGGTCTCGTAGACGTCCGAGTCGAGCAGCTTCTGGGTGTCGTTCCGGGTGAGCATGCTGGTTCCTTTCCGGTGGGTGGGCACGACCGATCGACCGGCCGGCCCGGTGTGCGATGTTGCGGTTTCCGGTGTTGCGGGCGGTCAGAGCCCGAGGCCCGCCTTGTCGACCTTGCGGTGGTACCGCATGCCGGCGAGGCCGCCGAGGACGGCGCCCACGAGGGCGGCCACGACCGCCACCACGATGGCGATGATGCCGCCGGTGGTGACGTCGCCCTCATTGATCGGCAGGCGCGGGAAGCCGCCCAGCTCGGCCAGGATGTCGAACTCGGCGCCGGCCAGTGCGCCGACGACGGCCACGACCACCGCGATGACGATGGACCAGATCCAGACGCCGATGCCCTGCTTGGCCCCGCTGAGGCGGGCCATCCGGCCCGCGACGTAACCGCCGCAGTAGCCGGTGGCGGTGAGCCAGCCGAAGAAGGCCGAGCCCCACTTGATGCCGCCGTGGCGCTCCTTCTCGCGCTGAAGCACGGCATGCCGCTCACTCGTGACCGCGGTGGCTCCGATGTCGTCGCCGTCGTGGCCGGCGGGACCCGTGTGAACGGTCCGCTCGTCGCGGGAATAACGCGTCGCAGCAACGTCGTCGTGCCCATTTCGGGGATTGCTCATAGCGGGCTCCGGGGGGGCATGCGTGGCGGGGGGTCGATCATCGAATCCGCTGCTCAGTGCGGCGGTACGACATCCTTGTGCCAGCAGATGTGCCCGGCTGTTTACCGCATAAACAGACGATCTTTCATTCTTTCCGGAAGTGCTCAGGACGTTATTGATCGCCATTCCGGGGTACTGCTCGCCTCCCGCCCCGCGGGCGAGCGGGCAGCATCAGCGCGACGCGGTCGAGCAGCGTCTCGAGGGCCTCCTCGAAGTCCGCGGCCGAGTGGTCCTGCGACAGGTGCGGCTCCAGGCGCCGCAGCGCCGGGTACGCGCTCAGGTCGTGCACCGGGGCCACCTCCGGCTCCTCCACCGGGCCGGTCTCGACGCCGAGCGCGGAGACCTCCAGCAGCAGATGGCCGAGCAGGAAGCTGCTGAACGCCCGGTACACCGCGGCGGCGTCCTCGTCGGAGAAGCCTGCCGACGTCATGACCTGCAACAGCGACTCGATCCCGCGCAGGCTGCGCAGCGGGGGCCGGACCCAGGGCGCCGCCGCCGGCCGGGTGGCCACGAGCGGGAACACCTCGGGGTGGGCCAACGCGATCCGCCGCAGACCGTGGGCCAGACGCTGGAGGTAGTCGACCCAGCCGGCCGGCGCTTCCAGCCCGAGGTCGGGGTCGCCGTACAGCTCGTCCACGACGGACTCGACCACCGCGTCCAGCAAGGCCTCCCGGCCGGGCAGGTGGCGGTACAGTGCCATGCCCTCGACCCCGAGGTACGCCCCGAGGCGCCGCATGGTCAGCTCGCGCAGGCCGCGCTCGTCGATGAAACGCACCGCGGCCCGCACGATGCGTTGCCGATCGAGCCCCGTCTCGCTGTTCCGCATGGACCCTCCGACCCGTACGCCACGCAGCCGGATGAAGTGTGTCACGCCGCCCCGCCCGGTTCCGCGGACAGCCCCGCCCGAGGGAGTAGAAAGGACCCGATGCCCGAGCTCAGTCCCCGCCGCCGCCAGCTGGTGCTCGCGATCTGCTGCCTGAGCCTGTTCATCGTCGGGCTGGACGTCACGATCGTGAACATGGCGCTGCCCTCGTTGCGGGCCGACCTGGACGCGTCCGTCTCCTCGCTGCAGTGGGTGCTGGACGCGTACACGCTGGTGCTGGCGAGCCTGCTGATCCTGTCCGGGTCGACCGCCGACCGGGTGGGCCGGCGGCGCACCTTCCAGACCGGGCTGGCGCTGTTCACCGCCGGGTCGCTGCTGTGCAGTGTGGCGCCGGGGCTGGGCTGGCTGATCGTGTTCCGGATGGTGCAGGCGGTGGGTGGCTCGATGCTCAACCCGGTGGCCATGTCGATCATCACGAACACGTTCACCCAGCCCCGCGAGCGCGCCCGGGCCATCGGCGTGTGGGGCGGGGTGGTCGGGCTGAGCATGGCGCTGGGCCCGGTGCTGGGCGGACTGCTGGTCGCCGGGCTGGGCTGGCGGTCGATCTTCTGGATCAACGTGCCGGTCGGGGCGGCCGCGATCGTGCTGGCCGCGCGGTACGTCCCCGAGTCGCGGGCCGATCACCCCCGCCGCATCGACCCGGTCGGCCAGGTGCTCGTGCTGCTGGTCCTGGCCTCGGTCACGTTCGGCATCATCGAGGGCCCGAACGCCGGCTGGGGTTCGCCGCTGATCGTGGGCTGCTTCGTGCTGGGGGCGGTGGCGCTGGGCTCGCTGCTGGCGTACGAGTCGCGCCGCACCGAGCCGCTGCTGGATCTGCGGTTCTTCCGCAGCGTGCCGTTCTCCGGGGCGACCGTCATCGCGGTCTGCGCCTTCGGCGCGCTCGGCGGCTTCCTGTTCCTCAACTCGCTGTATCTGCAGGAGGTGCGCGGCCTGTCGGCGCTGCAAGCGGGCCTGTACACGTTGCCGATGGCGGCGCTGACCGCGGTGATCGCGCCGCTGTCGGGCCGCATGGTCGGCGCCCGCGGCCCCCGGCTGCCCCTGATCCTGGCCGGCTCGGCGATCGCGCTGGCGATGCTGCCGCTCACCCGGCTCACCGCCGACACCCCGGTCTGGCTGCTGTTCACCGCGTACGCGATGTTCGGTTTCGGCTTCGGGATGGTGAACGCGCCGATCACCGACACGGCGGTCTCCGGCATGCCCCGCGCCCAGGCGGGTGTGGCGGCGGCGATCGCCTCGACCAGCCGTCAGGTCGGCGCCGCCCTCGGCGTGGCCGTCGTCGGCGCCGCGGTGGTCTCCGGCCTCAGCGGCCGGGCGGCGCAGCACTTCGCCGAGGCGAGCCGCACCGGCTGGTGGATCCTGTTCGGCTGCGGCCTGGCCGTCCTCGCGCTCGGCCTGGCCACCACCGGCCGCCGCGCCCGTGCCACCGCCACCCCCGTCGAAAGCCCGGTGCCTGCCCTATGAGTGCCCTGCTGGACATCCGCCGGATCTACGTGGAGCCGGAGGCCGCCGCCCTGCCCCGCGGCAAGGAGATCCTGGCCCGCTTCCCCGCGGCGGAACGCGTCGAGGTGGAGAGCCACCACCGCATCCCCGAGCTGTACGGCGACGAGACCAACGTCGACCGCTGGGTCCGGATCAAGCGCGAGGCCCTGGTCCTGGGCGTCAAGAAGTCGCTGGCCGCCCGCCCCAACGGCCGCTCGGCCGACTTCATCGCCCCGTCCACGGCCAACGGCTGCGCGATGGCGTGCGCCTACTGCTATGTGCCGCGCCGCAAGGGTTACAGCAACCCCATCACCGTCTTCGCCAACATCGACAAGATCCAGGGGTACGTGCAACGCCACGTGAGCCGTCAGGGTGTGAAGCCGGCGCCGAACGAGTGCGACCCGCACGCCTGGGTCTACGACATCGGCGAGAACTCGGACTGCTCGCTCGACGCCCGGATCAGCGACAACGTGCGGGACCTGGTCGAGCTGTTCCGCTGGCTGCCCACGGCCAAGGCCAGCTTCGCCACCAAGCACGTCAACCGCGAGCTGCTGGAGTGGGACCCGCAGGGCCGCACCAGGATCCGCTTCTCGCTGATGCCCGCGCGCGACGCCAAGCTGCTCGACATCCGCACCAGCCCGGTGGCCGAGCGGATCGCCGCGATCGACGACTTCGTCGCGGCCGGCTACGAGGTGCACGTCAACTTCAGCCCGGTGGTGGTGCGCGACGGCTGGCTCGAGGACTGGGCGGTCCTGCTCGATCAGCTCGACGCGGGCATCGGCCCGGCGGCCAGGGCTCAGCTCGCCGCCGAGGTCATCTTCCTGACCCACAACAAGGACCTGCACGAGGTCAACCTGGGCTGGCATCCCCGGGCCGAGGAGCTGCTCTGGCGCCCGGACCTGCAGCAGGTGAAACGCTCGGAGAACGGCGCCCTGAACGTGCGCTACCGCACCGGCGACAAGGGACGCTACGTCGCCGCCCTGACCGACCTGATCGCCGCCCGCACCCCGTATTGTCGGATCCGCTATGCCTTCTGAACTGCCGGCGATGATCGGCACCTTCGACGCGGCGGCCGCCAGCTACGACATTGTGGGCGTCGACTTCTTCACGCCGATGGGCGCCGAGCTGGTGCGCCGCGCGGCGATCCGGCCCGGTGAGCACGTTCTCGACGTCGGCTGTGGACGCGGCGCGGTGCTGCTGAACGCCGCCGCGGCGGCCGGGCCGGCAGGCCGGGTCGTCGGCATCGATCTGGCTCCGGCCATGGTCGAGCTGACCGCTGCCGCGACCGCGCACCTTCCGGGCGTGACGGTGCGGGTCGGCGACGCGCAGCAGCCGCCGTTCGGGCCCGGCACGTTCGACGTCGTCACGGCCGGGCTGGTGCTGTTCTTCCTGCCGGATCCGCCGGCGGCGGTGGCGGCCTACCGGGAGTTGCTGCGTCCCGGCGGCCGGCTGGCGTTCAGCTCGTTCGCCGAGTTCGACCCGCGCTACGAGCGCGCCATGAAGGCGCTGGCCGCGCACACCGCGACGCCGCAACGGCGCGAGCCGGCACCCGGCATGTTCGGCTCCGAGGAGTCGCTGCGCGCCGCCCTGAGCGCCTGGTCGCGGATCCGGATCACCGAGTTCACCCAGGTGAGCCGCTTCGCCGGGATCGAGCAGTGGCTGACGTGGGTCGCGTCGCACGGCGGCCGGGCCGTCCTCGCCGCCGTCCCGGCCGAGCGCCTGCCTGCGGCGACCGCAGCGGCCGAGGCCGAGCTGGCCGGCGCCCGCACCGACGACGGCACCATCCACCTGACCACCACCATCCGCGTCGTGGTGGCCGATCGGTGAGTGAGCCGGCCGGTCCGGCCCTGGTCGTGGTCAGCGGGCCACCCGGCAGCGGCAAGACCACCCTGGCCCACGCGCTGGCCCGCGAGCTCGGCTGCCCGGCGATCTGCCGCGACGAGATCCGCGAGGGTGTGGTGCGGGCCGGGACACCCGACCCCGGCATGCTGCACACCCTGGCGACGTTCTTCGACGTCCTGACCCTGCTGGTGCGGGCCGGCGTGACCACGGTGGCCGAGGCGGCGTTCCAGGACAAGTTGTGGCAACCCGGGCTGGCCCCGCTGGCCGGCCTGGCCCGGATCCGGGTCGTCCGCTGCTCGGTCACGCCGTCGACCGCCCGCACCCGGATCACCGACCGCCTGCGGACCACAACGAACCGGGCGGCCCACGACGACGCCGGTCTGCTGCGCCGGATGGACGCCGGCGAGGCGTCCTGGGAGCCGATCAGCCTGCCGGTGCCGACGCTGACGGTGGACACCACCGACGGCTACTCCCCCGGCCTGCGCGAGATGGTCGCCTTCGCTTCTTGACATCACCGCACCCAGCGGTACTCTCAACTTATCGGTTGATTAACCGACTAGTTGATAAGCCAGGTGGTTGAGCATGACGACGGCCGACCCGATCAGCGGCGTCTTCGCCGCCCTCGCCGATCCGACCCGCCGGGCGATCCTCGCCCGGCTGGCCCGCGGCGAGGCGACGGTCAACGAACTCGCGGAGCCCTTCCCGATCAGCCTGCAGGCGATCTCGAAGCACCTGAACGTGCTCGAACGCGCCGGCCTGATCGCCCGGACCCGCGAGGCCCAATGGCGGCGCTGCCGGATCGAACCCGCCCCGCTGCGCGACATCGCGGGCTGGGTCGAGCAGTACCGGCGCCTGTGGGAAGAGCGCTACGACACGCTCGGCGGATACCTGGACGACCTGCAGAAGGAGCAGTCATGAGCACCATCACGGTCAGCACCCCCACCCCGACCGAACTGGTCATGAGCCGCACGTTCGACGCCCCCAGGGAGCTCGTCTTCGCCGCGCACACCGAGGCCGAGCACCTGCGGCACTGGTGGGGCCGGGGCAACCCGCTCGACGTGTCGATCGACTTCCGGGTCGGCGGCAAGTGGCGCTTCGTGGAGACGGCCGACGGCCAGGAGCACGCCTTCCGGGGCGAGTTCCGGGAGATCTCGGCGCCCGACTCCTACACCTGGACCTTCGAGTACGAGCCGATGACCGGCCACGTCCTGGTGGAGAAGTTCGTCTTCACCGAGCAGGACGGCAGGACCACGGTGACCGCGTCGAGCACCTTCGACTCGCAGGAGGACCGCGACGGCATGCTCCAGTCGGGCATGGAGGCCGGGGCTGACCAGAGCTACGCGGCGCTGGACGCGTACCTTCTCAAGATTGGCTGACGACAAAAAGGGCCGCCCGATGGGCGGCCCTTTTTTCGTTGCTCGGGAGGTCAGCCGATCAGCGTCGGGATCTTCTCGAACAGCTGGGTCGTGAAGGTGACCATCTCGTGCAACATCCAGTTACCCGAGAACAGGATCGCCGCACCCACGCCCACAGCCTTCGGCACGAACGACAGCGTCGCCTCCTGGATCTGGGTCACCGACTGGAACAACGAGATCGCAAAACCGATCAGCAGCGCCGTCAACAACACCGGCGCGCACATCTTCGCGGCGATGGTCATGGCCTGCAGCCCCAGCTCAACGATCTGCGTGTCCGTCATGCCATCCCCTTCGGGACCCTGACGAAGCCGGGGAGCGCAGAACGGGCGCGCCACGGTTGCCGTTCGGTTCGGGCTCACACCGCCTACCGCGTCCTAGGAAGATAGGTCAAACGCCGGAGGGGAAGGTCTCGGGTTCGCGGGTGTCGATGGTCGCGGGGTGCAGCGGGCGGACCGCCTGGCTCTCGTCGAACCACAGGAAGGCGTCGTAGCGTTCGCCCACCACCGTCGGGACGTAGTTGCCCCAGCGTTCGCGGTCCGGGCGGTAGACCACGCCGATCGCGCGGTGGGCCAGCTCATCGGTCAGCAGCGCCGGGCCGTCCTCGGGGAAGACGAACAGCGCGCGGGAGGGTGCCGTCGCGTGCAGCACGTCCTCCAGGGAGTCGGGCCGGGCCGGCGGCACACCCATCTCGCGCATCGGCGCTCCCCACGAGTCGCCCGCGATCACCGAGCCGCGGTGCGTACCGAAGCCGACCAGCACCACCCGGTCCCGGCCGTACCGGTCGCGGGCCAGCTCGCCCAGCGTGTTCTCGCCGTGCCGGGCCTGGTCCGTGGCCCGGGCGTCACCCACATGGGTGTTGTGCGCCCACACGACCGCCTTCGCCTCGGGACCGTAGTGGGTCAGCAGCCGGTCCAGGGTCTCGTCCATGTGCCGGTCGCGAACGTTCCACGAGCGCGGGCCGCCGTGCACCATCGCCCGGTAGTAGTGCTCCGCACCCGCGACCACCTCGGCGTTCTGCCAGGCGGAGAACTTCCCCGCCGCGGCCGCCGCCCGCTCGCGCAGCCGCACCAGCAGGCCGACCACCTCGTTCTCGCAGGTCGCCGACACGAACCGGGTGGCCCACGCGTACGACTGCGGGTCCTCGGCGAACGGCTCGAAGCACCGGTACGCGGCCAGCGCGGCCGGCACCTGATCCGGGTCGTGCTCGCGCAGGTGCACCAGGATCTCGCGCAGCGACTCCCACAGCGAGTACACGTCCAGGCCGTGGAAGCCCACCGGCCGCTCCCGGCTCTCGTTGCCCGCCCGCAGCCACCGGCAGAAGTCGGTCACCTCCTCGTTGGCCCACATCCACGTCGGCCACCGGTCGTAGGCCAGCAGCGCCTCACGCGGATCCGCGGGCTCGTCCGGCAGTCCCCGCACGCTGCGGTCCACCCGGGCGCAGTCGGGCCAGTCCCCTTCCACCGCCACGAAGGAGAAGCCCTGCTCCTCGATCAGCCGGCGGGTGAGCGCCGCCCGCCAGGTGTAGAACTCGTGGGTGCCGTGGCTCGCCTCGCCCAGCAGCACGACCCGGGCCGGGCCGGCCCGTTCGACCAGCTCGTCGAGGTCACCGGGGTCCCGCAGCGGGGTCGCCAGGGATGCCACTTCGTCGCCGTAGCGTGCCATGAGCCGCGCCTACCCGGCCCGGACGCCGTTCATACGTCTGACTCTTGGGCCTCAGCGCAGTGATGCTGCGACCGTGCGGGCCTCCTCCAGGTCGGCGAAGCCCTCCAGGCGGTAGGTGAGGTCGCCGCTGGTCCAGATCAGCGTGGGACCGGCCAGCCGGGCGGTTTCGACGCGCTCGACGCCGTCCCGCCCGACGTAGGTGACCGGATGCGGTTGCGGCAGCCAGATCGCGTCCGCGCCTGCCAGCTCGACCCACCGGGCCTCGGGGGCGGACTTGAAGAAGAACGGGCTGACCCGGCCGTCGAACTCGTCGAGCCGGACCGTGCCGCCGCGGTACACCAGCGTGACGACCCGGGGCGCGCCGGCCGGATCCGGGTCGCCCAGTTCCACCCGTTCGGGCGGGCCGAGCTCTTCCGGGACCCGCACCGGGAACAACGCCACACTGCGGGCGGTGTCGAGGCTGCCGGTGCGCACCGACGGCAGCGGGCTCGGGTCGGCGGGCAGGCCCCGGGGAGTGGGCTCCTGGCGTACCTCGATCCCCGCGATCCGCAGCAGCCCGCCGACCGCGTCGACGACCGCCGCGCGGGCCGGGGCGATCCCGGCGACCAGCGCGATCAGTGCGGCCACCACGGCCACGATCCACCGGCGGCCCGGCCGGACCTTGACTTCCGGCAACCACCGGCGGCGGGGCGCGGGCTGCGCGAGCCGGGCCCGCACCGCGGCCCGCTGATCGGCGGCATCCGGTACGTCGAGACGGGTCGCGAGCGCCCGCAGCTCCCGGGCGAGGTCGTCGAGGTCGTCAGGCACCGGGCACCCCCTGCCCCACGAGGCGGCCGCGCAGTCTGGTCAGCGCCCGCGACGTCCGCGACTTGACCGTGCCCTTGGGCAGGCCCAGGGTCTGCGCCGTCTCCGCCTCCGACAGATCCAGCAGGAACCGGCAGACCAGCACCTCCCGGTCCCGCGCGTCGAGCAGGCGGATCTGCTCGACCAGGTGACGCCGGCGTTCGCCCTCGAGGACCGACTCGGCCGGATCCGGTTCGGCCGCCTCGGGGTGCTCCCGGGCGGCGGCGCGCAGCACCAGGCCGTCCCGCCGGCGGCGGGACCGGTGCAGGTTGCGGGTCTCGTTGGCGACGATGGCCAGCAGCCACGGCCGGAAGCCGGACCGGCCCTGGTAGTGGGCGAGCTGCCGGTACGCCTTCACGAACGCCTCCTGCACCACGTCGTCGGCGTCGGCCCCGGCACCGAGCAGGACGGCGGCCCGGTGCGCGGGCGTGGTGTAACGGACGACGAGGACCTCGTACGCGTCCACGTCGCCGGTGCGGGCACGCGCCACGGCTGCCGCATCGTCCAGTTCGGTCACCATCACCTCCTCGACACCGCACGCCGGGGAAAGGTTCCCGGGAACCCGAGGAACACCTCGCGGTGTCGACCGGACATGACGACCCGGCGGGATCTTCTCATCATCGCGGGCGGCGCCGCCCTGCTGTCCGGTTGCCGCGACGAGCCGCGGCGCGCTGTGTCCGTACCGGATGTGGTGCTGGCCGGGACCCGCGAAGGCCTGGTGGTGCTCGGCGGGCCGCATCGGCGCGGCCTCGGCCGGGCGGCGGTGACCAGCGCCGACGGCGCGGCCGCGGGAGCGCTCGGCCGCGACGGCGCCGGCGGGCCGACCCTGGTCCGGCTGGACCCGGCGACCGGCGAGCTGGGCCGGCCGCTGCCGCTGGCCGCGGGCTGGCTCCCCCGGGTGATCTCCGCCGACGGCGCGAACTGCGCGCTGACCCGCACGGCCGCGGCGGCCCGGCCCCGGACCGCGATCCTGGTCGTCTCCGGTACGCGGCAGCGACAGTACGACCTCAGCGGCGTCGTCGAACCGGACGCGTTCACCCAGGACGCCACCGGCCTGTTCGTGCTGGAGTGGCTGCCGGCCACGGCACCGGATCACTACCGGGTACGCCGGCTCGACCTCGGCACCGGCTCGCTGGAGCCGCTGCTGACCCGGGACAAGTCACCGGTGCCGGCCGGTGCCGAGGAGGAGATGCGCGGCGACGGCCGGCAGGCGGTGCTCTCCCCCGACCGGCAGGTCCTGTACACGCTCTACACCCACCAGCCCGGCCATCGGCACACCCGCGACCTGCTGGCCGGGCGCTCCGGCGGCGTCCACGCATTCGTGCACGTGCTGCACCTGGCGCAGGGGTGGGCGTACTGCCTGGACCTGCCGGACCCGTTCGGGCTGGGTCCGGCCGAGGGGCACGCGCTGGCGGTGAGCTCGGACGGCCGGCGCCTGGCGATCGCCCACGCGATGGCGGGCGTGGTGCTGTACGCCGACACCGCCGCGTTGGCGATCGACGCGACCGCCGCGGTGCCGGCGGTGGCGGGCTCGGCAAGCCTGGCCTTCGCCCCGGACGGGCGACGGTTGCTGCTGGGCGCCGGGCGGACGGTGACCGCGCTGAAGCCGGGCGGCTCCCGGCAAGCGGCCTGGACCGTGCCGGCGCCGGTCCGAGGGCTCGGGGTCAGCAGCGACGCGTCCCGGATCTACGTGGGCGGTGCCGACGAGGTGCTGTGGCTGGACGCGGCCACCGGCGACGTACGCGGGCGGGCACCGCTCGCCGGACTGACCGACCTACGACACGTGCGGTAGCGACGGCTTTCTGCCAGGGTGACCGCATGTCCCTCTACGAGGCGGCCGGGGCGCCCCGGCGATGCTCGCGCTGGCCACCGACTTCCAAGCCCGCTGCCTGGCCGACCCGCAGCTCGAACACCCCTTCTCACACCAGGGCAATCCCGAGCACGTGCAGCGCCTCGCCGACTACTGGGGTGAGGTGTTCGGCGGCCCGCCCGTCTACTCGCAGTCCTACGGCGGGCACTCCGGCATGCTCGGCATCCACGCCAACCAGGGTGCCGAGGCGGAGCTCGCCGACCGGTTCGTCGCGTGTTTCGTGGCCGCGCTGGACGGCGCGCACCTTCCGGCGGATCCGGAACTGCGCGCCGCCCTGAGCGGCTACATCCGCTGGGCCACCGACGAGGTCATGACGTACCCCCCCCCGGCGCCCGGGTCCGGCGGCGTCGGCCATGCCGCGCTGGGACTTCGACGGTCTACGACGCTGAGCAGGTGACCGCCGGGGTCGGTGCCGGACCGGTGCCGACGAAGCCGAACGTGGCGCTCGCTCCCGGGGCCAGGGCGCCGTTGTGGGCGGCGTTGCGGACCGTCGCCGTCGAGCCCGACGTGGTCAGCGTGCCGTTCCACAGCGAGGACACCGCCGTGCCCGCCGGGTTGGTCCAGGTGGCCGTCCAGCCGCGGGTGGCCGCCGTACCGGTGTTCTTGATCGTGACCTCACCCTGGAAACCGCCGGACCAGGCACCCGTCTGGCTGTAGGTCGCCGTGCAGGTGCCGGACGGTACGGGCGGGGTGGACGCCGAGGGCGAGACCGACGCCGACGGGGAGGCCGAGCCGGTGGGGTCGGTGCCGCCGCCGTACCGGGCGGCCAGGCTGATGCCGGTGGTGCTGCCCGCGCCGCCCAGCGCGACCTGGTGGTCCAGGCTGACGAACTTGCCGCCGTACTGCCACAGGGCCGGCTTGAGCAGGGCGTACTTCTGCTCGTCCCAGGTCTTCCAGTCGTCCAGCAGCAGCCCGCCGGTGTCGCCGGAGTTGGGGTTGAGCACCCAGAACGTCTGGTGCAGGTGCTTCTCCACGATCAGGTCCCGCAGGGCGGTCATCCACTTGTCCTGCCGTGGGTCCTGGCCCAGCCGGCCACCCCACTCGCCGACCAGCAGCGGCGCGGTGCCGGAGTCGTGCACGTAGAGCCAGTTCGGCGTCCACACGTCGGTGGTCAGCGAGGCCTTGTCGAACGCCTTCTGGAACCACGGCTGGTCGAACACCAGCGGCCCGTAGTCGTGCGGCGAGTAGACCAGCTGGTCCTGGTTGGCCCCCAGGTTGATCGGGTGCTCGGCGACGCCGCGCAGGTTGCCGCCCCACCAGGTGTTGTGGAAGTTGGAGCTCAGGTCCGGGTTGGTGTTCGGCGAGGACCAGGTCGAGCCGGCCTTCGGGTACACCTGGATGCCCTCGACCAGCACCAGCACCTTGGGGTTGATCGCCAGGATGCGCTTGGCCGCGGTCTCGGCCACGTACTTCCAGTTGTCGGCGTCGGTGGAGCTGTCCCACTTGGCCCGGACGGTCTCGTTCTGCGCGCCGTGCGGCTCGTTCTTGATGTCCATCGCGACGAGCGTGTCGTCGCTCTTGTAGCGGGCGGTCACCCACTCCCACGCCTGGTAGAAGTTCTCCGTGGTGACGGTGCCCTTCCACCACACCGGGTGGTTGTGGCCGGAGTTGTCGGCCTCGGCGCTGTGCACGTCGAGCAGGACCTTCATGCCGTACTGGCGGCACAGCGCCAGGAACGCGTCGAAGACCTGCAGGGTGGTCTTGCCGGTCAGCTCCGGATTGGCGTACGTGTTGACGCCGGAGGCCACGGCGGCCTGCCCGGCCTTCCACTCCAGCAGCAGCTGGGTCGAGATCGGCACCCGGACGATGTTGATGCCGCGGTCGGCCATGGACTTGGTGACCTCGGTGAGGTTCGCCGACCACAGTCCGTGGAAGACGCGCTCACCGGCGTTGAAGCCGAACCAGTTGGTCCCGGTGAGCCAGACCGGGTTACCGGCTTCGTCGACGATCTGGTTGCCGCTGACGTGCAACCAGTCCTCGGCCGGGGCGGCGGCCGCGGCCGAGGAGGTGCCGGTGCCGGCGAACCACAGCAGCGGGGCGGCGAGGACCGCCGCCGCGGCTGCGGCGAGACGCCGTTTGGATCGGGTCGAGAACATGCGCGAGTTCCTCCGAGGGGGACGACGAGGATGGTGGGAGCGCTCCCACGCACAGCATGGAACATCGACCAAGCCAAATCCAGTGTTTCGCGGCAGAAAACCCGCCGTTACGGCTGGGCCTCGCGGAAAAGCTCGAGGGTCGGCTCGAGCTGGGAGTGCAGCGGGGCCGGCAGCGCGGCGGGGTCGAACCAGTCCAGCGCGTCGAACTTGTGCGGTTCGCCGATCGCCACGGCGGCCGGGTCGGCGCGGACCGCGAAGACCACCGCGACCCAGTGCGACAACGGTTCCGCGCGGACCACGTTGCGGACGCCGAGCAAGCTGATCTCCTGCGGCTCGGTCGCGTACTCCTCCTTGACCTCGCGGGTCACCGCGGCCTCGAAGGTCTCGCCGAACTCCAGCGCGCCCGCCCCGGTGTCCCAGGTCCCGGGCTCGTCGCGGGCACCGGCGGAACGCCGGGCGAGCAGGATCCGGCCGGCACCGTCGTGGCAGATGAAGACGCAGGACACGCGTGGTTCACGGGACATGGCCGTTCATTGTGCCCGACTGGGCTCAGCCGCAGGCGAGCCGGGCGGCGGCCCAGTCGGCGTGGTCGTTGCCGTTGCCGTCGCCGCCGTCGGTGACCCGCAGCTCCAGGCTCCGCACCCCGGTCACGTCGACGTCCAGGCGCTGGGCGGGGTTCGCGCCGGTGAGCACGCCCGTCCGGGTCAGCCGGGTGCCGTCGCCCCAGACCTCGAACGTCACCGAGCCCGCGCTGCCCGTCTCGTCGTCGACGCCCACGTCGGCGCGCAGCCGGGTGCAGTCTCCACCGAGCTCCACCTGGACCGTGGACGCGGCGTGCACGCCGATGCCCTTGGGATGGACCACGTCACCGATGGTCAGCGGGTTGCCGTCGGCGGCACCCTGTTCGCCGTTGCTGCGGTCCTTCTCGGCCGGGCCCCAGCCGTTCACCGGGGCGGTGAACGGGCGGTCACTGAGCCAGACGTAACCCGCCGGCAGCGGCGCCTCGGTGCTGGCGGTCGCCGTGGTGGTCGAGGCGAAGCCGTCGGGCGTGGTGGTCTCGGCGGTCGCGGTGAGGCGGTACGTGCCGATGTCGGTGCCCGCCGGGGCGGTGACGGTGAACGTGGCCGTCCCGCGGTCGGCGACGGCGCCCAGGTCCACCGAGGCCGGTTGCACGGTCCAGCCGTCGGGCGCGCTCAGCCGTACCGTCGCGTCCCGCAGACCTGCCGCGCAGCGCGCCGCGACCTGGACCTGCACGGGTTCGGCCGTGCCGGGCTCGATCCGGCCGTCCGTGGTGACCGTCAGCTCCGGCGGGCACGGCGCCGGCACGTCGGCATCCGGAACGCCGTCCGCGGCGACCTCGGTCCGGGTGAGCGGGCGCAGCACCAGTTCGTGCGAGTACGGCTGCGTCGGCGACAACCGGTACGGCGGCAGCACCGAGTTCGGCGTCTCCCCCATCCCGGTCTCGCCGGCCTCAGCGTGCAACGTCACCCAGTCCTTGTTGCGCACCAGCGGCAGCTGATGGTCGTACTCGGCGCGGTCCAGCTCGTCGTAGGCGGTCACGCTGACGTCGGAGGTGCCGCCGACCAGCAGCCCGCCGCGCTGGTCGTGCAGGGTGGCCCAGCGGGTGTCGGTGTGGTTGCCGTACGCCTGCGGCCGCGAGTACCGCACGTACTCCTTCTCGACAGTGCTGCGGTAGACGCCCATCGGGGCCCCGCTGCGCCGGTCGTTGTAGGACTCCTGCGGGCCGCGCCCGTAGTAGGCGAAGCGCTGCATCGAGTCGGGCACCCGCACCGAGATGCCGACCCGGGGCAGGTACGGCAGCGCGCCCACCCGTGAGCCCTTCGCGGCGACGTCCTGGCGCAGCGTGACGGTGCCCCGCCGGTCGATCCGGTACGTCAGTGTCTGGTCGAACGACAGCAGCGCCTCGGTGTCGGGGCCGGCGGCGACACTGCGTACCTCGACCACGACGGCGTCGGCCTCGGTCCGGGTCCGCACCCCGGTGACGGTGGTCCGCAGCCGGTCCAGGCCGGTCTCGTGCCAGATCCGCCGGTCGTCGGTGCCCCAGTCGTAGGTCTCGTTGCTGGTCGGCGGCCGGTACACGTCCAGCTGCGGCCCGCCGCGCAGCAGTTCCCGGCCGGCCGCGCGCATCGAGGTCAGCGAGCCGTCGTCGAAGCGGTAGGCGAAGTTCCGGCCGGACACGGTGACGGTGTCGCCGCTGGTGGCCACCGCGGGCGCGCCGGGCACGGGGAGCGGGAGGATGCCCGGCACCGCGCGGCCGCCGACGGCGAACTGGTCGTACCCGACGATCCAGCCCCGGCGGGCCCAGGCGGTGTCCCGGTTGCCGGCCGCGGTCACGGTGAGGAAGCGTTCCCGGTCGGCCGGGTTGGCCGGCAGCGGCCCGGGATCCAGCTCGGCGGTCTGCCCGGGGGCCAGCCGGATGCGCCGGCTGCCCGAGCGCAGCACGTCGCTCTGTTCCTTGACCTGCCAGCGCACGGTCAGGTCGAAGTCGCCGGCCTGCTGCTCGTTGTGCAGCCGGATCGTGGTGCCGGCGCGGGTGATCCGGACCGGGGCCTGGGCCCAGGCCATCTCGGCGGTCTCCGGCTGCACGTAACGGTCCGAGCCGACCAGGCCGTCGGTGCCGGACAGGCTGATGCCCAGGCTCAGGAAGTCACCCTTGCGCTGGAACCGGTCGAAGTTCAGGGCCAGCACCGCGCCGGCGACCGGGTCCGCGCCCGCGGCCAGCTGGGCCGGGGTCAGCGCGGACGGATAGATCCGGGCGTCGTCGATCAGGCCGCGGCCGAGCCGGACGCTCCACAGGTCGTTGTCCTGCTGGGTGTCGGCGTTGCGGCCCAGGTTCACCTCGAACAGGCCCGGGTCCACCGCCCCCGTACGGGCGGTCGTCGCCACCTCGGCGCCGTCGACGTACAGCCGCAGGGCGGTGCCGTCGTAGACACCGGTGACGCGGTGCCAGGCGCCGTACCAGTCGGCCGGTACGTCCGCCGCGGCCGTCGCCCAGCCGCCCGCGTTCACCCCGAACTCCAGGGTGTCGCGGTCGCGCATCTGCAGCGTGTACCCCTGGCCCTTGGTCAGGATCGGGAAGCTGCCGGCCCACTCGCCCGGCTTGACCCAGGCGTCCAGCGTCAGCGGACCGGTCAGGTCCAGCCGCTGGTCGCGGAAGACGTCGACGAAGTCGTCCAGGCTGGACAGGGCCACGGCCTGGCCGCGGCGCCCGGGGACCGTGCCGGGCTTGCCGACCAGGAACGTCTGGATGCCGTGGGCCGCGTCGGGGGTGGTGATCAGCGGCTGGCGCAGGTTCTGTTCGGCCCAGTCCCAGATGAAGCCGCCCTGCATGGCCGGATACTTGCGGGCCAGGGCCCAGAACTGGTCGAAGTTGCCCAGCCCGTTGCCCATGGCGTGGGCGTACTCGCCCATCACGATCGGCTTGGTGCTGCTCAGGGTGCGGCTCTCCAGCCGGGCCGGGGTCGGGTAGCGGGGACCGTCGACGTCGGCGAACGGGGCGTCACCGTCGGGGCTGTTGGACTGGTGGTAGAGCAGCCGGGTCGGCTCGTGGGTGTCGGCCCAGGCCGCCATCGCGTAGTGCGCGGCGCCGAGACCGGCCTCGTTGCCGGTGTCCCAGAAGATGACGCTCGGGTGGTTCTTGTCCCGGGCCACCATCGCCTGGAAGCGGTCGGCGAACGCGGCCTGCCACTCCGGGCGGTCGGCCAGGCAGTTCGACGGGCAGGTCTCATGGCTGTGCGTCTCGATGTCCACCTCGTCGTCGACCCACAGGCCGTGCTCGTCGGCCAGGTCGTAGAGGTAGGGGTCCGAGGGGTAGTGCGAGGTGCGGACGGCGTTGAGGTGCAGCCGTTTCATCAGGAACACGTCGTCGCGCTGGGCCTGCCGGGTCACGTGCCGGCCGGTGTCCGGATCGGTCTCGGCCCGGTTGGTGCCCTTGATCAGGATGCGCCGGCCGTTGACCAGGATCTGCCGGTCGCGGACCTCGATCTCGCGGAAGCCGACCGGCTGCGCGGTGGTGTGCAGGGCCCGTCCGTCCGGGCCGAGCAGTTGCAGCACCAGGGTGTAGAGGTTCGGTTCCTCGGCGCTCCACTTCGCCGGGTTGCTGATCGGCGCGGTCAGCGTCACCGCGCCCGTGCTCACCGCGGCGTTCATGGTGGTCACGGTCCGGCCGTGCCGGTCCTGCAGGGTGCCGCGGACGGTGAAGTCGCCGGGCGCGCCGGTGAGCTCGACCCGGGCGCTGAGCGTCGCGTCCCGGTACGCCGCGTCCAGGTCGGTGGTGACGGTGGCGTCGCGCAGCCGGGTCCGGTCGAAGCGGTAGAGCCGCACGTCGCGGAAGATGCCGCTGTAGCGCCACTGGTCGACGTCCTCGAGGTACGCGCCGCTGCCCCAGCGGTGCACCTGGACCGCGATGCTGTTGCGGCCCGGGCGCAGCCGCTCGGTGATGTCGAACTCGGCCGGGGTGTAGCCGCCCTGGTCGTAGCCGACGTACCCGCCGTTCACCCAGACCAGGTAGTTGCTGGTCACGCCCTCGAAGCGGAGCAGGACCCGGTCGCTGTCGCGGGTCCAGTCGGCGGGCAGGTCGACCGTGCGCAGGTACGCCCCGGTCGGGTTGACGTCGCGGGGCACCTTCGGCGGGTCGTCCGGGACGATGTCGGACGGGATGTTGCGGAACATCGGGTGGTCGATGAAGTCGGACTGCCAGGTGTGCGGCACCGAGACCGACGGCCAGCTCGACGCGTCGAAGCCGGCGCCGTGGAAGGCCGCGGGCACGTCGTCCGGCCGGTTGAAGATCTTGAGCCGCCATGTGCCGTTCAGCGACGTGACGTTGGGATCACGCGCGTCGTGGCTGGTCACGTCGGCCGCGGCGGCGCGGGCACCGGCGTACGGCCGCAGGTCCGTGTGCGGCGCCTCCTGGCCCTCGCCGGTGAGCTGCGGGTCCTCCAGGTAGCGGTAGACGTCCGCCACCGTCTGCGGGCCTTCCCCGGCCGGCGGCGCGGCCGTGGCGGCGGCCGGCGGCGTCACCAGGGGCAGCACGAGAGCGACGGTGAGGGCGGCGCGCGGAATCCACGACGGGGCACGGCGCATCGGTCGCTCCTGACGGCTCGGGATGAGGCAAGCCATTGAAGCCTTTCAATGGCTTGCCCTCCTGTCAACCGTCACCGCCGGCCGGTCGCACCCGCCTTCACGGGGCAGGCGGCGCCGAAGACGGCCCGCTCCCCGACGGTGTACCGACAGCCGAAGTCCGCCGCCGCCACGGTGCGCCGGTTCAGGATCGCGTCCCCGCCGGGCCGGTGGCCGCCGCGGACCCAGCTCACCAGGTCGTCGAAGCCCTGCCGCAGCTCCGCCTGGGTGAAGTCGCAGTGCCCGACGCCCCGGACCGCCCGGGAGACGACCAGCTTCGCCCGGCCGTTCCGCAGGGCGCGGCGGGCGTACACCTGCTCCATCGAGAACGGTACGAACAGGTCACCGATGTCGTGCAGCGAGAGCACCGGCACCGGCGGCCGGCCGTCCACCCGCGGCACGCCGTCCAGGCCCCGGCTCGGCCGCGCGGTCGGCGCCACCCGCAGCACGTCCCGGTTGAGCTGCCACTCGGCCCGGGTGGGCAGGAGCCGGTCGGTGCTGCGGTAGAGCGTGAACCGGTTGTCGGTGAGGTTGCCCTCCGCGATGCCGGCGGTGCCGCCGGACAGCCCCGGGTAGAGACCGAAGACGAACGGCAGGTCCGCGGTGGGCGCCGAGGAGGGCGCGGCGTTCCAGTACGCGAACGCCGCGGCGAAGCCCGGCCGCTCGCCCCCGGTGCGCCGCTCGACGACGTCCGCCCAGGTCCGGCCCGCCCCGGTGAGCACCGGCGGCTTGCCCGTCGTGACGCCCAGGGCCGGCAGGATGCGCTTGACCTGCTCGCGCCACCGGTCCGCGAAGCCGGCGTCCGGGGTCAGCGGGAAGTCGATGTCGACACCGGCGAGCGCGGCCGCGGTGACGTTGGAGTCCAGGAAGTAGTCGAACAGCTCGGCGTCGCCCAGGACCCCGCAGACCGGCATCGCGCCGACGAACGAGCGCGGGTGCTCCTCGATGGCGACGGCGGTGACGTGACCGCCCATCGAGGCGCCGGTCATGTAGACCGACCGGGCCCGCTGGGCGGTGACCTGGCGGAAGAGGTCGATCAGCGCGTACGAGTCGCGGACGCCCTGGCCCACGTCGTAACCGTTGGTCTGATAGCTGGAGGCGGCCCAGGCGAAGCCCCGGGCGATGTAGTGCGCGCGCAACGACGGGCTGTCCACGTACACAGTGGTGCCGGTGCCGCGGTAGCCGTGCGCGTAGACGACCAGCTGGCCGTTCCAGGCCTTCGGCACCTCGATCCGGTACGCCGCGCCGTCGCGGATGCCGGTGTGCACGACGGAGTCCGGCATGGCGGTGAACGGGGTGCCGTTCGGCTCGCAGGCCGGGTCGGCGACCAGGTAGCCGGGCCGGGTGGTGCTGGCGACGGGTGCGGCGCAGGTGGGCGCGGCAGCCGACGCGGGAGCGGCGAGCACGCCGGCGATCAGGGCCGGCGCCACGGCGAGCGCGAAGTGTTTCCGGCTGATTCTCACAGGGTTACCTCCGAGTAACACTCAAGAACCCCGGCCGGTCGCTGTCAAGGCCGGTGATTTCACCGATGTGTCGCCGTGCGGTCCGGCCGAAGACTGGCGCTCGTCGATCCCGTCCCACCCGAGGAGAGTCCGACGTGCAGTCATCCACCATCCCCACCCGGTCCCGGCGGTTCCTCGTCACCGCCGCGGCCACGCTGGCCCTGATCGCCGGCTCGCTGACCGGTGCCACCAGCGCCCGGGCCGCCGGCCCGTACGAGCGTGGCCCGGCCCCGACCACGGCCGCCCTGGACGCCGGCCGCGGGCCGTTCGCCACGGCTCAGCAGAGCGTCTCGCGGCTCAGCGTCTCCGGCTTCGGCGGCGGCGTCATCTACTACCCGACCAGCACCGCCGAGGGCACCTTCGGCGCGGTCGCCATCTCGCCCGGCTACACCGCGAGCTGGTCGAGCATCAGCTGGCTGGGGCCGCGGATCGCCTCACACGGCTTCGTGGTCATCGGCATCGAGACCAACACGACCCTCGACCAGCCCGCCTCCCGCGGCAACCAGCTGCTCGCGGCGCTGGACTACCTGACCCGCAGCAGCTCGGTGCGCACCCGCATCGACGCGAGCCGGCTCGCCGTGGCCGGGCACTCGATGGGCGGCGGCGGTTCGCTGGAGGCGGCCAAGGACCGGCCGTCGCTGCAGGCCGCGGTGCCGCTGGCGCCGTGGAACCTGACCAAGTCCTGGTCGGGCCTGCGGGTGCCGACCCTGATCGTCGGCGGCGAGAGCGACACGATCGCGCCCGTCTCGTCGCACTCGATCCCGTTCTACAACAGCATCCCGTCGGCCACGGAGAAGGCGTACCTGGAGCTCAACAACGCCAGCCACTTCTTCCCGCAGACCACCAACACCCCGACCGCCCGGCTGGCGGTGGCCTGGCTCAAGCGCTTCGTCGACGACGACACCCGCTACGACCAGTTCCTCTGCCCCGGCCCGAGCAGCTCGGCCATCTCCGACTACCGCAACACCTGCCCGCTGTCCTGATTGACCAGTGGACCGGAGCCGGCGGGCGCGTGCCCCACCGGCTCCGGTTTCGTGATCAGGAGTTGACGAGTTTCAGGAGCTCGGCGGCGAACTCGGCCGGACGTTCGACGTGAGGCGAGTGGCCGCAGTTGTCGTAGACGACCTCGCGGTAGCTGCCACCGCTCCCGGCGTATCGCTCCAGCACCGCGCGGGTCTGGCCGACCATGGGCTGCGGCGGGCAGGCGTCGGCGCCGGGCCAGTCCGGCATCGCGCCGATCGAGCCCAGGTACGCCCGGTCGAGCAGCGACGTGTCCGACACGATCACGTCCCGGTCGCCGCGAATCCAGACGATCGGTGGCTTCTGCGCCGCGCCGACCAGGGCGTCGGCGACGTTGAAGCAGCTGGGTGCCATGGCGTTGAGCACGCCCCGGTCACCCGGCCCGAACCACGGCCAGTTGTTGGCCGGCTTGCTGTCCCCGGGGTAGTTGTCCTCGCCGACGGCGGTACTGAGCATCGACGTGAGCAGCAGATCCTCGTCGTCGCCGAGCGCTGCCGGGTCGGCCACGTACGAGGAGCGCAGCACCGACAGAGGGCTGGTCCGTACGTCGGCGCTGCGGTCGCCCGCCTCGATACGGGCCACGAAGTCGGGGTTGGCGCCGCCGCCCCCGGTGCCGGCGAAGTCCGCCGATGTGGGGGTGCCGTCGAGGTCGCGGGTGCCGCCGAAGCCGTACGGGCTCACCGGCGCCTCCAGCAGGACCGACGCGAATCGGCCCGGGTGGTCGGCGAGCAGCTGCATGACCACGCCACCGCCCATCGAGTGACCAGCCGCTACGACGGGGCCCGGCTGAGGGAACAGGACGCTGTCGTCGAGCAGAGCGGCCACGTCGTCGGCGAAGTCCCGCAGGCCCCGGGTGGCGTCCACCGGTGCGGCCTCGCTGCGGCCGTACCCGCGCAGGTGCGGGGCGACGACCCGGATGCCGTCCGGGAGCCGGCGGATCAGTGGCAGCCAGAAATCCGCGGACGAGCAGTTGCCGTGCACCAGCAGCACCGGTACGCCGTCGTCCGGTCCGCCGACGAGCACGTCATAGGTGACGCCGCGGGCCGGGCGAAGCCACTCGATGTTCTCCATCGGCCGATACTGGCACACCCGCCCGAACAGCCCGGGCCAGGTGCGTCTCCCCCCAGCTGCACAGTTGGGCGACGAGTGGCACGAGAGTCCGGCCGTACTCCGAGATCGAGTAGGAGACGCGGGGCGGCACCTCCCGCGCGTCGTGCCGGTCGATGATGCCGTCGGCCACGAGCTCCTGCAGGTGGCGGATGAGCATGCGTTCGGTGATGTCCGGGATGCTGCGCCGGAGTTCCCCGGTGCGCATCGGCCCGTCGACCAGACGCCACAGGATCGTGCCCTTCCAGCGACCCGCGATGACGCTCACCGCGGCGTCGACCGGACACTGGGCACTGTCGGGGAGATCCTGGCTCATGCCCCCACCCTAGTCAGTGCTGACAATAATGTCAGTACTGGCGCGATCCGCAGTGCCACGGTCTCATGAGGACATGGATCTCGTACTGGCCGTCGCCGCGCTCACTGTCGCGGGCGTCATGGTGGGCGTGGAGTTCAGCGTCGCCGTCTTCGTCAACCCCATCTTCGACCGGCTACCGGGCAACGGCGGCCTGGCCGGCCGAGCCGACGGCGGACGTGTGCTCGGCCGCGTCATGCCGGTCTGGTACTCGGCGTCGCTCATCCTCACCGTCGTGCTGGCCGTGGTCCACCGTCACGACCCGGGCCTGAGCGCCCTGGTCGGCGGGGCGGCCCTGTTCGTGCTGAGCATCGTCATGTCGCTCGCCGTGCTGGTGCCCATCAACAACCGCGCGAAGAACTGGACACCCGAGCAGGCGCCGGACGACTGGCGTGAGCAGCAGGCCCGTTGGGACCGGTACCACTACGCCCGCGTGGCCGTCATCATCACCGCCTTCGCCCTCGTCACGACCGGCGTCATCCAGAGCTCGTAGACCGGCGCCCAGCCGTCAGAATCGAGCCATGCCGACCTATCCGGGCGCCGACGCCACGCCGCTGTCCTACGACGACACCGGCGGTGACGGTCCACCGCTGGTCACCCTGGCCGGCGGCTCCGGCCGGCACCCCGCGTACCTGGGTGACCTGGCCGGTCTCGGCCGGCACCGACGGCTGATCACCCCGCACCTGCGCGGGGTGGGCCGCACCCCGCTGCCCGCCGACGTCACCCTCGGCTCGTTCTGGCGGCAGGCGGCCGACCTGGAACGGCTGCGGCGGCACCTGGGCGTCGAGCGGCTGCGGTTGCTGGGTCACTCGGCCGGGACCCGGCTGGCCGTCAGCTACGCCGCCCGGTACCCGCAGCGGGTCGGCTGCCTCGTCCTGGTCACGCCGCCGGTGACCTGGCTGCTCGACGTGGCATCCGACGTCGCCGAGGTGACCGAGCGCCGCCGCGGCGACCCGGTGTTCGAGGCCGCCCTGGCGGCGTCCCGGGAGGGGCTCGCCCGGCGCGACGACGAGGGGTTGAACGACTTCATGACCCGCGTGGCGCCGCTCGGCTACGCCACCTGGGGTCCGGCCGAGCGGGCGCACGCCGTCCTCGGCCGGTTCAGCTACGCCGCGAACCGGGCCTGGCCCGGCGTGGACCCACCGGCCGACCTCGCCCGCCGGCTGGCCGCCGTCACCGCGCCGGTGCTGGTCGTCGCCGGTGCCGAGGACGCCATCACGGGTTGCGCGCCCGCCGCCGCGCTGACGAAGCTGTTCTCGGACGGCACCACGGCGGTGCTCGACCGGTGCGGGCACTACCCGTGGGTCGAGCGGCCACAGGCGTTCCGGCGGGCCGTCGACGATTTCCTGGACGCGCGGGTGGAGGAGTGACATGGCGGGCTACCCAGGACTGATCACGCCGGTCGGGCACCGCGAGCCGGTGCCGCGCCGGATTCGCGGCATGCTCGGCGACCGGGTGGTGCTGGACACCACCCGCGCGGTGTACGTGTGGGAGTGGCCGCCGTACCCGCAGTACTACGTACCGGCCGCGGACCTGGCGCCGGGCGTGCTGATCGACGAGGAGCGGGTCACCGAGGGCACCGCCCGGCCGGTGGGCCTGCGTTCCGGCGAGGTGACCCGGTCGGCCGCCGGGCACCGGCACACCGCGGGTGAGCTGGCCGGGCTGGTCCGGCTGGAGTGGGACGCCCTGGACGCCTGGTTCGAGGAGGACGAGCAGGTGTTCGTCCATCCCCGCAACCCGTACGCGCGGGTGGACGCGCTGCGCTCGGCCCGGCACGTGCGCGTCGAGCTCGACGGGGTACGGCTGGCCGAGTCCGCGACGCCGGTGATCGTCTTCGAGACCGGGCTGCCGCCGCGCTACTACCTGCCGCGCACCGCCGTCGACTTCACTGCTCTGGTGCCCAGCGAGACGGTCACCGCCTGCCCGTACAAGGGACGCACGACGGCGTACTGGTCGGTGCGCGCCGGTGGCACCCTGCACGCCGACCTGGTCTGGTCCTACGACTTCCCGACCCGGGAGCTGCTGCCGATCGCCGGGCTGGTCAGCTTCTACAACGAGAAGGTCGACATTCTCCTCGACGGCGAGCTGCTGGACCGGCCGCGGACCCCGTTCTCCCCGGAGGACGAATGATCCGGCGGATCAAGGCGTGCCTCAACGGCGGCCGGGCCCGCGGCGAGCACCCGGCCGTCCCGGTGACCCCGGCCGAGCTGGCCGTGGCCGCGGCGCAGGCGGTGGCGGCCGGGGCCGAGGCGGTGCATGTGCACCCGCGGGGCGCCGACGGTGCGGAGAGCCTCGATCCGGCCGACATCGGTGCGGCGGTGGCCGCCGTACGGGCGAGCTGCCCCGGGACGCCCGTCGGGGTGTCCACCGGACTGTGGATCACCGGCGGGGACGTCGCGCGGCGGCACGCCACCGTGGCCCGGTGGGCGGACCTCGGCGCTGCGCGGCGGCCCTCGTTCGCGTCGGTCAACGTCGGTGAGGACGGTTTCGCCGAGCTGGTCACGCTGCTGCGGGGAGCCGGGGTGGGCGTCGAGGCGGGCGTGTGGTCACCACGGGACGCCGAGCGGCTGGACGGCGTACCGGTCGACCGGATCCTGATCGAGATCCTCGGCACGCCCGCCGCGGACGCGGTGGCCGCGGCCGACGCCGTCCTCGACCGGCTCGAGGCCACCGGACCGCGGCTGCTGCACGGTGAGCAGGACGCCTGCTGGCCGCTGATCGCCCACGCCGGACGCCTCGGCCTGCCCACCCGGATCGGCCTCGAGGACACCCTGGTCACCGACGACGGCCGGCCCGCGACCGGCAACGCCGACCTGGTCCGGCGGGCGCTGCGGGTCTGGACCGCTCAGCGCGAACGCAGATAGCGGCGCAGGTCCTGGGTCTCCCCCGTGGTCGGACGCACCGCCAGGATGCACGTGTCGTCGTCCGGATTGGCCTGCTGCAGCCGGCTGACCAGCTCCGCGAGCGGCTGCCGGGGCGCCGCGGCCACGGCCTCGTCGACGGTACGGATCACCGTGTCCAGCCCTTCGTCCAGGCTGCGGCAACGGTACTCGACCAGCCCGTCGGTGTAGAGCAGCAGCAGGTCGCCGACCGCCAGCCGCAGCTCGGCGCATTCGTAGCTCGCGTCCTCCACGACCCCCAGCATCGGCCCGCTCGGACGCGGCAGCGGCTGCGTACGGCCACCGCGGCTCAGCAGCGGCGGCGGATGCCCGGCCTGGGCCCAGGTCAGCCGGCGCTGGGCCGGCTCGTAGCGGGCCACGATCGCCGTCGCCGCCGTCTCCGGCCGCTCCTCGTCCAGGTCACAGGTGATCCGGTTGAGGTGCCCGAGCAGCTCGGCCGGGTCGGTGGTGGTCACCGCCAGCGCCCGCAGTGAGTACCGCAGCTGCGCCATGGTGGTCGCGGCCGGCGTGCCGTGCCCGGCGACGTCACCGATCGCCAGCAGCACCGAGCCGTCCCGCAGGGCCGCCGCGTGGTACCAGTCGCCGCCGACCAGGCTCTCCTGGCCGGCCGGCAGGTAACGCACGGCCACCTTGATGCCGGGCAGTTCCACCGGGCGCTCCGGGATCGGCAGGATGATGTGCTGCAGCCGGGCCGCCAGCTCGTGCTCGGCGTGCAGGCTGCGGCGGTGCTCGGCGAGCTGCTGCTCGACCTCGGCCAGCCGGCGGGTGCTGTTCTCCCGGGCGGTGACGTCCTGCACGATGCCGTACAGCCGCAGCGGCCGGCCGGCGCCGTCGCGGGTGGCGTCGGCGACCGTGCGCAGGTGTTTGATCCGGCCCTTGATCCGGACCCGCAACGTCACGTCGACCCGCTCGCCGCGTTCGAAGGCTTCCGCCGCCGCCAGCCGCAGCGGGGCGTCCTCGGCCACGGCGAGCGCCTCGGTCTCCTCGGTGGACAGCGGGCCGAGGGCCGGGTCCCGTTCGTAGATCCGGTACAGCTGGGCCGACCACCGGACCTCGCCGCTGATCAGGTCCCATTCACCCCAGCCGAGGTTGCCGAGCTGCTCGGTGCCGGCGATGCGGTCACCCTCGTCCGGGCCGGCGCCGTGCCGCACCCAGGTCAGGAGCAGCCCGGAGCCGAGGCGGTGCGCCCGTACGGTGAAGCGGTGGTCGTCGACCATGAACGGCCCGAGCTGCACAGGCTCACCACTGTCCAGCACCCGCTGGTAGGCCCCCCACCGGTCGCTGACCGGCGCGTGCGGGAACTGCTCGGCCATCCGGGTACCGACCAGCTGCCGGCCGCGGCGCCCGTCGGGCGTGGTCGCCTCCGGGGTGGCGGCGGCGTAGATCAGGTCGACCAGCTCCCCGCCCTCGTCGCGCACCGGCGTGAGCAGCGCGGACTGACCGGGCAGCAGGTCCAGCACGGCCTGCACGACCGCCAGCCACGGCTCGACCGGACGGACGTCGGCGCCGGCGCGCCGGGGCGCGAGCAGCATCGCGCGCAGCGGCGGGCCGCGGTCGTCGGCGGGTTCCGGGATGTCCAGCATGCTGATCACCCCGGCCGCGACGTCGGCCACGTCGCGGTCCTGGTCGGCGGCCATCTGCAGCAGGTGACGGTGGGCCTCCGAGAGCCGGCACCGGGTACGCCCGGCCAGCAGCCCCACAGCCCGGTCCATGGTGGCGCGTGAACCGTCCCCGGTGGCCGGACGCGCCACCGAACGCAGGTTCTCCATCGCCTCCAGGTACGCCTGCTGCCTGCCGCCCATACCGCTCCCACCTGCCGGAATTCACCACTACGGTTCCCTGCATACGCCAGCGCGGCGCGCAGCGTCATCCCCCGTTCACCTGCCCCCGGGGTCGACCTGCGGCGCAGCGCGGCCGGGTCACCCGGAAGGACGACCGGGGCCCGGGGGCCGTCCGGTGGCGGCCCCCGGCCGCCCGGTTCCCGCAGGTCACCGAACGGACCGCGGCGCCGGTCCGATGCGGTGCGGCGCCGCCGGTGCGATCCGGTGCGGTGATGCGCCGGAAACAGCGATGCCGGATCATGGCGGGATGGACCTCGACGGGGCGCGGCGGATCGGCTTCCGGGTCGAGCAGAGCTTCCGGTACGCCTACCGCGAACCGGTGACGGCCCTCGCCCAGCGGCTCGTGGTGGTGCCCCGGCGCCGCCACGGCGACCTCTACCGGCGCAGCCACCGCCTGGCCGTGACCGGCGCCGCGCACGCCCGGCGCTCGCGGCTGGACGCGGCGGGCAACACGGTGGTGCGGGTGGTGGCCGCCCGGGTCGAGCAGGCGGTCGAGTTCCGTCTCACCGCCACGCTCGACCGGGTGGTCGGTGACGGCCCGCCGCAGCTGCCGCCGGCGACGCTGCACGACCCGCGCCTGCTGCGCGCCACCCGGCTGACCGCGCCGGACGAGGCGCTGCGGGAGCTGGCGGACGGCTGCGCCGCGGCCGGCAACGAGGAGACGGCCGAGCGGGCGTGCGCGCTCGCGCACACAGCGCTGACCTACGAGTACGGCGTGACCTCGGTCAGCACCACAGCGGCGCAGGCGCTGGCGGGCGGCCGGGGCGTCTGCCAGGACTCGGCCCACGTGATGCTGGCGATGTGCCGCGTGCTCGGCGTGCCGTCCCGCTACGTCTCCGGGCACCTGATCGGTCAGGGCGGCACGCACGCCTGGGTCGAGGTGCTGGTGCCGCGGGGGGACCGGGCGGTGGCGCTGGCCTTCGATCCGTGCCACGGCCGCCGGGCCGGCAACGGCTACGTCACCGTGGCGGTCGGGCGCGACTACGCGGACGTGGCACCCACCTCGGGCACCTACGTCGGGGCGCCGGGCGGCACCCTGACCGGCACCCGCGAGGTCAGTGTCGTCAGCGTCGAGTAGTCACAGCTCGAACAGCTCGCGCATGGCCTCGGCCAGCCGGGCCATGCTGGAGCCGGTGACCATGCCGATCCGCTCGGCGCCGACCGAGGCCGGCAGCCGGCGCATCCGGTTGACCACCACGACGCCGGTGATCGGATCCTGCTCGGTGAGGGCCACCGCGTACGGCGGCAGCTCGGTGGCGCCGCGCTGGCGCACGATCGGCGCGCAGAACGGCGACGGGTCGGCCCGGTCGTTGTAGTTGTCGGAGGAGAGCACGAGGACCCGGTAGCGCAGGTCGGTGCGGCTGCCGATGGTCCAGATCTCGCCGCGCTTCACGCACGGAGCGTACCGTCGGACCGATCTTCGGCCCAGCGCGCGTCAGGCGGCCGCGTGCTGGCGTTGTTTGGCCCGGTACATCGCCTGGTCGGCCCGGGTGATCAGCTCGTCGGCGCCGGTCCGGCCGTCGGAGAGCACGGCGCCGACACTGCAGCTCGCCCGCACCCGCGTGCCCGCCAGCACGAACGGCTCGGCCAGGGCGCTCTCGACGTATCCGGTGAGCCGGCGCGCGGCCTGGGCCTGGTCCGGTTCCTCGCACAGCACGAGGAACTCGTCGCCGCCGTAGCGGGCGATGGTCTCGTGGGCCCGCAGGCCGGCCCTGATCCGCGCGCCGATGCCGGTCAGCAGCTGGTCACCGACGGTGTGGCCGAGGCGGTCGTTGACGGCCTTGAAGCCGTTGAGGTCGCAGAAGAGCAGCACGACCGCGGGCCGCCCGGTGGCGCGCTCGCGGGCCAGGGCGGCCTGCAGCCGGGTGATCAGCTCGGCCCGGTTCGGCAGGCCGGTCAGCGGGTCGTGGGTCGCCTGATGGCGCAGCGCCTCCTCGGCGGCCCCCCGCTCGGTGGCGAGCCGGCCGATCCGGACCATCACCAGCGGCACGATCAGCACGGTGCCGACGGCGAGCAGCAGTCCGTCGGCGTGCAGGTCGAGCACCTGCCGCAGTCCCGCGACCAACGGGTTCGCGGCCAGGGTGGCGCCCAGGAAGACCAACCGGCCGGCGGAGAGCCGGTCCACCGGAGCGGGACCGGCGCGTTGCAGCTCCGGCACGGAGGCGTCCAGCGGGGCCAGGCCGACGAGGATGTAGGCCAGCAGGAAGAACATCTCGGTCCAGCCGGGCCGGCCGGTGGTCATCGTGCCGGTGCTGAGAGCCAGCAGGATGTTGCCGGCCAGGGCCAGCAGCAGCGCCCCGAGCAGCATGACCAGGGCCGGCAACCGGGTCTCGGCCATCCGCCACACCCGGGCCAGCGCGCCGAGCACGCCCAGCAGGATCAGCATGCTCATCAGCAGCGTCATCTGCTCGCCCTGCGGCGTGTCCAGGCTGCGCAGGCGCGGGAAGACCAGCGCGGTCCAGACCAGGCCACCCAGGCCGATCGCGGTCACCGAGACGTCCAGCAGGCCGCCGATGTCGTTGCGGCCCCGGCGCAGCACCAGGCTGACGGCCGCACCGAGCAGACCGGCGTGACCGACGGTGAGCAGCAGTTCGGCCGGCAGCTGCATCGCGGTACCGCCGATCGTGGTCACCGCGTTACCGGCGGTGAGCACCATCATCGCCGCGGCGAGCATCCACCACATCCGGGCCTGCGCCCGCTCCGACCGCCGGGCCAGGGCCGTGAGCGGCACCACCGTGCAGGCCGAGACCAGCAGGTACGTGACCGAGCGGACGTCCGCGGGCAGCAGCGGGTGCGCCAGCGTCAACGCGCCCGTGACGCCCAGATACCAGTTCCGGCCCTTGCTCACGTCCTGCTCCATCGGCGCGCCGGAGCCGCTGGTGAGGGTTCCGGGGTAACCGGGAGGCGGGACAGTCGAACCCTCGGACCCGCGAACACGTAAGAATGAGCGCGACGGCTTGCGATCGCCGGGACCCATGGTCCGGCGCTCGCGTGGAGGAAGGACGTTCATGACGGAAAAGGCCCAAATCGGCGTAACCGGGCTGGCGGTGATGGGTCGCAACCTGGCCCGTAACTTCGCCCGCCACGGCCACACGGTCGCGCTGCACAACCGCAGCTACGGGCGCACCAAGGAACTCGTGGAGTCGTACGGCCACGAGGGCACGTTCATCCCCTCGGAGAGCGCCGAGGACTTCGTCGCGAGCCTGGAGCGCCCGCGCCGCGTGGTGATCATGGTCAAGGCCGGCAAGGCCACCGACGCGGTCATCGACGAGTTCGCCCCGCTGCTCGAAGAGGGCGACATGCTCATCGACGCGGGCAACGCGCACTTCGCCGACACCCGGCGGCGCGAGGCCGCGCTGAGGGAGCGAGGACTGCACTTCGTCGGCACCGGTGTGTCCGGTGGCGAGGAGGGCGCCCTGCACGGCCCGAGCATCATGCCCGGCGGCTCCAAGGAGTCCTACGAGTCGCTCGGCCCGCTGCTCGAGGACATCTCGGCCAAGGTCGACGGCGAGCCGTGCTGCGTGCACGTCGGTCCCGACGGCGCCGGGCACTTCGTCAAGATGGTGCACAACGGCATCGAGTACGCCGACATGCAGCTCATCGCCGAGGCGTACGACCTGCTCCGCTCGGTCGGCGGGCACTCGCCGGCGGAGATCGCGGAGATCTTCAAGGGCTGGAACGAGGGCCGGCTGGGCTCGTACCTGATCGAGATCACCGCCGAGGTGCTCAAGCAGGTCGACGCCGAGACGGGTCAGCCGTTCGTCGACATCGTGGTGGACGAGGCCGAGCAGAAGGGCACCGGCCGCTGGACCGTACAGGCGGCCCTGGACCTGGGCGTGCCGGTGTCCGGCATCGCCGAGTCGGTCTTCGCCCGGGCCCTGTCCGGCGACCCGAAGGTCCGCGCGGCGGCGGCACACCTGCCCGGCCCCACGGCCACCGCGGGTGCGGGCGGCGCCGACCTGCAGGCCGACGTCGAGCAGGCGCTGTTCGCCTCGAAGATCGTCGCGTACGCGCAGGGCTTCCAGCAGATCCAGGCGGCCAGCGCGGAGTACGGCTGGGACATCGACCCCGGTCAGATGGCCAAGATCTGGCGGGCCGGCTGCATCATCCGGGCCAAGTTCCTCGACTTCATCAAGCACGCCTACGACAAGTCCCCGGACCTGCCGTCGCTGCTGGTCGACGAATACTTCCTGGACGCCGTCAGCGGCGCCCAGGAGGCCTGGCGGCGGGTGGCGGCCACGGCGGCCCAGCAGGGCATCCCGGCGCCCGGCTTCGCGTCGGCGCTGGCCTACTACGACGGCCTGCGGGCCAAGCGCCTGCCGGCGGCCCTGATCCAGGGGCAGCGGGACTTCTTCGGCGCGCACACGTACCGCCGCGTCGACAAGGACGGCGCCTTCCACACCATGTGGGGCGCCGAGCGCAACGAGGTCTCCGCGTAACAGCGCCGGGCCGGCCCGTTCGCGCGGGCCGGCCCGTCACGCCGCGGTGACCGGCAGGACCGTACGGATCATCAGCTCGGCCATCTCGACCGGCGGCAGCGGCCTGGCCATGAAGTAGCCCTGGCCCAGCCGGTAGCCCATCTCCCGCAGCCGCTCGGCCTGCGCCGCCGTCTCGATGCCCTCCGCGACCGCGTACAGGTCCAGGTATTCGGCGAGCTGGGCGACCGCCGCGGCCACCGCCAGCCGGCCGCGGTCCTCGCCGTCGCAGATGCCGTCCACGAACGACTTGTCCAGCTTCAGCACGTCCACCGGGAACGCGCGCAGCAGGCTCAGGCTCGACTGGCCGGTGCCGAAGTCGTCCAGCGCCAGCCGCACCCCCAGCTCGTGCAGGGCCTGCAGCGTCTCGCGGACCTGCCGGCCGTCGAGCACCGAGGACTCGGTGACCTCCAGCACCAGGTTGGCCGGGATCAGCCCGGTGTCGCTGAGCACGGCCGCGACCTCGTCCACGAAGCCGGACTCGCGCAGCTGCCGGGCCGCCACGTTGACGTTGATCGAGCGGATGGCGGCGGCGCCGTACTCGGCGTGCCACTTGGCCAGCTGCTCGCAGGCCTCGCGCAGCACCCAGGCGCCCAGCGGCACGATCAGTCCGGATCGCTCGGCGACCGGGATGAAGTCGGCCGGCGAGACCAGCCCGCGTACCGGGTGCCGCCAGCGCACCAGCGCCTCGGCACCGGACATCAGGCCGGTGACCAGGTCGAACACCGGCTGGTAGGCCAGCTCCAGCTCGTGCCGGATGATCGCGTTGTGCAGCTCGCTGCCGAGGCGGGCGTGGTTGACGACCTCGCTGTGCATCCGCGGTTCGAAGCGGGCCCAGGACGCCTTGCCGGAGGCCTTGGCCGCGTACATGGCGATGTCGGCGTTGCGCAGCACCTCGTCGGCGTTGTCCCCCGGCCCGGCCAGGGCGACGCCGATGCTGGCGTGGGCCAGCAGCTGGTGCTCGCCGACCCGGAACGGCACCGCGAGCGCGGCCAGGATCCGCGCGGCGGCCTCCTCGGCCACGGCCGGCTCGTCCACGTCGATCAGCACCGCGAACTCGTCCCCGCCCAGGCGGGCCGGCAGGTGGCTGACCGCGCTGTGGTGGCGCAGCCGCTGGGCCACCTCGAAGAGCAGCTGGTCACCGATGGCGTGCCCCATGGTGTCGTTGACCATCTTGAAGTCGTCGATGTCGACCAGCAGCACGCTGGCACTGCGGTGCGCGTCGAGGCGCTCGGCGAGGACGGCGCCGAAGCGGGCGCGGTTGGCCAGTCCGGTCAGCGGGTCGTGCATCGCCAGGTGCTCGAGCTCGGCCTGCTGCCGGCGGATGCCGGCCAGCATCCGGGCGTTGGCCCGCAGCCCGAGCAGCTGCCGGGCCACCACGAACGCGGCGATGAGCACGGCGCCGATGATCACGACGCGCTGGTGCCAGCCGAGCTGGCGGGCGGAGACGGTGATCACCAGGGCGGCGGTCGCGATGACCGCGACCAGCGGGAGCGCGTTGTAGATGCTGCGCGCCGACGGGGCGGCGGGCGACGCCGCGGGGCGGCGCAGGACAAGTTCCTGACGGTACGCGGCCAGCGCCATCGCCGCACCGACGAGCGGCACGCCCAGCACCGAGATGATCAGACGTCCGGTGTCCCCGCCGGCGATGAGCAGCACCGTGGTGGCCACGGCGACCAGCGGCGCGACAGTCAGGATGCGCAGCGACACGGAGTCGACGGCGCTGGCCGGGCTCATCGCCGCGCGGCCGATCACGACCAGGGCGATCAGCGAACCGACCCCGGTGACGGCGGCGCCGTTCTGGGTCAGCGTCGAGGTCGCCGCGGTGGCGAGGTCGAGGACGACGTACCAGTAGATCAGCGCACCGGCCACCGCGACGGTCGCGCCGTCGAGCATGAGCTGGGCCCAGCGCAGCACCGACCGGTGTTCCACCGGCAGCCGTACGAAGGCCAGCACCACCATGACGACGCCGAGCATCGTCGGCACGGCCATGTACGGCGACAGCCCGGGATCGTTGTTGGCGAACGCGAACGCACCGACCGAGCCGATCCCCAGGCAGATCGCCGCGTGCGAGAAGAGCCGCCAGAAGCCCCGGATCGGCCGCGGCACCACGATCATCGAGCCGATCCGCCGGCAGGCCAGGAACGCGGCCACCATGGCCACCGGTCCCCCGGCGTACCCGGGCATCACAGTGCCCCCGCGGTGCGTCACCAGCCACCCCAGCACCCAGGCCACCGCCAGCAACGCCAGGGCCAGCGGCAGCACACCCGGACGGGCGGGCCGGACCGCGCGCCGGCGGCCTACCCGCTTGTCGGCTGGACTCATCGCTGCGCTCGGCTCCCTGGTCTCTGTCACTCCTGGCGCAGTACCAGTCGGCGATGGGGAGCCGAAGCTGAGCGTTCCCGCCGCGGGCCGGGCCGTCTCCACCGGAGGATATAGACGCCGGTGGCACCCGGGACCGATGCGGGGCGTGGCCGGGCCCCCTTAGGGTCGGTGCGTCATGGAGCGCATTCCGGTCTGGTTGCTGCCGCTGGTCCTCGCCGTCACCCAGCTGGCGGTCTGGCCGGGTATCCCGCTGGCCTCGGACGACCGGCTCTCCGCGCCCGCCGGGGCCACCGGCGTCGCGGCCACCCTGGTCGCCACGGTGGCGCTGCTGTGGCGGCGGTCGGCCCCGCCGGCCGCCCTCGGCGTCGTGGCCGCGGCGCTGACGGTGGGGACGTACGGCGTGCCGGCGGACGCGCTGCTGGTCGTCTCGCTCGCCGACCTGATCACGCTGTACAGCATCGCCGTGCTGCGACCGCTGCGGCTGACGCTGGGCATCGCGGCGGCGGTGATGCTCTGGCAGGCCGCGCTGATCGCCACCACCACGGGCCTGAACGACGAGTACGCCCTCGAGCTGGTGAGCATCCTGGTGCTCTACTCGACCGTCGTCGCGTTCGGCCGGGCCCGGCACCGCTGGCACGCCGAGCGCGCGAAGGCCGCGGGCCGGCTCGCCGAGGCGGAGGACCGGCGGGCCCGGGCCGCCGACACCGAACGCCACCGCCTGGCCCGCGAGCTGCACGACGTGACCGCCCACCACCTCACCTCGATCGTGGTCATCGCCTCGGCCGCCCAGCGCCTCGGCGGCACCCGTCCCGACCTGGTCGCCGAGGCCCGCGAGTTCGCCGCCCGGACCGGGCGCGACACCCTGGCGGCGCTGCACCGGCTGGTCGCGCTGCTGCAACTGCCCGACGAACGGCCCGGCCCGGTCGCCGCCCGCCTGCGGGAGCTGGCCGAGGGCTTCCGGCTGCTCGGCCAGCGGGTCACCGTGCGGGCCGCCCCGGACGACCTGCCGCCCGCGACGACCGAGGCGGTCTGCGGCATCACCCGCGAGGCCCTGACCAACACCCTGCGGTACGCCCCGGCCGGCGGCGTCGACATCCGGCTCGCCCCCGTGACCGGCGGCCTGGAGCTCACCGTCGACGACGACGGCGCCCACACCGACGGCGTCACCGGCATGGGCTCCGGACGGGGCATCACCGGCATGCGGGAACGCGCCACGGCACTGGGCGGCACCCTGACCGCGGGCCCCCGCCCCGGCGGCGGCTGGCGCGTCCGCGCGGTGCTGCCCGTGACCAGCGCTCCGGCCCCGGCCCCTGGCCGCCGGCAGCTGCCCGGGGCCGAGCACGTCATCGACGTGGTCGTGTTCCTGCTGGCGCTGTTCGTGCCGGTGGGAGCACTGCTGATCTCCGACGACGACCCCGATACGGCCGGTGCGCCGGTGCCGCTGCTGATCCTGGTCGCGTCGGCCCACGCCGTACCGGTGATCTGGCGCCGGACCCGCCCCTGGGCCGTGCTCGCCGCGGTGGCGCTCACCTCCTGGCTGCTGCCGGCGCTGATGGCGGCGGGCCTGGTCGCACCGGCGCTGGGCTGGTTCATGCTGGCCGGCCTGGGTGCGGAAGCCGTCGCGGTGTACGCGGTGGCCCGCTACGCCCCCCGCAACAACCTGACCGCCATGGCGATCCCGGCCGCGCTCACCGCGGCGGTGCTGGCCGCCGGGTTCACGCTGGCGCTGGACGCGCCACCGGAGGAGGACGTCCCGTTCGCCGTATGGGTGATCTTCATGTCGGTGGTCGTCGGATGCCCGCTCGCGGTGCCGATGACCGGCTCCTGGCTGACCGGTTTCCTGGTGCGCCGACGCCGCGCCGAGCTGGAGACCCGGGAGCACGACGCGGTCGCGTCCTCGACGGCCCAGGCGATCTGGGAAGCCGGCCTCGAACGCGCCCGGGTGGCCGCGGGCCTGCAGGCGGCGGTCCTGCGCGACACGGCCCGGGTGGCGACGGCGGCCGACGCGGGCGACCTCGACCAGGTGCTGACCTCGGCCCGGGCCGCCCTGGAGGCGATGCGCGGCCTCCTCAACGGCCTGCGCGCCGAACCGGACCCGGCCCGCGACGCCGGCGAGCGCGATCCCCAGCCGACGACGGCGGCCCTGCCCGGCCTGGCCGACCGATGGCGGGCGAACGGGCGGGAAGTCGGCCTGGAAATCCGCGGTGCCGGGCGGGTGCTGCCGGCGGACGTGGACCTGTCGGCGTTCCGGGTGGTGGAGCTGCTGCTGGCCGGGGACACCGGGCCGGTGAGTGTGTCGGTGGATCTGAGCGGGGACTTGCTGCGGATCAGCGTGCGGCCGATGCCGGCGGACGAGGGCGGGGAGATCGCGGCCGGGTTGCGGGCCCGGCTGGCCGCGGTGGGCGGCAGCATGGCCACTGCGGGCGACGGCCTCCCGGAGATCCTCCTCCCGGCGGCCGCCCATCCGGGCGAGAGCCGCCCGGTTTCGAGCCCGACACCGCCGGCTGGGACCATTCCTGCCGACGACGGGCCGGGTACGCCGGCCGGGGACGACAAGGAGGTGGCGTCATCGCCGTCCGGGTGATGGTCGTTGACGACCAGCTCATGGTGCGCGCCGGGATCGCCGCCATCGTCGATGCCGAGGAAGGGCTCGACGTCGTCGGTGAGGCCGCCGACGGGCAGGCCGCGCTCGACCTGGCCGCCCGCTTGCGGCCCGACGTGGTGCTCATGGACATCCGGATGCCCGGTATGGACGGGCTGACGGCCACCGCGCTGCTCACCGCCGCCGCGCCGGAGACCAAGGTGCTGGTCCTCACGACGTTCCACCAGGACCGGTATGTCTTCGAGGCCCTGAAGGCGGGCGCCGCCGGGTTCGTGCTCAAGGATGTGCTGCCCGCCGATCTGCTCGCCGCCATCCGGGTCGTCGCCGACGGCGAGGCGATGCTCAGTCCCGCTGTCACGCGGCGGTTGATCGACGCGTTCGCCAGCGGTGGGTTGTCCGGACCGGCCGAGCCCGGGCGGCGGCTGGAGGGCCTCACTCCGCGCGAGCGTGAGGTCCTGGTCAGCATCGCCACCGGCATGTCCAACGCCGAGATCGGCACCGCCCTGGGCATCACCACCGGCACGGTGAAGGTGCACGTCAACGCGCTGCTGGCCAAGCTCGGCGTCCGCGACCGGGTGCAGGCGACGATCGCCGCCTACGACCTCGGCCTGGTCCGCCCCAACCCCTGAGCGGCCCGGACCGCGAGCGGTCCGGGCCGGATGTCCGGGGCTCAGCCCTTGAGGGCGGCCGAGACCACCGCCCGCGCCTCCTCCTGGATGCGCGCCAGGTGGTCCGGCCCCCGGAACGACTCCGCGTAGATCTTGTAGACGTCCTCCGTGCCCGACGGCCGGGCCGCGAACCAGCCGGACTCCGTCGTCACCTTGAGGCCGCCGATCGGCGCGTTGTTGCCCGGCGCCGACGTCAGCACCGCCGTGATCGGTTCGCCGTCGAGCTCCTTGGCCGTCACCTGCGACGGCGACAGCTTGCCCAGGATCGCCTTCTCGTCGCGGGTCGCCGGGGCGTCGATGCGGGCGTACGCCGGGTCGCCGAACTTCGCCGTCAGGTCGCGGTAGTGCTCGCTCGGGGTGCGGCCGGTCGTCGCCACGATCTCCGAGGCCAGCAGGTCCAGCAGGATGCCGTCCTTGTCCGTGCTCCACGGGCTGCCGTCGCGGCGCAGGAACGACGCTCCCGCGCTCTCCTCACCGCCGAAGCCGACCGAGCCGTCCAGCAGGCCCGGCACGAACCATTTGAAGCCGACCGGCACCTCGTCCAGCTTGCGGCCCAGGTCCGCCGCCACCCGGTCGATCATCGACGAGGACACCAGGGTCTTGCCGATCGCCGCCGCGGCCGGCCAGTCCGTGCGGACCTTGAACAGGTACGAGATCGCCACGGCCAGGTAGTGGTTGGGGTTCATCAGGCCGCCGTCGGGGGTGACGATGCCGTGCCGGTCGGCGTCCGCGTCGTTGCCCGTGGCCAGCTGGAACTTGTCCTTGCCGGCGATCAGCGAGGCCATCGCGTACGGCGACGAGCAGTCCATCCGGATCTTGCCGTCCCAGTCCAGCGTCATGAAGCCGAAGGTCGGGTCGACGTCCGGGTTCACCACGGTCAGGTCCAGTCCGTACCGGGAGCCGATCTCGCCCCAGTAGGCGACGCTGGCGCCGCCCAGCGGGTCCGCGCCGATCCGGATGCCGGCCGAGCGGATCGCCTCCATGTCGATGACCGAGCCGAGATCGTCGACGTACGTGGCCAGGTAGTCGTAGCCGCCGACCAGCTCCGAGGCGCGGGCCCGGGCCGCCGGCACCCGGCGCACATCCTTGAGGCCGGCGGCGATCAGCGCGTTCGCCCGGTCCTGGATCCACTTGGTGGCGTCGGTGTCGGCCGGCCCGCCGTGCGGCGGGTTGTACTTGAAGCCGCCGTCGTCCGGCGGGTTGTGCGAGGGGGTGACGACCACGCCGTCGGCCAGCCCGGAGGTGCGGCCCTTGTTGTAGGTCAGGATCGCGTGCGACAGCGCCGGCGTCGGGGTGTAGCCGTCGCGGCTGTCGATCAGCACGCGCACGTCGTTGGCCGCGAAGACCTCCAGGGCCGAGATCATCGCCGGTTCGCTCAGCGCGTGCGTGTCGCGGCCCAGGTAGAGCGGGCCGTCGGTGCCCTGCTCGCGGCGGTACTCGACGATGGCCTGGCTGGTGGCCACGATGTGGTCCTCGTTGAACGCCGTCTTCAGGCTGGAACCGCGGTGCCCGGAGGTGCCGAAGGCGACGCGCTGCTCCGCGATCCCGGGATCCGGGTGGTCGGTGTAGTAGCTCAGGACCACCCGGGGCACGTCGATTCGGTCGCGGGATTCGGCGGGGGTGCCGGCGCGGGGATGCACGGACATCGAGGAGCCTCCTTGAGGGCGTGGACCTGCCCGGGATCGTATCGCCGGGTGGTACCCGGCCGGGCGGATCGGTAAGCCGCCGTGCGCGGATTGAACCTTTCCCCCCGATGATCCGAACTACCTGTCGTGACTGGGGCTGCAGCGGCTGGGGGGCCGCGGATCGTGCGCGTGCTCATCGTGGCCATGATCGGACTGGGTGCGGTGCTGCTTCCGGCGGCGCCGGCGAGCGCGCACGCCGCGTTGACGACGGCGACGCCGGAGCCCGGCAGTGTGGTGGCGACGGCACCCGGCGAGATCACTCTGACCTTCACCGAGGGCATCACCCCGGTGCCGGACCGCACCCAGGTGCTCGCGCCGGACGGCAAGCGGATCACCGGCGCGGTCGCCGCGATCGGTTCGACGCTGCGGATCCAGGTGCGGCGCGCGGACCAGCCGCTGGGCACGTACCTGGTCAGCTATCGGATCGTCTCCAGCGACAGCCACCCGGTCGGCGGCGCCATGACCTTCTCGGTGGGCGCGCCCTCGGCGCGCCCGCCGGAGAGCGATCCCGGCAGCGTGCACCCGTCGGTCGCGGTCGCGGTCCCCGCGGGAAAGTTCATCGGGTACGCCGGACTGACCCTCATCATCGGCCCCGCCCTGCTGCTGGCCCTGCTGTGGCCCCGCCGCCTGTCCCGTCGCGGGCCGATCCTGCTGGTCCGGGCCGGGGTGATCGGCACCGCGGCGTCGACCCTGGGCGCGCTCTGGACGCAGGCACCGAACAGCAGCGGCGCCCCGCTGTGGGACGTCTCGGTCACCGAGCTCGCCGACGTGCTGGCCAGCCCGTTCGGCGTCGTCCTGCTGGCCCGCCTGGCCGTGCTCGCCGTGGCCACCGCGCTGCTGCCGCCGGTTCTGCACGGCACCGGTAAGCGGTGGCACAGCGGGGCGCTGCTCGCGCTGGCCGCCGCCGGGCTGACCACCTGGCCGCTGACCGGGCACGCCGCCGACTCGCCGCTGGCCGCGGCGATCGTGACCGCCGACGTGGTGCATCTGGCCGCGATGGCGGTCTGGCTGGGTGGGCTGATCACCCTCACGGTGTTCCTGCTGCGCGGGGCCCATCCCCGGGTGCTGGGCGTGATCCTGCCGGCCTGGTCGCGCTGGGCGGCGCTGGCCGTGGTGTGGCTGGTCGGCGCGGGCACGGTGCAGGCGGTGGTCCAGGTCGGGTCCGTCGGCGCGCTGTGGGGCACCGGGTACGGCCGCCTCCTGCTCGGCAAGATCGCGATCCTGGCCGGGGTGCTGGCCGCGGCGGCCTTCGCGCGGCGCATGGTACGGCGGGCCCAGGTGCGCGCCGGTGGGGTGGCCACGTTGCGGCGTACGGTCGGGGCCGAGGTGGCCGCGACCGTGCTGGTGCTGGGGCTCAGCGCCGTACTGGTGCAGGTGACGCCCGGCCGCAGCGCCACCGGTGAGCGGGCCGCGAGCACGGAGAAGGGGGTCTCGCAGACCCTCACCTCGGAGCTGTTCACGCTGCAGTACTACGTCTACCCGGTGGAGCTGGGCGAGAACAACACCGTGCACGGCTTCACCTACACGCCGGAGGGCAAGCCGCTGCCGGCCCCCGAGTGGACCGTCACGACCCGCCTGCAGGGCCAGGATCTGGAACCGGTGTCCGAGCCGATGCTGCCGCTCACGCCCCGCAACGACGCGGTCGGCGCGCTGACGTTCCCACTGCCCGGCACGTACGAGATCAGCTTCACCGTCCGGGTCAGCGAGATCGACCAGGCGACGGTCCGTACGACGATCACGGTGCCACAGGTTCCACCGGCCTCCTGACTGGGCAGAGAAGGGTCTCCGTCGTGGCCTGGGAGGCTCAGTCGTGCAAGTGTCCGTCATCGGTAACCCCGACGACTCGGTGATCATCTCTGTGCGCGGCGACCTGGACGGCGGCACCGACACCGTGCTCGGCACCACCCTGGAGCAGGTGCTGGACCGGCCGGTGCCGCGGGTGGTCGTCGACGTCTCCGGCATCGGGTTCTGCGACTCCACCGGCCTGCGCTCGTTCGTCAACGGGCACGAACGCGCCGTCGCCGCCGGTGGCTGGCTGCGGCTGGCCGCCCCGGGCGAGCAACTGCGCAGCCTGCTGCACGTCGCCGGGCTGCTGCCGGTGCTGGCGGTCTATCCCAGCGTGGCCGACGCGCTGGCCACCGAGCCGGACTTGTAACCTCGCGGCGTGCTCATCCTGCTGCCGCCGTCCGAGGGCAAGACCGCACCGGCCACCGGTGCCCCCGCCGACCCCGCGGAGCTGTGGCTCCCCCGGCTCGTCCCGGCCCGGCGCCGGGTGCTGTCCAGGCTCGTCGCGCTGTGCCGGCGCACGAGTGCCCGCGGCGTCGCCGATTCGCTGGCGGTGCTCGGCCTCAGCGCCGCCCAGCACGCCGAGGTCGCCCGCAACGCCGGACTGGCCACGGCACCGGCCGCGCCCGCCGCGCAGGTCTACAGCGGGGTGCTCTACGAGGCGCTCGACCCGGCCGGGCTCGCGCCTGAGGCCAGGGCCTGGGTCGACGAGCGGGCGGTGGTCTTCTCGGGGCTGTGGGGGGTGCTGCGGCTGACCGACCGGATCCCGGCGTACCGGTGCTCGGTCGGGGTCACGTTGCCCGTGCTGGGCGGGCTCACCGCGTACTGGAAGAAGGCGCTGGGCCCGGCGCTGGACCGCGCGGCCGCCGACGGCCCGGTGCTGGATCTGCGGTCCGGCGCCTACGCGGCGATGTGGGCGCCCTCGGGCGCGCTCGCCGGGCGCACCGCCACCGTCCGGGTGCTGCACGAGCGGATCGTCGGCGGCGAGCCGCGACGCTCGGTGGTGAGCCACTTCAACAAGGCCACCAAGGGCCGGCTGGTGCGCTCGCTGGCCGAGGCCGGGGTGCGGCCGGCGTCGGTGGACGAGCTGCTGGCCGCGCTGCGGGACCTGAAGTACACCGCCGAGGAACGGCCCGTCGCGGCGGGCCGCCCCCGGCAGGTGGACGTGATCGTGCGGGAACTCTGACCGAGCTGGTTACTGGGCGGCCAGCACGTCGACGACGAAGCGCAGGTCGCCGCCCGGACGGCCCTCGGGGGCCGGGTCGCCGTAGGCCATCTTGGCCGGGATGTCGAGCTGCACCCGGCTGCCGACGGCCACGCCGACCAGGCCCTTGTCCCAGCCCTCGATGAGCTGCCCGGCGCCGACCGGGAACTGGGCCGGCTGCCCGGTCTTCCAGGAGGAGTCGAACTCCTTGCCGTCGGCGTAGGTCACGCCCACGTAGTTGGCCTGGATGGTCTGGCCGGCCTGCAGCTTCGGGCCCTTGCCGGCGATGATCTCGGTGACCTTGAGCTCGGCGACCTTGCCCTTGCCGGCCTTGACCACCGGCGGCTGCTGCAGCGCCGGGTCCAGCGGGACCTGCGCCGCGGCCGGCGGCTGGCTCGGCGCGGGAGCGGGCTCGGTCGGCGCCGCGGCGGCCGGGTCGGCGGGAGCGGAGGCGGCCGCCGGGGTCGCCGGCTTGTCGTCGCCGTCGGACACCTGGATGCCGATATAGACCGCGACCAGTACGGCGATCACGGCCACACCCGCGAAGGCGCCGGTCAGGGCCTGGCCCCGGCGACTGGTACCGGTCTTGTCCTGGACGCTCATCTGTATCGGACTCTCCTGTCGGACGGGACATGCTGGCAGACTCCGGACACCGTACTCGCCACACCTGCGGGACCCGGGGCGAACCTCCGCCGAACCGCCGACCCCGGTGATCATCCGGACGGCTTGGTTACTCATTTCGCTCTTCTCCGTCACTCACGGAAGGTGAGACGGTGTACCTCCCCACAGCACCACGGCGACCGCTCGTCGCCGGCACACCGGCTTATTGCAGCACAGCACCAGGGACAACCCGCGCGGCCGCCACCGGCAGCCGGCGCGCGCCCGCGAACGACCGGGGAGGGTCGGTTGCCGGACGACGACCGTACGACAGGTCGCCAGCCTGAGTCCGTGGGACGACCGGCCGACGTGGGGCATCGCAGGCCCTACCCGGCCGCACCGAACCCGCGCACCAGCTATGGCTACCGCACGACCGGCCGCCGGGGGGCGGCCGTGCCACCGTTGCTGCTCGACGACGGGCGGCGCCGGCTGACCGAGTTCCTCATGCCCGCCGCGGTCATCCTCGCGGGCGTGCTGATCGTGGTGGCCTTCGGCTTCATCATCAGCCGGGCGATGCGCGACGACGACCAGCAGGCGATCCCGCCGGTGCAGCCGCCCGCGCTCGGGGACGTGTCGCTGAACCCGGCCGACCAGTTCCCGATCCCGCTGCCGAGCGCCTCCGACGACGCCTCGCCCACGCCGTCGCCCACACCGTCGAAGAGCCGCACCACGCAGCCGGCGCCCACGACGACCAAGCCGAAGCCGCCGGACCAGGGCTCGGTCAAGGTCGACCGCAACGACGTCCCGTCGCGGGTCGACCTGACCGGCGAGGGCAGCCGCGACTGGGTGCACTGGGGTGAGCAGAGCACGTTCTCGCTGGAACGCCGGGCCGACGGCGACTTCCAGATCCTCGAGGGCTCCCCCACCGCGCCGCGCTTCCGGCACGGCTTCAGCCCGGAGCGCTTCAGCTGGCGCGACGGCTCGCCGGTGAACAACAGCGACGGCACGCCGACCGGCATCCGCACCTGCGGCAAGGGCAACGGCTTCACCATCTCGGCCCCGGCCGGCAACTCGGCGCGGACCCTGCGGCTCTACGTGGGCGCGCTGGCCGGCCGCGGCAAGCTGACGGCCAAGTTGACGACCGGCTCGGCCGCGGCCAGCTCGACCTTCGAGGAACGCAGCAACAATCTCGACACGGCGGTCTTCGTGATCACGTACCGCGCGCCGAAGAACGGCAGGATCAACCTGAGCTGGGTCACCGAGGAGGCGTTCAGCCAGGACTGCGGCGGCGTCGCGCTCGAAGCGGCCACGCTGCGCTGAAGTGAACCGGCTCCCCCTGGGGTGGGGGGAGCCGGGCGTTCCGTGGGGTGCGGGACGCGGGTGTTAAGGAGATCGGTGTGTTCGCCGCCTGGGGATCATGGGTGGCCCGGTTCCGGTGGCCGGTGCTGGTGGGCACGGTCGTGGCGGTGGCCGCGGCCGGGATGTGGGGGCTGGGCGTCTTCGGCCAGCTGACCGAGGGCGGTTACAACGACCCCGGCAGCGAGTCGACCCGGGCCGCCGAGGTGGTCCGCGCGGAGCTGGGCACGCAGGGCGGCGACGTCGTCGTCATCTACACGCCCACCTCGGGCACCATCGACGACGCGGGGCTCGGCCAGCGGGTACGGACCCGGCTCGGGGCGCTGCCGCCGTCGGCGGTCACGGCCGTCGCGTCGTACTGGCCGGACAAGGTCGCGCAGTACGCGTCGGCCGACCGGTCGCGGGCTGTGGCGGTGCTGACGCTGGCCGGCGACGACGAGGGCGCGAAGCTGGAGGCGTACCGGGAGATCGACGACAAGCTGTCGGTCGAGGGTGCGAGCATCCAGCTCGCCGGCGGCGCGCCGCTCAGTGACGCGTCGTCCACGCTGTCGACGCGGGACCTGGCGTTCGCCGAGGCCGTGTCGCTGCCGATCGTGCTGATCCTGCTGCTGTTCATCTTCGGCTCGCTGGTCGCCGCGTCGCTGCCGGTGCTGGTGGGCGGGTGCGCGGTGCTGGGCTCGCTGGGGGTGCTGCACGCGATCGCGTACGGGCACGACGTCAACTCGTTCGCGGTCAACGTGGCCAGTCTGCTCGGGCTGGGCATGGCCATCGACTACGGGCTGTTCATGGTCGGGCGGTTCCGGGAGGAGCAGGGGTTCGGGCGTACGCCGGCTGAGGCTGTGGCCCGTACCGTCGCGACCGCCGGACGCACCGTGATCTTCTCCGCGACGCTGCTGATGATCGCCCTGGCCGGGCTCCTGCTCTTCCCGCAGGGCTTCCTCAAGTCCCTGGCCTACGGCGGCCTCGCCGCGGTCGCGCTGGCCGCGCTGCTGTCCCTGACGCTGCTGCCCGCCCTGCTGGCGGTCCTCGGCCCACGGGTCGACAAGCTGCCGGTGCGGCTGCCGCGCCGCGGCAGGACCCGGCCGGCCGGCACGGGCTGGGCCCGCCTCGCCGGCGCGGTGCTGCGCCACCCGGTGCTGGTCGCCCTGCCGATCCTGGCCGGGCTGCTGGTGCTGGCCGCCCCGATCACCGGGGTGCGCTTCGGCGAGAACGACGAGCGCATCCTGCCGGCGGGCGACCCGGCCCGGCAGGCGATCGAGACCCTCAAGACCGACTTCCCGGCGCTGAGCAGCGCGGGCGTCCAGGTGGTGCTGCGCGGCACCCGCGGTGCCGCACCGGCCGCCCCGGACGGTACGGCGTTCGCGAACGAGGTCAAGAAGGTCCCGGGCGTCGCCGCGGTCACGCCCACGGGCAGCGGCGGCGACGTGCTGCTCTACACCGCCACCCTGACCGGCACCGACCCGTTCAGCACGGCGGCGCGCGACGCGGTCGCGGACATCCGCTCGCTGCGGGCCCCGCCCGGCACCGAGGTCCTGGTCGGCGGCACGACCGCGCGCAACGTCGACAGCCTGAGCGCGACCGCGGACCAGCTCCCCCTGATGATCGGCCTGCTGGTCGGCGCGACGCTGGTGCTGATGTTCCTGGCCTTCGGCTCGATCCTGCTGCCGGTCAAGGCCGTGGTGCTGAGCGCGCTGAGCCTGAGCGCGACGTTCGGCATCCTGGTCTGGATCTTTCAGGACGGCCACGGCGCGGACCTGCTGCGGGTCACGCCGGCGCCGCCCGAGGTCGGCATCGTGGTGCTGATGGCCGCGGTGGTCTTCGGCCTGTCCACCGACTACGAGGTCTTCCTGCTGTCCCGCATGGTCGAGGCCCGCACCCGCGGCGCGACCACGGCCGAGGCGGTGACCACCGGCCTGGCCCGCACCGGCCGCGTGATCAGCGCGGCGGCGGTCCTGCTCATCGTGGTGACCGGCGCGTTCGCCCTGTCGTCGGTGACCACGATGCGCTTCATCGGCGTCGGCATGATCGTGGCGCTGTTCCTGGACGCGACCGTGGTCCGGATGCTGCTGGTCCCGGCGGTGCTGAAGCTGATGGGCGACGCGGCCTGGTGGGCACCGGGCCCGATGCGGCGCCTGCAGCAGCGGGCCGGGCTCCAGGAGTACGAGGACGAGGAGCTCTTCCCGACGGTGTCGGTGGGGCGGCACGCGGCTCCGGAGGCAGTGGGTTCGCGAGCGGCTTCCGGTGGCCGGGTGGCGGAGCCGGTGCGGGCGTCGTCCTGGTTCGAGCCGCCGGCCGGGGCGGGCGGCACGGCGTCGGCATGGCCTCCGCAGCCGGCGTCACGGTCGGTGTCCCCGGCAACGCCGCTCGCCGACGATGATGACGCTCCGGTGTCCCCGAGCGCTTCCGACCTGGCCGCGACAGCTCCCGTCTCGCCCGGCGTCCCGGCCCGAGCGGACCATTTCTCCGGAACCGCATCGGTCTCCCCGGCGGCATCTCCGGTCCCGGACGCGGGGTCGGACTCGCCGGCCGCGCCATCCGGGTCGCCGGCCGCCGGATCGGACTCGGCGGCGTCACCCGGACGGCGGTTCTCCGCCAGTGCGCCCGTCTCGGGCGGCGCCTCGTCCGGCTACCCGGTCGCCGGGTCCGCCCCGCATCCCTCGTCCACGCGAATCACCCTGGACGAGCGGGACGACGGGGACACCTCGTGGAGGCCCCGCCCGGCGGCGAGTGATTCCGTTCCGCGTGCCGGGTCGTCGCCGGATCCGGATGCCGCCGCCGCGGCCGGTCGGCCGCCGTCCTCCGGCGGCGCATCACCATCCCCCGCCGGCCCATCACCATCTCCCACCGGCCCATCGCCATTCGCCGCCGGTCGCTCACCGCTGGCCTCCGGGGAGGGCGGCGCGTTCCCGGCGCCGACGAGCCCTCCGGCTCCGCCGGCCTGGCCACCGGCGGCCGAACGCCGCCGGGCCGGAGCCGACACCGCCGACGACCCGCCGGTCACCGTCGACCTCTCCGGCCGGGTCACGCCGACCGATCCCGCCCCGACCGGCCCGGCCCGGGCCGGCACGGCCCCGGCCGGCCCAGCTCCGGCCGGCCCAGCTCCGGCCGGCCCAGGTCCGGCCGGTCCGACCTCCGCCTACCCCACCGCGGCCGACCGCCATCAGACCGACCGCGATCAGGCCGACCGCCACACGACCGGCCGCTCCTCAGCCACCAGCGACGACGATCCGGCCGGCGACAACGGCGCCGAGCGCCGCGAGCCCGGCGTCGACACCACCGCCATCCTCGAACTACCCCCAGGCCGGACGGAGTCGTCCTCCTGACCACCACCGGCTGACCGTTTCGGCGGTCCTGCGGCTATTGTGGCCCGCCGGGCCGTACGGATCAGCCGTGCGCCCGGCGCAGTCAGTACCATGCCCCGGGGAAGTCGGGGTTCTACCGGGACGGGAATGAGCATGACCGCGACCATGGACGAGTCCGCCACGTCAGGCGGTTACGCCGGCGCGCCCGCAGACACCACCCGCATCGACCCCGAGCGGCTCGCGCTCTGTCTGCAGGTCATCGCCGAGGCCGAGGAGCTGGACCCGGAGCACCCCGACGCTGTGGCCGTACGCCGGGCGACCGCCGGTCTTTTCAAGACGGTGAAGCTGCGCCGCCGCCGGGACCGCCGCGACGCCATCCTGGCCAACGACCGTGCGGTGACCGCCGCGACCGCGACCGGCGCGCCCAGCCGCATCGACGACGAGACCGCCGGCATCCCGCTGGCCACCGCGACCACCACGACCAGCGCGGGCGTCCTGCGCCAGCCGCGCGGCTGCTACATCTGCAAGCAGCGCTACGTGCAGGTCGACGCGTTCTACCATCAGCTCTGCCCGGCCTGCGCGGCGAAGAACCACAGCCACCGCGACGCCCGCACCGACCTGAGCGGGCGCCGGGCGCTGCTCACCGGCGGCCGCGCCAAGATCGGCATGTACATCGCGCTGCGGCTGCTGCGGGACGGCGCGCACACGACCATCACCACGCGGTTCCCGAACGACGCCGTGCGGCGCTTCGCCGCGATGCCGGACAGCGCGGACTGGCTGCACCGGCTGCGGGTCGTCGGCATCGACCTGCGGGATCCGGGGCAGGTGGTCGCGCTGGCCGACTCGGTCGCGGCCCGCGGCCCGCTCGACATTCTGATCAACAACGCGGCCCAGACGGTACGGCGTTCGCCCGGCTCCTACTCGGCGCTGGTCGCGGCCGAGTCGGCGCCGCTGCCCGACGGTCCGCTGCCGGAGCTGGAATATCTCGGCGGCCACGCGATGGCGGCGCACCCGGCGTCACTGACCGACGGCTCCTCGTTCAGCCCGCACGCGCTGACCGCCCTGGCGCTGACCAGCGGCTCGGCCAGCCCCGACCGGATCGCCGCGCTGACCGCGATCGACGCCGGCGGACTGGTGCCGGACCTGGCACCGACCAACAGCTGGAGCGACCGGGTGCACGAGGTCGACGCCCTGGAGCTGCTGGAGGTGCAGCTCTGCAACGTCACGGCCCCGTTCGTCCTGGTCAGCCGGCTGCGCGCGGCGATGACGGCATCGCCCTTCCCCCGCCGGTACGTGGTGAACGTCTCCGCGATGGAGGGCGTGTTCGCCCGCGGCTACAAGGGCGCGGGCCACCCGCACACCAACATGGCCAAGGCGGCGCTGAACATGCTGACCCGCACCAGCGCCGAGGACATGTTCACCGACGGCATCCTGATGACCAGCGTGGACACCGGCTGGATCACCGACGAGCGCCCGCACCCGACGAAGATGCGGCTGGCCGACGAGGGCTTCCACGCCCCGCTGGACCTGGTCGACGGCGCGGCCCGGGTGTACGACCCGATCGTGCGCGGCGAGCAGGGCGAGGACCTGTACGGCTGCTTCCTGAAGGACTACGCCCCGATCGCCTGGTGACCGTCGAAGTCGGCGCGGGCCTGCGCGACGCGGGCCAGGTGGCCCGAGCCGCAGTCGGCCAGGGCGGCGAACGGGGGTGTCCGGGTCAGGCCGAGCTCGCTGATGGGCGCCCCGCTGGTGGCCGGGCTGGCCACGGCGGGCGAGCAGGTGACGGCGGTGTCGCGGCGAGCGAGCAGGTGACGGCGGTGTCGCGGCGGCCGGCGGTCCTGCCGGCCGGGGTCCGGCACGCGTCGGCCGACCTGACCGACCCGGGCTCGCTGCGCCCCGCGCTCGCCGGCGCCGAGGCGCCGTTCGTGCTGGTGGCGGGCGGTGTGGCGACGATCGGCGAGGAGGTGACCTTCGTGGAGTTGACCCGCGGGGAAACGGCGGCCGCGATGGGCGCCGTCATGCCGCCGGAGGCCGTGGCGGGCACTCTGGAGATCCTGGGCTCCGCCATCCCGGAGCGAACAGCAGGTCAGCGGGGACGTGGCGCAGCTGCTCGGTCGTGATCCGCGCTCGTTCGCCGCGGGGGCGGACGACCACGCGGCGCCTTCCGCTGAGTTGCCCGACCGTGCGGCGCCACGTCCCAGCCGTTGCGCGGCCCGGCCGGGCGGGTCAGGCGCGGGCGGGCGGTCAGGGTTGGGCCGGCTGCTTCTCCGGGACGAAGGTGAAGATGCGGTCGGCGCTTTGCAACGCCCGCGGTGGGTGGCAGAGACGGTGCGCGCCCACCCCGAAGCCGGCCGCCGGGTCGCTCACGAACACCTGCTCGAAGCCTCGCGCCGAGAACCAGTCCGCGATCACCGGGACCAGGTCCGGCGGCCGCCGGTGCCGGGTCCACACCACCGTGCCGCCCTCGCGGCACAGCTGGGCACACGCCTCGACCGTGCGCAGTACGTCCGCGTCCGTCAGGTTGCCGAAGATCCCGCAGGCCAGCACCAGGTCCACCGGCGCCATGTCCCGGTAGTGGCGCATCAGCCCGGCGTCGCCCGGCACGACCGTGATCCCGGTCAGGCCCGCCTCCCGGGCGCTCTGCTCGGCCACCGCCGTGTTGCGCGGATCGAGCTCGACCAGCCGGGCCCGCACGTCGTCCCGGCGCGGGTGGGTCGCCAGCGCGCCGATCAGGTCGCGGCCCTGACCGGCGCACATGCTGATTGCGGTCAGCGGTCCGGGCGGCGCCTGGTCGAGCGCGGCCCGGATGACCGCCTGCACGGCCGCGAGCCGCCCGGCCAGCACGGAGTCCGGGTTGTCGTAGCCGGCATGCCAGGCGGCCCAGTCCATGCCGGCCACCTTAACGGCCCGACCCCGCCGATATGCAGGGGTTTCCAGGTGCCCCGGCGAAGCTTTGCGCCGAGCTGAACCCCGGGGCGGCCCGGACTACCCACTCTGGACCGCTTTGCGCCCACTGGCAGCGCCGCCCTGCCGCAAACGTTTGCAGCGCGGTCGATGCGTCCCGCCGGTACGGTGAACGATTCGCGAACCGGGGGAAAGCGCATGTCCGATCTCGACCAGGTCACCCTCACGCTGCCGTTCCGGGGCACCTGGCTGGCCCGCAACAGCCCGGCCCGGCGGGTGCCCAGCCACGGCACCCACCTGTTCGCCACGACCTACGCCATGGACTTCATCGCCGTGCGGGGACGGCGGACGGCCGGCGTACGGGACTGGCGCACGCTGCTGGCCACGGAACCGCCGGACCGGTTCCACGCGTTCGGCCTGCCCATCCTCGCCCCCGCCGCGGGCACGGTCGTCGCGGTCCACGACGGCGAGCCCGACCACGAGGCCCGGCGCTCCCAGCTCACCCGCGTTGCCTACGCCGTGACCCAGGCGGCCCGGGCCCGGCAGGGCGCGGGGGCCATCGCCGGCAACCACGTGATCCTGCAACTGCGGGACCAGCGGCGGTACGTGGTCCTCGCCCACCTCCGCGCCGGCTCGATCCGGGTCGGGCCGGGCGACGAGGTCGGCACCGGCGAGCCGCTCGGCGACTGCGGCAACTCCGGCAACTCGCTCCAGCCGCACCTGCACATCCAGGTGATGGACAACGTGGATCCGTTCACCGCGCGCGGCGTACCCATGGCGTTCGGAGGGTATCGCGCCCACCGGCGGCCCGGCGCCACCCCGGTCCTGGTCGCCCACGGCGTCCCGCACGAGTCCGAGATCGTCGAACCGGTCGCCGGGGACTTCCCCGCCTGAGCCGCTAGGGTGGCCCGGTGACGCGCTGCCGCGGCGGCCCGGACCGGACCCGAGGAATCATGACGGACGAGATCCTGACCCTGCAGGCCGCCTTCGACGAGGCGGAGCTGCACGGCGACACCGGCCGGCTGGAATCGTTGCTGGCCGACGATTTCCGGTCCATCGGCGAACAGGGATACGTGCTCGGCAGACAGCAGTGGATCGCCCGCCACGACGATTTCCGGTTCCTCTCCGTCGACAATACCGAAACGGACGTCCGGCACTACGACGGCACCGCGATCGTCCGCGGCGTGCAGCGGTGCCGGGCCACCTGGCAGGGCACACCCATCGACCTGACCGTCCGGGTCAGTCACGTGTGGGTCCGGCAGGCGGGCGCCTGGAAGCTGGCCGCGGTCCAGTTCAGCTCCATGAGCTGACATGGTCGCCGGGCTCAGCGGCGGGCAGCAGAGCCGGGCCGGCCCAGCCGTTGCCGGCCGGGTTCTCCGTGGAGTGGCCGAGACAGCGGATCTTGCCGGCCCGGACCAGGTCGGTGAGCGCGCCCGGCGTCCCGTCGAGGTCGACGAACGTGATCCCGGCGTCCAGCGCCCGATGTACGATCTTGATGCTCTCGTCGTGGTCCCTGGTCCCTCCGTCGCCGAACGTCACGGTGCCGAGACACAGCTGGCTGACCTGCACTCCGGTCCGGCCCAGCGGTCGCCTCTCCACCGCGCTACCCCTTCGGCAGGCATAACGGGAGCTCGTGAGGGCACCTACAGCCGGGCGCGGTGTCCCGCCCCGGACGTCGTGCCGGGCCGGGCCGCGCTGGGAGGTTCCACCAGTACCCCCATCGTCAGGCCCTCCCACATCCGGACGGCCGGCGGTTACCTGGACGCACAGCACCGGAACACCGAGGAGAACCGTGACCACCACCGTGAAGGCATACGCCGCCCCGTCGGCCACCGAGCCGCTGGCGCCGACCACGATCGAGCGCCGCGACGTCGGCCCGCACGACGTCCGGATCGACATCAAGTACGCCGGCATCTGCCACTCGGACATCCACACCGCGCGCAGCGAGTGGGGACCGACCCCGTACCCGATCGTGGTCGGGCACGAGATCGCCGGGATCGTCGCCGAGGTCGGCGACCAGGTGACGAAGTACGCCGTCGGAGACCGCGTCGGCGTCGGCTGCATGGTCGACTCCTGCGGCGAGTGCCGGTACTGCACCGCGGGCGAGGAACAGCACTGCGCCAAGGGCAACACCGGCACGTACGCGGGTGTCGGCAAGGACGGCCGGCCCACCCAGGGCGGCTACTCGCAGAGCATCGTCGTCACCGAGGGGTTCGTCGTCCGCATCCCCGACGGCCTCGAGCTCGACGTCGCCGCACCGCTGCTGTGCGCGGGCATCACCACGTACTCGCCGCTGCGCCACTGGCAGGCGGGCCCCGGCAAGAAGGTCGCCGTCGTCGGCCTGGGCGGGCTCGGCCACGTCGCCGTGAAGATCGCCCACGCCATGGGCGCGGACGTGACGGTCCTGTCCCAGTCGCTGAAGAAGCAGGAGGACGGGCTGCGCCTGGGCGCGAACGCCTACTACGCGACCTCCGACCCGGACACGTTCACCGAGCTGGCGGACTCGTTCGACCTGATCATCAACACGGTGAGCGCGTCGCTCGACCTGGACGCGTACCTGTCGCTGCTGGCCGTGGACGGCACGATGGTCAACGTGGGCGCCCCGGAGAAGCCGCTCTCGCTGCAGGTCTTCTCGCTGATCCCGAAGCGGCGGGCGTTCGCCGGATCGACGATCGGCGGGATCCGGGAGACGCAGGAGATGCTCGACTTCTGCGCCGAGCACGGCATCGGGGCGGAGATCGAGACCATCCCGGCCGAGCAGATCAACGAGGCGTACGAGCGGGTCGTGAACTCCGACGTGCGCTACCGCTTCGTCATCGACGCGGCGACCTTCGCCTGATCCCGCTGCCGGCCCACTCCCGCAGCCGGCCCACTCCCGCAGCCGGCCCGGTCGTCGACCGGGCCGGCTGCGCGCAGGCCGTCGAGCGGTCAGCTCGACGCGAAGCAGTCCCGGACCCGAACGATCAGCCCGCCCCGGATCCGGAGTATCTGCACCAGTGACGTCGTCGGCCGCTCCCCGGCGGCGGCGTCACGCCGGACGGCTCACTCTCCAGGCTGTCCCGGCAGCGCCCGGTACGCGGGCCGCAGCGCCTCGATCAGCGGCACGCCACCCGGGCGCAGCGGCGGCGGGTCGAGCTGATCCAGCAACAGGTCGGGCCGGCCGGCGTCGGGAACCGGCAGGGTCATCGTCGTGGTGGCGCCGCCCCAGAAATCGGCGAGCTCGCCCAGACCCGCGTCCGCCGCCTCCTCCCGTGGCTCCGGCGCGGGAGTCACCGTCCCGCGCAGCTGGCTGAGCCGGGTCAGCAACTCGTCACGGCCCCGCCCCCGCCAGGTGAACGCGCCGAACGGGTCGGTCTCGAACGACTCGGCCAGCGCGTAGCAGGTCGCGGCGAGGTGCACGCACGGCATCGGCCAGCGCTCGCACGAGCAGTCCATCGCCACCTCGTCCAGCGACAACGGCAGCAGGGTCAGCCCGGCCCGGGTGAACACCGCGTCGATGTCGTCCGGCATCCGTCCGGCGAGCAGGTCGGCCACGTACCGGGCCTGGGCCGCCAGGTCGTCCTCGATCCGCGCCCATTCCGCGGCGCCGAAGGCCCGGACCGCGATCCGGGACCGGAACGCCGCCGGGTCGTCCGGGCCGCGCACCTGCGCGGCGACCAGGCTGCCGGAGATCGCCAGGTGCCGCACGTGCCCGGCCCGGGCGTCGCGGCGGCCGCGGGCGAACGTCGGCGCCATCCGCAGGGACTCGAACATGGCGATGAACGGCGCCGAGAAACGGTCACTCACCGACGGCCTCCGGGGACAGCGCCAGCAGGGACCGCAGGTCGTCGGTGCTCAGGCCGGTCAGCCAGCCCTCGCCGTTGCCGACCACCCGCTCGGCCAGCACACCCTTGTCGGTGATGAGCCGGTCGATGCGTTCCTCCAGGGTGCCGAGGCACACCAGGGTGTGCACCTGGACGTCCCGGTGCTGGCCGATGCGGAAGGCCCGGTCGGTCGCCTGGGTCTCGGTGGCCGGGTTCCACCAGCGGTCGACGTGCACGACGTGGTTGGCGGCGGTCAGGTTGAGGCCGGTGCCGCCGGCTTTCAGCGACAGCACGAAGATCCCGGGGCGGCGGTCGGCCTGGAACGCCGCCACCATCGCGTCCCGCTCGCGGCGCGGCGTGCCGCCGTGCAGATAACGCACCGGTACGGCGAACCGGGCGGCCAGGTGCGGCACCAGCATCGCGCCGAACCGGGCGAACTGGGTGAAGCACAGCACGCTCTCCCCGTCGGCCAGGGCGGCGTCGAGGATCTCCTCCAGCCGTTCCAGCTTGCCGGAGCGCCCGGGCAGCGGGGAACCGTCGCCGAGCAGCTGCGCCGGATGGTTGCACACCTGTTTGAGCTTGGTCATCGCGGACAGCACGATGCCCTTGGTGCGGATCTCGGTCTCCTCCTTGAGCCGCTCGCTCATCTCGTTGAGCACCGCCTGGTAGAGCGTGGCCTGCTCGACGGTCAGCCCGCACAGGTGCCGGGTGTGCCGCTTGTCCGGCAGATCCTGGATGACGGCCGGGTCGGCCTTGACCCGGCGCAGCATGAACGGCCGGGTGGCGTGGCGCAGCCGGGCGGCGGCGTCCTCGTCGGCGTACCGCTCGATCGGGACCGCGTAGCGGGCGCGGAACGTGTGCGCGCTGCCCAGCAGCCCGGGGTTGAGGAAGTCCAGGATGGACCACAGCTCGGCCAGGCGGTTCTCCACCGGGGTGCCGGTGAGGGCGACCCGGTGCCGCGCCGGGAAACGGCGGACGGCCCGGGCCACGCCCGCCGCGCTGTTCTTGATGTGCTGCGCCTCGTCGAGAACCACCCGGTCCCAGGCCACGGCGGCCAGCTGGTCGGCATCGCGGGCGGCGATCGCGTACGTCGTCAGCACCACCTCCGCCCCGTCGAGCAGCTCGGCCGGCTCGGGCCGATCGGCGCCGTGCAACACCCGGACCCGCAGCCCGGGCGCGAAACGGGCAGCCTCGCGCTGCCAGTTGCCCAGCACCGACAGCGGGCAGATCAGCAACGTCGGCCCGCCCCCGCGGTGCAGCAGCAGCGCCAGCAGCTGGACCGTCTTGCCCAGACCCATGTCGTCGGCCAGGCAGGCGCCCACCCCCAGCCCGTCCAGAAACGCCAGCCAGGAGAAACCCCGCAACTGGTAAGGCCGCAGCTCACCGGCCAGCCCCGCGGGCGGCTCCAGCAGCTCCAGCCGCTCCCCCAGCCGCCCGGAGAGCAGGTCGGCGAGCCACCCGTTGCCCCCGAAGGCGGTCACCGGCAGCGGCAGCTCCTCGGGCGGCAGCAGCCGGATCAGGCGCAGCGCCTCCCCGGCGGTCATGGTGCCGCCGCCGCGCCGCAGGAACTCGAGCCCGGCCCGCAGCCGTTCCGGGTCGAGGTAGACCCACCGGCCGCGCAGCTTCACCAGCGGCACCTTCACCCGGGCCAGGTCGGCCAGTTCGTCCTCGGTCAGCGTGCGCCCGCCCAGCGCGAGACCCCAGTTGTAGCCGACGATGGTGGCCAGGTCGGCGGCGTCGTCGCGCAACACCGGGGCGGTCTCGTCGCGGGGCCGGACCTCCAGCGCCAGGCCGAGACTCTGCGGCTCACGCCACCAGGCGGGCAGCAGGACGCCGTAACCGGCCTGTTCGAGCAGGGTGGCGTGGCTCAGGAAGCGGTGCGCGCCCTCGGTGTCGAGGACGAGCTCGGTGGGCCGCGCCACGCGCAGGGCGGCGTCGAGGTCACCGAACAGGCGGGCGGCGCGGCCGAGGCCGGCGAGCAACCGCTCGTGCGGGTGGTGGGTCCAGCGCCGTAGCGGCGCACTGCGGTCCCGCCACACGTCCTCGGCGGTGACCAGGAGGCTGGGCTCGTCCAGCGGCTGCACCAGGAACTCGAGCAGCCAGGCGTCCTCGGCCACGACCGGCTCGGGGGTGCCGGTGGCATCGGGCTCCTCCGGCTCCAGGTCGTCGAGGTGGGTGAGCCGGAAGCACAACCGGACGGCGGCGCCGCTGGTCGCCTCGGCATGCCAGGCGTCGAGGGCGTCGGTGAGCGGATCGAGCTCGCCGGGCCGCGCGTCGAACTCGGGCTCGGCGGCCAGGGCGGTCAGCCAGACGGCGCCGTCGAGGGACACGCCGGCCTCGGCGAGCCGGGTGCGGACCAGCCCGTCGACGAGCCGGTGCAGCCCGGCGTGCAGGGTGTCGGCGGCCGGCAGCCCGTCGACGTCGCCGGGGCGGGCGCGTTCGGCGCGGCAGGCGGCCGGCATGCGGCGCACCAGGTCGGCGTGCCGGGCGGCGTCGGCCCCGGTCAACACGAGCCGCCAGACCGCGCGGGGACGCGGGCCGTCGCGCAGCACGCCGGGCAGGACCCGGCCGCGGGCGACGAGCGACGCGGCGAAGGCACAGACCTCGGCGAGATAGCTGAACGAGGGGGCGGCGCGACCGCCGTACTCGTCGGCGAGGTCGGCGGTCACGAACGGCACGGTGACCGCGGGCACGGACCAGGCCCGCAGGCGGGGCTCGCCGCGTCGCGGCGGCAGCCCGAGCTGCGGCGAGGGCAACGGCCCGGTGCTCGTCGACGGCAGCACCAGCGTCGCGGCCCGCCCCGGCCCGGCCAGCCGCAAGGCGAAGCCGTGCTCGGGCACGGCCCCGCGCGGCCGCGCCCGCCTGGCGCCGGAACGCCGCTGCACGGTTACGGAGGCACGCCCGAAGCCCTCGGACGGGACTGCCGGACCCACAGCCGTCCCGGAAACCGCGACGTGGCCGGCCTCGGAGCCGGCGTCCGGAAAGGCGTGACCGCTCTCCGGAGCCGCGACCTCCGCGACATGACCGGCCTCAGGGCCGGCGTCCCGGAAGGCGTGACCGCCCTTCAGAACCGCGACCTCCGCGACATGACCGGCCTCGGAGCCGGCGTCCCGGAAGGCGTGACCGCCCTCCAGAACCTCGACCTCCGCGACATGACCGGCCTCAGAGCCGGCGTCCCGCAAGGCGTGACCGCTCTCCGGCGCCGCACCCGGCGGGGCGTGGTCGGTCTCGGCCCAGAGGCAGAGGGTGCCGTCGCGGGCGATGAAGCCGTGCAGGACCGTGACCCCGTCGGCCCGGGGTGCCGTCATGCGAGCTGCCAGGTGATGTCGGGTGGGCGTACCCGGGCGCAGCGTGGGCCGCCGGCCGCGTCGGTCAGGCCCAGCCGGGCCACCAGGGTGCCGTCGTTGTCGTGCGCCGCGCGCAGCAGCGGCGTCGGTATGTCACCGAACATCAGCTTGGCCCGCCGGAACCCCGCGAAGGTCTCGCCGTGCACCGCGCCCCAGCTCAGGTACAGGAAGCGGGCGCCGGGCCGGCCGTGCACGTAGGGCCCGCCGACGTCGAGCAGGTCGTCGACCTCGCGGCTGGTGATCTCGAACTCCCAGACCGCGGCGGCCGCGGTGGCGCTGATCCGTTCGACGACCTCCTGCTTGCGCTGGACGCCGACCTGCACGTTGCTCAGCCGCAGCTCGTCGGCCTGCGCGCCGGTGCGGCGCCCGGGCAGGTCGCTGCCCTCGATCCGGATATGCACGTCCTGAACTCTAGGCCGACCCCCCGACAATTCCGCCGCGGCGCCGATCCCCGTGGGGCATCGCGCGGCCCCGCTCGCGTGCCACCATGGCCCGGTGACTTCGTTGCCGCCCGACGCCGCTGCCGATGCCCTTCCGCCGACGCCGGCCGGGGCGCCGGGCGCGGCGCCGGTTGTTCGCCTGTCGGTGCTGGTGCTGGCCTATTTCGCCTTCATCAGCCTCGGCCTGCCGGACGGCCTGCTCGGGGTCGGCTGGCCGTCGATGGCCACGGAGTTCCGGGTCGGCACCGACACCGTCGGCCTGCTGCTGTTCGCCGGTACGGCCGGCTATCTGGTGTCGAGCGTCGCGGCCGGCTTCAGCATCGCCCGCCTCGGGGTGGGCCCGCTCCTGGCGGTCAGCACCGCGCTGGCGAGTCTGGCGCTGGCCGGGTACGCGATCTCGCCGGCCTTCGCCTTCCTCGTGCCCTGTGCCCTGATCGCCGGCTTCGGGGGCGGGGCCATCGACGCCGGGCTCAACGCGTACGCGGCCGGCGCGTTCGGGCCCCGCCACATGAACTGGATGCACGCCTTCTTCGGCCTCGGCGTCGCCATCGGGCCGCTCATCATGACCGCTGTGCTCAGCGGCGGGATCTCCTGGCACTGGGGTTACGGGATCGTCGCCTCCGGCCAGGCGCTGCTCGCGGTCGCGTTCGCCCTGACACGTCGTTCCTGGGCTCAGCACCGCACCCGGCCGACGACCGGGGAGCAGGCGGCGGGCAGCGGAGCACCCGTCCCGACGCGGATCGCCGTGACGTTGGCGATCCCCGCGGTGTGGATCAGTGCGGCGGCCTTCGCCGTCTATGTGGCGCTGGAGATCAGCGCCGGGCTGTGGGCGTTCCTGTTCCTCACCGGCGAGCGCGGGATCAGCGCGACGGTCGCCGGCATCTGCGTGTCGGCGTACTGGGCCAGCCTGTTCGTCGGCCGGGTCGTGCAGGGGTTCGTCGTCGAGCGGGTCGGCACCACCCGCATCCTGGTCGGCAGCCTGCTGGGCCTGGTCGCGGGGTCGGTGCTGGTGGCGCTGCCCGGCCCGGGCTGGCTGGCGGTGGCCGGCCTGATGGTCATCGGGTTCGCGGCGGCGCCGGTGTTCCCGTTGCTCACGCTGACCACCGCCGACCGGGTCGGGTCGCTGCACGCCGACCGGACGATCGGCGTGCAGATCGGCGCGTCGGGCCTCGGCGGCGCCCTCATCCCGGCCGGCGTCGGGGTCCTGATCGACCGGATGGGCGCGCAGGTCCTCGGCCCGGCGCTGATCGTGCTGTCGCTGCTGCTGCTCGCGTTGTACGCCACCACCCGGCGACGGCCCGCCGCCGCCGCCGGGATGCCCGGCTAGCCTGCCTGGTCGATCAGGGCGGCGTAGCGGTTCAGGTAGAGCGGCCAGCCCTCGTCGTGGGCGACGCCGTCGCGGACGGACTCCCAGCCGGGGCCGTGCCGGTCGAGGTGGCGGTGTTCGAGCTCGACGCGGGTGCGCTGCGGGGTCTCGGCGACGAAGCGGACCTCCACCTCGCTGGCGTGCGCGAGGTCGGTCTCGAGCTGCCACTGCGGGCTGATGTCCCAGCTGAAGACCACCCGGTCCGGCGGGTCGCAGGCCAGCACGCGGGCCCAGCGGCACTCGCTGCCGTCGGCGGCCCGGTCGTAGATGTGCCCGCCGGGCTTGGCCTCGAACACGGTCTCGACGATCGGCGCCCCCAGCAGGTTGTGCTCCTTCGGCTTGAAGCCGCCGAAGCGTTCGGTGAACAGGGTGAACGCGCGGTCGATGGGTGCCTGCACGACGATCTGGCGGCGGACCACCTGGTCGGCTGTCCCGGTCATGACGTCTCCTCGGTCGGTTGGTCGGCGACGTCCTGATAGCCCTCCAACGCGCGGGTCCAGAACGTCTCGAGCTGATCGCGCAGCGCACCCACGCCGGCCGGGTTGAGCCGGTAGACCCGGCGGGTGCCGGCCGCGCGATCGGTGACGAGCCCGGCTTCCTTGAGCACCTTCAGGTGCTGGGAGACCGCCGGCCGGCTGATCGGCAGCTCGTCGGCGAGCTCCCCGACGGCCCGGGGCCGTACGGCCAAGCACTCGAGGATGGCGCGCCGGCTGGGATCGCCCAACGCGTCCCACCCGTCCTCCGCTTGGTAAGTAGCCACGAACGGAAAGCTACGACTTACCGATGGTCCTCGTCAAGGGGCGGGTGCGGGCGCCACCGAAGCGGCGGCCCGGCGCGACTCAGCCGTGGTCACGCAGCCAGGCGTCGATGAGGCCGTTGAAGTGGCCGAGGAAGCGCTCGTGCTCGTGCGGCGGGTACATCGCCCGGACCGTCTCGCGCAGCAGGGAGCGGAACTCCTCCGAGCCGACCCAGTCGGCGACCATCTCGTCGACGTGGCCCAGGTACTTGGCGCAGAACTCCTCGTACCGCTCGATCTCGAAGTAGTCGTCGGCGAGCCGGCGGTAGCGGGCGAGCTTCTGCCCGTAGTCCAGCGACGGATCGTCGGCGACGGCGAAGTACTCGGCGGTGTCGGTGTCCAGCCGCGGCTTGCGCCCGGTGACGACGCAGTAGATCGTCCAGCGCAGCAGGGCCGACATCGCCCACGGGAAGTAGTAGTGCAGCGAGGTCACCGCCACGTCGGGGCAGGCGTTGGCGTAGTCGATCGGGTGCACCTCGCTGCCCTTGACCAGCGACTCGCAGCTGTTGAACTCCCACCGGAAGAACGCGTTGACCAGCCGCGAGATGGTCACCACCTCGTCGCCCACCTCGGGGGTGAGGAAGTTGTGGTCCACCGCGTAGCGCTCGTGCATGGGCAGCTCGGGCCGGAACTTCATGACCATGGTCTCCGGGCCGATGGTCAGCGAGCGGGCGAAGACGTCGTAGTCCTCGACGGCCGCCTGCAGGTGCATGAGCCGCTCGCCGGAGGCGTCGTACGCGGCGTGCAGCTCCGCCACGTTGCGGATCTTGGAGACGCCGACCCAGGCCCCGCCGTCGTACGGCTTCATGTACATCGGGTAGCCCACCGACTCGGCCAGCGCCTCCAGGTCGAACGACTGGTTGTAGCGCGCCGCGGTGTAGGCGTACCGGGAGTTGTCCAGCGGGTTCTTGAACGGCACCAGCACGGTCTCCGGCACCTTGAGCCCGAGCCGCAGCATCGCGCAGTACGCGGCGTGCTTCTCCATCGACTGGAAGGTGAACGGGCTGTTCAGCAGGTACACGTCGTCCATCAGCGCGATCTTCTTGAGCCACTCGCGCGGGTGGTAGTACCAGTAGGCGAGCCGGTCGATGACCAGGTCGTGCTTCGGCGAGTCGCGCAGGTTGAACGGCTCGATGGTGACCCGCACGCTGCGGGTGCGGTGGGTACGGCCCTGCGCGTCGGTGACCAGTCCGACGCGGCGCAGCAACGCCTCGTACGCCCGCGGCCAGTCGTCCTCGGTGCCCAGCAGCAGTCCGATGGTGTGCTCGACGTCGGCCATGGCGCCTCCTGTTAGTGGAACACTGTCTGCAGCAACGTGGTCAGGTGCGGGTCGAGGGCGTCGCGCCAGCCGGTCCAGTTGTGCGCGTCGGGGACCTCGGTGAAGCTGACCGGGTAGTCCTGGCGGCCCAGTGCCGCCGCCATGTCGCGATTGTTCGCCAGGTTCTCCTCCACCGCACCACAGGTGATGACCGTGGGGACCGGACTCGCGAACGAGGGGGCGCGCAGCACCCGGCCGGTGAACCGAACAATGCGCAGGTAGCGCCGGAAGCCCGACTCCTGCCGGTCGTAGCGGGGCTGGAAGAAGCTGCCGGACTGCAGGAACAGCCCGGCGAAGCGCTGTGGGTGGCGGCGCTGGGCGTGCAGCATGGCCAGGGCGCCGAGGCTGGCGCCGGCGCCGAGCACCGGCCGGTCGGTGCCGAGCTCGGCGGCGAGCTTGGGCAGCACGTCGCGCGCCAGGGCCCGGGCGTACGCGGGACCGGCCGAATACCACTCGAAGCGCTCCCCCGGCGGCAGCAGCACGAGGTGGTACGGCGGCACCCGACCCGCCCCGATCATCGCCGCGGTGTAACGGCCCAGTTCGCCGTACCGGTGGTAGTCGGGCCCGTCGTGCGCGACCAGCACCCGGTCGGTGGGCGTGTCCGGCGACCAGATCCGGGCCACCATCTCGCCGTGCAGGGTGGGCAGCGGCAGGTAGACGTCACGCCACTGGCCGGTGGTCTGCGGCAGGTGCAGCCAGCCGGGCTCGCGGTAGCCGGGGCACCACAGGACCGAGGCGTCGCCCTCGCGCCGCGGGTTGTCCGGATCGGCCACGGTCTCGGTGCTGCCGTCGCCGTGGCCCAGTTCGAGCCGGTACTCGATGCGGTGCACGGCCGGGCGGGGCAGGCGCAGCTGCCAGGTGCGGCTCTCGCCGTCGTAGGCGAAGTCGCCGGCGGCCACGCCGGAACGCAGCCGGACCGCGGTCAGCCGATGCTCATGATCCTGGAGCCGGAAGCAGACCTCGGTGCCGTCGCACCACGCCCCCACCGCCGGTTCCATGACGGCACCATAACCGGCCGACGGCCCGCCCGGCAGCAGTCTCAGGGGGTGTATGTCTGCGGGCCCGGCGACGCCGACGGCAGCCCGAACATCTCCGCCAGGCCGGTGATCCGCAGCTGGCGGTGCACGAACTCGCTGGGGTTGCGCAGCACGAACCGGCTACCGGTCTCGCGCGCGGCGTTGTAGCCGGAGACCAGCGCGCCGACGCCCATCGAATCCATGAACGTCACGAAGGTCAGATCGACGATCATCGAGACCGGGCGCTCGCCGTGCAGGGTGCTGACCAGCGCGTGCCGCAGCGCGTCCACGGTGGCCGCGTCCAGCGAGCCGCGCACGTCGACCACGATCGCGCCGTCGGCCTGCCGCCGCGTGGTCATCACGGCCTCGCCCATGGTCTCGTCCTCCGCACCCGGTTACCCGTGGGCCCACGCTACAACGCCCGCCGTTCACCTCGCAGGCTGCCGGACGTTTCCGTGCGCCGAGCGGACAGCCGGTGCGCCGAGCGTCATGGCGACGTCACCCACCGCGAGGCGCAAAGAGCAGCAGCGCCACCCATCACGAAAGGCAAAGAGCAACCTGAGCGGGCAAGTTCGCCACATCATGCAGATCATCTTGCGGTTTCCGCAGGTGAGCGGCCACGGTGACAGCGGTGGTCACCGATGCACCCGCTCGCATCCGGCCACTCCCGGGGCGCGGCCGGGGAGGTGTCCACGACGGCGGTCTCCACGCGGCCGCCGAGGCATGTGGAGGGTGGACCCAGCATGGTCACAGGCTCGAACCGAAGGCCGGGGATCTTCGCGATCCGCGATGTCCGCTCGCTGATCTCCGAGACCACCGAGGAAGGCCACGGCCTGAAGAAGGCCGTCGGCGCCACCCAGCTGACCGCCATGGGCGTCGGCGCCATCATCGGCACCGGCATCTTCGTGGTCATCGGCGAGGGGGCCGGCGTGGCCGGCCCGGCGGTGATCCTCTCCTTCGTGCTCGCCGCGGTGGCGTGCGCGTTCTCCGCGCTGTCCTACGCCGAGCTGGCCTCGTCCATCCCGGTCTCCGGCAGCGCCTACACCTACACGTACGCGACCCTGGGCGAGATCGTGGCCTGGATCATCGGCTGGGACCTGATCCTGGAGTACGGGGTCTCGGTGGCCGCCATCGCGGTCGGCTGGGGCGGCAATCTCAACGCCTTCCTCGACTCGGCGTTCGGGGTGGCCCTGCCGGACGCGATCGCCAAGTCACCCGAGGACGGCGGCATCTTCAACCTGCCCGCCGTCTTCATCGTGCTGGCGATCACCGCCCTGCTGGTGCGGGGCGTCACCGAGAGCGCCCGGGTCAACCTGGTGATGGTCGGCGTCAAGCTGTCGGTGCTGCTGTTCTTCATCGTGGTGGCGCTGTTCAACTTCGGCACCGGCAACTTCCAGCCGTTCGCCCCGAGCGGCGTCGACGGGGTCACCGCGGCGGCGGCGATCATCTTCTTCGCCTACATCGGCTTCGACGCGGTCTCCACCGGCAGCGAGGAGGCCCGCAACCCGGCCCGCGACCTGCCGCTGGCGATCATCGGCTCGCTGATCATCTGCACGATCTTCTACGTGCTGACCGCGGTCGGCGCCATCGGCATCGCCAGCCCGGCGCAGCTCGAGGCCACCGACGCGCCGCTGGCCGCGGCCCTGGACCAGGGGGCCGGGATCAGCTGGGCGGCGTCGATCCTGGCGCTGGGCGCGGTCGTGGCGATCACCAGCGTGGTGCTGGTCATCCTGTACGGCCAGACCCGCATCTTCTTCGCCATGTGCCGCGACGGCCTGCTGCCGCAGCGTTTCGCCGTGGTCAACCAGCGGTACGGGACCCCGGCCCGGCTCACCATCGGCCTCGGCGTGCTGATCGCGATCCTCGCCGCGCTGGTGCCGCTGTCCGAGATCGTCAAGCTCGTCAACATCGGCACGCTGTTCGCGTTCGTCCTGGTCAACATCGGCGTCATCATCCTGCGCCGGACCCGGCCGGAGATGCCGCGGCCGTACCGGGTGCCGTGGTCGCCGGTGCTGCCGATCGTCGGCGTGCTGTTCGCCGTCTACCTGATGTCGGACCTGCCGCTGAGCACCTGGATCCGGTTCGTCGTCTGGCTGGTCCTCGGCCTGGCCATCTACTTCCTGTACGGCTACCGCCACTCCAAGCTGCGCACCGCTCGCCCGGACGACGGCGGGACACCGAGCTGGGCCCGCGACACCACGCCCGACACGCCGCCCGGGGACCAGCGGTGACCGCCCCGGCCGCCGCCCCGGTGGTCGTCGGGGTGGACGGCGGCCCCTCCGCGGAGGACGCGCTGGTGTTCGGCCGGTGGGCCGCGACGACGCTGGGCGCGCCGCTGGTGGTGGCCGTGGTGCACCCGGCGCCGTCCGCGCTCGGCTCGGGCCGGGTCGACGCCGAGTGGGTGGCCGACCGGCACCGGGCCGCCGAGGCGGTGCTGGACCAGGCCCGGTCCGTGCTGAGTGGCGACCACAGTGACGTCACCTACCGGGTCGTCGCCTCCACCTCGGCCGCCCACGGCCTGCACGACCTGGCCGAGGAGCTGTCGGCCGAGACGATCGTGGTGGGCTCGGGCCGGGCCGGCCCGAAACACCGCCTCTTCGCCGGCAGCACCGCCGACCGGCTGCTGGCCGGCAGCCTCTGCCCGGTCGCGGTCGCCCCGGCCGGGATGCAGACGCCGCCGGGTGCGGTGGGCCGCATCGGCGTCGCGTACGTGGACACGCCCGACGGCCGCGCGGCGCTCGAGACGGCCGCCCGGCTGGCCCGGCGGACGGGCAGCCCGCTGCGGCTCTACACCGTCGTCGCCGAGGCCGACGCGACGCTGCCGTTCCTGGTCGGCCAGGACGCCGAGCACGCGTTCCTGGACACCGCCCGGGAGACCTACGAGCTGTCGCTGACCCGGGCGGCGGAGACGGTCGCCGGGGTCGAGGCGGACTGGGAGGTCCGTACCGGTGACGTGGTGGAGTCGCTCGCCGACCTGGAGGACGTGGACGTGCTCTTCTGCGGCTCCCGCGGCTACGGGCCGGCCCGGCGGGTGCTGCTCGGCGGGGTGTCGGCGCGGCTGATGCGCCGGGCCCGGCGGCCGGTCGTGGTGGTCCCGCGCAGCGGCTGAGAGGTGTCCCGGGCCGCCGCGCGGAGCGCTCCCGCCGGGCGGCCCGGGCTCATACCTGACATGCTGCGGCAGTGCGCGCGCTCCCCGACGACCAGCCGTGGCTCTTCGGCCTGGTCTCCCCCGACGACGCCCGGCGCGCGGCCGCGCTGGCCCGGCACGACGCGCTGCTGGCCGAGGCGTGGCAGTCGCGGCGGCGCGCCGACCACATCGTGCTCCGGCAGGGCTTCAACCGGGCCGTCGTGCACACGGCCCAGCGCCGCCTCGACCTGACCCTCGACGGCCTGATCGGCGCGTTCTGCGCGGCCCAGGACCCGGCCGTGCGGGCCCACTACGCGCCCTACGCCGTGCTCTACCTGCGCTGGGAAGAGCGCTTCCTGCCGGAGCTGCGCCGGTCGTGGGGCTGCTCGCCGTGGACCACCAAGGAGGTGGTGCTGCGCGACTTCATCCGCGACGGGGTGCCGGCCGAGCAGGAGGCCGATCTCGCGGAGCTGACGATGGCGGCGCTGCGGCGGCCGTACCGGTGCAAGGACTGGATGTACGCCGGCCTGCTGCGCCACGTCGCGCCGCCGGCCGGGCAGCTCGCGGAGCTGGACGACGAACGGGCCGGCTTCGTGCGGCACGTGCTCGCGCATCCCGAACGGACGATCACCCGCACGAGCTATCCGCGCTGGCTGGCCGGGCGCATCGGCGGCTGAAGCGGGCGGGCCGGCTCAGCCGGCCCGGTGGCGGCCCGGGCGGTCACCGAGGTACGAGGTGTCGGGCTCGGCCTCGGCCGGCAGCGCCATGTTCGTCGGGGCCTCGGCCGCGCGCTCGTCCCAGGCCGACACCCGCGAGGGCCGGGGCATGACCGAGCTGAGGTCCACCAGCGGCACGTAGACCCGCGCGTCCACGGCCTCGGCCAGCAGCAGGGCGGCCACCAGGGCGGTGGGCCGCTCGGCCGGGTCCCGGTGCAGGCAACGCGAGCAGAGGTCGAGCACCTCCGGCGCCATGCCCTCGATGGCCGGCAACGGGTCCGGGTCGCGGTGGCGCTGGGCCTCGACCAGCTCGGTGTGGCTGGCCGCCTGCCAGGGCAGCCGCCCGGACAGGCAGTGGTAGAGCAGCACGCCGAGGGAGTACATGTCCGAGGCCGGGGTCGCGGGCAGTCCCTCGAAGCGTTCCGGGGCGACGTAGGCCGGCGTGCCCATGACCGGGCCGTCCGGGTCGGGGTCGTGGCTGCCGACCGCCGCCGCGATGCCGAAGTCCAGGACCTTGGCCCCGGCCGGGGTCAGCATGATGTTGGCCGGCTTGATGTCGCGGTGCACGACGTGCTCGGCGTGGGCGGCGGCCAGAGCGGCCGCGACCTCGGCGCAGACCCGTACGGCGATGCGCCAGTCGAAGAGCCCGGCGCCGAGGTGCTCGCTGAGCGTCTGCCCGTCGACCAGCTCCATGACGATGTACGGCACCTCGCGGCCCGGCGACAACGACGTGCCGAAGTCGTGCACCCCGGCGACGTTGGGATGGGCCAGCCGGGCGGCCGAGCGCGCCTCGGTGCGGACCAGGTCGACGCCGTTGACCTCACCCAGCGTGCCCTCGACCGCGGGCGCCATGATCTTGACGGCGACGGGCCGGTCCAGCACCTGGTCGTGTCCACGCCACACTTCGGACATACCGCCGATGCCGATGCGCTGCTGGAGCTGATACCGCCCGCCCAGCGTCCGCATTGCCGCCCCCTGTTCCGTCACCGCGAGTTCGCCCCCCTCGAGGTTGCAGGCGACGTACCCCCGCCTCCGGCAGGGCAAACGCTCCCCGCGGGCATCAGGTGATCGGGTCGAGGTGGAACACGCCCTGCTCACCCGGCACGACGACGATGTGGTCGTCGACGTCCCGGCCCGTACCGATGCGCAGCGAGACGCCGGCCGCGACCCGCTTGGTGAGCAGCTTGCGCACGCCGTCGCGGCGCAGCGCGGCCAGGCCGGGCCGGGCGGCTCGGCGCATCCGCGCGGCCTGTTCCCGCACGGCGGCCTCGATGGCCGGGAAGTCCATGTGGACGGCGCGGTTCTCGGCCGAGCCGAGGTACTCGAACGGTCCCGAGTCCGCCAGCGTCCGCATCGGCACGCCGATGAGCTTGAGATTGCGGTACGCGCCCTTGTCGAGCATCGACACCGCGTGCCGTACGCCGTGGCGCCGGCCCATGACCAGGAAGGTGCGGTAGATCATCGTGCTGACCAGCAGCGCCGACCGGCGGCCGCGGTACTGCGGGAGGACCGCGAGGGTGGCGCAGTCCCACACCTTCTCGCCGGTCATGCCGTGCGCGGCCAGGATGGTGGCGACGTCCGCGCCGACGTGCGGCGGGGCGTCGTCGACGGTCTTGACCCCGGCGCCGCGGCTCTCGATCATCCGGGCCACGCCGGCCGGCACGCCGCGCTTACGGTCGATGACCACGAAGAACAGGCTGCGCGCCTCGTACGGGCCGTACTCGGCGGCCATCACCGTGGCGTCGTTGCCGAAGGTCTCGGAGAAGACCTGGCGTTCCAGGGCCCGGCCGACTCCGGCCAGGTCGCTGTCCGGCCCGACGACCGCCGTCACGAACCGGCCGCTCGTGGGGTGCGCGGCCAGGAACTCCGCGGTGATACGCCGCGCCGCGGCCGGGTCCAGGTCGTAGCGGGCGGTCGTCGTCGGGCCCATGCTCAGAACTCCTTGGCGACGAGCTCGGTGGTGCGGAAGTACTCCTTGGTGAAGTTGATGACCGTCTGCGGGTCGAAGGCCTTGCAGGTGTAGATGTCCACGCTGAAGAACGAGATCGGGCGTTCCCAGGAGTAGAAGTGCGCGCCGGAGGTCTCCCAGTGGATCCAGCCGGCCCAGCCGTACAGGTCGCTGACGTGGGTGACCGGCTCGATGATCGTGATCATGTCGGTCACGTCCGAGAGCTTCTTCAAGTAGTCCTTGATGTGCTCGTCGGTGATCACGAACGTCGGGTACCCCTCGACGACCATGCGCTGGCGGGTGATGGTCGGGGCGAGGTCCTTGAAATCCAGCATGTCGGCGGGGCCTTCCGGGTGCGGGGGATCGGGAGCGGGGCGGTGGCGGTGCGGGTCACCACGAGGGAGCCGTGCTGGGCCGCGGCCGCACCGGCGGCTTGGGAGCGCGGCCCTTCACCGACTGTGACCGCATGTCATCACTCTTGGTGGTGGCCTGGGTCGCGGGGAGCGGCATGTCGGTTCCTTCGGGGTGACAGTTGCGCAGCGTATGAGGCTTTTGGGGGAGAAGCCTGACTCGCTCGCTTCTGTCACCAAATCTACCGCAGCGCTACGCAGGGTCAACTGACCGCTGAGCTGCGGTGCCGCTGACCGGGCGGCCATGCCCGCCTGCCCGAACGTGCGGGGTCACGGCACAGGCACCCCATCAGGTCTATCTCGCCTCACAGGATTCGCCCAGCAGCACGGAATCGGGCAGCGTCCGGACGGACGACAGGAAAGCCGGACGCGGGGGCCCTGACCAGCAGAGACGGATCGGAACCACTGATGTCCGAATAGTCGCAGTGGTACGGATCACTGACCATCTCGTCACCCTGCGTCACTTCAGGGGTGCAGCCCGGTTATATCTGGCGCCGCCCCGGGACGACATCACGCAATGTAGTCAGTCGGCGGCTCAGCATGACGCGCTGTCCGGCGGATATCCGGTGGTCCGGCCGACGGCGCCTGGCCATACTCGCCGGATGCGTACTCCCGAGGCGGTCGGCACCCTGCAGTGGCTGGCGGAGCACGGGATCACTCCCCTGGCCCCGGGCCGCTGGCTGGAGACGGATCATTCCGGTGACCGGGAGCTGACCGACAACGAGCTGGCCCATGAATGGGCCGAGGCGGTCCTCTCCGACGACGAGCCGGCCCCGCTGGACCGGCTGCGGAACGGGCTCGGCCTACTCGATCTGGTCGACGAGTACTGGGTGACCTTCGCGTTGAACGTCTTCCTGGCCGAGCAGGACGACCCGGCGGTGACCGCGGCCTTCTGGGCCGGCTACCGGCAGCGCCTGGAGAGGACCGAACCGCTCGCCCAGGTGCCGTACTCGCTGTGGGTCGACTGGTTCGAGGACCGCGCGACCGTCGAGTTCGCCTTCGCCGCCGTCATCGGCGACGACGTCCGCGAGCTGCGGGAGCAGGGACGGCTGCGCGAGCTCGCCACCGGGCCGCTGCACCGCCGGGCGGCCAGGGTCCTGGACCATTCCGGCCCGGTGCCGTGGGACCGCAAACACGACGTGCTGCAGGCCGCCGCGATCGTGCCGGAGCTGGCGCCGGCGGTGCTCCAGGCCCTGCTGGGCGGCTACCACGACAGCTACGGCGACCTGGAGCCGGACGCGGCGCTCGCCCTGCTGAACGGGCTCGACCTGCCGCCGGACACCGAGCACCTCGCACCCTTGCGCGCGGTGCTGGCCGCCGGGGTCCGCAGACACCGGCACGACAGACATGGCGGAGCGCGTCCTCGTGGGACGGGCTCCGCCATGGACGGTCTCTCGGTACTGATCCGCCGGTGATGGTGGCGGGCCCCGGAGACCGGGCGTTATGTGATCGACGCTAGGGCAGGTCGATCATGAGCGGCGAGCCGGGCCCGGCGTTCGTGACCCGTCTCTCACAGTCTCAGTAGGCGAGTTCGGTGCGCAGGTCGTGGGCGCCGTCCTGGCGGGTCGCCTCGTAGTAGATGCGCCGGCGGCCGTCGGGCATCGTCACCAGGCTCAGGTAGCGCAGGCCGTTGGGGGCGTACGGGCTGCCCACCGGCTCGCCGTCCTCCGCGGTCAGCTCGCCGAAGCTGCCGTCCGGCAGGCGCACACCGCGAGCCGTGCCGGTGCGCTCCTCCCAGTTCTCCCCCGCGGTGGCCCGGCCGTCGTACGCCGCCACGATGGAGTCGCCGTCGACCGACACCGACGAGACGCGCACGCCGCGGGCGTCCCACCGGCCCGCCCGACCGGCCAGCGCCGTGCCACGCCAGCTCCAGTGCACGCCGTCGGGACTGGTCGCGTATTCCGTGGTCATCCGGTCGGCGTCGTCCCACGACTCGAGCGGGTGCACCGACGCCCAGAGGTGCCAGCCGGCCTCGTCGAGGTGCAGCACCGGATCCTTGACGCCGACCGTCTCGTCGCCGGCCAGGACCGTGCGCGGGGTGGCAGTGGCCAGCCCCGCCGCGGTGTCGGCCTCGAGCAGGTCGACGCGCCAGTGCTTGGTCCCGGGGGTGGCGGCACTGACGTAGAGCCGCCACCGGCCCTGCGGGGTGCGGACCAGCGCCGGGCGTTCCAGCGACTCGGCACCGAAGGCGTCCTTGCCCACCTCGGCCACGACCGTGAAGTGCAGGCCGTCGGCCGAACGGGCGACGACGTTGGCGATGCCCCGGCCCTCACCGATCGGCAGGCGCAACCTGTACGCCAAATAGACCTCACCGTCCGCGACGATCGAGGACGGCGCGCCGGCCCACGCTCCCGGCTCGTCACCGGGCGGCTCCACCACCACCGTGGCGTCTTCCCAGCGAGGCAGCGGCAGGGCCTGAGTTCCGATGGACAAGGCGGCTCCGTTTCGTGGCGTCAGCGACACAGCGAAGAGTATCGGGTCAAGTTTGCATCATCTATGGGGAATATAGGGATTCCCCGGCAGGTCACCGGGCGCGGGCGTGTCGGTCCACGGAGAGCCAGTCGTCGTAGCTCTCGCCCGTCACGTCCTGCAGCAGCGCTATGTCGTCGACGAACAGGGGCAGCAGCGCGGCACGCTCCTGCGGGGTGGTCACCGGCCGGGTGCCCTGCTTGCGGTGCAGGACGGTCAGGATCGGGCCGCGGGCGGCCAGGCGCAGCGGTACGGGGAACCGGTGGCCGAACCGCCCGCCGGCCCGCAGCAGTCCGCGCAGCACCCGGTTGACGCCGTTGTCCTCGACGACGTGGCGGTTCACGTTCTCCCGGGGGATCTCGCGCAGCACGCCGGCCGGCACGCCGAGGAAGTCGCAGACCCGGTCCAGGGTGGCGGCGGGCGCGTCCTTGAGCTCGCGGTACCGCAGCAGCAGGATCTGCTCGCGCGCGAACACCTTGTAGAGGTGCTGCACCTGGCGGCCGTAGAGCCCGAGGCTGATGTAGTGCCAGAAGTCGGCCCAGCCGTCCGCCCTGCGCTGCTCCTCGGCCCGGCAGGCGGTGAGGAAGTCGGCCTCCGGCTCCAGGCCCGCGTTCCACAGGTGGGTCCAGTTGGAGTGGGCCCGGTCCACCGGGTCGCGCAGCAGCAGGATCAGCTTGGCCTCCGGGACCAGGGCCTGGATGCGGTCATGGGCGTCCAGGTCGTACAGGTAGAAGGGGGTGGCCTCGCCCCGCAGCGTGCCCGGCGGCGCGGGCGCGAACAGCGCCTCGTAGTCGGCGCGGCGCCACACGTGCTCCTGGTAGGTCTGCACGTCGCCCGGCCCGCCGAGCCTGGGCGGCGGCCCGTCGGAGAGGAAGAACTTCGGCTCCTTGACCTTGGACAGGTAGAGCTGAGGATGCCGGACCAGCGCGGCGTGCAGGGCCGTGGTGCCCGCTTTGGGAACGCCGGCGATCAGGAAGTCCGGGAGCGGCATAGGGGCTACCTCCTCGTACGGTGCGGCGGCGCCACCCGGCGAGGTGCGCGGCGCCCCGCGAAGTAGAAGTTAGCCTACAGGGACAGTAGGTTTTCGCGACCCGGTGTCCACACCGTGAGCAGGGTAGGTACCCGCCCGGGGCCCGACCACTCCCCCGCGGTGCTCCTGGATCCCCGGTCAGGCGCGCCGGCGCCACCAGCGACGACGGCGGTAACGCGGGCACACCTCGGGGCCGCAGAAGGTGCATTCGGTGCCGGCGCGATGGTGCTCGTGGGCGGATCGCTGATGGCCGCAGACACACAGCGCGTCGGTCGCCGTCACCGGATCACCCACGGTGTCGACGACCGTGCGGTACGGCGCGGAGCCGGCTCGGACGTCACCGGGACAATTTATCCATCGATCGCCCCGGGCACCGCCCCGCCCCAGATCTAACCCGTTTGCACCCGAGGAATTACAGCGCGTCACATTACCGAGAGTGATTCGGATCACTCGGCGTTATCCGACATTTGGACTATGCCCCCTTCGCTGCCCCGGATCCATCGAATGGCCCGCAATGGCGCCGCGACGCCTCTCTCCGGCCTGCACTGCCCTGGTGTCCGTTACTGGTTGTGACGACTGGGGCTTGCGTACGATCTTGTTGCCCATGTGAATAACCCCAGGTCATTCGATTGGTCAGGGTTCACCGCACGGGCATCGTCACCCTGGCCCTTTGGTTAGTTGACGCTACGTAGCGTGTTGCTAGATTTGGCGGCAGAAGCGAGCGACCTGCGTTTCCCTCCCCGGAAACCGCCGATTACGTCGCAACTGCCGCCCCCGAAGGGACCGACATGCAGCTTTCCACGACCTCGGGAAACACGCCGAGTAACGGGCAGCCGTCACCGACCGTAAGCGTCGTGATTCCGACCTTGAACGAGGAGCGGAACCTGCCGCACGTGTTCGCCAAACTGCCCGACGGCATCGACGAGGTGATCGTGGTCGACGGCGGATCCCGGGACCGCACGGTCGCCGTGGCCCGCGAGCTGCGCCCGGACGTGGTGATCGTGCAGCAGACCCGTACCGGTAAGGGCAACGCCCTGGCCTGCGGCTTCGCCGCCTGCACGGGCGACATCATCGTGATGATCGACGCCGACGGCTCGACCGACCCGGCCGAGATCCCGAGCTTCGTCGCCGAGCTGGTGGCCGGCGCCGACTTCGTCAAGGGCTCGCGCTTCGACAAGGGCGGGCACAGCCACGACATCACCAAGCTGCGCAAGCTCGGCAACGACGGCCTCAACCTGGTGGTGAACGTCCTGTTCAAGACCCGGTTCACCGACCTCTGCTACGGCTACAACGCCTTCTGGCGCCGGGTCGTGCCGACCCTGGCCCTGCCCGACCCGGCCCTGCCGCGGCCCACCGACGGCAGCAAGCTCTGGGGCGACGGGTTCGAGATCGAAACCATGATCAACATTCGGGCCGCCGCCGACGGGATGAAGGTCGGCGAGGTCGGCAGCGTCGAGCACGCCCGCATCCACGGCCAGAGCAACCTGAACACGTTCCGGGACGGCTTCCGGGTGCTGCGCACCATCTTCAGCGAGTACGGCCGGATGCGCCGTCAGCGCCGCAACGGCAGCCAGGGCACCGGCGTCATCCTGCACCAGCACCCGACCGCCACCCCGGCCAACACCGCGCCGGTGCACGCGCTGAACAAGGTCGTCAACCGCCCGCCGGTCGCCGGCGTCGCCCCGGCCGGTGACCCCCGCCAGCACGTCGCGCACCTCAACCGGGGCCTGCGCCGCGAGGACGTCGGCACCCGCCGCACCGACGACATCAAGGCGCTGCAGTCGCGCGCCACCCGCGAGGACTGAGCTCTCCCGCCCCCAGTCCGCGTCCCCCACCTGTCCCGAGGAGCCCCCGCGTGGAACCCACCCCCCGCCCCGCCGTCAGCATCGTCATCCCGACCCACACCGAGCAGCGCTGGAACGCCCTGGTGCGCACCATCGCCTCGGCCCGGTCGCAGACGTACGCCCCGGCCGAGATCGTCGTCGTGGTCGACCACAACCCGGCGCTGTTCCGCCGGGCCCGGCGCGACCTGGCCGGCGTGACCGTCCTGGAGAACCTGTACGCCCAGGGCGTGTCCGGCAACCGCAACACCGGGGCGTTCCACACCAGCACCTCGCTGATCGCGTTCCTCGACGACGACACGGTGGCCTGCCCGCAGTGGCTGGAGCTCCTGGTCGAGCCGCTGGCGGCGGACCCGGCGGTGGTCGGCGCGGGCGGCGGCATCGACCCGGCCTGGGAGGGCCCGAAGCCGAACTGGATGCCCGAGGAGTTCCTCTGGGCGGTCGGCGGCTCGTACGCGGGGATGCCGACGACCACCGCGCCGGTGCGCAACGTGTGGTCGGCCAGCATGATCGTGCGCCGCGACACGTTCCTGTCGGTCGGCGGCTTCCGGACCGGCTTCGGCAAGCTCGGCAGCCAGAACCGGCCCGAGGACACCGAGCTGTGCCTGCGGATGAGCGCGCTGGCCGGCGGCCGCTGGATGTACGTGCCCGCCGCACTGATCCGCCACGAGGTGCCCGCGAGCAGCTCGACCTTCGGCTTCTTCCTGCGCCGCTGCTACGCCGAGGGACGGGGCAAGGTCGCCATGGCCGGTCTGCTGGACGGCTCGGAGAGCCTCGGCTCGGAACGCGACTACCTGCGCTCACTACCGCGGGCGGTGGTCCGCAACCTCGTCGCGGCCACCCGTGGCCGGGGCGCCCACTACGCGCTCAAGGCCGGCGGGGTGCTGGCCGGCGTCGCCGCGGCCGGGGTCGGCGGGGTCGTCGAGACCGTCGCCGCCCGCCGCACGGTCACGGCCGGAGCGACCCGATGACCGCCGGGGTGAACGGGGCCGGCGTGAACGGCAAAGTGTGGGTGCCGGCGCAGCGCACCGACGAGATGATCACCGCGCCCGCGTTCGAGCCCAGCGGCGAGGTGCTGCCCGCCACGGTGCTCGACCTGGAACTGTCCGACCCGCTGCCGGCGGTCGCCGCGGTGGGCCCGGACGGCCGGCGCGTGCTCCAGGCCTGGGTACTGGTCCGGCTGTTCACCGAACCGCTGGGGACTGTGCTCACCGACGTACCGGAGCAGGGTCTGCGGCCCGCCGACCTGGCGGCCGCGATCCGTGCCGAGCTCGGCACCGCCCTGGCGCCCCGGCTCGCCGAGCTGGGCCTGTCCGCGCTGCCGATCGACGGCATCACGCCGGCGACCGAGCCGGCGTTCCTGGCCCGCCGCCGCGCGGTGCTGGCCGACGCCCCGCCGATCACCGTGGTGGTCTGCACCCGGGAACGGCCCGGCGCCCTGGCCCGATGCCTGGACAGCCTGCTCGCGCAGGCCTACCCCGACTTCAAGATCCTGGTCGTCGACAACGCGCCGGTCACCGACGCGACCGCCGAGGTCGTCCGCTCGGCGGCCCGCCGCGGCCCGGTCACCTACCTGAAGGAGCCGCGGGCCGGCCTGTCCTTCGCCCGCAACGCCGCGGTTGCGGCCGCGCCGGGCGAGATCATGGCCTGGATCGACGACGACGAGTACGCCGACGTCAACTGGCTGGCCGAGGTCGCCCGCGCACTGGTCGAGCACCCGGAGGCCGACGTGGTCTCCGGCGTGATCGTCCCGGCCGAACTGGAGACCCGGGCCCAGCTGTGGTTCGAGCAGTTCGGCGGGCACAGCAAGGGCCGCGGTTTCCGGCCCGACGTGTTCAGCCCGGCGACCGCGCACATCCAGAGCCCGCTGTACCCGCTGCCGCCGTTCGGCACCGGCGCCAACATGACGTTCCGGGCCGGCGTCATCGAGAGCATCGGCGGCTGGGACACCGCCCTGGGCGCCGGCACCCCGGCGATGGGCTCCGAGGACACCCTGGCGTTCACCCAGGTACTGATCAGCGGCGGCACGATCGTCTACCAGCCCACGGCGGTCACCCACCACTACCACCGGCGCGACCTCGAAGGACTGCACAAGCAGATGGTCGGCTACGGCGCCGGGCTGACCGCCGCGTACACCAGCCTGCTGCTCAAGCGGCCCGGCCTGCTCTGGCCGCTGCTCAAGCTGGCCCCGGGCGCCCTGCGCGACCTGACCAGCAAGGACAGCCTGCGGGTGTCGACGCTGCGCGAGGACTTCCCGCGGGAACTGCTGACGGCGAACCGCAAGGGCATGCTGGCGGGACCGCGCGCCTACCTGAAGGGCCGCCGGGCGGCCCGGGCCAAGGCCCGGAGCGGCCGCTGATCGTGGCGACTCAGCCGTTCACCGGAAACTTCCCCCCGGACCGGGCATTCTCGGTCAGGAGGAAGCAGATGTGGCGATCGGTCGGAAATGCGTACGCCACCCCGGCTCGACCGACCGGGGTGGCCGCCGCATGCTGAGCGCGCACCCGACCCCGGAACCCGGCGAACCGGACAACGGGCCGGTGCTGCGCCCGGCGACCCCGATGACGTCCATCCAGCAGTACGAGTCCCCCGACGCCACGGAGGCCCAGCACATGGCGGACCAGCGCGCGGCCGACCAGCGCGCGCCCGAACCGACCCGGACGCAGGATCGGCCGCAGCACGACCAGCCCTCTTCCGAGCAGCCCCGCTCGGATCAGGCCGTCTCGGACCGGCCGACCCAGGGCCAGAACCGGCCGGGGCAGAGCCGGCCCGGCCAGGAAGGCGGCGGGGCGCGGCCGGCGCGCGGGACGGCCCGGGTACGCCCGGCGGCGCCGTCCGGTGCCGACGCGTCCGGACCGGCGGTGGCTGACATCCAGACCACGTCGGGGGTGCCCAAGGTCGTGATCCCCGCCGCGGTGACGGCTCCCGCTCCGACCCGGGACGACGACGCGGTGGTGGCGACGGCGAGCAATGAGCCGAGCATCGAGGAGCCGTGGCCCGAGGTCGCGGACGAGCCGGAAGCGCCGGACGCGACCGGTGCTCAGGTGCCCGCGGGCGACGTCGCCGCGGCGCCCGGCGGCGTTGTCGGGGACGCTTCCGCCGGAGCCGAAACCGTGTCAGCGGGCGCAGCCACGGCTGCTGCCGGCCCGACCGCCGCGAGCGACGTCGAAACCGCACCGGCAGCCGCGGCTGACAACCAACCTAAACCCGCAACCGCAGCCGGCGCAGAACCAGAACCCCCAGCCAGCGGCGACGCCGAAGCGGAGCCCGCAGCCACCGCCCGCGTCGACGCGGAGCCCGCAGCCATCCGCGACGCCGAAGCGGAGCCCGCAGCCGCCGGCCACGCCGAAGCGGAACCGACCGCCACGGGCGACGCCCCACCGGAATCCGCAACCACAGGCGGCGCGGAAGCGGAATCCGCAACCACAGCCGGCGCGGAACCGGAGTCCGCAGTATCCGGCGACTCCCCGGCGGAACCCGCAGCCGCGGCCGACACCGCGCCTCAGCCCGCCGTCGCGGCCGACACCGAGCCCGCCGCGACGGCCGCGCCCGGCCTGACGGCCGACGCCGATCGCGGCCCCGTGGGCTCGGTCACGGCGGAGCCGGCAACGGCACTCCCGGCAGGATTGGCGTCCGAGGCCGGACCCGGCACGGACACCGAGCCGCCCACGGAAATCGTCCTGAACGCCTCGCCGGCGGAAGCGACGGACACCGAGCCGCCCAGGGAGACCGGTCCGGACGCCTCTCCGGCGGTGGAAGCGGCCGAGCCGGCGCAGCCGAGCGCGGCCCAAAATGCCCGAGCACCGGAAGCCGCCGCTCCCGTTGAGACCGCCGCGGAAAGCGAGTCACATCCCACTCCGGAGACCGCAGACGCTGCGACCGAACCGGACAACAAGCAGGTCGAAGGCGCGGAAGATGACACGAACTCTCAAGCTGAGGTTGAGGTCGAGGTTCCGTCCGAGCGCGAACCTGAAGCTGATGTTGAGGGTGAGACCACACCAGAACTGAGCGATCCCGAGGCGACTGCGGTGCTGGTCCTGCCCTCCGGGACCCTGACCGGCAACAGCCCGGACCAGGCCGCCCCGATCCGGACCGAGCCGGACCAGGCCGAGCCGGACCAGAGCGAGCCGGACCAGAGCGAGCCGGACCAGGCCGGAACCGCACAGGAGGAGCCGGAGCAGGAGGGACCGCACCTCGAGGACACGGTCGTTCTGCGCATCGAGCCGACCGTCGAAGACACGGTCATCCTCACCCTGCCGGAGGCCCCGAAGACCAACCCCGGCGACGAGACCGTGGTCATCGCGCTGCGGGGGCCCGACGACACCGTCGTCATCCCGGTCGGCGGCTCGACCGCCAGCGTCGCCCCGCCGACCGATGTCGTCACCGCCGTCATCCCCGTCGTTCCCGGCCGGCGTGATGGTCAGCGCACCGAGGTCGCTCCCCCGCCCGATCCCGGCCGCACGCCCAAACCCGCCCGCGCCCGCCGTGAGCCCCTGGACCTGGGCCACGCCCCCGCCGTCCTGACCATCTCCGCCCTCGGCGTGCTCATGGTCGCCCTGGCCTACGCCGGCGGGCGGGTCAGCACCGGCAACGCCCAGTTCGCGTACTGGGTCGGGCAGGTCGTGGTTTTCACGCCGGTCGTCGTCCGGCTGCTCAGCCGCCGGATGGCCGGGGTCGCCGAGTCGTTCCTGCTCGTCATGGGGCTGGCCCTGCACCAGTATCTGCTCAAGTGGATGTACAGCCCGGACCAGTTCCGGTTCCCCGACGAGCTGCAGCACTGGCTGGCCACCACGATCATCGTGCAGTCCGGGGAGCTGTTCCGGCCCAACCCGGCCCTGCCGCCCGCCGAGCACTTTCCCGGTCTCGCCGAGCTCGGGGCCGCCGTGGCCGAGATGACCGGGCTGCCGGTCACGGCCGCCGGCGTCATCGTCGCCGGTATCGCGCACCTGGTGTTCGTGGGCGTGCTGTTCGCGGTGGTGCTGCGGGCCAGCAACTCCCCGGCCGTCGCCGGCGTCGCCTGCGCCACGTACGCGACCGCCCTGCACTACCTCTTCTTCAACTCGATGTTCCTGTACCAGACCGCCGCCCTGCCCTTCTTCATGCTCACCATCTGGGCGGTACGCCGGTGGCGGGCCGAGGGCGGCCGGATGTTCGCCGCGCTGGCCGTGGTGTCGATGGCCCTGACCACCGTCAGCCACCACGTCACCGCGCTCGCCCTGGTCGCCACGCTGCTGCTGCTGGCCGTGGCCGAGCTGGTCGTGGATCAGCCGCGCCGGTGGTCGGCGCTGGCCATGCCGGGGGCCGCCGCGGTCGTGGTGGCGGCGTGGATCCTGCTGGTCGCCACCGACGTCCTCGGTTATCTGGAGGAGCCGGTCGACCAGGTTGTGCGTACCGTGTCGCAGCTCTTGTCCGCCGAGAGCGACCCGGCCTCGACCAGCGCGCCCGTCTCCGTGGGTCAGCTCGTGGTGCAGGGCGCCGGCCTGCTCGGGCTGCTGGTGCTCTATCTCGCGGTCACCCGCGACATGGTGCACCGCCGGGACCGGGACTGGTGGCGGTGGGCCGCGGTCGTCGGCGGGATGGTGTTCTTCGCCGGCAACGGGGTGCGGTTCCTGGGGCAGAACGGTCCGGAGATCGCCGGGCGGCTGTCCACGTTCACCTACATCCCGATCTCCATCCTGGCCGCGATCGGGCTGGTCCGGGGCGTGCAGCTGATCCCGGCCAAGGACGAGTTCGGGCACCGCTGGCGGGCCGCCGCGCCCGCCATCGACGTGGTCATGCCGGGCGGCTGGAACCTGTACAGCCGGGTCGCGGCCGGTTCGGCGATGATCACGCTGCTGATGATCGGGGCGCGGGCCGGCGGCTGGCCGCCGATCGCCTCCATCCTGCCGGGGCCGTACCTGGCCGGCGGGTACGAGCGGTCGGTCGACGCGTACGGGGTGGCCTCGGCCGACTGGCAGCGCACCACGCTGGGCCCGGGCAACCGGGTCGGCGGCGACGCGACGTCGGTCTCGCTGGCTTCCACGTACGGCCGCCAGGACCCCGTACGCGAAGTGGGGTCCCTGTACTACGCCGACGTGTGGGGGCTGGAGCAGGACGACCTGGTGCAGCGCGTCCATGTGCAGTACCTGGTGGTGGACCGGCGGCTGAGCACCCAGTTGCCGGAGAGCGGCGCGTACTTCGAGAGCGACCCGCGCTCCGGGCAGATCACCTCGCCGCTGACCGTCGGGCAGCTCGGCAAGTTCGACTCGCTGGCCGGGATGGACCGGCTCTACGACAACGGCACTGTCCGCATCTATCGGACGGGGGTCCAGTGAGCATTCTGCTTTCCCGGGTCGTGGCCGGACTGGCCGTCGCCGCCGGTGCCGCGGTCCTGTTCGCGCCGCAGGCCCTGGCCATCGCCGGCGGGCTGCTGCTCGGTTTCGTCCTGCCCGGGATGGCGTTGCTGGGGGTGCTGTTCCGCCGCCGGGCGCTGACCGCGGTCGAGCGTACGGTGCTGACCCCCGCGCTGAGCATGGGCGTGCTGATCGTCGCCGGGCTGGCCATCCACGTCGTGGGCCTGCGCATCGACCGGCTCGCCTGGACCGTGGCCACCGTCGGGGTGACGCTGGCGGCGGTGCTCGCCACCTGGCTGCTGCCGCCGCGCCGGGTGCGCGCGGCGGACAGCGCGGAGCCGCAACCCCGGCCGGTCGGCGAGAAGCTGGTGCGGATCGGCGTCGGCGACCACACCGTACGGCTTCCGCTGAACGGCATGGCCGAGGCCAACACGGTGGTGATGTCGATCGTGCCCGCGGTGCTGGAGGCGGACGAGCAGCGCGCCGCCGCCGAGGAGAAGGCCCGGCGCCGGCGTCTGCTACGCCAGTTCCTGCCGCTGGTGGCGGTCGCAGCCGTGCTGGCTGGGGCGAGCTGGCTGTCGTTCACCACGTCGCGGGCCACGCACGACACCGTCGTGACCGCGCTGTCGGCGACACCGCCGGGTCCGGTCAACGCGGCCGGGAACCGTACGGTGCGGGTGTCGGCGACCGGGCTGGTCGCCTCGGACGGGCCGTACTCGCTCAGTGTGACCGGCCCGTCGGGGGCCGCGACGGTCAAGCGCACGGTCCCGGTCACCGGGGACGGGACCTGGAGCGAAGCGCTGAGCCTGCCCGGAGCGCAGCGGATGCGGGTGAGCCTCTACCGGTTCGGGGACACCACCGCCTACCGCACCCTCTACATCAGCGCCGTAGACTGACGCGGACACGCGACTGGCGGCATCGAGGATGGGGACCACCATCGGGGAGCTCGCCGTGGGGGCCGTCCGCCTGGGTGCCCACGCCGGAGTGGAAGCTGTATGTCCGTAGAGCATGAAGCAAGGCTGCTGCCCGGCAAGCCGGTGGCCGACGAGGTTCTGGCCGACGTCGCGCAGCGCGTGACGAAGCTGCGCGAGGCCGGCGTCCAGCCGTCGCTGGCGACCGTGCTGGTCGGCGACGACGACGCCAGCGCCGGATACATCCGGATCAAGCAGCGCCAGGCCGCCGAGCTGGGCTTCGTCTCGCCGCACGTGCACCTGGGCGCGGACGCGACGCAGGACGACCTGCTGCGGGCGATCGACCAGCTCAACGCCGACCCGGCCGTGCACGCCCTGCTGATCCAGTACCCGCCGCCCGCACACATCGACTACGACGCCGCGCTGCTGACCGTCGACCCGGACAAGGACGTCGACGGCATGCACCCGCTCAACCTGGGCCGGCTGTCGGTGGGCCTGCCCGGGCCCCGGCCGTGCACCCCGGCCGGCATCGAGGCGCTGCTGGCGTACCACGACGTGCCGGTCGCCGGCCGTGAGGTGGTCATCCTGGGCCGGGGCGCGACCATCGGCCGCCCGCTGGCCATGATGCTCGCGCAGAAGCGGCCGACCGCGAACGCCGCCGTGACGGTCGTGCACACCGGCGTGCCGGACTGGCAGCGTTACACCCAGCGGGCCGAGATTCTCATCGCCGCGGCCGGTGTGCCCGGCATCATCCAGCCCGAGCACGTGAAGCCGGGCGCGACCGTCGTCGGCGCCGGGGTGCGCTACGAGGGCCGGCGGCTGCTGCCGGACGTGGCCGAGGAGGTCGCGCGGGTCGCCGGGGCGATCACCCCGCGGGTCGGCGGCGTGGGCCCGACCACCGTGGCGATGCTGTTCCGCAACGCGATCGAGGCGGCCGAGAAGGCTAGCCGCTGAACCGCGCGCTCGCCGCCATCGCCTTGTACGCCGCCAGCGACTCGGCGTCGGTGTCGATGCGCCACTTCTCCTCGTACCCGGGGTGGGTGTCGGTGTCGAACCAGGTCACCGCGCCCACCCCCGGGTGCGCCTCCACCCAGCGCGCGAAGAGCGTGATCCAGTCGGCCTTGGTGCGGCCGCCCCGGTCCACCGAGCCCACCTCGGTGATCATGATCGGCTTGCGGGCGGCGTAGGCCCGGTAGATCCCGGCGAACAGCTTGTCCGGGGTCTCGCGGTGCAGGTTGTAGCCGGAGACCCCGACCCAGTCGACGTACTCGTCGCCGGGGTAGAGCGCCGCGAAGGTGTTCCACTCCGCGGCCGGGTCGGAGTTCCAGTTCGGGCTCCACACCCAGGACACGTTGGTGGCCTTCTCCTCGGCGAAGATGCGGTGCAGGCGCCGCCACGCGGTCACGTACGCCTGGCCGTCCTTGCCGTTGCGCGCGGCACTCCACTTGTACCAGTCGCCGTTCATCTCCCAGCCCCAGCGCAGCAGCACCGGCCGGTCCTGGTGCTTGAGCCGGCGCGCGGCCCGGGCGATGACCGCGTCACTCGCCCCGGAGTTGATGTCGGTGAGCGGGCAGCCGCGCCAGGACACCATCGGGGTGGCCTTGGCCGGCAGGCCCTCGACCGCCTGCGGCAATGTGTCGGTGAAGTCGTAGAAGACATGCACGATGCGCTCGTCGCGGCCGAGCTGGTTGCGGCGCAGCGCCAGGCTCTCGGTCAGTGACCTGCCCTCCAGCCCCAGGTAGGCGCCGAGCATCGCCTTGCCGGGCCGGAACGGCACCGGTCCGCCGCCCTTGGTGACCACCGCCGGCGTGGGGCTCGTGCTGGGCTTCGCCGACGCGGCCCGGCCCGGTGAGCTGGTGGCCTCGGCCGGGGTCTCGTCGCTGCCGATCGCGCGCACGGCGAGGACGGCGGCCGGCACGGCGGCGAGCGCGGCGAGACCACCGACGAGGTGCCGGCGGGTCAGCCCGCGCGCGGCCCGGTGCGCCGGCGTCACGTGAGGTTCCGGCCGGTCGCCCGGGCGAGGCGGCGCACGGCCCGCCAGCCGGGCTGGGCGAGCTGCTTGAGCCGCGGGACCAGCGGCGAACCGCCGCCGGCGACCAGGGCGACGAGGTCGGCGCCGGTCATGGCCGGGGTCGGCTGCAACCGGGGTACGGCGAAGCGCCGCTCCCCCGGCCGGTGCAGCCGCCGGCCGACCTCGGTGGCGTTGTCGTGCCCGGCGGCCAGCACCGCCGCCCGGACCTTGGCGCCGTTGTAGCCGTGCGGGTACGCGAAGCTGCGCACCCGCCGCTGCAGCCGCTGCTCGAGCTCTTCCTTGCTGCGCAGGGTCTCCTCGCGCAGCTGGGCGGCGCTGAGCACGTCGAGCGGGTGGTGCAGCAGGCTGTGGTTGCCGATCTCGACGCCGGCGTCGGCCACCTCGGCGAGCTCGTCCCAGGTGAGCAGCCGGCCGAAGTCGGGCGCCCAGCGGCCCAGCCAGCCGGCCGGGGCCCCGAGGTGACCGACGGAGGCGTAGAGGGTGGCGCGGGCGCCGGCCTCGGCCAGCACGGGCACGCCGGCGGTGAGGAAGTCGCGGTAGCCGTCGTCGAAGGTGACCGCGATCAGCTTGTCGGTGCTGCCGCGCTCCAGCTCGTCGAGCGCCTCGGACAGCCCGACGAGGCGGTAGCCGGCCTCGGTGAGCGCGCCGAGCTGCTGGGCCAGGCGGCTGCGGGGCACGGCGAGATCACTCAGCGGGCCGCCGACGGCGGACACGGAGTGATACATCAGCGCCGGCATGGACTCCCATGCCGGCGGCGCCGCAACGGTCACCGTTCGTTCCTCCCACACCTGACGGACATGACCATTATCGGTCGCCATCCCGGCAAGCTTCGGGGTTCGCGCAACTCGGCCCCGGGCCTGGTCCACGGCACGTCCTGGCCGCTCAGGCCACGTTACGGCGCGGTTTCCCCCGATGTCCAGCACGACTGCGGGACCCCCGATCGACATATCGGCGACGGTCACTCTGGCCGGCGTGGAGAGATCCGGCGCGGGCCGGCCCCTCTGCCGAAAGTCATAGCCGCGATCCGGCTGCGGAGGGAAGCGGAACACCCGCCGTCACGGCGAAGGTGTGAGCATGAAACCGGACCGTACGCGACGACTCACCGAGGCCACCCTCGAGGCCGGGCTCGTCCTCGGCGTCGCCGCGCTGCCCACCGCCTGGCGGGTGCTCGACGCGCGGCTGGCCCTGGTGCTGGCAGGCATGCTGCTGGCGCTCACCGCCGCGACGTACGCGTTACACGCAGTCACATTCGACTGCTTCCTGCTGACGGGACACCGCGCCCGGCGCCAGTTTTCTTATACCCAGCGTAAGGAGTGAACCGCCGGACATCCTGTTGCGTACCCCCGGTTGCAGCGTCCTCAAGACCCCGGGGAGTGAACAGGATGTTCCGGCTCATCCAACTCCGAGCACAGCACGGCGTACCCCGCATCGGGATCGACCCCGACGGCTACGGCAGCGAACAGGCCGCCCTGACCCGCTACCGGGAGTCACCGACGGCGTACTTCGGCATCGGCCGGTTCGACGAGGCCGGCCGGCTCGCCGAGATCATCATGGACACCGTCTGCAGCCCGGCGGCCGACTGCCCGCGGCCCGCCATGGTGGTGCACGCCGAGACCTTCCAGCCGCTCTGCGACACCTGCTCGTTCGGCCTCGAGGTGCTCACCGTGCCGGAACTGGCGCTGCACCTGGGCGTCGTGGTCCGGATGGCGCCGGTGCTGGCCCCTTCCGGTCGCCACGCCGCACCCGACGAGACGTACTCGGCGAGCAACCGGATCGCCCGCGAGTTCGCCACGCACGTCGACGACCCGGTGTGGCGCATGGAGCTGTGCGCGGAACTGGCCCGGACCCCGTCGGCGGTCAACGGCCTGCTGATCGGGGTCGGCGCGCTGAGCCACCGCGACGTCCTCGACCACTATCCGGCGCTGTGCGCGCTCGGCACCCAGCTGCCCGGCGTCATCCACAGCGACCTGGTACGGGCCATGACCAGACCGCTCTCCCCGGCCGGTGTCACCGCCTTGCGGCTGGGGCTCTAGCCCGTACCGTACTTCCATGACCGTCACGTTCGAAGGGCTCGTCGACCGGGCCCGGGCGCTGGTCCGCGACGGCCGCCGGGCGATCCTGGGCATCGCCGGCGCACCGGGCGCGGGCAAGACCACGCTGGCCGAGGAACTGGTCGCGGCCCTGGCGAAGACGGCCGGCCCGGAATGGGTCGCGCACGTCCCGATGGACGGCTTCCACCTGGCCGACGTGGAGCTCGAACGGCTCGGCAACCGCGACCGCAAGGGCGCGCCGGACACGTTCGACCCGCTGGGCTACGCGGCCCTGCTGCGCCGCCTGCGCGAGGACACCGACGAGATGATCTACGCGCCGGGCTTCGAACGCGTCATCGAACAACCGGTCGCCGGCACCATCGGGGTGTCCCGCGCGACCCGGCTGATCGTCTCGGAGGGCAACTACCTGCTGGTCGGGACCGGCGGCTGGGAACAGGTCCGGCCCCTGCTCGACGAGGTCTGGTACGCCGACCTGGACCAGCAGTCACGGCTGGACCGGCTGATCGACCGGCACCGGCGCTTCGGCAAGAACGAGCACGACGCGGCCCGCTGGGCGACCGGCACCGACGAACGCAACGCCACGGTGATCGCGGCCACCCGGGACCGGGCGGATCTGCTGGTCCCGGCCGCACTGATCCGCGGCATCGGCACCCCGCCCCCGCCGCCCTGACCGTCCACCGGCCAATTCCGGCCCGACTGACAATTCCTTCACGTTTGTGCCCGCCCCAGATCGGCGCCGCGAACAGCGGCCTGCCGGTGGCGGACTCACGGTCAACTCCGGACATCGACCACGGTCATACCTTGACCCTTTTGATATCCTCGCCTGAGAAAGAGAGCACACGCACCGAGGGCAGGACGGCGCACGGCGAAGGGGAAGCCCATGGCTCACCGCATGGGGTTTCGCGACGCAGCCCGCCCGAGCCGGGCGTGCGGACCGGATCGGGGGTATGTGCAGGGCTTTGGGCAAGCGGAGCTGCTACCCAATGTCATCCACGCGCCCAGACGGAAGGTCGTGTCCGCGATGCAATTCAGTATTAGCCGCTAGGACAGCCAAAGGTGGAGGTGTCCGCGATTCTTGTCGCGGCCCTCTTCGCAGTTCTCGCTTGCGTTTCATCCCTCGTCTGGTACACGGTGAGCCAACTCAAGGGACGCAACGGCAGGTCGAAGATTGCGTTTGCCGCGGGCAAGATCCAGCTTTCTGTTGAGTTCGAGGTCGAGAACCACGCGCCTCGTACCGACGATCCCGAAGTCGTCAACGTCATAGACGTTTCGCATCAAGCACCGCCTTCGACGGCCATCGCAGCCGTCAAGGACGAAGGTGGTGATGGCAGATGAGATAGCTTTCGGCGTGGCCTCCCCTCGGAGCGCCACGCTTTCTCACGTCCGCGCCGTTTGTACGCCCGCGCCGCCGTGGGGGCTCGTGGTGGGCCGCGCTATAGGCTTGGGTCTGTTCAACCACGTCCGAACGCGGCAGCGGGGCCACGTCCGCCGGTGACGTGGTCCGGAGCTGCGGATCCCGACGGAGCGTAATTCCTTGAGTGAGCCTGTGTCCGTCGGTGAGGCCGTCGAGACCGAGCCGCGTCGCCGGCCCGGCCGCGCCCTGCGATTCGGCCTGATCGTTACCGCCGTGCTCCTGCTGCTGTTCGGCGTGCCCTGGTGGACCCTGGCGTGGTCCGGCAACCGGTGGCCCGGCGCCGTCTTTGCCGCCGGCACCGTCCTGTTCGCTGTCGCCGCCGTGGCCTTCCCGTTCCTGATGTTCAGCGGGCACGGCCGGCACCACCGCGACGGCGCCGCCCGGGCCGCCGACACCATGCTCGGCGTCGTCTGGGTGCTGTTCGTCTGGTCGCTGCTCGGCACCGTGCTGCGGGCGGTGCTCGCCCTGGCCGGCGTGGCCGACCCGGCCCGGTCGCGGATCGTCACGGCGTCGGTCGCGGTGGTCGCGACGGTCCTGCTCCTCTGGGGGTACGCCGAAGCGATGCGCGTCTCCCGGGTCCGCCGCATCGACGTGCGCATCCCCCGCCTCGGCCAGGGGCTCGACGGCCTCAAGGTCGTGCTGCTGACCGACACGCACTACGGCCCGATCGACCGGGCCCGCTGGTCGCGTGGTGTCGTCGACGTGGTCAACTCGCTGGAGCCCGACGTGGTCGCGCACACCGGCGACATCGCGGACGGTGAGGTGGCCCAGCGCCGCGAGCAGGCGGCCCCGCTCGGCGACGTCCGCGCCCGGCTGGCCCGGGTGTACGTGACCGGCAACCACGAGTACTTCAGCGGCGCCCAGCGCTGGGTCGAGCACATGGCCGCGCTGGGCTGGGAGGCGCTGCACAACCGGCACGTCGTGGTGACCCGCAACGGAGACAGCCTGGTGGTGGCCGGGGTCGACGACCGTACGGCCGCGGGCTCGGGCGTGCCCGGACACCACATGGACCACGAGGCCGCCCTGGCCGGCGCCGACCCGGACCTGCCGGTGCTGCTGCTGGCCCACCAGCCGCAGCAGATCACCGGGGCCGTGGCGCACGGTGTCGAACTGCAGCTGTCCGGCCACACCCACGGCGGGCAGATGTGGCCGTTCCACTACCTGGTCCGGTTGGACCAGCCGGTGCTGCAGGGCCTGAGCCGGCACGGCGAGCGCACCCAGCTCTACACCTCGCGCGGCACCGGCTTCTGGGGGCCGCCGTTCCGCATCTTCGCACCGAGCGAGATCACCCTGCTCACCCTGCACGCGGCCTGAGCCCGGCGGTCAGTTCAGGCGCTCCAGCAGGTGCACGGTCACGCTGGCGCCGGCCTCCTTGCCGATCCGGCGGCGCAGGGCCGTCTTCACCGGCAGTTTGTGCCGGCCGTCGCCCAGCGCCATGAACGAGCTGGTGAACGGCTCGCCGTCGACGGTGCCGCGCACCTTGACCAGGCCGCGGGTGCCGAAGAGCTCGGCCGAGCCCGGCATGATCACGTACGTCCAGCCGTTGTCCGCGCCGCTCTTCTCCAGCACGGCTGTGAACTCGGTGTCGAGCGGTCCGGCGGTCCGTGTCATCGTCTGCTCCCAGTGCCGGGGCGCCTCCGGCGGGCGCCGTCACCCAGGTGTAGAAGCCGGTAGCGGATTTTCGACATCCCCGCCATGGTGACGCACGTGATACCCCGCGGCCACGTAATTGCGTTGAGTCCGCACCCGGGCGCCCCGCAGGATGGAGACACCGCCTTCCCCTATCCGTGAGGACTTTCGATGCGCCTGCTCCGCGACTTATGGGCGACTTCGCCCCGGCGCACCGGTTTCGTGGCGGTCCTCATCGTGCTGGGCGCGGCCGGGCAGGCCGGCGCCCTCGGCCTCGCCGGCGCGGTCCTGGTCAACCGGTCCGTGCCGCTGTTCACCCTGCTCGCTGTCGCCCTGGTGGCGTCCGTGCTCAGCGACGTCATCGTCGGCCTGGTCGTCGCCGGGCTGACCGCCGACTGGGCGGCCACCGTGCGGCGCGGCCTGTGCCGGGTCGCCTTCGGCCAGGAACTGCCGGCCCTGGAGAACACCCCGGTCGGCGAGCTGCTCGACCGCATCGACAGCGATGTCTACCAGGTCGGCTCCGAGCTGCGCGGCAGCGGCGTACGGCTGGCCCAGTCCCTCGCCGTGGCGGTGCTCTCCATCGTCACCGCCTTCTTCGCCTGGTGGCCCGCCGGCCTCGGCATGCTGCTCGTCTCGTTCCTGCTGGTGGCGGTGCTGACCAAACCGGTCCAGCGCATCTCGCCGCTGCGGGTGCGCGAGGAGGAGGCCTGGTCCGACCTGGCCGCGGTGATGGAGGAGTCCGTCCACGGCCAGGACGACGTCCGCACCAGCCTGGCCGCCCCGTACGTCCGCCGGCTCTACGCCCAGCGCGCCCGCGAGGTGCTGATCCGCGGCCGCAAGGTGTGGACCACGTCGTCGCGGGTGACCCTCAGCGCCGGGGCGATCACCCGGGTGCTGATCGCGGCGCTCGTGATCGTGGGCGCCTGGGCCCTGACCGCCGGGCACGTCGACGGTGCCCGGCTCACCGCGGTGTGGCTGCTCGCGCTCGGCTTCGGCGGCACGCTGGAACACGTCACCCGGATGGTGCCGGAGCTGCAGAACGCGCTCGGCGCCTGGAGCCGGGTGCAGTCGCTGCGCGCCGTACCGCAGGAGCCGACCGCCGGGCTGCCGCCGGTCGACGGCGACCTGCACGTCCGGGATCTGACCTTCCGCTACGGCGAGGCCGACTCCGGGCGCCCGCCGGCGCTGCGCGGCATCAACCTGTCCTTCGCCCGCGGCCGGTCCTACGCGCTGATCGGGCGCACCGGCTCGGGCAAGTCGACGCTGGCCAAGGTGCTCACCCGGGCCGTCGACGTGCCCCGCGGCACCGTCTTCCTCGGCGGCACCGACATCGTCGACCTGGACGTCGAGGGGCTGCGCCGGTGGACGGCGATCGTCCCGCAACGCACCGAGATCCTGGCCGGCACGCTGGCCGAGAACATCGCTCTGTTCGACCCGGAGCTGCTGCCGCGGGCCGGCACCGCGCTGGAGGAGCTGGGCCTGACCTCGTGGGCCGGCGCGCTGCCCGACGGCATCGACACCCGGCTCGGCGAGGGCGGCTACGTGCTCTCCGCCGGCCAGGAGCAGCTGGTCGCGTTCGCCCGGATCCTGGTCCGGGACCCGCACGTGGTGATCCTGGACGAGGCCACCGCCCGGATGGACCCGGTCACCGAGGCCTGGGTGCAGCGCGCCACCGACCGGCTGCTCGAGGGCCGGATCGGCGTCATCGTCGCGCACCGGCTGTCCTCGGTGCGGCGCTGCGACGAGGTCGTGGTGCTCGCCGACGGCCAGGTGCTGGAGGCCGGACCGCTGCTCGAATCGCAGCGCTTCGCCGAGCTGCTCGCCAGCTCCAACGTCACGGCGCCCGCGCGCGCGTCCGGCGGGGTGGCCCTGCTCGAACGCGAGCCGGAGGAGCCGCTGCGCACCGAGCTGGGTAACACGCTGCCGCTGGCCGATCCGCCGCCGCTGCCGCCGGCCCCCCGCGCGCGCACCATGCGCGAGATCGCCCGGCTGACCATGAACGACCCGCGCTACGGTCTCGCCGCGATCTCGCTGTTCCTCGTCCTGGTGCTGCTCGGCCTGGACGGCGCGATCCTGCCGCTGCTGTGGTCGCAGGTCGTCGACGGCATCGGGGACCCGATGTGGCCGGCGATCGGCATCACCGCGGGGCTGATCGTGGCGATCCCGGCGCTGTACTACACCGGCGCCTGGTTCCCCGAGTGGTGGGTCCGGCAGATGCTGCGGATCAGCATGCGGCTGGTGCACGGCCAGATCGGCCCGCGCCGGGTCAGCAAGTACACCCCGGCCGAGGTCGTGGCCCAGGGCGGCGACACCGAACGCGTCGTCATGCTGGCCGACAACCTGATCGACACCAGCGTCAGCCTGGTCATGATCGTGACGATGACGGCGGCCTCCCGCTCGTTCGTGCCGGCCGCGTTCTTCGTCGGCACGATGGTGATCTCCGGCCTGGCCGCGACGCTGTTCGGACCGCGGCTGGAACGCGCGGCCCGGCACACGGTGGCGGCCCGCGCGGCGTTCGCGACCGCGCTGGTGTCCTCGCTGTCGGCGGCGCGCACGGTGAAACTGGCCGGCGCGACCACCTCGGTGCTGGAGCACCTGGCCGGGCTGGACGCGTCCCGCAGCGACCGGCAGCGCCGGGAGATCTCGATCCAGGTGTGGGCCCGTTCCACGCCGTCGGTCGTCAGCGGCCTGCTGCCGATCGCCGCCTGGGCGATGTACCTGGCCGGCAACCTGTCGGCGGCGGCGACGCTGATCGCGGTGGCGACCCTGGGCGCGGCCCGGTGGTTCGCGTGGACCACGGCCTCGCTGGTGTCGCACTTCCCGTCGGCCCGGGTGTGGACGCGCCGCACGGTGGCGATGGCCGGGGTGGCGGAGTATTCGTCGGCGGTGCCGGGCGTGGACATCGCGCAGGGCACCGCGGACGCGCCGCCGGCTCCGCCGCGCAACCCGTTGCGCACCTTGGCGCTGTCCGGCTTCAGCGCGGTGCACGAGAACGGCACGGTCGGCGCCCAGGACATCGACCTGGTCGTCGAGCGCGGCCAGCTGGTGCTGGTCGTGGGCCCGGTCGGCGCCGGCAAGTCGTCGCTGCTGCGGGCCCTGGCCGGGATCGTGCACCACACCGGGTCGCTGACCTGGAACGGCCGGCCGGTGGACGAGCCGGAGGTGTTCCTGCGGCCCAACCAGGTCGGTTACGTGGCCCAGCTGCCCCGGGTGCTGTCCGGCACGGTCGCGGACAACATCCAGCTCGGCCACGAGGTGGACGCCGCCGACGCGGTGAGCACCGCGCAGCTGGAGCACGACCTGGCGGCGGCCGGCGGTGGCCTGCAGCTGCTGATCGGCCACAAGGGCACCCGGCTCTCCGGCGGCCAGCTGCAACGGCTGGCGCTGGCCCGGGCCCTGGCGCCGCGCACGGAGCTGCTGATCGCCGACGACGTGTCGTCCGCGCTGGACGTCACGACGGAGCTGGAGCTGTGGCGGGCCCTGCGCGAGCACGGCGTCACGGTGGTCGGTTCGACCTCGAAGCGTGCGGCACTGTCCCGCGCCGACAAGGTGGTCGTGCTGATCGGCGGCCGCGCGGTGGCCCAGGGCACCTGGCGTGAGCTGGAGGACAGGTACGGCCACCTGGCCGGCTGAGTGATCGCCGGCGGCGGGATCCCGTCGCCGGCGATCGCGCTCGCCCGGCCGGCTACCGGCCGGCCACGTCCCGCTTGCTCGGGACCAGGGCGTGCGGCTCGCTGTCCGGGTCGTCGATGCCGAAGCTGATGACGCGGCGCGGGTGGATCCGGATGATCGCCTCGCCCGCGGCCGGCCGGACCGCCTCGGCGACGCCCCGGATCTCCAGGCAGCGCACCCGCCACGGGTCCGTCGAGGGCAGGTCGTCGACCACGAAGGCGACCCGCCCGTTGTCCGCGACGTTGCGGTACTTGCGGCTGGCGGCCATGTGCCAGCCGCTGATGTCGATGGTCGCCAGGTCGCTGTTCCAGCGGAAGCCGACCGGGCTGACCTGCAGGGTGCCGTCGGGCTGGGCGGTCGCCAGGCGGCCGAGCGGCTGGCCGGCCAGGTAGGCGAGTTCTGCTGCGGTGAAGGTCATCCCCGCAGTCGACAACCTGCACCCGGCTTCAGGTCAAGAGGCGGCCCGGGTCTGCAGCTGCCGCACCACGCTCGTGACGGTGCCGGCCGGGATGGCGAAACCGACGCCGACGCTGCCGGTGCTCTGGTCACTGGCCGTGGCGATGGCGACGTTGATGCCGATGACGTTGCCGGAGGTGTCGACCAGGGCGCCGCCGGAGTTGCCCTCGTTGATCGGCGCGTCGGTCTGCAGCAGGCCGGTCAGCTGTTCGGTGCCGGTGCCGACCTCACGGTCGAGGGCACTGACGATGCCGGAGGTGACGGTGCCCTCCAGCCCCAGCGGTGCGCCGAAGGCGAGCACGGTGTCGCCGACGGCCACGCTGTCGTCCGCCCCGAACGTGGCCGGGGTCAGTCCCGACACCCCGGTCGCCTGCACCAGCGCCAGGTCGTGGGTGCTGTCGGCGGCGACAACCCGGGCCGGCACGGTACGGCCGTCGGCGAGCCGCACGCTGACCGTGCCCCCGGAGGCGATGACGTGGTTGTTGGTCAGGATCAGCCCGTCGGCACCGAGCACGACCCCGGAGCCGAGCGCCGACTCGTCCGCGCCGTCGATGAGGACGGTGACGATGCTGGGTGCCACCTTCGCGGCGATCGGGGCGAGACTGTTGTTCTCGTTCACGGCCACTGCGGTGGCGGTGGTCGCCGTGGCGGCGGTGGTGGCCGAGGCCCGGTCGGCGTAGTGCTCGGCGACGAAGCCTCCCGCCGTACCGCCGCCGGCGATCAGCGCGAGCACCGCGGCGCCGCCGGCGACCCGCCGCGGCCAATGCCGGTCTCCCCCGCCGTGTTGACCGATGATGTCCGGCGGCAGCGGCGGAGCCGGCGGGATGGTGCCGGTGGACGTGGCGTCCTCGGTGTACGGGGGCCGGGTCAGCAGATCGGTCATGGCGCGCCTCGCCTCATCAGTGAGCGGTGATGACCCCACTGTTGCCCGGCAGGTTGTCAGCGACCGGTGAGCTCTCTGTGCGTTCGCTGTAGGCGGCGTGGCCGGCTGTTGCCGTTGCCGCGGCCTCAAGAGCCGCGGATGTACCAGGTCGCGGTGGAGGTGACCGTGAAGTTCAACCGGCGGTAGAGCGGAATGCCGGCCTCGGTGGCCACCAGCGTGGCGGTTCTGCCGCGGTGTGCGGCCAGGGCGGCGTTCATGACCACCGAGCCGAGGCCGGTGGATCGGTGTTCCGCGAGGGTGGCCAGCCAGTAGACGCCCACCGCGGTGCCGTCGTCGAACGTGTAGCACGCCGCGGCGGCCACGCCGCCGCGGCGAGCGAGCCACACCTTCCATCCCGGCAGCCGCAGCACTCTGGCCGGCAACGCCTGCCCCGCCTGCCACGGCTGGAGGTGCGGGAACGGGAAGCCGTCGACCATGACCCGTTCGGCCTCGGCCAGCGCCGCCGAGTCGTTCACCGCGCCCACTGTGGTGTCCGGGCGGTGACTCTCCTCCACATCAGCGGGTGCGCGGTTCATGACCGGCATCCGCAGCACCGTGGTGCCCGGCACCACCACGGGTGGTGCGCCGTACGGGTCCTCCACGATCACCCGCCCACCCGGCGGCAGTGCCCGCACCAACCCGGCAACCGACTCGGACGCCAACGGCCGGCGGATGAGGTAGCGGGCGCCGCCCGCGACGGCCACGCCGAAAACACCCTCGGGAGCGGCGACCACGTTCTGGAAACTACGCCACATGTGCTCAGCGTTGCGGACGTACGCTTCAGCGCCTCTCACACGGCGAGTATGTCAGCCGAGTGTCAGATGCCCCGGGCTGAGCGCGCTCAGGAAGTCCCGGGCGTCGAACCGCGCGCCCGCCGAAGCCACTCCCGCGGCATTCCCCTCCCCGGCCAGGATCCGCGCGGCCGCGGCCACGACCAGCGGTGCGGTGACCGCGTAGATGTCGCGGCCACTCGCCACCGCCCGGCGCTCCTCGCCACCCGAGCGGGCGACGACCTCGACCAGGAAGGTCTGCGCCGACCGCCCGTGCTCGTCGATCGCCACGGGCCCCGACGGATCGGCGGCCAGCAGGTCGTCGACCGCGTTGCTGGTCATCACCGTGGAGATCTCGGGGACGTCCAGGTGGGTCGGGATCACGGCACTGTCGGCCGTCGTGAACTCGCCCACCACCGGCCGGGTGCCGACGGGCGCCGGGAAGGTCCACTCGGTGCGGGGCGCGTCTCCGGTGCGGTGCCGCAGCCGGCGGCCGGTGTAGGTGACGCGCCGGCCGTCGCGGCGCTGCGCGGAGACCCGGCCCGTCGCCCGGGTGCCGGGGGTGGGGCGCCAGCTGCTGAGGGCGTAAGCGATGGTCAGGTGATCGGCGCCCGGCCGGTCCCCCACCGCCGCGGTCGCGAGTAGATCGCCCAGGCCACCGTAGAAGGCGACCGCCGGGACGATCGGGATGCCCGCACCCGGGAAGGCGGCGAAGGTGTCCGCGACGACCTCGAGCTCGGCGGTGACATCGAGGTACGGAATCCCGGCCCGGATCGCGGCCCCGATCGTCGGCGCGGCGGTCGTGGCGAACGGACCGGCACAGTTGATCACCGCGTCGGCGTCCCGGAACGCCCGGTCCAGGTCGGTGGCCCGACCGCAGGGAATCGGCGTCATCCCCCGCCGCCGCAGCTCGGCGACGACGAACCCGCCGGTGTGACCCCCGGCGCCCAGCACAGCGATCCGCTCACTCATGGTGATCAGCCTGGCCGAGGTGATCCGGTACGGCCAGTGTCCGCAACGCCATACCCCGTACAGTTTCGGACATGCACTCCGTCGCCCTGGCCGTCACCGACGGCACGCCGCTGTTCGAGCTCGCCGCGGCGTGCGAGGTCTTCGGCGTGGACCGCGACCTGACCGCTCCCTGGTACGACTTCACCGTCTGCGGCGACGACGGCGCAGCCGTCGGCGGCTGGCTCAGAGCCGGCATCCAGCACGGCCTGGAGGCCCTGGCCCGAGCCGACACGGTGATCGTCCCGTCCTGCCGCGACGCCGCCGACCCGCCGCCGCCGGCCCTGGTCGCCGCCGTCCGCGCGGCCCACGAAGCCGGAGCCCGGGTGGCGTCGCTGTGCACGGGCGCGTTCATCCTGGCCGAGGCGGGCCTGCTGAACGGCCGCCGCGCGACCACCCACTGGGCGCACACGGCGCTGCTGCGCGACCGCTACCCGGCGGTCGACGTCGACCCGGACGTGCTCTACATCGACGACGGCGACGTGCTGACCTCGGCCGGCAAAGCGGCCGGCATGGACCTCTGCCTGCACCTGGTCCGGACCGACCACGGTACGGCGGTGGCCAACGCCCTGGCCCGCACCCTGGTGGTGCCCCCGCACCGGCAGGGCGGCCAGGCCCAGTTCATCCCGGCCGCGGTGGGCCACGGGCCGGACCACGCGCTGGCGGAGCTGCTGCCCTGGGCGCTGGAACGCGTTGCTTCGCCGTTGACGGTGCGGGAGCTGGCCCGCCGGGCGGGGATGAGCTCACGGAATCTGGCGCGGCACTTCCACGCGGTGACGGGGGTGAGTCCGTTGCGGTGGCTGCTGACCCAGCGGGTGCGGTTGGCGCAGGAGCTGCTGGAGACCTCGGAGCTGAGCGTCGAGCAGATCGCGTCACGGACCGGGATGGGCACGGCGACGACGCTGCGGCGCCATTTCCATCAACAGCTCGGCGTACCGCCGGAGACTTATCGTCGGACTTTCCGGCCCTGAGCCGGCGACGTCAACGACTTCCCTCCGGTCGGTCCGGCCGGCCCGGCAAGGGGAGGATGCCGCAGCGCTGGGCGTACAGCACTGTGGTCAGCCGGTCATGGGTGTCGAGCTTCCGATACAGATTCTCCTGGTGTTTGGTGACGGTTGCCGGCCGGATACCGAGGCGGCGTCCGATCGCGGCCGCGGTCATTCCCCGCGCCATGAGACCCAGAATGGTCAGCTCCCGTGGCGTGACGCTCGGGTGGTCGGCGGACTGTCCCGTGTCCATCGCGGCGCGCAGACCGTGCAATTCGGTGAGATGGCGGTCGAGCCGGTTCAGCAGCGGCATCAATCGGTGGGCGAGATCGACGTCCCGGCCGGTGAAATCCAGCGTCGATCTGACCACCAGGGCCGTGCGGGCCGGCGAGACGGGAATACCCAGGTGGTAGGTGCTGCCGTCCACCTCGCGCTGCGCCAGCAGGTAATTCGGATTGCGCCGCCAGGCGGCCGCGCCGATGACGTCGGTGACCCGTACCGGTGCCCGCTCGCCGGCCGCGAAGACCGGCGTCAGCGGGTGGGTGGGGCGGAAGATCCGGACCCGTTCGGTGGCCTTGACCAGCCGAGGTGACCGCGTCCAGGCCAGCACCGGGCTCGTACCGGGATCGACGGGTCCATCGGTCACCATCACCACGGCGGTGCCTCCGACGGTGTCCCGGAGTGCCGTCGCGAGCCGTGGCCACGGCGGGCCGGCCACCTCGCTGTCGAGCATCCCGGTCACCAGATCGAGAATCCGCTCGTAGGCCCGGACCGGCAGAGGCTTCACCGGTCCAGAATGACCAGCTCCGGAGCTCAAGTCTACGGACTTCTGCGAATACCTCAGGACCGCCGCCGTCTCCATTCTGGAACCGGACCGAGATCCCGAACGGATCCGGCGTCGTGCGGCCGTCGGCCGTCGATCACTTGGAGGTAGGCATGACCATCAGGCTCAAGCACAACAATGCATTCGTCCGCCGCCCGATTCGCACGGCCCTGGTCGCGGCGATCTGCCTCGGCGGGGTTGCATCGGCCACCCCGGCCGCGGCCGCCACGCCGGACCCGGCGCCGGCCGGCGGTCACCATTCCAGCTTCCTGAAGTACTCCGCGCTGGACGCCGGCGAGTGGTCGGCGAACGGAAGTGCGAACTGGCCCGAGACATTCTGCAAGATCAATGGATCGGCGTTCGCGTTCCTGGCGAAGATCGAACAGAGTGACGGCAGCAGCACCAACGGTCTGGTGGTGCAGACGCACGCCGACATCCACAATCCGTGGGTGTTCGTGGGGTGCACGCTCCGCCTGTACGTGGACGTGATCGGCACGGACGGCGTGACGATGAAGACGTTCGCCTACGAGCCCTCGGCGGGCGCGTGGGTCAGCGGGACCGGAGACCGGACCTACACCTACGTCGACTCCCTCGTCATGCCGCAGCCCAGGCTCGACCGCATCGACCACCTCCGCCTCAGATTCAGCAACGTGTAGGCCGGACCGACGAGCAGGAGCCCCGACCTCACCGGTCGGGGCTCCTTGCCGGGTCAAGGTCGGCTCAGCGGGCCGACCCCGCCCCCTGCGCCTCGCGTTCCGCGGCCCGGCTGTTGCGTCGCCCGTACGTCAGATAGACCACCATCCCGATCCCCAGCCAGGCCAGGAACCGCAGCCACGTCTCCACCGACAGGTTCGTCATCAGGTACAGACAAGCCAACGCCGAAACCATCGGCAGGACCGGGGACAGGGGCACCCGGAACGGCCGGGACAGCTGCGGCCTCGTCCGCCGCAGCACCGGCACGGCCACCGACACCACCACGAACGCGAACAGCGTCCCGATGCTCACCAGGTTCGCCAGCGACGACAGCGGCACGAAGCCCGCCAGCAGCGCGATCCCCACGGTCACCGCGATGGTCGTCCGGTACGGCGTACCCCAGCGGGGGTGGACCGCCCCCACCTTGGGCGGCAGCAGGCGGTCGCGGGACATCGCGAAGCCGATCCGGCCGATCGCCACGATGTCGACCAGGATGACGCTGGTCAGGCCGGCCACCGCCGCGATCGAGACCAGGGACGAGGCCCAGCCCGCGCCGACCGCGTCGAAGGCCGAGGCGATCGGGGCGCCGCGGTCGATCTGGCGGTAGTCGACCATGCCGACCACCACGAACGACACCGCGACGTACAGCAGGGCCGACACGCCCAGCGTGCCGAACAGGCCCAGCGGGAGGTCGCGGCGGGGGTTGCGGGTTTCCTCGCCCAGGTTGGCCACGGCCTCGAAGCCGGTGTACGCGAAGAACACCACCGCCGCCGCGGTCAGCACCCCGGCCACCCCGAACGCCGACGGGTCGAGGCCGAACAGCAGCTGGGACAGCGGGCGGGTCAGGCCCGACGCGTCGTCCTCGACCGGTTGCGACGGCGGGACGAACGGGGTCAGGTTGGCCGCCTTGATGAAGAAGGCGCCGGCGATCACCACGAAGACGCAGATCGCCACCTTGACGACGACCAGCAGGTTGGTGACGCGTGACGACTGGCGGATGCCGATCGTGGCGACCGCGCCCAGCAGCAGCACGATCGCGACCGCGCCCAGGTTGACGACGCTGTCCTCGCCGAAGAAGGCGCCGGGCAGGTCGAAGAGCTCGGCCAGGTAGCCGGACCAGCCGCGGGCGACCACGGCGGCGCCCAGGGCGAACTCCAGCACCAGGTCCCAGCCGATGATCCAGGCGACGACCTCGCCCATGGTCGCGTACGCGTAGGTGTAGGCGCTGCCCGCGGTCGGCACGCTCGACGCCAGTTCGGCGTAGCAGAGGGCGGCGAGCAGGCTGGCCACCCCGGCCAGCGCGAACGCCACGATGACGGCCGGGCCGGCGTGGTCGCGGGCCTCGATGCCGGTCAGCGTGAAGATGCCCGTACCGATGACGATGCCGATCCCGAAGCCCATCAGGTCCAGCGGCCCCAGCCGCCGGCGCAGCCGTCCGTCGCCCTCGCGGCCCTCCTCGGCCTGGTCGCCGCTCTGGGCCAGGACGACCTCGATCGGTTTGGTCCGCATCATCGACACGGTGGGCTCCCCTCTGTCCGGCGCGGCTTGCGGTTACCCCCGCTACGGGCGAACCATGCCGGTCCCGCCGGGACCGACATGAACGAGTCCGGCCCACATCGCGGGGCGCCGGGGGTACCGGTCGTGGAGCTGCCGGACGCAGGCGTGGACTGCGTCGGGGCTGGGGAGGGTGCTGAGCGCACCGAAGGTGGCGGTGGTGGCGCGGGCGGCCACGATGTCGGGCACCGGCCAGAGGGTGGCGACGACGCCGGCGAACCCGGCCAGCCGCAGGGCGGAGGCGAGGTGGATGTTCTCGTCCGGCAGCCGGGCGCCGGTGGTCGCCGTGGAGCAGGCCGACAGGTACGCCAACGTCCGGCCCCCAGCCGGCGGGCGGAGGGCGATCAGGTCCCGGACGCGCAGCCGGCCGTCGGCGAGCACCAGGTGGCTGTCGGAGGGCCGCTCGTGGTCCGTGGTGGCGTGACAGGCGAAATGGACCACGGACGCCTCCCGCAGCAGCTCGGCGACCCGCATCCGGGTGGCCTCGCCGCGGGACACGACGATCGTCTCCGGACCGAGGATGTCCCGGACAGCCTCGCTCTCCGGGACCGCCCGCGGGAGCGCGGGGTGGCCGGCGGTCTCCGGCATCGCGACCACCACGGCCGGACCGCCCGGCACGGTGTCGCCGGCGTCGAGCGCCCGCAGCGTCGGCGTGTACGAACTCACCACCCGGTGCCGGGCCACCGCGTGCAGCGGCAGGTAGGACATCGGCCCGGTCGGCAACCACCACACGCTCGGGGTTCCGCCGTCGGGAGCGAGGCCCAGCTCGGTCATCCGGTCGAGGATCGGGCCCACCGTGGTGTCCCACAGCCAGGGGAGCAGCCCGGTCAGGGCCGCCGCGGGCTCCGCGAGGAGGGACCGGGCGTGCGCCCGGACGTCGTCGAGGCCCAGACCGCTCAGCGGTACGACGTGCGTACGGCCCCCGGTCAGCAGGATCGCGTCGCACCGGTACGGGCTGACGTTGACGATCGCGACGCACCGCTCCCCCACCAGATCACGCAGCTCGGCGAGGCCCGGTGGACGCAGGAAGGTCGCGTCGACCTCGCGGATCTCGTCGATCAGGCGGTCCCGGGCGACGGCGGCCTCCTGGCGGCTCCACGGCACCGGGCCCGGTTCCGGGGGAGCGGCCGGGTCGAGCAGCGCGTGCAGAGCGGTGAGCCGCTCGGTCAGCTCGGGCGCGCGGTCCCGGGCCACGTCGCCGCCGGACCGGAGGCTCAGGGCCTGCGCGTAGAGCACTCCCCGGCCCTGCTCCAGCACCTCGACGGCGGTGTCCGACTGTCCGAGCGACAGCGCGCAGGCGGCGGCGGCCGAGGCCAGGCCGCCGAACTGGGCCAGGAGGCGTTCCTGGTCGTCGCGGCCGAGCCCGACCCAGGCGACGAGGTCCAGCAGGCTCACCGCCGTACCGAACGCGGCGAGCGCGCCCTGCGCGTCACCGTCCCGGGCCAGCAGGTGCCCGAGCTGCTGGGCCGCGAGCGCCCGGGACAGCACCGGCGCCGGCGCGGTGCCGATCAGCCGGGCGAAGGCGGCCACCGCTGCCGGCTGGTCCCCGAGGAGCTGGTGGACGGCGGCCAGGTTGCGCAGGCCCTCGGCCAGCACCGGCTCGTCCGGCCCGGCCCGGTCGAGGACCTCGGTCAGCACCTCGCGGGCCGCGTACAGATCCTCTTCGGCGGCGGTGAGCTGGGCGGTCGCCAGCAGCACGGATCCGCGGTTGGCGCGGTGCCGGGCCCGGCGGAACGGCGATCCGGCCGACGCCTGCTCGGCGAGGTGCAACAGATCCGCCGCTTCGCGCAGCAAGGCCGGGTCGGCCGCCGCGACGCCGCCGCGGTGCAGGCTGTTGGCCAGCGCGGCCCGGTGGTCGGTCAGCTCCGGGTCGTCGGCTGCCGTTTCCCGTACGACCGCACGCAGCAGCCGCACCGACTCGTCGAGGGCCGCGGCGTCACCGGCGAACTCGTAGCGGTTGCGCAGCGCGGTGGCGAGGTTGGCCCGGTGCACCAACCGGTCGGCGTGGTCGTCCGGGAGCAGCCGCAGAGCCTCACGCCAGCGCGTGACAGCGGCGTCGAGGGCACCGGTGTCGCCTGTGCGCGCGAAGGCGACACGGTAGGCGATCGCCTGCTGGGCGAGGTAAAGCGGCCGGTCGGGGTCGTCCTCCGGGGTGCCGGACAGGGCCCGGTCCAGCAGCCGCAGCGATTCCAGCAGCACCGTGTGGTCACCCGTACCCGTCGACCGGTCGACCAGGACCCGGGCCAGACCGGCACAGCAGCCCGGCAGCGCGGGGTCGTCCTCCGGCACGGTCTCGACCGCGGCCCGGTGGTGCTCGACCGCGGCGTCCAGCTGCCCGACCTCGCCCGTCTGCTCGAAGGCGGCCTGATGCATGTTCGCGAGGTTGGCCAGCACGCGCGCCCGCCGGCCCGGATCGTCGGTGAGCTCGAGCGCCTTCCGGTGTGCGGCCAGCGCCTCGTCCAGCGACGACAGGTCGCGGCGGTTCTCGAGCCGGCGCAGCAGCGCGAGGCCGAGGTTGGCGTGGCCGGCGAACCGTCCGGGGTCGGCCTGGGTGGCCTCGCGCAGCAGCGTGACGGCCTCGTCGAGCACGGTCGCGTCGCGGAAGCGCTCGGCCCGCCGGACCAGGAGCATCCCGAGGTTCGACAGCCACATCACCGGGGCGGGCGCCGGAGCCTGCCGGCGCAGGGCCTCCCTCATCGTCAGCTCGGCCCGGGCCATCGACATCGGATCACCGGTACGGTCGTATCGCCGGTACCAGGCGGCCCCGAGCTCCGCGAAGGCCGTGGCCGGGGCATCCGCTTCGCCGGCCAGCTCCTCCAGCAGAGCGATTCCCTCGTCGTCGCCCCGTGCTCGGCGCGCCGCGGCACGGGGGTCGTCAGGCACCGGGAGGCTCCCCGCCGGTCCGCCCGCCGTGCGGTTCGACGGGCGGGCAGCTCTCCAGCAACGCCCGGGTGTACGCGGCGGCGACCGCAGCCGCGTACCGCCGCCACGCCAGGGTCATGCGCCGGTCGGCGTAGTCGCTGATGCCCCGGACGATCAGCCAGTGCCGGCCACCGGCGAAGGTCGCCGAGCCGATCCCGGAGCCCTCCATCTCCAGCGCGATGATGGTGTGGTCCCGCGCGAGCTTGTCGCGCAGCGCCGCGTTGCGGACCGACCGGTCGCCGGAGCCGATCCGTCCCAGGTGGACCTTCGGCAGTCCGGGGAGGCGATCGGCGGTCACCGGGTGCTCCACCGGCTCGGCGTCCTCGTCGTCGGAGGCGTACAGCACGTCCGTGGCCGGATCCGGGCGATCGAATTCCGGGAGCTCCGCGATCAGCCGTTCGAGGTGGGGCACCCAGGGCCGGAGTCGCCGGTGCTCCTCGGCGCGCAGCATCCTGGCCCGCGGCCCGAGCAGCGGGGACGGGCGGGGGAAACCCTGCCGCGGGGAGGTGCCGTCCGGCCGGTCGACGACGTGGTCGTACTCGGCGACACCCCAGGTGGACACCACGATGTCGCCCAGCCTGACGTGCCGGTCGGGCAGCTCGGGGCGCGGGATGCCGGCGGCGATGCCGACCATGAGCACCTGGTCCACGGAGGAGAAGCTGCGCAGCAGATGGGTGGCCCCGGTCGCGGCGGCGTCGGTGGCGGTACCGCCGAGCAGCGTCAGCACCACCTGGTGCGGGCGTCCGGGCACGATGCTGGGGATCGTCCCGCGGACGTAGCTCGCGGAGTCACCGGCGACCGGCACGACCTCGGCGTCGTCGATCATCGTCCGCATCGCGGCGAACTCTTCCTCCATAGCCGTGACCAGTCCGAAGGTGGGCGGGCCGGCCGAGCCGTGAGCCGGACCGGCCAGCCGGGCCCGCTCACGGGCGTTCTCGAGATAGCTGATGTCGTCGTCGAGCCGCCTCTGCACCCAGTCCGCGGTCTCGAGGTCGTCGTCGAACAGCACGTCCGCGGGACCGGCACGGTCCAGGGCCGCCCGGGCCTGGGCCATGTTCGACCGGGCGATCTCCACGGTGAGCCGCAGGTCCCGCAGCAGCGTCTGCGTGACGGCCAGTGCCTTCTCGTCCCCGGTCAGGACCCCGGCCGCGACGGCCTGGTGCACGCGCAGCTGGTAGCGGTACGCGGCCGCGTCCAGCAGATACCGCAGGAACGGGGTGACCGCCGTATCGCCCCGGGACCAGGCGAGCAGGCTGAGGTGGGACTCGTCGCGGGGCGGCGCCAGGATCAGCAGTCGCCGTTCGGCCCGGCCCGCGTCGTCGAACGGCGGCAGCTCCCAGACGGAACAGGAGCCCAGCCGGGTCCGGCCGCCGGTCCACAGCTCACCGGGGGCCGACGGCGGCTCCTCGTCGGCCCCCGGATACGTTCCGAGGAAGATCAGGACAACTCCGAGCATCAGGTCGGTGCCCCGCGCGGCGATCGCCGACCACTGGACGTCCGGGCCGTCCCAGCCCGGTCCGTCCGCCCCGGCCGACCAGGCGATCGAAAGGATGAGCGCGTCCTGCTCCCGGCGCAGGACCGCCTGCACCAGCCGGTCCGGACGTTGCCGGGCCGCGATCGTCCGCGTGCGGGGCACGAGCGGGCCGGCCGTGGGCGGATCGAGCGGCAGCCCGTCGATCGCCGCTGTCGTCCCCGAGCGCTCGACGGCGTCCCCCCACAGAGCCAGGAGCTGCTGGTAGGCGGGCTCCGACCACGGTCCGTCCAGCGGAGCGAAGACGTGCACCACCAGTTCCTGCCGCTGTGGTGCGGCGCCGCCGGCCGGCGGCGGCGCCGCGGAGCGCTCGGCGACGGGCGGCCCGGGCGGTGGGCCGGCTCCGTCGAGCAGGTGGACGAGCCGCAGCAGCCGCAACCGCAACGACTTGGGCACCGGCCCGACCGGCTCCGCATCCGGCGCGATCGGGACGACCCGCAACGGGCTCAGCGCCTCCAGCTCCGCCGTCGCCGCGGCGAAGTCGCCGCCGTCGGCCCCGACCAGAGCCGAGACCATCTGCTGCAGCGTTTCGCCGACCTCGGCCCACTGCGCCCCGGTCAGCGACCACCGGGGCAGGTCGGCCAGGGCCCGCCGGGCGTCCTGCCGGTCCACCGGATCGATCGGTGCGGGCTCACGCCGCGGTTCTACCGGTTCCATCGCCCCGCACTGTATCCACGGTGGCCCGTCCGCGACCGTCCTGATTCACCCGTCCGGGCGGCAAACTCCGCGCCCGGCGGCGGTACCGTCCCGGCATGGACGATGGCGACCGGCCGGACGCGGCGGCTCTCCAGCAGCTGGTCGCGGGTCTGCGGCAGGCCGTGCAGCGGTACACCGACACCGGGGATCGCGCCGCGGTGCTGGCCGTCCCGCTGGTCGAGGCGGCCGCGAAGCTCGTGCGTCACACACTGGGCCCGCCGATCGGCGCCGACGAGGCGTCGCTGCGCGAGGTGCTGACCGTCGTCGGAGATCTGTACCTGTGCCGGGCATCGGCCGGCTCCGCGGAGGACGTCGGGTACATCGATCCGGTGACCGCGATCGCCTGCGCGGTTCTGTCCGACGGGGGTGGCCGGGCGCGGCGGGTGCTGTCACTGATCACCGACGACGCTGCGGCGGCCGAGGAGTTGCGCTCGCCCGCGGCCTGGGTCGACGTTGCTGTGGACGTACCGGAGCGGCAGCGGTTGTCCGGGACCTTGCTGCTCCGGCTGGCCCTGACCGCACTCCCGGCCGGCGATCGCCGTCGCGCGGTGGTCGCGACGAACCTGGCCGGCGCCCTGCTGCACGCCTACGAGCAGACCGGCGATGTCGACCTGCTCACCGAGGCGGACGTCGTGTGCACGGCGGTCTCACTCGAGGCCGCCTCGGCCGACCTGCTGTCCAACCACGCGCTGGTGCTCGGCTCCCGCTTCGGGGCCACCGGCGAGCTGGACCAGCTGGATCGCGCGATCGCCGTCGCCCGCCGGGCCACCGGGTCCGATGAGGACGGCACCACGTTCGCCACGCTCGGGCTCCTCCTGCGCGACCGCGCCGACCGGTGCGGCGACGCCGGCGCCGCCCGGGAGTCGGCCGGCGCCCACCGGGCCGCCGTCGAACGGGCGGCCGGCCCCCCGACGCGCGCGCTGCGGCTGTCCAACCTGGCTTCGGCCCTGCGCACCGGCTACGAACTGACCGGCGAGTCCCGGCTGCTCGACGACGCCGTCGCCGCCGTCGAGGAGGCGGCCACCCTCATCCCGCCCGGGTCCTCGCTGTTCCCGGCGGTGCACACCAACCTCGGCGTGATGCTGTTCGCGGACTACGAGCGCTCGGCCGATCCGGCCCGGCTGACGGCGGCGCTGGCGGCGTTCGGCATGGTGGAGGAGGCCGACCCGGCCGGCGGGTTCACCGCGCTGGCACCGAATCTCGCCCTGGCGTTGAAGGCGCGCGGCAGGCTCGGCGACCTGAACAGTCTGCGCCGGGCGGTGTCGCTGTGCGAAACGGTCGTGGCCCGATTGCCGCCGGGCAGCCCGGACCGGCCCACCGCCGTGTCGGGCCTGCTCGACGCTCTGCTGACCCTGGCCGACCACGGTGAGATCCGGGCCGGGGCGCTGACCGCGGCACTGCGGCTGGCCGAGGACACCGTCGCCCGGACCCCGGACGACCACGCCGACCTTCCCGCCCTGCTGTCCACGGTCAGTGTCACCCTGCGGATCTCGGCCGAGTGGTCCGGTGCGGCGGAAGGGCTGCACCGGGCTGTGGAGACCGCCCGGCAGGCCGTCGACGGCACGGGACCGGCCCATCCCGACCAGCGGGTGTACTGGTCCAATCTCAGTGCGGCGCTGCTCGCCCGCGCCGAGCACGCTGGGTCCGCGACCGACCTCGACGAGGCGGTGGCAGCCGGCCGCCAGGCGGTACGGGCCGCCACCGACTGGCCGCACAGCCTCGGCCCGGCCGCCACCAACCTGGGTCTCGCCCTGCTCACCCGGTACCAGCGGTACGCCCGGCCGCAGGACATCACCGACGCCGTCGACGCCGCGCGGACAGCGCTCGCGGTGACCCCGCCCGAGGACATCGCCCGGCCCGGCGTGCTGTCCAACCTGTCGCTGGCGTTGCGGGCCCGGTGCTCGGCCGTGGACGACCTGGCCGATCTCACCGAGGCGGTCGAGCGGGCCCGGCAGGCAGTGCGGCTCACCCCGGACGGCCACCCCGACCGGCCGGGCTACCTGAGCAATCTCGGGCTGGCCCTGGCCGACCTGGCCGACCGCACCGGCGACCGGGAGCTCACCGGCGAAGCCGTACGGCGGGCCCGCGAGGCGCTGGCGTCCGCGCCGCCCGGACATCCCGGGCGGGCCGGGTACCTGTCGAACCTGGGCAACGTGCTGCAGGACCGTTACGTGCGGGCGGGCTCACTGGCCGACCTGGACGCCGCGATCGAGGCCCAGCGGCAAGCGGTGGAGGCGACCGGTGCCGGGCCGCGCGACCGCACCCGTTACCTGCTCAACCTCAGCGCCGCCCTCCAGGCGCACTTCGGCCGTACCGGCTCCCGGGCCGGCCTCGACGCCGCGGTGGAAGCGGCCCGCTCGGCCGCCGCGGTGCCCGGTGCCGGCCGCGAAGCCGGGCAGGCCATGGCTTTCCACGGTCTGAACAACGCTCTCCAGGCGCACTTCGCCTGTCATCGCGACCCGGCCGTGCTGACCGAGGCGGTCGAGGCCGCCCGGTCCGCGCTGGCCGGCATCCCGGAGGGCCACCAGCAGCGGCCGATGTTCCTCGACGGTCTGGCGGCCGCCCTGCACCTGGCCTACACGGCGGGAGCCGGAGTCCCGGCGCTGGCGGAGGCGGCCCGGCACCTGCGCCGGGCGGCCGAGCTGACGCCGGTTGACCACCCGGATCTGGCCACCCGCCTGGTGAACCTGAGCGTCACGGTCGAGAGCCTGCACGAACGCACCGGCGATCCGGACGTGCTGCTGGAGGCGATCAACGCGGCCCGGCGGGCCCTCGAGCTGCTGCCGGACGGTCACCCCGACCGGGCCGTCGCCTGGTACGCCCTGGGCGACGCTCTGGAGACGTACCACGGGCCGACGATGGACGCGGCCGGTGTCAGGGAGGCTGTCGCCGCGTTCCGGTCGGCCGCCCGCGTGCGCACGGCCACGCCCTCGATGCGGGTCCGGGCGGCCGCCGCCTGGGGACGGCTCGCGGCCCGGGCCGGTGATCCGCGGGAGGGCCTGCGCGGGCTGACGGCCGCGGTGCGGGATCTGGTGTCGGTGTCCGCGCCGGAGCTGGACCGGACCAGCCAGGAGGACCAGCTCGCGCAGTTCGCCGGCATCGCCTCCGACGCGGCGGCCTGCGCGGCGGAACTCGACCGGCCCGGCACGGCGGCCGTCCTGCTGGAGAGCGGACGCGCCACGTTGCTCGCCCGGCTGCTGGACTCGCGGACCGACCTGACCGAGCTGCGGCGCCGCCATCCCGAGCTGGCCGGCCGGTACGAGGACCTGCGGGCCGCCGTCGACTCCGGCGTCGCGCCCCGGCCGGATCCGGCGGCCCGGCCGGGCCCGGCTGACGTGGCCCGGCTGGTGGCGGTGCGCCGCACCCAGGTCCGCGAGCTCGACACGACCATCGCGGCGATCCGGCAGCTGCCCGGCTTCCGCGACTTCCTGTACCCGTCGAGCGTCGCCGGTCTGCGCCGGCAGTGCGGGCCGGGTGTGGTGGTGATGGTCTGCGTCAGCGATCTGGGCTCGTACGCCCTGCTGGTGACCGCGCGGGAGATCCGGTCCGTGCCGTTGCCGGCCGTCAGCGCGTACGAGGTGGGCCGGCTGACCCGGGAGTACCACCAGGCGATCCGCACCGGGGCGCACGAGGTGACCAGGACGGTGCTGGCCTGGCTGTGGGACCACGTGGCCGAGCCGGTGCTCACGGAGCTCGGCATCACCGGCGCCCCGGTGGACGACTGGCCGCGGCTGTGGTGGTCGGCGACCGGCGTGCTGGGCCTGCTGCCACTGCACGCCGCCGGACGGCCTGAGCCGGGCGGGCACCGCACGGTCCTGGACCGGGTGGTGTCGTCCTACACCCCGACGGTGCGGGCGCTCGCGTACGCGCGCGGGGCCGAGACCGATGGGGACGCGTCGACGCTGGTGGTGCCGATGCCGCGTACCCGTGGCGGGTCGGATCTGCCCGGATCGGAAGCGGAGACCGCACTGATCGCGGGGTTGCGGCCGGCCGGGACGACAGTCCTGGCGCCGGCCGACGCGCACCGGGACCGGATCCTCGCGGAGCTGCCGCGGCACGCCCGGGTCCATTTCGCCTGCCACGCCACCAACCCGGACCCGCGGCACCCGTCGGCCGCCGCACTGGAGGTCACCGACGGCCGGGGCCGGCCGCTGAGCGTGCTCGACGTGACCCGGCTGCGGCTCACCGGTGAGCTCGCGTTCCTCTCCGCCTGCTCCACCGCCGACGCGGGCGAAGCCCTCGCCGACGAGGCCATCCACCTGGCGTCGGCCTTCCAGCTGGCCGGCTACCGGCACGTGATCGGCACCCTGTGGCCGGTACGGGACGCCGTCGCCGGCCGCGTCACCGGCCCGGTCTACGACGGCATCTCCGCAGCCGGTACCGCAGACGCCGCGCCCGTGGCCCTGCACCACGCGGTCCGCGAGCTGCGCCGCCGTTACCCGGACCGGCCGGCGCTGTGGGCGACCCACGTCCACTCCGGATCGTGACGACGAAATCCGGTTGACCGGCGTGATCGGGTGGAACCGTGATCGACCTTTCTCGCGGGCTGGCGCCGGCAGCTCTCAGCGCCATCGAGGACCTGGAACGCCGGGTCGTCTCAGCCGACGGCGGCCGGCTCAAACTGGAGTGGGACGCGCTGCGCCACCGCACCGGGCAGGACGTCGAGGACGTGCTGTGGTGGGACGGCGAGCGGCTGCTCGGCTTCCTGGGCCTCTACGCGCACAGCGCACCCACCATCGAGCTGGCCGGCATGGTCGATCCCGCCGCGCGGCGCCGCGGCATCGGCACCGCGCTGCTGGACGCCGCGCTGGAGCTGTGCCGGCGACGCCGGGCCGAGTCCGTGCTGCTGGTCGTGCCCCGGCACTCGGCGGCGGGACTGTCGCTCGTGCGGCGGCGCGGCGGCCGCCTCGACCACTCCGAGCATGCTCTCCAGCTGCTCGCCGAGCCGGCCGAGGTGCCCGCCGACCCGCGGGTCACCGTCCGCCCGGCGACTCCCGCCGACACGGACGCCGTCCGGGAGCTGCTGCGCCTGGGCTTCGGCTGGGAGCCGCCGGAGTCCGCCGGCCACGATCCCCGTGCCCTCGTGGTCGAACGGGACGACCGGGTGGTCGGCACCGCCCGGGTCAGTCGCGAAGGCGACCGGGCCGGCATCTACGGCTTTGTCATCCACCCCGACCTCCAGGGACGCGGCATCGGGCGGGACGTACTGCACCGCATGTGCCGTACGGCCCAGGGCGACGGCGCTGCTGTCGTCCACCTGGAGGTGGCCACCGACAACGACCGGGCCCTGAACCTCTACACGTCGCTCGGCTTCCGGCCGGTGATCACCGAGGACTACTACGCGCTCGCCTGACCGCGCGGGCCGGTGTTGGCCAGGCTCGCGTCGCCGCCGTAGTGGGCCAGCACCCGGCGGTCCATCAGACGCCGCCACACCGGGGGCACCAGCGCCGCGACCAGCATCGTGGCGTAGCCCGCCGGCAGTTGCGGGGACACGTCGAAGCTGCGCAGCACCTGGTAGCGGCGCAGCGGGTTGGCGTGGTGGTCGCTGTGGCGCTGCAACTGGAACAGGAAGACGTTGGTGACCAGGCGGTCGCTGTTCCAGCTGTGCCGCGGGTCGACCTTCTCGTAGCGCCCGGCCGGGTTGCGCTGCCGGCGCAGGCCGTAGTGCTCCAGGTAGTTGACCGCCTCCAGCAGCGAGAAGCCGACGACGGCCTGGGCGAGCAGGAACGGCAGGACGCCCGGACCGTACGCGACAGTGAGCGCGACGACCAGCACGACCGTCATCGCCCACGCGTTGAGGACGTCGTTGCGCGGCGTCCACGGACTGTGCGAGCGGATCCGGAAGCGCTGGGTCTCCAGCCGCCACGCCGAGCGCAGGCTGCCCAGCACCGTACGCGGCCAGAACCGCCAGAAACTCTCCCCGAGCCGCGAACTGGCCGGATCCTCCGGGGTGGCGACCCGCACGTGGTGTCCCCGGTTGTGCTCGACGAAGAAGTGGCCGTAGCCGGTCGGCGCCAGAGCGATCTTGGAGAGCCAGCGTTCCACGTGCTCGCGCTTGTGGCCCAGTTCGTGAGCCGTGTTGATGGCCACGCCGTTGACGATGCCGATGGTCAGCACCAGGCCGAGGCCGCCGACCAGGCCCGGTCCGCGCGTCCACACAGCGCCGGCCACGATCAGCGCGGCGTACTGGGCGGGCAGGTAGAGGTAGGTGATCCAGCGGTAGTAGGGCGAGCGTTGCAGCGCCGGCACCAGGTCCTCGGGCGGGTTGGCCCGGTCCTCGCCGATGAGCAGGTCGACGGCGGGGATCAGGCCGAAGACGACGACCGGGGTGAGCAGCCAGGCCCAGCCGGTGTCCCAGCGGGCGGCCACGGCGAGCGAGACGAACGGCAGCGCGGGGATCACCAGGGCGAGCGGCCACAGCGGGCGCTTGGTGTCCCGCCAGGCGGAGGCGGCGACGGTGGAAGCCATGCCGTCATCCTTTACACGAGCTGCTCTCGTGTCAATATTTTGGACATGACTGTGCCCCACGTCTAAGATTTGCCGCGATGAGTTACCGCAAGGAAAAGAGCCGGCAGCTGCGCGAGGCGATCGTGGACGCCGCCCGGGCGGCCGCCGTGTCGCAGGGCTGGGCGGCGGTGAAGATGGCCGACGTCGCCGACGCGGTCGGGGTGAGCCGGCAGACCGTCTACAACGAGTTCGGCAACAAGGCCGGGGTCGCCGAGGCCCTGACCGCCCGAGAGGTGAGCCGGTTCGTCGACGCGGTCCGGGCCGAGCTGCTCGCCCACGGCGGCGACATCCGGGCCGCGGGCGAGGCCGCCATCCTGCGCACGCTCACCGAAGCCGCCGACAACCCGCTGGTCAAGGCCATCCTGACCGGTACGGACGGCGACGACGGCCTGCTGCCGTACCTGACCACCCGCTCCGAGCTGGTGCTGACGACGGCGAGCGCGGTCGTCCGGGACTGGGCGTCCGCACACGTCCCGGAAGCCGGCGAGGCCACCGTGGCCGCCGCCGCCGAGTCCATCGTCCGGCTGGTGCTCAGCCACGTCGTGCTGCCGTCCGCCCCGGCCGAGCAGACGGCCGCCGTACTGGCCGACACCCTGGTCCGGCTGCTGCGCTGAAACCCCGGCATCGGGAATCCGGCGCCATCGCGGGTGGTTCGCACCGGGGTGAAGAAGATCGGTTTCCTGTCCTTCGGGCACTGGCGGGACGCGGCCGGGTCGCAGACCCGCAGCGGCGCCGACGCCCTGCTGCAGACCATCGAGCTGGCCGAGGCGGCCGAGGAGCTCGGCGTGGACGGCGCGTTCGTCCGGGTGCACCACTTCGAACGGCAGCTGGCCTCGCCGTTCCCGCTGCTGGCGGCGATCGGCGCGCGTACGTCGCGGATCGAGATCGGCACCGGCGTCATCGACATGCGCTACGAGAACCCGCTCTACATGGCCGAGGAGGCCGCGGCGGCCGACCTGATCAGCGGCGGCCGGTTGCAGCTGGGCGTGAGCCGGGGATCGCCGGAAACCGTGCTGCGCGGCGCCGAGGTGTTCGGCTACCGGCCGGCCGAGGGGCAGAACGCCGCCGACGCCGCCCGGCAGAAGACCGAGATCTTCCTGACCGCCATCGACGGCGGCAAGGTGGCCCGGACCGACCCGGCCCGGACCGGCTTCAGTGGTGGCCTGGCCGTGCAGCCGCAGTCACCGGGTCTGCGCCGGCGGATCTGGTGGGGCTCGGGCACCCGGGCCACCGCGCAGTGGGCCGCCCGCGCCGGCATGAACCTGCAGAGCTCCACCCTGCTGTCCGAGGACACCGGGGTGCCGTTCGACCAGCTCCAGGCCGAGCAGATCGAGCTGTACCGGCAGGCGTGGCGCGAGCAGGGCCACGACTGGGAGCCGCGGGTGTCCGTGTCGCGCAGCGTGCTGCCGATCACCGAGGAGATCGACCGGATCTACTTCGGCGAGCAGGCCCACGACGACCAGGTGGGCCTGCTGGAGGGGGTGCGGTCGCGCTTCGGGCGCACGTACGCCGGGGAGCCCGACCGCATCGCGGAGGAACTCGCGGCCGACGCGGCCGTCCAGGCGGCCGACACCGTGCTGTTCACCGTGCCCAACCAGCTCGGCGTCGCCTACAACGCCCGCATCCTCGAGACAATTACCCGACACATCGCCCCGGCCATCGGCTGGTCCGCGGCGCGGCCCGCGGCCCCGGGCAAACCCTGAGGCCGCCTCGGGGTCACCGGCGGCCGGCTCCTCCCCCGGACTGAGCCCTGACCCCGACCGGCGTCCGGTACCGCCGTTTCGCCGCATTCCGGTGACCCGGGGCGACCCGAGCCGGGCGTCCGGCCGGCTCCGGGTCCGGCGCGGGTCCGACCCGGATGTTCCCAGCTCCCCCTCTGCCTAGGTTCAGGTTCGACACAGGAATCGACGCAGGGGGAACCAGCGATGAGCAAGCGACCGGTGACGGTTCGGGTGGCCCGGTGGAGTGCCGAGCACCCATGGCGGGCGGTGGCGCTGTGGGTCGTGTTCGTCGCGGTCTGCTTCGTCGGGGGCAACGCGGCCGGCCTGCAGGAAGCCACGGCACAGGACCAGGCCGTCGGCGAGTCAGGACGCGCCGGCGTGATGATCGAGGAGGGTAAGTTCCCCGACGAGCCGGCCGTCGACAATGTCCTGATCACCTCGCGTTCCGGCCCGCTGGACCAGAAAGCCGCCGGGGCCGCGGCCACCGCCGCGGCGGCCCAGCTGCGGACCGTCCCGGGCGTCGCGGAGGTCGGCGCGCCGGTCAAGGCCGTCGACGGCACCGCGCTGCTGCTGCCGATCACCATGAGCGGTGACCCGGAGACCGCCGCCGAGCGGGTGGAGCCGCTGCGTACGGCCACCGCGCGGGTCCAGGAGCAACACCCGGCCCTGCGCGTCGAGCAGGTCGGCGGGCCGTCGATCAACAAGGCCCTCGACGACACCCTGGGCGCCGACTTCAAGCGGGCCGAGATCCTCAGCCTGCCGGTGACCCTGGCCATCCTGATCGTCGCGTTCGGCGCGCTGATCGCCGCGGGCATCCCGGTGCTGCTGGCCCTGTCCTCGGTGGCCGCCGCGATCGGCTTGTCCACCCTGGCCTCACACCTGGTGCCGGCCAACGACTCCACCTCCAGCGTCATCCTGCTGATCGGCATGGCGGTCGGCATCGACTACTCGCTGTTCTACGTCCGCCGCGAACGCGAGGAACGCGCCAAGGGCCGCGGCCACGTCGACGCGGTGGAGATCGCCGCCGAGACCTCCGGGCACGCGGTCGTCGTCTCCGGCACGGCCGTCGTCATCGCCATGGCCGGGCTCTTCCTGGCCCAGGACGCCATCTTCTCCTCGCTGGCCGTGGGTTCCATCCTGGTGGTCGCCGTCGCCGTCATCGGCTCGTTGACCGTGCTGCCCGCCCTGCTGGCCAAGCTGGGCCGCTGGGTCGACCGGCCGCGGGTGCCGCTGCTGTGGCGCCTCACCGCCCGCCGCACCGGAGCCGACGGCCTCGTGCAGCCCAGCCGCTTCTGGTCGCTCGTCCTGCGCCCGGCCCTGCGCCGCCCGCTGCCGACCCTGCTGATCAGCGTCGGGCTGCTGCTCGCCCTGGCCGCCCCCGCGCTCGGCATGCAGCTCAAGTTCCCCGGCACCGAGGACCTGCCGCGCACCACGCCGGCGATGCAGGCGTACGACCGGCTGGCGGCCGCGTACCCGAGCAACGGCACCACCCACCTCGTGGCCGTGCGGGCCTCCGCCGAGCAGGCGCCCGCCGTCAAGGCGGCCCTGACCCAGCTGGCCGCGAGCACCGAGGGCGACCGGCTGTTCGCCGCGCCGGAGCAGACCGGACCGGAGATCGAGGTGTCCCCCGATTCCCGGGTGACCGTGCTGGAGATCGCCACGCCGTTCTCCTCGCGCAGCAACGAGGCCGAGCAGTCACTGCACCGGCTGCGGGAAACCCTGGTGCCGGCCGCCCTGGGCGGGCTCAGCGGCGCCTCGTACGCGGTCGGCGGTGGCGTCGCCGAGAGCGAGGACTACGCCGCCCACGTGTGGGACAAGCTGCCCGTCGTCGTCGGCTTCGTCCTGCTGCTGACGTTCCTGGTGATGGCGTGGACGTTCCGTTCGGTGGTGGTGGCGCTGACCTCCATCCTGCTCAACCTGCTCTCCGCCGGCGCCGCGTACGGCCTGCTGGTGCTGGTCTTCCAGCACACCTGGGCCGAGGGCGTGCTGGGCTTCACCTCGATGGGCGCCATCGTCACCTGGCTGCCGCTGTTCCTGTTCGTGGTGCTGTTCGGGCTGTCGATGGACTACCACGTCTTCGTGGTGAGCCGGATCCGCGAGGCGGTGCTGCGCGGGGTGCCCAACCGCGAGGCGGTGGCCGAGGGCATCACCGGCTCGGCGGGCGTGGTCACCAGCGCCGCCATCGTGATGGTCGCGGTCTTCTCGATCTTCGCGACCCTGTCCACCATCGACATGAAGCAGCTCGGCGTCGGCCTGGCCGCGGCGATCCTGCTGGACGCGACGCTGATCCGGGCGGTCGTGCTGCCGTCGCTGATGACGCTGCTCGGCCCGGCCAACTGGTGGGCGCCGCGCCTGCTGCGGGGACGCGGCCGGCACGCGGCCGGCGGACCGGCGACCGGCACCGGTGACAGCCCGGCGCGGGACGAGCAGACCCCGGAGCTGATCGGCGCCCGCTGACCAGTACGGGACGCGCCGGCCGGAAACCACGGGGTTCCGGCCGGCGCGCTGTGCGTCACCGGTCGATCAGACGGCGGCGAACTCGCGGAACCGGTCCACCGCCCGGCCGGAGATGGCCCGCCCGTGCCCGAAGACCGCGTGCTCGAACTCCAGCCCGGCCAGCTTGGCCACGCTCCGGGCCTGCTCGTCGAGATCCGCCGTGACCATCTTGGGCGTGCGGCCGACCCGGCCGCCGCGCTTGCCGGCCGCGGCGTCCCCGGCGAAGAGGATGCCGCCGGAGCGGTCGAGCAGGAACGACAGGTGTCCGGCGGTGTGACCGGGCGTGTGCACGGCGGTGAAGCCGGGCAGCGGTGAGTAGCCGTCGGTGGTCACGACGTCGTCGACCGGGGCGGGTTCCGGAGTGCCCATCAGCAGCGAGGACAGCTTCAGGAGCGGATGGCTGTACACGGCCCGCTCGGCGCCCGTCACGTACGGCACGTCGGCCTGATGGGCGACGATCCGCGCGCCGGACCGGCGACGCACCTCGGCGAGGCCGCCGGAGTGGTCCGGATGGTGATGGGTGAGCAGCACCGTGTGCACGTCACCGATCGCACGGCGCATCCCGTGCAGCACCTGGGCGATCTTCACGGACCGGCGCGGCAGCCCGGTGTCGACGAGCACCACCCCGTCGTCGGTCACCACCAGATGCACGTTGACGTACCCGATACCGACCTCGAAGACCCCGTCGACCACTTCACGCATCCGCTGATCTTCGCACCCGGCCGCCCCGCCGGACCGGCACGACCCGGCCGCGGGACAAGAACGTCAGAGGCGGGCGTCCTCGATCGCGCGTTGCAGCGCCCGGCTCACCTGGTTGAACACGCGCGGGTCGGCCGAGCGGTAGACCGTCACCTCGGCGTCACCGCGGTACGCCGCCCGCAGCGCCCAGGACCGGGTGTGCGACGGCCAGCCCGCCAGCACCAGGGCGGCCAGGAGCGCGCCGATCGCGACGTACCATCGGCCCGGCAGCGCGAGTCGCGTCCAGCCGGCACCGGCGACGGCGAGCAGGACCGCGGCGACCACCCGGCCGAGCCGGCCGCCGTCCTGGCGCACCCGGGCGACCTGGCGCAGCTCGGCCACCACGAAGACCTTCGTCGTCCCCGCCTGCCAGATGAGCAGTTCGTCGGTGACGGCGGCGTCGGGCCCGCGGTAGTAGGTGCGCACATGTCAGTAGAGCAAGGCGCGCGGCGTGATCGCCATCGTCTCAGTCGTCGAGGGACACCGGCACGGGACGCAGCTCCAGCCGGACCGGGCTGCCGGCACTGAGCGAAGCCAGCAGCTCCCCGCTGACCTGGGCCACCACGATGCTGTCGCCGGCCTCGACGGTGACCCGGCTGGTCGGGCCGAGGAACGCCGTGGACAGCACCCGGGCCGGGCCGTCCGGGTCGGGCACGACGCCGACCGCCTCCGGGCGCACCAGGGCGGTCACCTGCGGACCGCCGGTGGCCGGCTTGACCAGGGGCAGCCGGGTGCCGAGCACGGTGACCGTGTCGCCGTCGACGTGGCCGGGCAGCCGGTTGCTGAGCCCGACGAAGTCCGCGACGAACGCGCTCGCCGGGCGCAGGTACACCTCGGCCGGCGCGGCGAGCTGCTCCAGCCGGCCGGAGCGCATCACCCCGACCCGGTCGGCGATGGCCAGCGCCTCCTCCTGGTCGTGGGTGACGAACAGGGTGGTGGTGCCGACCTCGGTCTGGATCCGGCGGATCTCGTCGCGCAGCTGCACCCGGACCTTGGCGTCCAGTGCGGACAGCGGCTCGTCGAGCAGCAGCACCTGCGGCTCGATGGCCAGTGCCCGGGCCAGCGCCACCCGCTGCTGCTGGCCACCGGAGAGCTGGTGCGGGTAGCGGCCGGCGTGCTCGCTGATGCCGACCAGGTCCAGCATCGCCGCGGCCCGGTCACCGCCGGCGCGCCGGCGCAGCTTGAGACCGAACTGGACGTTCTCCAGCGCGGTCAGGTGCGGGAAGAGGCTGTACGCCTGGAACACCATGCCCATGTCCCGCCGGTTGGCCGGCAGGCCGGTGATGTCCTTGCCGCCGACCAGCACCCGGCCGCTGTCCGCGTCCTCCAGCCCGGCCAGGATGCGCAGCGCGGTGGTCTTGCCGCAGCCGGACGGGCCGAGCAGGGCGATCAGTTCGCCGGGCTCGATGTGCAGATCCAGCCCGTCCAGGGCGTGCACGGCGCCGAAGGTGCGGCGCAGGTCGTTGAGGTGGACGGCGACACCGTTCATCGGGACGCCTTTCTGCGATCGCCGAACAGGGACAGGAGCAGCAGCAGCACGAACGCGAGGATGAGCGCGGCCAGCGACACGGCCACCGACATGGTCGCGCTGCTCTTGCCGAGCAGGTTGATCGCGACCTGCAGGTTGGTGCGGTTCAGCAGCGAGGCGATGGTGAACTCGCCCAGCACCAGGGCCACCGTGAGGAACGCGGCGGACAGCACGGCCGAGCGGATGTTCGGCAGCACCACCCGGGCCATCACGGTGAACCAGCTCGCGCCCAGCCCGCGGGCGGCCTCGGCCAGCGTCCTGACGTCGATCGCCGACAGGCCGGCGTCGATCGCCCGGTAGGCGTAGGGCAGGACCAGGATCGTGTACGCGAACGTGAGCGTCAGCGACGAGCCGCCGAGGAAGTAGTTGACCCACGCGTACACCGGGGCCAGGCCGACGACCAGCACGATCGCCGGGATGGTCAGCGGCAGCAGGCAGATGAACTCGACCAGCGGGCGCAGGCCGGGCAGCCGCAGCCGGACCCAGATCGCCGTCGGCACCAGCAGCACCAGCATGAGCAGGGCGGTGAGCAGGGCCTGGCCCAGGGACGCGACGATCCCGTCGGCCAGGTCGGGGTAGGTCTCGCTGAGCTTCGGCCAGTCGGCGAGCAACGACCAGGTGCCGCTGTCCCCGCGGGTGGTGAACTCCACCATCGCCGCGAGCGGCAGCAGGAAGAAGATCCCCATGACGGCCAGGACCGTCCAGCGGAACGCGGACTGCCGGCGGGCCCGGCGCGCCCTCAGCCCAGCCATCGTGCGGTCCGCTTCTGCAGCAGGGCGTACAGGGTCATCACCACGGCCACCACCACGACCATGCCCAGCGCCATCGCCTTGCCGAGGTTCTGCTGGCCCAGGACGACCTCGCTGGTCAGGGCGCTGCGGATCTGCAGCGGCACGATCGGGTTGCCCTGGCTGACCAGGGCCGCCGCGGTCGCGTACGCGGAGAACGCGTTGGCGAACAGCAGGAGCGTGGAACCGAGGAACGCGGGCGCCAGCAACGGTCCCGCCACCTTGGTCCAGTACTGCCAGGTGGAACCGCCGAGGCTCTCGGTCGCCTCGCGCCACTGCGGCCGGATCCCGTCGAGCGCGGGCAGGAAGACGATCACCATGAGCGGGATCTGGAAGTACGTGTAGACCAGCACGAGGCCCGGCAGCTCGAAGAGCCAGACGCCGCCGGAGTAGATGTCGACGCCGAGGTTGTCGCGCAGGAACACGGTGACGAAACCGGACAGGCCGATGGTGGCGATGAAGGCGAACGCCAGGGTGACGCCGCCGAACTGGGCCAGCACCCCGGACGCCGCGGTGACGACGCGGCGCAGCAGCCCGCCGGGCCGGGCGGTGGCCAGCGCGTACGCCAGCACCGCCCCGAGCACCGCGCCGATGAGCGCGGTGACCGCCGACAGCAGGATGCTGCGCCCGAACGCGTCCAGCACGTAGGAGTCACCCAGCGCGCTCACGTTGGCCAGGGTGAAGCCGCCGTCACCGGCGAACGCCCCGATCGCCACCACCAGGGTGGGGATGACCAGGAAGACGGTGACGTAGGCGAAGAACGGCAGAGTGCCGAGCAGGCTGCGCAGCTGGTTCAGGCGCAGCCGGCCCCGGGGGGCCCGGACCGGCGGCACGGGTGCCGCCAGTTCCGGGCCGTCGAGGACGGTGGCCATGCTCAGCCGATGGCCTTGGCCCAGTTGGCCGCCAGGTACTCCTTGGCCTTGGTGGTCTGCGCCTCGGTCTGGAAGACCGGGGTGCCCTCAACCTTGGGCAGGGCCGCGAACGCGGTGGCGTCGATCGTGCCCGCCTTGACCATCGCGTCGGCGCGCACCGGCCGGGCGCCGCCCTTGAGCCACAGGTTCTGGCCCTCGTCGGAGTACAGGAACTCCTCCCACAGCCGGGCGGCCGCCGGGTGCGGGGCGTCCTTGCTGATGGCCTGCACGTAGTACGAGCCGAGCACCGCACCGGCCGGCACCACGGTCTTCCACTGGATCTTGCCGCTGAGCTTGGCGCCCTGCGCGACGTTGAGGTAGTCCCAGTCGATGACGACCGGCGTCTGGCCGGACTCGACGGTGGCCGGGGTCGGGTCGACCGGCAGGAAATTGCCGGCCTTCTTCAGTTTGCCGAAGAAGTCGACGCCGGGCTTGATGTCGTCGGCGGAGCCGCCGTTGCCGAGCGCGGCCATCGCGACGCCGGCGAACGCGGCCCCGGCCTGGGTCGGGTCGCCGTTGAGCGCGACCTTGCCCTTGTACTCGGGCTTGAGCAGATCGGCCACGCTCGCCGGGGCGGGCACCTTGGCGCTGTCGTAGCCGATCGACATGTAGCCGCCGTAGTCGTTGGTCCAGGTGCCGCCGGCCTCCTTGAGCGCGTCCGGGATGTCGGCCCAGGTCGCCACCTTGTACGGGGCGAACTTGGCCACGTTGGCGGTCGCGACGGCACTGCCCAGGTCGAACACGTCGGGCGCCTTGTCCTGGCCCTTGAGCTGGTCCGCGGCGTTGATCTCGTCCTGGCTGGACGCGTCCGGCTGGGCTGAGTTGACCTTGATGCCGTACTTGGTGCCGAAGGCCTTGATGATCTCGCCGTAGTTGGCCCAGTCCGGCGGCAGCGCGATGACGTTGAGCTGGCCCTCCTTCTTGGCCGCGGCGACGAGCACGTCCATGCCACCGAGGTCGGCGGCGCTGGCGGCGGTGGCCGCGCCGGTGCCGCTGGAAGCGCTCTCCTTCTCGGGCGGGGAGCAGGCCGTGAGACCGGCGAAGGTCGTGACCGCCAGCAGGGCCGCGGCGGTACGGGCAAGGGTCCGCACTTGGGTTCCTCCATCTCATCGGCGCCCGCCGAGCCGGCGGCGCCGCTGTGGATCATGAGAGTACGGGGTATCGGGCGGGCGGGCGACAGACGGCGATCAGGCGTCGGCGGCCTGAACGACAGCCGTCACGAACTGGTCGTTCTCCACCGCACCACCACCGTGGGGCTGGGCGAGGCGGTCACGGGCGTAGCCGTACGCGAGTCCGCTGCGCGGATCCGCGAAGCCGAGCGAGCCGGCCGCGCCGAAGTGGCCGAACGCGGCCGGGCCGAGAAACGGATAGGGGGTCGACATGGCCTCGAAGCCGAGGCCGAACTGGGCACCGGAGCCGCCGGACAACAGGTCGGGCGCGGTGCCGCCGGCGGTGCCGAAATCGGCGGTGGTCGCCGGGCGCAGCAGCGGTTCCCTGCCGTTGAGGCCCGACACGGCCGCAGCATACAACCGCGCGACGCCGCGGGCGGTGCCGACACCGCCGGCCGAGGCCTGACCGTGGGCCCGGACCATCCGGCTGTTGGCGAAGACGGTCAGGTCGGTCGGCGGGTCGGCGTGCAGGTTCAGCGCGATGCCGGTCAGGCTGCCCGGATCCGGTCCCGGCTCACGCCCGACCGGCGGGGCGAGCGGGCGGAAGCGCGGCTCCAGCTCCGCGGGCAGACCGAGGAACAGGTCGATGTCGTACGGGACGCGGACGCGGTGCTCGTACGTCTGCTGCAGGGAGCGGCCGGTCACCCGGCGCACGATCTCCCCGACGAGGGCCCCGATCACCAGCGCGTGGTAGCCGTACCCGGAGCCGCGCGGCCAGTACGGCCGCTGCTTGGCCAGCCGCTCGGCGATGATCCGGTCGTCGGCGAGCTCGGCCGGCCCGAAGCCGCCGTCCACCCCGATCAGCCCGGCCCGGTGCCCGAGCAGCTCACGCACGGTCACGTCGGGGGTGAACTGCGGCCAGTAGTGCCGGACCGAGCGGTTGACGTCGATGACGCCGTCCTGCGCGAGCAGCGCCACCACCAGGAAGGCGGCGCCCTTGGTCACCGACAGCAGGCCCATCAGCGCTTCCGGGTCGATGGTCCAGAGATCGACGACCTGCTTGCCGTGCCGGTACACGGCGAGCTGGGCGCCGACCTCCCCGAGCCGGGCCAGCTCGGCGGCGAAGACCTCCCGGACCTTCTCGTAACCCGGGGCGACTGTTCCGTGCACCAGCGACATCGCCGGGCCTCCTTCCGCCTCCCCCATCGTGACGCAAACCGGGTGCGGAAGTCTCCCCCGCCACGCGGCTCCCGTCCGACCACGATCAGGGGGTCAGGCGTCCCGGCGGACGACCGCGACCGTGGCGGCGAGCACCGCGACCACCGTCCATCCGGCCGGGAGCCACATGCTGTCGTCGACGCGGTCCCGGACGAACGGCCCCAGCACGTAGTAGTAGCCGAGCAGGACCACGACCGCCGCCGGGGCGTGCCGCAGCAGGGTGCCCACGGCCGCCGCCAGCACGGTGGTCAGGACGAGGTGGACCGGATCGCCGGTGCCGGCGATGAGCACGGTCACGACCGCGACCGGGACGGTGGCCAGGGTGAGGACGAGCGTCCTGGTGAACTGCAGCCGGCCCCGGCGGGGCGTGCAGAGCAGCGTGGTGTGGATGTGGCCGCCGTCGTACTCGGAGGTGGCGGCGAGCACGCCGAGGACCAGGAAGCCCGCACGGACCACCGGGATCGGATCCGGGCCGTCCGGGGCGACCAACGCGATCAGCGTGGTCACGGCCCAGGTCAGGACCACGGTCAGGGCCAGGGCGGGCAGCGTCGCCAGCTTCAGCAGCTCGGCGCGGGCCGTGTTCACGCGTCGCGCCGGTGGAAGACGTACGCGGCGACCCCGAGCAGGACGGCGACCCAGGCGCCCATGACCAGGCCGGCCGTCACCGGGGTCAGATCGGTCCCGACGTCGTGGGGCTCGATGAACATCTGCGCACCGGCCAGGTCCGGAAGGTAGGCCGCCAGCGGGGTGAGCCTGGTGAGCAGGAAACTGACCGAGACGACGGTGGAGTTCACTATCAGGACCGTGAGCGGCAGGACGCCGCTGCGGGTCAGCAGGGTGATCCCGTACGCCAGCAGCGCGTCCAGCACCCAGTAGACGACGACCCCGGCGATCCGCGGCCCGGTCCCGCCGGTGAGCACCCCGGCCACCGCCGGCGTCACCACCGCGCCGACCGCCGCCGTCACCGCCACGCTCAGCACCAGCGCCCCGGTCTTGGCGGCCAGCAGACGCATCCGTGACGGCACACAGACCAGGCTCGTCGCGATCTGCCCACCCCGGTACTCGCTGCCGGCGGCGACCGTGCCCAGTACCAGCGGCCCGAGCACCCCGGCGGTCAGCTCCAGGAAACCGGTGTCGGGCGAGCTCGCCGCCCGCGCGTTGAGCAGCACCACGACCGGCGGCAGGAGCAGGCTCAGCGCGACCGCCACCCACACCGACGGCAGCCCGGCCAGCTTCAGCAGTTCGGCCCTCACCACCGGCCCCGCGTCCCGGTCGAGGTGAGCGCGAAGTAGGCGTCCTCCAGGGTCGGATGGTCGCCGGTGACCCCGGCCAGGGTCCCGGCGGCGATGATCCGGCCCCGGTCGATGACCACGACGTCGTCGACCGTCTCGGCGAGCTCACCCATCAGGTGGCTGGAGAGCAGCACCGTCGCGCCCTCGGCGGCCCGCCGGCGCAGGAACTCCCGCATCCACCGGATGCCGCCCGCGTCCAGCCCGTTCACCGGCTCGTCGAGCACCAGGACCGCCGGGTCCCCGAGCAGCGCCGCCGCCAGCCCCAGCCGCCGGCCCAGGCCCAGCGAGTACGTGCCGACCCGTTGGCCCGCCACCACGGTCAGGTCGACCAGCTCGAGCACCTCGTCGACCCGCGAGCGCGGCAGGCCGTTGCTGGCGGCCACCCAGCGCAGGTGCGCGCGGCCGGTCCGCGAGCGGTGCGCCCCGCTGCCGTCGAGCAGCGCGCCGACGACCGTCAGCGGCCGCCGCCACTGCCCGTACGGCCGCCCGGCGACCAGCGCCGTGCCCTGCTGGGCGCGGTCCAGGCCGAGCAGGATGCGCAGGGTGGAGGACTTGCCGGCGCCGTTGGGCCCGAGGAAGCCGGTGACCCGGCCGGGGCGGGCCGTGAAGCCGACGTCGGTGAGGATCGTGGTCCGGCCGCGCCGTTTGTGGACGTGCTCGATGGTGATCACCCCGCCAGTCAAGGCGCCCGCCGGGCCGGCCACATCGGACCGTGGTCGGGACCGCGATATCGGACCGTGGTCCGACGCCGGCCGCGCGGACCGCACGTAGGGTGCGGGAGTGCAGGAGGTACGGCAGCGACCCGCCCGCCGGTCCCGGGTCCGGCCGGTCACCGGGGCGACTCTGCTCGCGCTGGTGCTGATGCTGCTGCTGGTCGGGGCGGACGGCGTGCCGGCCGTGGTGATGCCGTCACTGATCGCCGTGGGCGCAGTGGTCCTGGCGGCCTGGGCGAGCTGGCGCAGCCACACCGACCGCGTGGCCTACGAGGCCCGGCTGACCCGCTGGGCGGCTTCGGAGGCGGTGCTGGCCGAGCGCCTGCGCCTGGCCGGGGACCTGCACGACATCGTCTCGCACGGCCTGGGCCTGATCACCGTGCGGGCCGCCGCGGCCCGGCTCTCGGGCGACCCCGGCGAGGCCCGGGAGGCGCTGTCCGACATCGAGTCCGCCGGCCGCGAGGCCACCGCCGAGTTGCGCCGGATGCTCACCGTCCTGCGCACCGCCGGCGACGCCGGGCCGCGGCTGCCGACCGACGATCTCAGCCGGCTGCCCGCGATCGTGTCCGACGCCGGGGCCACCGGGGTGCGGGCGCGCCTGACGCTCGCACCGCTGGGCCCGGTCTCGCCGGGCGTCCAGGTGGCGATCTGCCGGACCGTGCGGGAGGCCCTGCACAACGTGGCCCGTCACGCCGGTCTCAGCGACGTGCGGGTGCACGTGTACCGCGACGGCGACACCGTGGTGGCGAGCGTGCACGACAGCGGGCCGGACGGACCATGGCCCGGCACACCCGGCTCCGGGCACGGGCTGACCGGCGTCCGGGAACGGGTCACCGGTCTCGGCGGCACCCTGCACGCCGGGCCGGTCGAGCAGGGGTTCCGGGTGGTCGCGCGGATCCCCGACCGGGAGCCCGGATGAGCGCCGTACGGGTGCTGCTCGTCGACGACCAGCCGTTGCTGCGGCACAGCCTCGCGATGATCATCGGCAGCGCGCCGGACCTGGCGGTGGTCGGCCAGGCCGGTGACGGCGCCGAGGCGCTGGAGGTGGCCCGGCGCACCCGGCCCGACGTGGTGCTGATGGACGTCCGGATGCCCCGGCTCGACGGCCTGCAAGCGACCCGGCGCATCTGTGCCGCCCCGGAGCTGGCGGCGACCCGGGTGGTCGTGCTGAGCATGTTCGAGCTGGACGAGTACGTCCACGAGGCGCTGCACGCCGGCGCCTCCGGCTTTCTGCTCAAGGACGCCCGGCCGGAGGAGCTGATCACCGCGATCCGCCGGACCCACGCCGGCGAGTCGCTGTTCGCCCCGTCCATCCTGACCCGGCTCGTCGAGCACTACGTCGCGGTCCCCCGCACACCCCGGGCGCCGGTGCCCCGGCCGCTCACCGCCCGCGAGACCGAGGTGCTGACGCTGATCGGGCGCGGGCTGTCCAACGACCAGATCGCCGCGCGGCTGACCATCTCGATCAAGACGGTGAAGACGCACGTGTCGCACCTGCTGACCAAGCTGGCCGCCCGCGACCGCGCCCACCTGGTGATCGCCGCCTACGACGCCGGGCTGGTCACGCCCCGGCCGCGCTGAGCCGGGTCACTCGGCTGCTGGACGAGCCGCGCGGACGTCGGTGTGGTGCTCGCCCAGCGCGTCGTTCATGCCCTGCAGGAAGCGGCGCACCAGGGCCAGGTCGTCGTCGCTGAATCCGGCCATCACGTCGTCGGTGCGCCGGCCCAGCGGGCCGAAGAACTCCATGGCCAGGACCATGCCGGGCTCGCCGTAGCGCAGGTGCACGACCCGGCGGTCGGTGCTCTCCCGGGTGCGGCGCAGGTGGCCCGCGCGTTCCAGCCGGTCGATCGCGGCCGTGGTGGCGCCCGAGGAGAGCCCGATCGCCTCGCCGAGCCGGCCCGGGGTCAGCGGGGCGCCCCGGCCCTCGGCGTGCATCACCGCGATCAGCGCCTGCAGGTCGGTGGGGTGCAGCCCGTGCCGCTGAGCGAAGGTGTGCCCCACCTGCTGCGCCTCGACGCTGTACGTGCGCAGCAGGTTGACGATCTCCTCGCGGAGCCTGTCCCGCTCCGTCTTGCGCGCCCGGTACACCCGCTCAGTGTTGCAGATGCCGCCCCAGTCGTGGAGACTCTCGATGGTCGAGATTCTTTGCCGTGGAGGAATGATGGTGCTTCGGACACTCACCGGACGGCTCACCGCGTGGCTGGTGCTCGTGGTCGCCCTGCTGCTCGGCGGCTCGGTCATCGCGAGCGCGGGCGAGGTCCGCACGGCCAACGACCCGACCGCGTCACTGCCCTCGGACGCCGAGTCGACCAAGGTCGCCGCGCTGCAACGGCAGCTGCCGTCCGGCCAGGAGAACCCCGCCCTGGTCGTCTACAGCCGCGACGGGCAACCGCTCACCACCGACGACGTGGCGAAGATCGAGGCCGACGCCAAGGCGTTCCGGGCTGCGAGCCCGCCGGTGTTCTCCGACAAGCGGGACGCGGCGCTGGTCGCCGTACCCCTGCCGGCCGCCGCCCCGGCGGACCAGACGATCGCCGCGGTCGCCGGTCTGCGCGACACCGCCCGGGCCGGGCTGCCCGACGGGCTGACCGCCCAGGTCACCGGCGGCGCCGGGTTCGCCGCCGACATCGCCGACAGCTTCACCGGCGCCAACACCAACCTGCTCATCGTGACCGTGGTCGTCGTGGCCCTGCTGCTGCTGGTCACGTACCGCAGCCCGCTGCTCTGGCTGGTGCCGCTCGCGGTCGTCGGCCTCGCCGACCGGGTGGCGAGCGGGCTGGTCGCCGTACTCTCGCGGCACACCGACCTCACCATCGGCGACTCCACCGTGGGCATCGTCACGGTCCTGGTGTTCGGCGCGGGCACCGACTACGCGCTGCTGCTCATCTCCCGCTACCGCGAGGAGCTGCATCGCCACGCCGACCGGCGCGAGGCGATGCGCCGGGCCCTGCGCGGGGCCGGGCCGGCCATCGCGGCCAGTGCCGTCACGGTCGTGCTGAGCCTGCTCACCCTGCTGCTGGCCAGCCTCGGTGACACCGTGGCGCTGGGCGTCACCGCGGCGCTGGGCATCGCCGTGGCCGCCCTCTTCGCCCTCGTCGCCCTGCCCGCCGCGCTCGTGGTCTGCGGCCGGGGCCTGTTCTGGCCGTTCATCCCGCGCGTCGGTGCCGGCGGCACCGAGCAGGAACGCGGCGTCTGGGCCCGGGTCGGCCGCGGCGTCGCCCGCCGCCCCGGCCTGGTCACGGTGGTCTCGCTGGTCGTGCTCGGCGTGCTGTCGACCGGCCTGATCGGCACCCGGCTCGGGCTCTCGCAGACCGAGCAGTTCCGGGTCGAGGCCGAGTCCGTCGACGGCCTGACCACGCTGAGCCGCTACTTCCCGGCCGGTGCCGCCGATCCGACCGTGGTGACGACCTCGCCCGGCAACGCGGACAAGGTCCTGGCCGCCGTGAGCGGCACGCCGGGCGTGGCGCAGGCCCGCGAGGCCGAGCGGGCCGGGCAGATCGTCAGCATCAGCGCGGTGCTGACCGCCGCGCCGGACACCCCGCAGAGCTACGCGACCATCCGGGCGCTCCGCGACGCGGTGGGCGACGATGCCCTCGTCGGCGGCAGCGTGGCAACCGCGATGGACACCCGGGACGCGTCACGGGTGGACCTGCGGGTGATCGTGCCGGTCATCCTGCTCGTGGTACTGCTGGTCCTCGGCCTGCTGCTGCGCGCCGTCGTCGCCGCCGTGCTGCTGATCGGCACGGTGATCGCCAGCTTCGTCGCGGCCCTGGGCGCCGGCTCGTGGCTGTTCCGCGAGCTGCTCGGCTACCCCGGCCTGGATAACCAGGTGCCGCTGTACGCGTTCCTGTTCCTGGTGGCGCTCGGCGTCGACTACAACATTTTCCTGGTCACCCGGGCCCGGGAGGAGGCCGTGACCCGCGGCACCCGGGCCGGGATGATCCACGCCCTGGCCGCCACCGGCGCGGTGATCACCAGCGCCGGCATCCTGCTGGCGGCGGTGTTCGCGGTGCTGGGCGTGCTGCCGATCATCACGCTCACCCAGATCGGGGTGATCGTCGGCCTCGGCGTGCTGCTGGACACCCTGCTGGTGCGTACCGTCCTGGTCCCGGCCCTGGCCACCCTGCTGGGTGACCGGTTCTGGTGGCCGGCCGACCCGGCGGCCCCGCACCGCGCGGACCAGGCGGGACCGGTGGAGCAGCCGGCGGCGGTGGCATGACCGCCGACGGCCTCGCCGCCACCGAGGCGGTGCTGACCGAAGCGCTCGACGGTGTCCCGGTGTCCCTGCGCGAGCCGTGCCGGCGGATCGCGCAGGCCGGAGGCGAACGGCTGCGCGCCGGGCTCCTGCTGGCGGTCGCCGGCCGGGCCTGGCCCGGCACGTCGCGGCGCACGGCCACCGCCGCGGCGGCCGTCGAGCTGCTGCACCTGGCCACGCTCGTGCACGAGGACCTGCTGCACGAGGCCCCGGTACGCCGCGGCGTGCCCACCATCAACGCCAAGGAAGGCACCACCGTCGCCCTGCTCGCGGGAGACCTGCTGATCGGGCTGGCCCACCGGCTCGGTGCCACCGCCGGGGCCGGCACGCTGCTCGGTGACGCCCTGACCGTACGCTGCACCGGGCTGGCCCTCGAGGCCGACAACCGCTTCCGTTCCGAGGTGGACGCGCCGACGGCACTGCGCATCGCCGAGCTGAAGACCGGCACCCTGCTGGCCACGGCCGGCCGGCTCGGTGCGATCGTCACCGCCTCACCCGAGGACGGTCTCCAGGAGTACGGCGTCGCGTACGGGACCGCGTTGCACCTGCTCGACGACGTCCTCGATCCGGGCCCGCCCTTCGCCGCCGGGCTCGTCACGCTGCCCGCCGTGCACGCCCTGGCCGTTCGCCCGGAGCTGCGCCGCCTGCTGCGTCCCCGCCTGGACGAGGCTCACCGTCAGCAGGCCGGCGAACTGCTGCCACGGGCGTGCCACCGACCCTGACGACGATCACCCAGCTGCTCGACCGAGCTGACGCCGCCCGGCCGGAGCTGGCGGAAACGACGAAGTGGTGCCGGGACAGTCAGCTCGCGCTGATGCCCCGGCACCACCCTGTGCTCAGTTCGTGAGCGTGCCCCGCAGCAGACTCTTGCCGGAATGCGCGGCGTCACCGTCGTACGCCTCCGCGGACACGTCGACCAGCCGGTAGCGGTTGAGGTCCGCACCCGGCGGCAGCGGCAACACCACGTCGGCGGCACCGGAGAGCGCGGCACTGGACAGGTTGCCCATCGCCATCATCCTCGTGGTGTCGTCCGGGTCGATGAGCCACACCTCGTAGTAGCCGGTCGTCAGCGGCAGGTTGCGCACGTCCAGGCGCAGCTTGCTGCCCCCGATGACCTCCGCCGCTCCCCCGGCCGCCACCGGCGCACCGCCGAGCCGGGCCAGGCTCGCCTTCGCCGTCACCCTCGGCGGTGCCGGACGATCGGTGAAGCGTTGCACCGTGACCGTGCCGGCGATGGCGAGCACCGCTGCGGCCGCCGCCGCGAGCACGGGCAGCACCCAGCGCCGTTCCCGCCGCTGGGGCAGGCGCCGCACGGGTGCGGTCACCGCGGCCTCGATGCCGGCCCAGACGCGTTCGGGTGGCGGCGGCAGCGCCCGCAGGCCCTGCGTCTCCGCACCCAGCTCGGCGACGTGCCGCAGGTCGTCGATCTCCGCCCGGCACCCCGGGCACTCGGCCAGGTGGACGGACTCGTCGGTGTCCGCCGTTTCCTCAGAGAGCGCGAGTAGGACCAGCCGATCGGGATCCAGATGCTGCACCGTCCACCTCCCACCGTCGTCGTAGATTCGCCATGCCCCGCCGGATGTGACTCTTGACCGTGCCCAGTGGCAGTCCGGTCAGGGCCGCTATCTGCGGATGAGTGAGGTCGTCGTAGAACGCCAGCTCCAGACTGCGCCGTTGCTCGGCGGGGAGCTGGGCCAGCTCGTCGGCCACGACCAGGCGGTCCAGCACGCGTTCGGGGCTCTCCTCGTCGGCGACGGGCTGCGCCCGTACCGTCGAGGCCACCCGCTCCTCGCGGGCCGCCGACCGCAGCCGGTCGACCGCCTTGCGCCGGGCGATGCCGAGCAGCCAGCCGAGCATCCCGCCACGTTCCGGATCAAACGTACCGCGACCCTGCCAGGCCGCCACGAAGGTCGTCTGGGTGACGTCCTCCGCATCGGCTCGGTTGCCCAGCAGGCGTACGCCGAGATAGAGCACCGCGCCGCCGTAGCGGTCGTACGCCAGGCGCAGCGCATGCTCGTCGCCCGCCCGGAAGCGTTCGGCGAGTTCGTCGTCGGGATTCATCGGCCCCCTTTCCACCTGCTCATTCGCTCCCCGGCCGGGCCGTGGATGCAGTGAGATCTATTTTTTCCGTGGTGCATCCAGCCGCGCCGGACCCAGCGAAACCACGGGTTGTCCGAACCCGGATACCCACTCGCTAGGAGAATCCGATGCGTCTTGTGCCCCTGCGCCGCGTGACCGCCGTCGGCGCGGCCACCCTGATCGCCTTCGGCGGTCTGGGCGCGCTGACCGCCACCCCCGCCTTCGCCGCCACCTCCCAGGTCTCCGTCGTGCACGGCATCCCCGGGCAGAACGTGGACGTCTACGTCAACGGCAAGAAGACCCTGCCGGACTTCGCTCCCGGCAAGGTCGCGGGCCCGCTGTCGCTGGAGGAGGGCAGCTACGACATCGCGCTGACCAAGCCCGGTGACGATATCAGCAAGGCCCTGCTCAAGGTGGACGACGCCGAGATCCCCGGCGGCGCCGACATCAGCCTGGTGGCGCACCTGAGCGAGGACGGCAAGCCGGCGCTGACCCCGTTCGCCAACGACGTCAAGAAGGTCGCCGCGGGCCAGGCCCGGATCATCGTGCGGCACACCGCCGCGGCCCCGGCCGTGGACGTGCGCGCGGGCGGCAAGCCGGTCTTCGAGAACCTGACCAACCCGAAGGAGGCCAAGGCCGACCTGCCCGCGGGCTCGGTCGAGGCCGACGTGGTGCTGGCCGGCACGGACACCGTGGCGATCGGCCCGGCGGACCTGAACCTCAAGGAGGGCACCGCCACGATCGTCTACGCGGTCGGCTCGGCCGAGGACAAGACCCTCGACCTGGTCACCCAGACCATCACCGGCCTGCACTCCGCACCGGGTGGCGTGCCCAGCGGCAGCGGCGGCCAGGCCGACCGTGGCCTCGGTCTCGCCTGGTACGCGCTGGCGGCGGCCGGTCTGCTGATGCTCGCCCTCGGCGCGCGCCGGCTGGTGCCGGGTCGCCGATGACCGTCGGATCCCCGGGCGCGACCCGCAAGGGCCGCGCCCGGCTCCTCGTCGTGGCCGGGCTGGTGCTGCTGATCGTGGTGGGGGTGGTCGCGTACCTGTCGCGGCCCGAGCCGTCCGTCGGTTCCTCGGCGGTCGCCGCCCTGGAGTCGGCGACGCCCACCGCGTCGTCCGCTCCCCCGGCCGCGGCTGCCGGGCCCGAGGCGACGGCCCCGGCCGAGGAGGTGGCCCCGGCGCGGCTCGAGATCCCCGCGCTCAAGCTCGACGCCACCGTGGCCGCGGTCGGCGTCGACGCCGAGACCGGTGAGTTCGACGTCCCGCCGAGCGTCGACCGGGTCGGCTGGTACCGCTTCGGCCCGGGAATGACCGCGACGGCCGGGTCGATCGTCGTGGCCGGCCACGTGGACAGCGCCGATCAGGGCAAGGGCGCGTTCTTCCGGCTCAGCAGCCTGGAACCGGGCGACAGAATGACGCTGGCCGGCCCCGACGGCACCGATCGTGCATTTCAGGTCGTGGCCCGGGAAAGGTACAGCAAGACCCGCATTCCGCTGGACAAGTATTTCGCCCGCGACGGTGCGCCGCGACTGACGCTGATCACCTGCGGCGGGCCGTTCGACAGCAAGACCCGGCACTACCGCGACAACATCGTCGTGACCGCGGAACCCGTGTCCTGACTACGGTCTGCCCGCTCGGCCGACGCCGGGCGGGCAGATCAGCGGGTACGCTCACGGCAACGGCCCGTGTCCGCCGTATCCACCGTTCGGTGGAGGCAGGACATCGGCCGAACGGGGGATGCCGGGGGTTCGGAATGCGACCCATATTTTTGCATTAATTTGAGCCTAAGAAAGCCTCAATTTTCGCTGGGAAATTGGTGTGGACGGGCGCCGGCTCTTAACGTCGGCATGCCGGTGTTCGGCCGGGCCACCACCAAGGCTCGCGGACCGGCTCATCCGCCAATGAAATGGTTACAGAAGAGGTGCCACCCATGCGAAGGCCGACTTACCGTCGGGCCGCCCAGCGCCGGGGCCCGGACCGTCGCATCATCGCCGCGGTCGCCGTACTGATCGCCTTCGGCGGGGTGATCGGTGTCACCCAGATCTCCAACGCGGACGAGAGCAAGACGGTGGCCTGCGAGGCCCCCGCCGCCGACCCGGCCGCGCCGGCCGGCAAGAGCGCCGCGACCGACCCCAAGGTCGGCACCTACACGGACAAGGACGGCGACGTCCAGCACAAGGGCGACGGGCAGCTGGCCAAGGGTGAGAAGGCCCCCCAGCCGCAGCCGGTCGAGAACTGCACCACCGGCAAGACGACCGCCAAGCAGGTCAACGGGCTGCAGATCCTCGCCAACAGCTGCGAGGACAGCAACCTCGACGCGCACGACGGCTTCCAGAAGGGCGACCGCTGCGTCTCGACCGAGTTCGGTGAGGTCGGCGAGCAGGCCAAGAACCCGACGCTGCTGATCACGGACTTCCCCAAGTCGGTGAAGGCGAACACCCCCTTCACCCTGAAGGTCAGCACCCGCAACCTGGTCCGCGACCGCTTCCTCGCCGCCGGCCAGGGCGGCTACTACGTGGAGAGCTCGGTGCTCACCGCGGAAGGCCTGGTCCGCGGTCACTTCCACACCGCCTGCCGGATGCTCGCCGCCACCGATGAGGCTCCCGACCCGGCCCCGGTGCCCGCGTTCTTCGTGGCCACCGAGGACAAGAAGGGCGGCGCGCAGCCCGACACCGTCACCATCCAGGTCCCCGGCCTGCCGCAGGAAGGCATCGCGCAGTGCGCCTCCTGGGCCGGCGACGGCTCGCACCGGATCCCGATGATGCAGCGCGCCAACCAGACCCCGGCCCTGGACGCGGTGCGCGTCAAGGTCGAGGGCGGCGACGAGGACCCGCCCGCCGACAACGGCGGCGGTAACAACGGCGGCGGTAACAACGGCGGCGGCCAGAACGGTGGCGGCAACAACGGCGGCGGTAACAACGGCGGCGGCCAGAACGGTGGCGGCGACAACGGCGGCGGCCAGAACGGCGGCGGCGGTAACAACGGCGGCGACGGTCAGGGTGACGGCGGCCAGAACAACGGCGGCGGCGACCAGGGCGACGGGGACCAGAACAACGGTGGCGACCAGGGTGACGGCGACCAGGGTGACAACGGCGGTGCCGCGAACCCCGGTGCCACCGCGACCCCGAAGACCGAGACCGGCACGACGCCGCCGAAGACCGGCACCGTGACGATCCCGCCGAAGAACGAGGCCGACGCGCCGAAGCCGGTCAAGACCACCAAGCCGGCGCCCACCAAGGAGCCGGCGAAGGCCGACAACAACGAGTCGGCCGGCGACGACGCCGCCGGCGACGACGCGGAGAGCCCGGCCCAGGCGGTGGCCGGCAAGACCACCAAGCCCCGCGCCACCCGGGAACCGGCGGCCCAGGTCGTGACGAACGACGACAGCGACGACGGCGCGCCCGACCTGCAGGCGGAGCAGAACGTGCAGACCGGTGACGACTCGAAGCTGGCCCTGACCGGGGCCAACTCGATGACGTTCATCCTGGGCGGCGCGCTGCTGATCCTCTGCGGCGCGGTGGTCCTCGGTGCGACCCGGCGCCGCCGGGCAGCGGCCCGGGACTGACGACAGCGGCAAGATGTTCGCGCGGTCACCGATCCGGTGACCGCGCGAACTGCCGTTCCGGCCGGCGGTTAATGTCCAGCGCGTGCCTGGACTCAAGAGAACGACGCCGGCCGGCTGCACGGTGACGGTGTGCCGGGACTGTTGCTGCGGCAACGCCCGCAAGCACCCGAAGGTCGACCACGACGGCCAGCTGGTCCGGCTGCGCGAGTCGCTGCCGGCCCCGCATCAGGTACGGGTGAGCGAATGCCTGGACGCCTGCGCGGAGGCGAACGTCATCGTGGTCCACCCGGAGCCCGGCGCGCGCCGCCGCGGTGCCCGGGCGGTGTGGTTCGGCCTGGTCGGCGACGACTCGATCGAGGAGGACATCGCGGCCTGGGTCCGCGCGGGTGGCCCGGGTGTGGCCCCGATGCCGGCCATCCTCGAACTCTCCGTCCTCCGCCGCTGATCTCCCCTCAAGCGGGACGTCAGAGCTCGGCGGGGGCCGGTTCGCGGGCCAGCAGACCGGTCACCGAGGCCGCGTCACCGGGCCGCCCGAACAGGTACCCCTGGCCCTGGTCGCACCCGATCTGCCGCAGCATCATCCACTGCCCGTCGGTCTCGATGCCCTCGGCGACCGTCTGCAGCCGCAGCGCCTGCCCCAGCCCGACCACCGCGTCGACCAGCGCCACGTCGTCCGCGTCCGTGTCGACCTGCTCCACGAACGTCCGGTCGATCTTGATGATGTCGACCGGGAGCTGCTTGAGATAGTTCAGCGACGAGTAGCCGGTGCCGAAGTCGTCGATCGCCAGCCGTACGCCCAGGGCCCGCAACGTGCGCAGCGTCTCGATCGCGCCGGTGATGTCCTCCATCAGCATCGACTCGGTGATCTCCAGGGTCAGCGAGCCGGCCGGGATGCCGGCGTCGTCGATCGCCGCCGCCACGTCCGCGACCAGGCCCGCGTACTGGAACTGCCGCGCCGACAGGTTGACGTTGACCTTGAGACCGGCCGCGGCCGGTGTCTCGCGGCGCCAGCGCGCCAGCTGCGCGCAGGCTTCGCGCAGGACCCACCGGCCGAGCGGCACGATCAGGCCGTTGGCCTCGGCCGTGGCGATGAACTGGTACGGACTGAGCAGCCCGTCCTCGGGGTGGCGCCACCGCACCAGCGCCTCGACCCCGGTCAGCTGCTGCGTGGTCATGTCCACCACCGGCTGGTAGAGCAGGACGAACTGCTCCTGTTCCAGCCCCAGCTCCATGTCGACGCGCTGCTGCGCCTCCTCCAGCACCGAGCGGGACATCGACGGCGAGAACACCGCGTACGCGTTCCGGCCGGCCCGCTTGGCGGCGTACATGGCCAGGTCGGCGTCGCGCAGCAGTTGGCCGGCGGGCAGGTCGCCGCTGGCGATGCCGATGCTCAGCGAGCAGGTGACGTCGCGGCTGTCCAGCCGGATCTGCTCACGGCCGGCCAGCAGCAGCCGCTCGGCCAGCGCGACGGCGTCGTCCGCGGCCAGGTTCTCGACCAGGATCGCGAACTCGTCACCGCCGAGCCGGGCCAGGGTGTCGCCGGGGCGCATCTCGGCCCGCAACCGCCCGGCCAGGGTGGCCAGCAGCTCATCGCCGGCGCTGTGCCCGAGGTTGTCGTTGACCAGCTTGAAATCGTCCAGGTCGATGAGCAGGACGGTGACGCCACCACCGGCGCGACGCTGGACGGCCTGTTCGAGCCGGTCGCGGAACAAGGCCCGGTTCGGCAGCCCGGTCAATGAGTCGGTGAACGCCTGCCGGCTGAGCTGCTCCTCGAGCTCCTTGCGCCGGCCGATGTCGCGCAGGCTGATGACGGCGGCGCGCAGGTCGGCGTCGTCGGTCCGGTTGGTGCCGATCACGTCCAGGTGCAGCCAGGTGCCGTCGGGCCGGCGCAGCCGCGCCTCCGTACGGGCGGTGCCGCCGGGCACGGCGAAGAGCGCGCCCATCCACGCCCGCAGCCCGGCGAGCTCGTCGGGATGGGCCAGCTCGACCATCGCCTTGCCGGTGACCTCCGCGCCGGTGAGACCGAAGATCCGCTGGGCCGACGGGCTGGCGTAGCGGACCGCGCCCGTGACGTCGATCGCGAACACCGCGTCGGAGGCGGCCTCGAGCAGCATCTCGGTGCGGTGCTCGGCGGCCTGCCGGCGCCGGTCCAGCCGCCGCCGGCTGCGCGCGTTGATCGAGCTCAGCGCGACCAGGCAGGACATGATGGCGACCAGGGAGACGGTGGAGACGGCGTTGGCGCCGGTGAGGTCGGGCAGCAGGGCCAGGTAGCCGGCCACGGCCACCGCCCCGAGCCCGACCACCGGGGTGGGCCCGTACAGGGACGCGGCGGCGACCAGGATCAGGGCGACCCCGGGCAGGTAGAGCATCAGCCCGTCCTGGTCGAGCCGGGAGAACAGGAACAGCAGCGGCAGCTCGGCGGCCCACCAGAGGACCAGCCAGCTGCGGACCCGGGCGCTGCGGACGAGGCGGGCCCACGGCAGGAGGGCGGCCACGAGCTGCACGAGGGCCGCGGCGAGCACCGGACCGAGCAGCCAGCGCCGGTCCGGCACCCAGTCCACGGCCACCCGTACGCAGCCGAGCAAGGTCACCCCGGTGGCGACCGAGGCACCGATCCGGATCTGCCGCGCCCAGTACTCCGCGGTGCTGTCGTCGAACTCCGCCGGTTGCACGAGCCCTGTGATCGGCACCCCGGCAGCTTTCGTGAGGGAAACCGGGCCCTGAGGCGTACCCCCGTCACCATGCCCACGCCTCAGGGCCCGGACCGCCGTTGCCGACGGGCGGGAAGATCCGGTCCAGCTCATCCACGGTCTCCGCGGCAAGCTCGGTGTCCAGCGCCAGCAACGGCAGGTCCAGCTGCTGCGGCGTGCGCGGGCCGAGCACCGGCGCGGTCACCCCGGGCCGGGACAGCAGCCAGGCCAGCGCGACCGTGGTCGGCTCCTGGCCCAGGCCGGCGCACAGCTTCTCGAACCGCTCCAGCGCGGCGCGGTGCGGCTCGACCCGCTCCGGCGCGTGCAGGACGCTGCGACCGGTGCTGCCCTCGCGCTGCTTGCGCAGCGCGCCGGACAGCGCACCGAAGTGCAACGGGGAGTACGGCAGGATGCCGATGCCCAGCTCCCGGGCGGCGGGCAGCACCTCCAGTTCGGCGTGCCGGGTCAACAGGTTGTACTTGGGCTGCTCGCTGACCAGCCCCAGATAGTGGCGCCGGTCGGCGGCGGCCTGGGCGCGGGCCAGATGCCAGCCGGCGAAGTTCGACGAACCCGCGTACCGGATCTTGCCCTGTCCGGTGAGCGTCTCCATCGCCTGCCAGATCTCCTCCCACGGGGTGTCGCGCTGGATGTGGTGCAGTTGCAGCAGGTCGATCCAGTCGGTGCGCAGCCGGCGCAACGACGCCTCGCAGGAGGCGATGATGTGCCGCGCGGAGAGGCCACCGTCGTTGGGCCAGTCGCTCATCGGCGCGTAGACCTTGGTGGCGAGCACGATCTTGTCGCGGGCGCCGGACGTGGCCAGCCAGCTCCCGATGAACCGCTCGCTGAGCCCGTCGCCGGTCTCCCGGCCGTACATGTTGGCGGTGTCGACGAAGTTGATGCCCGCGCCGAGCGCGCGGTCGAGGACGGCATGGGACTCGGGTTCGCCGATCTGCCAGGCGAAATTCATGGTGCCGAGGCAGAGACGGCTGACCCGCAGACCGGTACGGCCGAGGTACACGTAACGCATGACACGACCGTAGGGTCGGATTCGCGATGGCCCGAGCCGTTCGACCGTGCTCGAATGGTCGGATGATCCGGCTCGCATTCGCTCCCGCCGATCTCGCGGGCGTCCGGTTCGCCCACTCGCCGATGGCCGAGGTGATCGCCAGCAGCGTGGCGCTGACCAAACCGGACCAGTTCTGGATGTACGCCTCCTGGCGCGCCCAGGTGCGCCCGGTGCTGGCGGCGGCCCGGCTCGAGACGTTCCTCGCCGTGGTGGCCCGCCGGCAGGGCTGGGTGCCGGACTTCCTGAGCCCGGTGCCCGCGACCGCCCGGCCGCTGCTGCGCGACGAGCTGGCGGTGATCGCGGAGACGCCGCTCGACCAGGTGGCGTGGGAGGTGGCGTACGCGTGGCGCGGGGTCTCGGACGTGCCGGAGGTGATCGCCCGCTTCGAACGCGACCCGGCCGGTGGGCTGGCGGTGCTGCTCCGCGAGATCCGGCAGTACTTCGAGCTGGCGCTGGCGCCGTACTGGCCGAGGCTGCGGGCGGCGGCGGAGGCGGAGATCGCCCACCGCGCCCGGGCGGCGACCGAGCACGGACCGCGGGCCCTGATCCGCGACCTGCACCCGAGCCTGAGCTGGGACGAGACGGCGCTGCGGATCGGTCACGGCGGCGGGAAGGCCGATTTCGGCCTGGACGGTCACGGACTTGCGCTGCTGCCGTCGGGCTTCGCCGGGCCGAAGGTGTTCGCGGTGACCGAGACGGCGCAGGGCCGGGCGTTGTGGTATCCGCCGCGAGGGTACGGAACGTTGTGGGACGGCACCGCGCGCAGCGAACCGACGGCGGCGCTGGCAGCGTTGCTCGGGCCGACCCGGGCGGCCGTGCTGACGCTGCTGGCGGTGCCGCACAGCACCGGTGAAGTGGCGACGGCACTGGGGTTGGCCGCGGCGACGGCCTCTCATCATTTGACGACGTTGCGGGATGCGGGACTGATCGCCGGTTCCCGGGTCGGGCGGAAGCTGGAATATCTGCGGACCGGGTTGGGTGAGCAGCTGGGCGGCGGTGCGGGCTGATCCGCCGCCCAGCTCCTGGATCTTTGGGCACTTCTGCTTCGGCCGGCCGATCATCCTTTCCGGCGATCACCGGGCCGCCATTTCCGCGGACCCCCGCCCTCGCCGGTCCTGTGCCCCGGCCTTGCCGAATGCGATCGCGCATTCGCTGGAGCGAGCGCCTTTACCCGCCACCTCGGCCGCCGCTCGCCGGTCGGATCTGATCAGCCCCCTTTCTCCTCGATCGGCCGCACCAGGTGTCTCGGTTCAACGCACCGGAGACAGTGGCGCTTTGGCCGCCCTCCGGAGTCTCAGTTCAACAGGCTGGAGAGAGTGGCGATAGCGCCGGCGAGGGTCACGCCGAACCAGGGGATGGCGGACAGACAGGTCCGGGGCCAGGTGGCACCGTTGGCGCGGTGCAGCGCCGCCGCTATCGCGGCCGCCACCACCGCGAGCACAAAGGACGCCAGCACAACGGTGAAGGTGAGGACGGCGCCGGGGTTCATCGGGGCCACCGGGGTTGAACACTGACCATGGTGCATCCCTCCTGAGGTGGGTGCGACCCGCGGCACGCGGGTGGCATTGGCACCTGGGCAGGGAGCCGCGGTAGCGTCGAGGGGCATGGTTCCGCGCGACGCAACCGACCCCTGCACAGGGTCGGAATCGCCGGCCGGAGAACCGGGGACAGGCGGGTGAGATCGCCTGCCCCCGGTTTGTTTTCCGGGACGTGACATCTACGCTAGCACCGACGCTATCCCTTTAAAAGAATGAAACATAACGTCTTCTGGTACGGCCAGAATGGATCTCCATTGCTGATCTCCGTACCGGATCAAGGGATCTTTGGGCTCAAGCGACCGCACCGTCCTGGCTATTCCGGAAACACCGGTCCTCATGTTTAGATTTTGTTCATGGCAGAAACCGATGTGGACGCCGAGGAGAAGACCCGGGGCTCCGGACGCGCCGCCGTGCGCATCCTGGGCGACCTGATCGCGGCCGGTGACCAGCTCCGCCCCGGCGACGTGGTCAGCCTCGACTACGTGATGGAGCAGAGCGGCGGCAGCCGCGCCCTGGCCCGTGAGGTGCTCCAGGTCCTGCAGATCAAGGGCCTGGTGACGCTGCAGCCCCGGGTCGGCGCCAAGGTTCAGCCGGTCGAGCAGTGGAACCCGTTCGACCCGGACGTCATCGAGTGGCGGCACCAGGTGGCTCCGCGCGTCCAGATGGACCTGCTCACCCAGCTGCGCGAGGCAGTGGAGCCGGAGGCGGCCCGCCTCGCCGCCCAGCACCCGTCGGCGGACGTGTGCCGGGATCTGATCAGTCTCAGCCGCCGGCTCAAACGGCTGGGCCTGGCCCGGGACGAGTTCCGCGACCCGGGCGAGGCCGGCGGCCGGCACCGCGAGCGGTACCGCGCCACGGACGAGGACTTCCACGTGGTGCTGCTCAAGGGGTCCGGCAACGACATGTTCGTGGCTCTGAGCGCCCCGGTGACCAAGGCGCTCAACTACCGCATCGAGCGCGCCGCGAGCGGGCCGGCGGGCAAGGTGCGACCCGCCGGCCCGGTCAGCAACTTCCCCGAGGTGCCGGAGGAGGAGTCACTGTGGCTGCACCTGGGCCTGGCGCACTGCGTCGCGCAGGGCCTCCCCGAGGCGGCGGAGACGTTCTCCCGCGCCATCCTCGAGGAGGTCCGCGGCGGCACCCGGTCACGCGTCCGCCGGTACGCGATCAGGGAAGCGCTGGACGAGATGGACCTCGCGATGCTGCACGAGGAGGACCGCGACGACTTCGCCGCCGCCATCAGCGCGATCGCGGGCGAGATCTGAAACTCAACGCCTCCCGATGTCCCACACGACGGCGTGGGCGCCCTCCCCGGTGACAGCGAGGGTGCCCGCCACCAGACCACGATCGTTGATGAACTGGACCGAGCCTCCGGTGGCCCCACGGTCCAGCGGGCCGAGGTCGACCACGCCGGCGCCCCGCCAGACGACGCCGTGGCGGCCGCCCAGGTCGGCCACGCCGGCCACGTTCCCGGCCGCGTTCATCGCGGTGGCCAGGCCGCTGACTCCGCTGAGCGCGGCGAGGTCGGTCGCCGTACCCCGGTGCCAGCGCACCGCCCGCAGGTTTGAGTTATCGCCGGCATTGCCGCCGACCTGGCCCCGGTCGTTGATCCCGACCGGGTAACTCTCGGTCCCGCCGAGCGCGCCGAGATCGGTGAAGACCCCGTTCTCCCAGAGGAACGCGTGCCAGCCGGAGTCCGGCACCCGGACGGTGCCGACAACCTGGCCCCGCTCGTTGACGTCGACGCCGATGCTGGCGATCCCGACCGGCGGCGTGAGCCGGATGAGCCGGCCGTCCCGCCACAGCGCAGCCTCGGTCTCCGCCCCGTCGGCGCTGATGGTGGAACCGGCGATGTCACCACGACTGTTGATGTCATCGGCCAGAGTGTCCCCACCGAGCCCGGGCAGATCGGTGGCGACGCCGTCCCGCCAGACGAACGCCTGGCCGTACTGTCCGCTGGTGGCGGTGTAGCGGGTGCCGATGACGCGGCCGTGGTCGTTGAGCCCGGTCACGGAGATCCCGTCCCCGGTGACGGCGGTGAGGTCCCGCAGGACACCGCGACGCCAGAGGAACGGGCGGGCGGTGCCGGCCGCGGTGAAGGCCGTGCCGGCGACGTCGCCGCGTTCGTTGACGTCGGCGGCGTAGCTCGGGCCGCCGCCGGGAAGGGTGCCGAGATCGGTGAGATGGCCGTTCCGCCACCGGAAGGCGTGGGTGGCGCCGGAGGTGGTCTCGCTGGAGCCGACCAGGTAGCCGGAGTCGCTCAGGGCGGTGGGATTGCTCCAGGCGCCGCCGAGAGTGCCTACGTCTTGTGGGGTTGTCGGGGCGGTAGTGGCGTGGGCGGCTGTTGTGGGCCCGGCTGCTACGGCGAGTGTGGCGATGACGGCTGTGGTCAGGAATCTGCTCGGACGCATCTTCTCCCCCTCCAGAATGTGGCGTTCCATCGCCACTCTGCGGGTCCGCGCGCCTGACGTCTGTCCGTCGATCGTCCATGGTGGATCGGTTGATCGGCAGGTTTGTGGGTGTGGTGTTGCCTTTTTCCGCGTGTCCGCACCTTCCTCTGTCCGCATCGCCGCCTGTCCGCATCGTCGTCCGTCCGCACCGCCGTCCGTCCGCACCGCCGTCCGTCCGCACCGCCGCCCGTCGCGCCGCCGCCCGTCGCGCCGCCGCCCGTCGCGCCGCCGCCCGTCCGCACCGCCGCCCGTCCGCACCGCCGTCCGTCCGCACCGCCGTCCGTCCGCACCGCCGCTCGTCCGCACCGCCGCTCGTCGCGCAGCCGCCCGTCCGCACCGCCGCCCGTCGCGCAGCCGCCCGTCCGCACCGCCGCCCGCCCGCACCGCCGCCCGCCCGCACCGCCGCCCGCCCGCCCACACCGCCGCCCGCCCACACCCCGGCCCGTCCACACCCCGGCCCGTCCACACCTCCGCACCGCCGCACCTCCACCCGTCCGCACGTCCGCACGTCCGCATCGTCCTCTGTCCGGACCTCCGCACGTCCGCACCTTCCTCTGTCCGCACCTCCGCACCTCCGCACCTCCGCACGTCCGCACGTCCGCACGTCCCCACGTCCCCACGTCCCCACTTCCCCTATCCACACATCCGCGGTCCAAGCGGGCGGTGGAGCCTGGCGGCCGGCCTACGTTTCCGCATTTGCCTGCGGCGTCCGGCATCTGCGCGCCGCGCACCCGCGACGCTCGATGTGGGTCTGGTCTGGGGGCCGTTGCCTCGAACCCCAAGTCCAGCAAGAAGTCCGACGACCGGCGGGCAGCCGATGGCACGGCTGAGCATGACCGATGACCGGCGAAGGGCGACAGCCAGATGGACACGGCGAAGCACGACCGATGACCGGCGAAGGGCGACAGCCGGATGGCACAGCCACCCGCGACCGGGGATCCACGGCCGGGTGACCGGGAATCCGCGGCCGGCGAGGTGGGGCCGCGTTTCAGCCCAGTCGTGCCGCGACGAACTCCGTCGCGTCGTCCAGGAACTTGTTGTAGTCCAGGTGTGCGGCCAGGCTCGTTCCGCCCTGGCAGAAGCGGTCGTTGCGGTTGCAGAAGGACTGCGTCCGGTCCGCGAAGGCGTCCAGCCCACCCGCGCCTCGCGGGAAGACGCCGTTGCGGGTGCCGTTGCCCACGTTGAAGTCCTCGCCCGCGGTGAATGTCGGGTCGCCGAAGAGCAGAACCGCCGCGACCCGATCGGACAGCGCGGCCGGGATCGCGGGTTGGCCGGCGGCACGACCACGGACCGACCGGCCCGCGAGGGCGTCACCGACCACATTCGCGCCCTGCGAATAACCCATGAGGACGAACTTGGTGTCCGCGCACGCCGCCGCCGTCTGCTGCACGTCCGCCGCGATGCTCGTGACGCCCTGCCGGACGCTGGCCGTGTAGTTGAACGAGGCCGGATAGTCGACAGCGGTCGACCGCACGGTCTGCGGCAGCTCACGGGTGAGTTGCTGGGCGAGCGGCGTCAGCAGCACGCCGAGGCCGGGCCGTTCGGTGGTCCCCCGAGCGCCGATGACCTCCACGTCGGGACAGGCATTCCGGGGCGCCTGGGCCGCGAACGTCAATGGAGCGACAAGCAGGCCGGCCGCTCCGACAACACCCGTCGCCGCGATGGTGAGAACTGTGCGTAAACGCATTTCGTCATCCCTTTCCGAAGGGCCGAGGACTATATGCATTCCATACGCAGAAACCTTGGAGCACGCCCAACGCTGAGGATTAAGTCACATCCAGTGCAGAAATGATCCGCAGGTCGCCGCCATCCGTAGCAGCTTCAGCGCCCTCACCGGGCAGGTCCCGGCCGCGCCGCGCCACCCACTCAAAGGTGAATGTGTGTCCATTCATCGGCGGGTGGGCAGACCGGTAGCGCCGGCCACCGACGCACCGTTTGCGGCGAATTCACCATTCGCACCAGACACGGGAATGCGGTACCAGGAATGGGCACAATGGACAGTCACGCCGGTAGACGTCCCACGGAGCAATGTCGAACACGCGACGGCCGAGCCCGGCGCGAGCTGGAGTTCGTTCCACTCGCTGGGCCGTTCCTGTCAGTCGGGCTCGCCACTGGGTGATTCTCTGGCCGGCCCGGCTGGGCCGAGGGCTGGCCGCTCCCGCGGCCGAGCTCACGCCACTCGGCAAGTTCTCCCCAACCCGGCTCGGCCGGGCAAAGGCCGGGCCGCTCCCGCGGCGAGCTCACGTCACGGGGTGCGCTCTTCCCAACCCGGGCCGCTCCCGCCCGCCGGCCTCACCCCACCGGGCGAGCTCTCCCAACCCGGGGCTGCTCCCCCGGCCGACCTCACCCCACCGGGCGAACTCTCCCAACCCCGGGCTGCTCCCCCGGCCGACCTCACGCCACCGGACGAACTCTCCTCAACCCAGGGCCGCTCCCCCCGGCCGACCTCACGCCACCGGACGAACTCTCCCCAACCCAGGGCCGCTCCCCCCGGCCGACCTCACCCCACCGGACGAACTCTCCCCAACCCAGGGCCGCTCCCCCCGGCCGACCTCACCCCACCGGACGAACTCTTCCCACCCGGCCGAGCACCGGAGGCCCTCAGTCGTCGAAGTCGACGATGACCTTCTCCGACGTGGGCGTCGACTGACAGGTCAGGACGAACCCCGCCGCCACCTCGCCCGGCTCCAGCGCGAAGTTACGCCGCATCACCACATCCCCCTCGACCACCCGCGCCCGGCAGGTGCCGCACACCCCACCCTTGCAGGCGAACGGCAGGTCCGGCCGGGACCGCTGCGCACCCTCCAGCACCGTCTCGCCCTCCGGCACGGTGACCGTGGTCGACCGCCCGTCGAGCACCACAGTGACCTCGCTGCTCGGCCCTTCGAGCCGGCGCTCCGCCCGTACCGGCTCGGGCGGGGCCTCGTCCACCCAGAACAACTCCCGGTGCACCCGCGCCGGCTCCACGCCGTGCTCGCCGAGCACCTCGGTCGCCGCGGTGACCATGCCGAACGGTCCGCACAGCCACCAGTGGTCCACAGCTCCGACATCGATCAGCAGCGGTAGCAGCGTGCGCAGCTTCTCCGCGTCGAGCCGGCCGGTGAGCAGGTCCACCTCGCGGGGCTCACGTGACAGCAGGTGCACCAGTTCGAGGCGGGCCGGGTGGGCGTCCTTCAGGTCCGCCAGCTCCTCGGCGAACATGACCGTGTCGGCGCGCCGGTTGCCGTACAGGATGCTGACGTGGGCGTCCGGGTGTCGCAGCAGCGACGCTGCGATCGACAGCACCGGGGTGATGCCGGAGCCGGCCGCGATCAGCACGTGCCGGCCGCCGGTCGTGAGGTCTGGGGTAAAGGAACCGGTCGGCGGTGCGACCTCGACCTGGTCGCCGGCGCGCAGGCCGTGCACCAGCCAGGACGACACCAGACCGCCGGGGACCTCACGCACGCCGATCCGTGGTCGCGCCCCGGCGGGCGCGCAGATCGAATAGGTTCGGCGCTCGTCGCCCCCGTCGCCGACGTGCCGCACCGTCAGCGACTGACCGGGCCGGAACGCGTACCGGTCGGCCAGTTCGTCGGGCACGTCGAAGGTGACGGCGACCGCGTCGTCGCAGAGCCGTTCGACGGCGGCGACCCGCAGCGGGTGGAACTCGCGGACCACCACGTCAGATCTCCTTCACGTGCTCGAACGGCTCCCGGCACACCGGGCAGCGGTGCAGGGAACGGCACGCGGTGGCACTGAACGCGGCGATCTCCTCCGTGTCGGGGTTCCCGCACTGGGGGCAGGCGATGGCCCGGCGGCTCGGCGCGAGTGTGAGCGGAATCGGTCCCGCCGCGCGGCGGGGTGCCGCACCGGGTGGCGATATCCCGGCGGCCGCTAGCTTGTCGCGCCCGGCCGCGGTGATCCAGTCGGTGGTCCAGGCGGGCGTGAGCACCGTTCGTACCTCGACCCGGGCGTAGCCGGCCTCGTGCAGGGCTTCGGTGAGGTCGTCCTGGATGGTCCGCATCGCCGGGCAGCCCGAGTACGTCGGGGTGATCGTGACGACGACTCCGTCGCCGGACTCGTCGACGGCGCGCAGGATTCCCAGGTCGGCCAGGGTCAGCATGGGCAGCTCCGGATCGGCCACCCGGGACGCCACGGCAACCGCGGTCACCACACACCCCCGGGCAGGGATCGCGCCACACTCTGCAACTCGGCCAGGATCTCGGTCAACGCGGGAGTGTGCTCCCCGTCCCGTCCAGTGCCGCCCTCATCAAGGACAGCATCGGCGGGCCGGAGCTTCGCGGCCGGCAGCACCTGGGCCCACACCGCGTCGAATTCCGGCCGCGTCGTGGACGGGTCCACCGCCACCGACGCGGGGGCCAGGCGCAGCTCGACCTGGTCCGGCACGAACAACTCGCCGACCAGCGGCGTCACCGCGTCGATCGCGGCCTGCATCCGCTCGTGGGAGATCTCCGTGCCGTCACCGAGGCGGACCACCCATTGCGCCGCGTAGTCGCGGTGGTAGGTCACTTCCTTGACGCCCTTCGCGCCGATCGCCGCGAGCACCGGGTCGGCCGAGGCGGTCAGCCGGTCCAGCAGCGCGAGCCGCCACGTCGAGAACACCAGCAGCCGGGCCACGAGGTGCGCGAAGTCGGCATCCGCCCGCTCCACGAGCCGTACGTTGCGGAAGTCGGCGGCGTCCCGCAGATAGGCCAGCGCATCCTCGTCGCGCCCGGCGTCCTCCACCTCGGCGGCCCGGCTCAGCAGCAGCCGGGCCTGACCGAGCAGGTCCAGGGCGATGTTGGCCAGCGCCAGCTCGTCCTCCAGCTCCGGCGCACGGGTCACCCACTGCTGCAGCCGGTGCGACATGATCAGCGCGTCGTCACCGAGCGCCAGGCAGTACGCGCTCAGATCGCCCCGGTCGACGTCCTGCGGAACGGCGGTGTCCACACCGGCGAGAGGGTCGGCGAAACCGGTGCCATACGCCCACCGCGCATCGTCGTCGTGGTCGGTGAGCGCCTCATAGGCGGCGTCGAAGGACATGGCATCGCCTCAGATGTGCGGTACGGAGTCGGGAATCGAGTAGTACGTCGGGTGCCTGTACACCTTGTCGCCGCTCGGTGAGAAGAACGCGTCCTTCTCGTCCGGGCTGGAAGCGGCCACATCGTCCGAACGCACCACCCAGATGCTCACACCTTCGTTCCGCCGCGTGTACAGGTCACGGGCGTGGTGCAGCGCCATCTGGTGGTCGGCGGCCCGCAGCGAGCCGACGTGTACGTGGTTGAGCCCGCGCTTGGCCCGCACGAACACCTCGAACAGCGGCCACTCGTGCTTGATCTCCTCGGTCATGCCGTTACCTCCTGACGACGCCGGGCGTGCGCGGCGGCCGCCTCACGGACCCAGGCGCCTTCCTCGTCGGCGCGACGCCTGTTCTCGATGCGCAGGGCGTTGCAGGGCCCATCGCCGGAGATGACCCGCTTGAGCTCGGACCAGTCGATCGGTCCGAAGTCCCAGTGCCCGCGCTCCTCGTTCCAGCGCAGGTCGGGGTCGGGCAGGGTGACGCCGAGGGCCTCGGCCTGCGGCACGCTCATGTCGACGTAGCGCTGCCGCAGCTCGTCGTTGCTGTGCCGCTTGATCTTCCAGGCCATGGACTGGGCCGAGTTCGGCGACTGGTCGTCGGGCGGGCCGAACATCATCAGCGACGGCCACCACCAGCGGTTGACGGCGTCCTGCACCATCTCCCGCTGCGCCGGGGTGCCGCGCATCATCGTCATCAGCAGCTCGTAGCCCTGCCGCTGGTGGAAGGACTCCTCCTTGCAGATGCGGATCATCGCGCGCCCGTACGGGCCGAACGAGCTGCGGCACAGCGGCACCTGGTTGCAGATCGCGGCGCCGTCGACGAGCCAGCCGATGACGCCGACGTCCGCGAACGACAGCGTCGGATAGTTGAAGATCGACGAGTACTTCTGCCGGCCCTCGATGAGCCGCCGGGTCAGGTCCCCGCGGTCGGCGCCCAGGGTCTCGGCCGCCGAGTAGAGGTACAGCCCGTGCCCGGCCTCGTCCTGCACCTTGGCCAGCAGGATCGCCTTGCGGCGCAGCGAGGGCGCGCGGGTGATCCACTCACCCTCCGGCTGCATCCCGATGATCTCGGAGTGCGCGTGCTGGGCGATCTGCCGGATCATCGTCTTGCGGTAGCCGTCCGGCATCCAGTCGCGCGGCTCGATGCGCTGGTCCTTGGCGATGGTCTCGGTGAAGGTCTTCTCGTTGGTGTCCGTGACCGTGTCGGTCATCGGGTCTCCTCCCAGGTGTGGAAGCCCTGTCCGGTCTTGCGACCGAGCTCGCCGCGGGCCACCTTGTCGCGCAGCAGCGGCGGCGGTGCGAACCTTTCGCCGAGCTCGCGGTGCAGGTGCTCCGCGATGGCGAGCCGGACGTCGAGGCCGACGAGATCGGTGGAGCGCAGCGGTCCCATCGGATGCCGGTAGCCCAGCTCCATGGCGCGGTCGATCGACGCGGCGTCCGCGACGCCTTCCTCCAGCATCCGGATCGCTTCCAGGCCGAGCAGCACGCCGAGGCGGCTGGTGGCGAAGCCCGGCGAGTCGCGGACCACGATCGGGGTCTTGCCCAGTCCGGCCGCCCAGAACCGGGCGGCGTCGCGGACGGTGCCGGCCGTCTGCGGGCCGACGACGATCTCGACGAGGTCGCTGGCCGGCACCGGGTTGAAGAAGTGCATGCCGACGAAGCGCTCGGGCCGGTGCAGGCCCTCGGCGATCCCGGCGATGGAGAGGGAGCTCGTGTTGCTCGCGAGCACGGTGTGCTCCGCGACGGCCTTCTCGGCGGCGGCGAGCACGCCGGTCTTCATGCGGGCGTCCTCGGGCACGGCCTCGACGACGAGCTCGGCCGCCGCCGGCAGCGCGGCGAGATCGTCGGTGACCGTGATCCGGTCGAGGACGACTGCGGGGTCCTCCGCGAGCTTGCCCCGCTCAGCGGCCCGGCGCAGCGCGGCACCCAGACGCTCCCGGGTGGTCACGCCGGCGGCACGGTCGGCCTCGACGACGGTCACTGAGGCACCGGCGGCGGCGAAGACCTGCGCGATGCCGGCGCCCATCCGCCCGCCACCGATCACTCCGACGGCCTTTGGCACGCCCGAGCCCACCGGCTGCGGCGTAGCGGCAGTCATCGTTTCTCCCCGTAGCAGTGAGGGTCAGAGGCCATGACGATGGAGAACACGGTCGCCGCGTTCATCGGCGTTCTCCCGACAGGAAAGCGTCCATCCGGCTGCGCTTGTCCTCCGACTCGAAGAGGATCGCCTGGGCCAGGTCGTCGGCGACCGGATGGCCACCCGGGGAGTCGGTGACCAGCTTGGTGAGGCGCAACGCGAGCGAACCCGACCTGGCCATCCGGTCGAGCAGCGCGTGGCCACGCTTCAGCAACTCGCCGGCCGGCACGATCTCGGCCACCAGGCCCAGCCGGTAGGCGTCCTCGGCGTCGAGCCGCCGGCCGGCCAGCAACACCTGCTTGGCCACCGAGGCGCCGACCAGCTCGCGCAGACGCCAGCAGGCGCCGGCCGCGGCGAGGATGCCCAGGCCCGGCTCGGGGTTGCCGAAGGTCGCCGTCGGGGTGGCCAGGCGGACGTCGCAGGCGTAGGCCAGCTCGGCGCCGCCGCCGAGCGCCCACCCGTCGACCGCCGCCACCGTGGGCAGCGGCAGCCGGGCGATCCGGTCGAACAAGCGGCTGTTGATGCCCTGCAGGGCCTGCTCGCGCCCGCGGTCGCGCAGCTCCGCGATGTCGGCGCCGGCGGCGAACGTGCCGCCGTCACCGGTGAGGAGCAGCAGCCTCGGCCGTTCCTCCAGGCCCGCGCACACCGCGTGCAGCTCACGGACCATGGCCGCGTTGATCGCGTTGCGGGCCTGCGGCCGGTGCAGCGTCACGACCACGCGGTCGTCCGACTCCTCGACCTTGATGGTGGTGAGAGCCGGGACGGCCGTGGTGGCTTCGGTCATCAGACGCGCTCCACCAGCATGGCGACGCCCTGGCCGACGCCGACACACAGGGTGGCCAGGCCGCGGCGGGCGTCCTCGCGTTCCATGCGGCCGAGCAGGGTGACGGTGAGCCGGGCGCCGGAGCAGCCCAGCGGGTGGCCGAGGGCGATCGCGCCACCATCGGCGTTGACCCGGTCCTCGTCGAGTTTGAGCCGGCGCAGCACCGCCAGCGACTGCACGGCGAACGCCTCGTTGAGCTCCACCGCGTCGACGTCGCCGATGCCCCAGCCGGCCCGGGCCAGGGCCTTTTCCGTGGCAGGCACCGGGCCGAGGCCCATGATCTGCGGCGGGACACCGGCGCTGGCCGAGGTGACGATGCGGGCGCGCGGGGTCAGGCCGTACCGCTGCACGGCCTCGGCGCTGGCCACGACCACGGCGGCGGCGCCGTCCGAGAGCGGTGACGACGACCCTGCGGTCACCACGCCACCCGCGCGGAACACGGGTCGCAGGGCACCGAGGCGTTCCAGGCTGCTGCCGCGGCGCGGGATCTCGTCGACGGTCAGCTCGCCGTCCTTGAGCGGCACCGGCGTGATCTCGGCGGCGAAGCGGCCGGCGTCGATCGCGGCTATGGCGCGCTCGTGGCTGCGCAGCGCGAAGGCGTCGCTGTCGGCGCGGCCGATGCCGTCGAGGGCCGCGACCTCCTCCGCCGTCTCCCCCATCGCCAGCGTGACCCGGCGGTCCTCGGGGCCGGTGCCGGCGTCCTTGTCGTGCGCGGTGAAGCGGGGGTTGGTGAAGCGCCAGCCCAGGGAGGAGTCGACGATCTCGCCCGGGCGGGCCCACGGCGTGCCCGGCTTGGCCATCACCCAGGGCGCCCGGGTCATCGACTCCACACCGCCGGCCACGATCAGGTCGGCCTCGCCGCTGCGGACCGCCTGGGCGGCGGAGATGATCGCGGTGAGGCCGCTCGCGCAGAGCCTGTTGACCGTGTAGCCGGGGACCGTGTCGGGCAGCCCGGCGAGCAGGGCGGCCATGCGGGCGACGTTGCGGTTGTCCTCACCGGCCTGGTTGGCCGCGCCGAGGACGACCTCGTCGATCGCTTCCGCCGGCACCCCGCCGCGGCTGACCGCCTCCCGGACGACCAGGGCGGCGAGGTCGTCGGGGCGCACGCCGGAGAGGGCACCGCCGTACTTGCCCTGCGGGGTGCGGACTCCGCCGACCAGGAAGGCCTCAGGCATTGCTCTCCTCGGTGACGTGGTGACGCGACTGCAGCGTGAAGAACCGGCCGGTGACGAAGTGGGCGTCGGTCAGCGAGGCGGTCGCGGCCGGGTTGGCCGCCGTGCCGTGCAGGTCGCTGAACGCGGCGGTCTGGTTGACGAAGACCCCACCGGTGAGGTTTTCCGAGAGGTGCACGCCGGCGTCCAGCGCGGCCTCGCGCGCCGCGGCCAGCACCTCGGGCGAGGTCGAATAGACCGAGGCGGTGAGCGCGCCATGGTGCTGCACCGTCTGGGTGAACAGCGCGAGGCTGTGCGCGGTCGACTCGGTGGCGATGACGAACGACACCGGCCCGAACCACTCGCGGGTGTAGGCCTTCTCGTCGGCTGCGTCGAGGCGCAGCACCACCGGCGTGCGGATGGTCGCGTCCGGATACTGCTCGTCGGCCACGGCGGCGGACGGGTGGATGACGCTCGGGGCGTTGCCGGCCTCGGTGAGCCGGGCCAGCACGCCGTCGTTGACGATCGCGCCCAGCGTGCCCGCGGCGCGCTTGGGGTCACCGAGCAGCTTGTCGAGGGCGGCGGACAGGTCAGCGCCGAACTCCTCCACGCTGCGGTGGCCGGCATCGGTCCGGATGCCGGTCGACGGGACCAGCAGGTTCTGCGGGGTGGTGCACATCTGCCCGCTGTAGAGCGACAGCGAGAACGACAGGTTGCGCAGCAGGCCCTTGTAGTCGTCGGTGGAGTCCACGATGACCGTGTTGAGACCGGCCTTCTCGGTGTAGACGACCGCCTGGCGGGCGTTCGCCTCGAGCCAGTTGCCGAACTCGCTGGAGCCGGTGAAATCGACGATCCGCACGTCGGGGTGGGTGGCCAGGGTGGCGGCGATCCCGTCGCCGCGCTCCTCGACCGCCAGGGTCACCAGGTTGGGGTCCTGACCGGCCTCGGCCAGCACCTCACGGGCGATCTGCACGGTGATGGCCAGCGGGAGCACAGCGCCGGGGTGCGGCTTCACGATGACCGGGTTGCCGGTGACCAGACTGGCGAACAGGCCGGGGTAGCCGTTCCAGGTGGGGAACGTGTTGCAGCCGATCAGCAGCGAGACGCCGCGGCCCACCACCGTGCTGGTCTTGGCCATGCGCAGCGGGTCGCCACCACGCTGCGGCTTGGCCCAGGACGTGGTCGCGGGGATGCGCGTCGACTCGGCCAGCGCGACGGCAACGGCCTCGAGACCGCGATCCTGGGCATGCGCCCCGCCGGCCTGGAACGCCATGACGAACGCCTGGCCGGTGGTGTGCTGCACGGCGTGGGCGATCTCGAAGACACGGGTGTTGATCCGGTGCAGGATCTCGGCGGCCACACCGGCCCGGCCCTGCGGCCCGGCGGCGCGCCACCCGGGGATCGCGGCGCGCGCGGCCGAGATCAGGGCAGCCGGGTCACCCTTCGGGTAGCGGATGTCCAGGGCGATCCCGTACGGCGAGCGCTCGGTCGCCACGGTGCCGCTCGCCCCGGGCACCTCGATCGGGAAGTCCGCACCGAGCAGGGCCTGGAACGCGCGTTCACCGGCCGGCGCGGCGTCCTCGCCGTAGACGGACTTGCTGGGCGACTCGGGATACGCAGACCAGTAGTCGCGCGTGGCGGCCGCCTCGATCGCCTTGTCGAGCAGCTGGCGGTGCTTCTCGTAGAACTCGGCGGGGGTTGTCATCGGCGCTCCTGTGCGGTTGGCTGTATCCATATTTACCGTCCGTTCGGTCGGTAATCAAGACCGGGCCGGAAACGGAGGCAACATGGCACGTGGCGACGAGGCGCGCACGCCAGCACACGACATGTTCGACCGGGACAAGGCCTCCCAGGCCCTCGGCATCGAGCTGATCTCCGCCGGCGGGGGCAGCGCGGTCGCGCGGATGACGGTGACCAGCGAGATGGTCAACGGTCACGGCATGACCCACGGGGGCTACCTGTTCCTGCTCGCTGACACGGCCTTCGCCCTGGCCTGCAACGCGGCCGGGCCGGTGACCGTCGCGGCCGGCGCCGACATCACGTTTCTGCGGCCCACGGCGGAGGGCGACGACCTTGAGGCCCGCGCCGTCGAGCGCGCGTCCAGCGGCCGCAGCGGTGTCTACGACGTCACGGTCACGCGCGGCGGCGACGTGATCGCCGAGTTCCGCGGCCGCAGCCGCGTGATCAGCCCGGGCCGGCCCGCATGACGGACCGGCCCGGCGATCCGGCCCACGCCGAACGCGTCGTCGACTACCTCGAGGAACGCAACCGCCCCAAGCGCGGGCGGCCCGGTCACGACCTCGGCGCGGTGCTGGCGGCGGCCGTCCGGCTGTTCAACGAGCGCGGCTACGAAGCCACCAGCATGGACGACGTGGCCAAACGGCTGGGCATCACCAAGTCCAGCCTCTACCACCACGTCACCGGCAAGCAGGAGCTGTTGCGGATCGCCGTCGACCAGGCCCTGGACGGACTGCACGAGGCGATGGACGAGGTGGAAGGGCTCGACGCGCCCGCCCTCGACCGGCTCGAGTCCCTCATCCGGCGCAGCGTGCTCGTCCTCGCGGAGCGCCTGGAATACGTGACGTTGCTGCTGCGCGTACGCGGGAACACGGCGGTGGAGCAGCAGGCCCTGCTGCGCCGCCGGATCTTCGACGCCAAGGTCACCGAGCTGGTCAAGCAGGCCCAGGCCGAGGGGGCCATCCGCCCGGACGTGGACGCCGCCACCGCCGCCCGCCTGCTCTTCGGCATGGTCAACTCATTGATCGAGTGGTACAGCCCGCGCCGCGGCGGCGCGGCGGAGCTGGCCGAAACCGTCACCACCATCGCCTTCGACGGCCTGCGCACGAGGCAGTGAGGTTCACAGAGGAGACGACATGCAGGACCGCACCCCCCGCCCTGAGGATCTCGACCCGATCGAGCGAGCGTCCGTCGACGAGCTGCGGGCGCTGCAGCTCCGGCGCCTGCAGTGGTCGCTGCGCCACGCGTACGACAACGTGCCGCAGTACCGCAAGATGTTCGACGAGATCCAGGTCCACCCCGACGACCTGCGCGAGCCGGCCGACCTGGCGAAGTTCCCGTTCACCGACAAGGCCGTGCTGCGCGCGAACTACCCGTTCGACATGTTCGCCGTGCCGCGCGAGCAGATCTCCCGGCTGCACGCCTCGTCGGGCACGACCGGGCGGCCCACCGTCGTCGGCTACACCCGGCAGGACATCCGCACCTGGGCCGAGCTGATGGCTCGGTCGATCCGGGCCTCCGGCGGCCGGCGCGGCGACCGGGTCCATGTCGCCTACGGGTACGGCCTGTTCACCGGCGGACTGGGCGCCCACTACGGCGCCGAGGAGCTGGGCTGCACGGTCATCCCGATGTCCGGCGGCATGACCGAGCGCCAGGTGATGCTGATCAACGATTTCAAGCCGGACGTCATCATGGTCACACCGAGCTACATGCTGGCCATCGTGGACGAGATGCGCCGGCAGGGCATCGACCCGCGGAGCACGTCGCTGGCCGTCGGCATCTTCGGCGCCGAGCCGTGGACGCAGGACCTGCGGCGCGAGATCGAGGAGCAGCTCGACATCCACGCGCTGGACATCTACGGCCTGTCCGAGGTGATGGGCCCCGGCGTGGCGACCGAATGCGTCGAGACCAAGGACGGCCTGCACGTCTGGGAGGACCACTTCTACCCCGAGATCATCGATCCGCAGACCGGCGAGGTGCTGCCGGACGGCGAGCAGGGCGAGCTGGTCTTCACCTCGCTGAGCAAGGAGGCGATGCCGGTCGTGCGCTACCGCACCCGGGACCTCACCCGGCTGCTGCCGGGCACGGCCCGGCCGATGCGCCGCATCGAGAAGATCACCGGCCGTACGGACGACATGATCATCCTGCGCGGGGTGAACCTCTTCCCGACCCAGATCGAGGAGCTGATCCTGCGCACGCCCGAGCTGGCACCGCACTTCCAGTGCCTGCTCAGCCGGGACGGGCGCCTCGACACGATGACGGTGAAGGTGGAGCGCCGGCACGGCATCGAGCCGGCGGCGGCCGAGCTCGCGGGCCGGCAGCTGGCCACCCTGGTCAAGAACACGATCGGCGTGAGCGTGGCGGTGGCGGTGATCGAGCCGGACGGCGTGGAGCGCTCGGTGGGCAAGATGCGCCGCATCGTCGATCAGCGGCCCAGGGACTGATCCTCCGGCCGGGGCGGTGGCCCGGTGCTGCCCCGGACCACCAGACGGGGGTTCAGGACGACCTCGAGCCGCTGCTTGCGCCCCTCGTCAAGGCGCTGGACCGCGGCGAGCACCGCGTGCCGGGCCTGGGCGGCGGCGTCCTGGTTGACGGTGGTCAGGTCGATGTGGACGAGATGGGCGAGCGTGCTGTCGTCGTACCCCACGACGGAGACCTGCCCGGGCACCTCGATGCCGGCGCGGACGAACGCGTCCATGACCCCGACGGCGCAGCGGTCGTTGGAGGCCATGACGGCCGTCGGCCGGTCGGGGCTCGCGGCCAGCAGCCGCCCGGCGCGGATGCCGCCCTCCTCGGTGTGGTCGCCCGCGATGATGCGGATCTGGTCGGCGAGGCCGGCCCGGCGCATGCCGTCGCGGTAGCCGCGCCGGCGCGCGGCGGCGACGACACCGCGACCGCCGTCGACGAAGGCGATGCGGTGATGACCGAGACCGGTCAGGTGAGCGAGGGCCTCGGCGACCCCGACGTGGTCGGCCGGGCGCACCACGTCGACGTCGCCGGTGGCGACGCGCCGGCCGATCGCGACCACCGGGACCTGGGCGGCCAGGGAGGCGAGCCGCTGATCCGCGGCGTCCGGGCCGAGCAGGAGTACGGCCTCACAACGGAAGTCGAGCAGCGCCTCGATCGCCCGGTCCTCATCACGGTGCCGGGTCAGCGTGGACAGCACCACCTCGTAGCCGATCCGGTCCGCCTCGGCCTGGATCTCCTCGACCAGCTCGGCGTGGAACGGGCTGCGGATGTCGAGCATCACACCGAGCAGATGGCGCCGCCGGCGGGCCAGCATGCTCGCCGTGCGATCCGCGCGATAGCCCAGCTCAGCGGCCGCTTCGAGAACCCGCCGACGGGTCTCGGCACTGGGGCCGGGGGCTCCACGCAGCACCAGCGAGACCGACGCCGTGGAGACGCCGACCCGCGCGGCCACGTCGTCGAGCCGGGGTCGTTGATCCACTCCTGAAACCTCCGGAAGCACCCTTGACACACAACGAGATCGACTTGGATAGTACTCGCAGTTAAAGCGCTTTAAACCTCGGACTCCGGAGGTCCCATGACCCTCTCGTCCCCCGGCGTCGCTGTCATCGGCGCCGGCATGGTCGGCCGCGCCCACGCGAACGCCTACCGCAACGCCGCTACCGTCTTCGCCCCCGGCCGGCCCGCGCCACGCCTGGTCGCCATCGCGGACACCCACGAGCCGTTCGCCGCCGACGCCGCCGCCCGCTACGGCTTCGCCCGCACCGAGACCGACTGGCGGGCCGTGATCGACGCGCCCGACGTCGACGCGGTCACCGTCGCGGTCGCCAACAATCTGCACCGCGAGATCGTCGAGGCGGCGCTGGCCGCCGGCAAGCACGTCCTCTGCGAGAAGCCGCTCGCCCCGAGCCTCGACGACGCGCAGGCCATGGTCGACGCCGCCGCGGCCTCCGACCGGGTGGCCGCCGTCGGTTTCACCTTCCGCCGCTCCCCCGCGATCAACGCCATCCGCGAGCAGGTCCGCAACGGCGGCCTGGGCCGGGTGCGGCACCTCGTCGGCACCTACTTCACCGACTACGGCTTCGACCCGCAGCGCCCGATGAGCTGGCGATACCTCGGCGGTCCGGGTTCCGGGGTGCTGGCCGACATCGGCAGCCACCTCGTCGACCTGGCCGAGTTCTTCTGCGGTCCGACCACCGGCGTGCAGGGCACCTCGATGAGCACGCTCGTCTCGTCCCGCCCCAAGCCGCTCGGCGTCACCGTCGGGCATGCCGGCGGTGTCGAGCTCAGTGACGAGCACGTCCCGGTGGAGAACGAGGACATCTGCACCTTCACCACCACGTACGCGGGCGGCACGCTCGGCACCTTCGCCCTTTCCCGGGTGGCGTTCGGCCACGCCAACACCCTGCGCCTGGAGCTGTTCTGCGAGAACGGCACGGCGTCGTTCGACCTGACCCGACCGGGCGAGTTCAGCATCATCGACGGCACACCCGGGCAGAGTGTGAACGGCGCCCGGCAGGTGTTCATCGGGCCGTGGCATCCGTACGTCGCCCGCGGACTGCCCATGGACTTCCCCACGGTCGGCCACGGCCAGAACGACTTCTTCGTGTTCCAGGCGCGCGCGTTCCTCGACCAGATCGCCGGCATCGACGAGCTCCCACCGTGCCCGGATCTGGCGCACGGCCTGCACAACCTGCGCGTGCTCGACGCGGTCGTCTCCGCCACCGACAAGCCCGTCCTGCTCTGACCCACACCCGTCCGGAAGGCAATGCCATGAAGCTCGGCGCCTACACCGCGTGCCTGCACGACCGTTCCCTGGACGAAACCCTCAAGATCCTCGGCGAGCTGGGTCTGACCAGCGCGGAGATCAACGCGGGCGGTTTCATCCCGGCCCCGCACCTGCCCGTCGACGACCTCCTCGCGAGCACCGGCGCCCGTGAGGACTACCTCGGCCGCTTCGCCCGGGCCGGCATCGAGCTGACCGGCCTCAACGTCAACGGCAACCCTCTCAACCCCGACCCGGCGGTGGGGCCGAGACACGCCGCCGATCTCCACCGCGCGATCGACGTGGCGGCCGCCCTGGGAGTCAGGCGGGTGGTCACCATGTCCGGGCTGCCGGCCGGCGAGCCCGGCGGCACCACGGCCAACTGGGTGGTGAACCCGTGGGACAGCCAATATCTCGACACCCTCGACCACCAGTGGCACCAGGTGGCGGTCCCGTTCTGGAAGGACATCAACGCCCGCGCGGCCGCCGCCGACGTCAAGATCTGCATCGAGATGCACCCGCACAACCTCGTCTTCAACCCGCCGACGCTGCAACGTCTGGTCGAGCGGACCAACGCCACCCACGTCGGCGCCGAGCTGGACCCGAGCCACCTCTTCTGGCAGGGCATGGACCCGGTGGCCTGCGTCGAGTATCTCGGCGACCTGGTCTTCCACGCCGCGGCCAAGGACACCAGGATCAACCCCGACAACGCCAAGGTGTACGGCGTCCTGGACGACCGCTTCACCCGTACCCCGGCCGAGGCCGAACCCGTGAACCTGGGTGGCGCCAACACGCTGAACCAGTGGCCGAAGAACCCGTCGTGGGAGTTCGTCGCGGTCGGGCGGGGGCATGGCGTGGAGGAGTTCTGGGTGCCGTTCCTGCGGGCGTTGAGTGCGGTGGACCCGGACATGGCCGTCAACATCGAGCACGAGGACCAGGCGTTCGACCAGGTCGACGGGTTGCGCCTGGCGGCCGAGAACCTGCTCGCGGCGGCGGCGCGAGCCGGCGTCTGAGCAGGCGATGATCAGGTGGGCTCCGATGAGAACAGTGTCAGACCGAGCCGGTGGGACAGGAAGCGGGCCGCCAGCTGACCCTTGACGCTGTTGCCGAACGCGTCGAGTGGAGGGGCGAAGGTGGCCAGGGCGCCCTTCCCGGGCGAGACGACCACAATGCCGCCGCCGATGCCGCTCTTGCCGGGTACGCCCACGTCGTAGAGCCAGTCGCCCGAGGTTTCGTACAGGCCGGCGGTGGCCATGACCGCGAGCGTGTAGTGGCAGACGGTGGCGTGCACCGCCTGGGCGCCGGTGCGCGGGTTGACGCCGCCGTTGGCCAGGGTGGCGCCCATCACCGCCAGGTCCGTGGCGGTGACCCGCAGGCAACTCTGCCGGGTGTAGAGGTCGACCGCCGTCACCGGATCGCAGCCCAGGAGGCCGTAGGTCTGCAGCAGGTCGGCCAGGGCCCGGTTGCGATGGTTCGTCGCCGACGCGGAAGCGAAGACTTCGTCGTCGAGCTGTAGCGCCCGGCCGGCGAAGCGGGACAAGCCGTCCCGCAGGAACGCCCACTTGGCCTCGGCGCTGTCGCCCGGGGCGAGACTGGCGGTGGCGATCGCCCCCGGGTTCACCATCGGGTTGGTGCGGCCGTCCGGGCCACGTTCCACCGCGGCGAGGGAGTTGAAGGGCAGCCCGGTCGGGTTGACCCCCAGCCGCCGCCTGAGCTCTTCCGGACCGATGGTTGCGCAGACCACGGCGAAGACGAACGGCTTGGCCACGCTCATGACGGTGAAACCGGCGTCCGCGTCGCCGACGCCGAAGAGCCCGCCGCGAGCCCCGCCGCGCAGATGCCGAAAAGCTGCGCCGGCACGCGGGCCAGCGCGGGATAGACCCGCGAGCGCTCACCGGCGGCGACGGTGCGGAACCGCTGGTACGCGTCCTCGAGGGAGCGCCTTACCTGCTCCGGGGAGGGAAGCTCGCCGGTGGACACGTACGGGGCGCCGTCGTGGTCGAGGGATTCCACCGATGGCTCCATGCCGGCCTCATTCCAGCCCGACGCCGGTGGCGGCGACGTCCTGCTTGAGCTGAGCGGGATCCGCCCGGAGTGGCCGGACCTCCAGCTTCGCCGCGCGTCTCATGGCCTGCTCCACCGTGGCGCCCATGCCGGATCCGGCCACGACAACCAGTCCGGCCTGGCCGGCGTCGAGATGCTCGCCGAGCTCCATCAGATCACGGCGACTCAGGCCGGCTGCCGCGTGACCGGCCAGCGCGCCGAGCAGGGCACCGCCGGCCGTGGTTGTCACCAGCAGGCCGCCGCCGATCGCCGCGAACGGGAACAGTGCGACCACCAGGCCGGTCGCCAGCCCGAGCCCCCCACCCAGCACACCACCGGCCCGGGTCGGCGTTTCGTAGCGCTGCACGATCGCCACCGTGCCGTCGGGCTGACGCTCCACCACAGCGGCGTCGTAGGCGTCGACGAGGTCCGCCTCGGCGAACAGGTCTCTCACCAGCTCGTAGTCGTCATTGGCGAGCGCGACGCCGGGATACACACCGACGTGAACCAGGAACGTGTCGGTAGCCATCGCCATCCCCCCTCCGATAAGCGCATCCGGACAACAACGGTGTCCGGGCGGCCCGGCGAACGCCTCATCCCCGGCAGGTGACCCGCCCCCGGACGGGCCTGCCGGCGGGGCACAGGTCGAGGAGCCGCCGACCCCTTCAAGCGGCGCGGACGAGGCCGCGCGCTCCGGGGCAGCTTCATCCCGCGATGCGCCGGGCCCCCACCCGCCGAACCCCCACCCCCCACCGCCCAACCCCACCCACCGGTCCCACCCACCGGGCCTCAACCACCGGGCCCCAACCACCAGGCCCCAACCACCGGGCCCCAACCACCGGGCTCCCGCCGGCCGGGCCGAGCCGCCGGGCCCCCACCAGCCGGGCCCCAACCACCGGGCTCCCGCCGGCCGGGCCGAGCCGCCGGGCCTCAACCACAGGGCCCCAACCACCAGGCCCAACCACCGGGCTCCCGTCGGCCGGGCCGAGCCGCCGGGCCCCCACCAGCCGGGCCCCAACCACCGGGCTCCCACCCACGGGGTCCTCACCGAGCAGCTCACGAAGCCGGCCCAGCGCCCACCCCCGGGCCCACCCCCGGGCCCTCACCCGCCGGGCCCCAACCACCGGCTCCCACCCACCGGGCCCGACCCGCCGGGCGACAAGCGGCCGTCCGTGACCGCGCAGCCGAAAGCCGACCCGCGCCCGGCCCGGCCCGGAGCAAGATTCGGTCACTCCCGGCGGATGAGGCGGGCGCCGCCGGATTCCGGCAGCCTCCTGGTCATGAACTCCAGCGAGGAGGCCGGATGCTGACAGTCGGGGTCGCCGAAGAGTTTCTGCTGCTGGGGCCTGACGGCGCCGTGGTGCCGTCGGCGCCGTTCGTCGCCCGGCAGGCTCGCGACGAGGACCGGATCAGGCCCGGCTTCCTCGCGTACCAGTTGGTGACCGACACGGCCGGTTGCGGGAGCCTCCACGAGTTGCGCGGCGAGCTGTCCCGGCTTCGGTTGCAGGCCGCGGACGCCGCGCGCCGGGCGGGCGTGAGCCTCGTGTCGGTCGGCGCCCCGCCGTTCGCGGCCGGTCCGCTCGGCGCGGTCACCGACGAGACGCGGTACCGGGAGCTCGCCGGCTGGTTCCCGGACGCCGTCGTGGCCGGCCGCGGCTGCACCTGCCAGGTACGGATCGAGGTGACGGACCGCGACCAGGCCGTCGACGTGCTGGCCCGGATCCGCCCGTGGCTGCCCGCCCTGCTCGCGTTGACGGTCAACTCGCCGTTCGCCGACGGCCTGGACACCGGGTGGGCCAGCTACCGCTACCACCTGCAGCAGCACTGGCCGACCTTCCGGCCGCCGGGCGCCTGGGACGGAGCTGACCGCTACGACAGCGTGGTGCGCTCCCTGATCCACTCGGGCGCAGCCCCGGACGAGTCGACGGTGTTCTTCCTGGCCCGGGTGCCCGCCGGCCAGCCGGTCGTGGAAGTGCGGGTGGCCGACGCCTGTCTGACTGTCGAGGACTCGGTCGTCTTCGCCGGGATCGTGCGGGCGCTGGTCCGGAGTCTGATCACGGACGCCCGGCGGAACCTCACCACGACGCCGGTGCCGACCAGTGTGGTCGACGCCCACCTGAACACCGCCGCCCACGGCGAGGTGCGCCTGCGCCAGGACCGGCTGACCCCGACCATGCCGGCCGCGCACGAGGCGGTGGTGCGTCTCATGCGGAAGATCGGTCCGGCGTTGTCCGCCAACGGCGACGTGGACGACGTCTACCGGGGATTCAAACGGCTCCGGCAGCAGGGCACCGGCGCCGACCGGCAGCGGCGGGCCCGGCGACGGCGGAAGGGCACCACGGACTTCGTCCAGTTCCTGGCCGGATCCACAGCAGCGGGAACGGCGGAGGGCTGAGGACGCGCACGACCACTAGGCTGGTCGGGTGCGGCGCTTACTTGCCTGGGTCACCGCCGGCGTGGTCATCGTCGTCACCGGGGCCTGCAGTGCCGACAACGCCTCGCCGAAGGGCGTGACCGCGGGCCCGTCCGCCTCGACGAGCATCGCCGCCCAGCCCGATGCCCAGGTCAGGACCGTCGACGCCGCCGGTGACATCCTGCAGATGAGCGTCGGGCCGCTGATCCGGTCCGGTGACTCCGTCGTGCTCACCGTCCAGATCCGGCTCGACCGGTCCGCGAGCGGCAGCGCCAGCCTGGTCAGCCGGCACTTCTCCAGGCTCCTGACCAACTCCTTCGACGCCGCCCGCCTGGTCGACGAGGCCGGACGCCGGGTCTTTCTCGTCTCCGAAGGACTCGACGGCAGCGGCTGCGTCTGCACCGGACTCGTCCGCTTCGAGGTCGGTGAGACCCGCCCCCTGCGGGCCGTCTTCCGGGGCGTTCCGGTCGGCGTCCAGCGGCTGTCGGTCATGCTCCCCTACGCCGGCGTGTTCACCGACGTGCCCGTGAACGACGGCGTCGTGCCCTCGCCGCCCGCCGGGCAGACCGGAGCCGGCCAGGCGCGGGAGTCCCTCGACCCCGCGACGGCAGCTCCCGCGTTCACCGCCGCCCTGGAGTCGTACACCGAACGGCTCGACGTCGCGTTGCGGACGCGGCGGTCCGCCGACCGGGTCGACATCAGCCTGGACACCGACGTGCTGTTCCGGCTGGACAGTGCCGAGCTCACCCCGGGCGCCGGCAGGTCCATCGCCGCCGCCGTCACCGATCTGAAGGCGGCCGGGCCCGGCCCGCTCACCGTCACCGGCCACACCGACAGCACCGGCACCACCGCGCACAACCAGGACCTCTCCCAGCGGCGGGCGCAGGCCGTGGCCAATGCCCTGCGCGCGGCGCTGCCCGACCGGCAATGGCCCAGGACCGTCGCCGCCGAGGGTGAGAGCGAGCCGGCCGTGCCCAACGACTCCGCTGCTCATCGGGCGCTCAACCGGCGGGTCGCCATCACCTACCGGGCCCGCGGGCCGGCCGCCCCCACCCCGGCCAGGGCCGTGCTGCCCAAGACCACCGGGAAGCAGGGGCAGGCCCCCGACGGTGTCGAGGTCGCGATGCCCCTCAACCGGGGCACGCTGCGCTTCGTGCCCGGCCCGGCCACCGTACGGGGACCGTTCCTGCTGGTGAGCCTCACGGCCCGCAACGTCGGCGACAACAAGGCCACCATCCTGGACTTCCTCGGCCAGGGCGTGTTCACCGTCCGCGACGAGTTCGACCCGTACGCCCGGTACGGCACCGCCGGTGTCCGCCTGCTCGCCGGGGACACCGCCGCCTACGGGCTCGACTACGAGTCCTCGCCCGGCTCCCACCGCTGCCTCTGCGACCGGATCCTCAACAAGGCCATTCCGCCGGGCAGCGAGCAGATGCTCACCCTGTGGTTCCCGGCCCCGCCCGCCGGCACGGGCACCGTCACCCTCGACGTGCCCGACCGGCTGCGGATCACCGGCATCCCGGTAGCCTGACCCGCCGGGACCGGGTCAGCGGGCGTATTTGGCCACGTACTGGTTGACCTGTTCCAGGTTGAACCGGCCGCTGTCCGCCGCGCGTTCCTCCCAGGCGAAGACACACACCGTCGCGATGCCGTCGAAGCCCACTTCCGCCAGCGTGCGGAAGAACAGGTCCCAGTCGACCTCGCCCTGGCCGATGTCCAGGTGCTGGTGCACCCGGACGGCCGAGCCCGGCGGGTTCACGATGTAGCGCAGGCCCGACGAGCCCCGATGGTCGAACGAGTCCGCGATGTGCACCTGGGTCAGCAGCGGCCCCGCGTGGCGCAGCACCGCGGCCAGGTCGCCGCCCTGGTGGAACGTGTGCGGGGCGCAGTACAGGAACGTCACCAGTGGCGAGTTGATGCCCTTGACCAGGTTCACCCCGGCGATGCCGTCCTCGACGAAGTCGTCCGGGTGCGGCTCCAGCACCAGCCGGACACCCTCGCGTTCGAAGATCGGCAGGAGTTCCTCCAGGGAACGCCAGAACTGGGCCTCGCTCGCCGCCGCCGCCTCCGGGCGGCCGTTGAACTCCGAGTTCATCACGTCCACGCCCAGGTCGACGGTGATCTCGATGGCCCGTTTCCAGTACCGCACCGCCGCCTGGCGTTCGTCCTCGTCCGGGCCCGACCACTTGTACAGCGGCAGCACCGACGCCACCGACACCTCGGCCGCGGCCAGTTCCCGTTTGAACGCGGCCACGTCCGCCGACGACGCCCGCGGGTGCAGGAAGAACGGCATGAAGTCGTCGCGGGGCGACAGTTCGATGTGGCGGTAGCCCAGGTCGGCGACCACCCGCGGCAGCTCCAGCAGGGGCACCCCGCGCAACATGTACGGATCCAGCGCGATCTTCACGACAGCACCGCCTCGGTCGCGTAGAGCGCCGGACGAGGAGCCAGCACCACCGGTACGCGTTCCCCGGTGCGCAACGCCTCGACGCCCGCATCCGACACCACCGCCGCCGCGTAGCCGTCCCACGCGTTCGGGCCCACCGGGGTGCCCCCGCCGGCCAGCGAGTCGACCCACTCCTGGATCTCCACGTCGTACGCGCGCAGGAACCGCTCCCGCCAGTCGGCCGGCACCGGCGTCGACACCTGCCGGGACGTCCGGACCGACACCGGGCTGAGCTCGCCCAGGGCCGCCGTACCGTCCTCACCCACGACCTCGCCGCGGATGTCGTAGCCGTACCGGATGTTCACCGAGATCTCCACGTCGACCAGCGCGCCGCCCGCCATCTCCAGGATCAGGAACAGCGGGTCCTGCAGGGGGCCGCCGTTGCGGCTCCGGCGCGGGATCAGCACCCGGGCCGCGGTGATCTCCTCGCCGAACATCCAGCGGACCATGTCGATCTCGTGCACCGCGGTGTCGGTGATGGCGCTCTCCTTCTCGTAGAAGGAGGGCACGTCGGCGTTGCGGTGCGCGCAGTGCATCATCAGTGGCGCGCCGATCTCACCGCTGTCGACCACCTGCTTGAGGGCCCGGTACGCCGCGTCGTACCGGCGCATGTAGCCGACCTGCACCAGCCGGCGGCCGGCCGCGACCTCGGCCTGCACGATCCGCAGGCAGGCGCCCTGGGTGGTGGCCAGGGGCTTCTCGCAGAAGACCGGCTTGCCGGCGGCGATCGCCGCGAGCACGTACTGCTCGTGGGTGGGTCCCCACGAGCAGACGACGACCGCGTCGACCGCCGGGTCGGCGATCAGTTCCTCGCCGGTGGCGTGCACGGTGGCGGCGGGCAGGCCCTCGGCGACCTTCTTGGCGGTGTCCACGTCGACGTCGGTGACGGCGGTGACCGTCACCCCGGCCAGCACCGTGGTCATCCGCCGGATGTGGTCGCGGCCGATCATCCCGGTGCCGATGACCCCGACCCGCAGCACGCTCATCGGCCGAGCTCGTGGGAGAGTTCGGTCAGTTCGTCGCCGCCGGCCATCTGGGTGGTCAGCTCGTCCAGGCCCACCTCGGAACGGTTCTTGTCCAGGGCCGTGCCGCCGAGCTTGAGGATGATGAAGTGGTCACCCACCAGGTACGCGTGGTGCGGGTTGTGGGTGATGAACACGACGCCGAGCCCCGCGTCCCGGGCCGCCGCCGTGTACTTGAGGACCACGCCGGACTGCTTGACGCCCAGCGCCGCGGTCGGCTCGTCGAGGATCAGCACGCGGGCGCCGAAGTACACCGCCCGGGCGATCGCCACGCACTGGCGCTGGCCGCCGGAGAGGGTGCCGATCGGCTGGTTGATGTCCTTGACGACGATGCCCATCTTGCGGAGTTCCTCGTCGGCGATCCGCTTCATGTCCTTGATCTTCATGCCGGCCAGCGGGAACCGGCCCGCGGTCAGCTCGGAGCCGAGGAAGAAGTTGCGCCAGACCTCCATGAGCGAGACCACGGCGAGGTCCTGGTACACGGTGGCGATCCCGTGGTCCAGGGCCTCCCGCGGGGACGCGAAGGTCAGTTCCTGGCCGTCGACCTTGAGGCTGCCCTCGTTGTGCGGGTGCAGCCCGGACATGATCTTGATCAGGGTGGACTTGCCGGCGCCGTTGTCGCCGAGCACGCAGGTGACCTCACCCGCGTTGACCCGCAGGTTGATGCCCCGCAGGGCCCGGATCGCGCCGTAGCTCTTGCCGATGCCGGTCATCTCGATGAGCGGCTCGCCCTTACGCAGTCCCGCGTCGGCGTGATCGGCCAGGGTGTCGGTCATGGTGTCATCCCACCTTCCGTGCGGTCGACATCCGCTTGACGTACAGGTTGACCAGCACGGCGAGCAGCAGCATCACGCCGAGGAAGGCCTTGAACCAGTTCGGGTCCCAGCCGGCGTAGACGATGCCCAGGCTGGTCATGCCGAAGATGAACGCGCCGATCGCGACGCCGATCGCGTTGCCGTAGCCGCCGGTCAGCAGCGTGCCGCCGACCACCGCGGCGATGATGTAGAGGAACTCGTTGCCGACGCCGTTGCCGGCCTGCAGTGTGTTGAACCGGTAGAGCAGGTGCATGCCGACGAACCAGCCGAAGAACGAGACCGTCATGAACAGCCCGATCTTGGTGCGGACCAGCGGCACGCCGACCGCGCGGGCGCTGTCCGGGTTGCCGCCGACGGCGAAGATCCAGTTTCCGGTACGGGTGCGCTGCAGGATCCACGCGGCGAGCGCGACGAACAGCAGCCACCAGATCACCGTGATCCACACCGTCACCGGGCCGATCTTGAAGCTCGACGCGAAGATGGCCTGCAGCGAGCTGAAGCCGTCGATCCGGCTGATGTCCGGGCTGGAGACCGAGCCGGTGACGAGTTTGGTGACGCCGAGGTTGGCTCCCTGCAGCACGAAGAACGTGCCCAGCGTGATCAGGAAGCTGGGGATCCCCGTCTTCATCACCAGATAGCCGTTGAGGAAGCCGATGAACAGGCAGAACACCAGCGAGACGAGCGCGCCGACCCACAGGTTCATGCCGTAGTTCCAGCACAGCATCGAGTTGACCAGGCCGGCGGTGATGGTGATGACGCCGGCGGACAGGTCGAACTCGCCGCCGATCATGAGCAGGCCGACCCCGACGGCGACGATGCCGATGGTGGAGGACTGGTAGAGGACCGTGAAGAACGACTCGGCGGACCGGAAGGCGGGCGCGACGCTGAGGAAGAAGATGAAGATGATGACCGCCGCCACGAGCGCGCCCACCTCGGGTCTGGCCAGGATGCGGCTGTAGAGGCTGAGCGAGACCCGGTTGGACGCTTCGGCGGGGGTCTTGGCGGGAGGTGGAGTGGTCCGGACTTGGGTCATGACGATGCTCCGATCACTGCCTGAGCGGGGGCAGCCGCGTCGTGGCGCGCGGCCGTCCCCCGCGAGCGACTACCGGGTGTTGTTCTTGGTGAACGGCACGATCTTGTCGATGTTGGTCTTGTCCACGAACGACGGTCCGGTGAGCACCGCCCGGCCACCGCCGATGTCGTTGCCGTTCTTGAGGTAGAGGTAGAGCGAGGAGACCGCCAGGTAGCCCTGGACGTACGGCTGCTGGTCGATGGAGAACTCGATCTTGCCGTCCTGGATGTCCTGGGCCGCCTCGGCGTTGAGGTCGAAGGTGACCAGCTTGGCCTTGCTGGCGGCGGCGTCCATCGCCTTGAGGGCGTCGATGGCGATCGGGGCGCCGAGGGTGACGATGTAGTCGATCGACTTGTCCTGCGACAGCTTGGCCTGCAGGGTCGACACGACGGCACCGTCGTCCGCCCCGTTGACCTGGATGTTCTCCGTGCCCGGGACCGCGCTCTTGACGCCGGCGCAGCGGGCCTCGAGTGCGACGGAGCCGGCGGCCTGGATGACGCAGAGCGGGTGCTTGGCCCCGGCCTCGCCGATCCGCTTGCCGGCGGCGGTGCCGGCCACGTTCTCGTCGGAGCCGAAGTACATCAGGGCCCCGAGCTTCTGGTACTGGTCGATGCCGGAGTTGAAGCCGACGACCGGGATCTTCGCGTCGGTGGCCGCCTTCACCGACCCGGCCAGCGCGTCCGGGGTCACCAGGGTGGTGGCGATGCCGCTGACCTTGGAATCGACCGCGCTCTGGATCAGCCCGGCCTGCTTGGACGCGTCCGGGTCGTTGGAGTACTTGAGGGTGACCCCCTCGTCCTTGGCGGCCTGCTGGGCCCCGGCCTTGATCTTGTCCCAGAACGTGTCACCGGGCGTCTCATGGGTGATCATCGCGATCGTGTAGCCGGAGCTGCCGGCGGCATTGGCCCCGCCACCGGAGGTGCCGGTGGTCTCCTGCTTGCCACCTTCACTGCAGGCGGCGAGGCCGAGGGCCACCACCGCCGCCACGGCGACCAGGCGTGCACCTCGCATGCGAAGCATCATGAGGTTCCTTCCTTCCAGGGGGACGGCGGCCGTCACAGGCCGACGGAGTTCAGATAGGCACGGGTACGGGTGGCGATCGGCAAGGGCAGGTCGAAGTCGACCGGGTACATGTCCTGCTCGACGACGACGAACAGATCGGCGTCCAACTCGTTGAGGGCCGCCAGCACGGACGGCACGTCCGGCCGGCCCGCCGGCGGTTCGACGCTCGCGCCCAGCGCGACGGCCTGACCGAAGGCCATGTCCTCGCGCTCGGCCCGCTCGGCGATCGCCGGGTCCATCTGCTTGATGTGCACGTAGCCGATCCGCTCGGGGTACTTGCGGATGACGGCCGGGATGTCCGCCCGCCGGTAGGCCAGGTGACCGGTGTCCAGGCACAGCGAGACGTACCGCGGGTCGGTCTCCGCCAGGAAACGCTCGGTCTGCGCCTGGGTCTCCACGTGGTAGTCGGCATGCGGATGGAACTGCATGGTGAGGCCGTACTCCTCGGCGAGAACCCGGCCGAGGGTGTTGCTGTTGTCGATCAGCGCCCGCCAGCGCTCCGGGCTGAGCTCGGCCGGCTCGTGGTAGGCCCCGGTGACGTCGTCGCGGTAGCCGGGCACCGGGACGAAGATCAGGTTCTTCGCGCCGAGCGCGGCGGTCAGCTCGGCGACCTTGCGGGTCTCGGCGAGCACGGCCGCGAAGTCCTTGTGCGGGCCGCCGACGCCGGCGACCGTGCCGCCGGCACAGGTCAGCTCCCGGCGGTCGAGCTCGTCGCGCAGCTGCGCCGGGTCGGTCGGCAGATACCCGTACGGGCCCAGCTCCAGCCAGCGGTAGCCGGCCCCGGCCAGCTCGTCGAGGAAGCGTTGCCAGGGTGTCTGCCGCGGGTCGTCGGCGAACCACACGCCCCAGGAGTCGGGACAGCTGCCCAGCCGGAGTCGTCTCATCGCTGCCTCAGCTCGCCGTCGGGAAGTGCATGCTGGCGCCGTGCGCGGCCTCGACGTGCGGCCACCGGGAAGTCACGACCTTGCCGCGGGTGTAGAACGAGACGCCCTCGGGGCCGTGGATGTGCTTGTCGCCGAAGAGAGAGTCCTTCCAGCCGCCGAAGGAGTAGTAGGCCATCGGCACCGGGATGGGCACGTTGATGCCGATCATCCCGACCCGCACCCCGCGCTGGAAACGCCGCGCCGCCTCACCACTGCTGGTGAAGATGGCGGTGCCGTTGCCGTACGGGTTCGCGTTGATCAGGTCGATCGCCGCCTCGACGGTGTCCGAGCGCACCACCGACAGCACCGGCCCGAAGATCTCCTCGGTGTAGACGTCCATCGAGGTCCGCACCTGGTCGATGACCGTGGGGCCGACGAAGAAGCCGTTCTCGAAGCCGGGCACCTGGAGACCGCGGCCGTCGGCGAGCAGTTTGGCGCCCTGCTGCTCGCCCGTACCGATCAGGCTCTCGATCCGGTCGCGGGCCGCGGCCGTGACCACCGGGCCCATCTCGCTCTTCGGGTCGCGGCCGGAACCGACCACGACCTCGTGGGCCTTGCGGGTCAGGATGTCGGCCAGCGGGTCGCCGGCGGCCCCGACGGCGACCGCCGCGGAGATCGCCATGCACCGCTCGCCGGCCGAGCCGAACGCCGCCGCGGCCAGGTGGTTGGCGGCGAACTCGAGGTCGGCGTCGGGCAGGATGATCGCGTGGTTCTTGGCCCCGCCCAGGGCCTGCACCCGCTTGCCGGTCGCGGAGGCCTGCTGGTGGATGTAGCGGGCGATCGGCGTGGAGCCGACGAAGGAGACCGCGGCGACGTCGGGATGCCGCAGCAGTGCGTCGACGGCGGTCTTGTCGCCGTGCACGACGTTGAAGACGCCGTCGGGCAGACCGGCCTGGCGCCACAGGTCGGCGATGTAGTTCGACGCCGACGGGTCCCGCTCGCTGGGTTTGAGCACGAAGGTGTTGCCGCAGGCGATGGCGACCGGGTACATCCACATCGGGACCATCACCGGGAAGTTGAACGGGGTGATGCCGGCGCAGACGCCGAGCGGCTCGCGGAAGCTGAACACGTCCACGCCGGTCGAGGCCTGGTCGGAGTACTCGCCCTTGAGCAGCTGCGGGATGCCGCAGGCGAACTCGATGACCTCCAGGCCGCGCTGGACCTCGCCGGCCGCGTCGCTGAGGACCTTGCCGTGCTCGTCGGACACCAGCTCGGCCAGCGGCTTGACGTTGGCGTTGACCAGCTCGCGGAAGTTGAACATGATCTTCGTACGGGCGCTCAGCGACGCCTGGCTCCAGGACTCGAAGGCCGTACGCGCCGCCGCCACGGCCGCGTCCACGTCGGCGCTCTCGGCCAGCACCACCTCGTGCTGCTGAGCGCCGGTTGCCGGGTTGTGGACCGGGGCGCGGCGGGTGGCGGCGCCACTGGTGAAGCTGCCGCCGATCCAATGTTCGATGGTGGTCAAGGCACTGCCCTCTCTAGAGATACTGCCGCTGGCCGCGCTTGGCCGTTTCGTAGGCGGTCCGGGCCGCCCGGGTGCTGTCCAGCGCCGAGACCTCCGAGACCGGCACGTCCCACCAGCTCTCACTGGACGGCACCGGCGACAGCGGGTCGGTCTCGATGTGGACGACGGTGAGCCGGTCGCTCTCGCGGGCCAGCTTGAGGCCCTTGGTGAGCTCGGCGATGCCGCGGCACCGGATGACGTGCGCGCCCAGACTCTCGGCGTTGGCCGCCAGGTCGACCGGCAGCCGGTCGCCGTCGTAGTCGTCGGCCGCGCCGCGGTAGCGGTAGCTCGTGCCGAACCGCTGCGAGCCCAGCGACTCCGACAGCGCGCCGATCGAGGCGAACCCGTGGTTCTGCACCAGGACGACGATCAGCTTGATGCCGTCGGCGACGGCGGTGACGATCTCCTGCGCCATCATCAGGTACGAGCCGTCGCCGACCAGCGCGTACACCTCGCGCGAGGGGTCGGCCATCTTGATGCCGAGCGCCCCGGCGATCTCGAAGCCCATGCAGGAGTAGCCGTACTCGACGTGGTACTGCTTCGGGTCCCGGGCGCGCCACAGCAGTTGCAGGTCACCGGGCATGCTGCCGGCGGCCTGCACGACCACGTCGCGCTCGCCGCAGGCGTCGTTGACCGCGCCGATGACCTCACTCTGGGCCGGCAGCGGGCCGTGGTTGAGGTGGTAGGCCTCGTCCACGCGCCGCTGCCAGGCTTCCACCTCGCGCCCATACGACATGTCGGGTGTGCGCCACGGTCGGTCGGGAGTCGCCGGCGAGGTCGCGGTGGACGGGCCTGTGAGGGCGGCGTTGAGCGCCGCGAGCCCGGCGCGCGCGTCGGCCACGACCGCCACCGCCGACTGTTTCGCCGCGTCGAAACTTGCCACGTTGAGGTTGACGAAACGGACATCGGGCGCCGCGAAGGCGGTGCGCGAGGCGGTCGTGAAGTCGCTGTACCGCGTACCGATGCCGATGATCACGTCGGCCTCGCGGGCCAGCCTGTTGGCCACAGGCGTGCCGGTCGAGCCCACGCCGCCGACCGAGTTCGGGTGGTCCCAGCTCAGCGCGCCCTTGCCGGCCTGGGTGTCGGCGACCGGGATGCCGGTGGCGCGGGCGAAGGCGTCCAGCTCGGCGGAGGCCTCCGAGTAGATGACGCCGCCGCCGGCGACGATCAGGGGGCGGCGGGCGGACCGGATCACCTCGGCGGCCCGGTCGATCGCGGCGGGCTCCGGGACCGGGCGGGCCACGTGCCACACGCGCTTGGCGAACAAAGCGTCCGGGAAGTCGTACGCCTCGGCCTGCACGTCCTGGGGCAGGCAGATCGTCACCGCGCCGGTCTCGACCGGGTCGGTGAGCACCCGCATCGCACCCAGCAGCGCCGACGCCAGTTGCTCGGGACGCCACACGCGGTCGAAGAAGCGCGACAGCGGCCGGAACGCGTCGTTGACGGACACGTCGTAGGAGCGCGGGTCCTCCAGCTCCTGCAGCACCGGCGCCGCGACCCGGGTGGCGAAGACGTCACTGGGCAGCAACAGCACCGGGATCCGGTTGACCGTGGCGAGGGCCGCGCCGGTGAGCATGTTCGTCGAGCCGGGCCCGATCGAGGCGGTGCACGCCATCGTGGACAGCCGGTTCTTCATCCGGGCGTAACCGACCGCCGCGTGCACCATGGCCTGCTCGTTGCGGGCCAGGTGGTACGGCAGGTCGGCCGAACCCGTGCGCTGGGCCTGCAGCAGGGCCTGACCCACCCCGGCGACGTTGCCGTGGCCGAAGATGCCGAAACAGCCGGCGATCGCGCGCTGCTCGGTACCGTCCCGCTCGGTCCACTGGTTGGCCAGGAACGTGACGACGGCCTGGGCGACGGTGAGTCTCACGAGCGCCTCCTCTCGGTTGCGGACGTCAGGGGCAGCCGGGGGTCCATCGCCTGCTCGTTCCAGGTGCCACGGACCCAGGCGTGGGCCGGGTCGTCGGAGAAGAGCCACTTGCGCTCCCCCGGGCCGGCCATGACGTTGAGGTAGTAGAGGTCGTAACCGGGGGCCGCCATGGACGGGCCGTGCCACCCGTACGGGATCAGCACGACATCCCCGCTGCGCACCTCGGCGCAGATGTCGATCGGGCGGTCGGGGTGGCCGTACACGCGCTGATAGCCGGCCCCGGCCGCACCCGACGGCGAACCGGCGACCTCGAAGTAGTAGATCTCCTCCAGCGCGGTCTCGCTGTCGGTCGGCGCGTCGTGCTTGTGCGGCGGGTACGACGACCAGTTGCCGCCCGGGGTGAGCACCTCCACCGCGATCAGCCGGTCGGCGGCGAACGAGTCCGGCGTACAGAAGTTGTTGACCTGGCGGCTGGCCTGCCCGGCCCCGCGCAGCTCGACCGGCACGTCCTCGGCCGGTCCGTAGCGGAACGGCAGCCGCCGGTCCGCGCGGGCCGCCGGCAGGGCGAACCGGCCGCCGTTGGCCGCCCGGACGGTGACCGACGCGTCGCGGGGCAGGTAGGCGAAGTCGGTGACCCGGGAGAACACCGAGCGCCGCCCGGTCAGGGTGACCCGCTCGTCGTCGCAGGTGACGTCACAGCCGCCGGACAGCGGCAGCACGATCATCTCCTCGTCGCCGGTGGCGAAGCTGACCCGGGCCCCGACGGCCAGCTCGACGATCCGCAGGCCGCTGAAGCCCCAGCCGGCGCTCTGCGGGGTCACGACAGTCTCGAACGGCTTGCTCTGGGCGTCGCCGCGGCGCAGCAGTGTCATAGCAGGCCCACCGCCCGGTCGACCGCACCCGCGACGTCCCCGCCGGGCGGGTAGAGCAGGCTGCGCCCGATCACCAGTCCCTGCACGGTCGGCTGGGCCAGGGCCTTGCTCCACCGCGCGTAGGCGGCCTCGGCATCCGCGGAGACCTCGCCGCCGAGGATGAGGGCGGGCAGCGTGGTCGCCGCCATGACCCGTTCCATGTCGGCCACGACCGGGACCTTCAACCACGTGTACGCCGAGGTGGGCCCGAGCCCGGCGGCGACCGACATCGCCCGGATCATCGCCTCGGCGCTGAGCTCGTTGCGCACCCGGCCGTCGACCCGGTGCGAGATGAACGGCTCGACCATCGCCATGAGCTTGTGCGCGGCGAGGTCTCCGACGGCCCGCCCGCAACTCTCCAGGGTGGTCACGGTGCCGGCGTCGTCCGGATCGATGCGCAGCAGCATCTTGCCGCCTTCGAACCCGGCCGCGGCGAGACTGTCCCCGTCGTACGCGGTGAAGCGGTCGTCGATCTCGAAGCTGGTGCCGGCCAGCCCGCCGCGGTTCATCGACCCGATGACGACCTTGTCGTCGAGCGCGCCGAGCAGCAGCAGGTCCTCGAGGATGTCCGGGGTGCCCAGCACGCCGTTGACACCCGGGCGCTCCAGCGCGGTGCAGATTCGCCGCAGCAGGTCGGTCCGGTTGCCCATGGCCAGCGGGTCCGACCCGGCCCGAAGCGCACCGCGGGCCGGATGGTCGGCCGCGATGATCATCATGCGGCCGTGCTCCCCGCGCCAGCCGGCGGGCCGGCGGCGGGCGGCCGCGGCGACGGCGATCGCGTCCGGGCGATCGGCCCGGGCCGCGGCGAGCTCGTGGACGTCAAGCACGGCCGGCCTCCTCGATCAGCTCCCGGACCTCGGACTCCGTCGGCATGGCGTCGGCGCAGGCCAGACGGGTGGTGACGATGGCACCGGCGGCGTTGCAGAAACGCATCGTGGTCTCCAGGTCCCAGCCGGAGAGCAGCCCGTGACACAGCGCGCCGCCGAAGGCGTCACCGGCGCCGAGCCCGTTGACCACCTCGATGGGCACCGGCGGCACCTGCACCTGTTCCTTGCCGTTGGAGGCCAGCACACCGAGCGGCCCCTGCTTGACGACAGCGAGCTCGACGCCCGCGTCGTGCAGGGCCCGCGCGGCGGCGTGCGGCTCCCGGACCCCGACCGCGGTCTCACACTCGTCGAGGTTGCCGACGGCGACCGTCGCGTACGGCAGGGCCTGGCTGATCCACTCCCGGGCCTGCGCGCGCGACTCCCAGAACATCGGCCGGTAGTCGAGGTCGAGGACCGTGATGCCGGACTTGTCGCGGGCGCGCAGGGCGGCCAGGGTGGCCTCCCGCGACGGCGACTGGCACAGGCCGGTGCCGGTGACCCAGAAGATGCCGGCCGACCGGATCGCGGTCAGGTCCAGCTCGGACTCGGCTATCTCCAGGTCCGGCGCCTTCGGGAAGCGGTAGAAGTAGAGCGGGAAGTCGTCGGGCGGGAAGATCTCGCAGAAGGTGACCGGGGTGGGCAGCGCCGCGACCGGCGCGACGAACCGGTCGTCGACCCCGAAGCCGCGCAACGCGTCGTGGATGAACGCGCCGAACGGGTCGGCGCCGGTCCGGCTGATCACCGCGCTGCGCCGGCCGTAACGGGCGGCGGCGACGGCGACGTTGGTGGGGCTGCCACCGAGGAACTTGGCGAAGGTGCGGACCTCACGCAGCGAGACGCCGATCTGCTGTGGATACAGGTCGACGCCGATCCGCCCCATGGTCAGTACCTCGTCTGCGGGCATGCGTCCCCCTGGGAAAGACGGATGGGCCGTGCGGGGAGATCTCAGGCACGCTGTGCTGCCTGGTGTGCCGTGCGGATTACGGCGCGATGAAAAGTCTGCCAGCCTGGTGTGTCGGCTCGTTTCGATGTAATAACGTGGGGGCTTCCACGTCAATACTTTGTCATGACAAACTGAAAAACGATGGGGGTTCCATGGCATCCGATCCCGCCCCAGCCCGCGCTGCGGTGCGCCCGGTCGAGGTCGACCGGACCAGCCCCGTGCCCCTCTACTTCCAGGTCGCCAGCCGCCTGCAGGAGCTGATCGAACAGGGCGAGATCGGCGTCGGCGCCCGCATCGAGAACGAGGTCGACCTGGCCGAACGCCTCGGCGTGTCCCGGCCGACCACCCGCCGCGCGATCCAGTATCTGGTCGAACGCGGCATGCTCGTGCGCAAACGCGGCGTCGGCACCCAGGTCGTGCACCCCAAGGTGCGCCGCCCGGTCGAGCTCTCCAGCCTCTACGACGACCTGGTCAGCGCGGACCGCAAGCCCCGCACCGAGGTGCTCGACCTGCGGGTCATCGCGGCACCGGCCGAGGTGGCCGAGGCCCTGGAGGTGCCCCTCGGCGCCGAGGTGACGTGGATCGAACGGCTTCGCTACGCAGGCGGCGAGCCCCTCGCGCTGATGCACAACGCGATCCCGGTCGACCTGATCCGGCTGGAGGCGGCCGACCTGGCCGCGTACGGGCTGTACGAGCTGCTGCGCCGGGCGGGATTCGTGCCGCGCATCGCGACGCAGGTGATCGGCGCCCGCTCGGCCAGCGCGGCCGAGGCGCGGACCCTGCAGGAGAAGCGCGGGGCCTCACTGCTGACCATGACCCGTACGGCCTGGGACGCCGGCGGCCGCGCGCTGGAGTACGGCTCGCACGTCTACCGGGCCAGCCGCTACAGCTTCGAGCTCAACCTGTCGGCGGGCTGAGCTCCCCGGCGTCCGACGCGCCGGAGACGGCGGCTTCGTCGAGGTCGCCGGCCGGCTCGCGTCGTCCTCGCGGCGCAGGTCACCCACCATCAGGCTGACGGTGGTCGACGCGAGGTCGAAGGAGCGCGGCTGCTCCGGGACGGGAATGCGTTCACCCGGCCGATCAGTCGCGCATCGGCCGGGTGTTGAGGTACCGGTGGGGTGGTGGTGGCGGCCCGGCGTTGCCGACTCGGTCGGTCCGCCGCCAGGGGTACGAGGAAGGGTCGCGGTGCACTACCGGGTCATGGCCGGTATTCGGAGGAGATCTCGGTGGCGTACTTCTGCCAGAGCGGAGTCATGGTCTCGGCCGTCATCGGCTGCCCGGACTCGACCATCTTCTTGAGATCGCGGAAGTACTGCACGTACAGATCCGGCGTGAAGGTGGACAGCATGACCGCCGGGTCGTCGCCCACGTTGGCGAAGGTGTGGGGTGCGCCCGGCGGGACGATGACCCAGGTGCCGGGACCGGCGTCGTGGTCGTCCTGGCCCACGGTGAACCGTACGGTGCCCGACAGGACGTAGAAGCCTTCGTCGTGCTGGGCATGGCGGTGCTGGATGGGACCGGGCGTGTGCGGCTGGAGGGTGATCTCGCCGATCCCCAGGCGGTGGCCGGTGTGGCTGCCGTCCTCGAGGATGCGGATCTGCGACGGCCCGTTGGTGGTGATGAGCTCACCCTCGCCGGGGCGGACGATCGTGACCGGGGTCATGGACAGGTCTCCCTGGTGGTTTCGCCGGCGTACGCGACGGTGATGTCGCGCCGTGACACAACGGTACCACCGATGTCGCGGCACGACATCACTGTTGCTGACGGGGCGTCCCGTCCCAGCGCCAGGAGGCCCGGCGGTCGCGGCCGGGCAGGGCGATCCGCCCGGTGGCCCACAACAGCGTCTGCCAGCTGTCCCCCTCGGCCGGCACATCCGGGAACAGCCGATGCAGGGAGCGGGCGCACAGATCCTGCGGCGGCTGCCACGAGAGCTCCAGCCCCGCGGCGACGTCCCGCATGTGCACCAGGGTCTCGACCACGCCCATCGCCGCGAAGCCTTCCGGGTCCGAGGCGCCGTAGGTGTGCTGCGCGCGGACGGTCGGCGGGGTGACCTCGACCATCGCGGCCAGCAACGCGCCGCAGGATTCGAGCACCTGCAGCAGGCCGGTCTGGCCGCCCTCCTCGGCGATGGCATAGATGGTGAGCGCCGGTCCGCCCGGGCGGCGGTACTCCCAGCCGATGGGGATCGGTTCCGTCACCGACGGGCGGCGCGGGCCGAGCTGCGACGCGTACGCGAAAAGGTCGTCGGCGATGTGCTCGACGGTCTCCCAGCAGTCCCAGTCGAGATCACCGGCCGGCACCCGCCAGTCCCGCTCCACCACCGTGGCGAGGGTGTCGGCCGCCAGATACACAGCTTCTCGGACATCGGCCGCAGTCACAGGGTCGCCAGGCATGGACCAGATCCTAACGACGGGCGACGGTCACGATCTCCCGGCTGTCCGGGGTGAGCGGGCCGCCGTGCCAGTCGCCGTACTGCTCGTCGAGCCGGAAGCCGGCCTCGCGCAGCAGCCGGTTGAGCACCTCCGGGCCCAGGAAGCGCAGCACCTGACGTTCGTAGTGGACCACGGCACCGGAGGCGTCGGTGACGGTCTCGGTGAAGGTGACGACATCGTCCACGACCGACTCGACCTCGTGGCCCACCCGCAGGAGCCGGCCGGCGGCGTCCACGACCTCACGCGCGTGCGCGGGCGTCCAGTCCGCCCAGGCCTGTGCCTGCGGGTGCCGGGTCTCGAACGCGAACCGGCCGCCCTCGCGCAGCGCCGCGCGCACCCCGGCGAGCCCGGCCCGGATCTCACCGTCGTCGACCAGGCACTGGAAGGCGTGCCCGGTCATCACGGCCAGATCGAAGTCCTGCTCCCACGGCGTCGCGGCCGCCGTCCCGGGCACCCACTCGATGTCGTCGCGGCGCCGGGCCCGGGCCAGGTACGCCGGGTTCGGGTCGATTCCGGCCAGCACGCCACGATGCCCGGCGTCGCGGGCCCGGTGCAACATCGCCCCGGTGCCGCAGCCCACGTCGAGCACCGCGCCGGCCGCCATGACCAGCCGGTGGTGGAACGCGTCGGCCGGGTGGTGCTCCGGGTCCCACGGGTTCAGCAGGTCGTAGAGCGCGGCCACATCGGCGTCGGAGAGCACCGCAGCAGCATAGGTGCCGCGGCGGCGCTGCCCGGTACGCCGATGGGCAGCGCCGCCACGACCGGGGGACTCAGGCCCGCCACATCCGGTAGAACGGTGTGTCGTCCGGCATCCGGATGTCGAACGGCATCATGTCGGTGTAGCCGTACCGGCGGTAGAGGCGGATGTTGTCCTCGTTGGTCGCCTCCAGGTACGCCGCCGCGCCGCCCAGGTCCTGGTGGGTGCTGTCCATCAGCGCACCGCCGAGGCCGTGGCCCTGGTGGTCCGGGTGGACCGCCAGGAAGGCCAGGTGCCAGTGCGGGTCCACCGGGTGGTGCTTGTCGAACAGCTCGTCCAGTTCGTGGAAGTGCGGCAGCCACTCCCCCGCCAGCGCGGCCAGACGCTCGTCGTAGTGCGGGATCTCCGGCATCTCGTGCGTACGGTCGAACCACACCGCGGCCGCCGCCAGGCCGCCCGCCGGGTCGTCGATCACGTCGACCTTGCCGCACAGCGGCGCGTGCTCGGTGAGCAGGGTGAAGAAGTCCCCCATCACCCGCAGCCGGGACCGCGGGTCCGGGACCAGCGACCGGTTCTGCTCCAGGTCGTCGAAGGACAGGGCGATGAGGGCGCCGACCGCCGGCAGTTCGGCCTCGGTGGCGGGGCGGATCACGGGAGTCACTGGTGGGCCTCCGAAGTGGCGTCGCGGAAGGAGTAGCCGGTGCCGGCGCTGCGTGCGCCCATGCCGATGCCGCGGTAGACCTGCGGGCGGCCGCGGCGCAGGATCAGCGCCCAGCCCACGCCGGCCAGGGTCAGCACCGCGTACGCGAGCGGGACCGCCCAGGTCGGGGTGGAACCGGGCTCGACGCCGAACAGCACGGCGATGTTGGTCAGCGCCAGGTACGTCACCACGAGCAGCAGCACCGTGCCGAGCACCGGTGCGCCGATGCGGTGCCAGACGTCCTCACCCTCGGGGTTGCGGGCGAAGTAGCCGATCACCGCGGCCGAGGTGACCGTGATCAGCAGCAGCACGCCGATGCCGCCGGTGGTGCCGCCCCAGAAGAACAGCTGCACCAGCGGGTCCCAGCCGGCCAGCGCGTACACCAGGATCGCGGCCAGACCCACGGCCGACTGGGCCAGGGAGCCGTTCTTCGGCGCGCCGGTGGCCGGCACCGTACGGCCGAAGGCGCGGGGCAGCACGCCCTCGCGGCCCAGCGAGAAGGTGTAGCGGGCGATGATGTTGTGGAACGAGATCATCGCGGCGATCAGCGAGGTCAGGAACAGGGCGTGACCCAGGTGCAGGGCGGTGCCGCCGAGCCGGTCGGAGGCGAGGTTGAAGAACAGCTCCGGGCCCTCGGCGCCGGCCCGGCCGATCGGGTCGGCCCCGGCGGCGGAGATCATCGCCCAGGCGGAGAAGGCGTACAGGACCGCGATCAGCGCGACCGCGATGTACGTGGCCCGCGGCACCGTACGGCGCGGATCGCGGGACTCCTCGCTGAACACCACGGACTGCTCGAAGCCGACGAAGCCGGTGACGGCCATGACCAGCAGCGCCCCCGCGCCCGTGCCGACCAGGCTGCCCGGGTTGAGCGGGGCGGACGAGGCCGCGAAGTCGGGGGTGAGCATGTCGGCGAAGCTGAAGATCACCACGAGCACGATCTCGGCGACCAGCAGGGTGGCCAGCACCTTGCCGTTGACCGCGACGTCGCGGACACCCAGCACGGCGACCAGCGCCCAGGCCACCAGGGAGATGCCCCACCACGGCAGGTCGACGCCGAACCAGTCGGCGAACAGCGGGGCGGCGATCGCGCCGAAGCCGCCGTACGAGGCGACCTGGAAGCTGTTGTAGGCCAGCAGCGCGACCCACGCCGCGCCGACCCCGAAGGGGCGGCCGATGCCCCGGGCGATGTAGGCGTAGAAGGCGCCGGCGTTGGCGATGTGCCGGGCCATCGCGACGTAGCCGACCGCGAAGACGGCGAGCACGAGCGCGACGGCGAGGAAGGCGATGGAGATGGCGGTGAGCCCGGTGACGGCGAGGCCGGTGGGCACGACGCCCGCCACGACGGTCAGCGGCGCGGCGGCCGACATCACGAAGAAGACGACGGCGGCGACGCCGAGGCGGTCGCGGGCCAGGGCGGTCGAGAGCTGGCTGGGTCTGGCCGGGGTGGAGGTGCTGGGCACTTGGGGATCTCCCAACGGGACGGAGGGGGTGTCAGGCGCGGCGGGCCATCACGGCGTCGCCGACGGCGGCCTCTGCGTGGCCGACGAGATGCTGCAGCGTGGCCGGCATCCGCCGGCGCAGCTGGTCGAACAGGTGGTCACGCTCACGGGCTTCGAGCGTGACGAGCACGTGCTGGTCGAGGCCGGTGGCCAGCACCAGCCCGGCCAGCACGAGATCGGGGCCGTCCAGCAGCTCGCCCCGGGTGGCGGCGATCCGGATCCGGGTGCCGGGCCAGGCGGCGGTGGCGGGGTCGGTCGGCTCGAAGCGGACCTTGGTGCCGAGCAGGCCGCGTTTCTCCACCCGGCGCACCAGCCCGGCGCGGGCCAGGCGCCGCTCGACGAGCTCGGTCGCGACGCCGGTGGCCAGGAAGGCGATCCAGTCCCGGATCTGGCGGTGGTGGCTCTCGCGCAGCAGCTGCTCCAGGACGGCGGCGGTGGCCGGTTCCGGGGTGGGCCGGTCGTCGAGCACGGTGACCTGGTTGTCGTACAGCTCCAGGCGGCGCCAGAAGACCAGCTCGCCGAGCAGGCCGGCGGCCAGGCCGAGGCCGAGGGTGGCCGGGGTGAGCAGGCACCGGCCGCGGGCGGCGTCATGGGCGGCCAGGTACAGGTCGTCGGCGAGCGGCAGCTGGGTGGTCGCCACTCGACGGTCTCCTTTCCCTCGTACGCGGACACGGCCGAGCGACCGCGGACCGTGATGACGGGCGGTGAGGGCAGGCTGACCGAGGTATGACGGCGGCGCCACGACCGGTTACGGTCAGCGGCGTCCAAGCAACACCGCGTAGCTTGCCAGCGCCCCGGGCGACACGCAATGTCCAGAGTGGCCGGATCCGAAATGCATCCTGCACGACGGTTCTGAGCTGCGGTTATGCGGTGCGCGAGATCGAGAAAGTTAACATCGTCTTCATCTGCCGAACGCGAACCCGGCCCGAACGCGACCCTTACCGAACGCTTACCCACCGGCCCTACCGTCGTCGGCATGACCGAACGTGTCGCGGTGTCCCATCTCCTGCGCAGGCTGACCTTCGGGCCGACGGCCGCCGAGGTCGACGCGGCCGAACGCGCGGGGGCCGGCGCCACCCTCCACAAAGTGCTCGAGCCGATCGGCCGTACCGTCGAGCTGCCGGACCTGGACCCTGGCGGCACGCCGCCGAAAGGCGCGAGCCGCGAGGAGAAGCAGAAGGCCCGGCAGGCCGCCCGGGCCCAGCTCACCACCGCGACCCGATGGTGGCTGGGCCGGATGGCCACGGAGTCCGGCGCGGCCGAGAAGCTCACCTTCTTCTGGCACGGCCACTGGGCCACCTCGGCCCAGAAGGTCCGCTCGGCGCCGTTGATGCTCGCCCAGCAGCAGACGTTCCGGCGCTACGGCGGCGGGGCGACCGGGCCGCTGGTCCGGGCGATGCTGCGTGATCCCGCGCTGATCCTCTGGCTCGACGGGCAGAAGAACACCCGCAAGGCCCCGAACGAGAATCTCGCCCGGGAGCTGATGGAGCTGTTCACCCTCGGCGTCGGCAGCTACGGCGAGGCCGACGTCAAGGCCGGGGCGCGGGTGCTCACCGGCTGGCAGGTCGACCGGGCGGCCGGCACCGCGGAGCTGCTCCCCCGCCGCCACGACGACGCGCCGGTCACGCTGCTCGGCAGCACCGGCCGCTTCGACGTCGACTCCTACGCCGACCTGCTGGTCCGGCACCCGGCGCACGCGCCCTTCCTGGCCCAGCGCCTCTGGGTGCGCTACGGCTCGGGCACCGCACCGGGACCGGAGACCACCGCCCGGCTGGCCGCCGCCGGTCGCACCGGCACCAGCGCGATGCTGCGGGCGCTGGCCACAGATCCGGCCTTCGCGGCCACCACCGGACAGCTCGTCAAGCAGCCGGTCGAGTGGCTGGTCGGCGCGGTCCGCCAGCTCGGCGTCAACCCGGCGAAGCTGCCGGAGAACAAGCAGAAGCAGCTCCTCGCCGGGCTGCGGGCACTCGGACAGGTGCCGTTCCGGCCGCCGAGTGTGGGCGGCTGGCCGGTCGGCGCGGCCTGGCTGACGACCTCGTCGGCCCGATCCCGGCTCCAGCACGGCCAGACCCTGACCGCACTGGCCGGCGCCGCGGTCGAGGACCTGGCGGACACCGGCCGCGACGACCGCGTCGAGGCCCTCGGCCGGTTGCTCGTCGTCGACGCCTGGACCGACCGGACCGCGGCAGTGCTGCGCGCGGCGGCCGCGGACCCGCGCCGACTGCTCGCCCTCGGCCTGGCCAGCCCTGAATACGCCGTCCACTGAAGGGACCGGCCGACCGCTGCTCCCCACCCCTGAAAGGACCGAAGGCGAAACCATGGACACCATCACCCGGCGCCGCTTCCTGACCGCCAGCGGCGTCGTCGGGGCCGGCGCGCTCGCCGCCGGCGGCTCCGCCTACGCCCTGCGCGACATCCTCGCCACCGCGGGAGACCGGGAGCCCGGCCGGATCCTCGTGCTGGTCACGCTCTACGGCGGCAACGACGGCCTGAACACCGTCATCCCGTACACGGATCCGGCCTATGCCGCGGCCCGGCCCGGCCTCGCCTACGACGACGGGCAGGTACTCGCGCTCGAGGACGGCGTCGGGCTCAACCCAGGACTGAAAGGCCTGCACAAACTGTACGGCGACCAGCGGCTCGCCGTCGTCCGCGGCGTCGGCTACCCGAAGCCGGACCGCAGCCACTTCCGGTCCATGGACATCTGGCAGACGGCCGCCCCGGAGCGCCCCGGCACCACCGGCTGGCTGGGCCGGTGGCTGGACACCGCGGGCGGGGACCCGCGGCTGGCGATCTCGTTCGAGCCGGTCCTGCCGCCGCTGCTGGCCGGCGCCACCAGTGCGGGAGCGACCGTGCCGGGCGGCGCGCTGACCCTGCCGAAGGGCGTGACGAAGCCGGTCCTCGACGGTTTCGGCACCGCGGCCGCCGGTGAGTCGCCGGCCCAGGCGCGGGCGGCGGGCTGCTTCGCCGACCTGGTCCGGGTGCAGGGGTTGATGACCGACGTCGCGGCCGAGGCGGAGGAGGACGACGCCGAGGGCCAGGCGACCGCGACCGGCGGCCAGGCGCCACCGCTGGACCAGCAGCTGGCACTGGTGGCCCGCTGCGTCGAGGCGGGTGCGGCCACCCGGGTCTACTCGGTGTCGCTCGGCGGCTTCGACCTGCACGCCGACGAGAAGACCGCCCAGGAGGCGCTGCTGACCAAGCTCGACAAGCCGCTGGCCGCGTTCGTGGAGCGGATGGCCGGCACCAAGGCCGGGCGCGACGTGGTGGTCGCGGTCTACTCGGAGTTCGGCCGCCGGGTCAAGGCCAACGCCTCGGACGGCACGGACCACGGCACCGCTTCCAACGTCCTGCTGCTCGGCGCCGGCATCAAGGGCGGCCTGTACGGCGAGGCGCCGAGCCTGACCGACCTCGACGACGGCGACCTGCGGCACACGGTCGACTTCCGCGACGTGTACGCGATGCTGCTCGCCGACGTGCTCGGCGCCGACCCGGAACGGATCCTGGACGGCTGGCGCGGGCGCCTCACATTTAGTTGACGGCTCAACTAAAGCGCCGTATCGTGGAGCCTGGTAGTTGAAGCGTCAAGTTCGGAGGTCTCCATGAGCGCCATGCCCGCCCTGTTCATCAGCCACGGCGCGCCGCCGCTGGTCGACGATCCCACCTGGGTCGGCCAGCTCCAGGAGCTCGCCCGGGACCTGCCCCGGCCCAAGGCGATCCTGATGGCCTCCGCGCACTGGGAGTCGGCGCCCCTGATGCTCGGGGCCACCGAGACGGTGCCGCTGGTCTACGACTTCGGCGGCTTCCCCCGCCACTACTACGAGGTGCAGTACCGGGCGCCCGGCGCACCCGAGCTGGCCACGCGGATCGAGAAGCTCATGCCCGACCGCGAGCGCGTCACCCGTACCGGCCGGGGGCTCGACCACGGGGCGTACGTGCCGCTCACGGTCATGTACCCGGACGCCGACATCCCGGTGCTGCAGATGTCGCTGCCCACCCTCGAGCCCGACCGGCTGCTGGAGATCGGCCGCCGGCTGGCGCCGCTGCGCGAGGAGGGTGTGCTCATCGTCGGCTCCGGCTTCACCACCCACGGGCTGCCGTTCCTGCGCGACTTCCGGCCGGAGGCGGCGGCGCCGGGCTGGTCGCGGGACTTCGACGCCTGGACGGCCGAGACGCTGGCCCGCGGGGCGATCGACGAGCTGGCCGACTTCCGGCAGCGGGCCCCCGGGATGCCGTACGCGCACCCGACGATCGAGCACTTCGCGCCGATGTTCCTCACCCTGGGCGCCGCGGCCGACCCCGAGCGGAGCCCGGAGCAGCCGATCGAGGGCTTCTGGATGGGCCTGTCCAAGCGCTCGTTCCAGGTCGCCTGAGCCACCGGCGAGGGGAATTCAGGATGTTCCCAGCCTGACCAGGGAACCTTGTGGGTACATTCCGCCAACCGCCCTTGCTGACTCACGCCCGGAGGTTCCTTCCCCATGCTGGAGGTCACCGCGCTCGGCTGGACGCTGACCATCGCGGTCATCGTCGCCCTGCTCGCCCTCGACCTGACCCTCGGCGTGCTGCGCCCGCACGCCGTCGGTTTCCGTGAGGCCACCGCCTGGTCGGTCTTCTACATCGCGATCGCCATCGCGTTCGGTTTCGTCTTCGCCGCGATCGCCGGCTGGGACTACGGCACGGAGTACTTCGCCGGCTACATCGTCGAGAAGAGTCTGTCGGTCGACAACCTCTTCGTCTTCGTGATCATCATGGGCACCTTCGCCGTGCCGGAGAAGTACCAGCAGGAGGTGCTGACCTTCGGCATCATCATCGCGCTGGTGCTGCGGGTCATCTTCATCGCGCTGGGCGCGACGCTGTTGTCGCTGTTCTCGTTCATGTTCCTGATCTTCGGCCTGATCCTGATCTACACGGCGGTGCAACTGTTCCGGCACCGCGACGAGGACCCCGATCCCGACAACGCCGTGGTGCGCGGGGCCAAGCGGCTCTTCCCGGTCACCCAGGACTTCCACGGCGGCAAGATGTTCACCCGCATCGACGGCAAGCGGACGGCCACCCCGCTGTTCATCACGCTGATCGCGATCGGCAGCGCCGACCTGCTGTTCGCGCTCGACTCGATCCCCGCGGTCTTCGGCGTCACCGAGGAGGCGTTCATCGTCTTCGCCGCCAACGCGTTCGCCCTGCTCGGCCTGCGGGCGCTCTTCTTCCTGGTCAAGGGCCTGCTGGACCGGCTGGTCTACCTCTCCACCGGACTGTCGATCATCCTGGCCTTCATCGGCGTCAAGCTGGTGCTGCACTGGGCCCACAAGGACATCAGCACGGCGGTGCCGGAGGTCAGCACCCCGGTCTCGCTCGGCGTCATCGTCGCGGTGCTGGTCATCACGACCGTGGCCAGCCTGATCAAGGTGCGCAAGGACCCGGACACGATCGCCCACGCGGGCGCCCTGCGCGCCCGCGAGGACCGGTCCGACCAGGAGTGACATGACGAGAACGGCCCCGGCGACAGTGCCGGGGCCGTTCTGTGTGCGCGGGGTGGTGCATCAGCCGCGATAGCCGCCGATGCCGCTGCCGGCCCGCTGCCGCTCGTAGTCCTGCTGGTTGAGGATCTCGCGAATCTCCCGCGTCTCCTCCTGCGTGTGCCGGCCCAGGATGAAGTCGAGCTCGGCGCGCTCGGCCGGGGTCTGGAACGCCGCGAGCTCGGCGCTGAGCCGGCGCCGGGCGGTCCGCTCGGTGCGACGGTTCGCCAGGTTCACGCGGACGTCGCGCAGCTGGGTGGTGAAAGGCATGATCCTTCTCCTCACGATGAGTGACGGCGAAAGCGTCGTCGCTTCCTGCAACAACCATCCGGGCTCTGGGCTTCCACACCAAACCGACCAGGTAAAACCTCAGCTACAGAAGTGATGGCGGCCACCGGATCTCTGTAGCCCAGGTCACTCTCCGTCGCCAATGTCCTGGTCAGACCATTGCGCCGGGCGGCCGTGTTTCCGGACACAACGAAGGCCCGCGGCGCTCGCCGCGGGCCTCCGGAGTGGTGCGTCGGATCAGAGAGTCAGGGTCCAGGTGTTGATGTAGCCGGTGTCGGCGCTGTAGACGTCACGGACCTGGAGCTTCCAGGCGCCGTTGGCGGCCTCCGAGGAGAGGTTCGCCGTGTACGTCGTGGCCACGTTGTCCGCGCTGTCCGAGCTGCTGCTGTTCTTCAGCCGGTACGCGGTCCCGTCCGGCGCCACCAGGTCGACGACCAGGTCACCGCGGTAGGTGTGGACGATGTTCACCGCGACCGTCGAGGTCGACGACGCCGAGCGGGCGCAGCCGGCGATCGTGATCGTGCTGGTCACCGCCGACCCGGCGTCCGGGATGGACACGTCGGTGGCGTTGGTGCCGGCGCAGCCGCCCCCGGTGCCGCCGGTGACCGTCAGCGTGTAGGTGGCGGTGTGCGTCGCCGAGCCGGTGCCCGTGACGGTGATCGGGTAGCTGCCCGACGCCGTGGCCGCCGTGGTGCTGATCGTCAGGGTCGACGACGAGCCGGAGGTCACCGAGGCCGGGCTGAACGAGGCGGTCGCCCCGCTCGGCAGGCCGGCGGCGGTCAGCGCCACGCTCTGCGCCGAACCGGAGGTGGTCGCCGTGGCCACGGTGGTGGTGGCCGACGAGCCGGCCGCGACGGTGCCCGAGGTGGGCGACACCGACACCGAGAAGTCGTTGGTCGGCGTACCGGTGGTGCAGGTGGCCTCGCCGCTCACCGCGGGGACGCTGACCGCGGCCCAGGCCGCCTTGACGGCGTTGAACTCGGCGCAGCTGGGGGCGTACAGGTTCTTCGCGGCGGCCAGCGTCGCGGTCCGGACCCCGGCATGCTTCCAGGTCGAGGTCTTCGACTGCATCGCGTTGTAGTAGATCTCGCCGGCCTTGCGGATGCCCAGGCCGGTCACCGTGCTCGAGTTGCAGGTCGGGCTGGCGGGCTGGCCGTTGGTCGGGTTCGAGCCCTCGGCGGTCAGGTAGAACCAGTGGTTCAGCGGACCGGCCGCGGCGTGCACCTCGGTCGACGGGATCGACGACGAGTAGCAGTTCGGGTCGCCGGCGAGCGACGGGTTGTACATGTACCGGATCGGGCCCTGGCCGACCAGGTCGACCTCCTCGCCGACCTGGTAGTCCGGCGGGTCGAGCGGGCTGTTGGCGAACGCCTCGGTCAGCGCGCCGAAGATGTCGCCGGTGGACTCGTTCAGGCCGCCGTTCTCGTTGCCGCTGCCCGCGCCGCCCGGGGTGGTCTGGAAGACGGCGTGGCCGAGCTCGTGACCGACCACGTCGATCGGGGTGGCCTGGCGGGTGTTCGCCTGGTTGTGGCCGAAGTTGACGTACGAGCCGTTCCAGTACGCGTTCACGTCGGCGAGCCCGACCCGGATCGGCGGCGTGTTGCCGTTGCCCAGGATGCCGTTGCGGTTGAACCACGAGGAGAACATGTCGACCTCACGCTGAGCACCCCACAGGGCGTCGACGCAGGCCGTCTCCAGGTTGGTGCCGGAGCCCGTCCCCCAGGCGTCGTCGGTGCCGGTGTACGCCGACCCGTTCTGCCCGCCGCACTTCAGGCCCGGACGGGTGGAGTCGGTCATGGAGAACGAGGAGCCGGAGCCCGAGGTGTTGATGGTCACGTTGCCGTAGTAGTAGCCGTTGCCGGAACCCTCACGCACGTAGTCGATCTCGTCGAGCACCGCACCGGTGGCCGCGTCGACGAAGATGTGCAGGTTGCTCGGCTTGTTCTGCGCCGTACGGCCCTCGACGACGGCCTCGTAGGCCAGCTTCGGGCTCTCCCCGGCGAGCACCTTGAGCTCGGGCGTGCTCGCACTGTCCACCTTGGCCAGCCGGGCCTTGGCGATGGCCGCCGCCCGGGCCGCGGTGATCTTCGCGGTGGTGCCGACGGAGATGGCGGCGGTCTCGGCGACCGCGGTGTCCTTGACCGTGCCGGCCGCGTCCGTGGTGACGACGACGTCGCCGCCGACCACGGCCAGGCCCTTGAAGGTGCGCGCGTAGGTCACGTACTGCAGGCCGCGGGTGCCCTGCACGACACCGGTGCGCTTGAGGTCGTCACCGGCGGAGCGCCGGAGTGCGGCGGCCTTGCCGGCGCTGTCGACGAGGCTGTCGGCGGAGGCGGCGGCGAGGGCCGCGGGGGCGGGGCTGGGGCTGGGCGCCTGCTGGGGGCTCGCGCCGGCGGGCGTCGCCGCCAGCGCCAGCGCCGCGCCGGTGGCCAGGGCCACCGAGGCTGTGATGAGTTTCTGACGTCCCACGCTCGTACTCCTTAACTCGACCCGGTCAGGGCGAGGCCTGGGCGCGGTGTCCCGGGGTCGGGAGGCACCAGGCTGACTGAGCAGTGACGCTATGCATCGACGACGGTCACCGAATCAGGGAAAACCCTTGTCGGTGCGAGCTCGGCCGCCGGCAGCCGGGACGAGAGCTGGGTGCGCGAGCGTACGCCGAGCTTGCGGTAGACCCGGGTGAGGGTGGCCTCGACCGTCTTGACGCTCAGGTACAGCTGGTTGGCGATCTCCCGGTTGCTGGCGCCGTCGCGGACCAGCCCGGCGATCCGCGCCTCGGTCGAGGTCAGCCCGAGGTCGGCCGGCGGCGCGGAACTGCCCTCGGTGCGGGCCAGCGCCCGTTCGGTCTGCTCGGTCCACGGCCGGGCGTCGGCCGCCAGGAACAGCGCCAGCGCCGCGCCGATCGCCACCCGGGCGGCCGCGTACCGGCGCCGCCGCCGCTCGGCACCACCCTGCACCAGCAACGCGTGGGCCTGCTCGATCGGCTGGCGCAGCTCGGCGAAGTGTGCCGCCGCGGCCGCCGACAGCTCGACCGCCGCGTCGGCCTGGCCGCTCTCGGACAGCACGACAGCGGTGGCCCGGTCCAGATAGCCGGTGACGCCCGGGTTCTCGCCCAGCCGGGCCGCCGCCGCCCGCGCCTCGGCGAGGATCCGCGCCGCCTCGTCGTGCTCCCCGAGCGCGGCCAGCCCACCGGCCAGGTCACCGCGCCAGCGCACGATCATCGGATCGGTCGCGCCACCGGCCGGTTCGCGCAGCCGGCGCAGCGCCGCCACCCCGGCCCGGGTCTCACCGGCGCGCAGCTCGGCCTGGCCCAGGGCGTGCAGGTTGCGGCGCAGGTAGAGGCTGTCACCCTCCTGCTCGGAGGCGCGCACCCCGCGGCGGGCGTACCCGGCCGCGGCGGCCAGGCTGCCCCCGGCGAGCTCGGCCACCGCCGCTGTGTACCAGGTCGGTCCGGGGCTCAGCCCGGCCCGCTGGGCGGCGGCGACGGCCCGGTGGGCGTACCGCAGGGCGTCGCGGCACCGGCCCGCCCGGGTCGCCACCTCCGCCAGGCTGCGCAGCACCTCGACCAGCGCCTCCCCGGTGCGGTCGTGCTCGGCCAGGGCCAGCAGGGTGAGCAGTTCGGCCCGGGCCTCGTCGAGCCGGTCGTCGACCATGGCGAAACGCGCGGCGAGGTAACGCGGGCCCATGTGCAGCCAGCCGGGCGCCTGCGGGGCCGGCAGCGCCAGGGCCTGCTCCAGCGTCCGCGTCCAGCGCGCTTCGCCGCGGATCCGCTGGATCTGGGCCAGCGCGCTGAGCGCCATCGCCCCGGTCGCCGGGTCACCGGCCTGCCGCGCCGCCGCGGCCGCGCCCACCGCCCAGTCCGCCGCGGTGCCCGGATCCCCGGCCAGCATCGCGGCCCAGGTCAGCCGCAACCGCACCGGCCCGATCAGGGTGACGTCGTCCCCGGCCTCGTGCAGCGCGGCGGCGAAGGTCTCCCCCATGTCGGCGAGCGCCTGCCCGGCCAGGTCGATCACCACCAGCCGGGCGGCGACCCGGTGCCGGGCCGGCGAGTCGGCGGCGGCCAGCACCGCCTCGGCGGCCCGCCCGGCCAGCGCGGGCACCCCGGCGGTCAGGGCGGTGCCGGCCGCGGCGGCGAGCCAGTCGAAGCGTTCGGCGGCCAGGCTGCGCGGGCACCGGTCGGCGGCCAGCAGATAGAGCTCGGCGGCGGTGCGCCCGTCGCCACGGCCCAGCGCCCGCTCGGCGGCGGCCACCAGATCGACGGCCACATCGGCGTCCGGCCGCCCGCTGCGCAGCGCCCGGTGCCGGACGTTGTCGGTCTCGTCCAGCGCCGCGTTCGCCAGAGCGTCGTGCACCCCCGCCCGGCGGGCCGCCCCGGCATCCTCGGCCAGCACGGCGGCGAGCGCGGGCGGCACGAACCGGATCGTCCCGCCGTGCACCTCGATCACACCGGCGGCCGCGGCGGCGCGCAGATCCCGGTCCGCGTCCTCGTGACCGGCCCGGATCAGCGTCGAGACGGTCGGCTCGGTGGCCAGCGCGGCGACGAGCAGCGTGCCGATGACCGGCGCGGGCAGCGCATCGAGGCGACGCCGCAGCAGCGCCCGGGCCGGCTCGGGCAGCGGCGCCGGGCGCCAGGCCGGACCAGCGGTGACGGCCCCGCCCAGGGCCAGCGCCAGGAACGGATTGCCGCCGCTGGCCTCGTGCAGCCGGCTGGCCGTCCGGCAGGGCAGGCCGCGCGCCTCCAGCAACGCGGTCAGCTCGTCGGCGGCCAGCGGCGGGACCAGCAGATCGGCGACCGGCGCGGGACACAACCGGGCCGCCCGGTGCCGCCCGACCGGGTCGGGGAACCGCTGGGCGGCGACCACCCGCACCCGCGGACCCGGGCGGCGCCGCATGGCGAAACCGATCAGCTCGGCCGACTCGGCGTCGAGCCACTGCACGTCGTCGATCACCAGCAGCACACACTGGGCACGGGCGCAGTGCGCGAGCAGGCCGGGCAGCACGAGACGGCGGGCCAGGGCGGGGGCGCCGGCGCGCGGAGCGGTGCCCTGGCGCAACACGGCCAGGGCGGTGCGGTGGGCGGGTGGCAGGGCGGCCAGGGACGCCGGCGGCAGCTGCGCCACGAGGTCGGCGATGCCCGCGTACGGCAGACGGCGCTCGGCCGGCGCGGGCCGCAGCCGCACGACCAGCTCTCCCCGCGCGGAGGCCGCGGCGGCGACGGCGTCCAGCAGAGCGGTCTTGCCGATGCCCTCCGGGCCGTGCAACGCCACCCCGCCGCCGGCGCCGAGCCGGGCCTCGACCGCGGCCAGCAGCGACGCCCGGCCGAAGAGGGTGGGCGACGCCATGATCTCCGAAACACCCCCTGGGCCTGATCGAGCATGCTCAGCCTAGGAACCCGGCCGCCAAGCATCAATGCTTGCGCATATGTCATTTTTCTTACGGCCGGACCCGGCCGGCGCCCCGGTTCTTCCCGGCCGCGGGTCCCCGGGCGGCCGGATCCACGCCGGGAACGGCCCGTAGGGTCAGGCAATGATCAGCTACTTCGAGCGGGCCGGCGTCGGACGGTTCCGGCCCACCGCCGCGACCGGCGGCGCCTGGGCCGTCGACGAGCAGCACATCAGCCCGATGACCGGCCTGATCGTGCACGCGGTCGAGCAGTTCACCGCCGCCCGCGGCGCCGACGGCCTGGTGGTCGCCCGGGTCAGCATGGACATCCTCGGCGTGCTCAAGCTGGAGGACTTCGAGATCCACGTCGAGACGGTACGGCCGGGACGCACCATCGAGCTCCTGGAAGCCGTCGTGATCGCCCGGGGCCGGCCCGCCGTACGGGCCCGGGTCTGGCGCCTGGCCGAGCCGGACACGGCCGGGGTGGCCGGCGGCGAGGTCGCGGCGCTGCCCGGCCCGGAGTCGGTGCCACGGTGGCCGATGTCCGACGCGTGGCCCGGCGAGTTCATCACCACGCTGGACGTACGCCCGATCGGCCCGGTGCGGCCGGGCCGGACGACGGCCTGGATCTCCACCGGGCTGGACCTGGTGGCCGGTGAGCCGGTCAGCGACCTGGCGAGCTACCTGGCCCTGGTGGACACGGCCAACGGGATCGCGATCCGCGAGTCCCCCAAGGAATGGCTCTTCCCCAACCTGGACCTGACGATCCACCTGCACCGGCAGCCCCGCGGGCGCTGGGTCGGCCTGGACACGTCGGTGGTGTTCGGGCCGCGGGGACACGGCCTGACCACGACCACGCTGCACGACCTGGACGGGCCGGTCGGCCGCGCGGAGCAGATCCTGACGGTCCGCCCGGCGCCGCGGCGGTGAGCTGGTCCCTGTACGCCGTGCCGCTGCACGATCTCGCCGAGGACGGGATGGCGGACTGGGCGAAGTCCACGAGCTTCAGCCGCGGCGTGCCCGATCAAGCGCCGCCGCCGCGCCCGTTGCCGTCCGTCGGCGATGTCCTCCGCGCGTTCCGGACGGCGGGGTGCCACGGGACGCCGTGGTTCATCGTCGACGCCACGGGAGCCGCCGAGCAGCTCGAGGAGTGTCCTGACCCGTCGGCCTGTCCCCGCACCGACGGACGCGACCTGGGCGAGGTCAGCCTCCGGGCCGAGGACCACGCCGACCGTGACCGGCCGCTCCCGCTGGACGCGGCGGTCCGTTCCCTGTCGTTCCGGAAGCCGGACGGCACGGCGGTCCTGGCCGCGATGTGCGCGCTCACGCCGGTCGCCGGGGCCCAGCTCGTCTACGACGACTCGGCCGACGAGGTGTTCGTGGTCCGGTCCGGCGAACGCGCCGAGGACCTGGTCGCCGACTGGCCCTGGTAGCCGTGTGACGACTGTCCCGGCTGGACTTCGCGCGGGCGGCGGCCCGGAGCGTGCGGAGGGCTCACCCTTCGATCCGGCGCCGGCCTCGGCACTGAGCGCGTCCGCGCTCAGCTCCGTCGTGGCGCCCGCGGCCGCACGCCGGTCGGTCAGGACAACGGCTGGGTGAACCGGATCGCGTTGCCGAAGGGGTCGCGCAGGCCGCAGTCGATGCCGTACGGGCGCTCGGTGGGCTCGTCGGTGAACTCGACGCCCAGGCCCTTGAGGGTCTCGTAGGTCTTGCGGCAGTCATCGGTGCTGAAGATCAGGTGGCCGCCGGCGGCACCCTTGCTCAGCAGCTCGCGGACCTGGTGGGCGGTCTCGGAGGACATCGAGGGGCCGCCCGGCTTCTCCAGCAGGATCTGGCGTTCCGGGCGGCCCGGGACCTGCACGGTGAGCCAGCGCATGAAGCCGAGGTCGACGTCGGAGCTGACCTCCAGGCCGAGCCGGCCGACGTAGAAGCCGAGGGCCTCGTCCTGGTCCAGGACGTAGATCTGGGAATGGGTGATCGCGGTGAACATAGGTTTCACGCTAGCGGCCCGACCGGTGCGGGACTTCTCCGAAACTGCTCACTCGGCCGGGTCCACACCTTGGTGAAGCAGGTGGGCACGCCGGTCGCCGTGACCTGCCGGCGGTAGTCGCGCGGCGACCGGCCGACGATGTCGCGGAAGGTGCGGCTGAACGTGCCCAGGCTGCCGAAGCCGACCCGGAAGCAGATGTCGGTCACGCTCTCGCCGGTCTCGCGCAGCAGGAACATCGCCCGCTCGACCCGGCGTCGCTGCAGGTACCTGTGCGGCGTCTCACCGAAGGTGGCCCGGAACGTGCGGGTGAAGTGCGCCGGCGACACATGCGCGATCCGGGCCAGGGCGGCGACGTCCAGCGGCTGCGCGTACGCGCGGTCCATGGCGTCGCGGGCCCGCAGCATCCGGCGGTTGCTCTGCTCGACAGCGCGGCTCACCAGGCCATGACACCACGGATCACCGGCCGGGTCAGCCCTTGCTCTCCGTGACGGTCGTCGCGGTGACGGTGCCTTCGGTGTCGGCCGTGCCCTGGACGCTGACCGTGTCACCGGCCTTGAGATCCTTGAGCTTGCCCTTGGTGGCGCTCTGCACCGTCGTGCCGGCGCCGGTCCGTACGGTCACCACCTCGCCGTCCGCCTTCTCGACGTAGACGGTGGTGCCGTTGACCAGCTTGACCTTGCCGGTGGTCGGTCCCGCGCCGGCCGGCGCGGCCGCGGTCGGGGCGGCACCGCCGCCGAAGGCTCCGCCGGGGAAACCGCCGGTCCGGGCGCCGCCGCGGCCCGTCGGCGCGGTGGCGGTGCCGGTGCCGTAGTGCTTCTGCACCTCCAGGCCGCCGAGGAAGCCGCCCAGCAGCAGCGCGAACGCACCCAGCACCAGCGTGCCGCGATTCCACCAGCGCCGCGGGGCGGCCTTGGCGAGGGCACTGGCCAGGCCGTCGTCACGGTCGTCGAACGGCTCGGGGACGGCCGGGACGGCGGACAGGACGGCGGTGTCGTCGGAAGAAGGGGTCACGGGGTCCTCACTCGTAGCGCAACGCGTCGATGGGGCGCAGCCGGGCCGCGCGGCCGGCGGGCAGGCCGCCGAAGAACAACCCGATCGCGATGGACACGCCCAGCGCGAGCCCGACCGAACTGGGCACGATCACCGGTTTCACGCCGACGATGGAGAAGCTGCTGCCGATCAGCGCGGCGGCGACGCCGAGCGCACCGCCCAGCACGCTCAACAGGGTCGCCTCGATCAGGAACTGGGTCAGGATCACCCGGCGGGGTGCGCCCAGAGCCTTGCGGATGCCGATCTCACGGGTCCGCTCCGTGACGGTGACCAGCATGATGTTGGTGATGCCGATCCCGCCGACCAGCAGGCTGATCGCGGCGACGGCGCCGAGCAGAGTCGTGAAGGTGTCGGCCGTCTCGGTCTGGGTGGCGAGCAGCTGCGAGGCGTTCTGGATCCGGTACGGCGTGGTGGCCCCGGCGGGGACGTCGAGCCGCTGGTTCAGGATCGTGGCCACCTGCGACTGCACGGCGTCCACCCGGTCCGGGCTGCGCGCCTGCACCAGGATCGAGGTCAGGGCGCCGTACCCGGTGAGCACCTGGCGCACCGCGGACAGCGGGGCGATCGCGGTGTCGTTGGCGTCCTGGAAACCGGTCGAGCTCTTCTCGGCCAGCACGCCCACCACCGTGAACAGCGCGCCGCCGACGGTGACCTGCTTGTCCAGCGGGTCGGTGCCGGGGAAGAGCTCCTCGGCCGCGGTCCGGCCCAGCACCACCACCCGACGGCCCTGGGCCTCGTCGTCGGCGGTGAAGCCGGCGCCGGTGCCGACCGGTGTGTTGGAGGACGCGAACCAGCTCGGCGTGGTGCCGACGAACTGGCTGACGTCGTGGTCGGTGCCCTCGTGGGTCAGCGTCGCGGCGGCGCTGACCACCGGCGAGACCGAGGCGACGTCCGGGGCCAGCGTCGGGTCGATCAGCGCGTCGGCGATGGTGGTGGTCAGCGCCGTGCTGGTGGCGCCACCCCGGCCGGCGCTCATCACCGTGACGGTGTTGGTGCCCAGCGCCTCGATCCGCTGGTTGATCGCCTGCGCGGAGCCGTTGCCGACCGCCACGAGCAGGATCACCGCCGCGACCCCGATCAGGATGCCCAGCATGGTCAGCGCCGAGCGCAGCTTGTTCGCCGACAGCCCGCGCAGGGCGAACCGGACGACCTCGAAGAAGCTCATGCCATCGCCTCCGCTGGCGCTCCGGCGATGACATTCGTCGGACGCAGAGTTGATGATTCGCTCGCAAGCTCGCTCATCGGCTGTGCCGTCCCGGCCGGGCGCCGACCGGGATCCGGTCCAGCGGTGACTGGCGTACGTCGGTGACGATCCGGCCGTCCACCAGGCGCACCAGCCGCTTGGCCCGGTCGCCGACCTCGGGCTCGTGGGTGATCAGCACGATGGTCCGGCTGGCCGCGCTGAGCCGGTCGAAGACCTCCAGCACGTCGGCGGTGGAGCGGGTGTCCAGGTTGCCGGTCGGCTCGTCGGCCAGCAGCAGGGCCGGCTCGGTGACCAGTGCCCGGGCCACCGCGACGCGCTGCTGCTGGCCGCCGGAGAGCTGGTTGGGCTCGTGCCGGGCCCGGTCGGCGAGCCCGACGGTCTCGAGGGCGGCCATCGCGCGCTCCCGGCGCTGCCGCGGCCGGACCCCGGCGTACGCCAGGGGCAGCTCGACGTTGGCCACCGCCGAGGTCCGCGGGATGAGGTTGAACGCCTGGAAGACGAAGCCGATGAGGCGGTTCCGGGCCAGGGCCAGCTGCCGGTCGGCGAGCCGGCTGACGTCGACCCCGTCCAGCCGGTACGTGCCGGCGCTGGGCCCGTCCAGCGCCCCCAGGATGTTCATCAGGGTGGACTTGCCGGAGCCGGACGAGCCCATGACGGCCACGTAGTCGCCGCGTTCCACCAGCATCGAGACGCCGCGCAGGGCGTGCACGGTGGCTTCACCCGTACCGTAGATCTTGGTCAGGTCGGAGACGTCGAGGACCGGCCGGCTCATCGGGTGCCCCGGCCCGTACCGCCGCCGGGGAAGCCGCCGCCCGGCGGACCGCCGCCCGGGAAGCCGCCGCCCGGGAAGCCGCCGGTGGTCCCGCCGGTCGTCGTGCTGCTCGTGGTGATCACGACCTGCTCTCCCGGGGTCAGCCCGGAGGTGATCTGAGTGGCCTGGTCACCTTCGAGGCCGATCTCCACCGCGCGGACCTCCTGGACGCCGTCGGCCAGCACGGTGACGGTGTGCCGGTTGCCCACCGTGATCACCGCGGCCGCGTTGACGTAGACGGCGTCGCTGACCTCACCGGTGACCACCGAGACGGAGACCGTCTGGCCCGGTTTGGCGCCGGTGGGGACCTTGTCGAGGCTCAGCGTGACGCCGTACGTGACGACGTTGTCGGACGTGGTGGCCTGCGGGTCGACGGCGACCACCTCGGCGCTCTGCCGGGTGCCGCTGAGCGCGTTCCAGGTGACGGTGGCCGCCTGCTTCTCCTTCAACTTGGTCGCGTCGGCCTCGGCGAAGGCGGCGGTGACCTGAAGCTTGCCCAGATCGGCGATGTCCATGAAGCCGCTGTTCGACGAGGTGGCCGAGGAGGAGGACGAGCCGTCGCCGGGCGTGCCGGCCCCGGACGACGAGGAGGAAGAGCCCGACGACGAGCTGCCGAGCGTCCCGTTGACCGCGACCACGGTGCCGGCCATCGGCGCCTTGAGGGTCGTCCCGGCCACCGCCGCCTCGGCCTCGGCCACGGCCAGCTCGGCCTGGGTGACCTCGTTCCGCGCCGACGAGGTGTCGGAGCCGGCGTCCTCGGCGCGGTCCAGCGCATCCCGGGCCGCGTCCAGGTCGGCCTCGGCGGCCGCCAGGGTCCGCCGGGCGGCGGCCGGATCGACCTTGGCCAGCACCTGGCCCTTGGTCACCTTGTCACCGACCCGGACCGAGATCGACGTGACGGTGCCGCCGGTGGTGAAGCTCGCGCCGGCCGAGCTGGCGCTCTCCAGGGAGCCGTCGGCGGTCACGGTGGCGGTGACGGTGCCCTGCTGGACGGGTACGGACCGCACGGATGCGGCGGCCGCGTTGCCGGTGTCCGGACCGGACACGGTCTCGTACGCCCAGAAGGCACCGGCGACGAGCGCGAGAACCAGGGCGGCGTTGACCGCCACCGCGGGACGGCGCAGGGAACCCAGACGGGGCACAGGCATGACGGACACTGTGGCGACACCTGCTCGGAGGAGCTTCGGGGTTGGCTGGGAGCCACCTCGGAACCCGCGTCAGCCCGCGTGGGCATCCGAGGTCGGCAGCAGCACCCGGAACGTGGCCCCGCGACCCCGGGGCGGGTCGAGCTCGACCCAGCCGCCGTGACCGCGCACGATCGCCGCGACGATGGACAGGCCCAGCCCGGAACCGCCGCCCCGGCCCCGGCTGCGGCTGGAATCGGCCCGGTAGAGCCGTTCGAACACCCGCGGGGCGTGCTCGGCGGGCACCCCCGGGCCGTCGTCGCCGACCTCCAGAACCGCCAGCGGTACGCCGGTGACGACCGTCCCCGCGTGCACGGCCCCGGGCGCCGGCCGGTGCCCGGCGACGCGTCCCACCCGTACGGTGACGCGGGCCCCGGCCGTGGTGTGCTGCAACGCGTTGGCGACCAGGTTGGTGGCCACCTGGCGCAGCCCGTGCTCGTCACCCAGCACCGTCGGCGGCACGAACGTGTCGGAGTCGTCGTCGAGGGCGGCCAGGCGCACCGGGCGGTCCGGCATCCGCGCGTACGCGTCCCTGATCGTGTCGGCGGCGATCTCCAGCAGGTCCACCGGGCGCAGCACCGGCGGCCGTTCGAGGTCGAGCCGGGCCAGCATCAGCAGGTCCTCGACCAGGACACCCATCCGGCCGGCCTCGCCCTCGATCCGGCTCATGGTCTCGTCGAGCTGCGGTCCGGGCGGGGCGCCGCCGCGCCGGTAGAGCTCGGCGAAGCCCCGGATGGAGGTCAGCGGGGTCCGCAGCTCGTGCGAGGCGTCCGCGACGAACTGCCGCAGCCGCTGCTCGGAGGCCGTACGGGCGGAGACCTCGGCCTCGATGCGGGCCAGCATCAGGTTGAGCGCCCCGCCGAGCCGGCCCGGCTCGGTGTGCGGATCGGTGTCGGCCACCCGGCCGGAGAGGTTACCCGCGGAGATGTCGGTGGCCAGGCGTTGCATCTCGGTCAGCGGCCGCAGCCCGAGCCGCACCACGAACGCCGCCCCGGCGCCGAGCAGCACCAGGACCAGCACGGTGACCCCGGCGTCGATCAGCAGCAGCCGGTCGCCGGTCTGCTCCACCTCGACCAGCGACGATCCGATGACCGCCACCCCGCCCGTGTCGGCGACGATTACCGCGAGCAGCCGCCAGTCCGCGCTGCCGTCCGAGGCCGCGACCGTGTACGGCCGCCCGGTCCGGGCGTGGGCCAGCACCTCGGCCGGCGACGCCACCGCGGGCCGTTGCGCCTCGGCGACGGAACTGCGGTCCGGGTCGAGCGAGCCGGCCGGCGTGTAGACGTAGACCACCGAGTCGGCGCCGAAGCGCAGTTGCCGGTTGCGGGGCGTGGCGCCGGTCGGCGGTGGCAGGGCCTGGCGCTGCGACCCGGCGAACGGGCGGGACATGGCGACCAGCTGCTCGTCGATGCGGTCCTGCAGGTAGCCGCGGATCAGCACCAGGCCGGCCAGGTTGGCCACGATCAGGGCGATCGCGGCCAGCGCGCCGACGACCAGCACGAGCCGGGAGCGCAGGGTCCAGTGGCCCCACCGCCGCGGACGCCAGCGGAGCCCCGCCCTCATGGCCTGCTCACTCCTCGCCGCCGCGGGGCAGGCGCAGCGCGTACCCGACGCCGCGGACGGTGTGGATCAGCGGCGGATCGGTCTTGTCGATCTTGCGGCGCAGGTAGTACACGTAGGACTCGACGATGCGTCCGTCGCCGCCGAAGTCGTACTTCCAGACCCGGTCCAGGATCTGCGCCTTGCTGACCACCCGGCCCGCGTTGATCAGCAGGTACTTCAGCAGGTTGAACTCGGTCGGCGAGAGGTCCACGAGCCGGCCGGCCCGGCGCACCTCGTGGGCGTCCTCGTCGAGCTCCAGGTCGGCGTAGCGCAGCACCCCGGCGTCGCCCGGCACCAGCTCGGGCCGGCTGCGCCGCAGGATCGCCCGGATCCGCAGCACCACCTCCTCCAGGCTGAACGGCTTGGTCACGTAGTCGTCGGCCCCCGCGGTGAGCCCGGCCACCCGGTCCTCGACCGCGTCGCGAGCGGTCAGGAACAGCACCGGGGTGGCCCGCCCGGAGGCGCGCAGCCGCCGGGCCACGTCGAAGCCGTCCAGGTCGGGCAGCATCACGTCGAGCACCACCAGGTCCGGCTCGAAGTCCTCGACGGCGACCAGCGCGCCGTGCCCGGACTCGGCGACCCGCACGTCGAAGGCGACCAGCCGCAGCGTGGCGGAGAGCAGCGCGGAGATGTTGGGCTCGTCGTCGACGACCAGGACCCGGGTCGCCCGGGCGGCCGGCGGATCGCTGAGGGCCACGGAACCGCGGTTGTCGGAATGCACCGCAAAGAAGTATCAGCGCTTCCTTTGAATTGCGTATGAATCCGCTAGGAGGGAGCTGGGCCGCGCGGCGCTCACCAGCTGCGGGCCACCGCGGCGCCCTCGGCGAGGCCCGAGGTGATCTCGGTGTACCGGTCGCCGCGCAGCCCCACCCCGACCGTGACCCGCTGTCCCGCGCGCAGCACCGTGCCGGTGTCACCGGCGATGTCGTGCACGGCGGTGCTCGGCAGCCGCAGCACCTCATCGGCCGAACCGGTGGTGACCCGGACCGCGGCGCTCTGCCCGACCAGCAGGTCCTCGGGGGCGTCGGTGAACGAGAGCAGCACGCCGTAGCGGACCATCGTGCCGTCGTCGGTGCCGACCGGGTCGACCTGCACCACCGTCGCGCCGAAGTCCTGGCCGGCCCGGCCGGCCAGGGTCGCGGTGGCCTTCTGGGCCACCGCCAGCCGGTCCGCGTCGGCCTCCGGGAAGTCGGCGCTGATCTGCATGTCGAAGACGTCGGCCAGGGTGAGGAAGGCGCCGCCCCCGCTGACCTGACTGCCGACCTGGCCGGCGACCGACAGGATCCGCCCGGCGATCGGCGCGGTGATGGTGGTGCCGGCGAGCCGGTCCTCGGCGGTCCGCAACGCCACCTCGGCCTGGTTGACCCGCTGCCGGGCGCTGAGCACGGGGTCTCCCCCGGAATTCCGGCCCCCGGAACTCCGGCCGCTTGAGTTCGCGCCGCCGCCCTGGGCGCAGGTCGTCGCGGCGCCGCCCGGCCGGGCCGGCGCGGTGGTGCGGCTCGGCGGGGTGGTCCGGGCGGGAGTGGCGGTCCGGGACGGCGTGGCGGTCCGGGTCGGTGCTCCGGTACGGGTCGGGGACGGTGTGTTCGTCGTGGCCGGCGCCGGGCTGCTCGTGGTGGTCGGCGGAACGGCATACGCCGCCGGCAGGACCCCGCAGGAGTCCGGGCTCGCTGTGGCGCTCTCCTTGGCGTCGGGCAGGGCGTCCTGTGCGTCGGCGAGCGTGTCCTGCGCGGAGTCGACAGCCTCAGCGGCGTCGGTGTCGTCGATCGAGGCGAGCTCCTGCCCGGCCGTGACGACCGTGCCCGCCCGGACCTTGACACTCTCCACGGTGCCGTCGGCCGCGAACGAGAGGCTGCGGGTCTGCGCCGGCTCGACAGTGCCGGTCGTGGCCACCTCGGTCGTCACCGCGCCCCGGTCCACCTGCACCGTGCTCACGGTGGCCGGCCGCTCGTCCGCGCCCGCGGTCAACGCGCGGTTCACTCCGGCGGCGAGCAGCAGGGCCACCACGGCCCCGGCCACCAGCCACGCCCACCGCCGGTTCACTCCGCGCCAGGCGGTCAGGCCGTTACCCATGGTCGGGAAGTGTTGCCGCAGCTCCTCGCCGCCGGCTCGGTCCCACCTCGGAGTTGCCTCGGAGCCGGGCCGCACTCTCATAGCTGATTCCGAGGACGGCCGGAGGTTGCGGCGAGGTCAGCGGTCTTGTCTGGACCGTCGTGTCCGCTTGAACGAGGAGAGAGACCGTGCCGCAGCTCAGAATCACGTCCCCCCGAGGCATCGCCGGGCTGGTCGTCGCATCCGCGGCGCTGCTGTTCTCCGTGGCCGCGTGCGGCGGCGGATCGGACGGCACCCCGGCCACCGGAGGTGACAACCAGGACGGCGGCGGGCGCAACACCGCCTTCGCCGCGTACACCGAGTGCCTGGCCGAGAACGGCGTCACGATCACCATGCCCTCCGGCGGCCCCCGGGTCCGTCCCTCGGGCGGTCCGTCCGGCCTGCCGCGACCCTCCGGCAGCGCCCGCCCCGGTGGCGGGGGCTTCCCCGGTGGGGGCTTCGGCAAGCCCGCGGGAGTCGACGACGCGACGTGGGAAAATGCACGGCAGGCGTGCGCCTCGGTCCTGCCGAGCGGCCGGCCGGGCGGCAACGGCCGGGGCAACGGGATGAGCGCGGCCTACCGCAACTGCCTGCAGGACAACGGCGTCACCCTGGGTCAGGGCGCACCGGCCACGAACGACCCGGCCGTCCGGAAGGCGGTCGAGGCCTGCCGGGCCCTGGCCCCCACCGCGAGCGCCGCTCCCCCGAACTGATCGCGGGTCCCCACGATCGGACCGGCGTCGCCCCGTGCGGCGCCGGTCCGGGCTCAGTGGGCCGGCGAGGAATCCCGCAGGTCGCCCCACCGCTCGGCGAGCTGCCGGCGGCGACAGGCGACCAGGTGACTGGCCAGGATGGCCGCCAGCCCGCCGCGGACGCAGACGTCCGCGCCGGCGGTCAGCACGGCGGCGACCAGCGCGGCCGGGGCGTCCTCGTCGACCAGCGCGACAACCCGGGTACGCACCGGCAGCAACGCCCGCGCGGCCAGTACATCGGCCTCGCCGGCCCCGCTGAACAACACGATCTCACCGGGCCGCACCCCGTCCAGGCTGCCGGGATAGCGCAGCACCCACCCGGCCGGCAGGTGCGCCCGCAACGCGGCGACCCGGCTCCGCTGCCCGAGAACGGCGACGACCGGACTGCGCCGCAGCGAGTTCAGATCGGGCACCGGCACCGCGGTGGAGTTCGGGGTGAACGTACGGTTGGTCTGGTTCCGGTTCAGCTGCACCAGCATCTCAATGACCCCCAGGTCTCGCTCTTCGCGTGCTGCCTACCACCCAACGCTGTCCGCCTGGGCCGGCCATGTGCCCAGCCTGTGCGTCTGTTGTCAGTGCGTAGGGTGGCGGCCGTGACGAAGATCGTGGTGTGCGGGCTGGGCGGGACGATCGCGATGACAGCGGCGCCCGATGGCGGGGCCGCACCGGCTCTCAGCGCCGGCGAGCTGGTCTCGGCGGTGCCCGGAGCGGCCGCGCTGGGACTCGACCTGGCGCTCGTCGACGTCGCGAACGTACCCAGCGCCTCCCTGCGCCCGGCGGACATCGTGGCGCTGTCGCGGCGCATCGGCGACCTGCTGGCGGGCGGGGCGGACGGCGTGGTGGTCACGCAGGGCACGGACACGCTCGAGGAGTGCGCGTACCTGCTGGATCTGCTGCACGACCGGCCGGAACCGGTGGTGGTGACCGGGGCGATGCGCCCGGCGCTGGTGGCCGGGGCGGACGGGCCGGCGAACCTGCTGGCGGCCCTGACGGTCGCGGCCGACCCGCAGGCGCGCGGGCGGGGTGTGCTGGTGACGTTCGCGGACGACATCCACGCGGCGGCGCGGGTCCGCAAGACGCACACGACCAGCGTGGCGGCCTTCGTGTCGGCGACGGGCGGGCCGGTGGGACAGGTCGTCGAGGGCCGGGCGCGGTTCTTCGCCCCGGCCGGGCGCCGGGTGGTGCTGGCCCGGCCGGACGGGGACGTGCTGCCCCGCGTACCGCTGATCGTCGCGGCCCTGGGCGCCGACGCGCCGGACCGGGATCTCGCAGCCGACGGGCTGGTGGTGGCGGCGCTGGGGGCCGGGCACCTGCCGGACTGGTGGGCGGAGCCGCTCGCGGAGCTGGCCGGGCGGATGCCGGTGGTGCTGGCGTCGCGGACGTCGGCCGGGCCGGTGCTGACCGGCACCTACAGTTATCCCGGGTCCGAGCGGGACCTGATCGGGCGGGCGCTGATCCCGGCCGGCTTCCTCGATCCGGCCAAGGCCCGGATCCTGCTGCTCGCCGTCCTCGCCGGGGGCGGCGACCGGGAGCGCGTCGCGGCTGCCTTCGTCGAGGCCGCGGGCTCGGCAGCCTGAGCGGTCCGGCGCCGGCTTGTGACCGCGGCCCGAGCGTGACGCGGCCCAGTCCAGGACCCGGACCAAGGCGCGGCCCGGCCGCGCAGCGAACCGAACCAAGACCCCGGCCCGGACCAAGACGCGGCCTGGCCGCGCAGCGAACCAAACCAGGACTTCGGGCCCGGACCAAGACCCGGCCCGGCCGCAGTGCGAACCGAACCAAGACCCGAGCCCGGACCAAGAAGACCCGGCCCGGCCCGGCCGCACAGTGAACCAAACCAAGATCCCCAGCCCGGTGCAAGACCCGGGCCAAGACGCGGCCCGGCCGATACGCGGCCCGGCCGGGGCGGGCCGGTTCCGGCAGGCGGCCGGTCAGGCGGACTCGCGCTGGACGACCTGGACGATCCCGGACAGCTCGGACGGCGGGATCGGGCGGCCGTTGATCGCCGCCAGCACCGTCGTGGCCAGGTGGGCGGCCACCGCCGCCTGGTCGGTGGTCACCGTGGTCAGCGCCGGTACGGCCAGCCGCGCCGCCGGGATGTCGTCGACACCGATGATCGCCAGGTCCGCCGGGGCGTGCAGGCCCAGCCGGCGCATCCCGGCCAGCACCGCCATCGCCACGTCGTCGTTGTAGGCGCACACCGCCGTCACGCCCTCGTCGTGCCAGGCCCGCACGGCCGGTTCCGCCGCCTCGGCGTCCAGGGGCACGACGCGGACCGCCGGCCCGGTCACGTCGCGGGCGGCGCAGGTCAGCCTCGCGCCTTCGAGGCGGGGCTCGGCGAAGATGCGCACCCGGTCGTCGTCCGGGTACGCGTACCCGATCCTGGTGTGCCCGGCCGTGACCAGGTGTTCCGCCTGCAGGCGGCCGACGCGCTGCTGGGGCACCTCCAGCTCGCGGCGCGGGGAGGTGCTGCGGCCGAGCAGGCCCACGACCAGCGCGACCCCGGCCGCGCGCATGGCGTCGATCTCGGCCGGGGAGAAGTCGGTGAACGCCAGCACCGCGGCCGGGGTGATCGCCTTCCACAGGTCCGCGATGGGCCGGTCCGCCTGGCTGCCCGGGTGCGCCACGAAGGTCATGCCGCTGCGGGCCAGTTCGGTGGAGAGGTTGCCGAGCAGCGTGCCGACCTCGGGGCCGATCGGCCAGTCCGGCAGCAGACACAGCACCACGTCGGAACGGCCGGTGCGCAGGGCCCGCGCGGCCGCCGAGGGCGCGTATCCGAGGCTGGTCGCCGCGTCGATGACCCGGCCGCGGGTGGCCGCCGAGATGGTCTGGTGCGGGGTGTCGTTGAGCACGTAGCTGACGGTGGCCCGGGAGACCCCGGCCAGCTTCGCGACGTCGGCGCTGGTCACCCGGCGGATCGTGCTGTCTGTCATGACGGACACCTCTTGCCGTGCGCGGCCGCTGCCGTTTACGTTACCGACACGAGCAAGTTACACGTGTCAGCTCCCCCTGGCGAAGAGGCTTCCATGACCACAGCACCCGTGTCCGAGCACGCCGCGCTCCTCGAGTCCCTGGAACTGCCGGCCAAGGTCGCGCTGCTCACCGGCGCCACCTCGTTCACCCTGGCCGCCGAGCCGGCCATCGGCCTGAGCGAGGTGCGGCTCTCCGACGGGCCCACCGGGGTACGCGGGCTGAAGTTCACCGGCGGCCGGATCGTCGCGCTGTTCCCGAACGCCACCCTGCTGGCGTCCTCCTGGGACGAGGGCGCGCTGGAGGAGACCGGGCGACTGCTCGCCGAGGAGGCACTGGCCCAGCAGATCCACGTGGTGCTCGGCCCGACCATCAACCTGCACCGCTCCCCGCTGGGCGGCCGGCTCTTCGAGGCGTACTCCGAGGATCCGCTGCTGACCGGCCGGCTGGCGGCCGCGTACGTGCGCGGCATGCAGGCGCTCGGCGTCGGCGCCACCCTCAAGCACCTGGTGGCCAACGAGAGCGAGACCGACCGCAACACCGTCGACAGCGTCGTGGACGAGGCGACGCTGCGCGAGCTGTACCTGCTGCCGTTCGAGATCGCCGTCACCGACGCGGACGCCTGGTCGATGATGGCGGCCTACAACGACGTCAACGGCCGGGCCGCCACCGAGCAGGTCCACGTCAACAACGAGATCCTCAAGGGCGAGTGGGCCTACCGCGGCCTGATCATGTCCGACTGGTTCGCCACCCGCAGCGCCGGCCCCGCGGCCAACGGCGGCCTCGACCTGGTGATGCCCGGCCCGCGCGGCCCGTGGGGCGACGCGCTGGTGGCCGCCGTCCGCGCCGGTGAGGTCGACGAGGCGGTGATCGACGACCACCTGGGCCGGCTGCTGCTGCTCGCCGAGCGGGTGGGCGCCCTGGGCACGCCGCGGGACTACCCGGCCGGCCTGCCCGCGCCGGACAGCGCTGTCCGCAAGGAGCAGCTGACCCGGCTCGCCGCGCGGGGCATCACCGTGCTCAGCAACGACAACGCCGTCCTGCCGCTGGCGCCGGCGCAGACCGTGGCCCTGATCGGCCGGCACGCTGTCGAGACCATCGACATGGGTGGCGGCTCGGCCCAGGTCAACCCGCCGTACCAGGTGAGCGTGGCCGAGGGCCTGAGCACCCGGCTCGGCGACCGCGTCACAGTCGTCGACGGCGTCGAGGTCCGCACCAAGCCGGTGCCGGCCCGCGGCGGCTTCCTGGTCGACCCGCTCACCGGCGAGCCCGGCATCCGGGTCACGCTGCTCGACGCGGACGGCAACGAACTGGAGCAACGGCACGCGGCCAACGCCACCACGATGGTCGGCATGGACGACGACTTCACCGGCACCGTCGCCACCGTGGTCCTGCACGGCCGGATCACCCGGGCCGGCCGGGTCGAGCTCGGCGTGCTCGGCGTCGGCGACTGGTGGATCCGGGTGGGCCACACCGAATCGCGTCCGCAGCTGCGCGTCTCCGGCCAGGGCTTCGGCGAGGAGGTGCTCACGCCGCCGTGGCACACCCGGCTCTACGAGGTCGGCGAGGGCGAGCTGCTGGAGGCGACCGTCACCCTGCTCAACGGCGACCAGTTCGCCGGGGCGGGCCTGTTCGGGCTCATCGGCCACCGGGCCTCCCGGGAGACCGTGGACGTGATCGACGACGCGGTCCGGGCCGCCGCCGGCGCCGACGTGGCGGTGGTCGTGGTCGGCCTCACCGAGGAGCAGGAGACCGAGGCGGTCGACAAGAGCACCCTGCAGCTGCCGGGCGCGCAGGACGCTCTGATCGAGGCGGTGGCCGGGGCTGCCCGCCGTACCGTCGTGGTGGTGAACGCGGCGACGCCGGTGATCATGCCGTGGTTGTCGCGGGTCGACGCCGTGCTCTGGGCGGGCCTGCCCGGCCAGGAGGGCGGCCACGCGATCGCGGCGGCGCTGCTCGGCGAGATCGAGCCGGCGGGCCGGCTCGTCACCACGTTCCCGGCCGCCGACGGCACGTCACCCGCGTGGTCGGTCACCCCGGTCGACGGCAAGCTGGAGTACGCCGAGGGCCGGTTCATCGGCTACCGCGGCCACTACGCCGGCCGGGCACCGGCGGCTCCGGCGTTCTGGCTGGGTCACGGTCTGGGCTACAGCACCTGGGAGTACGCGGACGCGCGGCTGATCTCCGGCGAAGCCCCGGCCGTGACGGTGACGGTGACCAACACGGGCGCCCGGGACAGCCGCGAGGTCGTGCAGGTCTACTTCCAGCCGGCCGGCCCCGACGAGCCGGTGCGCCTGGTCGGCTGGCAGGGCGTCGACGTCCCCGCGGGCGGCTCGACCCGGGTGACGATCACGCCGGACGCCCGGATGTGGCGCCGGTGGGACACCGCGGCCGCAGCGTGGGACTCGGTCGGCCCCGGCGGCGAACTGCTGATCGCGCGGGGTCTCGGCGACATCCGGGCCACCGTCGAACTGCCGGTCAGCTGAACTGCAGCATCATCCGGTCCTGATGCCCGGACCAGCTCAGAGCCAGCCGCCAGCAGCCGGCGGTGGGCAGCTGGATCGAGGAAGGGCCGGGGCCGCCGGGGACCTCGCGGGTCAGGGTGGTGGTCGTGCCGTCGAGGGTCGCCTCGATGACCAGCGGCTGCATCGGCTCCTGCGGGAGCCGGGACACCCAGAGGATCTTCGTGCCGTCCTGCGGATCGGCGGAGGAGGCGGGCGGGTACCGGAAGAGCACGGCGAGCAGGTCGCCGTGCTCACTGAAGACATGCGGTACGCCGGAACCGTCGTCGCTGAACCCGGCCCGGGCCCAGACCGGCAGCGCGTCACGGGTGATCTCGGACCGGCACGGCCCCGGGATGGGCGATGCCGTCGGTGCGGTGGCCGCGCTGCTGTCGGACGTGCATCCAGCCGTCGCCAGCAGGAGACTCGTGGCGCTGAGCGCCGCCCAACCCGTCCGTCGCATGGTCACCCCTGGAGTGTGAGCTTTCCATGGGTGACACCGCGAGATGCCCGCCAGGTTCCCGGCCGGTCAGACGGGGGCCGGGACCGGGCGCCGGGCCCGGCGTTCGGCGGTGAAGCTCAGCGCCGCCAGCCCCAGCCCGGCCGCCGCGAGGCCCACCCCCACCCAGGTCGGGGCGAGGTAGCCGTAGCCGCGCGCGATCACCACCCCGCCCAGAGCCGCGCCCAGGCTGTTGGCCACGTTCATCGCGGACTGGTTCACCGCCGCGCCCATCAGTTGCGCTCCCGGGGCCACCGCGATCAGCCGGGCCTGCAGCGCCGGACCCAGGAACAGGCTGGTCGCGCCGATCAGGAATGCCCCGGCGAACAGGCCCGGGGTCGTGTCCGCGACCAGCCCGAAGAAGATCACCGCGGCGATCACCGAGCCGAAGCCGATCAGCATGCTGCGCCGCAGGTCCCGGTCGGCGAACCAGCCGCCCAGGGCGTTGCCGACGGTCATGCCGAGCCCGACCGCGACCAGCACCCACGGCACGGTGCTCGCGGCCAGGCCGGTGACGTCGGTCGTGACGGGCGCGATGTAGCTGTCCACGGCGAAGAAGCCGGCGAAGCCGACCGCCGCGGTGGCCGCGACCAGCCAGACCTGCGGCTTGCGCAGCGAGCGCAGCTCGGCCCGCGGTGAGCCGTCGGCCACCGCGGCGACCGCCGGCACGATCATCAGCACGGCGACCAGGGTCGCCCCGAAAACCAGGGCGATGACCAGATACGCGACCCGCCAGCCGGCTGCCTGCCCGAGCCGGGTGACCAGCGGTACGCCGACCACGTTGGCCGCCGTCAGCCCGCTGAGCACGGCGGCGTACCCGCGGGCGGCGTTGCCCGGGCCCATCAGGGTGGCCGCGAGCAGGCCGGCCGCGCCGAAGTAGGCCCCGTGCGGAAGGGCCGCCACGAACCGCGCGACCAGCACCAGCTCGAACGTCGGCGCGATCGCCGACGCGACGGTCCCGGCCGCGAACAACACCAGCAGGCCGAGGACGAGCTTCTTGCGGGGTACGCGGGCAGTCAGCGCGGCGATCGTCGGCGCACCGACCACCACCCCCAGCGCGTACGCGGTGATCGTCCACCCGGCCTGCGCGACCGCGTCCGGCGCCGACCGGGCGTACTCCGCGGGCAGCAGGTCGCGGGCCACCTCGGGCAGCAGCCCCATGGCGGCGAACTCGGTCAGCCCGATCGCCACCCCGCCCAGGGCCAGCGCGAGCAGGGCGGCCCAGCGGTGCCGACGGCTCAGATCTTCCACGAGCGCCGACTTTAGCAACGCCGTTGCGTAATAGAGTGTCGACATGGCGGATCTCACGTTCCTGCGCGACTACAACGAGGCCCTGGTGATGGCCGTCGCCCGCACCCGGCCGGCGTTCGAGCGCACGACGATCGCCGACGCCACCGGGCTGACCCCGCAGGCGGTGTCGAAGGTGCTGGGCCGGCTGGTCGAGCACGGCCTGATCGCGCCCGCGGGCGTGCGCCGACCGGCGATCGGCAAGCCGGCGAGCCGGTACGAGCTGGTCCCGCACAGCCGGTACGCGATCGGGGCGCACGTGGCCCGCCACACCCTCCGGCTGGTCCTGACCGACCTGGCCGGCGCGGTCCGGCACTCGGTGGTGACTCCCCTGCCGGCGGATTTCACTCCCGGGACGCTGCTGGACGAGCTGACGGCCGGCGTGGACCGGATCGCCGCCGCGCACCGGCTCGGCGCGCGGCTGACCGGGGTGGGCATCGGCATGATCGGGCCGCTGGACCATGCCCAGGGCACCGTCCGGGACGCCCATCGGTTGCGGCACTGGCACGACGTACCGCTGCGGGAGCTGGCCGAGCAGGCCCTGGGCCGGCCCGTGCACCTGGACAAGGACGTCACGGCCGGGGTCACCGCCGAGGCCTGGCGGCGCGGCCCGGCCTTCCGGGACGCCGCCCTGATCATGGTGGAGTCCGGAGTCGGGGCCGGTCTGTGGCTGGGCGGGGCGGCCCATCGCGGGTCGCACACGAACGCGGGCGAGTTCGGCCACACGGTCATCGAGCTGTCCGGCCCGCCGTGCGTGTGCGGGCGGCGCGGCTGCCTGGAGGCGGTCCACGACCGGGCGGTGGCGGACGGGGACATCCGGGCGGCCGCGCGGGTCCTGGCCGTCGGCATCGTCAACCTGGTGCAGACCCTGGACGTGGCCCACGTGGTGCTGGCCGGCGCGAACCTGCTCACCCACGCGGAGATCTACCGGGCCGAGGCCGAGGCGGCGATCCGTACGCAGGTCCCCCGGGCCGACTGGCAGACGGCCGGCATCACGCTGTCGAGCCTCGGCGCGGACGTGATCGCGGCCGGCGCCGCGATGCAGGTCCTGGACTCCCGCTACGGCATCCCCGACCTGGCCCCGCTGGAGCCGGCGGGCGCCCGGCCACCTCAGTCCGGCTGAGCGGACCGGGGTGCGGCGCGGATGTGCGCCCGTTCGCCCTGCCGGCCGACCAGGCTGAGGAACTCGACGGGCCCGGCGCTGGTGGCCCCGAACCAGTGCGGGGTGCGGGTGTCGAACTCGGCCGCCTCCCCGGGCTGCAGGATGAGGTCGTGCTCGCCGAGGACCAGGCGCAGCGTGCCGTTCAGGACGTAGGCCCAGTCGTAGCCCTCGTGGGTGCGCAGGTCGGGCTCCCGGTCGTCGTCGCCGGCGGGCAGGACGAACTTGTAGGCCTGAATACCGCCCGGCCGGCGGGTCAGCGGCAGCACGACGGCTCCGTCCCGGCCGGCGATCGGCCGCAGGTTGACCCGCGGGTCGCCGGTCAGGGGCGCGTCGACGAGCTCGTCGATCGTGACGCCGTGCGCGCGGGCGAGCGGCAGGAGCTGCTCCAGCGTCGGGCGGCGCAGGCCCGCCTCCAGCCGCGACAGCGTGCTGACCGAGATGCCGGTCTCCTCCGCGAGCGCGGTGAGCGTGATGTCGCGGCGCATCCGGAGCTGCTTCAGCCGGGGCCCGACGGCGTCCAGGGTGCGGTCCAGTTCCTCATCCATGCCCTCAGTTTTCCATTCGGCAAAGATCTTTGCACATCTGCCTGGTCGCGCCGCACGCTCACGGGTATGGAATTCGACCAGAACTACTGGGAACACCACTGGCACCAGGCGCACCCGGGGGCTCCGGCCCCACACCCCTACCTCGCCCGGGAGACGAGCAGCCTGATCCCCGGCACGGCACTGGACGCCGGATGCGGCACCGGCGCCGAGGCGGTCTGGCTCGCCTCCCACGGCTGGCAGGTCACCGCCGCCGACATCTCCGCCGCCGCCCTCGCCCGCGCCGCCGAGCGGCCGGCCGCCCAGAACGTGCGATGGGTCCAGGCCGATCTGACCACCTGGCGCCCGGACCTGCGATTCGACCTGGTCACCACGCACTACGCGCACCCGGCGATGCCGCAGCTCGCGTTCTACCAGCGCATCTCCGACTGGGTCGCCCCCGGCGGCACCCTGCTGATCGTCGGCCACCTGCACTCCTCGGCAGCACCGGGACACGGGCACCACCCGCCCGCCGAAGCGGCGGTCAAGCTCGCGGACATCACCGCGAGCCTGGACAGCGCCCAGTGGTACATCGCGACCGCCGAGGAACACGCGCGTACGGTCAGCGAGCACCCTCGGCAGGACGTCGTGGTCCGCGCCACCCGGCGGTCCGGACGATGAGCGCCACCGGCACGACGATCCACGACCCACGCCGCCGCCGCGCGATCCTGGTCGCGGTGTGCATCGCCCTCATGGCGGTCATCGCCTCGGTCTCCGGACTGAACGTCGCGCAGCAGGAGATCGCGGTCGCGTTCGACGCCTCGCAGAGCACCGTCCTGTGGATCATCAACACGTACACGATCAGCCTCGCCGCGCTGCTGCTGCCGCTCGGCGCCCTGGGCGACCGCTGGGGCCGGCGGCCGGTGCTGCTGGCCGGCCTGGTCGTCTTCGGCGCGGCGAGCGCGGTGGCCGGCCTGGCCCCGTCCACCGAGATCATGATCGCGGCCCGGCTGCTCAGCGGCGTGGGCGCCGCGATGATCATGCCGGTCACCCTGGCCGTCATCACCTCGACGTTCCCGGAGGAGCAACGCTCCAAGGCGATCGGCATCTGGACCGCGGTCGCCGGCGGGGGCGGCATCCTCGGCATGTACCTGTCCGCGGTCCTGGTCGACCTGGCGGACTGGCGGTGGCTCTTCGTGCTGCCGGTCATGCTCGTCACGGTGGCCGTCGCCCTGACGCTGCGGTCGGTGCCGGACTCCCGCGAGGAATCGGCGCACAGCTTCGACATCGTCGGCTCACTGGCCTCCGTGGTCGCCGTGGTCGGCCTGGTCCTGGTCCTCCACGAGGGCCCGGTACAGGGCTGGACGACGCCGGTGACCCTGGTGAGCCTGGTGATCGGCGTACTCGGCACCGCCGGCTTCGTGGCGTGGGAACTGCGCCGGACGGCTCCGCTGCTGGACGTACGGCTGTTCCGCGAGCGCGGCCTCGCCGGTGGCTCTCTGGCGTTGCTGACGGTCTTCGGCGTACAGGCCGGGATCTTCGTGGTGCTGTTCCCGTTCCTGCAGGCGGTGCTCGGCTGGTCCGGCCTGCGGTCCACGCTGGCGCTCATGCCGATGGCCGCGATGATGATGCTGGCCTCCGGTCTCGCGCCGCGGGTGGCCGCCCGCGTCGGTGGCCGCTCGACGATGGCGACCGGCATCCTGCTCGGCGGCGTGGGGCTGGCCCTCATGGCCACGTCAGTCTCCATCGAGGACGGCTATCTCTCGGTGCTGCCCGGCATGCTGGCCATGGGGCTCGGCATGGGCCTGACCCAGACGCCCGCCACCGAAGCCATCACGTCCGCCCTGCCCCGCGAACGCCAGGGCGTCGCGTCCGCGCTCAACGACGTCACCAGAGAATTCGGTACGGCACTCGGCGTCGCCCTGCTCGGCGCGGTCCTCTCCGCCGGCTACCGCAACGCTGTCGATTCCCGGCTCGACGCCCTCCCGGCCGACGCCGCCGGCCCCGCCCGCGAGGGCATCGCCAACGCTCTCGCCGCCGCCGACAGGGCCGGCAGTCACGCACCGGAACTGGTCCGGGCGGCCCAGGAGTCCTTCGTGGAGGGCTGGCAGCAGTCCATGTGGGCCGGGGTCGGCGTCATGGCGGTGCTGTTCGTCTACGTCCTGGCACGAGGGCCCCTGCGCACCGCGCCGGCCGGCCCGTCACCCGCAGCGGCTCCGACCAGCGACGCGGTCGGCCGATGAGCCGGACCCACCGCGCCGACCGGCGCCACGGCCGGCGAGCCCCACCGCGCCGAACGCCGCCACGGCCGGCCGGGCCCACCGCGCCGAACGCCGGCAAAGGCCGGCCGGCCACGCTCACCGGCCGCCGGCCATGTTGATGCCGGCCAGCACCCGCCGGAACGCGGCGACATCCCCGGTAACCCGCACCTCCGCCGCGTCGGCCAGCTCCCGTTCCCCGACCAGGAGCGCGACCAGCGTGCCCGGATCGATCTCCACAGTGGTCTCCGCTGCGGCCTGACCGCCACTCACCTCGACGCGCTCCCCGGCGATCCGGGCCACGTAGGAGCGGTCGCCCAGGTGCACCTGAAGCGTCGTGGCCCAGTCGTCGGTCGCGCGGTAGTAGGTCCGCAACGTGAGCATGGCCGACACGGCGCTCAGGTGTCCGGACGGTGTGAGCGGGGAGCGCAGCGCCCAGGAACCGAGGGGCGACCAGGATCGGCTCCAGCTCGGCGCCGTGCTCGGTCAGCTCATGCATGTTCGCGGCGGCCGGCGGCGGCAGGCGGCGCCGCCGGATCACGCCGACGTGCTCGAGGTCGCGCAGCCCCTGGGACAGTACGTTCGGGCTCGCTCCGGGCAGGCCGGCCCGCAGATCGCTGAACCGCAACCGCCGACGATTTCGCCCGCGGCCTCGACGCCCGGGCGCGCACCCACTTCATCACGGCGACCGCGGCCGCCCGGCCGATGACCGCGCGGGGTGGCGGGACGATCCTCATGCTCACCGCGAGCCCGGACCGCACCGGCATCCCGATGGCCGGCAGCTTCGGGGTGCAGTGCGCGGCCGTCGAGGCGCTGAGCCGGGCGCTGGCGATCGAGCTGGGACCGTACGGGGTGCGGGTCGCCTGCCTGCGGTCCGCGGGCTCACCGGACGCCGGCGGGGTCGACCGGGTCTTCGACGTCCACGCCCGCAACGCGGGCACCACCCGCGAGGACTTCGACGCCGCCAAGGCCGGCCGGACGCTGCTGCGGCGCCTGCCGATCCTGGCCGAGGTCGCTCAGGTCGCCGTGTGGCTGGCCAGTGACCGGGCCGCCGCGGTCACCGCGTCGATCACCAACGTGACCTGCGGCGAACTGCTCGACTGAGGCCGGCGCTCAGCCGTTCCAGGTGTCGATGACCTGGTTGCCGTGCTCGAAGCCCAGCGTCGACAGGGTCGCCGTGCCCAGCTTCAGCAGCCCGCCGCCGCCGGCCGGCAGCCCGATCCACCGGGCACCGGCCACCCGTAGCGAGTGCCCGTGGGCGATCAGCGCCACGTCGCCCCGGTCCAGGAAGGTGCGGGCCCGGGCGAGCACCCGGTCCAGCCGTTCACCGACCTCGGCCGGCGACTCCCCGCCGGGCGCGCCGTCGGTCCAGAGCGACCAGGCCGGGCTGGTCTCGTGGATGGTGGCGCTGGTGATGCCCTCGTACTCGCCGTAGTTCCACTCGGCGAGGTCCTCGGTGGTCTCCGTGACAGCCAGGCCGGCCAGCTCGGCGGTGCGCAGGGCCCGCTTGCGCGGGCTGGAGATGACGGCCGCGAAGCTGCGGCCGGCCAGGCGTTCACCGGCGACCCGGGCCTGCTGCTCCCCCGCTCCGGTCAGATCCAGATCCGTGTACGAGGTGTGCTTGCCGACCGCACTCCACTCGGTCTGCCCGTGCCGGATGAGCACGATCTCCGCCATGACGCCCCCTGTTCGGTCCCGCTTGTTCCTACCCCACCCACGCCCCATCCATCCCGCCGGCCCGGCGGCGGAATGGATGGGCCCGGCCGTCGGCCGAGCATGCACGGACCTGGCATTCGGCGGGAGCGACGGTCAGCACCATGCAACCAGGCACGACCGCGGTCAGATCTTGATCTCAGATCTTGATCTCAGCGATTCCCGGTCTCAGCCGCCGGCCAGCAGATCTTCGAACGAGGTGGTGAGCGCGAACGGGTCCTGGACCGTCACCGGCTCGCGCCGGTCGATCTCGCGGGCCAGTTCGCCCGCCGCCCGGCTGATCCGGCCGCGCAGCTGGCCCTCGCTCTCGTCGCCGCCCCAGTCCTCGGACGCGGCGTAGACCGCCGTCGGCACCGGGACGGCCCGCAGGTAGGCGAACATCGGCCGGACCGCGTGGTCGAGCGCCAGCGAGTGCCGGGCCGAGCCGCCGGTCGCCGCGATCAGCACCGGCTTGTCGGTCAGGGCGTCCTGGCCCAGCACGTCGAAGAACGACTTGAACAGGCCGCTGTAGGACGCGTTGAAGATCGGCGTGACCGCGATCATCGCGTCGGCCGACTCGACCGTGTCGAGGGCTCGCTTCAGCGGTGCCGGCGGGAAGCCGGTGAGCAGGTGGTTCATCAGGTCGTGGGCCAGGTCGCGGAGTTCGATCACCTGCACCGACAGCTGGACGCCGAGGCCGGCGGCCGCCGTCACCGCCGCCGCGGACAGGCGGTCCGCGAGCAGGCGGGTGGACGACGGCTGGCTCAGCCCCGCCGAGACCACGACGAGGGTGCGCTGCTTCATGCCTGCACCTTCTCCTTCGTCTCCGCCCGCGCGGCCTCGAGCAGCGAGGCGTGGGTCGGCGCGTCCGGCACGTGGACCGGCTTGAGCGCGGCGAATTCCTTGCGCAGCACCGGTACGACTTCCTCGCCGAGCAGGTCGAGCTGCTCCAGGACCGTCTTCAGGGGCAGCCCGGCGTGGTCCAGCAGGAACAGCTGGCGCTGGTAGTCGCCCGCGTAGTCGCGGAAGCCCAGCGTGCGGTCGATGACCTGCTGCGGGCTGCCCACGGTCAGCGGCGTCTCCCGGGTGAAGTCCTCCAGGCTCGGGCCGTGACCGTAGACCGGCGCGTTGTCGAAGTACGGCCGGAACTCCTTGACCGCGTCCTGGCTGTTCTTGCGCATGAACACCTGGCCGCCGAGGCCGACGATGGCCTGGTCCTCGGAGCCGTGGCCGTAGTGGGCGTAGCGCCGGCGGTAGAGGGCGACCATCCGCTGGGTGTGCTCCTTGGGCCAGAAGATGTGGTTGGCGAAGAAGCCGTCGCCGTAGAAAGCGGCCTGTTCGGCGATCTCGGGGCTGCGGATCGAGCCGTGCCAGACGAACGGCGGGATGCCGTCGAGCGGGCGCGGGGTCGAGGTGAACGACTGCAGCGGGGTGCGGAACTTGCCCTTCCAGTCGACGGTGTGCTCGCGCCAGAGGCGGTGCAGCAGGGCGTAGTTCTCGATGGCCAGGGGGATGCCGGCGCGGATGTCCTTGCCGAACCAGGGGTAGACCGGGCCGGTGTTGCCGCGGCCCATCATCAGGTCGACGCGGCCGTCGGCCAGGTGTTGCAGCATGGCGTAGTCCTCGGCGATCTTGACCGGGTCGTTGGTCGTGATCAGCGTCGTGGACGTGGACAGCAGCAGCCGCTGCGTACGCGCGGCGACGTGGCCGAGCAGGGTGGTGGGCGACGACGGCACGAACGGCTCGTTGTGGTGCTCACCCAGCGCGAAGACGTCGAGACCGACCTCCTCGGCCTTCTCCGCGATGGCGACGATGGCCTTGATCCGCTCGTGCTCGGTCGGCTGCCGCCCGGTGGTGGGGTCCGGCGTGACATCGCCGACGGTGAAGATCCCGAACTGCATGACCGCTCCTGAGCTCCGGGGCGGAACCTGACGTCCCGCACTGCCCCGCACAACGCCTTTGACTCGTCAACTATTTCAGATTCAAAGAACTTGGGGGAAGTGGGGTCCCGGTCACACCTGCCCCGTTGCATCGCACCAGTCGCTCCGTGAGACTGACTAAGTGCATCGATTCGATCACGATGCGTGAGGAGCGGCAGTGAAGATCAGCACTCGGATCCTGTTCACCGTGATCGCCGGCGGACTCACCTACCTGCTGACCAACGCCACCGGGCAGCCCGAGATCTGGCAGCTCACCATGTCGATGTTCGTCGGCGGCATCGTGCTCGTCGTCCAGGTCCTGATCGACTACGACAACCGGATGCTGCAGTTCGCGGGCGAGCAGAGTGCGCACGCCCGCCGCACCGAGGACATCGTCGACCGGCGGTTCGCCGCCATCAGCGCCGCTACGGCCCTGTACGCCAGCGTCGAGGCCACCGCCCTCAAGGCCGACAACGTCACCCGGCTGGTCGAGTCGGCGGCCCGGATCAGTCCCCACGACGAACTCTCGCGCCGCTTCGCAGACCATCAGATCAACCGGCTGAGCACCCTGTTCGAGGGCTTGCAGAACGGCGTGACCGTGGACGACGGCGAGGACCCCAGTTGGTTGCTGGGCCTGACCGAGTGCAGCAGCCGGTCCATCGACGCGACCAGCATGACCTCGTTCACCCGGCCCGCCGCCTACGTCGACGACGAATTCTGGTCCAGCCGGCTGGGACAGCAGTATCTGCACGCCCAGCGCCGTGCGATCACCGAACGCGACGTCCGCATCCGACGGGTCTTCCTGCTGAGCGACGAGGACGCCATGAACGAGGAGCGACTCCGGGAACTGCGCGAACCACACCGCCGGATCGGCATCGAGACCCGGGTGCTGCGCCACTCGGACCTGGATCCGCTGCTGCAGATGAACCTCGTCGACTTCATCCTCTTCGACGACGCAGCCAGTTACGAGCTGCACGCCTCGTCGCGGCTGGACAGTCGGCTCGACCGGGAGGCCAACGTGAGCGTCACGCTCGTCGTGGAACCGCGCCGGCTGCAGGAACGCCGGCAGCGCTTCGCCTCCATGTGGAACGCGGCACGCGAGGAATGACAGCCGGCCCGCCGTCCACACACGGCGGGCCGGCCGGAGATCAGCGGCCCTGCAACCGCTTCACGTTGTCGCCGAAGGTCCAGCCCTTCGAGCCGTCCCAGTTGGCCGACCAGGTCATCAGGCCCTTGAGGCTGCCGTTGAAGCTGTTCCACGACTGGGTCACCAACGCGGGCGTCATGTATCCGCCGCCGGCTCCGACCTGCGCGGGCAGGCCGGGGACCTGCTTGTCGTACGGGACCCGGATCGTCGTGCCCTGGATGACCAGGCCGTTGTTCAGGCACGTGGTCTGGGCGACGAAGCCCTGGACCGTGCCGGCGCCGTACGAGTCACCGGCGCAGCCGTACATGCTGCCGTTGTAGTACTGCATGTTCAGCCACCAGAGCCGGCCGTTGTCCGCGTACTTCTTGATGATCGGCAGGTACGAGCCCCAGATCGAGCCGTACGTGACGCTGCCACCGGTGACGTACGCGGTCTCCGGCGCCATGGTCAGCCCGAAGTTGGCCGGCATCCGCGCCAGCACGCCGTCGATGATCCGGATCAGGTTGGCCTGCGAGGCCGACAGCGTGGTGATGCTGCCACTGCCGGTCAGCCCGGTCTCGATGTCGATGTCGATGCCGTCGAAGTTGTACCGCTGCAGGATCGGCACGATCGTCGTCACGAACCGGTCGGCGACCGCGCTGGAGCTCAGGTCGATACCGGCCGCCGCGCCGCCGATCGACATCAGCAGGGTCGCGCCGGCGGCCTTGGCCGCGCACATCTCGGCCGGGGTGGAGACCTTCACACCGGCGTCCATACCGTCCTCCCACAGCACCGTGCCGTCCGAGCGGATCACCGGGAACGCCGCGTTGATGACGTTGTAGCCGTGCTGGCCCAGCCGGCTGTCGTTGATCGGGACCCAGCCGAAGCCGGGGTGCACGCCGTTGCTCGCGCCGTCCCAGTTCTCCCAGTAGCCGACGAGCACCTTGCCGGCCGGCCGCGACTTGACCGCGCAGGTGGAGCTGCCGGGCGGCGGGGTCGTCGGCGGTGGAGTGGTGGGCGGCGGCGTCGTCGGGGGCGGAGTGGTCGGGGGCGGCGTCGTCGGGGGCGGCGTCGTCGGGGTTCCGCCGGTACAGGCGCCGAGGTCCCGCCAGAGAGACGGGGTGGCGGCGGGGTTCCAGCCTGCTCCGGCGTACGCGGTGTGCGTCACCAGAGCCGAATAAAGGCGGCCACCGTAGGTCACCTGCGTGCCGGCGGTGTAGGTGTTGCCCTCCGCCCAGCCTGGCGCGGAGCAGACCACCGCGGCGGCCTGCAGCGGAGCTCCGGACACTCCCGCCATGCTGGTCGGGGCGAAAGCAACGGCTGTCGCCACGGTCATGGCGGCACCGGCTACGAGCGCGAATACGGTACGACGTCTACTCATGGCCGCTCCTGACGTATTGAAGACCAGCTAGGTCTTCACATCTTCACGGCCGCCCCATCAATTATCAAGGGTTGTTAACAGTACCCGGAGGTTGACGCCGATTGACGCCGGCCGCCGAAAGTGATTCGCTCCGGGCTGCGCGGCCGGCACCGATGTTCCCCATCGGGGGACACCCGTTGGCGCGCCAGGCCAGAATGCAGACGCCGTTTTTGCGCGGCGCGAACCGAGCGGGGCCCCTGATGTCGTAAGTTTGCAGCCCGAAGCGGGCCGATCCCCACATCCAGGAAGGTGTCCGATTCGGGCGGCTTATCCTAAGAGCGAAGTACCTCATGGCCGGAGGCAATGCCGTGACCTTCTCGGACCCACCTCGCGATTCCCCTGTAGACGTCGCAACGCAGGTGGCGAACTCCGACTTCGCGTGGGACACGTTCGATTCAGCTGCCTATTTCGATCACAACTACAGCGTCCTGCGGTCCGACGACGGCGAGATCATCGAGATCGTCGCCGACTTCTTCCAGTCCCACGACATTCCGCGGCGGATCCGGTCCCGCGCCATCGACATCGGGGCCGGCACCAACCTGTACCCGGCACTCACGATGTTGCCGTTCGCCGCGGAGATCATGCTCTACGAACGAGCCGTCACCAACCGCTCCTGGCTGGAGGAGGAGGTCGAGCGGCCGCGCCCGTCCTGGTGGGAGTTCTGGAAGCACATGGCCGCCGACCGCGCCGCCTACGGCCGGGTCGGGAACGCCTTCGACCTGCTCAGCCGGCGCGCCAAGGTGGAGAAGGGAAACATCTTCCACCTGACACCCGACGAGTACGATATGGGCACCATGTTCTTCGTCGCCGAGTCGATCACCACTCGCAGCGACGAGTTCGAGCGGGCGACCCAGTCCTTCGTGAACTCGCTGATGCCCCGCGCACCTTTCGCGGCCGCCTTCATGCGCAACTCTTCCGGCTATCGGGTGGCGAACCGGGATTTTCCCGCGTGTTCCGTCGACGAGGCGGATGTGCAACAGGCGCTGGCGCCGGTGGCCGAAAAGGTGCGGATCCAAACAGTGCAGAGCCACGGTCTGCGGGACGGCTATTGCGGGATGATGGTGGCGACCGGCCGCAAGAAGGCGTAACGGCTCACGGACGGACAGGTGACGGCACACCGATGCGGATCCAGCCTCGTCAACAACTTCTCGACGCCTGGCGCGCAACCGCGCGACTCTCCTATTCCGACGGCCGGTGGCACCCCGGTGGCCGCGAGGGCAGCAACTCCATCAGCGACGCCGAGCAGCTGCTGTGCCTGATGGCTCCGGCCACCGAGGTGCCGTTCCTCCGGCTGGATCAGCCCGACGCCGCGGCGAACGACGTGATCGACGCCTTGTCGGAGCTCGGTGACCACGTTCAGATCCCTCAGCGACTCGTCGGGATCCTGACCGACTACCTGGTGCGCTACACCGCCCCTGACGGCACCCCGGTCTTTTCCGGTGACAGCTACTTCCGGCCCGGGTCCGAAGGCGAAGAGCTGGACGCCCACCAACGCGGACTGGATGTCGTCGACTCGTATTCCGTCTCCGTGACGCTGATGCTGGCCGTCATCGGTTTCACCAAGGTCTTCCGCACGGTGGTCGCCCGTCCGGCGCTGGTGGCGCAGGTGGACCTGCTGGAGGCGATGGCGAAGACCCGGCTGACCGCCGCGATGGTCGGACTGTTGCGCAGCTTCGCCGTCAATGTCTTCTCGGCCGACGATGAGCTCGGCCGGGAACTGATCCGCACGGTCAACCAGGAGCGCCGGCCCACCCGGCAGGTGGTCGAGGACCTGCGGGAGGCGCTCCGGGAGATCAACGCCCGGCTGCGCGACGACGTCACCATCGGATCCGGTGCCGCGGAAGGCAGCGAGCTCGACAATCCCAACCGGCTCTTCGAATGCGGCTGGTCCTGGGGCCTGGTCACAGCGGCGCCGGCTATCGAGACCACCGCGGAGATCGGGAGGCAACGCGACGGCGTCGCCGAGAACGCGCCGTACCTCTACTTCACCACCGTCGCACTGGACGCGATCCAGGCGCTGTTCTCGGAACGGACCCGGCTGCTCGGCCTGCTGGACGAAGCACAGTCGAAACTGGCGCAGGCACTGCAGCTGCGGTGGGAGCTGACCCGGTCGTACTGGACGACGGTGGCCACCTTCGGCCCGGGCCGCTGGCCGCTGGAGGATCTGCCCTGGCGGACGACCGACGGGATCGAGTTCGACTATTACACGCTGATGGTCAGCGGCATGGTCCTGCAGCACATGGTGTCGGTCCGCGCCTCCAACACCGACCTGACCCGGGTGGCGGCAGTGCTCGAGGAGATCGCGAACCGCAGCCGGATCACCCGCCGGTCCTCCGACCGCGAAGCCGCCCTGACCGCGCATCATCCCGGGCTGCGGTTCCCGCTGGTCGGCAGCGAGGACGCGGGCGGACATCAGCTCTGCTGGACGGTTGCGGACATCTCGCCGCTGCTGCTCAAGCGCACGCTCGATCTGGCCGGCCTCCTGTCGGAAGGCAGCTCCCGCAGCCGCTTGCTGGACCTGTCCGACCAGCTCTGGGACCACCTGACCAAGCGGATCATCCGGCAGGGCCCGGCCCGGGGTCTGTGGGACCAGCCGGCGGGCGCCTTCCCGCAGCTCGACGTCGACTGCACCGAGGTCTCCTGGTACTACACCAAACGGGTGGTGGACTGCCTGGTCACCGCGGCCCGGATCGTCGACGCACCGCCGCTGCGCAGCGGCCTGCTGGCCCAGATCGCCGCTGAGCTGCTCCACGAGGCCGACCACCTCTACGACCGCGAGCTGCTGCGCGGTTCCACGAACAGCGGCGCCCAGCTGCGCCTCGAACTCGACCGGCTCGGCGTCGAACTGCGCCGGGCCCGGGCGGTACGCGGTGAGCGACCGGGTGTCGCGCTCGCGGTCACCGAGGAGGTGCTGCGCAGGCTCGACCGGCTGTCGGCGGCTCGGCGCGCCGACGGCGGGGGTTTCTGACAGTGCTCGTCTTCGCGACCTCCGACAAGGGCGGCACCGGTCGGTCAGTCACCAGCAGCAACGTGGTCTACCGGCACGCGCTGCGCGGCGGCGACTGCTGCTACCTGGATTTCGACTTCGGGTCGCCGACCGCCGGCGCCATCTTCGATCTACCCGGCGCCCTCGCCGGCGTACCGGACGGCGGGCTGCACAGCTATCTGATGGACGGCCGGCCCGCCCCGCGACGTCTCGACGTCTGGGCCGATTCCGAGCGGGATGTGCTGCGGGGGCGCCCGGCGGGGGCCGGCCGGCTGGCTCTGTATCCCGGCGACCGGGGCCGCGGCGAGTTCCCGGCGCATCCCGGCATCGTCGAGCGCTGCGCCGACCTGCTGATCCGCGCCGACGAGGAATTCGACCTCGTCATCGTGGACCTCAGCGCGGGACGGTCGTACGCCACCGAGATCGTGCTCGCCGCCACTGCCACCCGGCCGGACATCCAGGCTCGCTGGCTGGTGTTCCACCGCTGGACCCGTCAGCACATCATCGCGGCGAGCTCCCTGGTGCACGGCAAGCAGGGCATCCTGCGGTCCGGCGCCCAGCTCGGGCACGATCCCGCGACGCTAGCGGCGGCGATCCGGTTCGTCCGCACCGCGGTGCCCGATCCTTCGTCGCCGGACCAGGCGGGGCTGCGACCGGAGCAGCTGGCCTGGCTGGACTTCTGCGACCAGCGGCTGCACGAGTTGGCGGCCCGGCACCGCGTGGGCCGTGGCGCCGTGCTGGGCGAGATCCCGCTCGATCCGGTGCTGCAGTGGCAGGAGCAGCTGCTCTCCGACGATGACATGTGGCTGCACCGCATCGCCAACGAGCGCACCGTGCACGCCTTCGATCTGCTCGCCGGGAAGCTCGTCGACGACGAAGCCTGGATCGGCCTGTGAGCACCTATGACAGCGTCTTCACCGAGGAAAGTGCCACGCCGGTGACGCGTGCGGTCCCGCTCTCCCACCTGTCCATCGAGCTGGGACATCTGTACATGGAGGACTTCGCGGCCGGCCCGGCCCGGCTGCGGGCGCAGTTCGAGGCCGTTCGCCCATGGGTCGCCGCCGCCGTCCAGGCCTGCGCCGACGAGCTCGGGGAACGACCGCCGCGGGTGAGCACCTGTTTTCTGATCGACGACTACTTCACCCGGTTCAGTACGCCCCGGGTGGTGCTGGCCGACCTGATCGCGGCCGCGGCGGCCGCCGGACTGACCATCGACTACGTCGCCCGGGAATCCGGGTGTGCCGTGTCCGACGGCGTCGACGTGGCGACCCTGGTGCGGCAGCATCTGGTGGCCGAGCCGCCCCAGAATGACAATGGCAGCCGGCCACCGACGGCCGTGAGCGGCTGGTTGAGCAACGGGGAACGCAGCGGACAGGCGCCCGCATCGGCGATGGCGGTCCCCAGCCCCTGGCAGCCACCCCGGCAGAGTGCCGCCCGGCACCACTCGATCTTCGTCGACATCGAGCTGTGGAACGGGCCCGCCGACCAGCCGCGCTGGTCGTGCCCGTTCCTGGCGGCGGTCTGGCAGTTGCAACGGCTCGGGCTGATCCGGCACCTCGGCGAGCCGGTCGGTGACCCGCAGCCGTGGGACCCGGCGGACGGGTCGGACGACTGGTCGCGGATGCCGGCCGTGGTACAGCTGAACGCGGGCGCGGCGCCGTTCCGCGCTTACCGGACGTTCTCCGCGCTGGCCGCCCGCTTCCTGCCGGTCGAGCTGGCCGTGCGGACCATCCTGAGCCAGGTCGCGGTGGCCGCGTCCGTCGCGGGGCCGGTGCGCGAGCGGGCCGGTGCGGAAGGCATCACCTTGCCGGACGAGGTGGTCGACCGGATCCGCTACGCGTTCTTGTAGCGGCGGGTCGCCGCCGGCGTCACCGTCCGCTCGCGACCGACAGCTGGTCCCGAATCCGGTGCACCAGCGTGTCCCAGTGGCGGCTGAAGCCGGGCCGCCGGTCCAGGGCGGTCCAGACCGCGTTGACGACGTCGGGACCGCGAGCGCCGGGCATCCACAGGTGCAGCAGGTAGTCGATGGCCGGCAGCAGCCGCTCCAGGGACGCCCGGCGCTCGATCACCCCGATCGCGCTCCTTTCGACCATCTCCAGCAGGGTGCTCAACAACCAGTCGTGCAGTGCCACGTCCTCGGCGAGGGCGGTCGCTGCGGCGGGCTGGAGCGGGTCGTCGCCGGTCGACAGCTCCAGCAGGCGCAGCCCGTCGGAGCGGACCGAGAACCGGACCACCGGCTCCGCACCGGTGCGGGCCGTCCATCGCAGCCGGGTCCGCGAGGCCCGGAGCCGGGCTGGGCCGCCGCTCGGAGCCGACCGCTGGACGCGGTCGGCCACCCGGCCCGCGATGGCGCCCAGGTCGAGGGCGTCGCCGGGCCGGTCCGTACCGGCGAGGGCGGCGGCGAGCTCGTGGCCCGTGGCTCGGCCCAGCGTCTCGATCACACCCGGCCGGGTCAGGTAGTGCGACCAGGGGCGTCGGGCGCTGCCCTCGGCCCGGACCAGGACTGCGGCGGCGGAGCCCTGCACGACGTGGCCGCCGGTGACCGAGGCGTGCTGCAGCACGGTGCCGACCCCTCGTTCCCGGCGCGCGGGGGCGATCGCACAGTCGACACCGACCGGAATCGCCGGCGAGCGTACGTAGGCGATCGGCCGGTGCGACATCAGCACGGGCTCGCCGACCACCAGGTCGACCAGGCGGCGGGCCGGACCGGGGCCCAGCGGACCGGGCCCGCGCAGCAGAGCGGTGTGGACCTCGCCGGTCATCAGCATCGGCGCTCCCAGGGCAGGCCGGTCGCGGCCGCGCCCCGCGCGCCGCCCGATCCGCGATTGGACCGCATCACCCCCGGCCGCCGCAACGAGCAGCGCCGCGGGCGGGTGCTGTCGCCTTCCGACTCTACGGTGAAGGCATGAGCCCCGTCCGCCCGGAAGTCATGGTCATCGGCGCCGGCGTCCTGGGCCTCACCACGGGCGTGACGCTGGCGGAAGCCGGCCTGCGGGTGCGGGTCCGCACCCAGTGCCGGCCCGAGCACACCACCTCGGCCGCCGCCGGCGCTATCTGGGACCCCCTCTACGCCAACCACCCGCTGGTGCCGCAGTGGAGCACCCGCAGCTACGACGTCTTCCGCGACCTGGTCGACGCGGGCCGACCCGAGGTGAAGCTCGTGCCCGGTGTGGAGGCGTCGCGCCGGCGCATCCCGTCCCCCGGTTGGGCGCACGACCTGCCCGGCTTCCGCGAGTGTGCGGCCGCCGAGCTGCCGGACGACTTCAGCAGCGGCTGGCGGTACACCGCGCCGATCATCGACATGCCGCCCTACCTGGACTATCTGGAGCGGCGGCTGGTGGCCGCGGGCGGGACGGTGGAGATCGGCTACGTGCGTTCGCTCGACGAGGGCTCGGTGCCGGTGGTGGTGAACTGCACCGGCGTCGGGGCGCGGGAGCTGGTGCCCGACCCGGCCGTCGATCCGATCCGCGGGCAGCTCGTGGCGGTCCGCAATCCGGGGGTGCGGGAGTTCTTCGCCGAGCACACCGAGGAGCTGGAGGAGATGACCTACCTGCTCCCCCAGGGTGACGTGCTGCTGCTGGGCGGCAACGCCGACAAGGGACAGAGCGACCCGGAGCCGGATCCGGAGGTGGCCGCGCGGATCATCGCCCGGTGCGCCGGGATCGTGCCCGCCATCGCCGCGGCGTGCGTGCTCGGGCATCGCACCGGCATCCGGCCGCAGCGACCGGAGATCCGGCTCGAGCACGTGCCGCTCGGCGGACGGCACGTGGTGCACAACTACGGGCACAGCGGCGCCGGGGTCAGCCTGTCGTGGGGCTGCGCGGACAGCGTGCTGGAGATCGTCCGGGCCCTGGTCTAGGTGTGCAACTGCCTAAGATCGCTTACACCGGGGTCTGGGTCTTCCACTTGAGGCGTTCGTAGGGCGTCTGGCCGTCCAGGGCGCCGTGCGGGCGATGGTAGTTGTAGTAGTCCTCCCACTCGCGCAGCTTGTCGTTGAAGACGCCGGTGTCATCGATGACGACACCGGCGAGCATGCGGTAGAACTCCTCGGCGTCGATGCGATGCGAGCGCTCGACCTTGCCGTTGAGGTGCGGCGACGCTGGTTTGATGTAGGTGTGCGCGATGCCCTTGTCCAGCACGTGCCAGTGGATGGCGGTCTTCTGATCGCAGCGGGGATAGATGCGCAGCACGCGTAGCCGGGTGCAGTCGTCAATGGCGGTGAACTGGTCATACTTCGCGCGGCGTCGCTGCTTAGGCAGTGCGCCGAGGACCGGTGTCTTGGCCGGGGCCGCCTCGGCGGGAACACCGATCGGTTCGATGAACTTCACGTCGATCTGGAGCCGGTTGCCGGGCAGTGGCTTCTCATGGCGCTTCCAGCGTTTCTCGCGGCTGGTGTAGCGCTGCGATGCGGGAAGCCGGTTGAGGCCGAGACGGACCAGGATGTTGGAGATCGCTGAGCTGGTGATCGTGATGTCGTGGTACCGCTTCAGGTACATCTGGATCTTGACCGGGCCGAAGTGATAATTCTGCCGCAGATGGACGATCTTGTTGACGATGTCGGCGTGGGTGGCGTTCGGGCAGTGGCGCGGGGCGCTCGAGCGGTCACGCAGGCCTGCCAGTCCTTCGTCCTGATAGCGGCGTAGCCACTTGTAGAACGTCTGCCGGCTGATCCCGTAGTAGCGGCAGGTCCGGGCAACGTTGCCAGTGACTTCCTCGGCGTGGCGCAGTACCGCCAAGCGGCTGCGCCTGGCGTTCCAGCTTCTGTTCGAGTGACGGGGGCACGCTGTCTCCTACGGATAGGAGACCCGAAAGTGTCAACAATATCCGGCAGTTTTAGAGCTAGGGCCAGCGGATCTGGGCGGGCAGGCCGACGAAGGCCGCGTACGGCTGGAGGATCTCCTCCGCCCGGGCCCGCTCGGCCGGGCCGAGGTCGGCCAGCGGCTGGATCTCGATGGTCACCGCCTTCTTGCCCAGGGTGCGGGTCCAGGTGCCGACCACCCGGCCGCCGCGGACCAGGGTGGAGCGGAAGACGCCGTTGCCGCCCGGAACAACCGCGGCCAGGTGCTCGTCGTCCATCATCAGCGAGCGGTCCTTGTAGCCCAGGACGTATTCGTCGAAGCCGGGCAGGGCGGCCCAGTCGCCGGCCACGTCGGCCGGGGTGGTGTCGAGCAGGGCCGGGTCGGCGATCATCTCGGTGCCGTCGACCCGGACGGTGGTGAGCCGGTCGCCGGCCGCGGCGACGCCCGCCCGGGTGTCGGTCATGGTCAGGCCGGTCCAGCGGGCGAAGTCGGCCCGGGTCGCCGGCCCGTGGCTGCGGAAGTAGCGCAGCGCCATGATGCCCAGCGCCTCGGTGCGCTCCGGCCGGTTGGGCTCGGGCGCCCACTCGTCGAGCAGCACGAACGTCTGCTCCTTGCCGATGTGCGGGGCGATGCAGGAGACGCCCTTCTGGCTCGCGTACCAGAGGAGGTGGTAGCCCATGTTCGGGCCGAGCTCGACGCCCGCCTCGGCCAGAGCGGCCAGGCACTCGGCGCGGGTCAGCCGGTGGCCTTTCAGGGCCGCGGCCAGGACCTCGACGCCGTGCTCGGCCGTCGCCTCGGACAGGCCGATGGTCTGGCGGCGTTTCGCCGCCCCGGCCAGGGCGCGCACGCCCATCAGCTCGAGCATCCACCGTGCGTCGGCCGGCGGCACCAGGTGCACGGTGCCGCGCATCGGCCACGTCCGGATCGCCTCCCGGCGCTCCAGAGCCGCCGTGACGTCGCCGACCGTCCAGCCGGGCAGGCGCACGCCCAGCGACCACAGGCCGCTCGCCATGTCCTGCGCCTGCATGGCGCCGAACCACTCGACCACCCCGGCGACGTCCGCGACCGGGTGTGGCGGGGTGAGCAGCAAACTGCGCATGCGCAGGGCCAGCGCCTGCGTCGTCGTCAGATCCACAGACGCAGCTTAGGGCGCCCCTGCGACAGAAAGGGGCGCCCTGAGCCGTCAGCGTCCGCGCTGGGTGCGATACCGGGCGATGAGCGTGTCGGTCGAGGAGTCGTTGTCCGCGCCCGGGGCCTCGGCCGCGGTCAGCAGCGGGGCCAGCTGGTTGGCCATGACCTTGCCCAGCTCCACGCCCCACTGGTCGAACGAGTTGATCTGCCAGATGGTGCCCTGGGTGAAGGTGATGTGCTCGTAGAGCGCGATGAGCTGGCCCAGCACCGACGGGGTCAGCTTCTCGGCCAGGATGGTGGTGGTCGGGTGGTTGCCCGGCATCACCTTGTGCGGCACGATCTCCGCGGGCACGCCCTCGGCCTCGATCTGCTCGGCGGTGCGGCCGAACGCCAGCGCGCTGGTCTGGGCGAAGAAGTTCGACATGAACAGGTCGTGCATCTCGCCGGTGTCGTGGTTGGGCACCGCGAAGCCGATGAAATCGGCCGGGATCAGCTTGGTGCCCTGGTGGATCAGCTGGTAGAAGGCGTGCTGGCCGTTGGTGCCGGGCTCGCCCCAGAAGACCTCGCCGGTCTGGAAGTCCACGGCGGAGCCGTCCAGGCGGACGTGCTTGCCGTTGCTCTCCATGGTCAGCTGCTGCAGGTACGCCGGGAAGCGGTGCAGATACTGCGAGTACGGCAGCACCGCGTGCGACTGGGCCCCGAGGAACGTGTCGTACCAGACGTTCAGCAGCCCGAGCAGGGCCGGCACGTTGCGCTCCAGCGGCGTGGTGCGGAAGTGCTCGTCGACGGCGTGGTAGCCGGCCAGCAACTCGCCGAAACGCTCCTTGCCGATCGCCAGCATCACCGACAGGCCGACCGCCGAGGGCAGCGAGTAACGCCCGCCGACCCAGTCCCAGAAGCCGAACATGTTCTCGGTGTCGATGCCGAAGTCGGCCACCCGCTGGGCGTTGGTGCTGACCGCGACGAAGTGCTTGGCCACCGCGCTCTGGTCGCCGCTCAGCCCGGCCAGCAGCCAGTTGCGGGCCTCGGTGGCGTTGGTCAGCGTCTCCTGCGTGCCGAAGGTCTTGGACACGACCACGAACAGGGTGGTGGCCGGGTCCAGGTCGTGGGTCTTGGCGTACAGGTCGGTGGGGTCGATGTTGGAGATGAAGCGGCACTCCAGGCCCGCGTCGGCGTACGCCTTCAGGGTCTCGTACGCCATGACCGGTCCGAGGTCCGACCCGCCGATGCCGATGTTGACGATCGTCCTGATCCGCTGCCCGGTGGCGCCGGTCCACTCGCCCGAGCGGACCCGGTCGGTGAACGCGCCCATCCGGTCCAGCACCTCGTGCACGTCATGGACGACGTCCTGGCCGTCGACGACCAGAGTGGCGTCCCGGGGCAGCCGCAGCGCGGTGTGCAGCACGGCCCGGTCCTCGGTGACGTTGATGTGCTCGCCGGCGAACATGGCCGCTGTGCGCTCGCGCAGCCCGGCCCGCTCGGCCAGGGCGACCAGCGCGGCCAGGACCTCGTCGGTGACCAGGTTCTTGCTGTAGTCCACGTAGAGGTCCGCCACCTGGGCGGTGAGCCGCTCGCCGCGCCGTGGATCACTGTCGAACAGTTCGCGCAGGTGCACACTCGAGAACTTCTCGGCGTGCCCCTGCACTGCCTGCCATTCGGCGCTGTCGGAAACGTGTTCGCTCATTGCCTTTGACTCCCGCCTGGACCAGAACTATCGCGTTCATCGTGGCACGGATCGAAGCGGCTCGCCGCGAACTGGAACCGTTCAGAACGCGTACGGTCCGAATCGGCCCCAGGCGACGAAGGCCGCCAGCAGCAACAGCACGATGCTGGGCGCCATGCCCTTGTAGTCGTTCATCCGGGCGTGGGTGATGGCCGCACCGATCATCACCAGCCCCAGGCCGAGCGCGGCCAGCGGGACCAGGATCGGGGCGATGTCCAGGGCCGCGGGCAGGATCAGCCCGATCGCGGCGAGGGCCTCCACCGCGCCGATGGCCTTGACCGCGCCGGGCGAGAACAGGTCGACCCACGCCATGCCGGCCTTCTTGAGCTCCTCCTTGGGCCGCAGGACCTTCATGAGGCCGGAGACGAGGAAGGCGGCAGCCAGCAGACCGGCGACGATCCACAGCACAGTGTTCATGGAGAGCCCTTCGAAAGTTGAACGTTCTAGTGAACCGTAGGCCCTGGGACTTGAACGGTCAACCTGGAGTGACGTGAACGTTCAGCTACGATGGCCGGGTGGGCGACGAGGTGAACTGGCTCGATGAGCAGCAGCTACGGGCATGGAAGAGCTTCGCCGCCCTCATGGTGGTCCTGCCGGCCACCCTCGACGGCCAGATGCAGCGCCTGGCCGGCATCACCCAGTTCGAGTACGGCGTCATGGCCGGGCTGTCCGAGGCCCCCGGGCGCACCATGCGGATCAGCGCCCTGGCGGAGTTCGCCCAGGGCTCGCTGTCGCGGCTGTCCCACCTGATCAAGCGGCTGGAACGGCGCGGCTGGGTGCGCCGCGAGCTGGACCCGGCCGACGGCCGCTACACCAACGCGATCCTCACCGACGAGGGCTACGCCAAGATCGTCCAGATCGCCCCGGAGCACGTGGCCGGCGTGCGCCGGCTGGTCGTCGACGCGCTCACCCCGGCGCAGCTGCGCCAGCTGGGCGAGATCAGCGAGCGGGTGCTGCGCGGCGTCACACCGGGAAACTGCCCAGGACCCCCACGGTACGGCGAACGCGGCTGACAACCGCACCACCGGCCGCAACGGGTCCGACGACTCCCGGCGGCGCGCTACCGGGCGCGCCGCCGGCTGATCGCCCCGGCGGATCGAGGTGGCCCCGGGCGGCCAGGCCGCCGTGACGCGGCCCCGGGGCGGCCAGGCCGCCGTGACGCGGCCCCGGGGCGGCCAGGCCGCCGTGACGCGGCCCCGGGCGGCGGGCCGCGTCGTCAGGCGGTTGCGGCGGCCGTGGCGTCAGGCGGTTGCGGCGGCTGCGGCGCGCCCGGCGGTGCGGCCGGAGAACAGGCAGCCGCCCAGGAAGGTGCCTTCCAGGGAGTTGTAGCCGTGCATGCCCCCGCCGCCGAAGCCCGCGACCTCGCCGGCCGCGTACACGCCCGGCAGGGGTGAGCCGTCCGCCTGCAGGACCCGGGCCGACAGGTCGGTGTGCAGGCCGCCCAGGGTCTTACGGGTCAGGATGTTGAGCCGGACCGCGATCAGCGGGCCCGCCGCCGGGTCCAGCAGCCGGTGCGGCGTGGCCACCCGGATCAGCCGGTCGCCGCGGTAGCGCCGGGCCCCGTGGATGGCGGTGACCTGTGCGTCCTTGCTGAACGGGTTGGTCATCTCGCGGTCGCGGGACTCGATCGTGCGGCGTACCGCGTCGAGCTCCAGGGCCGGGCCGTCGCTCTCCGCGGCCAGCTTGTTCATCCCGGTGACCAGCTCGTCCAACGTCGGCGCCACGACGAAGTCGGCGCCGTGCTGTTTGAACGCCTCCACCGGCGGGGTCGCGCCCGCCCGGACCCGGCCCAGCACCTGCCGGATGCTCTTGTTCGTCAGGTCGGGGTTCTGCTCCGAGCCCGACAGCGCGAACTCCTTCTCGATGATCTTCTGGGTCAGCACGAACCAGCTGTAGTCGTAGCCGGTGGCCATCAGATGCTTGAGCGTGCCGAGCGTGTCGAAGCCGGGGAACAGCGGCGCCGGGAGGCGGCGGCCGGTCGCGTCCAGCCACAGCGACGACGGGCCGGGCAGGATGCGGATGCCGTGCTGCGGCCAGATCGGGTCCCAGTTGCGCAGGCCCTCGACGTAGTGCCACATCCGGTCCGGGTTGACGACGCGCCCGCCGGCCTGCTCGGTGATGCCCAGCATCCGGCCGTCCACGTGTGCCGGGACGCCGGCGACCATCCGCCTGGGCGGGGCCCCGAGCCGGGCCGGCCAGGCCTTGCGGACCAGGTCGTGGTCGCCGCCGATGCCGCCCGACGTGACGATCACCGCCTGCGCCTCGTACGCGAAATCGCCGGTCTCCTCCCGCGAGCTGGACTCGCCGCGCCGGACCCCGCTGGCCGCCAGCGTGCGGCCCCGCACCCCGGTGACCACCCCGCCGGTCTTGACCAGGCCGTCCACCCGGTGCCGGAAGCCGAACCGGACCAGTCCCCGCTCGGCCGCCGCGCGCACCCGGCGCTCGAACGGCTCGACCAGGCCGGGTCCGGTCCCCCAGGTCAGGTGGAAACGCGGCACCGAGTTGCCGTGCCCCTCGGCGGTGCCGCCACCGCGCTCGGCCCAGCCGACCACGGGGAACAGCCGGTGCCCCATGGCCCGCAGCCAGGCCCGCTTCTCACCGGCGGCGAAGTCCACGTACGCCCGGGCCCACTGCCGCGGCCAGTGGTCCTCCTCGCGGTCGAACGCGGCGCTGCCCAGCCAGTCCTGCCAGGCCAGCTCGACCGAGTCGCGCACGCCCATGCGCCGCTGCTCCGGCGAGTCGACCAGGAACAGGCCCCCGAACGACCAGAACGCCTGCCCGCCCAGGCTCTGCTCGGGTTCCTGGTCGAGCAGCAGCACCCGGCGGCCCGCGTCGGCGAGCTCGGCGGTCGCCGCCAGTCCGGCCAGTCCCGCCCCGACCACGATCACATCTGCGTCCATGCCCTCACGCTAGGCATCACCGTGCCAAGATGGTGGTCCACCGAGGCGGATTTCCGCCCACGCTTTATCACCGGGGTGACAAACCGTGCCGGACGCCTTCCTCGACATCGAGCCGCGCGTCGCGGAGCTGCCGGCGGGCGTCGGTGAGCGGTTGCGGGCCGAGCGCGCCGGATTGCACGAGCGGGTGCTGCGCACGATGCGTACGGCGATGAGCGCTCAGGGCCGGTCGCTCACCGGTGGCCAGGGGCGCGGCCTCACGCTGGGCGTCGAGACGGCGGTGGACGCGTTCGTCGGGGCGGTGGCGGAGCCGGCCCGGGAGCTCGCGGGTCCGCGGGCGGTGTTCGTCGGGCTGGGCCGCACCGAGTTCCGCGAGGGTCACGACGTCGACGCGCTGCGCTCGATCCTCACCCTGGGCGGGCGCGCCATCTGGGCGTACCTGGTCGAGCGGGAGCTGCCCCCGGCCGTGCTGTACGTCCTGGCCTCGGCGTTGTTCGGCTTCATCGACGCACTCGCCGGGGCGGCGGCCGAGGGCTACCTCGACGAGCAGCGCCAGCACGGCCGCGACTGGGACACCACCCGGCGGCGGCTGATCACGCTGCTCGTGCAGCCGGACCCGCCCGGCGGCGCGGCGATCGCGGCCGCCGCGGACGCGGCCCGCTGGCCCGTGCCGGCCTCGGTCGCGGTGGTCAGCGTGGAGGGCACCGACGGCGAGCAGCTGGCCCGGCGGGCGGGCAGCGGCACGATCGCCACGGTCATCGCCGACGCCACCCGGCTGATCCTGCCCGAGCCGGCGACCCCGGGCCGGCTCGCCCACCTGACGGCCGCCCTGGCCGGGCGGCGGGCGGCGCTGGGACCGGCGGTTCCGCTGGGTGAGGCCCGGTTGTCGTACCGGTTGTCGCGCCGGGCCCTGCAGTTGCAGCAGGAGGGGATGCTGCCGGCCGGGGCGCTGCTGCGCTGCGACGAGCACCTGGTCGCACTGGTGACGGCGTGGGAGCCGGGGCTGAGTGACCGGCTCGCGGCGCGGTGGCTGACGCCGCTGCGACCGCTCGCCCCGGCGGACCGCGAGGTGCTGTCCGCCACCCTGCTGGCCTGGCTGCGGGCCCAGGGGCAGGTGCTCGCCGCGGCCGCCGCGCTGCCGGCGCACCCGCAGACCGTGCGCTACCGGATGCGCAAGCTCCGGCGGCTGTTCGGCGACTCGCTGGACGACCCGGACGCGCGGCTGGCGCTGCAGATCGCCCTGCACCAGCAGCGCCTGGACGCTCGCGTATGCAGTGTGGAGTCCCGGCGATAGCCTGCCCGGCACCGCACCGGTTGACTGATCACATGTACACACTGAGGGTGGCGGCGCTCGTGGCAGCGACCATGACCACCGGTCTGATGGCGGGCGTCTACGGCCTCTACCAGCACACCGTCATGCCGGGGCTGGGCAGCACCGACGACCGCACGTTCGTCGGCGCTTTCCAGGCCGTCGACCGGGCCATCATCAACCCGTGGTTCATGACCGGCTTCGTCGGGGCAGTGCTGTGCACGGCCGCGGCCGCCGGGCTGAACACCGACCGGCGCCTGCTGCCGTGGCTGCTGGTGGCGGTCGCCCTGAACGTCCTGGTGGCGGTCATCACCGTGGTGGTGCACGTACCGCTCAACGACGCGCTCAAGGCGGCGGGCGACCCGGACCGGATCACCGACCTGGCGGAGATCCGCGAGCGCTTCGACGCGGCCCGCTGGACGACCTGGAACCTGGTCCGCGCACTGGCCACCACGGCGGCGTTCGGCAGCCTGTGCTGGGCGCTGGTCGTCCGCGGGCAGGTCCGCTGACCTCAGGCCGGGACGGCCAGCGCCCGGGCCAGGCCTTCGGCGAGCACCCGGCCCGCCTCGGCGGCGGGCAGCGGGCGGGACAGGAAGAAGCCCTGGGCCAGGTCGCAGTCGAGCTCCCGCAGGACCGCGAGCTGGGCGGCGTCCTCGATGCCCTCGGCGACGGTGCTCATGCCGAGGCTGCGGGCCAGCCGCACGATCGTACGGACCAGCGCCTCGTCCTCGCGGTCGCCGCCGAGCCGGTCCACGAAGGAGCGGTCGATCTTCAGGACGTCCATCGGGAAGCGGCCCAGGTACGCCAACGACGAGTAGCCCGTACCGAAATCGTCCATGGCCACGGTGACGCCCAGCGCCTTCAGCCGCTGCAGCTGGGTGAGGTTCTCGTCGGTGTCGGTGAGCAGCACGCTCTCGGTCATCTCCAGGCACAGCTGGTCCACCGGCATGCCGGTCTCGGCCAGCACCTCGGCCACCATCTCGGACAGGTCGCCGTGCTCGAACTGCCGCACCGACACGTTGACGGCCATCTTGAGCCGCCGGGTGCGGCCCGCGCCCCAGGCCACCGCCTGCCGGCACGCCTCGGTGAGCACCCAGCGGCCGAGCGGCACGATCAGGCCGGTCGCCTCGGCGATGCCGATGAAGTCCAGCGGGGACACCATGCCGCGGGCCGGATGGTGCCAGCGGACCAGCGCCTCGAAGCCGACGATCTCGCCGGTCCGCAGGTCGACGGTGGGCTGGTAGTGCAGGGCCAGCTCCCCGCGTTCCAAAGCGAGGCGCAGGTCGGCCTCCAGCTCCAGCCGCTGCACCAGGCCGGCGAGCATCTCCGGATCGTACGCGGCCAGCCCGGCCCCGCCCGCCGCCTTGGCCCGGTACATCGCCAGGTCGGCGTTGCGCAGCAGCTGGTCGATGTCGCCGGCGTCGGCGCCGCAGGCCAGGCCGATGCTGACCGCGACGCGCAGGTCCCGCTCCCCGACCCGTACCGGTTCCTCCATGGCCGCCGCGATCCGCCCGGCGACGCTCTCGGCGTCGGCGCGCGCGGTGGGCGACTCGATGACCACGCCGAACTCGTCGCCGCCGAAGCGGGCCACGGTGTCACCGTCGCGCACGGCGGTGCGCAGCCGGGCGGCGATCTGCACCAGCAGGGCGTCACCGGCGGCGTGCCCGAGACTGTCGTTGATCTCCTTGAAGCCGTCGAGGTCGAGCAGGAGCACAGCGATGCCGGCGGGGTCCCGGGCCAGGGCCTCGAGGGCCCGCTCGCGGAACAGCGCCCGGCTGGCCAGCCCGGTCAGCGCGTCGTGGTACGCCTCGTGCACGAGCTGTTCCTGCAGCTCGGTGGCGTCGTGGATGTCGCGGGTGTTGAGCACGTAGCCGCGGACCGACGGGTCGTGCACGAGGTTGGTGATCGTCATCTCGGCGAGCCGGATCCGGCCGTCCCGGTGTCGCAGCGGCACCTCGGCCACCACGACACCGAGCGGCTGGTCGCGGACCGACTCCAGGGCGGCGGCGATCCGGGGCGCGGCGCGGCGCCCGGCCACGTCGAGCAGCCGGAGGCCGAGCAGCACCGAGGCCGGATAGCCGAAGATCCGTTCCACCGACTCGCTCTGGAACCGGATGGTGGAGTCGGCGTCGATCACCGCGACCGACTCCGAGCTCTGCATCACCAGCGCGCGGAAGCGCAGCTCACTGGCCTGCAGGTCGGCGGTGCGCTCGGCGACCCGGGCCTCCAGGTGCCGGGTCAGGTGCCGGTTCTCCAGCAGGGTCAGCAGCTGGCGGGCGATGATCAGCACGATGAGCAGGGTGCGGCAGCCGGCGAAGAACGAGTCCGCCTCACCGGACACGGCGTAGTGGACGACGCTGCACGCCAGCGCGGTGAGCACAGCCGCGTACGGCAGCAGGAGCGCGAACGACTGCCGGTCACCCGCGGCGTCGCCGTCCGGACCGGGCTCGTGGACAGCGGTGCCGGGGCGCAGCGCGGCCAGCAGGACCAGTGCGAAGCCCGCGAACCAGCCGACGTCGAGGATGCCGCCGGCGCGGTGGTCCTGGTGCAGGTACACGTACAGGTTGGCGCTGTCGGCGACGCCGAGCGTGACCGTGGCACCCACGATGAGCAGCAGCGGCCCGGTGTCCCGGCCGCCGCGGCGCAGCCGGGCCAGCACGTAGAGGGCCACGGTGACCAGCACGACGTCGCCGATCGGATAGCCGAGCAGCACGAGACGGCCGAGCCGGCTGTCGGCACCCGCGGCGAGCAGCGGCGCCAGCACGACGATCCAGCTCACCAGCAGCAGCGAGGCGGCGATCATCAGCCCGTCGACGATGCTGCGGATCCGGTGCGCCATCGACTGCCGGCCCACCGGGACCGCCAGCAGACCGGCCGCGACCAGCGGGACCATGGCGAGGTGGCCGAGGTCCGGCAACCCGGGGAACGGGACCTCGCGGCCCTGGACCACCTCGGTGACCGTCCACGCGGCCGCGCCGAAGCTGTACGCGAGCGCGCCCAGGCCGATGGCGGCCCACGCGACTTTCATGCGGCCGCGCCGGCGGGCGGCGCGGAGCAGGCAGGCCAGGCCGGCGGCCAGGGTCATCAGGAGCGTGCCGACGTCGGCGACGGCCCGGGTCACGGCACCGCCGCCCAGGCCGGTGGCCATCCAGGCGGCGAACACGACCACGGTGACGCCGACGACGACGGTGGCGGAAGGCCGGTGCCTGACGATCATCAGAACCCTCCCCCGCCTCCGGTCACCCCCTGGCGGGGTGACGTCACCGTCGAGATCGGGCGGGCGGGCGGCCACCTGAGAAGTTCGCGGCCCAGCTTGCCGTCGGTCGCGCGGACCGGCGGCGTCGGTCATCACAGCCGGGTGCGGCCCGTGATGTCTCAGGTCCGGGGTTCGCCGAACGATGGACAGGCTGCGATTCCCGACCGGGAGCGACAGGCTGGAGGAACGGGCGATGGTTCCGCGCACGCGCAGACGGACCGCCCCGCCGGTGCCGATGGCACTGCTGCGGGACCGCGGCATGCAGGCGCTGCTGGCCGTCGCCGTGCTCGGCGCCGCCTGGTACGCGTGGCCGGTGGCCGGCCTGCCCGTCCTGATCGCCGCCTACTGGCCCATCCAGGTGGTCCTCGACGTGGTTCTGGCGCTCGGCTCGTGGCGGGTCCACCGGCACCCGGACGCCTCGGCCACCACCCGCCGGTTCTGGCGGGCGATGACCATCGCCGCGGCCCTGTTCGCCGTCGGCGACCTCGTCCAGACGGTGCAGTCGGCCACCGACCTGACGGTGACCGGGCTGGTCAGCGGGAACGTGCACCTGATCTTCGTCGTCGCCGGCGTCTCGGTGCCGCTGTGGGCGATGCTGACCCACCCGATCCGGGCCACCGGCCGGCAACGTCTGGTGTTCTGGCTGGACGCGGCCACCGTGATGACCGCCGCCGCGGGCTTCATCTGGTCGTTCATGCTCAGCGCCGTGGTCGGCGCGGCGATCAGCCTGGTGCTGCTCAACGGCGTGCTCGCGGCCCTCATGCTGATCGTGTTCTTCGGCATCACCAAGCTGATCCTCGGCGGTGAGGCCCCGTTCCGGCCGGTCGCGGCCGGCATCGCCCTGGTCGGCGTGGCTCTGACCGCGCTCGGCGTCGGTGTGGACGGGCTGGCCGCCCAGGCCAACCCGGCGGTGTTCATGCTGTCGAGCTTCGTCCCCTGCGTCATCATGGCGGCCTGCCCGCGGGCGCAGACAGTGGAGATGCGCCTCGCCGCCACCGCGTCGCAGCGTTCCCGGCGGCGGCCCTTCAGCCTGCTGCCGTACGCGGCGGCGCTGGCCACCTACGCGGCGGGCCTGCTCAGCCTGGCCCAGGACGGGCTGTCGGTCCGTAGCTGGGGGCTGGTCCTCGGCTCGCTGCTGGTCACGCTGGTGGTGCTGGGCCGGCAGATCACCTCGTTCGTCGACAACGCGGTGCTGCTGCGCCGGCTCGGCGAGCAGGAGCGCCGGTTCCGCTCGCTGATCCAGCACTCCTCGGACCTCACGGTGATCACCGACCGGCGGGGCCGGACGACGTTCATCAGCCCGGCGGTGACCCGGATGCTGGGCTACGCGCCCGAGGAGCTGCTCGGCACGGTGCTGCGCGACCTGCTGCATCCCGAGGACCTGCCGACCGCCGGGACCGGCGGTTCCTGGCAGGGCCGGGTACGGCACAAGGACGGCTCCTGGCGCTGGCTCGACGTGGTGGCCACCGACCGGCACGACGACCCGAGCGTGCGCGGGCTCATCTCCAACGCCCGCGACATCACCGACGCCCGCGCGTTCCAGGAGCAGCTGCACCACGAGGCGACCCATGACGCGCTGACCGGTCTGGCCAACCGCACCCTGTTCCACCGCCGGATCGCCGACGCGGCCGGGCAGCCGGACACCGACGCGCTCGCCGGGGTGCTCGCCGTCGACCTGGACGACTTCAAAATCATCAACGACACGCTCGGGCACCACGTGGGCGACCGGGTGCTGGTCACGGCGGCCGAACGGCTGCGCGGCTGCGTGCGGGCCGGCAGCGACACGGTGGCCCGGCTCGGCGGCGACGAGTTCGCCGTGATCCTGACCGGCACGACGCCGGCCGAGGCCGCCGCCACCGCCGAGCGGATCGTCGCCGCGCTCACCGAGCCGGTCACGGTCGAGGGTCACGTGCTGGTCGTACGGGCCAGCGTCGGCGTCGCGACCGGCCCCGGCGGCCAGGCCCGCACGCTGCTGCGGGCGGCCGACGCGGCGATGTACGAGGCGAAGCGCAGCGGCAAGGGCACGATGGCCGTCGCCGGAAGCTGACCCGGCACGAGCCGCCCGGCAGGCCCGCCGGGCGGCTCGTGAGCACAGTGGACGACGCTCAGCGCAGCTTCACGTCGAACATCTTGTCCGCGGCCAGGGTACGGAACGCGGCCAGGGCCGTCTTGGTGCTGTCGATGCTGATGTCGCGGTCACCCTGGTCGTCGCGCTTGGTGTCGAAGTAGACGATCGCCTTGATCCCCGGGCGCTTCTTGAGCTCCGGCAGGACGCTGCGGAAACCGGCGGCCTTGTCGGTCACCTTGCCGACGCGGTGGTAGACGCCCCACTCGGCAACCATGATCGGCTTGCTCGCGTGCTTGGTGGTGGCCCAGTCGTACCAGCCGAGGCCACCGTTGGCGGGCTTGCGGTCGAGCAGGTCACCGAACAGGCCGAAGTGGTAGTAGCCCTTCTCGGCGCTCACGTACGAGTCGAGGCCCATCCAGTCGACGACGTCGTCACCCGGGTAGAGGTCCTTCCACCACGACTGCGCCATCCACTTCTCGTTGCCCATGTAGGCCATGACGTTGATCGCGTTGGTGACACCCTTGGCCCGCAGGCGCAGGATCGTGTGGCGGTACATGGCGGCGAAGTCCTTGGCCTCCCAGCCGGAGCCGGCCTTGGCCACGACGTCGTTCTCCGGCTCGTGGTTGAGCACGAGGAAGAACTTCTCCGGGAAGCTCGACTTGATCCGGGCGGCGAAACGGTCGATGCGCGCGTCCTGCTCGCCCTTGGCGACCTTGGCCCAGCTCGAGCCGTAGGCGATCTTCCAGTTCAGCAGCAGCACACGCGGCTTGGCGGCGTCGCGGGCCATGGCCATCTCGGACTTGGTCGGAAACGGCTCGTCACCCTTGTGGTACGCGTGGAAGATGCTCGCGGTGCGGCCGCTGAGCTTCTCCCAGTCCTTGAGCGCCTCGTCACGCGGCGCGTCGGTGAAGCCACCGGCAGCGGCACCCCACAGCACGCCGCAGCTCGGCACGAGCTTGGCGCCGGTGACGCAGTCACCCTCGGGCGGGTCGACCGGCGCGGGCTGGGTCGGGGTGGTCTGGCTCGGGGCCGGCTGGGCCGGGTTGGTCTGGGTCGGGGTGGTCTGGGTCGGGGTGGTCTGGGTGGGGGCGGGCTGGGCCGGGGTGGGCTCGGTGGTGGCCGGCTGGGTCGGGGCGGGCTGGGCCGGGGTCGTGGTGGCGGGGGTGGTGGGCTCGACGGCCGGCGGCGGCATGTCCTCGTCCTCGATCGGCGTGGCCGGCGGCACGGCCGGCGCCGACTGGGCGGCGGCGGTGGACACCGTCAGCACCGGGCCGCCCCACTTGCCCTCGGCGGAGCGCAGGCGGGTGACCGCGTTGGACGCCGACGACTGCACGGCGAAGGAGTAGGTGCCGGGGCCGGTGACCGCGGCGCCGAGGTCGAAGGACAGCTCCTCCGCGTCGGGGGCCGGAGTGGCGGACGCGACGACCGTACCCAGCGCGGGGGCGTTGCCCGAGGTGAGCCGCTGCTCGGTCCAGGCGTTGCCGGCCACCCGGCTCACCGACACCTTGCCGGCCACGTCACCCACGGTGATCAGCCGCAGCCGGGCGCCGGTGACCTGCGTACCCGCCGGGACCAGGAACTTCAGGAAGGCGATCTTGGTGTCACCGTCGAGGCGGCCGATCGACAGCTTGTCCTCGGCGCCGAAGGTGGCGTCCTTGCGGCCGCTGGACACGTACGTGTCGTCACCGGCGGTGAGCTTCAGCTCCGGACCGGCGGCGGCCGCCGCGGGCGCCGCGGCGACCAGCGCGGTGCCGGCACCGGCCACCAGGGCGGCCAGGGCGGTCACGGACTTCTGCAGCTTCTTGCGACGCAATTCGGATCTCCCCCGCGTGTGTCCGGCCGCGTCTCGGCCGGGCATGCAGAGAAGATTCCGGGGCGTACGGTGCGCGCACCGTGCCCGTGCGGGTGCCGCCCGGTTGCGAACGAGCCGAATGGCGGGACTTGAGGATTCCGCGGACCGGCCCGCGCGCGATCCGCCCGGTGCCGCCCTATGCTCCGGCAGGTGATCATCGTCCGTTCGGACCGGGCCGGCGCCACCCGCGCGGGCCGCGGCCCACGAGCCTGAGGAGCGCCGGTGTCCGTCGTTGATCTCGCCCTGCGTGCCGCCCCCGTCATCGACGGGCACAACGACCTGCCGATGGCGTTGCGCGAGCGCGCCGGCTACCGCGTCGACGGCCTGGCCGCGGACCGGCCCGAGTTCCACACCGACATCGCCCGGCTGCGCGCCGGTGGGGTCGGCGGCCAGTTCTGGTCCGTGTACGTGCCCTCGGACCTGAGCGAACCGGAGGCGGTGGTGGCGACCATGGAGCAGATCGACGCGGTGTACCGGCTCGTGGCCGCGTACCCCGCGGATCTGGCTGTCGCGTACTCGGCCGGCGACGTCGAGGCGGCCCAGCGCGCAGGGCGGATCGCCTCCCTGATCGGCATCGAGGGCGGGCACAGCCTGGCCACCTCGCTCGGCGTGCTGCGGGCCTTCGCGCGCCTCGGGGTGCGCTACGTGACGCTGACCCACAACCACAACACGTCGTGGGCGGACTCGGCGGCGGACGTACCGGCGGTGGGCGGGCTGGACGACGAGGGCCGGGCCATCGTGGCGGAGATGCAGCGCATCGGCGTCCTGGTCGACCTGTCCCACGTCGCGACCACGACCATGCACGCGGCGCTGGACGTGGCGACCGCCCCGGTGATCTTCAGCCACTCGTCGGCCCGGGCCCTGACCGACCACCGGCGCAACGTCGACGACGAGGTCCTGGTCCGGCTGCGGGACAACGGGGGCGTGTGCATGGTGGCGTTCGTACCGGTCTTCGTCTCGGAGCAGGTCGTGGCCTGGACGGCGGCGGCCGACGCGGAATGGCAGCGGCTCGGGTTGCCGGCCGAACAGGCTCCCTGGCCCAGCGCTCCCCGGCCGGGCCGCGAGGCTGTGCCGGTCCCGCGTACCGGTGGGGGTTCATTCGGCACTGCCCTGCCCGGCGGTGACGCGCCGCCGCCGGAACCGTTCCGGGCCTGGCTGGCCGGACATCCCCGGCCGGAGGCGACGATCGCCCAGGTGGCCGACCATGTCGAGCACGTGCGGGCGGTGGCCGGGGTGGACCACGTCGGGCTGGGCGGGGACTACGACGGGTGCGACCGGCTGCCGGTCGGGCTGGAGGACGTGTCCGGGTATCCGCGGCTGCTGGCCGAGCTGGCCGGGCGGGGCTGGGGCCAGGAGGAGCTGGAGAAGCTCACCGGGCGCAATGTGCTGCGGGTGCTGCGGGAGACGGAGGAGGCGGCCGAGGAGCCGCTGTGGCCGCTCTCCCCCGCTCGATAGCGCGGGTCCCGCGCTGTCCCCGCGCCCGGCCGGTCTCTGTCCCGGCCTGTCGGGCCGCGTGGCGTAGCACAGCGGTGCCTCGGCCGAATGGCCGAACCGGCGCGGGTGGATCTCCGGCCCGCGCCGGATACCCGCTGGTAACGGCAAACGCGACGCTCCCAGTGGCGCCGCGCTCCCGCGGCGCGGACACGGGGGAACAGCAATGGCAGCGAATATCCGGATCATGCGGCCCAGCCGGCGCGCCGTGCTGCGCGGTGGCCTGCTGGCCGTGGCCGGGGCGGGAATGGGTGCGCTGGGCGCCGGCGAGATACCGCGCTGGTGCGGGTGGGACCGGCCCCCGCTCGGCGGCGGCTACGCGGCGGCCGCCGACACGCCGGCCGCGGCCCGGCACGCCGACGTGACCGTGCGGTACTACGCCGAGACCGCTGAACCGGTGGTGGCGCTCACCTTCGACGACGGGCCGGGGCCGCGGTGGACGCCGATGGTGCTGGACACGCTGGAGGCGGCCGGGGTGCCGGCCACGTTCTTCATGGTGGGGCGGAACCTGCGCGAGCACGCCGGCCTGGTCCGCGGGCGGCTGGACAGCCACGAGGTCGGCAACCACTCCTGGTCGCACGACGACCTGGCCACCCTCGACCTGGCCGGGGTCACCGCCGAGCTGACCCGGACCCACGAGGTGATCCACGAGGTCACCGGCCGGGCGCCGACCCTGATGCGGCCACCGTACGGGCACCTGGGCGGGTCGACGCTCCTGGCGGCCGACTCGCTGGGCTACGACATCGTGCTGTGGTCCCAGCAGATGCGCGAACGGGCCTTCGCCGACGACCCGGACGCCCAGGTCCGCGCGATCGTCGACGGGGTCCGCCCGGGTGACATCGTGCTGGCCCACGACGTCGGCGCGGACCGGCGGCTGGTGGCGCTGCGCCGGCTCGGGGCGATGATCGAAGGGCTGCGGGCCCGCGGCTTCCGCTTCGCGACCGTCTCAGAGCTCGTCGCCACCGCTGCCGGTAGCCCCACGACGCCGCTCGCGACGCGGCGCCGGGCGCACTAGTCGCGGCCCTGCCAGGTGGTGACGCAGGCTTCGTTGCCCTCGGGGTCGGCGAGGATCCAGAAGGACGGCGCCCGGGCCTCCGACAGCAGGATGCCGCCCGCGCTCAGCGCGGCCCGGATCCGCGCCGGCGCCTCGTCGTGCGGCACCGAGACGTCCAGGTGCAGCCGGTTGCGCTCGGCCCGCGGACCGGTCATCTGCTGGAACCACAGCGCCGGGCCCTGCGCGAGCGGGTCCACGATCGGATCGCGCGGGCCGCCGCCGCCCGGCTCGTCGGTGTAGCCGAGCACGGCCTTCCAGAACGGCCGGATCTCCGCGATGTCGAGCGCGTCGACCGCGATCTCCAGCGCCTGCACCGACCGCCGGCCGTCGGCGTCCGGCGCGAGCGGCAGGCCCATCTCCGCGGCCGTGGTGGCGATCATGCGGGCGTGGGCCAGCTCCCGGGCGGTCAGTCCGGCCGGGTCCGGTGGATGCAGGGTGAGCTCCAGCCGTCCGGGCCGCAGGTCGAGCCAGAGGCTCTCGTCGGCGCCGGCGCCGGCGGCCCGGATCAGCTCGGTGGCGACCTCCGCCACCTGCCACAGCGGACCCAGCCGGATCGAGGCGCGCAGGGTGCCCAGGACGTAGCGCCAGCCGAGCTCGCCGACCGCCGCCGAGATGTGGGCGGCGCTGAGCGCCACGCCGTCGTCGATCGTCTCCTCGGTCATCCCGGCATGGTCTCATCCCGGCCCGGGGCCCGGGCCGGCGTCGGCCGGGGTCCAGGCCGCGGCCCGGCAGAATCGGATCGCCGCGCGGCCCGAGCAAAGCCAGGCCGGAGGTCAGGCCAGGCCGGGGGTCAGTCCAGCCCGAGGGTCAGGCCAGCCCGGCGTCGTGGACGAGGAGGGCGATCTGGACGCGGTTGTTCAGGTTGAGCTTGACCAGCAGGCGGGAGACGTGCGCCTTCACCGTCGCGACGCTCATGAACAGTTCCGTGGCGATCTCCGCGTTCGCGCGGCCCTGGCCCAGCAGCAACGCGACCTCCCGTTCGCGCTCGCTGAGCCCTTCGAGCGCGCTCAGCGCCCGCTGCCGTCCGCCGTTGGCCTCCGGCGCCGCCACGTGGGCGATCAGGCGGCGGGTCACCACGGGTGACAGCATCGCCTCGCCCTGGGCCACCCGGCGTACCGCGTGCAGGATCTCCACCGGCGGGGTGTCCTTCAGCAGGAAGCCGCTGGCGCCGGCCCGCAGGGCGCGCAGCACGAACTCGTCGGCGTCGAAGGTGGTCAGGACGATGACCTCCGGGGCGCTCGGGCGGCGGCGCAGCGATTCGGTGGCGGCCAGGCCGTCGACGCGGGGCATGCGGATGTCCATCAGGACGACGTCGGGGTGGTGGGTGGCCACCGCCGCCGGGACCTCGCTGCCGTCGGCGGCCTCGCCCACCACGGCGATGTCGTCGGCGCCGGACAGGATCATCGTCAGGCCGGCCCGGACCAGGGCGTCGTCGTCGACGATCAGCACGCGCAGCGGGGAGGTCACTGCGCCGCTCCCGGCTGGCCCCAGGGCAGCCAGGCGGAGAGGGTGAACTCGCCGTCGGCGCCCCGCCCGGAGGTGAGCCGGCCGCCGGCCAGGGTGGCCCGTTCGGCCAGGCCGACCAGGCCGGTCCCGGTGCCCGGGATCGGCACGGCCGGGCGGGTGCCGCCGACCGGGGCCGGATTGCGGATGTCGATGGTCAGGCCGGCGCCCGGCGAGCCGGTCACGCCGACCCGGACGGCCGTGCCGGGTGCGTGCTTGCGGGCGTTGGTGAGACCTTCCTGCACGATCCGGTACGCCGCCCGCCCGGTCCCCGCCGGCACCTCGGCCGCGTCGTCGACCCGCAGGTCGAGGTGGACCTTGATGCCGGCCACCCGGGACTCATCGGCCAGCGCGGGCAGCTCGGCCAGGGTGGGCTGGGGGCGTTCGGGGGCGTCGTCGGCGGCCGGCTCGCGCAGCACGCCGATGACCTCGCGCAGGTCCTGCAGGGCCTGGTGGGCGCTGGCCCGGATCACGCCCGCGGCCCCCGCGACCTCGGCCGGGGCGGCGCCGGGGTGGATCTCCAGCGCGCCGGCGTGCAGGCTCAGCAGGGAGATCCGGTGGGCCAGCACGTCGTGCATCTCCCGGGCGATGCGGGTGCGTTCCATCGCGCGGGCCTGGCTGACGCGCAGCTGCTGCTCGGACTCAGCGCGCTCGGCACGGTCCCGCAGCGACATCACCAGCTGCCGGCGGGACCGGACGACCATGCCCCACAGCAGGGTGATGGCCAGGAAGACAGTGCTCCAGGCAAGCGACTCGACGACGCTGGTGCCGGCCTCCGGGCGCAGCAGGCAGAAGGCCGTGTTGGCGCCCAGCGAGCCGACCGCCACCGCCGCGGTCACCCCGAAGCGACGGTGCACGGCCAGGGTGAAGAAGAGGATGATGCCGGCGAAGGCGGCCGCGACGGAGAAGGCCGCGCCCACCGTCGCGCAGATGGCGAGCTGAACCGGGAAGCGGCGGCGCCACCAGAGGGACACCGCGAGGGCCACCCCGGCGATGAGGTCTGCCCAGGCCAGCCACAGCGGGGTGCCGGCCCACTGCGGTACGACATCGGGGTTCGGCTGGAGCTGGTCGGTGCCCGCCAGCAGCGCCCAGCTCACGGCGATGAGGAAGCACAGCGAGTCGACGATCCAGTCGCGGGTCGAACGGCGGGCGTGCGGGTGCTCGGCCGCGTCCCACAGCTGGGCCGGCTGCAGCCAGCGATAATCCGATGGCCGGCCGGCCCGCGACACCGTCAGCTCCCCCACGGCCGTCATGCTACGGGTGGGCGGGTCCGGCCCGATACCGACCAAAGTCGAAGGCCGTCCGGGGCTCAGGTCGCCTCGCGCGGCTCCTCCCGCGAGGGCTCCTCCTTGAGGTACAGGTACCAGTACGAGGTGGCGACGAAGACAACGGCGCCGACCAGGTTGCCCAGGAACGCCAGCAGCCAGTTGCGCAGGGTGTCGTCCCAGCCCAGGCCCGGGACCCCGGCGAAGATCGCGGCCGGCAGGAAGAACATGTTGGCCACGACGTGGTCGAAGCCCATCGCCACGAACGCCATGATCGGGAAGAAGATCGCCAGGATCTTGCCCGAGACGTTGTCGGCGGCCAGCGACACCCAGACCGCGAGGCAGACCAGCCAGTTGCAGCCGACCGCGCGCAGGAAGATCTGCCAGTTGCTCTCGTGCAGGCCCTTGGCCTGGGCGATCCCGGCGAGCCGGTCGTAGGTCATCGCGCCCGAGGTGCCGGCGTCGCTGCCGAGGTGGCCGATCACGCCGGTCTGCACGGCCAGGAAGTACGCGACGAACACGGCCCCGATGACGTTGCCGATCAGCACCAGGGTGAGGTTGCGCAGGATGTCGCCCCAGGTGAGCCGGCCCTGCATGGCGCTGATCGGGATCAGCAGCATGTTGCCGGTGAGCAGGTGCGAGCCGGCGATCAGGACCAGCACCAGGCCGAGCGTGAACGCCGCGCCGGTGAACAGGGTGGGCAGGCTGCCCCAGATCTCCGGGTCGAGCCCGGACGACACGGCGATGGCCACGAGCCCGCCGAAGGCGATGTACGCACCGGCGAGGAACGACCCCACCAGCGTCTTGTCCCACCGCAGATCGGCCTTCTTGACGCCGGCCGCCACCGCGGTGTGGGCGATGTCCGACGGTTCCTTGATCGCCATCGTGCGCTCCCGCCTACCCTGGGTTCCCCGCGCATACCCGTCGATGGCCCGGCTACTCCTGCGATGTGTACCGACCAAAGTCGTAGCCGGAGCTAGACCAAGGTTCGCGGACACCGACCGGCGGCCGACGCGCCCGGCCGGCCGGCGGCGGCACGCTGAGAGGCATGATCACGGTCGAACATCTGAGCAAGCGGTACGGGAGCCACCCGGCCGTCGACGACGTGTCGTTCACCTGCGAGCCCGGCACGGTGACCGGCTTCCTCGGCCCGAACGGCGCGGGCAAGTCCACCACGATGCGGATGATCTGCGGGCTGACGCCGCCCACCGCGGGCACCGCCACGATCGACGGGCAGCCGTACCGGCGGCTGGGCAATCCGGGGCGGCGGATCGGGGTGCTGCTGGACGCGTCGGCGCAGCATTCGGGGCGCACCGGGCGGGAGGTGCTGGCGCTGGCGGCGCTGACCATGGGCGTCGACAAGCGGAGGGTCGACGAGAGCCTGGAGCGGGTCGGGCTGAACAACACGGCCGCGAAACGGCGGGTCAAGGCGTACTCGCTGGGCATGCGGCAGCGGCTGGGGCTCGCGTACGCGATGCTCGGCGATCCCGGCATCCTGATCCTCGACGAGCCGGCCAACGGCCTCGACCCGGAGGGCATCTACTGGATGCGCGGGCTGCTGCGCAACTTCGCCGACGCGGGGGGCACGGTGCTGCTCTCCTCGCACCTGCTGCGGGAGGTGGAGGCGGTCGCCGACAAGCTGGTCGTCATCGGCGCCGGGAAGATCGTCGCCCAGGGAGACAAGGCCGAGCTGCTGGCCCAGTCCGGCACGGTCGTGCGGGCGCTGGACATGGCGGCGCTGGAGACGGTGCTGCGGCGCATCGGGCATCCCGGCACGAAGACGACCGACGGGGGCGTCGTCGTGCAGGCCGATGCGGAGACCATCGGGCGGGCGGCGGCCGACGCCGGTCTCGTCCTGCTGGAGTTGCGGCCGGCCGGCAGCGGCGGGCTCGAGCAGATGTTCCTGACCCTGACCGCCGGTGACTCGGTGAAGGAGGCTGTCCGATGACCGCCGTGCAGACAGCGCCGACCTCGGCGCCCGGTGCTGCTCCCGCGTCCGCGGAACGCCGTACGGGCATCCCGCTGGCCCGGCTCACCCTGGTCGAGCTGCGCAAATTGGCCGACACCCGGTCGGGCCTGTGGTTGTTGATCGTGATCGCGCTGGCCGCGGCCGGCGCGGTCGCGCTGGTGATCGCGGCCGCACCGGCCGACGAGCAGGTCTTCGACGGCATGCTGGCCTTCGGCCTGGTGCCCGCCGCGGTGCTGCTGCCGGTGCTGGGCATCCTGTCGATGACCAGCGAGTGGTCGCAGCGCACGGCGCTGACCACCTTCACGCTGACCCCGGCGCGGGGCCGGGTGCTGGTGGCGAAGCTGATCGCGGCGGTGCTGATCGCCGTCGCGACCACGGCCGCGACGGCCGCGCTGGCGGCCGTGGGCAATCTGATCGCCGCCGGTACGGGCGGCGACGGCAGCTGGCACATCGAGGCCGCCCTGGTCGGTCAGTTGCTGGTCAACCAGGTGGTGTTCGTGCTGATGGGCTCGGCGTTCGGCGCGCTGCTGATGAACTCGCCGCTGGCCATCGTGTTGTACTTCGCCATCCCGACGCTCTGGTCGGTGCTCGGCGAGATGGTGAAGTGGCTGCACACGGCGGCCGGCTGGGTCGACATCAACGTGACCTCGATGCCGCTGAGCGAGCCGGGGATGACCGGCGACCAGTGGGCCCGCTTCGGCGTGGCGGCCCTGGTCTGGGTGGTGCTGCCGCTGGTGGCCGGCACGGTGCGGATGCTGCGCCGCGAGGTGGCCTGAGCTGTTCCCCGCCGGTCCGGGCGGTTAGGGTCGATCCATGCCGATCGGTCCCCAGCCGCCCGGCCGGCGGGGCACCGTCGGCGAGCCGTACAGCGCGTTGAACCTGCGGCTGGTGCTGGCCGCTTTCGGCTTCGTGGTCTGCACCATCCTGGCGATCGTGCTGTGGCGCCAGGGCTGGACAGTGCCGGGCTGGCTGCTCGCCGCCTGGGCGCTGGCTGCTCTGGTGGACATGGTGGTGGTGCAGCTGCGGCGGCGGGCGCGGCGCCGCGAGGACGGCGGCCGGCGGCATTCCCTCTTCGAGTAGCCCGCGTCTTGCCCCTTTTCGCCCGGTACGCCAGGTAGCGTCGCCTTCTGTGCGCGCCTCACCGGCGCGGCGCCGAAGGGAGTTCCATGGCCCGCCTCCGTTTCGCCGCGGTCGCCCTGCTGATCCTGCCGCTGCTGCCGATGGCCTCGTCCGCCTCGGCCGCGCCGCCGGGACCCGCCGCCCCGGTGCCGCCGCCGGCCTCCGACGTCCGGGAGCTCACCCGCAAGCATCTCGACGTCTCCGGGCTGCCGATGCGCCGCCGGACCGCCGAGAGCCGGGCACCGGTGGCCGCCGCGCCCACGCCGGCGGTCGGCACGGTCCGCGAGTGGCTGGCCCTGGACGACGTCAAGGGCAGCCTCTACCGCAAGGACTACACCCTGCGGGCGGTCGGTGCCCACATCGAGGTGTGGGTGGCCGAGGACGTCGCCTTCCCGGCCGGGGACTGCCGCACCGCCGCTTCCACCGAAGTGACCGATGGGCAGGTCAACGCCCTGGTCCGTGAGTTCGAGGAGACGATCTACCCGCGCGAGACGACTGCCTTCAGCAGCCCCCGCGAGCGGGACGGCACCAAGGCGATGCTGGCCGGCGCGGACTACACCGGCGCCGGGGGCAAGACCGTCACTCTGGTCGACAACGTACGCGACGACAACTACTACGACTTCCCGGACGTGCCGACCTACATCGCCGGGTTCTTCTCCGCGCAGATCAACGAGCTGGTCGACCGCAACGTCATGACGATCGACGCGTACGACTGGCGGCACCGCTCCGGCGCGACCCCGCCCGACGAACCGACCGGCGACCTGTGCACCAGCCGGCCCGCCCGCCCCCGGATGTACGAGGGCACGTTCGCCCACGAGTGGCAGCACCTGCTGCAGTCGTACGCGGACCCGTTCGAGGACGTCTGGGTCAACGAGGGCCTGTCCGACTACGCGCAGACGCTGGTGGGCTACGTCGACGGCAACGCCACCGTGTACCACCCCGGGTACGACAGCCACCTGGCCTGCTTCCAGGGCTTCGGGCTGGTGCGCACCCGCTACAACACCAATCCGCGCGACTGCGGCGGGGCGCAGAACTCGCTGAACCTGTGGAACGAGGGCGCGCCGGCCGAAGTGCTCGCCGACTACGGGCTCGCGTACCAGTTCATGCTCTACCTGCGCGACCGCTTCGGCCCGGCGGTGCTGGAACGGCTGCACCGCGACCGCGAGCACCAGGGTATGGCCGGGGTGGCCGCGGCGCTGGGGCCCGGGGTCAAGCTGTCCGCGGTGCTGCACGACTTCCAGACGATGAACCTGGTCGACAAGATCGTCGGGGACACCGCCGACGGCGTGATGGCCGGCGCGCCGAAGAGCAAGGTGACCTCGCCGAGCGTGCGCGCCACCGTCAACCTGGCCAACCCGGCATCCTTCGACTACCCGGGCGCCGCGCCGAACGGCGCCGATTACGTACGGCTGCGCGCCGCGTCCGGCAAGTTCCTGCGCGGAGCGGATCTGACCTCGGTGACCTTCAAGGGTGCGAAGACCCTGCCGCCCAAGCCGCTGCAATGGACGGTGCAGGACGGCGCGCTGTTCTCCGGCAACGCCAGCAGCCTCGACGTCGCCGCCGTCATCCCCGTCCAGGTGCCGGCCACCGATCCGACGCTGCGGCTGAAGGCCAGGTACACCACGGAACTGGGCTACGACTACGGCTACGTCACCGTGTCCACCGACGGCGGGAAGACGTACCAGGCCGTCGCCGGGGACCACACCGTCGACGCGCCGTTCGGGCCGGCGCTCAGCGGGAAGTCCGGCGTCTTCGAGCCGCAGATCTACGACCTGAAGGCGTACGCCGGCCGGCGCGTGCTGCTGGGCTTCCGCTACGTCAGCGACGCCTCCGTCAACGAGGGCGGCTGGCTCATCGACGACGTGACCGTGGGCTCGGTGACGGTCAGCGACGGCAGCACGCTGACCGGCTGGCGCTCACCCACCCAGATCGTCCCGGCCACCGTGCACGGCTGGCACGTGAAGCTGGTCGGGCTGGACGAGAAGCGCCGGCGGGCCCGGCAGGTCAGCGTGGCCGCCTACGCCGCCCTGCGCGACTACCCCAAGGTCGTCGCGATCGTGGCCTTCGACGAGCCGACCGAACAGGTCGATCAGTACGCGCGCTACACGCTGACCGCCAACGGCGTCGTTCAGCCCGGCGGTGGCAGCACCCCGTAGATCAGAGCCGTCGAGCCCGAGCCGGCCTTGTTGATCTGCCCGCCGCACAGCACGTACGCGCCGGTGGCGGGCAGGGCGGCGAGGTTGGCGAGGATCTCCAGGCTGATCCGGTGCCGCTGATAGACCAGCAGGGACACGGCGTACGTGGTGTCGGTGCCCAGGTCGGGGCTGAAGGTGTCGGTGCCGGTGCCACCCCGGTGTCCCAGCCGGCCGGTGTCGACCAGCCACTGCACCGCCTCGAGGCTGAAGCCGGGCTGGTGCATGACCCCGTCGGCGTCGAAGTTGAAGAACTCGTCGGTGCCCCAGCGCGACTCCCAGCCGGTCCAGAGGATCACCATCGACTCCTCCGGGATCCGGCCGTGCCGCCGTTCCCAGGCCTTGAGGTCCTTGACCGACAGGGCGAAGTCGGCGTCGCGGGCGCACTGCCGCCGTACGTCGATCTTGACGGCGGGCCGGAAGAGGTCGGCCGGTTCGAGGTCGTCGGCCAGGGCGGCCCCCGCGTTGAAGTGCCCGGGCGCACCCCAGTGCGTGCCGGTGTGCTCGCCCTCGCGGACGAACTGCAGGTAGAAGCCGTCGCGCTCGATGGTGGCGATGGTCTCCAGCTCGAAGGCCGGGTCGCCCGGGTAGACATTGGTGGTCGCCGGATCGTTGACGTGGGAGAGGCTGATCAGGTCGAGGGCGAGCCCCCGCCGGCCACCGGCCGCGGCCGGCCCGCCGATCAACGCGCCCGCCAATCCGGCTCCCGCCGCACCCATCATCGCCCGTCGTCGCATGTGCACCCCGTCCCGGTCATCCTGCCCGATCAAGACACGCGGTTCTTGCTATCGCGGCACCACGGTCGGTGTCAACGCAGGTGCGCTGGGCAATCAAGAAGCCATGAGAAGTTGGCGTGTGGCGACGGCGGACGAGGTACGCACACGGGTACGCCGGGCCGTGGGTGAGCCGGCCGGGCGGCCGCCGATCCTCGCCGTGGACGGGCGGGGTTCCAGCGGGAAGTCGACCTTCGCGGGGCGGCTGGCGCAGCTGTGGGACGGTGCCGCCGTGGTGCACACCGACGACATCGCCTGGCGGCACGCGGTGCTGGACTGGACGGCCTTGCTGACCGAGGGCGTGCTGGCGCCCGTACGGGCGGGTGAGGCAGTCTCGTACCGGCCGCCGCAATGGGACGCGGCCGGCCGGCCGGGGGCCATCGAGGTGCCGGCGGACTGCACGCTGCTGATCGTCGAGGGCGTCGGCGCGGGCCGCCGGGAGCTGACCCCGCTGCTGGACGCGGTGGTGTGGGTGGAGGCCGAAAACCACGACGTCGACCGGCGCAACGCCGAACGCGTCGCCGCGGGCGAGACCACCCCGGCCGACTTCGCCGAGTGGATGGCCGAGGAGGACCCGTTCGTCGCGGCCGAGCGCACCTGGGAACGGGCCGCATTCGTCATCGCGGGATGGCCCGCACTGCCGCACGATCCCGCCGCCGAATTCATCATCTGCAGCTGAGGACGGCCATTCGGTCAGGCGACGCGAACTGTTCGGTTATCGGGCTCCGCGATATCCGCAAACTTACGATCATGGCAACGTCAAACGACCGGGGGTTGCCATGGAATCGACGGGCGCGAAGCAGTGGAACGACCGGAGCCGGGAATGGTCCGTACCCCGGCAGGAACGGCGGGCCGGAAACGCGGGCAAGTGGCTGCCCGGCGCCGGGGCCGCACCGGAGCCGCGGGTTTCGATCAATAGAGCACCAGGCCAGCGCGGCGCCGAGCGCGGCCGGCCGGGGATGCCGGCGATCATCGCGGCGGTCGAGGAAATGCGCGAGGACCGGCCCCGGATCGACGTCGGCGGGCTTTATCAGCAATTCCGCTGCCGAGGCGGCCGATGGGCGCTGGTCACCCGCGAGGATGTGCGGGTGGCGCTGGCCGGAATCGAATGCGCGGCGCGCCGGCAATTCGCGGCACCGCGTCCGGCCGGAGCGGCACCGCGGCGCACGGGACGGACTCCGCACGGCGCCTGGCCGCAATTCCGGGAGGCGGTCACGGAACTGCGGAACAGTGGCGCGGACCTGCCGGCGATCGTCCGGGGGCTGCGGGCGGAGGGATGGCGGGTGAGTCAGGACGACGTGGCTGGGGCGCTGCGGCGGATCAAGGCGGCGAACGCACCGCGGCACTTCCTTCCGGGACAGTCGCTGCCCGCGCCACGGCAGGCCGGACCGGGCATCTGCCCGGCCTGCGAGGTTCCGGTCACCGAGCTGGGACTGTGCCGCTGCTCCTGAAGCTGTCAACCGCTCCCTGGACCGCTCGTGCTGGGCCGATTTCCCTGGGCCGCTCTCCCGCGGCCGCTCGCTGCGGGCCGCCCGCTGCGGGCCGCTCTTACTGGGCGAGGGCCAGGGCCAGGCGGCCGGTGCGGGTCTTCTTGGCCGTGTACATCGCCGTGTCGGCCCGGGCGATGAGGGCGTCCGGTGCGCAGGTGCCCGAGTCGCCCCAAGCCACGCCGATGCTGGCCTGGGGCAGCAGCTGCGCCCCGGCCACCTCCAGGCAGCCCTCACCCAGCGCGGTCAGCAGCGACTCCCCGATCCGGCGGGCCCGCTCGGCGGTCGCCACGTCGGCGCAGATCACCACGAACTCGTCGCCGCCGAACCGTCCGACCACGTCACCGTCGCGGACCGCGCCGCGCAGCCGGTTCGCCACGTGGGTCAGCAGCTGGTCGCCGGCCGCGTGCCCGTACCGGTCGTTGACCTGCTTGAAGTCGTTGAGGTCGATGAAGATCACCGCGGTGCCGCGGGTCCGGCCGGGCCCGGCCAGGGCCTCGCCGAGCGCGCTCAGCGTGGAGGCGCGGTTGCGGCAGCCGGTGAGCGCGTCGAAGCTGGCCCGCTGCTTGAGCTCGTCGCGCAGCCGGACGTCCTCGGTCACGTCGGTGAGGCAGATGATGGCCCCGGTGACCTCGCCGCCCTCGGCGGTCAGCGACCGCAGGTTGGCCCGCACCCGGCGCAGGCCGCGCTCGCCGCGGTGGCCGTACTCGACGTCGACGTCGGACCCGGCGTCCAGCACCGCGGCGATCGCGGCGTCGATGTCCGGCCGGTCCCCGGGCACGATCGGGCGCAGGTAGTCGTCGCCGAGCACGTCACCGAGGCCCGCACCGATGGCCCGGGCGGCGCGCTCGTTCTGGTAGACGATGCGCCGGGCGGCGTCGATCTGCACGATGCCCATCGGGATGGTCTCGGTGAGCCGGCGCATGAGCTTCTCGCCCGCCCGCAGCGCCTCCTGGGCGGCCATCTCGTCGGAGATGTCGAGCATCTCCGCGACCACCCGCGGGTTCCCGGGGTCGGCCAGCAGGTTGTAGTTGGTGATCTCGAACCAGATCGGGTGCCCGTCGCGGTGCAGGTGCCGCAGCCGGACCCGGCGCGCCTCACCTTGCGGGCTGGCCAGCATGTCCATCCAGCTCGCGATGGCGCGCTGCTGGTCGTCCGGGTGCACCAGGTCCAGCGTGCGGGTGCCGGTCAGCTCGGCGGCCGTCCAGCCCAGCACCAGGGCGATCTCCGGGTCGGCGGAGGTGATCACGGCGACCTGGTCCTTGTGCACGGTGACCAGGCGGGGCCGGATCGGCTCGTGCTCCAGCGACCGGCCGTGCGGGTGTCCGGACAGGCCGGTGAGGAACATGAGGAAGACCCCGTACCGGTGGGTCATGTCGACCAGGTGCAGCCGGACCAGCTCGGTGGGCGCGGCGACCGGGTGGATCAGGCAGTTCGCGAGTCCCTGGCCGAGGGCGCGCTGCCAGGCGTCGACCGTGATCTTCTGATCCTCGGTGACCACCAGGGCCAGGGCCGACTGCGCCCCGACGATCGGCCGCAGCCCGCCGATGTCCAGACCCTCGGGCAGCGGCACGGCCAGCCCCATCGGCGAGACAGCGCCGACGAACGCGTCGGGGTGCTGCTTGAGCAGGGCGGCGAAGACCTCGTCGCGGGCGGCCGGATCCATCGCTTCGTCGGGCATACGTCCTGCATCGGCAGGCCCGGGGCGGGATCAAGAGAAATGCATCGGGCCTGACGTTGACAGTGTCACGTTAACAGTGTCATGGTGGTGGGCGTGTGGACGATGGACGAGCTGGTCGAGCGGGTACGCCAGGCCCTGGCGGCCGAGTACCCCGGCGCGCCCAACGGCCGGGTGCGCGACATGCCCGACCGCCGGGCGATCCGGTGGTACACGACCACCGGGCTGGTGGACCGGCCCGCCGGGATGCGCGGGCGGACCGCTCTGTACGGGCCGCGGCACCTGTTGCAGCTGGTGGCGGTCAAGCGGCGGCAGGCGGAGGGGCATTCGCTTGCGGCTATCCAGGCTGAGCTGGCCGGTGCCAGTGACGCTGAGCTGGCGGTTGCTGCCCGCGTACCGGAAAGTCTGCTGATCGTGACCGACGAAGCCGTGGTGGCCGACGGCCCGGCACGGCCCCGCTTCTGGGCGGCCGCGCCGGCGGCAGCGAATGCGGCACCGGAGCCGGCGGCCGGATCGGCGGCGGCTCAGCCGGTCGCCGCTGGGGCGGAGGTCGCGGCTGCGAAGGCCGGGCTACCCGCGGCGGCACGCCCGGTGGGTGGCGTCGCGCTGGGCGGCGGCGCGATCCTGGTCCTTCCGGTACGCCCCGGCGCCGCCGACTACGAAGCCATCGCCACCGCCGCCCGCCCTCTGCTGGACCTGCTGGCCGCCCGTGGCCTGCTCGCCGGCGACACCCTCGACGATGGGAGCCCGTCATGACCTTGTCCGTCAAGCCGATGGATCCGGCGGAGCTCGGCCGCGTCCGCATCCTGCCCGACGCCGGTCTCGGGGCCCTGCTCACCGAGCGCGGCAACCTGCCGCTGGACCGTCTCGACGTGCGGGCCGCGATCAGCGGCCTGGTCGCCCGCACCACGGTGACCGCCGAGTACGTCAACGCGCACGACACCCCGCTCGAGGCGACCTACGTCTTCCCGCTGCCGGACCGGGCCGCGGTGACCGGCATGACGATGACCGCCGACGGCCGCACGGTCGAGGCCGAGCTGCAGGAACGGGCCCAGGCCCGGCAGAACTACGACCAGGCCGTCGCGGCCGGTCAGCGCGCCTCGATCGCCGAGGAGGAGCGGCCCGACGTGTTCACCATGCGGGTCGGCAACATCCTGCCCGGTGAGCGGGTCACCATCGCGTTGTCGCTGGTCGGACCGCTGCCCTGGGAGGACGGCGCGGCGACGTTCCGGTTCCCGCTGGTGGTGGCGCCGCGCTACGTGCCCGGGGCGCCGCTGCCCGGGCCCGCGGTCGGCTCCGGCCAGGCGCAGGACACCGACGCGGTACCGGACGCCTCCCGGATCACTCCCCCGGTGCTGCTGCCCGGCTTCCCGAACCCGCTGCGGCTCAGCATCGGCGTCGACATCGATCCGGCCGGGCTCGGACTCGGCGAGGTCCGCTCCAGTCTGCACACGGTGACGGGCGAGGGCGGCCGGGTGGAGATCACGCCCGGCGAGCGCGCGGACCGGGATTTCATCCTGCGGCTGCCGTACGCCGGTGACGGCTCCGGCGCGGTGTGTGTCGCCGACCCCACGGCGGACGGGCCCGAGGGGACGTACCAGGTCGTACTGGTGCCGCCGGACGACGCCGCGACCGCCGGCCGGCCCAAGGACGTGGTGCTGCTGCTGGACCGTTCGGGCAGCATGGGCGGCTGGAAGATGGTCGCCGCGCGCCGCGCCGCCGCCCGCGTGGTCGACACCCTCACCACCGCCGACCGGTTCGCCGTGCTGACCTTCGACCACCAGGTCGACCGGCCGGACGCGCTCGGCACCGGCCTGTCCGAGGCGACCGACCGCAACAGGTTCCGCGCGGTCGAACACCTGTCGCGCGCCGACGCGCGCGGTGGCACCGAGATGCTCGTCCCGCTGCGCGAGGGGCTGAGCCTGCTCGCCGACTCGGGCTCGCGGGAGCGGGTGCTCGTGCTCGTCACCGACGGCCAGGTCGGCAACGAGGACCAGATCCTGGCCGAGATCACCGGCCTGATCGGCACCACCCGGGTGCACACCGTGGGCATCGACCGGGCCGTCAACGTGGGTTTCCTGGGCCGGCTCGCCGCACTCGGCGCGGGCCGCTGCGAGCTGGTGGAGAGCGAGGACCGGCTCGACGAGGCGATGGCGCAGATCCACCGGCGGATCGCCGCACCGGTGCTCACCGACGTGACCGTCACCGCGGCCGGCTTCAGCGTCGACCCGGCGCCCGCGCAGACGGTGTTCCCCGGGGTGCCGCTGGTCGTGTTCGGCCGCTACACCGGGACCGCCGGCGGCACGCTGACCGTCCGTGGCCGCACCCGCGACGACGAGGAGTTCGTGCGCGAGATCCCGGTCCGTGACAGCGCGGAGCCGGCGGTCACCGCGCAGTGGGCCCGGGCCCGGCTGCGCGAGCTGGAGGACCGGTACCTGACCGGGCAGCGCGACCTGGAACAGACCATCGTGGCCACGTCGCTGCGCTACCGGGTGCTGTGCCGGTTCACCGCTTTCGTCGCGGTGGACAGCCGGGTGGTGACCGAAGGCGGCGAGGTGCGCCGGGTGACCCAGCCGGTGGAGTCGCCGTCGGGCTGGGACATGTTCGACGCGCCCGCGGCCGGGGGCATCGTGCTGGCGTCCATGTCGGCGCCGGTCCCACCGCCGGCCGCCGGACCCCGGATCGGTGGCTTCGCGCCGGCGCGGGCCTCGTCGATGCGTTCCGGGCCCAAGCCGTTCGCCCAGATGCCGTCCGGCCTGCAGGCGGCGGGCCGCAGCGGCAAGATGGCGGCGCCGGGCAGCTCACCGCTGACCCTGGCCGACCTGACGGCCATCGTCGCGATCGAGGCGACCCGGCTGCGCGAGGCCGAGGGACGGTCCGCTCGGGAACGCCGCGATCTGCTGGCCGACCTGGCCAGCCGGCTGGGTGCGCTGCTGGAGGGCCGCGACGACGCGGAGTTGAAGGCGCTGCGGGATCTCGTCGACCGGCTCAAGGCCGACGGTGGGTTGCCGGACAAGTGGGCCCTGGCCCGGGAGACGCTGGAGAATTTCGCGCCGCCGACGCAGCGCAAGGCCTTCTGGAAGCGCTGACCGCCGCCGCCCTGGGCGGTCCCGGTCCGGGCCCGGCTGGTGCGGCTGATCGGAGACGGGCTGTTCCCGGCCTCGCCGGCCAAGCTGCCGGGCTGAGCGGCGGCCAGGCGGCCGGGCGGCGCAGCTGCCGGGCTGCCGTGGGTGACCGCCCGAGGTACCGTGCAGAGCGATCTTTGCGCGGCACTGGCGATGGGACACGATGACCGACCGGGACGACGAGGCCGATCCGCTGCTGGTGCGTCCGTACCTGCGGGACGAGCCCGGCGGCGCGCCGCCGCAACCCTCCGATCACACGTGGCCGGAGGCCGCGGCGGAGCCGGTCGCGCCATCCGCGCCTGACGCCCCGCCGCCCGGCGCGGCGCCCGCTCCCCCGCCGCGGGGAGTGCGGCGCCACCGCCCGTTGCTGGTGCTGGCCCTGGTCGTGGTGCTGGCCGTGACCGGCGTGGCCGCGATCGTGTGGGCGATGCTCCCGGAGCCGGGCACCCGGACGGCCCTGCCGGCGGACGTCCCGCTGCCCAGCGTCGCGGTCCCGGAGCCGACCCCGGCCACCACCGATCCGCCGCCGGCCGTGACGGCGCGGACCACCCCTCCCACCCGGAGCCGCAGCACGACCAGCTCCACGCCCACCTCGGCACCGGCGTCGACCCCCACCCGCACGAGCCCGGCCCCGGCCCGGACGACCACCAGTGCCCCGACCGACCGGCTCGCGCCGCCCCCGGCGGACCGGGTCGGCCGGATCCACGGCCTCGGCGGGCTCTGCCTGGACCTCAACGGCGCGATCGCCGTCGACGGCAACCACATCCAGGTCTTCACCTGCAACGAGACCGCCGCCCAGGTGTGGACCGTCGCCACCGACGGCACCCTGCGGGTCGTCGGCAAGTGTGCGGTGGCGGCCGACGACGGCACCGTCCGGCTCGCCGGCTGTGACGGCCGCCGATCCGGGCAGTGGCAGGCCGGCGCCGACCGTACGCTGGTCGCCCTGGCCGGCGGCGGCTGTCTCACCGATCCGGGCTCGGGTTCCCGCTCGGGGGCCGGCGTACGGATCGAGAGCTGTTCGGGCGCCGACCGGCAGCGCTGGGAGCTGCCCTGACCGGTCCGGCCCTCACTTGATCCGCAGGATGCCCCACAGACCGTTCTCCACCGACCAGCGGAAAGCCCCTGACCGGTAGGCGTGGTCGCCGCGGTGCCGGGCGGTCATCCGCAGCGTCCGGGCCGTGCCCGCGGTCAGGCCGGAGAACGAGCCCTCCCACGGGCCGTCGCCCTGCCACGGCGCCGCCGGCCAGGCCATGCCGTGCACGGTGAAGGTGTGGTTGCGGGGCTTGTCGGCGGCGCCGACCACGTGCAGCCACAGCTCCTGCCCGGTCTCGGCCTCCCAGAGCGGCGTCGGCGGGTCGTCGCGGGTGAGCACGTCGCGCGGGTGGACCACGGCCGAGCCGTAGTTGATGCCCTTCTGGCCCGCGTCCTCGGGGTCGTCACCCGGGACCACGTCGCGCACCGGCAGGTCCGGGTGGCCCGCCACGAAGTGCCGCAGCCCGTCCTGGACCAGCAGCACCTGCTCGTTGGCGACCACCCGGCCGTGCTCGTCGCGCAGCAGCACCTGCGGGCCGGTCCAGCGTTCCCGGCCGGTGACCGGGTCGGCCGGGGTGACGTCGTCCGGCTCGACCACCAGCGCGCCGATCAGGCCGTGGTGGCGGTGGTTGCGCACGTCCGCCCGGTCCTGCAGGCCGCAGACCTGGCCCGGCCCGTCGGCGTACGACGGCGGCGCGAGGTGCTCGTCGACGTACCACCAGTACTCGCGCCAGTTCGTCTCCTCGTGCCCGTGCGACGCCGGATCACGGAAGATCACCTGACCGGTCGCCTCGTGACCGCCGTGGCCGCCGTCGTGGGCGGGCAGCGGGCCGACCGTGCCGTCGTGATTGGTACCCACGTCGGCGCCGTCGTCGCTGACCACGTCGTAGCGCAGCAGGCTCGGATGCAGCGACACCCGCGGCGAGACAGTGCGCCCGCTCGGGTTGCCGAGTTCGTCGAGGCGTTCCAGCGGCAGCCGGGGCGGGGCGGGCTCCACCCCGAACGGCGGCAGCACCGGGTCGTCCGGGTCCGGCAGCAGCTCATTGATCAGCATGACCCGTACCCATTCGCCGGAGCGGGCCCGCAGCACCAGCGGCTCACCGGTGTCGTGCACGCCGACGGCACGCCGGCGCATCCGCTCCGAGCCCTCCTCGACCGGTTCGTCGCGCCAGCCCGCGGCGGTCGCGAAGATCAGTCCCCACGGGTCGGTGAGCCGGCGGCCGTCGTACTCGTGCTCGTGCCGGCGGGCGGTGACGACGAACTCGCGGACCCGGTCCCCGCCGGCTCCCCAGGGCACCGCGGGCCGGGGTGGCAGATCGTTGTCCTCGATGGTGCCGGGCAGCGGGGGCAGCTCCTCGAGGTTGCCGGCGCTCGGGGCCAGCGCCCGGACCAGGCCCCAGCAGCCCAGCCACAGATCGTCCAGCGCGGCGAAGTGCCACAGGTGGTCGCCGGAGGAGTAGCCGCCGGCGTCGGCCGGGTCGATGTCCAGGGTGAACGCCTCGGAGATGCCGATGGTCTGCTGGTTGACCAGCACCGAGCGGTCGTTGTGCCACTCCCGGCGCCAGCGCAGCCCGTGCGTGACGAAGCTGTGCTGCTCCTCGTGCGAGCCCTGGATGAGCCGGATCCGCAGCCGCTCCCCCGGATACGTCCGGATGATCTCGGTGTCCGGGTCGTCCCGGTCCCCGCTGCTGCTGAACCACTGCGAGGGGTCGTCGCCGCGGAAGGTCAGCGGGGCGCAGCGGTAGTTGACCGCCATCGCACCGGGGTCGTCGTCACCGCTCAGCTCGTGCGGCGGGTTCAGCGGGCGGCCGTCCGCGTCGACCAGCGGCACGAAGTCCCCGATGGCCAGACAGGCCTCCCGGTACGGCGGCAGCCCGCTGTCCACCGGCGGCAGCACCACAGCCTGCGGCCCCGACCACGCGACGGTCTCCTGATCGGGCCGCAGCCAGCGCGACCCGGCCGGCTCGGCGATCAGCGCGGCGAACAGCCCGTGCTTCTGCCGGTAGTTGGCCAGCAGGTGGTCGTGGAAGAAGCACGGCCCGAACTCCTCGTCGACCACCCAGCGGTGGAACCCGACGTTGGCCGGCGGGTCACCGGGCTCGGCCGGCGCGTCCGCGACCGCCTCCGGGCAGCTGGCCCCGGACAGGTAGTTGAAGCCGGTGGAGGAGCCGTCGGCCGCCAGCACGTCGAACTTGACCAGGTGCACGTGCAGGCCGCACTCGACCGGCAGGATGGGCAGGTCGAAGCCGTCCGGGCCGATCGTGCCGAGCTCGTTGACCATCCGCAGCTCGACGATGTCACCGTGGTTGGCCCGGGGGAAGAACGGCTCGATCCGCTCGGCCGGCGGCGTGAACTCCACCGGGGCGCCGTCGCCGGCCGCCGGGTCGGTCACTGTGACCTTGGTGATCTGGTAGTGGTGGCCGCGCGGGTCGCGCCAGCCGTGGGAGTTGTAGGGCACCTCGTCGGCGCGGACCCGGATCTCGTAGCTGAGGGTCCGGGGTGCGGGCAGCCCGGCCGCGTCGTTCCAGGCGCGGGCGTCGCCGTCCAGGTCCACGAAGAGTGCGCCGGGACGCGGGTCGGCGACGACTCCGGGCGCGAACGCCGCCAGTTCCTTCGCCGAGTGCGGCGGCAGGCCCAGCAGCCGGCGGCGACCGCCGAGGAACTCCCGCGTCACCGCGGGCGGGGGCGGCGCCTTCTGCGGGAACTCGGCGTCGATGAACCACGGGAAGCCCGGCTGCTGATCCGTACGCGGCTCCGGGTCCCGCCCCGGCAACGGCCGCAGCGGGTGCACCGGCGTGCCGTCCGGGTACGCGCTGACCGACCCGTCGACCAGCCGGTCGAAGCTGCGCCACAGCCCCCACATCCCGTGGTGGAAGTGCGGGTACAGGTGGCAGTGCCAGATGACGTCGCCGGGCGCCCGCTGGCGGCTGCCGGAGCCGTACAGGGGGTCGATGGTGACGGCGGTCTGCGGGCCGATCGTGATCGAGTCGATCAGCTGCGAGCCGCGCGGCTCCCCCGGCCGGAACACCGACGGCTGCGCGGTGTCCTGCGGGACCGCCCGCCACTGGTGCACGTGGAGGTGGAAGACGTGGGTCTCCTTGACACCGGCGTGCACCAGCCGGACCCGGGCCGGATCGCCCTTGTAGGCGCGGAAGATCGGGGTCACCGGGTCACCGAACAGCCAGGAGCTGTGGTGCTGTTCCTCGCCGGCGACGCGTTCGAGGAAGCGGCCCTCGTGGTCGCGGCCGATGTGGAAGATCTCGCTGAGGTCATCGTCGACCTCGATCGCGACGGCGGCGAAGTCGATCTCGCCGGGCGGCGGCAGAGGCCGGCCGGCGGTCGCCTCCGCGTGGCGGCGCATCCGGTGCGGCAGGCGCTGGGGCATCGGTTCGGCCCGGTAGGACAGCGGCATGACGGTGTGCTCGCCGATCAGCATCTGGCCGCTGTGCACCTCGGGCTCGTCGTGCATGAAGACGGTGAACTCGCGGTGGTTGTGCGGGACCCCGTCGAGGTGGAAGTCGACGAAGTCGGCCGTCGGCCGGTCGCCGGGCACGATCACGTCCGCGTACGGGCCGTCGGCGAACGCCGTGCCGGTCAGCAGCTCCCCGGTCTCGGGGTCGTGCCAGGTGGCGCCGGCCGGCTCGACGACGAACGCGCCGAACAGCCCGTGCGCGTCGGTTCCCCGTTCGGTCCCGCGGACATCGCCGAGGTCGTTGACCACCCAGACGCCCTCGCGGGCGGCGTGCCAGTGGTACGTGCGGTGCTGTCCCGGCCGTACCGTGGTGGGCTCGTTGCGGCCCACCGCCGCGCCGTCGCCGGTGCGCACCGAGCCGGCACCGTCGCCCTGCAGGTGCAGACCGACCCGGCGATCGCGGATCCGGTTCTCGAAGTGCACGTCGACGCGGGCGCCGAGGGCGGCCCGCAGCACCAGCGGGCGCACCACCGGCACCGGGCGCAGCGGGTTGAACCGGTCGTGGGCCGGCGTGCGCTCGCCCAGGCCGCGGACGTCGGTGCGGTGGTCGTTGAACAGCAGCCGGCGCACCCGGTCGAGGCCGAGGCCGCTCTGCCGGGCGACGTGCCGCAGCGCGACGTGGTCGTCCACCTCCAGCTTGGCCAGCCGTTCCTCGAACGCGGTCCGGGCCGCCACCAGCCCAGCGGCGAAGCTCGCCGCCCACTGGGCCCGGGTCGCCGGGTCCGGGGGGAGCGCGGTGACGGTGCCGCCGGTGACCAGCTCGAGCGCCTGGACCAGTTCGTCGACGGTCGCCCGCAGGTTCTGCGTGATCGTGTGCCGCCGCGGGTCCAGCCCGCTGTCGTCGCGCTCATTGATCAGGTCGGCCGGGTCGGTCCCGTACGTCAGCAGCGGGTCGCCCGGGCTCAGCCGCCCGCGCATGCGCTCGTAGCGGTCCAGCCCGTCCACAATGAGCTGCAGATGCTGGATGCGTTCGTGGGTACGCGGCAGGAACCGGTCGTCGTCGTCCCACCGGGCCCGGGCCCAGTCGAGCAGCGGCACGTACGCCCGCAGCGTGTAGAGCAGTCCGTCGGGATCGTGGTCGCCGTCGTTGGTGTAGACGATCGGGAACTGCACGGCGACGACGTCGTAGGTCAGGTCAGGCATCGGGATCTCCGGAAGGGTCAGGCGGTGAAGATCGTGTCCACGCCGAGCAGCAGCGCGCAGCCGACGATGAGAGCCGCGGCGCCGGCCGGGCGGACCAGCACGGCACCGTGGCGGGTCAGGCGCTCGGCCGCCATCAGCGCGGTGAGCAGCGCCATCGCGATCAGCGAGCCGGCCCCGGCGACCAGGCCGACGGCCATCAGGGCCCAGCAGCAGCCCACACAGGACACCGCGTAGCGCACCGCGATGTCGGCGGCCTCGGCCCAGGCCGGGTGGACGCCGCGCCAGCGCAGCATGGCGACCCCGCGGGGGCTCCGGCAGGCGGTCAGGCACCGGTCCTTGACCGCGCTGAACTGGTACGCGCCGGCCAGCACCAGGGCCGCGCCGAGCAGGGCCCGCGGATGGTCGAGCACCCAGGAACGGCGTTCGAGCCAGGCGCCGGCCGCCAGCTGGACCGTGACCAGGACCGCCCCCGTGCCGGTCCAGACGGCCACGTACCCGGCGGCGACCAGCGCCACGACCGCCGGCGCGGCTCCCCGCGCGGCCAGCAGCCGGCGCATGAGCTCCAGCAGCGGCAGCGTCGTCGGCAGCATCATCGCGACCACCATGACCAGCCAGCCGGTCAGGGCCGGACCGGCGGTCATGGGGTGCTGATGCCCGGAGCGGTGCGTCACCGTCATCGCCGGCCAGGCGGCCACGGCGATGACGGTGACGCCGCCCCAGAGCAGGACCCTCCCCCGAAGGACCTGCTGCTGCGGGAAAGTCACCGGGGCCCCACCGCGGTCGCGGCGGCGTGGACGTAACGGAACCGGCCCCGCATGGCCGAGCGGCCGCGCACGTCCAGGTACGCGCCGGGCAGAGCCGGGACGCGGACCGCGAGCTGGTCGGTGCGGTGCGCGACCACCTGTCCGGGGCCGGCCACGCTGAGCTCGGTGTCCAGCGCGGTGTGGGTCAGGGTCAGCGGCTCGTCCTCGCCGCCGAAGACCGCCGGGTTGCCGGTCACCTCGACCAGCCCGGCCCCGGCCACCGGCGCCTGGGCCGGCCGGCCGACGAAGATGTGCCAGCCGGTGCGGTCGGCGCTGACCTCGATACGGGCCCGGCTGCGCTGCAGCACCGCCCCGCTGACCGCGGCGAGCTCGGCCAGCGGCCCGTCCAGCCGGCCACTGAAGGCCGCGGCGAGCAACTCGAACTGCTCGTCGTCGGCGGCCTCGTCGACGAAGACCGCGGTGGTGGTGGCGCCGGCCCGGCGGCCGCCGGAGTGGGTCGAGACGCTGACCACCCGCAGGCCGCCGACGGCGGTGCCGCCGATGGTGGCGGCGCCGTCGAGCTGCCAGGCGAACAGCCCGGTGCAGTGGTCCTCGTCGGGGGCGTCGTCGAGCCAGCAGGGACAGATCAGGGTGCAGTCGCAGGCCTCGGTGAAGACGCCGGTGATCGAGTAGCCCATGGTCGCTGTCCCCTCAGTTGCGGATGGTGACGGGACTCGACCCGGCACCGCCCCGGCTGGTCGTGATGTCCACGCGGGCCCCCGGCGCCGGGGTCAGGCCGGTCTCACCGGGGATCACCGTGCGGCGCACGTCCCAGGCGAAGGTGGTGCCGACCGGCGCACTGCCGATCTCCAGGCCGCCGAGAGTCACCGTGACGCGGTCCGGCAGCGGCCCGGTGGCGGTGCCTTCGATGCGCCAGCGCCGGGAGTCGGTGCGGAACTCCGCCCGGTCGACGGTGACCGTGTCGGTACCCGGTACCGACGGGCTGACCTGCACCGACACGGTGTCGGTGGCGCTGCCGGCGGCCGACTGCACGGTGAGCCGGAATTCCAGCGCCCCCGCGGCGGGCGCCACGAAGGTCGCCCGGACCTCGTCGGCGCCGGTCAGGGTGACGGGCGTCCCGGTGATCTGTTCCCAGTGGTACGCGAGCCCGGCGCCGGTGCTGGCACCCGCGTCGAGGGTCACCACCTCGGCCGCCGTCGCCAGCCGGTCGGGTCCCGCCGCGGCGGTGAGCGGGTCGGGGTCCGCGGCCGGCCCGGTGACCAGCACGTGCCGGGTGTCGCTGCCGCCGTGCGAGGACGTCACGGTGATCGTGGTGGGCGGCCCGTCGACCGCGGCGAACTCCTGCTTGCCGGCGGTGAGCGGGCCGAACCCGGCCACGGTCAGCACCGGCGGGTCGTCCAGGTCGGACGAGGCCGCCTCGACGCTGAGCCGCTGCTGGGCGAGGTCGTAGTCGGCGACGGTCACGGTCACGGCGTCGGTGACCGCGATGGTGGTGACGGTCGGCGGGAGGTCGGTGGTGTTGACGATGTCCACGGTGGCCGGCACGGCGGTCGCGGCGGCCCGGACGTGGTAGCCCGTGCCCGAGCCGGTCATGGTGGCGCCGGCCGCGTGCAGGGTCTGGCCCGGCTCGCTGGTCGCGAACACGTCCAGCACCAGGCGACCGGAGCTGCGCGAGTACACCGCGCGGGTCGCCTCGGCGCCGGCCACGGTGGAGATCCGGCCCTGGAGCGTGAACAGGTCGGTGAAGACCTTGTCGAGGTTGCCGGGGTCGGCCGGGTCCGGGGTCGCGCCGGCCACGTCACCCACGCCGGGGCCCTCGACGCGGAAGAAGTCGAAGCCCAGCGGGCTGCCGGTGACGGTGTGCTCCACCCCGCCGTCACCGAGGTAGCCGCCGGGCGCGTCCGCGTTCCAGCGCAGGAACGGTGCCACCTCGCCGTCGGTCACGGCGGTGTCGAACAGCAGGGGCGCGGCGCCGACGTCGTCGGTGACGAACACCCGGCCGTTCTCGTCGGCCACGAGCGGGTCGGTCTGCCCGTACGGGTGGGTGAAGGTGTAGGCGGCGCCGGGGATGCCGCCGTCGAGGCGCACCCGGACCCGCGCGAAGACCTGCTGCTGTCTGTCGGCGACCGCGCCGGTGCCGGCGAAGGCGGCCTCCAGGGCCAGCACGACCCGGGCCCGGCCCGGCCGGGCGGAGCCGCCGATCGGCAGCTCCGCCTCGGCGAGGAAGTAGAACGCCTCGTCGGGGAAGTTGCGCGGGAAACTGACCGGCGCGGCCGGGTCGGGCAGGTCGCCCATGGCCGGGGTACGCGGATCGAGCGGATCGAAGGCCGGCTCGAGGCGGACCCCGGCCGTGTCCTTGTACCAGCGTGGAAAGCCGTGACGCGGGTCGATCGGCCCGCGCGCGGACAGCCGGCTCGGATTGTGCTGCATACCGGTTCCTCCCGTGGTGTCGCACCGGTGGTAGCGGTGAGAAGGAGCACCGGGAGGTCCCGTTTGATACCGGAAATACCGCCGGAAGCGCCACCGAAACTGCGTTTGTGCGCACTTCGGGAGGGCATCCGGGCGTTCCCTTGCAATAAGGAGTGACCCATGGCCCGTACTTCTTCCGCATCCGCGCGGACCCGGACCCGCATCCAGACCGCCGCGCTCGCCGTCGGTGCGGTCTTCGTGCTCGTCGGCATCCTGGGCTTCATCCCGGGCATCACCAGCGACTTCGACACGATGAGCTTCGCCGGGCACCACTCGGAGGCCAAGCTGCTCGGCATCTTCCAGGTGTCGATCCTGCACAACATCGTCCACCTGCTGTTCGGGCTGGCGGCCTTCGCGCTGGCCCGTACGGTCTCCGGCGCCCGCACGTACCTCATCGCCGGCGGCGCGATCTACCTCGTGCTGTGGCTGTACGGCCTGATCGTCGGCCAGGACAGCTCGGCCAACTTCGTGCCGGTCAACACGGCCGACGACTGGCTGCACCTGGTCCTCGGCCTCGGCATGATCGGGCTGGGCCTGGCCCTGTCCCCCAAGTCCGTCCGCCGCTAGGAACCGTCTCTCGGATCATGGTTCGGTCCAGAGCAGGATCCCGGCCGGGGTGAGCGCGGCCTGGTAGTGCGCGGCGATCTTGTCGGTGCGCATGGCCAGGCCGCGCCGCTGCCAGATACGGCTCCACAATGGCGCCTGGCCCTGGAGATGATCGACGAGTTGCTCGGCTGGGGCTCGCCCACGCTCCGCTACCTGCTCCTGCAGGCCGGCCCGCAAGCCGCACGACAGGTGACCTGGCGCGACAGCTCACGCCGCCGCAACGGCCGGCCGGTGCCGATGAGCTCGCGGTTTGTGTTCCAGCGGGTCCGCCCGGCCGGACCGGCCGTCCGGACGGCGCATCTGGGCCAGGACCTGCCCGAGGCGTGGCTGATCGCAAAATGGCCGGCCGGTGCAGCCGAGCCGGTCAAGTACTGGCTGTCGAACCTGCCCGCCACCACCGCCAAGCGCAGCCTGATCCGGCTGGCGAAACTACGCTGGCGCATCGAACACGACGGACTCAGGCAGGACCACGACAAGGCCCTACTGGTCCGCCGGACACAAAGGAGCCGGGTCGCCTCCGTGGCGACCCGGCTCCTTGGCTTTCCCGGTGGTGCTCAGTCCAGGGCTCCCTTGATCTTGTTGACCACGTTGGCCACACCCTGGGCGTGCGCGCCGGCGCCGGTGCCCGGCTTGCCCTTGCCCATCGAGCCGTCGTAGGTGACGTACAGCTTCGGATCCGGGGCCGGCCCGAGCGGCTGGTCGTCGGTCAGCGGCTGAGCGTCCGGCACGTACTCGATCTGCTCGCCGAGCAGCGACTGGCCCTGCGCCCAGCGGCCCTCACCGGCGGTGCTGGCCGGGTCGAAGCTGTAGAACGTGCGGCGGGCGAACTCCTTCTCGTCCTCGCGGTTCGAGCCCTCGATCTCGTCCTCGACCAGGCCGTCGGCGATCAGGTTCTCGATGCCGAGCAACCACTGCTGCTGGTGGTAGGTGTCCCGGGCCAGGTTGAACTGCAGCATGTCCTTGACCCCGCGGTCGTCGGTCATGTTGTAGACCCGGCTGGTCATGAGCCGGCTCTGCGCCTCGGCGGCCACGTTGGACCGGAAGTCGGTGAGCAGGTTGCCGCTGGCGGCGATGTAGCCGGCGTTCCACGGCACGCCTTGCGAGTCACGGGGCAGCGCGCCGCCGCCGCTGACGATCGCGTGCTGCGGGCTCTGGCCGCCCAGCACCGCGGCGAGCAGCGGGTTCGCGGCGGCGGCCTTCTCGGTCGCCTCGGCCGGCGCGCCCTCGAGCAGCCGGGCCAGCATGGTCGTGAGCATCTCCACGTGACCGATCTCCTCGGTCGCGATGTCCATGATCATGTCCTTGTACTTGCCCGGCACCCGGCAGGACCAGCCCTGCCACAGGTACTGCATCATCACGGTCATCTCACCGAACTGGCCACCGACCAGCTCCTGCATCTTGGCCGCGAGCAGGGCGTCCGGCTTCTCCGGCTTGGCCTGGAACTGCAGGTAGTCGACGTGCTTGAACATCAGAACCTCCATAGCGGTGGGATCGGCACGACGACTCGGCTACCCGGCCCGATGGCCCGGCCGGGCCCCGCCCCGGCCCTTCGGGGCCGACCGGTGTCCCGCCGCGCACACATGAACGGCCGCCGCGCGGGTAGGCGCAGCGCATGGCGAGACTTCTGCGTGCTCCCGGGCTCCTGCTCGGTATCGGCCTCGGCGGCTTCGTCGACGGCATCCTGCTGCACCAGCTGCTGCAGTGGCATCACCTGCTGACCGGCACCGACTCGGACCGCATCGGCGTGCGCTACTACTCCCCGGACACCGTTGACGGCCTGCGGATGAACACCCTGTGGGACGGGCTCTTCCACGTCGTGACGTGGCTGTTCGTCCTCGGCGGGATCGGGCTGCTCTACTCGCGGGTCAGCCGCGACCGGCGGGCCGCCTGGACGTCGCGCGCGCTGTGGGGCTGGATGCTGGCCGGGTGGGGCCTGTTCAACCTGGTCGAGGGCATCATCGACCACCAGGTCCTGGGTGTGCACCACGTGCGGGAGGGTGCCGGCCGGCTGTGGTGGGACCTCGCGTTCCTGGCGGTGGGGGCGGTGCTGGTGCTCGCCGGCTGGGCCGTGCAGCGCGGCGCGGACGACCGCGTGCCGGTCCGGTGACGGGACACGCCCCCGGTTACGGGCTGCCCCTCCTCGTGCTGCTGATCGCCCTCGGCTACGAGTGGCAGAGCTTGCGGATCGCGGGCTGGAATGCCTGGCGGGGGGCCGCGTTCCAGACCGGTGCTGCCGTCCTGACCGCCGGGCTGGTCCTGCCGGTGCACGACTTCGCCGGGCACGCGCTGCAGCATCTGCTGGTGGCCATGGTGGCGCCGCTGGCCCTGGTGCTGGGTGCGCCGGTGACGCTGGTGCTGCGTACCCTGCCGGTCCGGACGGCCCGCCGCCTGACCCGGCTGCTGCGCAGCCGCCCGGCCCGCGCCGTCGCCCACCCGGTCGCCGCGCTGCTGCTGACCACCGGCGGCCTGGCGATCCTCTATCTGACCCCGCTGTACGCCCGGACGCTCACCGAACCGGCGCTGCACCAGCTGGTCACGATCCACTTCATCCTGTCCGGCGGCCTGGTCGCCTGGGTGGTCGCGGGTGCGGACCCGGCCCCGCACCGGCCGTCGGTGCTCGCCCGGCTGGTGCTGCTCGGGGTGGCGATCGCGGCCCACGCCACCCTGTCGCAACTGCTCTACGCGGGCGCCTACGTCCAGATTCCGGCGACCGTCGCGGACCGGCAGGCCGGAGCCACCCTGATGTACTACGGCGGTGATGTGGCCGAGCTGCTGCTCGCCTTCGCGGTGGTCCAGTCCCGCACCGCCGCCCGCAGGATCTCCCGCTCCCGGTTGGCGGCGTCCGCTCGGGTCATCCCGGTCAGCGGCCCGCTGCGCGGGTAGCCGGTCTCCGCGACGATGGCAGGGACACCGGCACGTCGGCCGGTCGGTACCGCGCCGAGGAGGCCAGGTGTGGGTGTGATCGAGACGGCACTGCTGCGCACCGCGAGCTCGGTGGTGACCCCGGTGGTGAAGCGCTGGCTGGGACGCCGCCACGATCGACGCGAGCGCGAGGCGCCGCTCATCGAGCTGATCGGCGCCGGCGTCACCGATGACCTCGGGATGCGCCGGGCCGGCCGGCGCCTGGACGACATCGTCGACACCGTGTACGAACGGTTGCGGCCGATGGTTCGCGGGCGCAACCACGCCCTGCCCGACAACGAGGTGGCCGCGGTGCTGGACGCGGTGGCCGAAACACTGCGGACCGCCGACCTGTCGGACCCGGCACTGCTCACCGACGACGTCGACCCGGCGCTGATGGCCTCCCGGCTGCGGCGGCAGCTACCGGACGTCCCCGAGCGGGCCGGCCTGAACGCAGCGGCAGCCCACCTGTACGGCCGGGTGCTCGACGAGTGCTGCACCTGCCTGACCCAGCTGGTGATCCAGCTCGGTCCGTTCCAGGCCCGGGCCACCGTGCAGATCCTCGAACGGCTGACCACCGTCGCGGAGGGGCTGACCGAGATGCTGGCCCGGTTGCCGGTCACCAGCCTGGACGCGCCGACCGGCACGGGGCACGACGCCGCGTTCCGCGATCGCTATCTGACTATCTGAGCCTGCTGCTCGCCACCCTGGACCACCTGGAGCTGTTCGGCGTCGACGTGCACCGCTACCGGCTGCGCACCCCGTTGAGCATCGCCTACATCAGCCTCGCGGTCACCGGCGGGAACGGCCGCACGCCTCGTCGCGGTGCGCATCCCTGGGATCCGGGGCAGTTGCACCAGGACAGGACGGACGACAGCGCCTCGGTCCGGGCCGAGCAGGCTCTCGGCGACGCCGCGCGGGTTCTGCTGCGCGGCGACGCGGGATCCGGCAAGACCACGCTGATGCAGTGGATCGCGGTCACGGCGGCCCGGCACGGATTCACCGGGCCGCTGGAGAGCTGGAACGGGCGCACACCGTTTCTGATCCGGCTCCGTGACCACGTCGCCCAACCCCTGCCACCGCCGGAACGGTTCCTGGAACTGACCGCGTCCTCGATCGCCGGGCTCATGCCGCCCGGCTGGGTGCACCGCCGGTTGAGCGCCGGGGCGATCCTCTGCATCGACGGCGTCGACGAGGTGCCCGGGTCCCAGCGGCGGGCTGTGCGGGAATGGCTCCGCGGTCTCCTGTCCGCCTACCCCGACATCCGGATGGTGGTCACCTCCCGCCCGGCCGCGGCGTCCGCCCGGTGGCTGGACACCGAGGGGTTCACCTCGGTGTTCCTCGAACGCATGGGCCCGGCCGACGTGAAGGCACTGATCCGGCACTGGCACGACGCTGTCCGCCGAGCCGGAGACCTGCCGTGCGAGGCGCACCTGCTGCCGGGCTACGAACAGCGGCTGCTCGTCCAACTCGACGGGAGCGCCCATCTGCAGAATCTCGCAGCCAGCCCGCTGCTGTGCGCGATGTTGTGCGCGCTGAACCTCGACCGCGACAGCAATCTGCCGCGCAACCGGATGGACATCTACCAGGCCGCGATCGACATGCTGCTGCACCGGCGCGACTCCCAGCGGCGCGTGCCCACCGCACTGCCCGAACTCACCAGCCGGGACCAGGCCCAGCTGCTGCAGGAAGTCGCCTGGTGGATGACGCAGAACGGCCGCACCGAGCTCAGCCGGGCCGAGGCCGCCCAGCGCTTCGGCCACCGGCTGGCCGGCATCCGGCACATCTCCGCACCGGCCGAGGCGGTGCTCGAGCACATCGTCCAACGCAGCGGCATCCTGCGGGAGCCGGTGCCCGACCGGATGGACTTCGTCCACCGCACCTTCCAGGAATACCTGGCCGCGCGCGAGGCGGCCGAACAAGGCCACGCGGGCGCGTTGCTGGAGCACGCCCACCTCGACACCTGGCGCGAGACCGTCATTCTGGCCGCCGGTCACGCCAACGCTCCCGTCCGCACGCATCTGCTGGACGGCTTGCTGCGGCTGGCCGACCGGCAACCGAAGCGGGCCCGGAGACTACGGCTGCTCGCCGCGGCGTGCCTGGAGACCGCGCCGACAGTCGAGCCGGGAATTCTCGGCGAGATCCGTTCGAGTCTGCGGGGGCTGCTTCCGCGGTCCATCGCCGAAGCCCGGTCCCTGGCCGCCGTGGGCGAACCACTTCTCGCGGATCTCCCGGCCGACCTCGGCACCGTGAGCGAACCCCAGGCCACCGCGATCGTACGGACGGTCGCCCTGGTCAACGGGCCTGCGGCCATCGCCGTTCTGGCCCGTTTCCGCACCGACCCGCGCCCTCGCGTGCAGCGCGCGCTCACCACCGCCTGGGAATACTTCGACCCGCACGACTACGCCGACCGGGTCCTCGCCGACGCTCCCCTGGACCACGGCGAGGCGTTGATCAACAACGCCACGCTCATCCCCGCGTTGCCGAAGCTCCGCCATCTCACCAGGACCCGGTTGTGGCTCAACCAGAACCTTGATCTCGCACAGCTCGCCGACGTGCCACACCTGACGGAATTCTCGGCCAACGCGGATGTCACCGGCGATCTGGCGAGCCTGGCCAAGCACACGGAGCTCGCCTTTCTCCAGCTCTGGGTGAACGAGAGACTCCTGGATCTGGGCCCGGTCGCCGCCCTGCCGAGCCTCACCAGCCTGCAGTTCTTCCGGCTCTCGGCCCAGCAGGAACTCACCGCCCTCGCCGGTCTGGACAACCTGACCGCTCTCGGCGTGCCGAACACGACGGTCAGCCGAGACTTCCTCGCGAGCCTGCCGGCGCTGACAGATCTCCGCATCTCACCTCCGGCGGGGTGGGACGGCCGCCTCCTCACCCCGCTGGCCCACCTGCAACGGCTGGACCTGACCGAGGCCACCGAACCGGCCGGCGGCCTGCGGCCGCTGGTGGATCAGCTCAGCGGGACGAGCGTCACCCGGCTCTGCCTCTGGCGATGTCGATGGGTGTCCGATCTCGCACCGCTCACCCGGCTGCCCGCCCTCACCGAGATCGACATCGACGACACCGCGGTGACCGATCTGACGCCCCTGGCGCATCTCCCACGCCTGCGCTGGCTCTATCTCGGCAACACCGGGCAGATCCCCGACCTCACCCCGCTCCGGGCCCTGCCAGAGCTCAAGGACCTGTGGGTCGCCGATCCCGCTCCGGGCCTCGACCTGACGCCGCTGCACGGCCGCCGGCTCACCGTGCACCTGTCCAGAAAGATCAAACTGGACGACGCGGCAAGGCCGGCCGGCGTGCGTATCACCCGCTTCTGAGGGTGCTGGCCCCCGCGGGTCAGCGGCTGGCCCGGCTGTGCCGCCGTACGGGGAAGGTGACAGGCCATGGTCGTCCTGGATTCCGCCGCCCAGCTCATGCTTCCGCTGCGCCGGCGTGCCGCGCGGGTGGCTCCCTGGTTCGGTCCCGCGTTCGTGGCCGCCATCGCCTACGCCGACCCCGGCAACTTCGCCACCAACTTCACCGGCGGGGCCACGTTCGGCTACCAGCTGGTCTGGGTGATCGTCGCGGCGAACCTGATGGCCATGCTGATCCAGTCGCTGTCGGCCAAGCTGGGCCTGGTGACCGGGCGCGACCTGGCCGAGCTGTGCCGCGAGCACCTGCCCCGGCCGGTGTCGCGCGGGCTGTGGGTGCAGGCCGAGCTGGTCGCCATGGCGACCGATCTGGCCGAGATCATCGGCGGGGCGCTGGCGCTGTACCTGCTCTTCGGGGTCCCGCTGCCGGTCGGCGGCCTGATCACCTGCGTGGTGGCCTTCGCCCTGCTGGGGCTGCAACAGCGCGGGGTACGCCGCTTCGAGACGGTGATCGCCGGCCTGCTCGGCGTGATCCTGCTCGGTTTCCTCTACAACGCCTGGCGGGCCGGCGCCGACCCGGCCGGTGTCGCCGGCGGCATGGTGCCGTCCTTCGCCGGTGTCGACAGCCTGCTGCTGGCCACCGGCATCCTGGGCGCCACGGTGATGCCGCACGTGATCTACCTGCACTCGGCGCTGACCAAGACCCGTACGGGCGCGGCCACCACCGGACCGGGGCGGCTGCGGGAGGCGCTGCGCTACCAGCGCGTCGACACCCTGGTGGCGCTGGGTCTGGCGGGTCTGGTGAACCTCGCGATGCTCGTCATCGCGGCCCGGCTGTTCTTCGGCTCCGGTATCCCCGGCACCGACACCCTGGAGGGCATCCACGCCGGGTTGGGACTCAGCCTCGACCAGTACGCCGCGCTCGCCTTCGCCCTGGCCCTGCTCGCCTCGGGCTTCGCGTCCTCCAGCGTCGGCACGTACGCCGGCCAGGTGGTCATGCAGGGCTTCATCGGCCGCAGCATCCCGCTGACCCTGCGCCGGGCGCTGACCATGGCCCCGGCCCTGCTGGTGTTGATGCTCGGCGCCGACCCGACCGCCGCGCTGGTCTGGTCGCAGGTGGTGCTCAGCTTCGGCGTGCCGTTCGCGCTGATCCCGCTGGTCTGGCTGACCCGGCGCCGCGACATCCTCGGTGAGCACGTCAACCGGCCGGCCACCACCGTTGTGGCGGCGATCGTCGCGGCCCTGATCGTCGCGCTGAACGTCTTCCTGTTGATCAGGACATTCATCGTTTCATGACGACTTAGTCGGGCAACCGCTCGCCATGTCAGTGGGTCAGAGGATGCCGGCACTGCCGGCCAGCGCCGCCGCCTCGGTGCGGCTCGACACCCGCAGCTTGCGCAGCAGGGTCGCGGTCAACCGCTTCACGGTCCGCTCCGAGACGTGCAGCTGCAGAGCGATCTCCGTGGTCGTCGCGCCGGCCGCGATGAGCTGCAGCAGCTGCCGCTCGGGCGCATCCAGGTCCACCGGAGCCGGCCGGCTCCCCCGGCCCGCGCCCAGCAGCGTGCCGAGCAGTTCGGCCGGCAGCACCGCCCAGCCGTCGAGAATGGACAGCAGGGGTTGCAGCACGTCGGCGACCTCGCTGGTCTTCGGCAGGAAGCCCTCGGCGCCGGCCCGCAGCGCCTCCAGCGCCGGGGCCGGGTCCTCGTCGCCGGACATCGCCACGATCCGCACCCGCGGGCTGGACCGCCGGATGGCGGCGATCGCCCGGACCCCGCCCGGCGGCGGCATGTGCAGATCGACCAGGACCAGGTCGGGCACCGTACGCCGGACCAGGCCGGCCGCCGCCGCGGCGTCCCCGGTGGCCGCCACCACCTCGGCCCGGCCGTCGCTGACCTCGGGCAGGAGCAGCTCCAGACCCCGGACGAACAGAGGATGGTCGTCGACGACGATGACGCGAATGTCCTTCTGCATGGCGCGCGTATGCCCGCCCGAGGTCCAGTCATGCGTCTGAGGCGGACGCCACGGCCCGACCCCGCGCTCCTGCTGCTGCGCAGTGTCTGCCACGAACTGCGCCCGCCGGTGGCCACGCTGACCGCACTGGTACGCGCTCTCGAGTCGCAGCCCTCGGAGCTGCGCCGCGGCGAACTCGCCCGGCTCGCCGGTGAACACGCGTCGCACGCCGAGGCGGTGCTGAAACAGGCAGCCGCCGCCGCGGCCGGACTCGCCGAGCCGGCTGACACCGCCGTACCGCTGCATCGCGTCCTGCCGGCGGTCGCCGCGACCGTGCCCACCGACCGGCTCGCCGTGTCGGTCAGTGCCGGCGCGGGCCGCTGCCTGGTCCCGGGCCGGCACACCCGGCAGATCCTGCTGAACCTGCTGTCGAACGCCGCCCGCTACTCCCCCGGTGAGATCAGGTTGATCGCTGCCGTCCGGCGGCGCCGGCTGCGGCTGACAGTGGCCGACCAGGGCGGACTGACCGAGGACCTGCTGCACGCACTGCACCGGCGCACGCCCCCGGCGGGCACGAAAGGCCTGGGACTGTGGGTCGTGCGGCACCTGGTCGACGCCCAGGGCGGGACGCTGCGGGCCCGCGGCCTGTCCCCGCGCGGGGTGGCCCTGGAGGTCATCCTGCCGCGCCGCCGACGTTGACCCGTTCGGGCCACCCACTGGCCTGCAGAGGACGCCCGGACGGGCAAGGTGAAGGCGTGTTCAACCACGTCAAGCAACTGCGGTTCGAGGCCCGGCCGGACGGCCCGGACGCCGCCTTCGCGCGGCGCCTGCAGGACGCCCTCGGCGGCCGGTGGGGGGCGCTGACCATCTCCCATCAGTACCTCATGCAGGGCTGGACCTGCCGGCTGCCGGGCAAGTACCGCGACCTGCTGCTCGACATGGGCACTGAGGAACTCGCCCACGTGGAGATGCTGAGCACCATGATCACCCGGCTGCTGCAGGACGCGCCGCTGACCGCGAACGAGAACGAGGACAACCCGGCCCAGTGCGCCGAGATCTACTCCGCCCACCTCGTGCAGGCCGGGTCCGGTCCGCTGCTGGCCGACAGCAACGGGGTGCCGTGGAGCGGCTCCTACGTGACCGCCAGCGGCAGCCTGCTCGCCGACTTCCACCTCAACGTCAGCGCCGAGGCGCAGAGCCGGCTGCGGCTGGCCCGGCTGTTCCACATGACCGGCGACCCCGGGGTCAAGCAGATGCTGCGGTACCTGCTCGCCCGCGACACCATGCACCAGAACGTGTGGCTGGCCGCCATCGAGGAACTGCGCGAGGACGGCATCGAGCACATGCCGGTGCCGGAGGCGTTCCCCGACGCCGGGCCCGACGACGCGTACGCCCGGACCTACCTGAGCTTCTCCGACGGCGAGGACGCCGCGGCCGGCCGGTGGGCCAACGGGCTGACGTACGAGTCCACCCCGTCCGCCGAGGGCCGGCCACCGGTGCTGCCCCCGGCCGATCCCCGACTGTACTGCTCGTGATTGGAGTTCCCGTCGTGCGCAACGCTCCCTTCCGCACGTTCGTCGCGCTGGCGTACCTGCTGGCCCTGGTGCTGCACGGCCGCTGGGACGCGCGCACCGCGGTGCTGGCCGTGGCCGTCCTGGCGGTCTGGGCCGTGCCGGTGATCCGCCACGCCCGGCGCCACCGCGGCGTGGTCCGTGCCGTGCCGGCGCCCTGACACCTCGTCGGCCACCGAGGCCAGGTGGGCGGCGAAGCCCGCGGGCGCCCGGGCACTGCGGCGGGCGCTGGTGAGCACCGGGCTCGCGGTGTCGTAGACGACCCGCAACCCGGCCGCCGTGGCCCGCGTGACCAGGTCACGGTCCTCGTCGTGCCGGACTCCGGCAAAACCGCCCAGGCCCGCGTACGCCGCCGCGGCGCACCCGAGGTTGGCCCCGTGCACGTGCCGCGGCACCGCCCGGTAGCGCTGCTCGTAGGCGTGCCGGACGGCGACCGGCCACGGCGACCAGTCCGGCACCTCGACCGTGCCGACGAGCACCTCGGTGCCGCGCGCCGCGTGCCGGGCGTGCCACTCCAGCCAGCCGGGCCCGACCCGGCTGTCCGCATCGGTGGTGGCCAGCCACAGCCCCGCGGTGCCGTGCCGCAGCGCGTACGCCATCCCGGCCGCCCTCGCCTGCCCCACGTTTCCCGCGGCCACCGGCACCACCGCGGCCCCCGCGGCGGCCGCGACCTCCGCCGTGGCGTCGGCACAGTCATCGGCCACGACGATCACCTCGACCGCGGCGGCGCTCTCGGCGACGGCGATCCGCAGCGCGGCCAGACAGTACGGGAGCAGTTCCTGCTCGTCGTGGGCGGGCACGACGACGGCGATCCGGCTCAGCACAGACCCTCGCGCTCGGCGACCGAACGGGCCGCCGGGGGCGTACGCGCGTAGACCTCCAGGAGGAAGTCGGCCTCGACGTGCTGTGCCGTCAGTTCCAGGCCCGGGGTGGCGTCGAGCCGGGCGTGGACCTCATCGCCGGGGCGGGCGTGCTCGGCGACCGGCCGCCGCCAGTGCACCGCGACCAGATCGCCGCCGGGCTCCAGCGCGGCGACGCTCTGGGCGATGAGCGCGTCCAGGTCGGTGTCGTCGAAGTAGTAGCCGAGCTCGGAGAGCACGATCAGGTCGAAGGTCTGCCGGGGCCAGTCGTAGGGCATCCGGGCCCGGGCCACGGTGACGTGCGGCTGGGCGGCCAGCCGGTGCGCGGTGGTGGCCACCGCGGACTCGACCGCGTCCACGGCGAGCAGGGCGGCGCAGCGCGGGGCCAGCCGGGCGGTCAGCGTGCCGGTCGAGCAGCCCGGCTCGAACGCGGAACGGTAACGGGCGCGGGGCAGCGCGGCCACGGTGAGCTGGTGCTTGCGGTTGTCGTACCAGCGGGACTCGAAGTCCCACGGGTCGGGGCTGTCGGCGTACATCTGCTCGAAGTAGCCCAAGGGGGTGCTCACGCGAACACCACCTCGAACGGCCGGCGGAAGCGGGCCAGCACGTGCGGCGGCAGGATGGCCGCGTCGGCCGGCTCGGGCCCCAGGTCCGCGATCTGGCTCGGGAACGCCTGGATCGCCGCCTCCTTGGCGTGGCGCGCGGCGTTCGGGAGGTCGAGGCGGCGGGCCCGGTCCCAGGGCACCCGGTCATCGCCGGGCTGCGCCCAGTGCCAGGTCCAGATCGGGTACTCCAGCAGCCGGGCCCCGGTGACGGCGCAGGCGGCCGCGGCGGCCCGGCCGACACTCTCGTGATCGGGGTGCCCGTCGCCGCGCCAGGTGGCCAGGCACCAGCGGCCGGGCGTGAGCCGTTCGGTCAGGGCAGCGGTCAGCGCGTCCTCGTCGATGCCACCGTCCGGCTGGCCCAGATGCACCACGGGGGTGCCGCCGACGCCGAGCCGGCGCAGCGCCTCGGCGGTCTCCTCCCGGCGCAGGGCCGCGAGCTCGGCCTGGGTGTGCACTGTGGAGCCGGGATGGGAGGCCTCGCCGTCGGTCACCGCCACCACCTCGGCCTCGCCCAGCAGCGCCAGCAGGCCGCCGACCCCGAGCACCTCGTCGTCCGGGTGCGGGGCGACCACCAGCGGCGGGCCGGGCGGGTCGACGGTCAGCGCCGGCCAGCCGCCGACGGCCGGCCAGGAGCGCCAGCGGGTGTCGTCCGTGCCGGCACCCTCGATCACGGTCACCATGCGGGTGGTTCCTCCTTCAGCAGTGCGCCGAGACGGGCGAGGTCGGCTTCGGCATGGCTCTGCCGCAGGTACACGGTCAGGTCGCTCACCCGCCGGGCGTGCGCCTCGTCGTGGCCCAGCGGCCCGGCGCCCAGCGCACGGCCGACCCGGTCGATGACCTCGGACGCCGCCGACTCGACCGTGCACCGGACCCGCACGGCGAGCTGCTCGGCGTCCGCGGCCGGCTCGGCGTCGATGCGGGCGGCGGCCTCGCGCAGCACCGCCCGGGCCGAGCGCAACAGCACGTCGACGGCGCCGAGGTGGGCCAGGGCGTGCGGGCCGCGCGCCCGGTGCAGCAGGGTGTCCGCGACGCCGGTGGCGCCGCCGTACCAGCAGGCCGCGACGCCGACACCGCCGTGCCAGAAGCCGGGCCGGCCGACATAGGAGCCGGGGCCGCCCACCGGCCGGGCCGGGGCGTCGGTGAAGCGGACGGTACGGCTGTCACTGCCGGCCATGCCGACCGCGGGCCACGTCCCGTCGAGCGGCACCGCCCAGGGCGCGCGGTTCGATACGGCGAACAGCCGGACGCCGTCCGGCGCGGTGGCGGTGACCAGGGCGTGGGTGCACGAGCCCGCGCCCGAGCACCACGGGCGGTCGCCGCTCAGCGTCCATTCGCCGTCCTTCTCGACGGCGGTCACCGACGCCGGCGCGGCGGCCCAGACGCCCCAGCTCTGGTCCGGCGCGGGCGGGCCGGAGTCACCGAGCTCGGCCCGGATCGCGACGGCGTCGGCATGGCCTTCGCAGAGCCGGGCCGCGACCGGGTCCCGGCGGGCGATGGCCGCGAGCCGCTCGAACCGTTCCAGGGTTCGGCCGGACCCGGGTAGGGGGAGATCAGCGACTTCGAGCACGAGCGCTTCCCTACCCGGGCCGGACCGGCCGCAAACGACGCAGCAAACGACGCAACCCCCTGGCGCTTCGATGATGCCACGGTGGCTTTACATGGCGCCACGATGGTGCCATCATGGCGTCATGGACCTCACGTCATATGTCGCACGGCTCCGCGAGGAGCTCGCCGGTGCGGCCGAGCTCGGCGGCTCCGACGCCCGCGAGCTGGCCGAGCGGCTGACCGCGCCGATGGAGTCGGCCTTCCGGCTCGCCCTGCTCGACGCCCTGTCCGCGGCGGCGGACGAGATCACCCGCGACCTGGCCCCGGGCTCGGTCGAGCTGCGGCTGCGGGGCGGCTCCCCCGGCTTTGTCGTGACGCCACCCCCGGCCGAGCACCCGGTGGAGCCGACGGCACCCGAGCCGGTCGAGACCACCGACATCCCCGACGACGGAGCCGTGTCGCGGATCAACTTCCGGCTGCCGGACCAGCTCAAGACCCGGATCGAGGAGGCGGCCGGCCGCGAGGGCCTCTCGGTCAACGCCTGGCTGGTCCGGGCCAGCACCGCCGCCGTACAGGCCGGTGACCGGCCGCGCACCTCCCGCGCCCCGCTCGGCGGGCAGCGCTACACCGGCTGGGCCCGCTGACCGTGCCCGGCTCCCCTCCGCGAAAGGACCAGGACATGCCCACCTTCGACACCCCCGCGCCGATCCGGGCGACGCTCGAGCTGCTCGTCGCCGACGTGCGGATCACCGCCACCGACCGCGCGGACACCGTCGTCGAGGTCCGGCCCAGCGACCCCTCCGCCCCCGCCGACCTGCGCGCCGCCGAGCAGACCCAGGTCCAGTTGACCGACGGGCAGCTGCTGGTCAAGACCCCGAAGACGCTCAAGACCCTGGGGATCCTGCGCCGCAGCGGGTCGATCGACATCGAGATCTCACTGCCGACCGGCTCGCAGCTGCGCGCCGACGCGGCCCTCGGCTCGTTCCACTGCACCGGCACGCTGGGCGAGACCGCGGTCCGCACCGCCGCCGGTGACGTGGAGCTGCAGCACACCGGGCCGCTGGAGGTGAACACCAGCGCCGGCTCCGTCGTCGCGCGCTCGGTGACCGGTGCCGCCCGGGCCACGACCGGGAGCGGGACGATCCGGCTCGGCACGGTCACCGGCGCCGTGGTGCTGAAGAACTCCAACGGTGACAGCCAGGTGGACTCCACCGGCGGCGACCTGCACGCCAAGATGGCCAACGGGGGCGTCGTCGCCGGGCACGTCGGGGGCTCGGTGGACGCCGCCACCGCCAACGGCAGCATCCGGATCGGGGCCGTGCACCGCGGCACGGTCTCGGTGCGCAGCTCGATGGGTGAGCTGGAGGTCGGCATCGCGGCGGGCACGGCCGCGTACCTCGACCTGCACACCCAGTTCGGCAAGGTGCTCAACCACCTCGACGGCACCGGCGCCCCGGAGCCCGGCGAGGACAACGTCCAGGTGCGCGCCCGCACCTCCTTCGGCGACATCATCGTGCGCCGCGGCGACTCCGAGGAGCTCCGATGATCACCGTGACCGGCCTGCGCAAGGCGTACGGCGACCACACCGTCCTGGACGGCATCGACCTGCACGTCCCACCGGGCTCGATCTTCGCCCTGCTGGGCCCGAACGGCGCCGGCAAGACCACCACCGTGCAGATCCTGTCCACCCTGATCGACGCCGACGCCGGCGAGATCCGGGTGGCCGGCCACGACCCGGCGACCGAGCCGGACGCGGTGCGGGCGGCGATCGGGGTCACCGGACAGTTCGCCGCCGTCGACGGGCTGCTCACCGGCCGGGAGAACCTCATTCTCATGGCCGACCTGCACCACCTGGGCCGGGCCCGGGGCCGGCGCCGGGCGGACGAGCTGCTGGAGCAGTTCGACCTGACCGACGCGGCCGGCAAGCAGGCGTCGGCGTACTCGGGCGGCATGCGGCGGCGGCTGGACATCGCGATGGGCCTGGTCGGTGAGCCGCGGCTGGTGTTCCTCGACGAACCGACCGCCGGGCTGGACCCGCGCAGCCGGCAGGCGATGTGGCAGACCGTCCGGGCGCTGGTGGCCGACGGCGTGACGATCTTCCTGACCACCCAGTACCTGGAGGAGGCGGACCAGCTCGCCGACCGGATCGCGGTGCTCGACGGCGGGCGGCTGGTCGCCGAGGGCACGGCCGACGAGCTCAAACGGCTGGTACCGGGCGGGCACATCACCCTGCGCTTCGCCGACGGACCGGCGCTGCGGGCGGCGGCGGTGGCCCTCGATACCGCCGCCGTCGACTCCGCCCAGCTCACCATCCAGGTGCCCGGGGACGGCAGCGTGCGCACGCTGCGCGCCCTGCTGACCACCTTGGACGAGGCTCGCGCCGAGGTGGAGAGCCTGACCGTGCACACGCCCGACCTGGACGACGTCTTCCTGGCCCTGACCGCGAAGGAGCCCGTGCGATGACCACCCTGAGCCTCGCCGTCCGCGACTCGAACACCATGCTGCGGCGCAATCTGCGGCACATGCAGCGCTATCCCGCGATGATCTTCTACCTGGCCGGGATGCCGGTGATCTTCCTGCTGCTGTTCGTCTTCGTGTTCGGCGGCACGCTCGGCGCCGGCCTGGGCGGGGGCCGCACCGAATACCTGGCGTACGTGGTGCCGGGCATCCTGCTGATGACCGTCGGCGGGGCGGCGGCCGGCACCGCGGTCTCGGTCGCCACCGACATGACCGAGGGCATCGTGGCCCGGTTCCGCACCATGGCGATCGCCCGGGTGTCGGTCCTGACCGGGCACGTGGTCGGCAGCATGATCCAGACCCTGGTCAGCCTGGCCATCGTGCTGGCCGTGGCGCTCGCGATCGGTTTCCGGCCCGGCGCCGGACCGGCGGCGTGGCTGGGCGTGCTCGGGGTGCTGGCGATGACCTCGTTCGCCGTCACGTGGCTGGCCACCGCGCTGGGGCTGGTGGCCAAGACCGTGGAGGAGGCGAGCAACACGCCGCTGCTGCTGACCCTGCTCCCGTTCATCGGCAGCGGCTTCGTCCCGACCGAGTCGATGCCGGACGGGCTGCGGCAGTTCGCCGAGTACCAGCCGTTCACGCCGATCATGGAGACGATCCGGGCCCTGCTGACCGGCGGAACGGTCGGCGACTCGATCTGGTGGGCGACCGCCTGGTGCGCCGCCATCGCCCTGGCCGGCTATCTCTGGGCCCGCAAGCGCTACAACGCCCGCTGACCCCGCAAGCGGACGGCCCGCCGGCAGACCGGCGGGCCGTCGCAGCGTGCGGTACGGATCAGGGGCCGCTGACCAGGTTGGTCACCTGGTGCCCGCTGTTCACCGCGGCGCCCGTGTTGTTGATGACGTGGGCGATCGTGCCGGTGCCGCCCAGCGAGACGGTCACCATGTTGTGGAACCTGATGCCCGGCTTCACCGGCACCTCGAAGGCGCGGGCGTTGACGACGCTGGGATTGACGTTGAAGAACGCGTACGACCCCAGGCCCCACGCCTCGTGGTTGTTCACCGAGTCGGCCACCTTGTACGCCGCCCAGCCCTGCGTCGAGCCGTTCATGTAGGCGGCCTGGTTCGGCGGGTCGTAGGGCATCTCGTTCTGGTAGAAGTACGTGCGCCCGTTCTCGCCGTTCCAGATGGTCTGGTACTGCTGGTAGTGCTCGACGAACAGGCCGTAGAACGTCACGTTGTCGCCGTTGACGGTGAGGCCGTTGGCGGCCGGGTTGACGGTCCAGCCGTGGGTGCCGTTGTCGCTGTGGTCGGCGCGCCAGATCCAGGCGTGGTCACCGATCACGTGGTCGCTGTTGATCCGCAGGCTGACCGAGGCCTTGCCGGCGATCGCGCCGCCGATCCGGAAGAACACGTCGGACAGCACGGTCGGGTTCGCCGCGTGGTTCGCCGACGAGCCGTTCGGGCCGACCTCCATGAGCACCGACGAGTTGGTGGTGCCCGCGTCGAAGAGCACCCCGGCGACCCGTACGCCGTCGACGTCGGCCACGGTCATCGCGGTGATGCCGTTCTGCGGGACGAAGGTGGCCAGGCCAAGGCCGAGCACGACGGTGTTGGGCCGGGTCACGTTGATGGTCTGGTTCAGGTTGTAGACGCCGGGCGTGACCAGCAGGTTCTTGCCGGACGCGAGGGCCGCGTTGATGTTCGCCGCGGTCTCACCGGGCTTGACGACGAAGAACGTGCCGATCGGCAGCGACTGGCCCGCCGGGTTGCCGCCGGCCCAGGTGGTACCGGCCGAGTTGGTCCGCAGCGCGGGGACGAACACCTGGTAGGCGCCCGCCGAGTCGACGTACAGGTACGGCTTCTCCGCGACCACCGGCGTCTGGCCGACCGTGGTGTACGGCGGCGTCGGGAAGCTGTTGGCCGGGGCGCCCTGGGCACCGACGAAGACCTGGTTCCAGTTGGAGCCGTTCCAGCTGCCCATCTGCGAGTTGCGGGTGATCCACTGCTGCTGCGAGCCGGACTGGATCTGCCCGTCGATCTTCGTGTCGGCCATGAACCCGCCGGACGACCAGCCGCCGTCGGACAGCGCCAGGTTGCCGCGGACGTGCATCCGGCGGTACGGCGCCGCCTGCGACACGGCCCAGCGGTCGAGGCCGCCGTTCGGGGTCACCGACAGGCCCTCGGCCGAGCGCCAGAAGTTCTGGGTGGCGTTCTGCGAGCCGTCCGGCCACCAGTCGGCCTCGGCGTGCACGGCGCCGTTGATGTTCACCGCGTCCGGGGTCAGGCCCAGCCCGGCGACCTGGGTGAAGAAGCCGACGTTGGCGTCGACGTTGTACGAACCGGGCTTGAACAGCAGTGCGTAGCGGGCGTTGCCGAACTGGTTGCGGACCTGCTGGTTGAAGACCGTGTTCAGGCGGTTCTGGATGGTCGACTGCGACATCGACGGGTCGAAGATCGTCACGTTCGGGCCCAGATCGGGGTTGCCGCTGCCCGGCGGGACCGTCGTCGGGGTCACCGGCGGGGTGGTCGGGGGCGTCGAGGCACCGTTGACCGTCCACTTCTGGTTGGCGCCGCCGCCGCAGGTCCACAGCTGGAGCTTGGCGCCGTCGGCGAGGTTGTTGTCCTTGATATCGAGGCACTTGCCGGCCTTGACGTTGACCAGGTCCCGCCCGGCCGTGTACGTCCACTGCTGGCTGGTCAGCCCGGCGAAGCAGTCCCACATGTGCACGACGGCGCCGTCGGTGGTGGCGCCGCCGGCCACGTCCAGGCACTTGCCGAGGCCCTTGAGCGACTTGTCGTCGCCGTAGGTCCAGGTCTGGTTCGGCCCGCTCGCACAGGACCACATCTGCGGCAGGTTGCCGTTGGCGGTGGAGCCGTTGGTGACGTCCAGGCACTTGCCGTTGGCGCTGCTCACCACGGATCCGGTGGTGGCGGCCAGGGCGTTGGTGATGCCGGCGACGCCGAGCACGCCGACGACCAGAGCGGTGACGGAGACGGCGAGGACACGCCGTCGCTTCCGGGGGATGGGGGTCATCGATTTCCTTCGGGGATCAGGCGGGGTTGCCGGCGTGGGTGAGCGTCTCCCACGCCACGAACAGGTTGTTGCTGCCCTGCGGGCGCCGGGCCTCGGTGTAGGTGCCGGTGTTGGCCATCGCGATGCCGAGCCGGTTGTGCAGGGCGTTGTAGGCGACCTCGCTGATCGGGCCGAGACCCTTGGTCACCGTGCCGCCGCAGATCGAGGCCGGCACCGCGGTGCCGTTCTCGAGCTTGGTGTGCAGCCCGAGCGCGTGCCGCAGCCGGTCCTGCAGCTCGGGGTAGAGGTCGCCGCCCTGGATGCGGCTGGTCTCGGCGACGTGCGCGATCGCGGAGATGCCGTATCCGGTGTGCACGAAGTCGCGGCAGGTCTCCTGGGAGAGCCCGTCGACGAAGGTGCTCTGACCCTGCCAGTAGCCGATCAGCTCGGCCCGGGTGTCGATGCCGCCGGCCGGCGGGTACTTCGGCTGGGCGCCGTCAGCGGTGACGTAGATGTAGGCGGCGGCCCGCAGCTTGAAGCGGGCGACGGCCCGGTCGTAGCTCGCCCGGTCGTCGAGGTGGACGGCGATGCCGACGGCCGCCTCCATCATCGACAGCTCCCAGTTGCCGTTGCTGGCGCTGCCGGCCAGCACCACCGGCAGGTAGACGGTGCGCAGCATGGTGGCGAAGCGGGCCTGGTTGGGCCAGTTCCCGTACGCGTGCTTGATGATCTCCGCGGCCCGGGGCCACACCGAACCGGCCCAGGCGGTCTGCAGCGGGCCGTTGCTGTTGGTGTGTGTTCTGAGCGTGGCCGACCAGGCATCCATCAGCGCGATGGCCTTGGTCGCGTACGCGGTGTTCCCGGTGATGTACCAGGTGAGCGCGTCGGTGTACGCGGCGATCGCGTCCTCGCGCTCGTCGGTGCAGCCGTTGTTCGGGTTGGAGTAGGAGCCGCACTCGACGGTCGCGCGGGGCTTCGGCGTACGCGACAGCGAGGCGTAGCGGCTCGCGGCCATCTGGTTGTAGGCGGCGGTCCAGGGCTGGGCCTTGGCGGCGACCTTGGCCTTGACGAAGTCGAGCTGAGGACGGCTGAGCAGCACGCCGGGGTGAGAGAACGCCGCGGCTGTGGCACGGACCGGGGCCGTTTCCGCGTTCGCCACGAAGCGGACGCCGGTGGTGGCCACGAGGGCGACGAGCACGGTGCCGGCGGCGAGCAGCAGCCGGCGTGGGGAGTGAGGCACTGCGGACTCCGGATGGGGGAACGGGGAACCGGAAGGTGACTTAACAGTGCCGAACTCAACCGTGACGAACGGGACGCGGTCAAGGACGTATCGACGGACTTAAGGATGACGAAAGGTTCGGTGGACGGAGAGCGCTTTCCGGTGCGGGGGCGCATGTTCGGACCACCGGAACCGGTTACGGCGAGAAAGCGCTCTCACGGGGTCAGCAGCTGCCGTACATCGATCCGCAGACCCAGTGGTGCGCCGCCCGGCCCCGGTGCCGCCGACGCCCGGGCCGCGATCTGCAGCGCCCGTTCCTCGGACTCCACATCGACGACCCGGTAGCCGGCGAGCTCGGGCAGGGCATCCCGCTCCCCCGCGACCTGATGCGAACGGCCGCCGAGCCCCTGCGCCTCGACCAGCTCACCGGCCGCGGTGAGCTCGGCGTCCAGGTCGCGCTGGTAGTCGAAATGCCGCCGTACGTCGGCCGGCGCCCAGGTGCCCATCGCGGTGTGGTGCTGGATCAGCAGAAACTTCGTCATACCGGGGGGTCGGTGCCGGCCGGCCGTTCTCGACATGATGGGCGGGAGACCGCGAACGCCGCGGGCCGCCGGAGTGGGAGGCATCATGGCAATCGGCCGTCTGCACCACGTCATCGTGGACTGCCCGGAGCCACTGGCCCTGGCCACGTTCTACAGCGCGCTGCTGGGCCTGCCCGTCACCTACCACGACGACGACTTCGCGGTCGTGGCGAGCAGCGACCGCGCCTCCGGGCTGGGCTTCCAGCGGGCTCCCGGCAATCCGGCGCCGACCTGGCCGGACCCGGCGACACCCCAGCAGGTCCATCTGGACGTGATGGTCGACGACGTCGCCGAAGCGTCAGCCGCCGTCCTCGCGCTGGGTGCCACCGCCCGGCCCGGGGCGGGCGTGTTCGCGGACCCGGCCGGGCACCCGTTCTGCCTCATCCCCCGGCCGGGATGGGCACCCCCGGTCACGGCCGGGACAACGCCAGCATGAGAATCACCGCTCCGAGCGGCCGGACCCGTTGCTCGCCATCGACAAGAGCCCCGGCCACCGGCCGCTAGCCTGCGGACATGACCGCGATCGGCCGACTCCTGGCCCATGAGAACACGGCAAGCGATCTGCTGGCCTACCTGATCGAACTGGATGCACTCCCGCTGGCGCAGATTCTGGGCCTGCCGGCTGACGAATACACCGCGCAGCGGGAAGTGCGAATCGGGGGCCGCGGCGGCCGACCGGACCTTCTGATCCGCCGATCAGGCGGGACCGAACCGCTGGCCGTGCTGGAACTGAAGGGAGCTGCCGACGAGCACAACGGCCAGCTCGAACGGTACGCAACCTGGGCCGCCTCTGAGGCCGCGGCAGCGCAACTGCGGTATTGCACCCTCGACGGAGACGCCGCCGCGCCACCGAAGCCATGGCAGCCACTCAGTCTCGTCCAGCTGTTCGGTGCCTGGCACCAAAGTCGGCACAGCCATGCCCGTTGGCTCAGCGTCGAGATCACCGACGTGCTGCAGGGCTGGGACACCGAGGCCGACCGGACCATCGGCAAGGTCCGCGGCTGGTACGTCCCGGACCTGATCACCCGCCGCATAGCCGCCGCGCTCGGCGATGACGCCCAAGCGACGCGCACCAAAGCCGGCAACCCGATGGTGCTGGCCTATCGGCGACACCTGGGCGCACCTGACGACGCCTGGATCGGCGTTGATCTGCGATGCGCCGGCCGTGACGCTCCCCAACGAGATTGGCTGTTTCGCCCCTTCGTCGAGGTCAGCTTCAGCAACCCGACTCCGGTCGCCCAGGCAGCAGCACGCCGACTCGCGACCCATCTCCGACCAGCGATGATGTTCGACGCGATCCAGCAAGTGATCAAGGATCCGGACGCGCTGAGAACCAACCGGCACGGCGGGCTGTTGAGCCATCCAAGTACCGGGCCGGTCTTCTACCACGACAAACAGGTCCGCCTCGCCACCCAGTTCAGCCTCGTCGTCGACAGAGTCAACCGCCATGATGTGGCCGACATGATCAGCACAACCATCCATCACCTCGACCGCTACCTTGCGGCGACCACCACCGACGCCTCTGCCGACCAACCAGGCCGTGTTTCGTAGGGCTCGGAGCCACTGGGCACGCGCCGATCAACGACGCGCTGGGTTACGGCCCACCCACCGCTCGATCCTCCTGCAGCTCGACCTCCGACGCGCGTGATAGACACTGTCTACGGCGTCTGGTAGACAGTGTCTATGCCGGAGGACCTGCGTGCGCATCTCGTCGCCACCGGCGTCGAGCTCGTCACCGCCGAGGGCACCGACGCGCTGAGCCTGCGCGAGATCGCCCGCCGCGCCGGCGTGTCCCACGGCGCGCCCCGGCGCTACTTCCCCACCCACCGCGAGCTGCTGGCCGCCGTGGCCCGGGTGGGTTACGACCGGCTGTCCGACCGGATCGCCGCCCTCGGCGAACAGCGCGATCCGCGTGCCGGGCTGCTCGCCCTGGGCCGGCTCTACCTGGACTTCGCCCGCACCGACCGCGGCATGTTCGAGCTGATGTTCCGGCACGAACTGCTGCGCGGTAACCAGGAAGGGCTGCGGGCGGCCAGCAAGCCGCTGTTCGCCGTCCTGGTCGAGTTCGTCGCGCGGGCCCGGCCCGGCCGCGACGACGCCGCCGTGGCCGCCGGCGCCCTCTGGGCCAACCTGCACGGCATCGCGCAGCTGTGGTCCTGGGGCAGCCTGCAGATGACGGTCGAGACCGAGGACGCCGACGCGCTGCTGCGCACGGCGATCGACGCGTACGTGGAGTCGTGACATGCTGCCGCAGCTGACCCGTGCCCTGCTCGTCCCGGTGTCCCGGCTGGCGTTCCGGACGGTGGTCGAGGGCCGCGAGCACGTACCCCGTGAAGGCCCGGTCATCCTGGCCGCCAACCACCTGTCCTTCCTGGACAGCTTCCTGATTCCGCTGGTGTCCCCGCGGCCGGTGGCGTTCCTGGCCAAGGCGGAGTACTTCACCCGGCCCGGCCTGCTGGGCCGGCTCAGCGGCTCGGCCCTGCTGGGCCTGGGCGCGGTCGCCGTGCCGCGCGGTGAGCACCGGGCCGCCCAGGCGGCGCTGGAGACGGCGCTGGGTGTGCTGCGGGACGGCCGGGCGTTCGGCATCCATCCCGAGGGCAGCCGGTCCCGCGACGGCCGGCTCTACCGCGGGCGTACGGGGGTGGCGTGGCTGGCCCTGGCCTCGGGGGCGCCGGTCGTACCCGTGGCCGTGATCGGCACCGACCGGATCCAGCCCGTCGGGGCGCGGTTTCCGCGGCCCGGCCGGGTCACCGTGCGGTTCGGCGCGCCGCTGCGGTTCGCCGCCCCGGCGGCCCACGCCGCGCGGGCCCGGCGGACGGCGACCGACGAGATCATGGCCGAGATCGAGAAGTTGTCCGGCCAGGAGTACGCCGGCTGCTACAACGAGCTGTCCGCCGGGCAGTGAGGCTCAGCGCAGGGCCGGCAGCACCTTCGCGCCGAAGGTCTCCACGAACGGCAGCAGGTCCTGGCCCACGTGGTGCAGGTAGATCCGGTCGAAGCCCAGGGCCGCGTACCCGCGCAGCCACTCGATGTGCCGTTCCAGGTCGGCCGAGACGTTGACCACCTCGCGGACCTGATCCACCGTCACGTTCTGCGAGACCACGTCGAAGTGGTCCACGGTCTCCAGGTCCCAGCAGACCGGCGGCGGGAAGATGTTGCTGCGCCACTGGTCGTGGGCGATGCGCTCGGCCTCGGCCTCGGTCGGCGCCCAGCTCAGGTGCACCTGCAGGCTGATCGGCCCGCGCCCGCCCGCGTCCCGGTACGCCGCGATCATCTCGCGCAGCTTCTCCTCCGGGGCGTTCACCGTGACCAGGCCGTCGGCCCAGCCGGCGCACCAGGCCGCCGTCCTGGTGCTGACGGCCGCGCCGATCAGGGCCGGGGAAGTCTCGGGGCGGGTCCACAGCTTGGCCCGGTCGACCTTGACCAGGCCGTCGCGGGTGACCTCCTCGCCGGCGAGCATGTCGCGGATGACGCCGACGCACTCCAGCAGCCGGGCCTCGCGGACCTCCTTGCGGGGCCACGGCTCGCCGGTGATGTGCTCGTTGCTGTACTCCCCGCTGCCCAGCGCCGTCCAGAACCGGCCCGGATACATGGCGCCCAGCGTGCCGATGGCCTGGGCGATGATCGCCGGGTGGTAGCGCTGCCCGGGCGCGTTGACCACGCCGAAGGACAGGTTCGTGGCCTGCAGCGCGGCACCGAGCCAGGACCAGGCGAACGCCGACTGGCCCTGCCGGGCGCTCCACGGCGAGAAGTGGTCGGAACACATCGCGGCGTCGAAACCGGCGCGTTCGGCGGCGACCACGGCGGCGAGGAGCTCGGCGGGCGGGATCTGCTCGTGCGAGGCATGGATGCCGTAGTCCGTCATGCCGCAGGTCGTACCCAGGCCGGCCCGGGGACAACCACCCCGGACCCGGACGGCTTAGCCTGAGGCCGTGACCCGATCGGTCTATTTCGACTGCGACACCGGCGTGGACGACGCACTGGCCCTCGCCCTGCTGCTCGCCCAGCGCGGAACCGTCGTGGCGGGCATCGGCACGGTCAGCGGCAACACGGCCGCCGGCCAGGCCGCCCGCAACACGCTGGACCTGCTCACCCTGGCCGGCCACGACGACATTCCCGTCGCCGTCGGCGCCCACCACCCCCTGGGTGGCGACTTCCACGGCGGCGCGGACCGGGTGCACGGCGGCAACGGCATCGGCGGGATCGAGCTGCCCGCTGCCACCCGGCAGCCGCAGGATCGGGACGCCGCCGAGCTGCTGCTCGCGCTGGCCCGCGAGCACAGCGGTGAGCTGCGGATCGTGGCCACCGGGCCACTGACCAACCTGGCGCTGGCGCTGCGCCGCGACCCGGAGCTGCCCGGCCGGGTCCGCGACGTCACCGTCATGGGCGGGGCGGTCCGGGTGCCGGGCAACGTGACCGGACGGTCCGAGGCCAACATCGCCGGCGACCCCGCCGCGGCCACCGCTGTGTTCGACGCGGCCTGGCCGGTGACGGTGGTGCCGCTCGACGTCACCATGCGGCACCGCTTCGACGAGTCCGACCGGGCCGCGCTGGCGGCCGGCCCGCCGCTGCCGGCGGCGCTGGGCGCGATCCTGACCGGCTACTTCGACTACTACGAGCCGGTGCTGGGCGAGCGGCGGGTGCCGCTGCACGATCCGATCGCCGCCGGTGTCGCCGTCGGCCTCCTGCACCCGGCGGACGCGCCGCTGATCGGGCTGCGGGTCGAGCCGGACGGGCACCTGGTCGAGGACGACACCGCCGCGCACCGGATCCGGGTGGTCCTCAGCCTCACCGCCGACGCCGCACCCGTCATCCTGCGGACCATCCTCGGGGCGTCCGCGAGCTGAGCACCGGCCGCGCGCGAGGGGGCCCCGGCCGGGCGGCCGAGCTGACCCGCCGGCCGACGACGGCCGCGCGCCGGGGACCGTCGATATGCTGCTGGCGTCGTCCCACCGCATCGGAGGGCCCGCATGACCGATCCGCACCTGGCCCCGCACTGGGATTCGTCCGCCTTGGTCACCATCGACATGCAGCGCGACTTCCTGTCCGGGCGGCCGTACGGGCTGGCCGGCACCACCGAGATCATCCCGTCGCTGCGCGCGCTGATCGACGCGTTCCGGGCCGCCCACCGGCCTATCGTCCACATCGTCCGGCTGTACCAGGGAGACGACGTCGAGCGGGTGCGGCGCACCCTGATCGACGGCGGTGGCGAGCTCGTCCGCCCCGGCACCGACGGCCGGTTGCTCGCCCCCGGCCTGCTGCCCGGCGACGGGCCCGGCCTGGACGACAAGCTGCTGCTCGACGGGCGGGCGCAGGAGCTCGGCCCCGGCGAGTACGCCCTGTTCAAACCGCGCTGGGGCGCGTTCTACCGCACCCGGCTCGACGAGCTGCTGCGTGAGCGCGGTGTCGACACCGTGGTCTTCGCCGGGTGCAACCTGCCCAACTGCCCGCGGGCCAGCATGACGCAGGCCACCGAGCGGGACTACCGGGTCGTGCTGGCCACCGACGCCATCTCCCAGGCCACCGAGCAGGGCTTCCGGGAGGTCGCGGGGATCGGCGTCGTGCTCGCGCCCACCGCGGAGATCGTCGCCCGGGTCACCACGCCGGCCTGAGACCGGGCGCGGACCCCGCCGAGGCCCGGAAGGGAGCATCATGCGAGCCGTCCTGGCCGACCTGTCGATCCCCCGCTATCTGGCCACCGCGGCCGCCCGGGCGCTGCCTGGGGGCCTCGGCGGTGACGCCGGCCGGGGCGCGGCCGGCCTGCTCGCCCTGCGCGCGGACGTGCCCGTGCCGGTGCTGCCCCGCGCCCCCGGCTGGGTGCTGCTGCGTCCGGAGCTGTCCGGCATCTGCGGCAGCGACACGGCCGTCGCCCGCGCCAGGTCGTCGCTGGTGCTCAGCGCGTACTACACCGCGCGACGGCAGATCCTGGGGCACGAGATCGTCGCCGTGGTCGAGTCGGCCGGGCCGGGTGTCACCTCGGTGTCCGCGGGTGACCGGGTCGTCGTGGACCCGGTGCTCTCCTGCGTGCACCGCGGTTTCCCGTTGTGCCGGTCGTGCCGGGAGGGCTTCCCGTACGTCTGCGAGCGCTTCGACGAGCCCGGTGTGTCCGGCTGCCGATCCCCTACTCAGGGCTTCGACGCGACCCTGGGCGGCGGCTGGGGCGAGTACGTCGCTGCCCATGAGAGTCAGCTGCACCGAGTCGGGGCACTGCCGTCGTACCGTGCGGTCATCGCCGAGCCCGCGGCCGTCGCCCTGCACGCGGCGCTGCACTGGCAGCGCCGCGGTGACCGCGCCGTGGTCATCGGCCCGGGGACCATCGGCCTGCTCGTGACGGCCGCCCTGCGCCGGCTGCACCCGGACCTGGACATCACCGTGGTCGGCCCGGGCGAGTTCAGCCGGGCGGCGGCGGTGCGCACGGGGGCCAACCGGGCGCTGGAGCCGGGTCCGCAGGTGGTCGAGTCCCTCGCCCGCGTGCACGGCGGCCGGGTCGTCCGGCCGCGGCTGACCCGGACCCCGATCCTGGAGCAGGGCGTGGACGTGGTCTTCGACTGCGTGGCCCACCGCGAGACGATCGACCTCGCCCTGCACCTGCTGCGGCCGACCGGCGTGCTGGTGCTCGTCGGCGGGGCCGGCCGGCAACGGGTCGACTGGTCGCTGGTCTGGAACCGCCAGCTCACCGTGCAGGGCACCGTCAACTCGGGTCCGGAGCCGGCGCTGGCCGGGCGGACCACGATGGCCGAGGTGGTGGAGTGGCTCGCCGACCCGGCCTACCCGGTGGACGCGCTGGTGACGCACACCTTCGCGCTGGACGACTGGCGGCTCGCGCTGCGGACCGCGTCGGCCGCGGCCCGGGCCTACGCCGTCAAGGTCACCCTGCGGCCGAATCCCGACGTCCCGCTGGTGCCGGGTCCCGAGCCAGCTCGGTGAGGAACGTGACGAGGGCCTTCCGGTACGGGCCCACGGTGCGCAGGTCGGCGTACTCGGACGGGCCGTGCTGGCCGTCGCCGCCCGGTCCGAAGATCACGGCGTCGATGCCCCGCGCGGAGTAGAACCGGCCGTCGGCCGCGCCGTGCTTGCGCAGCAGCTCTCCCGGATAGCCGGCTGAGCTCGCCGCCGCCCGTAGCAAGGTGACCTCGGGACTGTGCGGGTCAGCGTGGTGTGGTGCACCGAGGCTGTCCACGGTGACCGGCACGCCGCTGACCGACCCCAGCAGCGCGGCGATCTCCTCGCTCGTCCGGCCGGCGAAGTCGGTGTCCTGCGGCGGGAAGCGGATGTCGAGCCAGGCGGTGGCCTCGGCCGGCACCTGGTTGACCGCACGGTTCGCGGTCTCGATCCGGGCCACGTTGACCGTCGTGCGCCACTGCTCGTCCGGCGGCACCGGCCAACGGCGCAGCACGGCGTCCACCGCGCCGGTCAGGGTGAGCAGAGCGTTGTCACCGAGCCACGGGTAGGCGGCGTGGGCGGCGGTGCCGGTGGCGTGCAGGCGTACCTGGAGGATGCCCTTGGAATCGGTGACCACCCGCAGGCCGCTCTGCTCGCCGATGAGCACGAAGCCGGCGGTGACGCCGGCGGCGAGCTGGTGTGCGGTGCCGTCGAAGCCACCGACCTCCTCGTCGGTGACCAGTTGCAGACCCAGCGGGTACGGCAGCGACGGCGCCAGCGAGCGGAACACCTCGGCCAGCACCAGGGCGGCCACCTTCATGTCCTGCGCGCCCCGGCCGTAGAGCCGGTCGCCGTCCCGCCGGGCCGCATAGCTCTCGGCGGGCACGACGTCGAGGTGGGCGTTGAGCATCACCCGGAAGTGGGGGCGCGGCCCGGGCCGGTGGACCAGGGCGCTGGGCTTGCCGCGCGAGGTGAAGCGCTCCACCGTGAAGCCGGGCCCGACGACGTCGAGCACGAGCTCCAGCGCGCGGTGCAGCTCCTCGGGCCGGTCCGCGGTGGAGGGCACGGCGATCAGCTCGGCGGCGCGGGCCGGCAGGTCCATGCGTCGACCCTATCGAGTAAATCGGTTGCGGCCCCGCCGCGTGGCGGATAGAACTGGCGGCCGGACCGACGAAGGAAGGAGGACTGAGCCATGTACGCCACGCACACAGCGCCCACGTCCTCCCGGGGCCACCAGCCGAGCTGATCCCGGCGGGACAGGGCGCCTCCAGACGGAGACTGCCTTGACTCTGCACCACCACGACCTGACCCTGCGCCCGATCACCGGGCCCGACGAGCTGGACCTGTTCACCACCTTCCCGTACGTCCTCAACGGCGAGCTCGCCAAGGACCTGGAAGCCGGCCGCCGCCACCCGCGGTGGCTGTGGCTCGCCCTGCGCGGCGAGCGCGTCGTCGCCCGGGCCGCCTGGTGGTCCCGCCCCGGCGCGGAGCACCCGTTCCTGATGGACATCCTCGACCTCGACGGCGACCCCGAGGACGCGTTTGACCTCGTCCGGACAGCGCTGTCCACGGTGGTCGCCCCGGACGCCACTCCGCCGGACTACCTGCGGTACGTCCCAGGTGACTGGCGCGAGCAGCCCGAGGTCCGGCGCGGCGTCGAGCAGCGGATGGGCGTGCTGGAACGCCTCGGCGCCAAACTCTTCGTCGAGCGGCTGCGCCTGGAGTGGCGGCCCGGCACGCCGGTCCCGGAGCCGGCCGGGCGCCTGACGTTCCGCCCGGTCCGCGACGCCGAGGAGCTCATCGCCCTGATGACGCGGGTGCTGGAAGGCACGCTGGACGCGCACAGCCGCGACGATCTGAGCCGGATGAGTGCCCGGCAGGCCGCCGAGGAGCAGTACCGCGACGAGCTGGAAGGGTATGCCAGCCCGCACGAGTGGTGGCGGGTGGCGACGCTGCCGGACGGGGAGCCGGTCGGCTTCGTGATCCCGGCCCACAACGGCTACAACCCGATCATCGCCTACATCGGGGTGGTGCCGGAGCACCGCGGCCACGGTTACATCGACGAGGTGCTGGCGGCGGGCACACGGCTGCTGGCGGACGAGGGCGTACCCCGGATCCGGGCCTCCACCGACGTGGGCAACCAGCCGATGGCCCGGGCCTTCGCGCGGGCCGGTTACGACGCGTTCGAACGCCAGCTCGACATGACCTGGCGCTGATCGGGGGCGCGCCGGGCCCGTCCGGGCTCGGCGCGTGATCAGCCGGCGGCGGCCCCGGCGGTGGCCACGCCAGCGAACGGGATGCTCGTCGCCTGCGTGTTGCCGTCGCCGTCCGGGTGCCGCCAGAGGCCACGCCGGCGCAGCTCCGGCAGGACACCCTCGCCGAACCAGTACGCCTCCTCCAGGTGCGGGTAGCCGGACAGGATGAACTCGGTGATGCCGAGACCGGCGTACTCGGCGATCCGGTCGGCGATCTCGGTGTGGCTGCCGACCAGGGCCGTGCCCGCGCCGCCGCGGACCAGGCCGACGCCCGCCCACAGGTTCGGCGAGACGACCAGGCCGTCGCGGCTGCCGCCGTGCAGGTCGAGCATCCGCCGCTGGCCCTCGGACTCGCTGCGCCGCAGCCCCGCCTGCACCGCCTCGATGTCGGCCGGCGAGACGCCCTGCAGCAGCCGGTCCGCCTCGGCCCAGGCCGCCTCGGCCGTGTCGCGGGCGGTGACGTGCAGCCGGATGCCGAAGCGCAGGGCCGGGTTCAGGTCGCGGATCCAGGCGATCTTCTCCGCCACCTGGGCCGGCGGCTCGCCCCAGGTGAGGTAGACGTCGGCGTGCCGGGCGGCGACCGGGCCGGCCGCGGCCGACGAGCCGCCGAAGTAGATCTCGCCCCGCAGTCGTGCGCTCGGCGCGAGGTCGCCACTCGTTTGACCGCCTGATCGTCGGCACCCCGGCCAGGACCGCACGGCCGCACCGCGAGATCGGCGTCAGTTACGCGGCCGGTTGGCCCGACGCCACAGCTCGCCTACCCGGTAGTCGGCGAACGGCTCTGCGAGTCTGCGAGGCGTCGCCGTCGCCTCCTCCGGCCGTGCGGGCGGCTGTGCGTGAATGGCGCGGATGTGATCATCACGGCGTGCGCCCGCATCTCCGAACAATGTCGCCGCGACGACGGCCGCCGCCGCGGAGGACGCCCAGAGTTCAATGTCGAAAGTCCCGCCGTCGCGAAGTCCCCCGACCGCAATGAGCAACACCACCACAGCGAATGCGAGAGTGCCCCAGCCGGCTGCGGAGTGGAACCGCACCGACCAGCCGACCAGTCGTTCCGATGCCGGGGATGGGACGCCACAACGACACGGGCAGGCCAGCGGGTGGAGTTTCATTCCTGAACGGTTCGTGGGCAGGTCCGCGGACGGGCTCAGAACTCCGGCGAGTCACCCAGAAGTGCTGATCAGCTGGGGCGGAGCGCCCGGCCCGGTCGGGCCGGACGCTCCCACCGCCGGCTCAGGTGTCCCGGCGGGGGCCGGAGTGCCGCACCGGCCGCACGGGCCGGCCGCCGCGGAACTCGTCACCCCAGCGGGACGTCTTCGGCCGGGACCGGATTGCCGGCCCCCGCCAGTCCGGACGCCAGCCGGCCGTCAGCGCCTGGTCGATACTCGCGGCGACCGTCGACGAGGACACGGGCCGGCCCGCCGGCGCGGAGTGGTCCGGCAGCGTGACCATCAGCAGAGCGCCGTGGCCGGTGGCCTGCTCCACCACGAAGGGCAACAGGTTCCAGCCGTCGCCCTGGTGGTAGGCCGCCCGCCGCCGCACCGTCCACCGGTACGCCGTCCCACCGACCGTGATCGGCTGCGATCGCCTCCGTGCCACTGCCATCCGTCGTCCCTCCCGCATCCCCGTCATGCTCGGATGCCCGACCCTACCGACGCTGCGCCGGACCCGCCGCCGTATTTCGGCCGGGTGACCCTCGATCCGGCCACTGGATCGCCGGCCGTAGGGTTAGCCCTACCCCGGATCCGGGGGGCCACCGCAACGCTTTCCGTGGGCCGTCGCCATACGTTCGAGCAGTGACGATGACGACGACTCCCACCCCCACCACGACCGCGGTCGCCCTGCGCGGCGTGAGCCGCGGTTACGGCCGTGGCGCCACCGCCGTCCGGGCCGTCGACGACGTCGACGTCGAGTTCCGCCGCGGCACCTGGACCGCCGTGATGGGCCCGTCCGGCTCCGGCAAGTCCACCCTGCTGCACCTGGCCGCCGGCCTGGAACGCGCGGACAGCGGCCGGGTGCTGCTCGGCGACACCGACATCACCGCCGCGAGCGACAACGAGCTGACCGCCCTGCGCCGGACCCGGATCGGGTTCGTCTTCCAGAGCTTCAACCTGATCGGCTCGCTGAGCGCCGAGCAGAACGTGGCCCTGCCGCTGCGGCTGGCCCGCCGGCGCCCGGGACGCGCCCAGGTCCGCCAGGCCCTCGACGCCGTCGGGCTCGGCGACCGGGCCCGGCACCGCCCGCGCGAGCTCTCCGGCGGCCAGCAGCAACGGGTGGCGATCGCCCGGGCCATGGTCACCGCGCCCGAGGTGCTCTTCGCCGACGAGCCGACCGGGGCGCTGGACTCGACGGCCGCCCGTACGGTCCTGGATCTGTTGCGGGCCATGGCCGACCGCGGCCAGAGCATCGTGATGGTGACCCACGACCCGGCCGCCGCCGCCCGCGCCGACGGGGTGCTGTTCCTGCGGGACGGCCGACTGGTGGACCACCTCGCCGGTGCGGGTGCCCGCGAGGTCGCTGACCGCCTCGTCGCCCTGGAGCGCTGACATGCTGCGGATGAGTTTCTCCGGACTGGCCGAACGCTGGCAGTTGTTCGTCGGCGCCACCCTGTCGGTGTGCCTGGGCGTCGCGCTGGTGCAGTCGTCCCTGCTGCTGCTGATCTCGGCGGCCACCCTGGACCCGCCGGCCGGCCTGTCCCCGGCTGAGCGGCTGCACTTCAGCGACAGCGCCGAGGCGTCGGTGGCGCTGCTCGGTGTCACGCTGGGCTTCTCGACGTTCCTGGCCGTGTTCATCATCAGTTCCACGTTCGCCTTCACCGTGGCCCAGCGCCGCCGTGACCTGGCGCTGCTCCGGCTGGTCGGCGGCGGTCGCCGGCACGTGCGGCGGCTGCTCGTGGGCGAGGCGCTGCTGCTCGGCCTGATCGGGACCGCCACCGGCGTGCCGGCCGGGGTGGCCGTGATGGCCCTGCAGACCCGGCTGCTGGTCGGCTTCGGCTTCGTGCCGGACGGCTTCACCGGGCAGTGGCGCGGCTGGATCCTCGGCGCGTCGGCCGGGGTCGGCCTGGGGCTGGCGCTGGCCGGGGTGCTGGTCGCCGCCCGGCGGGCCGCGCGGGTCCGCCCGCTGGACGCACTGCGCGAACCCGACGCGGGCCGGGTCATGACCGCCGGGCGCTGGCTGACCGGAATGTTCTTCGCCGCCGGGACGGTGGCCCTGATCATCCTGGCCCCGGTGGGTGGGGCGGCCGGCGGCCAGGCCCTGACGATGAACGTGTCGCTGTGCGCGGCGGTCGCCCTGTCGCTGCTGGCGCCGGTGCTGGTCCCCGCGGTCGCCCGGCTGATCCCGGCCGCCGGGGTGACCGGCATGCTGGCCCGGGCCAACCTGCGCGACGAGGTCCGGCGCAGCGCGGCCACCGCGGCCCCGCTCATCGTGCTCATCGGCGTCGTCTTCGGGCAGGTCGGGGCGTCCGCCTCGTTCGCCGCCGCGGGCGTGGCCGAGCAGCGCCGCGGCACGGCCGCCGACCTGGTGGTCGAGACCACCGGACCGGGTTTCCCGGCCGTGGCCGGGGTGGCCTCCTTCTCCTCGGAGACCGAGACCCCGGTCCGCATCACCACGGGCCGCGGCGACACGGCGGACACCCTGATCGAGTCCGCTCTGGTCGTCGAGCCGGCGGCCTTCGAACGGGCCCACCCCGGCAGCGGCTCCCTGCAGGCGCTGCGCGGCAACGCCGTGGCGGGCGGCCCGGCCCGGGAGCGCTTCTCCCGGGGCGACACCGTGACGGCCCACTTCGCCGGCACCGACCACACGCTGCCGGTCGTCGCCGAGGTGCCGGCCACGATCGGTGGCGGGGCGGCCCTGCTGGTGCCGGTGGGCCTGCTTCCGGCGGAGCAGCTCGCCGAAGCGCCGACCCGGACGTTCGTCACCCTCGCGCCCGGCGCCGACACCGCCCGGGTCACCGCGGCACTGTCCGAAGTGGGCACGGTGACCGGCGTCGACGACTGGCTCCGGGCCGACGCCGAGGCCCGGACCAGCACGAGCGACAACATCATGCTGATCGTGCTCGGCCTCGGCGGCCTGTACGCGCTGATCGGGGTGGTCAACGCGGTCGTGATCGCCGCGGCCGCCCGGGGCCGGGAGTTCGCCGCGGCCCGGGCGACCGGCCTGACCCGCCCCCAGGTGCTGCGCGCGGCGCTGCTGGAGTCGTCGGCGGTCACCGTGATCGGCGTCTTCCTGGGCGCGTTGGCCGCGGCCGGCACCTACCTCGCGGTGCTGGCCACGACGTCGGCGGTGACCGGCACCGCGACGCTGGACCTGCCGTGGTCGCTGATGGCGGTGCTCGCGGTGGGGGCGTTCCTGGTCACCGGGCTGACCAGCCTGCTGACCTCCTGGTCGGCGACCCGGGCGGCCCCGGTCTCCCTGCTGGGCGCCCGCGAGTAGGAGTCAGGCCCATCCGGCCACGCAGAAGCGGTTGCCCTCCGGGTCGGCGAGCACCACGTACGGCGGCGCGCCCGGCTCGAGCTCCTGCGGATAGTACGGCCAGTCCACGCGCCGGGCGCCGAGGGCGAGGAGGCGGGCGACCTCTTCGTCGAGGGAGCGGTCGCCGGCGTCGAGATCGAAGTGGATCCGCGGCTGGTCCTGGACCGGGGTCCCGCTCAGGTCCAGGGCGATCGCCGCGCCCGGGACGCCGGCCGGCGGCTCGATGACGATCCAGTCGTCACCCGGGTAGCGCGGCGGGCGCCGGACATAGCCGAGCGCCTCGCTCCAGAAGGCACCGGCCCGCTCGCAGTCGTGCACGCCCAGCGAGATCTGCGCGAGCACCGCCATCAGGGATGGGTCACCACGAGGACCGGGCGGGACGCCTTCTCGATCAGCTGCAGGGGGACGCTGCCGAGGAGTCGTTCCGCCAGTGCCGGCCGGGAGCTCGCCCCGACCACGATCACGTCGGCCTGCTGCTGCGCCGCGAACTCGATGATCCGTTCCAGCGGGCGGCCGGGGAGCACCGTGCCCTGCGCCTCGACCCCCACGTCGGCCAGCCGCCGGATCGCCGTGTCGACCGCCTCGCGCGCGCCCTGGACGAACACGCTGCGCGGCGCCGGGGAGAACCGCTCCAGCTCCACCTCGTCGACCGCGACCACGGAGACGGTGGCGTCGGTCTGTTTGGCCAGCCGGGCCACCGCGTCGGTGATCCAGGGCTGGTCGGCGTCGGGCTTGGCAGCCAGCACGATGTGCATGTCGTCCTCCGGCAGATGGGATCACGTGGGTCGATCCTCACCCGTGCGCCGCGCCGGAACAAGCCTCAGCGGCGGCGCGTTCGCCGCTGATCGCTTACCGTGAGGCCAGGCATGTCGATGTGGAGGTACGCGGCTATGGCGGACGCGGGAACACGGGACAGCACCGAAGCCAAGGAACAACCCACTCTCAACCGGGTCATCGGCCCGTGGCTCCTGCTGCTCTTCGTCGTCGGGGACATCCTGGGCACCGGGGTCTACGCCCTCACCGGCAAGGTCGCGGGTGAGGTCGGCGGGGCGGTCTGGCTGCCGTTCCTGATCGCGTTCGTGGTCGCGCTGCTGACCGCGTTCAGCTATCTGGAGCTGGTGACCAAGTATCCGCGCGCGGCCGGTGCGGCGTTGTACACGCACAAGGCCTTCGGGATCCACTTCTTCACGTTCATGGTCACGTTCGCGGTGATGTGCTCGGGCCTGACCTCGGCGTCCAGCGCGTCGAAGGCGTTCGCCGGCAACTTCGCCGAGGCGTTCGACCTGACGCTGGGCGAGGGACTGGGACTGACCGCCGTGGCGGTCGCCTTCATGACCCTGATCGCCCTGGTCAACTTCCGCGGCGTCGGCGAGAGCGTCAAGGCCAACGTCGTGCTGACCTGCGTCGAGCTGACCGGCCTGCTGATCGTCATCGCCATCGGCGCGTGGGCGCTCGGCGGCGGCAACGGCGACCTGTCGCGGCTGGTGCAGTTCGACTCGCCACCCGGCGAGCACGCGTTCTTCTCGGTCACCGCGGCCACCGCGCTGGCGTTCTTCGCGATGGTCGGCTTCGAGGACTCGGTCAACATGGCCGAGGAGACCAAGGATCCGGTGCGGATCTTCCCCAAGGTGATGCTGACCGGCCTGTGCATCACCGGGGCGATCTACGTCCTGGTGGCGATCTCGGCCGTGGCGCTGGTCTCCCCGGCCGACCTCAACGAGGGCGACGCGCCGCTGCTCAAGGTGGTCGAGGCCGGGGCGCCCGCGTTCCCGCTGACCGTCTTCGCCTTCATCACCATGTTCGCGGTGGCCAACTCGGCGCTGATCAACATGCTGATGGCCAGCCGGCTGCTCTACGGCATGGCCAACGAGCGGGTGCTGCCCAAGGTGCTCGGCAAGGTGCACCGCACCCGGCGTACGCCGTGGGTCGGCATCGTCTTCACCACGCTGATCGCCTTCGGGCTGATCTGGTTCGCCGACCTGACCGCCCTCGGCGGCACCACCGCCCTGCTGCTGCTCTGCGTCTTCACCGTGGTCAACGTCGCGGTGCTGGTGCTGCGCCGCGACAAGGTGGAGCACAAGCACTTCAAGGCCCCGACGATCATCCCGGTCATCGGCGCGATCAGCTGCGCCTACCTGGCCAGTCCCCTCTCCGGCCGGGCCAGCGCCGACTACAAGGTGGCCGGCGTGCTGCTGATCATCGGCGTCGTGCTGTGGGCCATCACCTACGCGACCAACCGCTTCGTCCTGCACCAGGACACCACCATCGACCCGGCCAAGCTGGAGAAGTAGCCGGTCAGCCCAGCCGGCGTACCGGTGAGGTGCCGTACTGCCGGGCCATGGCCTCCTTGAGGCCGCCCGGCAGGGCCTTGGCCGCGCGCTCGGTGCGCAGCACGACGTGCTGTGCGGCGGCGTCGCGCTCCCAGGCGGCCAGGCACTGCTCCGGTACGAGGTTCGCCGCCGCCACGATGCCCCCGGTTGCGCCCAGCCAGCTCGCGTAGCCCAGCAGCGCCGAGGCCCCGCTGTAGACGGCGAGGTCCCCGTCCAGGCTGAGCTCGTGCCCCAGCCGGACCGGGTCCCCGCTGGAGTCCTTGATCCCGGCCAGGCCGAGCTCGCCCAGCGCCTCGACCGGCACCGGCCCGCCCGCCACACCCGGATAGTGGTAGGCCAGCACCGGCACCGCGCCGGCGGCCTCCACCACGTGCGCGAAGTAGCCGCTCAGGGCCCCGCCCAGCCGCGGTGGTGCGACCAGCACACCGTCCGCGCCGGCGTCGATCGCCGCGGTCACCCGGGCGGCGGCGGGCTGCCACCAGTCCCCGGAGGCACCGGCCACGACGGGCACCCCCGGGCAGGCCGCGCGGACGGCCGCGACCAGCTCCACCCGTTCGGCGTCGGAGAGGGTGGCGGCCTCACCGGTGCTGCCGTTCACCAGCACCGCCCGGATGCCGGCGTCCACGAGCCGGGCGGCGTGCTCGGCGGTGCCTTTCGCGTCGACCGCGGCATCGGCGTCGAACAGGGTGACCAGGGCGACGGCGGGCCCGGTCCAGAGCGGCTCAGTCATGCCTCCACCCTCCCCGACGCGCGGCCCGGCGGCCACCCTCAGCCCAGATGGGCCTGGGCCCAGGTGCGGAAGTCGGTCGTCGGCAGGCCGTACGCGTGGGCCTGCTCAGGGCGCGCCGGGCTGCCCATGAGCTCGGTCCATTCCTGCATCGGCACCATCATCTCCGGCAGCCCCCGGGCCACTGCCTGGTCCGCGGTCAGCACCGGCGCCGGGACCGGCCGCCCGAGCACCTCGGTCAGGGTGGCCGCGACCTCGGTCATGGTCAGGCGTTCGCCGGCCAGGTCCAGGTCGACGCCGTGCCAGCGCGCGGGATCGGCGAAGGCGGCCGCCGCGGCGGTCCCGATGTCGTCGACGGCGACCCAGCTCAGCTTCGTGTCCGGGCCGAAGGTGGTGACGAAGCCGTCCTGCGCCCAGTTGCCGAACATGAAGGACCACCCGAGCAGGTTCTCCATGAACGTGGCGGGCTTGAGGACGGTCCAGGATGCGAACCCCGCCCCGCGGACGGCCTCGTCGATGGCGGCCTTGCTCTCCCAGTAGTGGGTGTTCCAGCGGCCCTCGGTCCAGCCCGGGGTGCTGCGGGCGAACTCCCCCGCGCCGGCCACCGACGTGTGCACGAACTGCGGCACCCCGGCCGCCCGGGCCGCCGCGATGAGATTGCGCCCGCGGACGATCTCGGAGTCCGAGCCCAGATCGGTGACGTCGGGGGTCTGCACCGAGAAGACGCCGCGGGCGCCGGTCGCCGCGGGCACCAGTGTGCCGAGCTCATCGAGATCACCCACCACCAGCTCGGCGCCGAGAGCCGCGAGCGCCTTGGCCGCTTCGGCGTACGGATCGCGGACGAGGGCCCGGACGGCGACGCCCCCGGCGAGCAACGCCCGGGTGACAGCCCCACCCTGCTTGCCGGTGCCTCCAGTGACCAGAACCGGTGCCATGACACGTCCTTCCGCAGAAACGGGGCGGCCCCCCGTTTATCGTCCGCTACGATACGGAGGGCCACCCCATTTCACAACCCATCCGGTCGGGACGGTGAACATGCGACCCAGACGCGCGGACGCCCGGCGCAACTACGACCAGTTGGTGGCCGCGGCCGCCACGGCGTTCGCCCGCGAGGGGGCCGACGCCTCCCTGGAGGAGATCGCCCGGCAGGCCGGGGTGGGCTCGGCCACCCTGCACCGGCACTTCCCGTCCCGGCAGGCTCTGCTCAACGCGGTCTTCCACGGCCGGGTGGAAGCGCTGTGCCAGCAGGCCGACGAGCTCGCCGGGAGTGCGGATCCCGGCCCCGCGCTGACGACCTGGCTGCGCGCGCTCGGGGCCTACGTCGCGTCGACCCGCGGGCTGGCTTCGTCGCTGGTGCCGAGCACCGACAACGAATGTCACCGCATGATCGTGCGGGCCGGCGACGGGCTGGTCATCCGGGCCCGCGCGGCGGGCGCGGTCCGCCCCGAGGTGTCGATCGACGACCTGCTGACCCTGGTGACCGCCATCTCGATGGCCGTCGAGCACAACCCCGGCGAGGGCGGCACCGAGGCGGAACGCCTGCTCGGCCTGGCCATCGACGGCATTCACCCACGCGCGGCGGCATAGCGGCTCGGCCGGTGCGGCAGCCGACGATCGCGCCCGGTCGGCCGGGACGCCCCGGCGCCCGGCCCGGCTGCCGGCGACTGATCCGCCGCCGGCAGCGCCCCGGCGTCCCCGCGGGTCAGTCGGTGGTCACCAGGTTCTTGCCGGTGGCCCCGTCGAACACCTGGATCTTCGACGTGTCGTACCAGAGCCGGGCGGTCTTGCCGCGCTGGACGTTCGCGGCCGCGTCCAGCCGGGCCGTCACGTCGACGCCGCCGCTGTGCAGATCGTTGCCGGTGTCCTTGGCCAGGTCCTCCAGGTCCTTGGACCGGGCCTGGTCGCCCTTCATGGTGAAGTACGCGTAGACGTCCGAGCCCATCGCCTCGACGATGTCGATCGGCGCGTCGAAGGTGGCGCCCGGCTTGTCGCCGACCAGGGACGCTTCCTCGAAGTGCTCCGGGCGGATGCCGACGATCACCTCCCGTTCGCCGGTCGAGCCGTTGAGCGCCTGCCGGACCTGGTCGGGGAGCTTCGCCTCGCCCAGGGCCGTCACCACGCCGTCGGGGCGCAGCCGGCCGGGGAAGAAGTTCATCGACGGGCTGCCGATGAAGCCCGCCACGAACAGGTTCGCCGGGTGGGCGTACAGGTGGGCCGGCGAGCCGACCTGCTGGACCACGCCGCTGCGCATGACCACGACGCGGTCGCCCAGGGTCATCGCCTCGGTCTGGTCGTGGGTGACGTAGAGGGTGGTCGTGCCCAGGCTCTTCTGGATCCGGGAGATCTGGGTGCGCATCTGCACCCGCAGCTTGGCGTCCAGGTTGGACAGCGGCTCGTCCATCAGGAACGCCTTGGGCGACCGGACGATGGCCCGGCCCATCGCCACCCGCTGGCGCTGGCCACCGGAGAGGTTGGCCGGCTTGCGGTCCAGGTGCTGGGTCAGCTCCAGCATCTCGGCCGCCTGCTCGACCTTCTTGCGGATGGTCGCCTTGTCCATCCCGGCCAGCCGCAGCGGGAAGCCCATGTTGTCGCCGACGGTCATGTGCGGGTACAGCGCGTAGGACTGGAACACCATGGCGATGTCGCGGTCCTTGGGGGCTTTGTCGTTGACCACCTGACCGTCGATGATCAGCTTGCCGGCGGTGATGTCCTCGAGGCCGGCCACCATGTTCAGCGTGGTCGACTTCCCGCACCCGGACGGGCCGACCAGGATGATGAACTCGCCGTCGGCGATCTCGAGGTTGAAGTCGTCCACGGCCAGGGCGCCGTCGGGATAACGCTTGACCACATGGTCCAGAACGATCTCGGCCACGTCAGCTCCTCCGGAGTAGGTATGCGGGGTGGTGGGTCAGCCCTTGACGGCGCCCGAGGTCAGCCCCGCGACGATCCGCCGCTGGAAGACCAGCACGAAGATCACGATGGGGATGGTGATGACCACGGCGGCGGCCGCGATCGGTCCGGTCGGTTTCTCGAACGTGGTGGCGCCGGTGAAGTAGCTCATCGCCGCCGGGACGGTCCGCGCGTTCGAGGTCGAGGTGAGCGAGAGGGCGAACAGGAAGTCGTTCCAGCACGAGATGAAGACCAGGATGGCCGTGGTGAAGATGCCGGGCATGGCCAGCGGGGTGATCACCCGGCGGAAGGCCTGGTACGGCGTCGCCCCGTCCATCTTCGCGGCCTTCTCCAGGTCCCACGGGATCTCCCGGAAGAAGGCCGACAGCGTGTAGATCGCCAGCGGGAGCGCGAAGGCGATGTACGGGATGATCAGCCCGGGCCAGGTGTCGAACAGCCCGACCGCCGTCTCGATCTTGAACAGCGGCGTGACCAGGGCGATCTGCGGGAACATCGACACCAGCAGGGCCATCGCCACGATGGTCCGCTTGCCCGGGAAGTCGAGCCGGGCGATGGCGTACGCGGCCATCGTGCCGAAGGCGATGGCGATCAGGGTGGCGATGATGCAGATGCCGATCGAGTTGGCCAGGGCCCGCAGGAAGTCCGGATTGTTGAAGATCGCAGCGTAGCTGTCGTTGCTCGGCGAGGTCGGGATGTAGTTGCCGTCGTTGAGGGTCGCGTCGTCCTTGAGCGACAGCGACACGATCCAGAGCACCGGGACGAACGCGTACAGCAGGACGATCACGTTGACGCCCCACCACATCAGCTTGCGGTTCGTGGTCTCCGGCTGCATGACTACCGCCTCCCCTCAGCGTCGGATCCGGGCGCTGCCGCCCCGAAGAACTTGATGAACGCGAACGCGATGATCCCGGTGGTGATGAAGATCAGCACCGACATCGCCGACCCGATGCCGAGGTTGAGCCCCCGGATCAGGTTGCTGTAGGCCACCATCGACACCGAGCTGGTCTTGTTGGACCCGCTGGTGAGGATGAAGATGTTGTCGAAGACCCGGAACGCGTCCAGGGTGCGGAACAGCAGGGCGACCAGGATGGCGGGCTTGATCAGCGGCACCGTCACCAGCCAGAACCGTTTCCACGCGCTCGCGCCGTCCATCGAGGCGGCCTTGAGCAGGTCCTCGGGCACCAGCGCCAGGCCGGCCATCAGCAGCAGCGCCATGAAGGGGACGGTCTTCCAGACCTCGGCCAGGATGATGATCCCGATCGACGGCCAGAACTCGGTCAGTGGCGCCGAGTTCTCCGGGGCCAGCCAGCCCAGCCCCTGGGTCCAGGCGAAGCGCCAGGAGAACGCCGCCACCACGGTGACGATCGCGTACGGCACCAGCGCCGAGGTGCGCACCAGCCCGCGTCCGACGATCGTGCGGTGCATGACGATCGCCAGCAGCATGCCGAAGATCAGCTCCAGGGTGGCGCCCACCACGGTGATCAGCATGGTGACGCCGAACGCGGTCCACCAGATCGGGCTGGACAGCACGGTGATGTAGTTGTCGAACCAGATGAACTCGTTGGCGTCCGGCTGGCGCAGGTCCGCCTTGTTCAGCGAGAGCCAGAAGGCGTAGATGATCGGGTAGGCGGCCACCGCGAGCATGATCAACACGGCCGGGCCGACCAGCATCAGCCCCAGCTTGCGCTCGGCCCGTTTGGCGTCGGTGTGGCGCTGGCGGGCGATCTCGGTGGTGCCGTCGTCCATGCGGTCTTCGGCCGCCTCAGCAGCCGCCGCGGTAGGAGTGGCTGTCATGGCACGATCCCCTTGCCCTCAATCGCGTCCTTGATGGAGCCGCGCAGCTCGTCCGCCGCCTTCTGCGGGTTGATGCTCTGCGGCGGGGACAGCGTGGTGGAGACGAGCGTCGAGATGTTCTGGTAAACCGGCGACACCGGGCGGGGCACGGCGGCCTCCAGCTCGGTCCGCATGACGTCGGCCATCGGGTACGCCTTCTTGAACTCGGGGAGCTCGAAGACCGTGGCCAGCGCCGGTACGTCACCGGCGTCGATGGCGGCGCTGAGCGCGTTCTTCTGGTTGCGCAGGCACATGGCCGCCTCGAACGACTCCTCGGGATGCTTGCTGTAGGTGCTGATGGCGTAGTTCATCCCGCCCAGCGTCACCTTGGGCGGCCCGCCGTCGACCGACGGGTAGGGCGCGTAACCGAGGTCGTCGACCAGGTCCGGGTTCGCCTCGCGCATGGCGCTGAGCACGTACGGCCAGTTGAGCGAGAAGGCGGACCGTTCGGCCTGCAGGTCGGCGAAGACCTCGGGCTCCTGGGCGTTGGACAACGACGCGCTGGTGACCCCCGAGGTGGCGAGTTTGCGCAGCAGCGTCAGCGCCTGCACGGTCTTGTCGTCGATGGTCGGCTCGGAGCTGTCCTCGTTGACCAGCGTGCCGCCGTACGCGGTGATCAGGTTGTTGACGTTGACCACGTAGCCCTCGTACTGGGCCGCGGTGAGCCCGATCTCGTAGGGCTTGCCCTGGGCCTTGAGCTGCTGGGCCATCGCGATCATCTCGTCGAACGTCTTGGGCGGCGTGGGCACCAGCGACTTGCGGTACCACAGCAGCTGCACGTTGGTCGTGCGCGGTACGCCGTAGAGCTTGTCCTTCCAGGTCGCCGTGTCGATCGGCGGCTGGAGGGTGTCCTTGGTCGCCTGGGCCTTCTGGTCCCCGGTCAGTTCGCGGATCCACTTGGCCTCGGCGAACTCCGCCGTCCAGGTGACGTCCATGCCGAGCAGGTCCATGCCGTCGTCCTTGGCGGCGAGCCGCCGGACGAACTGGTCACGCTGGCCGTCGGCGTCGCTGGGGAGCAGATTGCCGACGATGGTGTAACGGCCGGCCGCCTGTTGGTTGCAGTCGGCGATGATCTTGTCGAAGCCGGTGCCGCTGGCTCCGCCGTAGAGGTTGACCACCGTGCCCTCGGGTCCGCTGGAACAGGCCGCGAGCGAGGCGAAGAGGGCCGTCACCCCGATCATCGCGGCCCACCGTGACGGCCGCCGGGGCGTCGTCGGTCGTGGAATCATCATCGATCCTCCGTCCGGGCAAACCGCTGGCTCACAGTGGCCCAGCTCACAGCCCTGACCCCGACATTGCCAGATATCGCTGGCAGGCGCGAGTGGAGGAGAGCAATCTTCTGTAACAAGGTGTTCATGGACGGTGACAACGTGGCAGCCCGCCCGAAACGTGGCGGTGAGGCGGGAATTGCCCGCCCCACCGACCCGATATCCGATCTTTACGGCAGGCGCAGCTCGCAGGTCGCGACGTCGGCGGCCATGTCGGCCACCACGTCACCGGCGCGCACCCGCCACGGCGCTGCCGCCCCGGTGCGGACGACCCGCACGGTGCCGCCCGACCGGGTCACCGCGAAGGTCGTCGCCGGCTCCCCCGCCGGTCCCGGCACGGTCGTCGTCCGGGTGCCCTCGGCCAGCTCGTAGAGCTGCAACGTGACGCCGTCGCGGTAGTCGTAGTCCGGCCGGTCCGTGCGGGCTCCGATCGCCAGCACCGAGTCCGGCCGCACCAGCAGCGGCACGCTGGCGAAGCCGTGCGTCTCCTGCACCCAGCCCGGCCCCTCGACGACCTCCCCGGTGCCGAACCGGGTCCAGCGCCCGGCCGGCACGTAGTACGACGTGTCCCCCGCCTCGCTGAACACCGGCGCGACCAGCAGGTTGTCGCCGAGCAGATACTGCCGGTCCAGGTGCGTGACGGCCGGGTCGTCCGGGAAGCCGAAGACCATCGGCCGCATCACCGGCAGGCCCTCGCGGTGCGCGCGCCCGGCCGCTTCGAACAGGTACGGCATCAGCGACAGCTTCAGCCGGGTGAACGAGCGCAGCACGTCGACGGCCTCCTCGTCGAACAGCCACGGCACCCGGTACGTCTGGTTGCCGTGCAGCCGGCTGTGCGAGGAGAGCAGCCCGAACGGGATCCAGCGCTTGAACACCGCCGGGTCCGGCAGCCCCTCGAAGCCGCCGATGTCGTGGCTCCAGAAGCCGAAACCCGAGGCCGCCAGGGACAGCCCGCCGCGCAGGCTCTCCGCCATCGACTCGTACGTCGAGGAGTTGTCGCCGCCCCAGTGCACCGGGAACTGCTGGCCGCCGACGGTCGCGGAGCGCGCGTACACCACGGCTTCGCCCTCGCCGCGGTGTTCGCGCAGCACGTCGAAGACCACCCGGTTGTAGAGCTGGGTGTAGTAGTTGTGCATCCGTTCCGGGTCCGAGCCGTCGTGCCAGACGACGTCGAGCGGGATGCGCTCGCCGAAGTCGGACTTGAACGCGTCGACGCCCATCTCCAGCAGGGCCCGCAGCTTGCCCGCGTACCACTCGCAGGCGTCCGGGTTGGTGAAGTCGACCAGCGCCATGCCGGCCTGCCAGCGGTCCCACTGCCACACGTCGCCGTCGGGCTTGCGCACCAGATAGCCGGCCGCCATGCCCTCGGCGAACAGCGACGAGCGCTGCGCGATGTACGGGTTGATCCACACGCAGGTCCGCAGTCCCCGGTCGGAGAGCCGCTTGAGCATGCCCGGCGGGTCGGGGAAGATCCGCGCGTCCCACTCGAAGTCGCACCAGCTGAACTCGCGCATCCAGAACGTGTCGAAGTGGAAGACGCTCAGCGGCAGGTCCCGCTCGGCCATCCCGTCGACGAAGCTGGTCACCGTCTCCTCGTCGTACGACGTGGTGAACGAGGTGGTCAGCCACAGCCCGAAGGACCAGGCCGGCGGCAGGGCCGGGCGGCCGGTCAGCGCGGTGTACTTGCGCAGGATGTCGGCCGGGGTGGGGCCGTAGATGACCAGATAGGACAGTGCCTGCCCGGCCACGCTGAACTGGGTACGCGAGACCAGCTCGGAGCCGACCTCGAAGGACACCTTGCCGGGGTGGTCGACCAGCACGCCGTAGCCGCGGTTGGTCAGGTAGAACGGCACGTTCTTGTACGCCTGCTCGCTGCTGGTGCCGCCGTCCTCGTTCCAGATGTCGACGGTCTGGCCGTTCTTGACCAGCGGGCCGAAGCGCTCGCCGAGCCCGTAGACGGCCTCCCCCACACCGAGGTCGAGCTGCTCGTGCACGTAGTGCTCGCCCTCGGCGGTGTCGACGACCCCCATGCCCTTCCACCCGCTGCCGGTCAGGCGCCGGCCCTCGGCCAGGAAGTCGAGCCGCCACGCGTCGCCGTCGGCGAACCGGGCGGTGAGCGCGCCCGAGGTGAGCTCGTTGCCGCGCACCTGCGCCTGGAAGCCCGGATCGGCGGCGATCGCGAAGTCCGGCTTGCGCGGCCGGGCCCCGGCGAAGTGGCCGATCGACACCCGGATGACGTCGGGCGCCGGCGCCGAGCACGTCACCGTGATGATCGGCGCGTCCAGGGTGTCCCCGCGTCCCTGCACCCGCTTGGCGGTGGCGAAGGCGGTCAGCGTGCCGGCGCCGGCCGACGTGTCCTGCAGCTGCACCGGGTGCAGCACCGTCAGCCCGTCCCGCTTGCGCCAGTAGCCGTCGGTGAATTTCATACACGGTGTCCTTACTTGATGGCGCCGGCGGTGATGCCGCGGGTGAGGGTGCGCTGGAAGATGAGGAAGAACAGCATCGCGGGCAGGATGCCGATCAGCGCCGAGGCGCTGGTGGTCGTGGCGTCCATCTGCCGGTCGCCCTGCAGCACGCCGAGCGCGACCGGGACGGTCTGGTTGGCGTTGGAGATCAGGAAGACCAGCGGCAGGAAGAACTCGTTCCACGTCCAGATGAAGAAGAACGTGAACAGCACGGCCAGCGTCGGCCGGCTGACCGGCACGACGACCCGCCACAGTGTCCGGAAGCGGCCGGCCCCGTCGACCGCGGCCGCGTCGAGCAGCTCGGTCGGGAACTCGGCGTAGACCGAGGAGAGCAGGTACGTGCCGAACGCGCTCTGGATCACCGTGAAGATGATGATGATCGAGAGCAGGCTGTCGTACAGGTGCAGGCTCTTGGACAGGTAGTACAGCGGGTAGACCAGCACCTCCTGCGGCAGCAGGTTGGCGACCAGGAAGAAGACCAGGAACCAGACCCGGCCGCGGACCCGGCCGATGCCCAGCGCGTACGCGTTGAAGACCGACAGGATCACGGCCAGCACCGACACGACGGCGCTGGTGATGAAGCTGTTGAGCAGCTTGCGGCTGAAGTCGACCCGCTGCCAGAAGTCGACGATCCCGTCCCAGTGCAGCGACTTCGGCAGGGACAGCGGCCCGTTGCTCGCGTAGTCGGCCGGGCTCTTGACCGCGTTGAGCGCGACGACCAGCAGCGGCGCCACAACGAGCAGCAGCAGGACGAGCAGCACGCCCAGCACGATGTAGCGGGCCGGGTACCGCCGCCGGTTCACCCCCGCCTGCGTGGGGGCCGCCTGCTTCTCGGGTGCGGTGGCCAGAGCGGTCATGTCAGGCTCCCTTGCGCTCGTCGCGGGTCTGCAAGCGCAGGAAGACGAACGCCAGCACCACGATCAGGACCGTCAGCACGGTGGAGATCGCCGAGCCGTAGCCGACCTGGGCCTTCTGGAAGAAGTTCTGCCAAGCGAAGTACGACGGCACCAGGGTCGCGTTGCTCGGCCCGCCCCGGGTCAGCACGAAGATCTGCCCGAAGATCTTCAACGCGGCGATGGTGGTGGTCACCAGCACCACGTAGAACTCCGGCTTGATCAGGTGGACGGTGATGTGCCGGAACCGCTGCCACCAGCCGGCCCCGTCCAGGTCGGCCGCCTCGTAGAGCTCGGGGTCGATGCGTTGCAGGCCGGACATGAACATGACGATCGGGTAGCCGAGCTGGAACCAGACCATCACCGCCATCACGCTGTAGAGCGCGTACTTCGGGTCGCCGAGCCAGTTGCGGCTCAGCGCGGAGAGCCCGACGGAGTCCAGGATCCGGTTCAGGGCGCCGTAGCTCGGGTGCAGGATCCAGCCCCAGACGATGCCGGTCACCGCGACCGGCAGCACCTGGGGCAGGTAGAACCCGGAGCGGAAGACACTGGCCCAGCGCGGCCCGAAGATCTTGGCGATGTAGTCGAACAGCACCGCCGCCAGCAGCAGGCCGAGCAACGTCGGTATCACGGCCATGGCCAGGATCAGCAGCACGATGTGCCCGAACGAGGCCCAGAACCGCTCGTCGTGGAACAGCCGGGTGTAGTTCTCGAAGCCGACCCACACCGGGCTGCCGATGCCGGACCACCGGGTGAAGCTGATGCCGACGGTCATCACCAGGGGCACCACGATCACCGCGAGGGAGGCCAGCACCCCCGGGACGAGGTACCAACCGAACCCGGCGGTGTGCCGGCCTCCCTGCCGGCTCATTTGCCCAGGTCGGTCAGGTTGTCCTGGTACGGCTTGGCGACCTCGTCGAGCATCTGCTGCGGGGTCTTCGAGCCGTTGATCAGCCCCTGCACGCCGCCGACCATGACGTCGTAGTAGCCGGGCGCGGGCCAGTCCGGGTAGAACGCCAGCCCGTCACTGGAGGAGATCTTGGCGAAGTTGTCGATGAGCTCCTTGTTCTTCGCGTCGGTGATCCCCGCGCTGTCCGCCGCGACCGGGACGCCACCGTTGTTGCCGAGCAGGTTCTGCACCTCGGGCTGCATGGTGATGTCGATGAAGTCGTACGCCAGGCTCTTGGCCTTGCTCTTGGTCGGCACCACCCACAGGTTGCCGCTGGAGCCGGGGTGCAGCGTGTTGCCGGGGAACAGGAACGTGCCCCACTGGAAGTTCTTGATCTCCGAGGCGAACCGGCCGTACCACCAGCTGCCCGAGATCATGATCGGGAACTTGCCCTGGGTGAAGGCGACGCCCATGTCCTCGGCCTTGATGCCGGCCGAGTTCTTGGCGATGTAGCCCTTCTTGACCCAGTCGGCGAAGGTCTGCGCGCCGAAGGTGAGCTCCGGGCCCTGGAAGTTGACCTTGTTCTTGTAGAGCTGGTAGTCGTCCACGAAGGCCCGGTTGGCCTTGGACAGGGCCAGCTCGTAGAAGATCTGCTGGGCGGGATACTCGGCGCCGCCGACCGACAGCGGCGTGACCTTGGCCTTGACGAAGGTGTCCATCGCCGACTCGAACTCGGCGAGGGTGGTCGGCACGGCGACCTTGTGCTTGGTGAACAGGTCCTTGTTGTAGTAGACCATCACGTACTCGCCGTAGTTGGGCACGCCGAACGTCTTGCCGCTGCCCATGATGCCGTCGCCGTCGTACTTGGTGGTGGTCTGCAGGCTCGGGCTCAGCTTGGCGTCCCAGCCCCGCTTCTCCGACTCCTCGGTGAGGTCGGTGAGCAGGCCCTGCTTGGACAGCAGGCCGGCGGTGGCGTTGCCCTTGTTGTACTCGAGGATGTCCGGGGTGCTGTCGGAGTTGAGGATCATCCCGGCGTTCTGCTGGATCTGCTCGAAGCTCTTCTCCTCGAACTTCACCTCGACGCCGGGGTGGCTCGCCTTGAACAGCTCGATCGCCTTGGCCCAGGCGACGCCCATGGCGCTGGTGGGGCCCTCGTAGTGCCACAGGGTCAAAGTCTTGGCGTCGGCACCCTCGTCGCTGGAGCCGGAATCACTGCACGCGGTAAGGCCGAGGGACGCCGCCAGTAGCAGCGCGCCCGCGGCGAGGCTCATACGGGATCTGACCATGCCGTCCTCCCAGGGGAAACCGTGTTCGTCGAAGCGCTTCGACAAATAGCCGTCGAAGCGCTTCGACGATGGGGCTTGGGCAGACGCTAGGGAACGGCTCACCTCCATGTCAACAGTGTGACGGCGAGATTTCCTCAGTCGCGGGAAGAGCAGCTGTCCCGCTCGACGATGGTCGGCGCCAGCAGCCGGGTACCCGGCGTACGGCGGCCGTCCAGCAGGTTCATCGCCGTCTCCACGGCCAGCGTCCCGACGTCGTGGGCGGGGATGTCGGCCGAGGTCAGCCGGACCGGCAGGCTCACCGCCACGTCGCGCGGGCACACCGCGACGATGGACAGGTCCTCGGGCACCCGGCGGCCGCTGGCGCGCAGCTCCTCCAGCAGCGGCACCAGCGCCTCCTCGTTGTGCACCACCAGCGCCGAGACCTCCGGCAGCTCGGCGTCCATCTCGGCGAGGCACTCGCGCACCCCCGCGGCGCCCGGTCCGCACGGGTGGGCGACCGTGTCGAGCCCCAGCTCGGCGGAAGCATCAGTGAAGCCGGTCAGGAACCGCGACGCGTACGTGGTGCCGCGCTCGTACACGGCCGGGGAGGGGCCGACGAGGGCGATCCTGCGGTGCCCGTGCCCGGCCAGGTGCTTCAGGCACTCGGCCGCGGTGGCCGCGAAGTCCAGGTCGACGCAGGCGATGCCGGCCGCGTCGTCGGGCAGCCCGATCAGCACCGAGGGCTGCTTGAGCCGGCCCAGCGCCGGGATCCGGACGTCGTCGCGCTCGACGTCCATCACGATCAGCGCGTCGACCATGGTGGCGCCGGCGACGCGTTCCAGGCCCGCCGTGCCCTCGTCCTTGGTCAGCAGCAGCACGTCGTGGTTGTACGTGCGCGCCGCGGTCACCACCGCCGTCACGAACTGCATGATGACCGGCACGCTGACGTCCACCCGCAACGGCACCACCAGGGCCAGCACGCTGGTGCGGCTGCTGGCCAGGGCGCGGGCCCCGGCGTGCGGGTGGTAACCCAGCTCGGCGATGGCCGCCTTGACCCGGGCCTGGGTCTCGGCGGAGATCGGCCGGCGCCCGCTGAGCACGTACGAGACCGTGCTCATCGAGACGCCCGCCGCCCGGGCGACGTCGCTGATCGTCGGCATCGCCCTCCCCGTTCTGCTCACTGTCGGCCTGCCGATCCTACTGACCGTCACCACGGGCACCCCGGCACCGCCGCGCCGGGGTGCCGGTGATCACCCGGCTGCCCGGAAGGTGGCCAGCCGCACCCCGTCACCGAGGACCAGATACACGTCGTGCCGGCCCCGGACCCGCTCCAGCCGGGCGCCGGCCGTGGCATAGGTGTACTTGTCGCCGGTGCTCGCCACGGTGGCCGTACCCAGCAACCGGCCGGTCGGTGCACCGAGGCGGACCTCGACGGTGCCCGGGCCCGGGCTCGCCTTGGCCACCCGGGCGGTGAAGGCCGTACCGAGCCGCGAGTCCTTGAACGCGATCCAGTCGCCGGCCTTCGCCGCGCCCACCGCGGTGCCACGTGGCTTGCTCTCATCGACGAGCTGCGCACCGGCGTACGCGTCGAAGCTCTCCGCTCGGGTCGTCCGGGTCAGGTCCCGGGCCGGGATGGTCTCACCCCGGACCCGTAGCGGGCCGCGCTGCCGGATGTCCGCCGACGAGGAGCCGGCGAGCAGGTCGTGCACGGACGATTCGAGCACCGGGCGGCCCCGGGTGACGTCCCAGTGCGCGAGGTCGGCGAGCGGGAAGCTCAGCGTGACGGTCCTGGTGGCGCCGGGCGCGAGGCTGACCCGCTGGAACGCCCGCAGCTGCTTGACCGGCAGTTTGTCCCGCGAGGTGCGCTGGTGGCTGTAGAGCTGGACGACCTCGTCCCCGGCCCGGCCGCCGGTGTTGGTCACGTCGACGTGCACGGTCACCGTGCCGCCGGACGTGCGGGCGCGCAGCGGCGAATAGCGGAACTTCGTGTACGACAGGCCGTGACCGAACGCGTAGAGCGGCCGCTGCCGGCTGTACAGGTAGGTCTGCTCCGAGGCGATGATGTCGTAGTTGAGCAGGTCGGCGGGGAGCTGGTCGTCCGAGCGGGGCCAGGTCTGGGTGACCCGCCCGGCCGGGTTGACGTCGCCGAAGAGCACGTCGGCCACGGCGTGGCCGGTCTCGGCGCCGGCGTGGGTGGTCCACAGGATCGCCGGTACGTGCTCCTGCTCCCAGGTGATCGAGTCGGGATAGCTGGTCTGCAGCACCACCGTCGTCCGCGGATTCGCCTCGAGCACCGCCTCGACGAGCGCGTGCTGGCTCTCCCCCAGCGCCGTTGTGGTGCGGTCGTGCGCCTCCCGCCCGTTGATGAACGGGTTGCTGCCCACCACGGCCACCGCGGCGTCGGCGCCGGTCACCGCGGCGACCGCCTCGTCCACACCGCTGCTGATCACCTCGCGGGTGAAGTGCGCGGCACCCTCGGCGGTGGCGGACCCGAGCGCCAGCCGGCCGTCCGCGCCGACCGTGACGTACGTGTTCGCGCCGAACCAGCTCTCCTTGGTCTCGTAGCCCGCGTAGTGCAGGACGTAACTGCCGTCGTCCTGCCGCTCGAGCTTGAACTGCTGCTGCACGAACCAGCCGTTGGGCTGCTCGTCGCGGGTCAGCAGCGGACCCCAGTTGTAGCCGAGGTACCGGCCGTTGGCGACGTTGCGCAGCGTGGCGACGCCCTGGCCCCAGTCGACCGTGTCGAACTGCGCGGCGGTGCCCGCGCTGGTGCCGGTGGCCGTGACCGCGTCGGCGTCGGTGGTGCCGGTGGCCGTGACGTACCGGCCGGTGGTGGTGTCCTTCAGGGCGATCCGGTCGGCGCCGTCGCTGGTGGTCACAGTCCTGGCGCGCTCGCGGATGCCGTCCAGGGTGGTGACCTCGTAGGGGAGCTTGCCGCCGTACCAGTCGGTGTAGAGGGTGTCGGCCAGCGGGCCGACCACGGCGACCTTGCCACCGGGCCGCAGCGGCAGCGCGCCGCGGGAGTTCTTGAGCAGCACCGCGGCCTTGCCGGCGGTCTCGCGGGCCAGCGCGCGGTGAGCCGGGCTGTCGATGACGGCGGGCGTGATCGACGCGTACGGGCCGCCGTCCGGATCGAACTCGCCGAGCCGGAAGCGGATGCTCAGCGCGTGCCCGGCCGCCTCGTCGATGTCGTCCTCGGTCAGCAGCCCCCGGGCCAGGGCCTCCTTGACGGCGGTCACGGTCGGCCCGCCGTTGCCGTCGTCCACGGTGAAGCTGTCCAGCCCGGCCTTGAGCACGGCGGCGTCCGCCTCGGGCTGGGTGGCGAAGTACGCCTGCGACCGGGTCAGGTTGTACGGCGCGCCGGCGTCGCTGACGTTGAACAGCGGCCGGTCACTCCAGCCGCGGACCAGGTCCGAGAAGTCGGGGTCCACGGTGGCCGGACGGCCGTTGACGAGGTTGTAGGACGCCATCACGCCGGTCGCGGCGCCGGCCCGCAGCGGGATCCGGTACGCCGGGCGCTCGTACTCGTTGAGCACCCGCTGCGGCACGTTCGACGACGTCACGTCCCGCCCGGCCTCGTTGTTGTACGCCGCGTAGTGCTTCAGCGTGGGCGCGGTCCGCAGGTGGTCAGGGTCGTCACCCTGCAACCCCCGCCCGTACGCGGTGGCGATCGCGCCGGTCAGCAGCGGGTCCTCGGAGTAGCCCTCCTCGTTGCGGCCCCAGCGCGGGTCACGCAGCGGGTTCACCACCGGCGCCCACAGGTTGAGGCCGAACACCCGCGGGTTCTGCGCGTGGTAGCCGCGGGCCTCGGTGCCGACCACCGAGCCGACCCGGCGCAGCAGGGCCGGGTCCCAGGTGCTGGCCAGCCCGACGGCCTGCGGGAAGGCGGTGCCCTGCGCGGTCACCACCGCGCCGCCGGCGTCGATGTCGTTGGACCAGGCCACCCCGTGCAGCGCCTCGGTGCCGGCCTTGAACATCTTGAGGCCCAGCCGCGGCACGGCCGGCTGGTACTGGTGCAGCAGTGAGATCTTCTCGTCCAGGGTGAGCCGGCCGAGCAGGTCGCCGACCCGGGCGTCGAGCGCCAGGTGCGGATCCCGGAACGGTGGGGACGGCTCGGCGGCGGCCGCGGCGGGCACCGCCGGCAGCGTGAGCACGGCGAGCGCGACGACGGCGAGGGCGCGCCGCAGAGGCCTGTTTCGCATGTCTGTCTCCTGGCGGAGCCGGTCCCGGCTCATCGAAGCGCTTCGACGATGGCCCGGAGGTCACCGATGGGTAATGACGGGGATGAATACCGACCATAGATGCCGGGCCGGAGCGGGGCAACCACCGGCCGTCACCGTCTCCTCAGTGGATTGTGCCCCGCACGGCCCAGGCCCGGGCGGTCAGCCGGATCGAGCCGTCCGGCTCCATCGGCAGCCGGGAACGCAGCAGCTCCCGCAGAGCCGTGCGCTGCGGCTCGGTCAGCGACGCCAGGTAACCGGGAGCGGAGCCCTGCCCGCCGAGGAACGGTCGCCAGAAATCGGGGAAATCGGCGAACACCGTCGGCACCTCGATCGCCGTGGTCGCGACCGCGCCGAAGCCCGCACCGGACCACAGCTCGGCGAGCGGCCCGGGCGCGCACAGCGTGCGCCGGCGGCCCTCGTCGAACTGCACGGAACCGGGATCGAGCGTGGCGGCGGCGTCCCAGAAGTGCCGCATCATCGCCATGCCGTCGCCGTAGTCCCACACGTACGCGGCGGCCACTCCCCCGCTCGCGGTGACCCGGGCGAACTCGGCGACGGCCCGGGCCGGCTCGGGCACGAAGTTGAGACAGAGTCCGCTGACCACGACGTCGAAGCGGCCGTCCGGCACCGGCAGCGCGCGGGCGTCACCGGCGGCGAACCCGGTCCGCGGACCGCCCGCACGGGAGCGGGCTTCAGCCAGGAAGCCCGGCGAGCGGTCGACGCCGGTGACCCGGCCGGGCGCGGTGGCGAGCGCGGCCGTGGTCAGGGCACCCGGCCCGCAGCCGACGTCCAGCCAGGACCGGCCGGTGGGCACGGCGAGCCAGCTGACGAACTCGCGGGCGACCGGACGGCTCCACCGGCCGACGTACGCCTCGTACGCGTCGCCGACCTCCCACACCTCGCGGCCCATGCGACGACCTTACGACCGGTCCGCACGCAAGTCGCGCACCGGTTGCCGGGCGCCGGAATCCCGATAGGGTTCATCCCCGATGCGGGTCAGCCGGGGTGAGCACCAGGAGCGTAGGCGTGCCCTCAGCGGGCCGGCCCTGCGGGACCTGCTGCCCTGGCTGCCGACGTTGCTGGGCGTCTGCGCGCTGATCGCGCTGCTGGTCATCGCCGCGACCCGCTTCACGTCGTCCCCCGAGGTCCGGGCCGTGCCGCCGGCGCCGCCGTTCCTCCCCCCGCCGGTCCAGAGCCCGGCACCGTCGTCCACCCCGATATCGGCCCCGCCCAGCACCCGGCCCGCCCCGCGGATGCGACCGGCGACGGCCACCACCTCGCCGCGGCCCGTCCGCAGCTCGAGCCGGGCCACCACCGCCCCGGCGCCCGCTCCAGGCCCGGTGAGCGGGCGGTACCGGGTGGTCGACTCGTACGACAACGCGTTCATCGGCGAGGTGCTGGTGGCCAACTCAGCCGGGCGGGACAGCGACTGGCGGGTCGAGCTGCGGTTCCCGCCGGCCGTCGGCGACCTGATCACCTCCTGGGTCGAGTCGGCCCCGCAGGCGACCCTGCGCCGCTCCGGCGACAGCTTCATCTGGTCCTCCGGCGCGCCGGTCGCCGCCCGCGGGCAGGTCGCGCTGCGCTTCCACTTCTCCCGTTCGGGCTCGGGCAACCTGCCCTCGGCCTGCACCGTCAACGGTCAGGGCTGCTCCGGCCTGGGGTGACGCCGATCTCATCACGGCTCTGAGTGCATCCACCACCGGGTCCGGCACCGAAGCCTGGTCATGCCCACCACTCTGTCCTCGGCACTGCAGCAAGTGCGCCAGGCTCCGCGCCTCGTGGAAGTGCTCGGTGACGGCGTCCGCGCCGCCGCCGCGGTGGGCGGGCCCGACACCATCGGCCTGCTCCGGGAGGCCATCGACGGCCGCGACGAGCTCACCGCGGTCGCCGCCGTGCACGCGCTGGGTGCGGTGGACGACGACGCCGCGGGCTCGGCGCTGGCCCAGTTGCTGCGGCACCCACGCGGTTTCCTGCGGGAGCACGCCTCCTGGGCACTGATGACGCAGTCACCGCGCAGCGACGCGATGGACCCGCTCGTGGCGGCCGTGGCGGCGGGCGGCTTCGCCGGGATGCTGGCCCAGCGGACCCTCGCCCGGTGGGACGCCACCGGCGGGCTCCGCGACGTCGCGGTGCTCGCCGCCCTGCTGGTGGCCCTGGCCGGCGAGCGGGACACGCCGGCCCGTACCCGGCTGGTGGAGACGCTCGGGCTGCTCGGCGGTGAGCACGCCGGGCGCGCGGTCGGGGAGATCGCGCTCGATGTCACCGAGCCGCTCCCGGTCCGGATCGCCGCCACGGCTGCACTCGGCGACCGTCCGGGCGACCTCGCCGCGGCCCGCACGGTCGGCGAACTGCTGGCGGCCGGCGGCGAGCTCGGCGCGGTGGCCCGGCTCGCGGCCTTCGACCTGGGACTCGTGTCGGCCGGGGCCGGCGCCGTACCGGAGGACGGCCTGACCGTCGCCCAGCTCTTCCTGCACGCCGACCTGGACCGGCAGCTCAGCCGGGCCGGAGCCGGCGACAACGGCGGCATCGCCACGCTGCTGGTCCGGCTCGGCGACGCCCTCGCGGGCGAGCCCGGCATCGCCCGCGCCCTGACCCTGTCCCGGGGCACCGCGACCGCCGCCTTCGACGCGCTGCGGCCCGGCCCCGGGCACCAGCTCGCGGCCGTACCGCTGCTCAGCCCGGCCGTCGGCGCGGCGGCGGCCTGGCCCGCCTGGATCGCGGCCCGCCGCGGCATCCGCCGGCTGTTGCGCGCCCACCGGGTCGACCTGCTGCACCTGCGGATGGCCGACGTCGGCAGCCTGGCCGCGGCCGAGGCGGCCACCGAACTCGGCATCCCGGTCGTGTTCACGCTGGCCCCGGACCCGCACGGCGCGATCGACGCGCTCGACCGCAGCGGCGCCCTGGACCGGGCCGGCTTCGGCGCGATGGACGAACGCGAGCACTTCTGGTTCCGTTCCCGTCTGGTCCGGCGGCTGACCGCCGACGCGGCCCACGTCGTGCTGTTCCCCCGGCCGCGGGTCCGCGACGACCTGCGCCGCCTGGTCGGCATCGACGTCGGCGCCGACCCGGACCGCTACACGGTCGTGCCCGAGGGCATCGACCTCACCGTCATCGAGGCCGCCGAGGCCGCGGCGGAGCCCGCCGAGCTGGCGGCGCTGGTTGCGGCGCTGCCGCCGCACCGGCAAGGGCTGCCGCTGGTGCTGAGCGTCGGGCGCCTGCACCGGGTCAAGGGCATGGCGACCCTGGTACGCGCCTGGGCCGGCCACCGGAACCTGTGGCAACGCAGCAACCTGGTTCTCGTCGGCGGCGACCTGAGCGACCCGTCCCCGGACGAGCGCGAGCAACTCGACCAGATCGCCGGGATCGTCGCCGGAAGTCCCGCCGCGGACGGCCTGCTGCTGCCCGGCCACCGCCCCAACGACGAGGTCGCCCGCTGGCTGGCGCTGGCCCGTGCGGGCGGATCCCCGGCGATCGGCCCCGGCGGCGTGTACGTGTGCGCCAGCCTCAAGGAGGAGTTCGGCCTGGCCCTGCTCGAGGCGCTCGCCGCGGGCCTGGTGGTGGTCGGACCGGACGCCGGCGGACCGCCCACCTACATCGAGAACGGGCACACCGGTCTCCTCGTCGACACCAGCAACCCGGACGAACTCGCCGCGGCTGTGGCCGCCGGGCTTGATCTTGCGGCCGCTCCGGGCCAGGCTGCGCGGGTGGACCGGGCCCGGGAACGGATCCGGTCCGGCTTCACGGTCAGCGCGATGGCCGCCGCCCTGCGCACGATCTACACCGCTGTGACCAAGGAGGTCGACAAGCCGTGACGCTGCTGGTGATCAGCCCGGACTACGCCTCACACCTGCTACCGCTGGTCACCCTCGCGACCGCCTGGCGGGACGCCGGCGAGCGGGTGGTGGTCGCGACCGGCCCGGCGACCGCGCCGATCGTGCGGGCGGCCGGCTTCGAGTGGACCGACCTGCCGCTCGGCCGCGGCTCCAATCCCGGCGTCATCCGGGCCGAGCAGCAGCCCGCCGGCGAGGACGAGGCCCTGCGCGGCTTCTTCGCCGCGACCCGGCGCGGCCTGGTCGAAACCCTGCTCTTCCAGGCCCGGGCCCGGCGGGCGGACCTGCTCTGGGATCCGGTCGGCCGCGCGTACGCGGTCCGCGAGGCGGTCGCGGCGGTACGCCCGGACCACGTCATCGTGGACCACCTCGCGTTCAGCGCCCGCCTCGCTCTGTCGGCGGACCGGGTGCCGCACGCGGACGTGGTCCTCGGGCATCCGTCGGCGCTACCGGTCGGCGGCGAGGTCTACGGCTACCCGACGGACTGGCCGGCCGCGTTCACCCCGGCGCCCGCCGAGCTGGCCGAACTGCACAAGGCCTGCCGTGACGTACGGGCCGCGTTCACCGCCGAGTGGAACGTGGCGTTGCGCAGCCTGTCCCGGACGGCGCCCCTGGTGTCCGACGCGCTCGCCGAGCACGGCGACCGGCTGCTGTTCAACTATCCGGAGGCGCTGCACGACCCGGCCCGGACCGCGCTGCTGCCCCCGCACGTGTTCCTCGGCTCGGCGGTGCGGACCGAGACGGTGCCCGACGACATCCGGGCCTGGCTGGACGCGGACGACCGGCCGGTGGTCTACGTCAGCTTCGGCAGCTTCCTGTCGGCCCGCGGCGATGTACTGGCCACGGTGCTGACGGCGCTGCGTTCCCTCGACGTACGGGTGGCGGTGGCGACCGGCTCGGCCCGGGACCTGCCCGAGCCGGGCCGGGGCTGGGTGGTCCGCGACTTCCTGCCGCAGACGGCGCTGCTGGCCCGGGCCGCGCTGGCGGTCACCCACGGCGGCAACAACAGCGTCACCGAGGCGCTGACCTTCGGCGTACCGATGGTCGTGCTGCCGTTCTCGACCGACCAGTTCGCCGGGGCCGCGGCCATCGAACGCGGCGGGGCCGGCGTGGCCCTGGACCCGAACGCGGCGTCGGCCGCCGACGTGATCGACGCCGTACGGGAGGTGCTGGCCGGCACCGCGCCGGAGGTCGCCGCGCAGCTCGGTGTGCAACTGCGGACAACTCCCGGCGCGGTCTCGGCCCGCCGGGCGCTCTGCTGATCCGCCCTCGCCGTCGCCGGTTCTGTGCGGCGTCGCCGTCAGGACAGGACTTCGTCCCATTCGCGGATCTCGTAGGAGCGGACCACGCCCTCCAGGACGAACGGGTCGCCGGCCACGAAGGCCTCGGCGGACTCCCGGGTCGGGAAGATGGCCATCGACCCCTGGTTCACCGGGTCGCCGAAGGTGCCGACCATGAGGATGTCGCCGCGGTCGTGGAACTGCCCGATCCGGCTCTGGTGCGCCGGGAAATGCAGCGGCGCCTTCTCCATGACGTCCTCGGCCGGGGTGTAGAACAGCACGTACTTCACGACGCCAACTCCTTGGTCCGGGCTTACGTTCGTCTCGACTAACCGTAAGCTACGACTTACGGATCCGTCGCGCAAGCCCCACTCCGCCCGCGATGCAGGTCACACGTCCACGGCCGTCGATGGGATTACGATGAGCCCAAGTGACACGTTCTGCGCGCTCCGGGGTCGGTGCAATTCCGAACCGGCGGTGACAGTCCGCGACCCGACCGCAGCCGGCGGCCGGTTGACCCGGTGAAACTCCGGGACCGACGGTGAAAGTCCGGATGGGAGGCGGCGCGCGGACGGTACGGCTATCCGCGTGCGCGGTCCTCCCCGGCGTGCACCTCTGTCCTCCGGAGGTGCAGACGGTGCACTGGCTCGATCAACTGCTCACCGCGTTCTACGACGCCAAGTGGCAGGTCACCGACACCCAGGCCATCTACTGGCGAGAGATAGTCGGCAATGCGTTCGGCCTCGGCTCAGCCCTGTTCGGCCTGCGCCGCAACTGGTGGGCCTGGCCGGTCGGCATCGTCGGCAATGTGCTGCTGTTCACGGTGTTCCTGGGCCAGGCGCTCGGCAACGATCAGGGCACGCCACTGTACGGCCAGGCGTCCCGGCAGGTCTTCTTCATCATCACCAGCGTGTACGGCTGGTGGCTCTGGCGGCAGAACAGGCACTCGCGGGGCGGGGCCGCGGTCGTACCGCATTGGGCTTCCGGCCGGCAGCGGGCTCTGTTCATCCCTGTCGCGCTGGTCGCGGTGGTGCTGTGCTTCTACGCCTTCCGGGCCATCGGGGCGGGGTTCCCGGTGCCGTGGTGGTACTACCTGGCCGATTCCTGGATCTTCGTCGGTTCGATCCTGGCCACGTATGCGATGGCCCGGGGGTGGGTCGATTTCTGGCTGTGCTGGATTGCGGTGGATCTTGTCGGGGTGCCGGAGCTGCTGCACTTCGGCTATTACCCGTCGGCGATCCTCTACGCCGTTTATGCCGGGTTCGTGATCTGGGGGTTTGTGGTTTGGTTGCGCATTTCTCGGCTCACGGGGCCTGCTCGGATTGATTCCCCTGCGATGGAGGCTGTTGCCTGAGTCGATTTTCTTGCGGTGGACGGTTGGGGGCCGGGGTGACCAAGATCGGCTTGAGGAGCAGCTATGCCCGTGTTGGTGACCCCCGCCCCCCAACGAGGAAGGTTT
>NZ_JBEZFL010000011.1:0-369837 GCF_040649415.1 Actinoplanes sp. NPDC048967
CTGAGCCAGGATCAAACTCTCCAACAAAATCTGTGGAAAATCATCCCAGCAACAATCAAAAACTTGCTGCCAGAAGAACCCCCAACCCCACAAAAGGGCCGAGGCATTACTCATGGCACTGGCTTATCTAGCACCCTGTTGAGTTCTCAAAGAACAACCACACACCGAACCACGTTCCTACCGGAACCCGTTTCGGGGCAACCGCTCAAACTTACCCGGTCGGCTTCGCCAGCGCAAGACCTGAGTCTTGGAAGATCCGAAGACCTTCGTGGCACCGCCCGAATGGTTCCCGCGCTGACGCTCACCCCAGAAGGTGTGAGTGTCGTCGGGTGGCCTTGCAGACCGGCCGATGATCGCTTAGCGATCCATCCGCCCGGCTCCTGCCGGCTGTTGTACTTTACCCGGTCGGTCTCGCTGGCGCAACTCCGGTTTCCCGGTCTGGCCTGCATCGCCCGGTGCTGTCGGTAAGCATAGCGCCTTCCTTCAGCTGCCCCCAAGTTACCGCCGGATCGGTCACTTTCGTGCCGTTCCGTCCGGGTTCCCCTCGGGCAGAGAGAAAGTTACGCGACGCCCCACCCGAAACGCAAATCGACGGGAGTGCCCATCCCGCCATCAGATGCGACACCGTGCCAGAGTGGCAGTCATGGCCCATCCCCCGGTGCTCGCCGCCGACGCGTTGTTCAATCTGTTGGCGCCGCTGACACAGGTGATCATCGGCGTTCTGGTGCTGGCCGCGGTGGTCGTCTCGGTGCACCGGCTGGTCCAGCGTGGACCGACCCGGATGGGCGGAGCGATGCTGCTCATCGGCGGTGCGCTGGTCTGCGTCGCGGTCCTGAGCTACCTGGTCCAAGCCTTCTGACCGTCCTGGACGAAGGCCTCGATGAGCTCGCGTCGCGCGGACGAGGGCCGGCATGCCCGAGCCGGAGCGGCCGTCGTCCACAGCTGGTGAGAATCGGCGAAGCTGAGCCGGAACAACGCGAGCTTGGCATGGTGAGGTTCGCGCTGAACCCCAGCCGCGGTTCCGGCCGCCGATCTGGTCTGCGGCTCGACCGGTCACCCGCCAGGAGTGCCGGGGCGACGCTAATGCGGGTCTCGCCAGGCCGAGGGTGTCGGTGCTCAGGCCCTTGCAGGCGGCGGTCTCAAACCCCAGGAAGTCACGGTCCACCTGCCGCCCCGCCGGACCGACGGGGTCGAACAGCCGCCCACAAGAAGGCGCAGTCCCAGCATGCCGCCTCTCTCTAGGAGCTGGGGTCCAACGGCGACCCCATCAGGGACGACCGGTCCTGCAATCACCTGGTAGGAGCACCGGGGCAGCACTCGCCCACTCACGTCCGAGGGTCCACAGATCGGCCGCCACAACTTGCGGGTCCAGCAAATTGCTCGCGTGAGTGCTTGAGCAGGACCGGTCCGCCTGGACTGACGTTCTGAGAAACGCCCGACGGGCGCCGGCGCAGCACTCGCCTACCGACATCCGAGGGCCCAGCGAAGGCCCGGAGGGAGTTGGAGCAGCAGGTACCCCCCGGCATCTACAGGTTCGGCAATCGCCGGCCGGGGCTCGCGGTCCCGGCACACCCGACGGGAACGCTGGGACACCCCTGCCTCCCGGCATCCGAGGATCCATCAATGCGCGTCGGTCCAGCAATCTTCCGGCAAAGTGGCGCGTCCCGCGACCACCCGCCGGTACGCCTGGTCAGCAATCTTCCGTAGGCACGGGCGGGTCCAGCGGTCGCTCATAAGCAGCGGCTCCCTGACCCCGGTCGGGTGAGTTCAAGGGGCAGCGCCGCCGTATTCGAGGGGTAGGACAGCCATCGTCAAAACCACTACTTGGGATTGCGGCGGTGACCTGCCGGCTGCCGCGAACCGGCATACGAATGCGGAGTAAAGGATCCGATCCAGACACCGATGAATCCTCGGCAGCCGATTGAGCAGGCACGATGCTCATCGACCGGCAGAGCTCGGCCGCATGACTGTCAATCCCGCGAACCCGGCGACGTACCACCGATCCCGAGCTTCGAGACCCATGATCGCCGAGGAGGCCGGGCGCTCAGAGCCGGCGGTTGGCCAGGCTTGGCAGCTCGGTCCGGATCTCATTGAGGCGTTCCAGGTCGAGGTCTGCCGTCACGATGCCCACCGTGTCCGGCGCCTGGGCCACCACCGTCCCCCACGGGTCGATGATCATGCTGCGGCCGAAGCACGTACGGCCGGGGTCGTGGTCGCCGATCTGGCCGGCCGCCACCACATAGCACTGGTTCTCGATCGCCCGGGCGCGCAGCAGCACCTCCCAGTGGTCGCGTCCGGTGTGCATCATGAACGCCGCCGGCACGATGATCACCTTGGCTTCGCCCTGCACTGCCAGACGCCGGTACAGCTCCGGGAAACGCAGGTCGTAGCAGATCGACAGGCCCGTCCGGACCCCTTCGATGTCGGTCACCACGGTTTCCCCGCCGGGCGCCACCGAGCGGGATTCCTGGTAGGACACCCGGCCGGGGATCTCCACGTCGTACAGGTGGATCTTGCGGTAGGTCGCCGCGAGCTCGCCCGTCCGGTTGAAGATCAGCGAGGTGTTGTAGGTGCGGTCCGGGTCCGGGCCGGCCTCGTGGAACGAGCCCGCGTGCACCCAGATGCCCAGCTCGCGGGCCGCGCCGGCGAAGAACGCGGCGAACTCGCCGTCGATCGGCTCGGGCTTGGGCAGGCCGGCGGACCGGCCGAGGTAGTCGACGTATTCGGGCAGGACCGCCAGGTCCGCGCCGGCCGCGGCCGCGCGGCCCAGCAAATCGCGGGCGACGGCCAGATTGGCCGCCCGATCGTCGCGAGCATTGAGCTGGCAAACGGCGACACGCATGACTGCAAGGGTACGGCGCAGAGCCCCATCCCGCGGGCCACGGATATCAGTGGCCGGACGGCATCAGCAGCACCTCGGCCCCCACGGGTGCACACCCGGCGGCGAGGAAAGCCCGCAACCTCGACGCTCAGTGGCCGTGTGGCATCAGCAGCACCTCGGCGCCCACGGGTGCGTAACCGGCGGCGAGGAAGGCCCTCAGGCTCGACGCGTTGCCGGGTGCGACCTGGGCCCAGACCGGGCGGCCCTCGGGCACGACGTGGCGCGCCGCCGCGGCCAGGGCTCGGCCTACTCCCCCGTTGCGGGCGCCGGGCTCGACCTCGACCGCGGCCTCCCACCGCCCGCCCAGCCCCCGGCCGAGGACCAGCATCCCCGGCCCGCACGTCCAGACCCGCACCTCGGTGCGGTAGCGGCGGGCGCGCACCACCCGGGGGTGGTTGCTGTCCTCGATCAGGGAGAGCTCGACTGAGGGCGGTCCGGCCGCGGGCGGGGCCAGCAGCACCGCGTCGATGTTGCCGGCCGAGAGGCGCAGCCGTTCTTCGAGCGCGCCGAGGAACGTCGCGGACAGCGGCATGGACAGGTCGTCGCCGGTGCCGAGGTATGAGTCGAGCCAGAACCGGTCGATGGCGGCGGCCACGACGACGTGACCCGGAAACGACACCACCGCCGCCCGCTGGGGCGACGGTGGTGGTACCAGCTCGAGCCAGGGATCGGCCGGGAGTCGTTCGTGGTGCTCGATCCCGGCCAGGATCTCCGGCAGTCCGTGCTGAGCGGTCAGGCCGACTTCTCCTCGCGCTCGCGGCGGGCGCGCCGGCCCACGAACTCGCGCGGGACGATCGTCGGGATGACGTTCTCCACCACGACCTCGCGGGTGATGAGCACCCGGGCCGCGTCGGGGTTGCTCGGGACCTCGTACATGACCGTCTGGAGGACTTCCTCCATGATCGCGCGGAGGCCGCGGGCGCCGGTGCCACGCAGCATCGCCTGGTCGGCGATCGCCTCGAGGGCGCCCGTGTCGAACTCCAGCTCCACGCCGTCCAGCTCGAAGAGACGCTGGTACTGCTTCACGTACGCGTTGCGGGGCTCGGTGAGGATCTTGATCAGCGCTTCACGGTCGAGGTTGCGGACCGTGGTGATCACCGGGAGGCGGCCGATGAACTCGGGGATCAGCCCGAACTTCAGCATGTCCTCCGGCATCACCTTGCTGAAGATGTCGTCGGTGTTGCGCTCGGAGACCGACCGCAGGTGCGCACCGAAGCCGACACCGCCCTGACCGACCCGCGACTCGATGATCCGGTCCAGGCCGGCGAACGCGCCACCCACGATGAACAGCACGTTGGTGGTGTCGATCTGGATGAACTCCTGGTGCGGGTGCTTACGGCCGCCCTGCGGCGGGACGTTCGCGACCGTGCCCTCGAGGATCTTCAGCAGGGCCTGCTGCACACCCTCGCCGGAGACGTCCCGGGTGATCGACGGGTTCTCGCTCTTGCGGGCGATCTTGTCGACCTCGTCGATGTAGATGATGCCCTGCTCGGCCCGCTTGACGTCGTAGTCGGCGGCCTGAATGAGCTTGAGCAGGATGTTCTCCACATCCTCGCCCACGTAGCCCGCCTCGGTCAGAGCCGTGGCGTCCGCGATGGCGAACGGCACGTTGAGCATCCGGGCCAGCGTCTGCGCCAGGTGGGTCTTACCGCAGCCGGTGGGGCCGATGAGCATGATGTTGGACTTGGCCACCTCGACGTCGCTGCCACCCCCGGGCGCGCCGGCCGACTCGGCCTGAATCCGCTTGTAGTGGTTGTAGACAGCTACCGAGAGGGCCTTCTTGGCCTGCTCCTGCCCCACCACGTAGGTGTCGAGGAACTGGCAGATCTCCATCGGCTTGGGAAGCTCTTCCCACTTCACCTCGCCGGTTTCGGCCAGCTCTTCCTCAATGATCTCGTTGCAGAGGTCGATGCACTCGTCGCAGATGTAGACACCAGGGCCCGCGATGAGCTTCTTGACCTGCTTCTGGGACTTCCCACAGAAGGAGCACTTCAGTAGGTCGCCACCGTCGCCGATCCGTGCCACCTACGTTCTCCCTGCGCTCATCGGCCGGCTGCTGCCGGCCCCTGGCCTGAGGATGAATTTCCTCGTTGCCGAACCACGTCCTACAGAGTTCATCGTCTGCCGGCCCGCGTTACTGAGGTTGCTGGCTTGACGTTACCCGCTGTGGGGCCGTTCTCCGACCCCCCAAAACGGGCGTGTCAGGGGTCAGTCAGTCTAGCGTGAGCCGACCGACCCCCGACACCGCGTGTCAGCTGCCCGCGCCGACGCCCTGCAGGCTCTTCTTACGGGTGGCCAGAACCGTGTCGACCAAGCCGTACTCCTTGGCCTCGGCCGCGGTCATGATCTTGTCGCGGTCGACGTCCTTGCGGACCTGGTCGGTGGTGCGGCCGGAGTGGCGGGAGATCATCTCCTCCATCTGGCTGCGCATCCGCAGGATCTCGCGGGCCTGGATCTCGATGTCCGAGCCCTGGCCGTAGCCGCCCTCGGTGGCCGGCTGGTGGATGATGATCCGCGAGTGCGGGAGCGCCATCCGCTTGCCGGGGGTGCCACCGGCCAGCAGCACCGCGGCTGCGCTGGCCGCCTGGCCCAGGCAGACCGTGCTGATGTCCGGGCGGACGTACTGCATGGTGTCGTAGATCGCCGTCATGGCGGTGAACGAGCCACCGGGCGAGTTGATGTACATCAGGATGTCGCGGTCCGGGTCGGCGCTCTCCAGCGTCAGCAACTGGGCCATCACGTCGTTGGCCGACGCGTCGTCCACCTGCACGCCGAGGAAGATGATCCGGTCCTCGAACATCTTGTTGTACGGGTTCGACTCCTTCACGCCGTACGACGTGCGCTCGACGAACGAGGGCAGGACGTAGCGGTTGTGCACCGGAGCGAACCCGGAGGGCATGGTCAGGTCAGTCATGGTGCAGCTCCTCAGTTCAGCGTTCCGGCGCCCTCGGGAACCTGAGTGGCCCCGGTGATCACCTTGTCGATGAAGCCGTAGTTCTTCGCCTCCTCGGCCGTGAACCAGCGGTCCCGGTCGGAGTCGGCCTCGATCTGCGCCTGGTCCTGGCCGGTGTGGAAAGACACCCGCTCCTGGAACATGCGCTTGGTGTAGAGCATCTGCTCGGCCTGGATGGCGATGTCGGCGGCGGTGCCGCCCATGCCGCCCGACGGCTGGTGCATCATGATCCGCGCGTGCGGGAGCGCGTAGCGCTTGCCCTTGGTGCCGGCGCAGAGCAGCAACTGACCCATCGACGCGGCCATGCCCATGGCCACGGTGGAGACGTCGTTGTCGATGAACTGCATCGTGTCGTAGATCGCCATGCCGGAGTACACCGAACCACCCGGCGAGTTGATCCAGAGATTGATGTCGCGGTCCGGGTCCTCCGCGGAGAGCAGGAGCAACTGCGCGCAGATGCGATTGGCAACCTGGTCGGTCACTTCGCTGCCGAGGAAGATGATCCGCTCCCGCAGCAGGCGGTTGTAGACCGAGTCGTCGAGGTTGCCACTGATGGAGTCACCACCACGCAGGGTGGGGCTCGCAGGGATGTGCAGATCGGTCATGGCAGCCCTTCACAGCTGACTGTGTCGGCCGAGCTATCCGGCCGGCAGGTTGTCCGTCGTACGACCAACCTAACCGGTCGCATGCGCATCAGCTTCCCGCTCGGGCAGGTGTTCGCTGACAGCGCATCAGCTCCCGCCGTACCCGGAAAAAGAGCGGCCGCCGCGCGCCGGAAGCGACGCGCGGCGGCCGGTCCATGGCACCAGCTCAGTGGTTGTGACCGGCGTGCTCGTCCTCGGAGGCCTCGCGGAGGTCGTCGAGGGTGAGCGTGTTGCCGGCGGAGTCGTTCATCGTGACCCGCTCCATCACGCTGGCCAGAGCCTTGCCGCGGCGCACGTCGCCGAAGACGGCCGCGGCCGCCCCCGACTGGACGAGCTGGTCGTAGTACTGCTGCGGCTGCATCTGGGCGCGCTGGGCGCGGTGCACGATCTCGTGCCCGAACTCGTCGTCGGAGACCTGGATGTCCTCGGCGTCCGCGATGGTGTCGAGCAGCAGCTGGATCCGGACGCCCTCGGTGGCCGCCTCGGTCAGCTCGGTGTCGATCTGCTCCTCGGTCTTCTCCTCGGAGGTCAGGTAGTCCTCCAGGGTGGCGCCGATGCGCTCGAGCTGGTCGGTCATGGCCTGCTTGCGGCCCTCGACCTCATCCTTGACGATGCCCTCGGGAGCGGGGATCTCGGCGGCCTCGACGAGCTGCTTGAGCGCCTCGTCGCGGGCGGCGTAGATCTGCTCGACCTTCTTGACCTTGCCGAGCCGCTCACGCAGGTCGTTCTTCAGCTCGTCCAGGGTGTCGAACTCGCTGGCCAGCTGGGCGAACTCGTCGTCGATCTCGGGCAGCTGCTTGTCCTTGACCGAGTTGACCTTGACCGACACCTCGGCGTCGCGGCCGGCGAAGTCGCCGCCGACGAGCTGGGTGGTGAAGGTGGCGTCGGCGCCGGCGACCAGGCCGACCAGGACCTCGTCGAGGCCCGGGAGCAGCTGCTTGCTGCCGACCTCGTGCGAGATGTTCGTCGCGGAGCCGCCGGGCACCTCCTCGCCGTCGACCGTCGCGCGCAGGTCGAGCTGGACGTAGTCGCCCTCCTCGGCCGGGCGGTCCACGGTCTTGAGGGTGGCGAAACGCTCCCGCAGGCCGTTGATCTGCTCGTCGATCTCGTTGTCACCGATCTCCACGGCCGGCACCGTGACGGAGATGCCGGACAGGTCGGGAATCGAGATCTCCGGCCGGACGTCGACCTCGGCGGTGAACTTCAGCGGCTCGTTGTCGGCGAACTCGGTGATCTCCACCTCGGGCCGGCCCAGCGTCTTGACGTCGTGCTCGCGCACCGCGGCGAGGATCTGCTGCGGGATGGCCTCCTGGACGGCCTCGTTGAGGACCGTGCCCCGGCCGACGCGCTGGTCGATGACCGCGGCGGGGATCTTGCCCCGGCGGAAGCCGGGGATCTGGACCTGAGAACCGATTTCGCGGTACGCCTTCAGCAGGCTGGGCTTCAGCTCGTCGAACGGCACCTCGATGGCGAGCCGCACCCGAGTCGGACTCAGAGTCTCGACGGTGCTCTTCACAGGCGTACTCCTTGATGGATCTCTTCGATGTTGGTGAAGTCGGGGTGGCGGGATTTGAACCCACGGCCCCTCGCTCCCAAAGCGAGTGCGCTACCAAGCTGCGCCACACCCCGTGGCGACGGCAAGTGTATGCGGTCCGCCGCGTGTCGTGTGCCGCGGCGTCACCCGGGTGCGCCACGCGGGGGATATCGGGTTCGCATGCCGCGACGGCATTCAGTAGTGTGGGGCACGCGCGGCACCGTGGTGCGGCGCATGCGGGCGTAGCTCAATGGTAGAGCCTCAGTCTTCCAAACTGATTACGCGAGTTCGATTCTCGTCGCCCGCTCAGAGCACAAAGGCCCAGGTCAGAGGCGGTTTCCTCGACCTGGGCCTCTGCCGTTCCGCGCCCCTGGGTGATCTTGCGAGGCGCTGGCGGCCAGGAGTTCAGAGTTCGGGTCGCTCCTCCTCCGGCCGCCGGCCTTCTTGCCCTTGGCCGCCTTCTTGCCGGGCTGCTTGGCGATCCGGCGGTCCATCGCCGAGGCGATCTCACGGTCTCGCTCGCTCGTCGCGTGTTGATTGATGAGCGCGGCGCGCATGGTCGAGTGGCCCATCCGGGGCAGCAACTCCCGGGTGCGCGCGTCCGACAACACGGGAGCGCGTGTTCCCGGTGCACCGGAGGGCGGATGCCCAACCTTCATTCAGCAAGCGAGTCGAGTAGACGCTGAACCTCTTCCGCGATCAGCAAGCGAGTCGAGTAGACGCTGAACCTCTTCCGCGAATGGAAGCGCAACCGGTGCCTGCGCCGGTCCGTGGGCGTCCGGGTCGAGGAAGACAGGTACGACGAAATGCTCTGAGCGACTGGCGAGTGCTCGAACCAGCGGCAACTACAAGGTTGTCGAGCTTGTAGATGGCATCTGAAGGCGCTGGATGAAGTACCGCTGCATACCAGGGGTCACCCTCAGCATCGAACCCGTGTGGGGTCGTTGAGCAGAGTCGCCGGGGCTGCGATCATCCGGCGATGGGGATCTGGTCCTTCGGCGGCGAGCAGTACGAGATCATCTCGATGTACAGCCTCCCCGACGATGCCTGGCACTACGAGCTGACCGGGCTGACCGGACCTCCCGCCGCAAGGCCGTACCTGGCCGTCGACATCCCCGACGCGACGCCGGGCGGCGCCTTCACGCCCCAGCCGGCTCAACACGTCGTGGTCCATGCCGGTGGCGGCGTCCTGCCCCGGCTCGTCCTGACGAGGTTGATCGACCAGCTGGACTCCAGCGGTGACCTGGTCGACGAGGAGCGCGACCGGTCAGCCGAGGCAACAGCCCTCCCGTTGACACTCAACACCTGGTCACACGAGAGCACGCAGTTCGTGGTCAACCAGTTCCACTACGGCGTCCGGATCCCCGACGCCTCGCCGGAGGGCGGACCCTTCGTCCCGTTGCCGGCCGACCACGTGACGATGACCATGCACGGCCGCTGGACACTTCCCTGGCCGGTTTTCCGGCGCTTCCTCGATGCCGTCCAGGCCGCCGGAGACATCGTGGTACCGGACCGGCCCTGACGATCGGCGCTGGGTGGTCGCCCATACTTGGCGGCTATGGGGGTCGAGGCGTACGTGTACTGCCGTTGCTGGCAGGACGGGCTGGCCGTACCGCCGCCGGTCGGACCGGTCGGCTTCGACGAGGATGGCCGGCTCGGTCTGGTGGAGCCGTGGGACCTCAGCAACGCCAATGAGCACGGCGCCGTCGAGGAGTGGCTGCGGCACGGCTGCCCGCACAAGGACATGGAATTCGCGAGCGAAGCGCTCGGTGCGTGGTTCGGCGTGCGGATCTTCCAGCAGGCCCTGCTGGAGGCGGACGGTTCCGCGTTCCCCACACTGCTCAGATACCTGCCGGAGACCAACGACGGTGGCATCCCCGCCGCGGAGGTGCCCAGCGTCCTGGCCGAGCTGGACCACTTCGAGCACCACGCCCGGCTGCCGGATCAGATCGTCCTGGTCGACGAGGCGACCGGCGACGCGCTGTACAGCTACATCGAGAACTATGGCGGGCTGTTCGCCTGGGGGCACTACAACCTGGGGATCGGCCCGGACGGATTCTTCGTTGTCGACCGCCGGGTGGATCCGCCGGTCACGGTGTTCCGGGCGGGCCGCTTCGAACAGCGGGCGCTGCCCGGTGGTGAGCTGGAGCTCTCCGGCGACGGGCAGACGGTGCGATTGGCGACGACGCCGATCGCGAATTACCTGCCGGTGCCGCCGCAGCGGCTCGCCGTACAGGTCCGGGCGCGCTCGGCGGCGGACTTCGCCCGCATGGTGGGGACGCTGCGACGGTTGTGCGCCGCGTCGCTGGCCACCGGAAATCCGGTGAACTGGGTCTGACGGGCCTTTGGACCCGGCGGGACCCGACGGGTGGCCCTCCCGCCGGTGTCGTCGCCCGCGGTGTGCTGGGCTCATGTTCACCACCGTCGAGATGCTGGCCGACCAGCCGTTCCTGGCCGGGCTCACCGAGCATCAGCTCGGGCTGCTCGCCCCGTTGACCAGCCGGTCGATGTTCCACGCCGGAAACCGGATCTTCGGCCAGGGCACGCCCGCCGAGCAGTTCTGGCTGATCACCGGCGGCCGGGTGTACCTGGACGCCGAGGTGCCCGGTTACGACAACTTCGTGTTGGAGACGCTCAAGCCCGGGGCCGTGCTCGGGTGGTCGTGGCTGTTCCCGCCGTACCGGTGGCATTTCGGGGCTGTCGCGACCAGCACCGCGCACACGCTGACCTTCAACGGGCCCCTGGTCCGGGCCCTGTGCCAGCGGGACCCGGCGCTGGGTTTCGAGCTCACCAGCCGCTTCCTGCTGGTCATGGGTGAGCGTCTCCAGTCGGCCCGGAGCCGGCTGCAGGACTGCCGGCGGGCGGCCGGTCACCGGAACGACGTGTGACGGCGAGCAAATTCAAGATCAACGCGTACGCGGCCGCGCTGACCAGCAGGGCGATGGTGGCGGACCGGCCCCAGTCCCCCACCGGTACGGGCGGGCCCTCCCAGACGTCGGCGGACAGCCCGGCCAGGGCGATCGCTGTGCCCGCCGCCACGAAGGGGACCGCCCACAGCAGCCACGGCCAGGCGTCGAACTCGTCGTCCTGGACCAGCCCGGTCAGGGTGGTCGCGCACCAGAAGAGCAGGAACAGAACCAGGAGCGGCCATCGGCCTTTCCGGAGGCGCCGGCTGCTGTCGATCAGGATGCCGACGCCGACTCCGGCCGCGGCGTACAGGGGGAAGGCCGCCAGCTCGCGGAGCAGTACCCGCATCAGGATCGGGTCGTCGACCGCCGGGAAGGCGGTGGGCCGGACGCTCTCCAGCGCCGCCGCCAGCGGGAAGGCGGTGGCGACCGTCACACCGGCCAGGACGACGCCGAGCCCCACGGCCATCGCCAGAGCAACCGCGTGCCGGTGCCGGCGGCTCAGCGCGATCCCGCCGAGCAGGGCCAGCAGCTGGCCGCAGAGCACGCCGGAGGTGTACCGGAAGATGCGCCGGGTCTGCACCCACTCCAGCTGCTGACCGTCTCCCTGCGGGTCGAAATTGACCCAGTACTCGTAATAGCCGGTGTTGAACGGCATCGCCGCCCAGGCCAGAACGGCCGCGACCGGCACGCACCAGACCGCCGGGTGGCTCACCACGCGGCGCAGCGTGGTGGCATCGATCACTGTCGGCATTCCTGGAGACTGTCAACCGCAGTCAACCCGAGGAGTGGGCGTTGGGATACACGCTGGAAGCGTTCATCGGCGATCCCGGCGTTCTGCGGCCGGTGGTGGACCGATGGCCGGTCGCCGCTCTGGTGCCGTTGAGCGCCGGACTTTCGCTGATCCCCATGACCGACGAGCTGTTCGACGCGGCCGGCGGCGGTCCGACGAGCGAGGCGCTCGGTTTCTGGAAGCTGCCGGCAAACTTCGAGCCGGAGCGGGTCGGCGGGGCTGTCGCTTATGTCGAAGCCGAGTTCTTCGGCGGCGTAGGGACCCAGCGTGCGGCCCTGTGGACAGGTGGCCGGCTGGCGCTGGGGCCATTGTTCGTCGGCGAGGACGAGCACTTCGCTCTCGCGGGAAGCCCCATCTCGCAGGTGCTGGCCCGGCTGGGGGCCGGCCGAGACGGTCACCACGACGAGTTCGACGCGATCGGGCTGGGGCGGCACAGGCATACCGAGGACTGGCTCAGCTGACGATGCCGGCCCAGCGCGCGGGCCGGCATCGCCTGGTCACTAGCGGCCGCTCAGCGCCGTACCTGTCTCCAGGACCGACTTGAGGTCGCTGAGCACCCAGGCCCAGCCGCCGCCACCCGCCTCGTCGAGCGGGGAACCCGCGACCATCGTCGCGGTGGCCGGGGCACCGGCCATCTCGTGGGTGACCGTCAGGCGGCAGACGCCGGGCTGGGACTTCAGCTCTTCGATCAGGTACGTCAGCGTCGTGTACGGCTCCGCGGCCGTCGCCGGGTCCATCAGCATCCGCCAGGTCTGCACCAGCAGCCGGGGCGGGTCGCTCTCCACGACCTCGCCGTCGACGATGCGGTCCGGGATCGGGAAGCCGTTCTGCTTGCCGAACTCGCGCATCTCGTCGGTGGCGTCCGAGTGGTATTCACCGCCCGGCTCGAGGTCGAAGTGGGCCGGGGCGGCGTAGCCGTATTTCACGGTCCACTCCGGGTCGGTGATCGCGGTCCAGATCTTCTCCGGCGTGGCCTTGATCCACACGCGGTAGACCTGGGTCGGCGGGGCGTTCGTCCCGATGGTCATGTCTCGTCCTCCAGCGCGTTCTTGAGATCGACGAGCGCCGTCACGTGACGCTCGGTGTACTTGTCGATCCAGCGGTCGTGGATCAGCCGGATCGGCACCGGATTGAGGAAGTGCAACTTCTCCCGGCCTGCGCGGCGGACCACGACCAGCCCCGCCTCCTCGAGCACCTTGAGGTGCTTGGCCACGCCGAAGCGGGTCATCTCCACCTCGGACTCGAGCTCGGTGAGCGTGCGGCCCTCGCGGGTGAAGAGCAGGTCGAGCAGGAAGCGACGGGTCGGGTCGGCCAGCGCCTTGAACACCCTGTCGTCGTCCGTCATGACGCCAAGTTATGTGACCATTGAGTCACATGTCAAGGCGCGAAAAACTCCGCCCGGCATTCGGCCGGACGGAGTCAGGTGGTGCTCAGCGGCGCCGGACCAGCCGGCGCAACTGGATGATCCGGACCGAGGCCACCGCCATGGCGACGAACGCGCCGCACACCCCGGCGATCAGCATCGCCAGCGCCAGCGGGATCTGGCCGTCGAACCAGAGAAAGCTCAGCCGTACGTTGCCGGTGTTCTGCGCCACGAAGATGATCAGCAGGATCAGGCCGACGGCACCGGCCCACACCCCGAACCAGACCGCACTGGTACGGGTCCGCGGCACCCGCGGCGACTCCCGGCGGGGCGGCGCCTCACCAGCGCCTTCGAGACCCGCCAGCGTCCCGGCCAGCTCCGGCGGGAGCGGCGGCGGCGCGTCCTCGGCGGGGGTCAGCGGACGGTTCTCGGATGGGAAGACCATAACTCTCAGTCTTGCCCATCGGTGCGCTCCGTCAACCCTGTTCACCGGTCTTGCCAGATTTAAGCCGAAGCTAATAGACCTATGTCGAAAAGGGACGTTACCGTCTGCGCCGGACCGCCCTCCCCACCCCACCCCCCACAACGATTCGGATCACCATGCGCAGACCCGTCCTCATCGTCGGCGGCATGGCCGTCGTCACCGTCGTCGCCGGAATCGCCGTCGCGGCCAGTGCCAGCGCCGGCACCACGACGTACGAGGCCGAAGCCTCCGTCAACACCTTCGCCGGCGGCGCCCACACCGTCGACTGCCGGCGCTGCTCCGGCGGCAGCCGGGTCACCGGCATCGGCGGCCAGGGCGTCCTCACGATCACCGCGGTGGTGGCCGAGAAGGACGGACCGGCCCGCCTGGCCGTCACGTACACCGCGGAGCGCAGCCGGACCGCGCAGATCAGCGTGAACGGTGCCGTCCCCACCGCCATCGTCTTCCCCGGCACCCGCGGCACCTCCCGGCCGGCCACCCTGCGGCTCACCGCGACGCTGCGCGCCGGCGACAACAACCTGGCCTTCGCCAACTCGGTCGGCGCCGCGCCGGACATCGACAAGGTGGTCATCACCACCGACGGCACCCCGCCGACCTCGGCCCCGACGGCCACGGCATCCGCCGTGCCCGGGGCCACGGCCACGGTCACGCCCGGCGAGACCGCGCCGCCCACTCTGCCGACGTCGCCGCCGGCCTCCGGGACACCGGCTCCGAGCAGCCCGGCCCCCACCGGTACGGCACCCGGCGGCACCACCCCGGCCACTCCTTCCACGCCGCGGCCGACGGCGACGCCCACCACACCGACCACCCCGTCGGCACCCGTGACGACCACCGCGGCGCCCAAGCCGACCACCGAGCCGACCGGTAACGCGGCGCTGGAGGCCGAGGTCGTCCGGATCGTCAACACCGAACGGGCGAAGGCCGGCTGCGCGGCACTGACCGCCGACGACCGGCTCACCGCGGCCGCCCGCGGGCACTCGGCGGACATGGCGGCCCGCGGCTACTTCAGCCACACCACCCCGGACGGCGTCGAGTTCTCCACCCGCATCACCAGCGCCGGTTACCGCTGGTCCGGAGCCGGCGAGAACATCGCCAAGGGCCAGCGCACCCCGGCTGACGTGATGACCAGCTGGATGAACAGCGCCGGGCACAAGGCCAACATCCTGAACTGCGGTTTCAAGAACATCGGCGTCGGCGTGGCGGCCGACGCCCAGGGCTCGCTGGTGTGGACCCAGGACTTCGCCAGCCCGCTGTAGTCAGCCGGCCCGGCGCCGTTCGGTCAGCCCACGTACCGGCGGGCGGACGAACGGCGCTGGGCCGCATCGAGCGGCGCGAGCCGGGCCTCGACGGCGGCCGGACGCGGACGCCGGTGCGTGACCAGCCACGGCAGGCCACGCGCGGCGTCCCAGGCGGCCAGGGCCGAGGTACGGTCCCGGGGCACCGTCCGGGCCAGGAACATCGTCCGGCGCAGCGCCGCCGGCAACGGGCGCCGCAGCCAGGTGAACCACAGCGTGTTGCGGATCCCGACCCGGCGGCGCAGCCGGGCGTCCCGCAGCTTCGACGCCCGGTGGTGCACGACCAGATCCTCGCGGTAACAGAGCTCCCAGCCGCCGCTGAGCAGGTCGGTGGCGAGCAGCTCCTCCTCACCGCCGAGCCACAACCGGCTGCTGAAACCGCCGTGGGCCAGGAACGCGTCCCGGCGGACCACGGACGCACCGGCGAGGAAGCTGCCGATCGCGGGGCCGGGCAGCCAGTCCGGACCCGGCACCGGGGACTCCCGCAGTTCGGTGACGATCGGATCGTCGACGCCCGCGGGCTCCACCAGGATCCGGGCACAGACCACAGCGATCTTCGGGTACGCGTCGAGCAGATCCGCGGCCCGGGACAACGAGCCCGGCTCCCACCACGTGTCGTCGTCACAGAACGCCACGTACGGCGTGTCGAGTTCACGTACGCCGATGTTGCGACCCACCGCGCCGAGGTTCTCACTCAGGGCGATCACCCGTACCGAAGGGAAGCGCGAGCGGACCGCCTCGGCCGTCCCGTCGGTCGAGCCGTTGTCGACCAGCACGACCGGCGGGCGTTCCGGCAGCGCCACCAGGCGACTCAGGGCCGCCAGGGCCTCGTCGCGCCGCTGCCACGTGATGACCACGACGCCCGTTCGTTCATCGACCATGGCGGCGCGCTTACCCGCACAGAGGTCATCAAGACGTCATCCTCGCCACACCGCGGCCCGATCAGCGGAAGAGGTCGACCGTCCAGTTGAACGCCGTCATGACCCACTCCGTCTGGCGCAGGTGGGCGACGCCCACGCCGACCAGGAAGAGCCCGGCGACCATGTGCGAGCCGCGGGCGGTGCGGCGGACCCGGCCGAACTGCCGTTCCAGCACCAGCCGGCCGACCAGCCGGGACAGGGCGAACAGACCCGCGGCGACCAGCAGCGACACGATGAAGACCACGACCGGTGTGGTGAGGTCACCGTCGGACGAGATCGCCCAGATGCCCCAGCAGACGAACGCGAACAGCATGCCCGCGAAACTCCACTCGCCGCCGCGGCGCAGCTGACCCAGGTGCCAGCCGAGCGGGCGGCGCTCCTGCGGCGCCTCGGCGCCCGGCCAGCCCGTGCCGGTCGGCTCGTGCCCGGCCGCGAACTGCTGGGTGCGCGGGTGCGGATTCACCGAGGCGCGACCGCTGGAGAACGGCGAGGGCGGCGGCGCGGGCGGTCCCGGCTGGGTGGGCTGGCTCGGCGGCCCGGAGGCCGGACGCGACGGCACCGGGGCCGTCGGCGGGTTGGCCCAGGGATCCTGCGGTGGCATGTCGAGCGTCCGCTCGGACCACTGCGGTTGCTCAGGCATCGTTCCCCTCCCCGGTACGGCCGGTTGCCGCCCTGCTTCGAGAGTAACGAGCCAACAAATAGGTCGCCGTCGCGCGCGCCGTCCGTTACACAATCAGCATGGACGACTCCGGGATCACCATCAGGACGGGCGACGCCGACGACTGGCCGGCCGTCTCCGAACTGCTGAGTTTCGCCTTCCACGAGCAGGCCACCCCGGAGGCCCGTGACGTCGAAGGATCGGTCGTCGAGCCCGAGCGGACGCTGGTCGCCGAGGACGGCGGCACCATCGTCGGGCACGCGGGCGCGTACACCCGGGAGTTGACCGTGCCCGGCACGATCCTGCCGGCCGCCCACGTCACGCTGGTCGGCGTCGCGCCGACCCACAAACGCCGCGGGCTGCTCACCCGGATGATGCACCGCCAGCTGCGGGAGATCGCGGCCGCGGGCCGCGAGCCGATCGCGGTCCTCTGGGCCAGCGAGACCAGGATCTATCCACGCTTCGGGTACGGACCGGCGGCGCAGCGCCTGCAGATGCAGATCATGATGCGGGAGCTACGGCCGCCGGCCGGGCTCGCACCGGGCTCGGCCGACCGGCTGCGCCTGGTCGACCCGAAGGACGTTGTCGCCGAGCTGGCCAAGGTCTACGAACGGGTACGCCCGGAGCGCACCGGCTGGTCCAGCCGCGACGACCGCTGGTGGCGTTACGTGCTGAGCGACATCGAGTCCCAGCGCGAGGGCGCGACCAGTTTGCGCGGTGTGGTGCACGAGACCCCGCACGGCCCGACGGGATACGCGCTGTGGCGCACCAAAGGCCGCTGGGAACGGCACGGACCGAACAGTGACGTGCAGGTGAGCGAGGTGGTGGCCGACGATCCGGCCGCGTACGCCGCCCTGTGGAACTTCCTGCTCACCATCGACCTCGCCCGTTCGGTGACGGTCAGCTTCGCGGCCGTGGACGAACCGCTGCAGTACCTGGTCGACGAGCCCCGCCGGCTCGGCACCACGCTGGCCGACGGCCTCTGGATCCGCATCACCGACCTGCCGAAAGCCCTGGCCGCGCGGACGTACGCGGCCCCGGTCGACCTCGTGCTGGACGTCACGGACCCGCTGCTGGAGCAGAACACCGGGCGCTGGCGACTCACGGCGGGCCAAGACGGTCGCGCAACCTGTACGGCGACGAATGAACCGGCCGACCTGGCGTGCACGGTGCTGGAGCTGGGCTCGGCCTATCTGGGAGCTACGTCACTCGCTGCCCTGGGTGCCGCGGGGACGGTCCGGGAGCTGACGCCGGGGAGCCTACGGCGGGCCTCCATCGCGTTCGGCTGGCATCGGATGCCCAATCCCGTCGAGGTGTTCTGAATGGGGCGGGCGACGGTAGGTTCGGCGGCATGGGCGAAGAACCCGAACGTCGACGCCGTCGCTTGCGTCCCTCCTCGTCGGCCGCGACCCCGCCCGCCACGCCGGCCGAGCCGTCCTCCGGTGCGGCGCGGCCGGCCGTGACCGGTGGGCCGTCTGCTACCGCCGAGCGGGCCGCTGCCCAGTCGGGTGGCGCCCAGCCTGGCGCCGCCCGGCCTGCTTCAACGCCCGCGGCCGGGGCCGCCCGCTCGGGGGGCGCTCAGTCTTCCGGCGCCCAGTCTTCTGGTGCCCAGTCTTCCGGCGCCCAGGCTTCCGCCGTCCGGGCTGTCGCTGCGCAGGTTGGGGCCGCCGGGTCTGTCGCCGGTCGGCCGGTGACTGGCCGGTCCGTGAGCGGGCAGCCGGTGGCTGAGACTTCCGCGGTGGCCGACCCTGAAGCGGCGCCGGTGGATGTCGCCGAGGTGGGTCCTCGGCCGGGGGCTCGACCGGGCCGGACCGGGCTGCCACCCGGGCGTCCCGCGCGGCCCGTCGCCCGGCCGACGTCCGGTGCGGGCGCCGGCGGGGACGACCAGTCCGAGCGGGGGCTCCGTGGCCTGGTCGGCTCCGGGTCGTCGCAGGTCAGCGTGGGCGCGGCGCTGCGGGCCCGGGATGCCGCCCGACCTACGGCCGAGCAGCTCGCCGAGGCCGAGGCGGAGCTGGTCATCGTGCGGCGCAACTGGATGCCGCGCGAGGACCTGCCCCGCAACCGCTAGCCCGCCGCGGCCGAACGACCACCGCGCGGCGCAACGGGATGCCGCGCGAGGACCTACCGCTAGCCCGCCGCCAGCTCGCCGCGGCCGAACGACCATCGTGCGGCGCCGTCGGTGCGCGCGGGGACGGCCGTTGTGCGGAGCGGCGGGAGCCGTCCGAGGACCGGCCCCGCGGCCGTCAGCTTGCCGGCAGGGGCGGGAGTTCGCGGGTGCGCTCGTATTCGGCGAGCTGGGCGATGCGGCGGGCGTGCCGCTCGTTGCCCGAGAACGGGGTCGTCAGGAACGCCTCGGCCATGGCCGTGGCCTCGTCGAGGGTGTGCTCGCGGCCGCCGATGCTCAGCACGTTGGAGTCGTTGTGCTGGCGGGCGAGCTGGGCGATCTCGACCTTCCAGGCCAGCGCCGAGCGGACGCCGGCGATCTTGTTCGCCGCGATCTGCTCGCCGTTGCCGGAGCCGCCGATGACGATGCCCAGGCTGCCCTCGTCGGCCACCACCTTGGCCCCGGTGGCCAGGCAGAAGGCCGGGTAGTCGTCCTCGGGGTCATAGACGTGCGGTCCGACGTCGACGACGTCGTAGCCCTGCTTGCCGAGGTGATTGACCAGGTGCATCTTCAGCTCGTAGCCGGCGTGATCGGAACCCAGGTAGACGCGCATGACCGCAGTCTGTCAAACCGCGATCAGAACGTCAGCGCGGCCCGCAGGCTCACGGCGATCTGGTCCGCCGCGGCCCGCGCCGCGTCGAAGAGGGCCAGCTTGCGGACGAAGCCGTGGTTGACGCCCGCGTACCGGACGTGGACCACCGGCACCCCCGCGCTGAGCAGCGCATCCGCGTAATCGGCGCCCTCGTCGCGCAGGACGTCGTACTCCGCCGTGAGCAGCAGGGTCGGCGGCATGCCGGCCAGGTCGGCCACCGCCAGCGGCGCCACGTCCGGGCTGAATCGCTGCGCCGGCTCCGGCACGAACGCCTCCCAGGCCAGCCGCATCGACGCCCGGTCGAGGCCGTGCCCACCGACCTCGTCGTACGACTCCGAGGCGGTCATCGGGTCGATCGCGGGGTAGATCAGCACCTGGTAGTCGAGCGGCGTGGCGGCGTCGCGCTGACGCCGGGCGGCGACCGTGGCGAGCTGACCGCCCGAGCTGTCCCCGCCGATGGCCAGCCGGGACGGGTCGACACCGAGACCCGTGCCCTCCTTGCGGACCCAGCCCAGCACCGTCTCGACGTCCTCCAGAGCGGCCGGGAAGACGTGCTCCGGGGCCAGGCGGTAGTCCACCGACAGGACCGCGCAGCCCGAGCGGTCCGCGATGCGCCGGCAGAGCCGGTCCACCGTCTCGACGCTGCCGTAGCACCAGCCGCCGCCGTGCACGTAGACGAAGACGGGCGCGTTGGTGCGGGCCGCGTACAGCCGGCCGGGCACGCCGTCGGCGTCCACGTCGACCACGACGGGCAGCGGGATGGCCGGGCCGCACTCGGCCTCGTTGGACTCCTCCATCGCCCGGCGGGCGAACAGCAGCTGCTCGTACGGGTCGGCGGCGAGCACCTCGGCGCTGGGGCGCCTGCGAATCGCGAGCGACGCCTCCACTTGGGGGTGCAGCATCAGTCGAGCTGGGCCAGGACCAGGCCGCCGCGGGCCTTGGGGGTGAACCAGGTGCTCTTGCGGGGCAGCTTCTGCCGGGCCAGGTTGACCGCCACGAAGTCCTCGACGGTGACCGGGGCGACCAGCACGGCCAGCTCGGCCCGGCCGGCGTCGACCTCACCGCGCAGCCACTCGGCCGGGTAGTCACCACCGATGTACGAGACCCGCTTGTCGCCCGGGTCGAGCCCCAGCACGTCACCGAGCAGGATCCGCTCCACCAGGGCGTGGTCCAGGTTCTCCACCGGGGAGGAGTCCGGCGCCGGGGGCAGGACGACCGAGTACGAGCGGCCGGCCGCGTACAGCTCGATCGTGCCCTTGGTGGGCACCGTCGCGGGGCGCGGCAGCTCCTCGACCCGGGCACCGGCCGCGGTCAGGCGGGCCACGAAGTCGGTGTCCGGGAGCTCGGCGATCAGCCGGTTGTAGGGCTGGATCGCGACCGAGGCCGGGGTGGTGACGACCGCCAGGAAGCGGGGCAGCCCGCCGGTCTGCGCGGCCAGGCTGCGGTGGTTGCCGTCCGCGACGACCAGCTCGCCGCCGCCGGCCAGTGCGGTCAGCTCGTCCTGCAGCGGACCGGCGGGAATCACCCAGATGGCGTGCGTGCGGCCGCTCTGGTCGGTGTCGGTCGCGGCCGGCGCACCGGCCGCGTCGCTCGCCGCGGCCAGCGCGGCGTGCAGCTCCTCGCCCTTGCCGGTCTGCAGCAGCAGCACCGGGGAGAGCAGGGTCTGCAGGGCGTCGGCCAGGGCGACGCGCTCGCGCACCTTGGCGATGAACACGTCCTCGTTGCGGATGACCAGGCCGGGCTCGTCGGCGCTGGTGGAGATCTGGTCGGTGTCGACCAGCGCCCAGAGGCCGTACGCCGTGGGCTCGCCGACGGCGGTGATCCGGTAGAGGACCACCACCTGCTCGGCGGGCGTGTAACTGCCCTCGGCCTTGTCCCGCGCGAGCCGCTGGGCGGCGTCGCCGAGGCAGTCGAGGAACGACTTGCCCAGGGACTCAGGTGCCCGGTGGGGCATCTCGATGGCGAGCGCGCTGTGCGGGTTCGCGGCGATGATCCCGGTGATCTCGGCATCGTCGGCGAACTCGTCGTAGTTCTGCGCGCCGGTGCCGCCAGTGGTGATCCAGGCCCGGCTGATCGGGTGCACGACCGTCATGCCGCGAACCTACCGACCGGCTGTGACAGTCGTGCGCACACCCCGGTGTGTTCCCACGCTCACTTCGAGCGGCGGGCCCGGTCGTACGCGGGCACCGACGGCATGTTGCCGCGCATCTTGGCCTGCTTCGCCTTGCGGACCGCCGCGACGGGCGGGCCCGCCTCGGCCACCGGGAAGGCGGTGACAGTGACGGGCGGCGCCACCATCGCGGCGACATCCGCCGGCAGATTGGGGCAGAAGCTGTCCCACACGCCACGATGCACAGCGATCGTGGAAGTGGCAACGCTGTCGGACTCGGCCATCAGAGCCTCCGGTCAGATGTGGTTCTCACTACATCCAACGACCTGCCGGAGGCTCAGGTGGCGAACTGGCCCCAAGAACTATTCGAAGATGGGGTCCTGGTCGCGGCTGCGCTTGAGCTCGTAGAAGCCCGGCGTGCCCGCGACGAGCAGGACGCCGTCCCAGAGCTTGCCCGCTGCTTCGCCCTTCGGCGCCGGCGTGACCACCGGACCGAAGAAGGCGACCTTCTCCCCCTCGACCGGGCCCGGCGCGTGGATGACCGGCGTGCCGACGTCCGTGCCGACCGGCTTCATACCGGCGTTGTGGCTGGCCGTCAGCGCGTCGTCCCAGGCGTCGCTGCCGGCCGCGTCGGCCAGCGCCGGGTCGAGGCCCACCTCGGTCAGCGCCTCGGTGTAGAGCTTCTCGTCCAGCTCGTACTTCTGCAGGTGGATACGGGTGCCGAGGGCCGTGTACAGGTCGCGCAGGACCTGCGGGCCGGCGGCCTCGGCGGCGGCGATGCAGACCCGGACCGGGCCCCATCCCTTGGTCATGAGGTCCTGGTACTGCTCGGGCAGGTCGCGGCCCGCGTTGAGCACCGAGAGACTCATGACGTTGAACGTGATGTCGACCGGCCGGACCTTCTCCACCTCGAGCAGCCAGCGCGAGGTCATCCAGGCCCACGGACAGATCGGGTCGAACCACATGTCGACCGCGGAGCGTTCAGTCATACCTCTGATCCTGCCCCTTTCCGCCCGCACCCGGCGGTGACATGCGCCACCGGTCAAGCGCATAGGGTGACGTGGAAAGCTCTAGGTCGAGGCGACGAAGCCTGGACCAGCATGGAGGAGAGTGAACGTGGCCGGAGTTCGTAACCTGACCCAGGTCGAGGCCGCCGAGCGGGCCCGCCTGCTCGAGGTGACCGGGTACGACATCGCCTTGGATCTGACCGACGGCCAGGGCGGGCCCGGGACCGGTACGTTCCGGTCGACCACCGAGGTCACGTTCCGCTGCGCCGAGCCCGGCGCCGAGACGTTCATCGAGGTGGCGGCGGCGAGTGTCCGGTCCGCGGTGCTCAACGGCACCCCGGTGGACCTGTCCGGCTGGTCGGCCGAGCGGGGCCTGGCCCTGACCGGCCTGGCGGCGGACAACACCCTGGTCGTCGACGCCGACTTCGCGTACTCGGCGAGCGGGCAGGGCCTGCAGCGCAGCGAGGACCCGGTCGACCAGGAGATCTACCTGTACAGCCAGTTCGAGACGGCGGACGCCCAGCGGGTCTACGCCGCCTTCGACCAGCCCGACCTGAAGAGCAGCTTCACCTGGCACGCCACGGTTCCGGGGCACTGGAAAGTCGTGTCCAACATGCCCGTGGACTCCACGGCCGAGGCCGCCGGTGGCGCCAAGACTGTGCATTTCAGCGCGTCGCCGCGGATGAGCACGTACATCACCGCGCTCTGCGCCGGGCCGTACCACGAGGTGCGCGACAGTCACGACGGCATCGAGCTGGGCATCTTCTGCCGGGCCTCGATGGCGCAGTATCTCGACCCGGACGACCTGTTCCTGATCACCAAGCAGGGCTTCGACTTCTTCCACGAGCAGTTCGGCGTGCGGTATCCGCTGCCCAAGTACGACCAGCTCTGGGTGCCCGATTTCAACGCCGGCGCGATGGAGAACTTCGGCTGCGTCACCCACGCCGAGGCGCACTACATCTTCCGCTCGCAGGTCACCGACTACGAGTACGAGCAGCGCGCCAACACGATCCTGCACGAGCTGGCCCACATGTGGTTCGGCGACCTGGTCACCATGCGCTGGTGGAACGACCTGTGGCTGAACGAGTCGTTCGCCGAGTGGGCCAGCCACTGGTGCAACACCTCGGCGACCCGCTTCACCGACGCGTGGTCGACGTTCCTGTCCGTCCGCAAGGCCTGGGGCTACCGGCAGGACCAGCTCTCCTCGACCCACCCGGTCTACTGCGAGATGCCGGACCTGGAGGCCGTCGAGGTCAACTTCGACGGCATCACGTACGCCAAGGGCGCGAGCGTCATCAAGCAGCTCGTCGCGTACGTCGGGCTGGACTCGTTCCTGGCCGGGCTGCGGGCGTACTTCCAGCGGCACGCCTGGGGCAACGCCACCTTCGACGACCTGCTCACCGAGCTGGAGACGGCGTCCGGCCGGGAGCTGCGCAAGTTCGCCGCCCAGTGGCTGGAGACCGCCCAGGTCAACACGCTGCGCCCGGTGCTGACCATCGGCGGCGATGGCGCGTACTCCAAGGTCGTGGTCAAGCAGGAGGCGCCCGCCGCCTATCCCACGCTGCGCACCCACCGCATCGGCGTCGGCCTCTATGACGTGCAGGGCGACCGGCTGGTGCGCCGCGACCTGCTCGAGATCGACGTGAGCGGCGAGGAGACCGAGATCCCCGCGCTGGCCGGCGTGCCGGCCGCGGACGTGCTGCTGCTCAACGACGACGACCTGACGTACGCGAAGCTGCGCCTGGACGAGCGCTCGATGGCCGCGGTCGTGCAGCACATCGACGGTTTCGAGTCGTCCCTGCCGCGGGCGCTGTGCTGGGCCGCGGCCTGGGACATGCTGCGCGACGCCGAGCTGGCCGCCCGCGACTACCTGGCCCTGGTCGGCACCGGCCTGCCCAAGGAACGCGACATCAACCTGACCACCGCGACTCTGCGGCAGGCGGCCACGACGCTGACCATGTACGCGGACCCGGCGTGGGCGCCGACCGGCTGGGCGCTGCTCGCCGACACCGCCCGGGCGGCGCTGGCGGCGGCCGAGCCGGGCAGCGGCTTCCAGCTCGCCTGGGCGCGGGCCTTCATCAACGCCGGCCGCGGCGAGGACGACCTCGTGGTGCTCCGCGGCTGGCTGTCCGGTGCCGGCGTGCCCGAGGGGCTGACCATCGACACCGAGCTGCGCTGGTCGCTGCTGGAGGCGCTGGCGGCCCGGGGCGCGGCGACCGAGGAGGAGATCGCCGAGGAACTGGCCGCGGACCGGACGGCCAGCGGTGAGCGGGAGGCGGCGCTGGCCCGGGCGCTGCTGCCGACGCCGGAGAACAAGGCGCGGGTGTGGGCGCAGCTGACCGGCGACGACAAGCTGCCGAACTGGCTCAGCCGGTCACTGCTGCAGGGTTTCCAGACGTCCTGGCAGGTGGAGCTGACCGCGCCGTACGCGCCGAAGTTCTTCGAGGTGGTCGACGACGTGTGGGCGCGATCCGACAGTGAGCCCGCGCAGGAGTTCGCGATGCTGGCCTACCCGGCGTACCAGGTCAGCGAGGAGACGGTCGCGCTGACCGACGCCTGGCTGGCCGGTGACGGGCATTCCCCCTCGCTGCGCCGGCTGGTGGCCGAGGGCCGTGACGGTGTGCTGCGGGCGCTGAAGGCCCGGGCGAAGGACGCCGCCGCCGGTTGATGAGTTTGCGCGGGTCGTGCGGGACTGAATCCGCACGACCCGCGAAACTTACGGCGCCCGAAACCCGGCGGAAACAACTCAGCGTGAGTACGCTGGCACTCCACGGCGTTGGAGGTGGTCCGGTGGCGATCGGTACGAACTCACTGCCGAGATGGACCGCCCCGGACGGCCGCTGGACGGAACCGGACCTGCACCTGTTCCCGCAGGACGGCCACCGCTACGAGATCGTCGACGGCAGCCTGCACGTCACCCCACCGCTGGACGGCCCGCACGAGGCCGTCGTCCGGGCCGTGCTGACCACGTTGCGCGGCGCCGCCCCGAGTGGCTGGTGGATCTGCGCCCGGCTCGGCATCGAGGCCGGTGCCAGCAACCTGATCCCGGACGTGACCGTGCTGAAGCCGCAGTCGTCCGGGGCGATCTGGGCCGACCCGGCCGACGTCGCCTGCGTGATCGAGGTCGAGACCGACACCAGCCGCCGCTACGACCGGCTGCTCAAGCCCACCCTCTACGCCGACGCGGGCATCGCCGCCTACTGGCGGATCGAGCCGGACCCGGCGCCGGTGCTGCACACCTACGCCCTGGGACCCGACGGTTACCTGCCCCGGCAGACGATTCGGGGCGACGACCTGGTGCAGGTCGACGCCCCGTTCCCGGTCCGGGTCGCCCCGTCCGCTTGGCTCTAGTGCCGGCCGGCGTGTGACGCCAGCTGGTCCAGCCCGGCGAGCACGCCCCCGGCGAGGTCACCGCCGGCGAACGACGCCGCCATCGACAGCGCCGCCAGCTTGGCGTCGCGGTCGGAGATGCGCTTGCGGGCGTCGCTGCCAGTGACGATTTCCAGGACCCGCTGGTTCGGCGAGATGGCGACCAGGACGGCCCGGGCCGCGCCGTCGAGCTGACGGTGCAGCTGCTCGGCATACTCCCGGGTCGGCTCCTCGAGGTCGCCGATGTAGACGCTGAAGGTCAGGCCGGTCTGCTGGTCGGCGACCCGCAGCGCCTCGTCCAGGCGCAGCAGCTGCCGGGTCGTGAACGGCCCGTCCAGCGCGTCGACGCCCGCGTCGGACGTCGACAGCTCGGGCTCCTCGCTCAGGGTGGGGCCACCGGGCTTGTCCAGCGCGGTCAGCGGCTGGTCGGCGGGCCCGCTGACGATGGCCTGCTGCTCACCAACGGTCACTTGCGCCTCCTGTGGTGCCGGGCCGGACCTGCATGCCCTTGGCGTCCTCGAGGACACCGGCGGGCAGCTCCGGAGCGGACGAGGTCTTGCCGCCGAACGCCGGGCTCACCTGCGCCGGCGACGCGAGGAACCAGATCGGCTTGAAGTCGTACGGCCGGCCGGGACGGTAGCGGCGCGCGGGCCGGCTCCGGCTGGAACCGGCGGCGACGAGCGCCGCGACAACCACGATGACACCCAACGGGATGATCGCGTAGATGAGAAGCGTGCTGAATATCGACAACCTCAACGCCCCCAGGCGTCATAAGGAACCGGGCCAATTCACTGTGTTCCCAGTGATCCGAACGTCAATCACGGTAGCGGAGTGCGGGTCGTCGCGGAGCGTCGGGTGTCAACACTCATAAGCGGGATCTCCGCAGCCACGCGAAAACGGCCCGGAGGTGCGAAAATCACCCCCATGAGCCGTCCGTGAAGTTCGTGCCCCGGACGGCAGGAGGGGGAGGTCATGCGCACAAGCGTCCCGGCCGCGCTGGCGGCGCTGGCTCTGGCCCTGCCGATGGTGCTGATCGACGACATCCCCGCGCAAGCGGCCGGTGTCTTCGTGGAGACCAACCCGAGCACGGTCCGGGCCGGTGACGAGGTCGGCATCCGGGCGAGCTGTGACGACAACCTCAAAGCGGCCACGGTCACCACGGATCCGACCGGCGCGGTCATCGTCTCCCCCCGGTACGGCTTCCTGACGGCGACCGCCCGGGTGCCGGCCACGACCGACGCCGGCGACTACGCCGTCACCCTGGAGTGCCCCGACGGCAAGACCGCCAAGAGCACGATGCACGTGGTGCTCCGGGTCGAGCCGGCCCGCGGACCGGCGACGGGCGGTGGCGGCACCGCGGGTGGCGGGTCGGCGCCGTTCCTGATCGGTGGCGGACTGGCGGCGCTGGCCGCGGGTGTCGCGCTGAGCGTGGTGGCGGCGCGCCGCCGCCGGTTCGGCTGAGGGGCGGCGAATGACCCGCCGGGCGATCTCCGGGTCGGCGCCTCCTCCTGGGCCCCGGATGCCCGAGTCGGTGCTGCGCCGCCGCCCGGCCGAGATAGTGGCCCGAGCCCAGCACCAGCCCAGCCCCGCCCCGGCCGAGGCACCGGCCGGCCAGCCTTCTCTCCAGCCCGCGCCGGCAGGGGCAGTGACCCGCAGGCCTTCGCCCCGTCCCGCGGCCGGCGCGCGGCCCTTACCTCAGCCCGGGCCTGCCGCCCGACCGATATTTCCCGCCCGGCCGCGGACGGCCCCGGTCACCGCCCCGCCGCTGCCGGTCACCGCCCGGTCCACAGCCCGGCCTGTGGCCGCCACGCGGCCGATACCGCCCGCCCGGCCGACCCCGCTCAGCCGCAGACCGGCCGGCCTGACCGCACGCCGGCCGATGCCGCTCGGCTTGATGGCCGCGATCCTGGTCTTCGTCGGCCTCTTCACCGTCGGCGCCGGCCTCGGCGCGGCGACTGGCTTCGACCTCAGCGAGCTGTTCCGCGGCCCGGACAAGCCACCACCCCGGGCGTTCCCGGTCCTGGACCCGAGCCCGCCCAGGCGCCTCACCATCCCCTCGATCAAGGTCGAGGCGCCGATCCTCAACGTCGGCCGGGCCAAGGACGGATCGGTGGACGTGCCGCCACTACAACGGCACAACGAGGCGGGCTGGTTCGATCAGGGGCCGACCCCGGGGCAGTTCGGCCCCGCGTTGATCGTCGGCCACGCGGACACCCGGTCGGGGCCCTCGGTCTTCTTCAACCTGGGCAAGCTCAAGGCCGGGCAGAAGATCGAGGTGCTGCGCGAGGACGACTCGGTGGCGATCTTCCAGATCAACTCGGTCGAGCACTTCGGCAAGGAGAAACTGCCGGTCAAACGGGTCTACGGCGACTACAGCCGGCCGTCGCTGCGGCTGCTGACCTGCGGCGGCAAGTGGCTGGGCGGCAAGCAGGGCTACAGCGACAACGTGGTGGTCTTCGCCAGCCTGGTGAATGCCGAGGACCCGTAGCCCGCTACGCGGCTTCGGCCTCGAGCGGCTTGGGCAGGTCGAGCCAGTCCGCCCAGCGGGGATCGGGGGTGCGGTGGCCCAGCACGCGCCAGGCGACCCCGCGCGGGGCGGCCGGGGGCGAGTGCAGACGCCAGCCCAGCTCCGCCGGGGTCTTGTCGCCCTTGCTGTGGTTGCACTTGGCGCAGGCGGCGACCACGTTCTCCCAGGCGTGCAGCCCGCCACGGCTGCGCGGGAACACGTGGTCGATGGTCTCGGCCGAGCCGCGGCAGTAGGCGCAGCGGCCGCCGTCCCGGGCGAAGATCGCCCGCCGGGACAGTCCGACGTGGGTGCGGTACGGAACCTTCACGTACCTGGTCAGCCGGACCACCGACGGCACCGGGAGAGTGTGGTGTGCACTGTGCAGAATGCCGTCGCCGTCGGAGACGCACTCAGCCTTCGACGTCAACACCAGGATGGTCGCCCGACGCACCGATACGACGCACAGCGGCTCGTAGGTAGCGTTCAACACCAACGCGGAGGAGCCCACTGTGGGTCGTATGTCAGGCATCGCGATCACCCTTCGGTGTAGGTGCTAGCAACCGCTCCCGTGTGCTGATCGTCATGACGCGAGCGCCGGATCTACCGGTGCTCGTGGCCCAATAGTCCCTGATGAATGACGAATTGGCGAGCACAATCTGTGGCCGGGCCGTAAACGTCTGAGGTCTCCGCGGAAGATGTCCGATTCCCCGGCGAGGTGTCCGGCCCGGTAGGTTAAGGCCCCGTGATTCCGCTGGCCCCCATCCCCGCCCCCTCCGGCTCCGCCGAACCGATCTTCAACGGGACGCCGGACGTCTCGGAGAGCTGCAAGGCCGACGCGCTCTGCACCTGGGTGCTGGACAAGACCGACATCCAGTGGCTGGCCAACAGCAGTTACGTGTTCATCCTCAAGCCGCTGCGGATCCTCGCGATCATCCTCGTCGCGATGCTCATCCGGTGGCTTCTGCACCGCGGCATCCGCCGGCTGACCGCCACCACCTCGCGGGCCGCCATGCCGGCGTTGCTCAAGCCGCTGCGGGAGCGGGCCGACAAGCAGCAGGAAGCCGCGGAGAACACGTTCATCCCCGAACGCCGCCGGCAGCGGGCCGAGGCGATCGGCTCGGTGCTGCGCAGCTTCGTCACCGCCGTGGTCTTCACCATGGCCGTACTGCTGGTCATGGGCGAGCTCGGCTTCAACCTGGGCCCGCTGCTGGCCAGCGCCGGCATCGTCGGTGTGGCCCTGGGCTTCGGCGCGCAGAGCCTGGTCAAGGATCTGATCGCGGGCTTGTTCATGCTCCTGGAGGACCAGTACGGCGTCGGCGACTCGGTGGACCTGGGCGACGCGGTCGGGGTGGTGGAGACCGTCGGGCTGCGGGTGACCACCGTGCGGGACATGCGTGGGGTGCTCTGGTACATCCGCAACGGCGAGATCATCCGGGTCGGCAACAAGAGCCAGGGCTGGGCGATGGTGGTCATCGACATCCCCATCGGCTTCGTCCACTCCGAGGAGGCCATCACCGTGCTGCGCCGGGCCGCGCTGGGCCTGGCCGAGGAGCCGGAGCACGCGACCGAGTTCCTGGAGCCGCCGGACGTGATCGGGGTCGAGCAGCTGACCGTCGACGGTGCGGTGATCCGCACGATCGCCAAGACCACGGCGGACGGTCAGCCGATCGTGCAGCGCGAGTTGCGGCGCCGGCTGACCGAGGCGCTGGAGACCTCCGGCATCTCCGAACGGATCGCCGTGTCGCGGATGCTGCCCCGCTCGGCGGTTCCCCCGACGTTTTCCAGCGGGCCGGGTGACACTTCCGGTACCCCGGGTGGTGCGACCTGACCTGCGCATACGGCATGATGGGGGAGGTCCGGCCTCGGCCGAACGGCCGATGTTCGCCCCGGATGCCCTAGCCAGGACTCGGACGATCGGGCAGAATCGTGCAAAGAGCATCTGCACTTGCAGCGGCACGTTCGCGCGGGATCTGAGCACCCCGATTTTCCCCCGGACGTGTCCGACCGGTGGTGATCCCGCCGGTCGTCGCGATCGATGGAGGGTCCAGGTGTCGGACGACCGACGCGCTGCGCAGCCGGCCCACCGGGCCGGGGACGCTGCGGAGCCGGATGGTCCCGTCACCTTCCGAGACCTCTTCGCGGTCCGCGAATACCGAGCGGTCTATTTCTCGCTCGTCGTCAACTGGCTCGGTGACTATCTGGCCCGGGCCGCCATCACCGTGCTGGTCTACCAGCAGTCCGATTCGGTACTGCTGTCCGCGGCGTCCTTCGCGATCAGCTATCTGCCGTGGATCGTGGGCGGGCCGGTGCTGGCGGCGCTCGCGGAGCGCTATCCGTACCGCCGGGTCATGATCGTCGCCGACCTGACCCGGGCCGTGCCGATCGCGCTCATCGCCCTGCCCGGCATGCCGGTCTATGCGATCCTCATCCTGCTCTTCGTGGCCATGCTGGGGGCACCGCCGACGCAGGCGGCCCGCTCGGCGCTGCTGCCGCTGATCCTGGACCGCCGCCGGCTCGTCAGCGGGCTCGCCGTCAACGCCTCCACCTCGCAGGCCGCGCAGGTGTTCGGCTATCTGGTCGGCGCCTTCATCGCGACCAGCATCAACGCCCGGCTCGGCATCGCGCTGGACGCGGTGTCCTTCATCATCTCGGCCACGATCATCGCGCTCTGGGTGCATCCGCGGCCGGCCGCCGCCGGCCCGGACCACCGCCGGCACCTGATGCGGGAGACCGGCGAGGGCTTCCGGCTGGTCTTCGGTACGCCGTTGCTGCGCTCGATCGCCCTCATGGTGTTCGGGCTGACCACCCTCACGATCCTGCCCGAGGGTCTGGCCGCCGGCTGGGCCGCGGTGTTCGACAAGGATCCGGCTGCCCGGGGCTTCGACCAGGGCCTGATCATGGCGGCCGGACCGGTCGGTTTTGTGATCGGCGGGCTGGTGGTCGGCCGGCTGGTCAGTCAGCCCGACCGCATCCGCCTGGTCAAACCCCTTGCCGTGCTGACTCCGCTGGCCCTGGCGCTGACCGCGTTCGCACCCAACGCCACCACGGTGGCCGTGCTGGCGGCGATCTCCGGCGTCGCCCAGGGCGGTCTCATGCCCACCCTGAACGGCGAGTTCGTCCTGGCCCTCCCGCACGGCTACCGCGCCCGGGCGTACGCGGTCATGCAGGGCGGGGTGCAGTTCACCCAGTTCTTCGCGGTGGTGGCGACCGGTGCGCTGGCCCAGTTCTCCTCGATCCCGCTGGTCGTCGGCCTGTGGAGTCTCGGTGGCCTGGCCCTGATGGTGGTGCTCGTGGTCCGGCGGCCGACCTACGGGGTCGTCGACGTCCCGGTCCCGGCCGGACCGTCCGACGCAACGCGCGTCACACCCGGCCCGGCCAGGCACCGCGCGGCTGGCAAACTGGATCGGTGAACGCATCCACCGAGGAACCGGAAGTCAGCTTCTTCGAGGCCGTCGGCGGCGAGCCGACCTTCCGCCGGCTCGTCGACGCCTTCTACGAGGGGGTCGCGCAGGATCCCCTGCTGCGCCCGATGTATCCCGAGGAGGATCTGGGTCCGGCGGCGGAACGGCTGACGCTGTTCCTGATGCAGTACTGGGGCGGCCCGAACACGTACTCGGCGCAGCGTGGACACCCGCGGCTGCGGATGCGGCACGCGCCGTTCACGGTCGGTCCGGCCGAGCGGGACGCCTGGCTGCTGCACATGCGCGCCGCGGTCGACTCGCTGGGCCTGCCGGAGCCGCACCACAGCGCTCTCTGGGACTATCTGGAGCGCGCCGCGTACTTCATGGTCAACAAGATGGACGCGCATCCCGGAGGTCAACCCGCTCGTTGATCGGGTGAACGACGCGATCGTCACTTCACCGACGTCGCGGTCCCGATCCCTGGAGCTGACCGATGCGCCGCCGTTTGTTCGCTGCCACCGCGCTGACCTGCGCCGCTCTGCTGGGCGCGACGCCCGCTGCGGCTGACATGGCCCAACCGGCGGTGGTCTCGGCCAATCCGGTCGACTTCACGCCGCACGTCCTGGACGGCACGGTGTGGGCGCTGGCGGTGGTCGGCGACACGGTCGTCGTCGGCGGCAGCTTCACCAAGGTCCAGGACAGCGCGCGGAAAACCACCTACGCCCGGAAGAACATCTTCGCGTACGGGCTGAAGGACGGTGCGGTGCGCTCGTTCGCCCCCGCCGTCGACGCCGCGGTCTACTCCCTGGCCGCGGGGGCGAGCAACACCGTCTACCTGGGCGGCGGCTTCAAGACCGTCAACGGTGCCGCCCAGCGGGGGGTCGCCCGGGTCGCGGTCAGCACCGGCGCCCGGATCACCGCCTTCGGCGCGAAGATCAACTGGGGTGACGTCCGCGCCCTGAGCGCCCGGGGCAGCAAGCTCTACGCCGGCGGCACCTTCTCGGCGATCAACGGCGTCACCCGGGTCGGGCTGGCCCGGATGGACGCGGGCACCGGCGCGGTCGACCCCGGCTTCGACGCCAAACTGTCCGCCCCCGGCCTGAGCCGGACCCGGGTCGAGCACTTCGACATCTCCCCCGACGGCACCCGGCTGATCGCGGTCGGCGCGCTGCTCAAGTCCGGCACGGCCGCCCGCAACCAGATCGCCATGTTCGACGTCTCCGGCTCCGCAGCCGTGCTGACCAGCTGGTACACCGACGCGTACGCGCCGCCGTGCCTGCAGGGCTTCGACACGTACCTGCGGCAGGTGAAGTTCTCCCCCGACGGCAGGTACCTCGTCGTCGCGGCGACCGGCCGGGCCTCCTCGCCGACCAAGCTGTGCGACTCGGCGGCCCGCTTCGAGGCCACCGGCGGCGGCCGGCACAACCCGACCTGGGTCCAGCGCACCGGCGGCGACTCGCTCTACGCGGTCGCGGTGACCGGCAGCGCCGTGTACGTCGGCGGCCACCAGCGATACCTGGACAACCCGTACGGCAGCGACGCCAAGGGCCCCGGCCCGGGCGCCGTCCCGCGGGTCGGCATCGGCGCGCTCAACCCGTCCACCGGTAAGGCGCTGGGCTGGAACCCGAGCCGGGACCGCGGGGTCGGCGTGCGGGCGTTCCAGGTCGTGCCCGAGGGTCTGATCGTCGGCTCGGACACCGACAAGCTGGGCCGCGAGTTCCACGGCCGGATCGGTATGTTCCCGCCCGGCTGAGCCCGGACACGGAAAAGGGCCCCGTGATCCGGGGCCCTTTTTGTTTCCTCCGTCAGAGCAGTGCCCCCGTCAGAGCAGTGCGCCCTCGTCGTGCAGCCAGTCGACGAACGAGGTCGCGACGGCCGCGCCGCAGTCGAGCATCTCCACCAGCAACGGGTCGTGGGCACCCGAGGCGAGCGGCACCTGCAGCTCGGCGTAGATCGGCAGCTGTCCGCGTTCGGTGGGATCGCCGACGTAGGCCTTGCAGAAGCGGCGGGTGTGGTTCCACTCGTTGACCACGCGGTACGCGCGGTCGGCCCAGTCCGGCGGGACGGTCGCGTGCGGACGGGCTCGCATGACCAGGATCTCGTCGTCGGGGCCCTCGAGCGTGAACAGCACGGCGTGCCGTTCCCACATGGCCAGCAGGCTGCCACCGCCGTCGGCCAGGAACCGGATATCGAGCAGATCGAGGGCCTTGCCGATCCGGGCCAGATCGACCGGAGCGACCTGCTCCGGCTCGTCGATCGAGGAAAGATCAGCGGAGGACATCGAAGAGTGTCCCGGCTCACGCTGCGTCGGCACTCCGACGCGGACGCTGCTCTGCAACGCCACCTCGCCGCCGGTCTCGGGCTCATCGCCTCCGGCCGACCCGGGACGCCATGACCACCACGGCATCGTTGTGCACCTCACTCCCCAGCAGGCCCGCCGCCGGACGTAGCGGTGGACCTCGGGGCGACGGTACCCGTACAGGTCGCGGAGGTCATCCCCTCAAAGGGAGGGCGCGACCGGACGACCGATGCAGCATCACCCTTTCGGGTGACCCCCTATAGGCATGACGGTCAATACTTGGACCGGCTGTAGCCACGCGACTCCATATGGTGCAGAAAGTCCCACCCAGCGTCCCGCCACGCATACTCGCGCGGCCGAGGTCTGCTTGTCGGTGGGACCGAGAAAGCCCATCCGCGTCACCGCCTGGACGAGTCGCTGGGAGACCTCCACCGGCTCCCCGTCGGGGCGCGTGACGACGAGCGCGACATGATCGAGCAAGGCATCGCGCACGGCGCGCTGCCCGACCGCGCGACCCGCCAGACCACCCGCGGTCACCGCACGCAACGTGCCGGCCGCCGCCTCGGCCAGCCGGCTCAGCTCGGCCGCCGCCACCGCTTCGACCGCTGTCGATCGGGCCGGCGGCAACGGCCAGCGCCAGTCGGCGTCCCGCCGCGTCGGCAGCTCAGGGCTCTGCGTGGCCAGCGCCGCGAGCAGCCCGGCCGCCGGCACCGTGGCATCACCCGGGCCCGGCCCGGCCACGAGGCGGGTGACCAGCACACCCCAGGGCAGCACCGCCCACAGTGCGGTGTGCTCCCCCGCCGACCGCACCCGGACCAGCACGTTACGGTCCAGCCGGGTCAGCCGGGCCAGGAAAGCCCCCGCGTCCGCGACGCCGGCGATGCCGTGGGCGGCCATCCTCAATTCTCCAGGTACGGCGTGAGGAAATCCCGCTCGGCGTCGGTCAGCCGGCGCGGGAACTGCTCGGCCAGGTTGAACGGCACACAGACCGACTTCGCCCGGCTGGCCAGCACGTCCTCGTCGAACAACTCGTAGCTCACGGTGAAGCTGGCCGCCCGCAGCTCGGAGACCCACAGCTCGATCCGGACCGCCTCGCCGTAGTCGACCGGGCGCAGATAGTCGACCTCGTGCCGGGAGATGACGATCCCGTCCTCGAACGACGTCAGGCCCTTGGCCCGGGCGCCGACGAAGAACATGGCAACGCGCGCCTCCTCGTACAGGGTGAGGAAGCGCGCGTTGTTGACGTGGCCGTACGCGTCCATGTCGGACCAGCGCACGGCCGCGTCGTAGACAAAACGATCAGTCACGGGTGAGCTTGCGGTACGTCACCCGGTGCGGGCGGGCGGCGTCGGCGCCGAGACGGTCGATCTTGTTCTTCTCGTACGCGTCGTAGTTGCCCTCGAACCAGAACCACTTGTCCGGGTCCTCGTCGGTGCCCTCCCACGCCAGCATGTGGGTGGTGATCCGGTCCAGGAACATCCGGTCGTGGGAGATGACCACGGCGCAGCCCGGGAACTCCAGCAGCGCGTTCTCCAGGCTGGACAGCGTCTCCACGTCCAGGTCGTTGGTCGGCTCGTCGAGCAGCAGCACGTTGCCGCCGATCTTCAGGGTCATCGCCAGGTTGAGCCGGTTGCGCTCACCACCGGACAGGACCTTGACCGGCTTCTGCTGGTCCGGCCCCTTGAAACCGAACGCGGCGACGTAGGCCCGGGACGGCATCTCGACCTTGCCGACCATCATGTGGTCCAGCCCGTCGGACACGACCTCCCACACCGTCTTGGACCCGTCGAGGCCGGAACGGCTCTGGTCCACGTACGACAGCTTGACGGTCTCGCCGACCCGGACCGTGCCCTCGTCCGGCTGCTCGAGCCCGACGATGGTCTTGAACAGCGTGGTCTTGCCGACGCCGTTCGGGCCGATGATGCCGACGATGCCGTTGCGCGGCAGCGAGAACGACAGGTGATCGATGAGCACCCGGTCGTCGAAGCCCTTGACCAGGTCCTTCGTCTCGATCACCGTGTTGCCCAGGCGCGGGCCCGGCGGGATCTGGATCTCCTCGAAGTCGAGCTTGCGGGTCTTCTCGGCCTCGTTGGCCATCTCCTCGTAGCGGTCGAGGCGGGCCTTGGACTTGGTCTGGCGGGCCTTGGCGTTGGAGCGCACCCACTCGAGCTCGTTCTCGAGGCGCTTCTGCAGCTTCTGGTCCTTGCGGCCCTGCAGCTTGAGGCGGGCGGCCTTCTTGTCGAGGTACGTCGAGTAGTTGCCCTCGTACGGGAACGCGCGACCGCGGTCCAGCTCGAGGATCCAGGTCGCGACGTTGTCCAGGAAGTACCGGTCGTGCGTGATGGCGATGACGGTGCCGGCGTACTTGGCGAGGTGCTGCTCCAGCCAGTGCACGCTCTCGGCGTCCAGGTGGTTGGTGGGCTCGTCGAGCAGCAGCAGGTCGGGCGCCTCGAGCAGCAGCTTGCACAGCGCGACGCGGCGGCGCTCACCACCGGAGAGCTGGGTGACGTCGGCGTCCGGCGGTGGGCACCGCAGGGCGTCCATGGCCAGCTCGAGCTGGGAGTCGACGTCCCACGCGTTGGAGTGGTCGAGCTCCTCCTGGAGCTTGCCCATCTCCTCCATCAGCTCGTCGGTGTAGTCGGTGGCCATCTGCTCGGCGATCTTGTTGAACCGCTCGAGCTTGGCCTTGGTCTCCGCGACCGCCTCCTCGATGTTGCCGAGGACGGTCTTGGCCTCGTTGAGCGGGGGCTCCTGGGCGAGCATGCCGACGGAGTAGCCCGGCATGAGCCGCGCCTCGCCGTTGCTCACGGTGTCGACCCCGGCCATGATCTTCAACAGGCTGGACTTACCGGCGCCGTTGGGGCCGACCACACCGATCTTGACGCCGGGCAGGAAGTTGAGCGTCACATCGTCGAGCACGACTTTGTCGCCGTGCGCCTTGCGCGCCTTTTCCAGGACGTAGATGAACTGGGCCACGGTGCGGCCTACCTCCGAGATCGTGATTTCCGGTTGCCGGAACGAAAGACCAATCTTTCCAGGTCGCCACCGGCCACCTACAACAACCCCGACCACGCCGCCCGGATTCCCCGCTCAGCTCAGTCCGTCGTGACCTTGTACGTCTTCTTCTCCCCCTTGCGGACGACCTCCAGCCGCTCCGAGTTCACGTCGAAGGTGTTGCCGTCCGCCGCCCTGGCGAAATAGCCGTCGCCCCGGGGCTCCACGTTCTCCAGGAACAGAGCGGTCTCCCCCTCGATCCACTTACCCTCGGCCCCGCCGCGGTTGGCCTGGTAGAACAGCCGGTCCGTGTCGTCCCGGCAGATCCACACCGTGGTGCCGGTGTCCAGCGTGCGGACCTGCAGGACCTTGGTCAGCCGCACGTCCTCACCGAGGACCCGGCGGGCGGTGGCGTGCATCTCGGGCGGGCAGTTGCCAGGTGAAAGAGCCGGCTCAGTGGGTACATAGGGCGCCTGACCATCCGTCTGCTCGCCCGTCTGCCGCGGCGTCTCGTGGCGGGATCCGAGAACCAGGCCCGCCGACATCCCGATGATGCTCAGCAGCACGGTGGCAATGACCACAGGAAAGAACAGCGGCCGGCGCGGCGGGGGAAGATCAACGGACTGGCTCACCGGCCCAGAATGGCACCTTCCCGCCAGAGGCGGTGCCGCGCGGCCGGACCATAGCGGGGCCAGCCCCGAGCAGCTACGCACAGTAGGCTCAGGGCTGGGAACCCAGCACGACCCGGAGGTGCACTCAGCGTGGCCGAACGAAGTTCCTTTGTTGTCGTCGCCAACCGCCTGCCCGTCGACGAAGTCATGGTCGACGGCGAGCGGCAATGGCGCCCGAGCCCCGGCGGACTCGTCACCGCCCTGCATCCGGTGCTCACCCAGCAACAGGGCACCTGGATCGGCTGGGCCGGCGGGGACGGGGAGGCGCCCGAGCCGTTCGAGCTCGAAGGCATCAAGATCCATCCGGTGCCGCTGAGCGCCGAGGAGCTCGAGCGCTACTACGAGGGCCAGTCGAACGCGACCATCTGGCCGCTCTACCACGACGCCGTCGAGACACCGGTCTACAAACGGCGCTGGCGCGAGGCGTACAGGCTCGTCAACCAGCGGTTCGCGCAGGCCGCGGCGGACGTCGCCGAGCAGGGCGCGACCGTCTGGGTGCAGGACTACCAGCTCCAGCTGGTCCCCGCGATGCTCCGCGAGATGCGTCCCGACCTGCGGATCGGCTTCTTCCTGCACATCCCGTTCCCGCCCATCGAGCTGTTCATGCAGATGCCGTTCCGGGCCGAGATCCTGCGCGGGCTGCTCGGCGCCGACCTGGTCGGCTTCCAGCAGCGGCTCGCGGCGCAGAACTTCGTCCGGCTGGCCCGGCACCTGCTGGGCCTGCGCTACGAGGGGCAGTCGATCCAGGTCGACGGGCGCAAGGTCAAGGCCGGCGCGTTCCCGATCAGCATCGACACAGCGGACATGGAACAGATGGCGGCGGACCCGGCCGTGCAGGCCCGGGCCAAGCAGATCCGCGCCGAGCTCGGTGACCCCGAGACGGTGATCCTCGGCGTCGACCGGCTCGACTACACCAAGGGCATCGAGCTGCGCCTCAAGGCGTTCCGCGAGCTGCTGGCCGACGGCAAGCTCAAGGTGCCGGAGGCGGTCATGGTGCAGGTCGCCACGCCGAGCCGGGAGCGCGTCGAGCACTACCAGACGCTGCGGGTCAAGGTGGAGCGCGAGGTCGGCCGGATCAACGGCGAGTTCGGCCGGGTCGGCATGCCGGCGGTGCACTACCTGCACCAGTCGTACAGCAAGCAGGAGCTGGCGGCGCTCTATGTCGCGGCCGACGTCATGATGGTGACGCCGCTGCGCGACGGCATGAACCTGGTCGCCAAGGAGTACGTCGCCTGCCGGGCCAACGGCGGCGGCGCGCTGGTGCTCAGCGAGTTCGCCGGGGCCGCGACCGAGCTGCGCCAGGCGTTCCTGTGCAACCCGCACGACCCCGACGGGGTCAAGGACGCGCTCCTGCGCGCGGTCGGCGCGGAGCCGGCCGAGCTCAAACGCCGGATGCGGGTCATGCAGCGGCACCTGCGGACCCACGATGTCGCCGAGTGGGCCCGCACGTTCCTCAACGAGCTCGGCGTGCCGGACACCGACGCCAAGCCGGACCAGTCAGCGGACCGGACCAGCTAGAGGAACAGGCAGAAGGGATGGCCGTCCGGGTCGAGGTAGACCCGGACGTCGTCCTGCGGCTGGAAGTCCGCCCTGGTCGCCCCGGCCTTCTCGGCGTGGGCGGAGGCGGCTTCCAGGTCCTCCACCTCGATGTCGAGGTGCACGCTCATCTGCTGATCGCCGGGGCCGGCCGGCCAGACCGGGCGCACGTACGCCGACTCGGTCTGGAAGGACAGCCCCGGCCCGCCGTTGGGCGCGCCCAGCTTGACCCAGCCGGGCTCGTCCTGGACGACGCTCCAGCCGAGCAGCCGCTGATAGAACGCGGCGAGTTCCTGTGCGTCCGGGGCATCGAGCACGATCCCGGACAATGTCATGTGCGGTCGCTCACTCATGTCTGACCGTTACCCATCGCTCACGCAGCTATCCCCGTTCCAGGACCGCGACCACGTCGCCGACCACCACAACGGCGGGCGGCTTGATTCCCGCCTCGGCAGCGGCCGCGGCCACCTCGCCGAGGGTGCTGCGCAGCACGCGCTGAGCGTCCGTCGAGCCTTCCTGCACCACGGCGGCCGGCGTCTGCGGGGCCCGGCCCTCGGCGACGAGCCGGGCGGCGATCTTCGGCAGGTTCTTCAGGCCCATCAGCACCACCAGCGTGCCGCGGAGCCGGGCCAGGGCGGCCCAGTCCACCAGCGACTCGGGGCTGTCCGGCGGCACGTGCCCGGAGACCACGGTGAACTCGTGGGCCACACCGCGGTGCGTGACCGGGATGCCGGCCAGCGCCGGAGCGGCGATCGAGCTGGTCACCCCGGGGACGACCAGCACCGGTACGCCGGCCTCGGCGCACGCCACGACCTCCTCGCCACCGCGGCCGAAGACGAACGGGTCACCGCCCTTGAGCCGGACCACGAAAGCACCGGCCCGGGCCCGCTCGACGATGACCCGGTTGATCTCCTCCTGGGCCACCGAGGCCCCGTACGGGATCTTGGCCGCGTCGACCAGCTCCACGTCGGGCCGCAGCTCGTCCAGCAGCATGCCGGGCACGAGCCGGTCGGCCACCACCACGTCGGCGCGGGCCAGCAGGCGGCGCCCCTTGACGGTGATCAGCTCCGGGTCGCCGGGTCCGCTGCCGACGAGTGCCACCTGACCGCGCAACGGCTCCTGCCGCCGCTGCGGGGTCTCCTCCAGGGCGGCGGCGATCAGGTCCCGGACGGCCCGGGCGCGCTTCCGGTCGCCGCTGTCGGTGACCGCCACGGTGACCTCGTCGTGCCGGGTCACTGCCGGGGTCCAGGCGGTCGCGGCGTCACGGTCGTCCGCCCGTACGCAGAACACACCGCGTTCCTCGGCGGCCACGCTCACCTCGGCGGCGGCCGCCGGGTCGTCGATGGCCACCTGCACCAGCCAGGCGCCGTCCACGTCCGAGGCGACGAACCGCCGCTCCTGCCAGGTCAGCCGGCCCGCCGCCACGTACGCGTGCAGCGCCGGGGTCAGTGCGGGTGACACCAGGTCGACCCGGGCACCGGCGGCGAGCAGAGCCGGCATCCGCCGGGTCGCCACCGCGCCGCCCCCGACGACCAGCACCCGCCGGCCGTCGAGCTTGAGCGCCATGGGATAGAGGTTCACTTCTCCGACACTCCCGCCGAGTCGAAGGTGGCCACGTCGTGCAGGACCCGGACCGCGCCGGCGACGACGGGCAGAGCCAGTGCGGCGCCGGTGCCCTCGCCCAGCCGCATCCCCAGGTCGAGCAGCGGGGTGAGCCCCAGCCGGTCCAGCGCGACGGTGGCGCCGGGCTCGACCGAGCGGTGTCCCGCCACCATCGCGGCGACGGCGTCCGGGGCGAACGCGGCGGCGACCACGGCGGCCGAGCAGGCGATGACCCCGTCGATGATCACTGGCACCCGGCGCTCGGCCGCACCGAGGATGAAGCCGGCCAGCGCGGCGTGCTCCAGGCCGCCGAGGGCAGCCAGGGTCGTCAGCGGCTGCGCCGGGTCAGGGGCGTGCAGGGCCAGCGCACGGGTGATCACCGCGACCTTGCGGGCGTGGGTCTCGTCGTCGATGCCCGTGCCCCGGCCGGTCACCGCGGCCGCGCCGGCCCCGGTGAAAGCGGCCACCAGGGCCGCCGCTGGGGTCGTGTTGGCGATCCCCATGTCGCCGGTGAGCAGGCACTTCGCGCCGCCGTCGACCAGCGCGCCGGCCACCGAGATGCCGACCTCCAGCGCTGCCCGGGCCTCGTCGACGGTCATCGCCGGCTCCACGGCGAGGTCGCGGGTGCCCCGGCGGATGTTCGCGTCGAGCAGGGTGTCCCCGCCGTGCAGCGGGATCTTCACGCCGACGTCCACGACCATCAGCGAGGCGCCGACCTGGCGGGCGAACGCGTTGATCACCGCACCGCCGGCCACGAAGTTCGCCACCATCTGGGCGGTGACCTCCTGCGGCCACGGTGAGACGCCCTGGGCGTGCACGCCGTGGTCCCCGGCGAAGACGGCGATCGCGGCGGGCTCGGGCAGCGGCGGCGGGCAGGTGCCGGCCAGTCCGGCCAGGCGGACGGACAACTCCTCGAGGGCGCCCAGCGAGCCGGCCGGCTTGGTCAGCCGGGACTGCAGGTCACGGGCGGCGGCCATGGCCGGCTCAGCGGCGGGGCCGATCGCGGCGAGGGTCGTCTCCAGGGTCACTGTCGCTCCTTCAGCACATCTGTCAGGGTCGCAACAAACGCGTCCGTGGTGGCAGTGTCGCGCACCGCGATCCGGAGCCAATCGGCGCCCAGCCCCGGGAAGGTGTCGCCGCGGCGTACCGCGTACCCCCGTTTGCGCAGCTCAAGACGCACCTTGTCGGCGCCCGGGAGGCGGACCGCGACAAAGGCGCTGGCCGGCCGCCCGGCGACAGTGACGTCCGGCACGCCGGTCAGGCGTTCCACCAGGTGGGCACGCTCGGCGGCCAGCTCGGCGGCGATCCGCCGCTCCGCGGCCACCGCGACCGGGCTCGCGCAGGCGCTGGCCGCGGCCAGCGCCGGGGTGGAGACCGCCCAGAGCGGCTGCGCGGTGGCCAGCCGGGCCAGCAGCTCGGCCGGGCCGAGCGCGTAGCCGATCCGCAGGCCGGCCAGTCCCCAGGTCTTGGTCAGGCTGCGCAGCACCAGCAGGCCCGGCAGGTCCCGGCGGCCGGCCAGCGACTCGGGCTCACCCCCCACCCCGGACCGGTACGTGGTGTCCGCGAAAGCCTCGTCCACGACCAGCACCCGCCCGGGCCGGGCCAGCGCGGCCACGTCGGCGGCCGGGTGCAGCACCGAGGTCGGGTTGGTGGGGTTACCGACGAAGACCAGGTCCGCGTCGGCCGGCACCAGCGCCGGGTCGAGCCGGAAGCCGTCCGCCTCGCGCAGCAGCACCCGCTCGACCCGGTGCCCGGCCTGGCGCAGCGCGGCCTCCGGCTCGGTGAACTGCGGGTGCACCACGACCGGCCGGCACGCGTCGCGCAGCGCCTGGGCGATCAGCACGAAGGCCTGCGCCGCACCGGCGGTGAGCAGCACCTCGGCCGGGTCGCGGCCGTGCCGGGCGGCGACGGCCGCGGTCGCCGCGGTGTCGTCGGGGTACGCGGCCAGGTCGGTCAGCGCCGCCTGGATCGGCCCGGCGAGCCACTCCGGCATCGGCTGGCGCCGCACGTTGACCGCGAGGTCCACCAGCCCGGGAGCCACCTCGGCGTCACCGTGGTGGTGCAGATCCGCCGCTGCTGCCCCGGCGTGCGCGGGAAGGTCCACGGAAGAGGTCACGCGCCTCAGCATGCCGGACGTGATCCGGCCGATTACTTCAGCCGTTCCGTGAGGACATGAGCGGTTTTGTCATACCTTCGAAGGGTGACGAAGACCGGACTCGCCAAAGCTGGACGGATCGCGCCGCTCATCCGCGCGGGACTCATCGCCGGGATCGTGGTCGCGGGTCTGATCTTCCCGCTGGTGGCGCTGGCCGGCGTCGGCGCCAAGAACGGCGCCGACGCGCTGGAGAGCATGCCCGACGGACTCACCGAGGTGCCCTCGGCGCAAACGACCTACGTGTACGCCAACGACGGCAAGACGCTGCTGACGACCTTCTACGAGGAGCACCGCAAACCCACGAAGATCGCGGACATGTCGCCGTTCATCATCCAGGCGATCGTGGCGTCCGAGGACACCCGCTTCTACGAGCACAACGGGGTCGACGCCAAGGGCGTGGCCCGTGCCTTCGTGGCGAACCAGCAGGCCGGTGGCGTCTCCCAGGGCGCGTCCACGCTGACCATGCAGTACGTGCGGATGGCGCTGCGCGACGGCGCGAAGACCCCGAAGCAGGCCCTCGAGGCGACCGAGCAGACGACCGCCCGCAAGCTGCGCGAGATGCGGCTGGCCATCGAGCTGGAGAAGCGGCTGTCGAAGCAGGACATCCTCGAGCGGTACCTGAACTCGGCGTACTTCGGGCACCGGGCGTACGGGATCTTCGCGGCGGCCGAGGTCTTCTTCTCCAAGAAGCCCGAGGACCTGTCGCTGACCGAGGCGGCCCTGCTCGCCGGACTGGTCAAGGCGCCCTCGGCGTACGACCCGGCGACCAACGACCAGCGGGCGGCGACCAACCGGCGCAACTACGTGATCGACCAGATGCTCAAGATGAACGCGATCACCGCGGCCGAGGCGACGGCGGCGAAGAAGTCCAAGATCAAGCTGAAGCTGACCACGCCGCCGAACGACTGCGTCTCCGTGCCGAGGAAGCACAACGACTGGGGCTTCTTCTGCGACTACCTGCGCAACTGGTGGATGGAACAGCCGGCCTTCGGCAGGACGTCGCAGGAACGCATGGCCAACTTGCGCCGCGGCGGCTACAAGGTGGTCACCACCATCGACCCGAAGATCCAGAAGTCGGCGATGAAGCATGTGCTCGACAAGGAGAAGAAGAAGAGCGTCTACGCGCACGGCGAGGTCGTCATCGAGCCCGGCAGCGGCCGGATCAAGGCGATGGCGGTGAACCGCAAGTACTCGCTCGACCAGGAGAACAACGGCGAGCACAGCGACCGCCGCAAGCGCGACGACTTCAAGGGCAACTACCCGAACACGGTGAACCCGCTGCTCGGCGGCGGTGACATGGCGGGGTACCAGGCCGGCTCGACCTTCAAGATCTTCACGATGCTGGCCGCCCTGGACGACGGGATGCCGCTGGACACGGCGTTCAACTCGCCGCAGCGGTTCGTCACGAAATACATCACCGCGCCCGGGCCGGCGACCTGCGGTGTGCACTGGTGCCCGAAGAACTCCAGCGCCTCGATGACCGGCCGGCAGACCATGTGGAGCGGCTTCGGCAAGTCGGTCAACACGTACTTCGTCCAGCTGGAACAGAAGGTCGGGGCGGAGAAGGCGGTCCGGATGGCCGAGCGGCTGGGCCTGCGGTGGCGCACGGAGATCGACCGCACGCTGGCCGGACCGGACCACGCCGACGGGTGGGGCGCGTTCACGCTGGGCGTCAGCGACGCGACCCCGATCGAGATGGCCAACGTCTTCGCCACCCTGGGCGCCGAGGGCAAGTACTGCGAACCCATCCCGGTCCGCATGATCAACACCCGGGACGGGGCGTCGCTGACGTACAAGGGCAAGAAGGTCGCCGGCCCGCGCTGCCGCCAGGCCCTGCGACCGGAGGTCGCGCAGGCGGCAACCGACGCGGCCCGCTGCGTCACCGGCTACGGAGCGGCGAAGGGCAGCTGCGGCGGCTGGGAGACCTCACCCATGGTGTACGCGACCCTGAAACGGCCGGTGGCGGGCAAGAGCGGCACGACGGACAGCAACCGCAGCGCCTGGTTCTGCGGCTTCACCCCGCAGCTGGCGGCGGCGGCCTTCGTGGCGGACCCGGACAACCCGGAGAACACGGTGGGCTCGAGCCGCGGGACGATCTCGAAGTTCACGGTGGCGGAGACGCTGAAGGACGCGCTGAAGGGCCAGCCGAAGGCGAAGTTCACGCCGCCGCCGGACGAGCTGATCCACGGCTCCTCGGACCGTTCCGGCTCCTCGGACCGTTCCGACTCCTCGGAGCGCTCCGGCTGGTGACTGGCCGCGCGGCCCCTTCCGGGCGCGGCTCCGCGGGGGTCAGTGGGCGGACGTGGTCGGGCGCCAGCGGGGGTTGCGGCCGGCGAGTGAGACGGCCTGGTCGAGCAGCTCGGCCTCGCTCTCGATCTCCACGACCGGGCCGAACATTCCCGGGGTGCCCTCCGGCGGGCCCTGGGAGAGGAACTCGATCAGCGGCTCGAGCAGCCGCGGATCGGCCGCATATTCCTGACCGGTCGCGCGGGCGAGATCCCAGCCGTGCATGGTCAGCTCATTGACCGCGACCAGGCCCATCTCGGTGGCGGGCATGGTCACACCGCCGGCCCGGGCGGTGCCCTCCCACGCCGAGGGCGAACGCCAGGCGATGGCCAGATCCTCCAGGACGACCGGCAGACGGCTGCGCCACTGGGCCGACAGGTGGGCGGCGGAGGGCTCGGGCGGAGGACTGTCCGGCGCGTCGAACCTCTTCTGCGCTGCCTGGGTGAACGCCCGGGACAGGCCGGCGAGGTGATCGAGCAGGTCGCCGACCGTCCAGTCGGGGCAGGGAGTGGGCGCCCGCAGGTGGTCGTCGGTGATGCCCAGCAGCAGGGACCGCACCTGGCGGACCGGCGGGGCGAAATCCAGCGGGACACGATCGGCCACGGCGGTGCTCCCTTCTCGTGGAACCCCCTCACCGTAAGGCCGGGGTGCGACATCGACCGAAATCAGGACCGCCGGCGTCGGCGCCAGTCCCCGTCGGAGTGCAAACGCCCACGATCCGGGGCCGGCCAGTTCCCGGCCAGCTCGGGCGCGCCCGGCCCTGGGTGGGCGGCCAAGCAGGCGGCGGTCAGTTCTGGGGTGGGGTCAGACCGGACAGGGAGAGGGTCTGCTCGCCCGGGTCCACGTCCGGCGGTGGCGCCACCACCGGCGCCGGCTGCGCCGGGGTCAGCATCGCTGCGACCACCCGCCGCGCGATCTCCGGCGCCCCGGCCCAGTGCAGACCCAGCTGCGACGCGTGGACCTGACGCCAGACGAAGCCCTCCGGATTGCCACCCGCCCAGGTCCAGGCGGGCACCTGGCCCGCCCGGGGCGTGACGATCGCCCGGTGCTGCTTGTAGCCGGTGATCCGGGCCCCGGCCGGGGCCAGCGGTGACGTCGCCGGGGCGGTCGCCTCGCGGTAGCCCGCGATCGTCTGGCCGGCGGTCAGCGCCGACGCGTCCAGGATCCCGCACATCGGGCGGCCGTCGAAGTCGCGCGTCAGCCAGGGCAGGCCGACCCCTTCGGCGATGATCGGGCGGTTGTCGTGCGCGAGCTGAGACACGGCCGCGCACAGGCGGCGGTTCGCGGACAGCTCTTCCGCGTACCCCTCCGGCAGGGCCGCCCCGATCATGAGCCCGCGCGTGCCCGCCGGGAGGGTTTCGTCGCGCAGCGGGTCGATGATCGCGACCTCGGCGCCGGCCGCGGTGAGCAGCTCGACCGTTTCCACGTACGTGTAAGGGGCGCCCGGTCCGCCGGCCAGCGCGATCACCGGGCGGTTCTCCGGCGGCACCGGCGGTTCACCGGTCGCCTCGGCCAGCGCGTCCACCGGTGACCAGGCCTGCTCGGGCAGCGGCGGCGCCGCGTCGGCCAACGCCATCACCCGATCGAGGTCGATCGCACCGGCGACGGCCTCGCCGAGGCGGCGGACGGCCCGGACCGCTTCGACCGTGCGGTGCGCCACCGGGACCGGGCCCTGGGCGCGGGCCGGCAGCACGGCCGGGAGGTCGCCGCGGCGCAGGGCGCCCAGCACCGGCATGCCGATGTCGTCCAGCGCGGTGCGGAGCATCTCCTCGTGGCGGGGCGAGGCCACCCGGTTCAGGATGACGCCGCCGAGGTGCACCATCTCGTCGAACATCCGGAAGCCGTGGACCAGCGCGGCCAGCGAGTGACCCATGGCGGCCACGTCGACGACGAGCACCACCGGCGCGCGCAGCGCGGCGGCGACTGCGGCCGTACCGTCGATCTCGGGTTGTCCGGTCAGGCTGTCGAACAGGCCCATCGCGCCTTCGATGACCGCGATCTGCGAGCCGGTCGCGCCGTGCGCGAACAGCGGCGCGATGCGCTGCGCGCCGACCAGGCGCGGGTCCAGGTTGCGGCCGGGGCGCCCCGCGGCCAGGCCGAGGTAGGCGGCGTCGGTGTGGTCGGGGCCGACCTTGAAACCGGTGGCCGGCACGCCCCGCGCGGTGCACGCGGCGAGCAACCCGACCGCGATCGCGGTCTTCCCGTGCCCGGACGAGGGTGCGCTCACCACCAGGCGCGAGTGGGCGGACATCACGGCTCCCTCGGGGATACGGAAAACGGCGGCGACATGATATTGACCGCCGGACATCGCACCCTACCTGCCAGCCGAAAGCGGCCGTCGCGAGCCGGGTAGCCTCAGAACGTGTACCGGTTCCTGCTGACGCCCCGCTGGCTGGCCGCCGCGGCGCTCACCGTGGCCGCCTCGGTGATCATGGTGTTCCTCGGCAACTGGCAGCTGCACCGCTACCAGGAACGCAGCGCGATCAACGCGCGGATCGACGCCGCTGACTCCAGCCCCGCGGTGCCGCTGACGTCCGTGCTGGCCAAGCCGGTCGCGCCCGGCAAGCCGGGTGCGTCCCCCGGCGAGGACGCGGCCTGGACGAAGGTCACGGTCACCGGACGGTACGACGCGGCGCACGAGATCCAGGCCCGCGGACGCACGGTCGACGGCGCCGTGGGCTTCGAGATCGTGACCCCGCTGCTGCTGGCCGACGGCACGGCGGTGCTGATCGACCGCGGCTGGGTCCCGTCGAAGGACGGCGACGCCATCTCGGCGCCGGTGGCCACCCCGGCCCCGGCGGGCGAGGTCACGGTGGTGGGCCAGGTGCACCTGTCGGAGAGCCGGCCGGCCCCGCTGGCGCGGCGCGACGGCCGGATCGACACCCGGCGGATCGCGGTGCCCAAGCTGGCGGCCGAGCTGCCGTTCCCCGTGTACGGGGCATACGTGCTGGTCAGCGACCCCGAGCCGGGCTTCGCGCGGATCCCGATCGAGCACGAGGACTCGTGGCAGAACGGCGGCTACGCGGTCCAGTGGTGGCTGTTCGCGGTCATGGCGCTGCTCGCGTACGGGTGGCAGGCCCGTAAGGAAGCCAACGGCGACGCCCCGAAGAAGCGGGAGGACCGGGTGGCGGCGGCAGACCAGCGCATGGCGGCCGTTCCCAGCGCCCGGCAGGCCGACTAACCTCGGCGGAGTGACCTTTCCGGACTCCACGCCGAGTGACCCCTGGAGCGTGCCCGCCCCCGCACAGCCGGTCCCACCGCCGGACCCGCTGGTGCCGGGCCCGGTGATCGCCCAGATCGGCGACATGGCGGTCACGTCGACGGTGGTCCACACCCCGGCCGGGGACATCCCGTTGGCCGGCTCGACGTGGACGGTGAACGACTACTGGCACAGCGAGCAGAAGATCCCGCCGTGGGCCATCGCGGCGGCGATCGTGGGGTTCTGCGTGCTGACGATCTTCAGCTTGTTGTTCCTGCTGGTGAAGGTGACTGTCCCGCGGGGAACGGTGCAGGTGACGGTGACCAACGCGACACGGCAGTATGTCGCTCGGATCCCGGTGACCGATCAGTCGCAGGTGACCTACGTCCATCAGCAGGTCAACTACGTGCGGTCGCTCGCGGCTCTCTGATCCGGGTCTCCCCGTTCCGACGAGAGGATGACGGCATGGCGGACGACGACCGTGTCGCGCTGGCGATCGAGCGTGACGACCTGGACGGGTTGCGACGTCTCGCGGCCGGCGGCAGTGCTGAAGCGGTGTCGGCGCTGGTCGAGATCGCCGGCGAGCGCGGGGACGTGGCAGAGCTACGGCGGCTGGCCGACGGCGGCAGCGACCACGCCGCCGAAATCCTCAACGATCTGACCGACTGACTCGCCGCCTGGGGGTCCCGGCTCAGCTTTCCGGGGTGGCGGGGAAGCCGAGGGCCTTGACCATGTCGATGGTGTCGGCTTCTTCGGCGCGCTTGTCGTCGCGGTAGCGCAGGACGCGGGCGAACCGCAGCGCCACCCCGCCCGGATAGCGGGGTGAGGTCTGCACGCCGTCGAAGGCGATCTCCACGACCTGCTCGGGCCGCACGGTGACCACCCAGCCGGAGTCGTCGATCGCCAGCTCCTTGAACCGTTCGGTCTGCCAGCGCAGCAGTTCGTCGGTGAGTCCCTTGAACGTCTTGCCCAGCATGACGAATCCGCCGGTCCGCGGATCCCGGGCACCCAGGTGCAGGTTGGACAGCCACCCCTGCCGCCGCCCGTGCCCCCACTCCACCGCGAGAACAACCAGGTCAAGCGTGTGCCGCGGCTTGACCTTGACCCAGGCGGCGCCCCGGCGGCCCACGTCGTACGGGGCCTCCTGGGCCTTGACCACGACGCCTTCCTGCCCGGCGGCAAGGGCGGCCGCGAATGCCTCGGCGGCCTGCTCCTCGCTCTCGACGGTCCGCCGCCCCACGATGAGCTCGGCGGGCAACGCGTCGGCCAGCGCGGCCCAGCGCACCCGGCCCGGCTCGTCGAGCAGGTCGATGCCGTCGAGGTGAAGAAGATCGAAGAAGTACGGAACCAGCCCGGGCCCGTCGACCGGCCCCTCTTTCCCGCCGCGCCGGGCACCCCGGGTGGCGGCCCGGCTCGACGTCTCCTGGAACGGTCGCGGCCGCCCCTGGCCGTCAAGGGCCATGGCCTCACCGTCGAGCACGAACTCCCGGGCCGGAACGGCCCGCGCGGCGGCGACGACCTCGGGCAACCGCGCGGTGATGTCGTCGAGGCTGCGGGTGAAGACGGCAACCTCGTCCCCGGAACGGTGCACCTGGATGCGGATGCCGTCGAGCTTCACGTCGACGGTGGCCGGTGACCCGGTGGCCAGCAGCGCCGCGGCGACATCGGGGGCGCTGCCGGCGAGCATCGGGGTCAGCGGAGTGCCGACCCGCAGGCTGATCTCGCTGAGCGCGGGCGCCCCGCCGGTGAGCGCGGCGACAGCCACCTGCTTGAGGTCACCGGAGAGCAGCAGCGCCCGCCGGACAGCCGTGACCGGCACCTCGGCGGCGCGGGCGATGGCGTCGGCGAGCAGGCCGGCCTGGGCGCCCTGGCGCAGCTCGCCGCTGAAGAGTCCGACGAGCAGCCGCTGCTCATCGGCGGTGGCCCGGCCGAAGAGCCCGGCCAGCAACTCACGCCGGCGCGCCTGCGACCCGGTGCCGGCGACAACGGAGATGGCGGCGATCCGCTCGTCCACCTCGGCCACGGTGAGCACCGGCTCGGCGGCGGGCTCGGGGAGGTCACGCAAGCCGGCGTAACCGACGCCGGTCTGGCGTTGCCGCAGCTCACCGGCCAGGTAGGCGGAGCCGGCGGCCAGCTCGCCGGGGTCGAGACGCCGGAGGGCGTCGGCAAGCAGGTCGATCTTGGCCTTACGGCCGGAGGTGGCGGAAACGGCGGCCGACGTGGCTGCCAGGTCGAGGAACTGCACGAACCCCATCCTGGCAGCCAGGTACGACATTCGCGGGCCGGTCGCGATCCGCTCCCCCGTGAAGCGTTCGCAACCGGCCCGGTCCGGGGGCCCGCCCGCTGCTCCACGCTCTGCTGCCGCGTCCGGGAAACCGGCGGCCGGTGCTGCGGTTCGCGCAGCTGGGCCGGTCTTGGCCGGCGCCAGGCCCGGAAGGACTGAGCAACCGCCCGCGGCGCCGCCGAGCCGGGGAGGACTGGACGGCGGAAGGCTGGGTGGAGAGAGGGCTGAGCGGAGAGGGGGCTGGGCGGCAGAAGGACTAGGCCGCGGAAGGACCGGACAGCGGGAGGGGCCTGTCGCCCGGCGCACCGCGTGGCGACGGGGTGCGCCGGGCGACGGGCCCGGGGACATGGAGCAAAGTCAGGCGGCCACCGGCTCCGTGATGCGGTAGCCGCGGGCGCGGATGGCCTCGGCGACGCGGCTGAGCTGCGCGTCGAGCTGGCACAGGGCGTCGGACAGCTCAGCGAGCTGAGCGGTGAGGGCGGTGTCGTCCCACCCGGAGACGTCGACGTCTCCCAGAGCACTGCCGGCGGCGCGGAGCGCCACGATCGCCTCGTTCGAACTCATGTTCGAATCCTAACAGGAATGATCTCGCCCGCGCAGCAGACTCACCCGATCAAGCGAAGCCGATTGCCGCGGGTATGAATTTGCTGCTAAACGAGCCCCAGGCGGGTCAGGGCATGCGCGAAACCGTCCTCTTCGACCGTCTCGGTCACCGTTGTCGCCGCGGCCAGCACTTCCTCCGGGGCGTCCGCCATCGCCACCGATCTGCCCACCGCGGTGAACATGGGGATGTCGATCGGCATGTCACCGAAGGCCACCGCCCGGTCCGCCGGCACGTCGACCTCGCGCAGGGCCCGTACCACTCCGCTGGCCTTGGTGATGCCGGCCGGCGCGATCTCGACGATCTCCGGACCCGCGAGGCTCAGACTCAGCGGGATGCCGCGCCGGGTCAGCAGGGCGACAAGGTCGGCCGGGCCGAGCGTCGGGTGGCACAGCGTCATCGCGCATGCCGCCACTCCCGCGAACGCGTCGACGGAGACCACAGCCGACGGGCCATTGTGCTGGGAGGTGCGGATCGCGACGTAGGCCTCGTTCATCCGCCACGATTCGCCGTCATAGATGGCGACTCCCGCCTCCGGCAGCTCGGCGCGTACGAGCGACAGCAGCGCCTGCACAGCATCGGACTGCAGGGTGTCGCGCCACAGGACCGATGCGGGCTCGAACGCGTACCCGAGGGAGCCGCCGCAGCAGACCGCCAGCGTGAGGTGCGGAGTCAGCTCAGTGAGGGCGCGGACTCCGGCTGGGGAGCGGGCGGTGGCGGCGATGACCGGGATGCCCTGGGCCCGTAGCGCGTGGCAGGCCGCGATGGTCGCCTCGCTGATGGTCCCGTCGGCGCGGACGATCGTGCCGTCCAGGTCGGTGACGACTGCCGTGCTGGTCACCGGGGCATGGCCTGGGTGAACACCGCGGCGGCCTGCGAGGGTGGCGCCGCCGCGGCCACGAAGCCGTCCGGCCGTACGAGATAGAGCTGCCCCGGAAGCAACGGCGTCTGCGGCGCGGCGTCGAACAGGTGCACCGGCAGTCCCAGGTCAGGCACGTCGGATTGCTCGATGCCGCCGTACCCGTGGATCTGCCATCGCAGTGACCGCAGCACCTCGTAGTTGCTGCCGGCCCAAGCCAGCCGGCGGCCGACCACCGGGTCGCGACCCTCGTCCGGGGACATGCGGTAGCGGATCCGGAGCTGCGCGACGTAGCCGAAGAAGCGCGAGCCGCCACCCGTCCGCGGCAGCAGCCGAACGCCGACCGGCGCGAGCAGGGGCACGATCAACCGGCGCAGCGCCCGCAGCTGGACCCGTTGTGAGGTGATGTAGCCGAACATCCGGTCGGTCGTCGCCACCAGGGTCCGGGCGACCGGGCGCCGCTCGGCCTCGTAGCGGTCCAGCCACGCGTCGCCGGCGCGGCCGTGCACCACATCCGCGAGCTTGAAGGCCAGGTTGTGCGCGTCCTGCAGACCGGTGTTCATACCCTGGCCGCCGACCGGCGAGTGCACGTGCGCTGCGTCGCCGGCCAGGAAGAAGCGCCCGTCGCGGAACGTCGCCGCCACCCGATGATGCACCTTGTAGGTCGCGAACCAGCGGGACTGCGCGTAGGTCACCGCGAACGAGCGGCGGATCCGCGCCTGCGCGTCCTGCTCGGTGATCTCGCCGTCGCCGTCGTCGTCGCGGGCCAGACCGATCAGCCGCCAGTTGCCGCGGCCGCGCATCGGGAAGCCGAGCAGGAACTCGTCACCGGCGGGCCGGACGTTGATCGCGTCGGCCACCAGCCCACCGACCGCCGTCGCGTCGATCACGTAGAACAGGTGTGGGCTGGTGACGCCGTCGAAGGCGATGCCCCGCGACTTGCGGACCACCGAATTCGCCCCGTCCGCGCCGACGCAGAACCGGGCCGTGATGGTCTCGTCGCCGACCACGGCCTCGACGTGCTCGGTGGTGGCGGTCAGCGAGGAGACCTGCCGGCCCCAGCGGACGTCGCCGCCGAGGGCCCGCAGGTTCTCGTACAGGATTTCCTCGTTGCGGCTCTGCTCCAGGATCTCGATCCACGGGTACGGCGTCACGTCGCCACCGAGCGGCCCGATCGGGATCCGGCCGAAGACGCGATCACCGAAGCCCGGAGCCAACGCGACCGCCCGGTGTGCCGCCGCGAGCACCTTGTCCGCGATGCCGAGCTGGTCGTACACCTCGAGGCTGCGGGCCTGCACCACCAGCGCGCGTGACTCCCGGGTGGGGCCGTCCTTGCCGTCGACCACGACGACCCGGACGCCGAGCTTCACCAGCCAGTTCGCCAGCATCAGCCCGGTGGGGCCGGCGCCGGCGACCAGCACGTCGCAGCTCAGCTCGGCGGCCATGTCATCGACCCAGCGCGGCCACGTTGCGCAGCAGCAGGGCTTCGGCGAGGCAGACCCGGGCGAACTCGCCGAGGTGCAGGCTCTCGTTCGGCCCGTGGGCGCCGGCGTACGGGTCCTCGACGCCGGTCACGAGGATCGCCGCCTCCGGGAAGAGCTCCTGGAAGGTGGCGATGAACGGGATCGAGCCACCCACGCCCATGTCGACCGGCGCGACCCCGTCCCAGGCCTGCTGGAACGCGGCCCGGGCGGCGTCGTACGCGGGGCCGGTCGCGTCGATGACGCAAGGCTCGCCGCCGCTCTCCAAGGTGACCTCGACGTGGGCGCCCCACGGCACGAACTTCTCGACGTGGGCGCGGATCGCCGCGTACGCCGAATTCCAGTCGTCGCCGGGTGCGAGCCGCACGCTCAGCTTGGCCTTGGCCCGCGGCACCAGGGCGTTCGGCGCCTCGCCGGCCTTCGGCGCATCGATGCCGAGCACTGAGACGGACGGCTTGGTCCAGATCCGGTCGGTGAGCCGGCCCTCGCCGATCAGCTTGACGCCGTCGAGCACGCCGGCCTCGTGGCGGAAGCGGTCCTCGGGGTAGTCGACGGTCGCGGCCTCACGACGGGTCAGGCCGTCGATGAGAACCTCGCCGTTCTCGTCGTGCAAGGTGGCGATGAGCCGGGCCAGCACGGTGAGCGCGTCCGGCACCGCGCCACCGAACATGCCGCTGTGCACGGCGTTGTTGAGGGTGCTGACCTCGACGAAGCAGTTGACCAGGCCGCGCAGCGACGTGGTCAGGGCCGGTACGCCGATGTCCCAGTTGCCGGAGTCGGCGATGACGATGACGTCGGAGCGCAGCGTCTCCTTGTGGGTCTCGAGCAGCTCGTCGAGCGAGTCGGAGCCGAACTCCTCCTCGCCCTCCACGAACAGCACGACGCCGACCGGCAGCTCGTCGCCGAACGCCCGCAGCGCGGCGACGTGCGCCATCACGCCGGCCTTGTCGTCGGCGGCACCGCGACCGTAGAGCCGGCCGTCGCGCTCGACCGGCTCGAACGGGTCGCTGGTCCACAGCGCGGGGTCACCGGCCGGCTGCACGTCGTGGTGGGCGTAGAGCAGGACGGTCGGCGCGCCCTCGGGCGCGGCCTTGCGGCCGATGACGGCGGGCTGCCCCGCGCCGCGGACGATCTGCACCTCGAGACCGCAGCCGCGCAGCAGCTCGGCGACGGCCTCGGCGGACCGCTCGACGTGCGAGTGGTCGAAACCGTCGAACGCGATCCCGGGGATGCGGACCAGCCGCTCGAGGTCGGCGCGGACACCGGGCAGCTCACGCGCGATCGCGGCGCGCAGGTCGTCTTCGGTCAGGCTCATGCCATCGCCTCCGCCGGCGCTCCGGCGAGACGATCCGCCGGACGCGGAGTTGATGATTGGGTAGCAAGCTGGCTCATGAACCGATCCTAAGCCGGGCGGCTCGGGTCGTGCGGGCCTGCTTCACGGGCCTGTGGACAACTCAGCCGGCCGGCGGCGCCGGCGGCTCGTCGTCGGGGCGGCGACCCTTGCCGGCCCAGCCCCGGGCGCCCCGCGCGGCGGATCCGGCCAGGTCGGCGGCGCCGTCGCCGAGCTTGCGGAGCAGACCGACGAGCGGGTCCTGCGAGGTGTTGAAGGACTCACGGTACGAGTCGGCGGCGGCCTTGACGTCGTCGGTGACCGAGGCGTTGCCGTCGGAGTCGCGGCGCGGGTAGTCCCCGCCCAGGATCCGGCCGTAATCGCCGGAGTCGACCCACTTGCGCAGCTCGGCGGCGCGCGCGACGGGCACCGGGTGGGTGCTCCAGGCGGTCATGCCCAGCTTGTGGATGCTGTCGCGCAGGTCGCCGCCGCCCTCGTACTCGGCGGCCTGCTCGAGGAACGCGGCCGTGTCGATCTGGGAGAGGTCGCCGCCGCCGGCGAGCTTCATGAGCAGCCGCAGCGACGCGGCCGGGTCCTGACCGGCGAGCAGGCCCGCGCGGTCGGCGGAGAGCTCGGCCTTGCGCCACCACTCGTACATGGCGGCGATGATGGCGCGCAGGGCGATCGCGCCGACCGGCAGCCAGCTCAGACTCGCGGCCCACCGGGTGAGGATCATCATGATGGTCTTGTAGACGGCGTGGCCGCTGCGCACGTGCCCGATCTCGTGGCCCAGCAGCGCGCGCAGCTCCTCGTCGTCGAGCTTCTCGACCGCGGCGGTGGTGATGACGATGAACGGCTTGTCCATGCCGATCGCCTGGCCGTTGATCACCGGCGACTGGCTGACGTAGAGCTCAGGCAGCTCGGCCACGTCGAGCGTGGCGGCAGCCTCGGCGAAACGCTGGTAGACGCGCGGATACTGACGGTGGTCGACCCGGATCGAGCCGGCGAGGAACGACAGCCGGAAGCCGCGCTCGTTCCACATGCCGAAGAACGCCTTCACCACGTCGTCGAAGCCCCGCAGCTCGCGCAGCGCGGTGAGCGCGCCCCGGTCGGCGGGGTGCTCCCAGGCACGCGAGCTGATGCCGGTCAGCGTGATCCGGCGCCGCGCCGGCCGGTTCTCTTCCTCGGTCGTCATCGTCCGTCCACCGTTCCCGCCGCCAACGCGGCTGATCGTGGTTCAGTCCGGCGGCGCCGGCCAGAGCCGTTCGTACCGATCGTCGAAACCCTCCGCGGCCCCGTCGACCAGGAGATCCACGTGCGCCGCGGTGGCATCCGCGGTGAAGTGCCGGTCCTCGTTCACGCGCCAGCGCTCAAGGTACGCCCGGAAGGCAACATCGTCGGCACCGTCGCGTGCCAAAGCCCGCCGCCACCGCAGATCAGCCGGCGCGGTGACGAAGACGGAGAAGGAAAGCTCCGGACGGATCACCCGCCGGGCGGCGGTCACACCCTCCAGCAGTACGGCCTCAGCAGGCTCAACGATGACCGGATTCCCACCGAACGCCCTGCGGTGCCAGAGGTACCGCCGGTAACTGGCGGGACGGCCGTGGCGCAACGGGTCGAGCACCTGTTCCTCAAGCCGCGCCCAGAAGCTGAACTGGTCCTCCCAGCCGTCGAGCAGGTCGTCGGTGTGCACGACCGGGATGTCAGCGGCCTTGGCCAGCCGAGCCGCGAACCAGCTCTTGCCCGCCCCGCTGGGCCCGTCGACGGCTATCAGCCGTACCGGTCCCAGCCGGGGCGGTTGTTGAAAGATCCGCTCCGCGAGCGCGGCGAACGTCTCAGCCGCCATCGGGCGCACCCGGCGGGATGAAGGGAAGGCCACGCGGAGGCCCGGACTCGATGAGCCGCCACAGGGCATCGGTGTCGAGATGCTCCTCGACGAGATCGCCGAGGACGTCGAGCGCGCGTTCGCGGACCTCCGCGAAGCGGGTGTCCGGCGCGACCACGAAGCCGCGCCGGCCCGCCTGCCGTGCCGCCCCGGTCAGGAACCGGCGGCGGAACTCGTCCGACTCGAAGGCACCGTGCCAGTGCGTCCCGCAGACCGCACCGACCACTGCACCTTCGGGCGTGCCGTCCTCGTACGTCAGCAGTGGCGCCGGATCGCCGGCGGACACGTACCCGTGGTGGATCTCGTAGCCGCTCACCGGGACCTGCCCCCAGGCCGCACCGCGCGACCGGGCCAGGGTCTTGCGCTCACCGAAGGTGATGTCCACGGGCAGCAGGCCGAGGCCCGGCACGGTGCCCCGGCGGCTCTCGACGTCGTCGTGGATCGTGCCGGCGAGCATCTGGAAGCCGCCGCAGATCCCGACCAGCGGCTTGCCGGCCGCGGCATGCGCGTGAATCGCGTCGGCCAGGCCGGTCTCGCGCAGCCACGCCAGGTCGCTGACCGTGGCCTTGGAACCGGGCAGCACAACCAGGTCGGCGTCGGCGATCTCGGCCGGCTCGATGGTGAGGCGCACCTGCACGCCGGGCTCGGTGGCGAGGGCCTCGGCGTCGGTGGCGTTGGAGATCCGCGGCAGCCGGACCACGGCAACCCGCAACCACTCGGTGCCGCGCGGCGCGGCGGGCCGGCCGAGCATCCGCCCGTACGCCAGGGAGTCCTCGGCGTCGAGCCACACGTCAAGGTTGAACGGCAGCACGCCGTGCACCGGCCGCCCGGTGACAGCCGTGATCATGTCGAGCCCGGGCCGCAGCAAACCGAGATCGCCACGGAACTTGTTGATGACGAAGCCGCTGACCAGCGCCTGATCCTCGGGACTGAGCAGCGCGACCGTGCCGAACAACGCCGCGAAGACCCCACCGCGGTCGATGTCGCCCACCACGATCGCCGGCAGCCCGGCGTGCCGCGCCAGACCCATGTTGACGAAGTCCCCGTCCCGCAGGTTGATCTCCGCCGGACTGCCGGCACCCTCACAGATCACCGCGTCGTACTCGGCGCGCAACTCGGCCAGGGTCGCGTGTGCGGTCTCCGCGAGCCGGGGACGCAGCGACCGGTAGTTGCCCGCGGTCACGGTGTCGACGGCCTGGCCGAGCAGCACGACCTGGCTGGAGAAGTCGCTCCCGGGCTTGAGCAGCACCGGATTGAAGCGGATGTCCGGGGCGATACCGCACGCCGCGGCCTGCATGGCCTGGGCCCGGCCGATCTCGCCGCCGCGCCCGTCGGCACCGACCACGACAACCGAGTTGTTGGACATGTTCTGCGCCTTGAAAGGCGCGACCTTGACGCCCCGGCGATGCAGCCACCGGCAGATGCCGGCGGTGAGCACACTCTTGCCGGCGTCGGACGTGGTGCCGGCGACCAGCAGCCCCCCGCTCATCGCATACCCGCCCGGCGAACCACAGCGGCCCGGAGCAGCGCAACGCCGGCGGCGAGCACGACGGCGCCCGAGCCGACCGCCCCCGAAAGCCGTGCGGCGCGACGCAGATGGCGAGCGGACGGGCGCGGTCCGTCACCCAGCAGCGGCCTGGTCTCGGTACGCCCGAAGTAGACGTTCCGCCCGCCCAACCGCACCCCCAGAGCCCCGGCCATGGCCGACTCACACTGGCCGGCATTAGGACTGGGGTGATCGTTGCGGTCCCGGCGCCACACCCGCAGCGCCTCGGCCGGACGCCCCTTGACCAGCGGCGCCGCGGCGACCGTCAACAGCCCGGTGAGCCGCGAGGGCAGCAGGTTGAGGGCGTCGTCGAGCCGCGCGGACGGCGTACCGAAGCGGGCGTACCGCGGCGACCGGTGCCCGACCATGGCGTCGAGGGTGTTGGCGGCCCGGTAGCCGAGCAGGCCGGGCAGCCCGAACAACCCGCCCCAGAACAGCGGCGCGACGACGGCGTCGGAGGTGTTCTCGGCGACCGACTCGACGGTGGCGCGGGCCAGCTCGGGCTCGTCGAGGGTCGACGGGTCGCGGCCGCAAAGGTGGTTGAGGCGGCCGCGAGCTGCTGGCAGGTCGGCGTTCTCCAGGTGGGAGGCCATGACGGCTGACTCGCGGCGCAGTGTGCGACCGCCGAGCACGGTCCAGGTCGCGGCGGCGACCAGCGCGGCCCGGGCGAGGGGCTGGCGCCGGGTGAGGAGGGAGGCGGCGAGACCTGCGGCCACGGGTACGCCGACCGCCGCCGTGGTGAACGCGGCGCCGGCCCAGCGGTTGGGTGCGTAGAGACGACGCTCCAACAGGCCGGCCGCTTGTCCGAATCCTGCTACGGGGTGGAAGCGCCTCGGGTCGCCTACCACGGCGTCCAGTGCGAAACCGGCCAGCAGGCCGAGCGCATCGGCCGTGGTGGCGCCCGGTCGCGCGGTCAGTGTCCGGCCTGCTCTTTCCACTCCGACCACCCTAGTGAGCGTTCTTTGCTGGTCCCGGCGCGCCCACCCGTCGGGCGGCCGCCAGGCTGATTGGATGCCGCCCGCCCTGCTCGGGCGCAGGTCCGCTTTGCCGAGCGGTTGCGCCTTTCTCTCAGGGAGGGAGCGCCCCGGAGCAGGACGGGCGGCGGGGGTAGCGGGTGGGTGTCGACCACCGAACACCCACCCGCCCCGCCGGTCGTTCGCGACGCCTCACCCCAGGGCGCCGGAGTCGACCGGCTTCGGACGGCGGACAGGGGAATGGTCCGCCGCCGCGTTCAGGGCCCGGCCGTCGTCCGCCTGCGAGGACGGCGACCGGACCGCCGGCAGTCGCTGGGACCGCGCGGCAGGGGGTTCGGCGGATGGGTGTCGACCACCGGACACCCATCCGCCGGGCCGATGGGACCCGCTTGCACCCCCGGCGGGACCCCATCGGCCGGCCGGCCCTCGACCACCCGCACCGAAGCCCGGTGCGCACCGCCCGAACTGCCCTTGCGGTGGCGGCCGCGGAGGTCGGCGCCGGAACACAAGGCTGTCGGCCGGGTGGGCGGAAGGGAGGGGCCGGTCCGGTGCCGCCGTTGCGAAACCAACGGGGGAAGTCGCTCGCAACGACGGCAGTTCAGAAGGCGATCACGCCCGGCGATCACGCCCGGCGATCACGCCCAGCGATCACGCCAGGTGGAGCGCCCGGCGGTCACGCCCGGCGATCACGCCCAGCGATCACGCCAGGTGGAGCGCCCCGGCGGTCACGCCGAAGCGGTCACGCCGAGGGGAAGCGCTCGGCGATCATGCGGGGACAGGCTGGCGCCTGGCGGTCCGGCCCCGGCCCGTGCGACGGGCCGAGCTCTCGCCTTCGGCGTCCGGCTGGTCAGCACCCGCACCAGCCGATCCACGGTCCGCGGAACGGCTCGACCGGGGCCCGGAGCTGGACCGGGAGCCCGGCCCCGGACCCGGAACAGGTGCCGGCTCGGGATCCGGGGCGCTCTCCGTACCCGGCTCGGGAGCGGGCTCCGAGTCGTCGGGATCCGGCGCCGGGATGGCGGCCGGCACGACCATCTCCGTGTCGAACGGCTCGATGCTGCCGCCGCGCAGGGTCGCGAGCGGGTCGAAGCCGCCCGGCGTGGTGGCCGGGACGTCCTCGAACGTCGGCTCGTCGCCGTCCAGCACGCCGTCGCCGTACACGGTGGGTGCCTCGTCCTCGCCGACCGGGACCGCCGTCTCGCCGCGGACCTGGCTGTCGCTCTCCGCCGTCTCGGTCGCGCTCGTCGCCGACGTGGGCTTGTTGCGGAAGAACCGGCCCCGGCCCCGGGACAGGTCGTGACCGACCGACACGGCCTCCATCTCGTACGTCGTGCGCAGGTTGCCTTCCGAGTCGGTCCAGTCGCGGGTGTAGAGGCGTCCCGCCACCACGACCGGGTCGCCGACCGTGACGGAGGCCGCCACTCCCTCGGCGAGCCGGCGCCAGCAGTTGACGCGTACCCGGAACTGGTTGCCGTCGACCCAGCGGCCGGTCTCCCGGTCCATCCGGCGGGCGGTCGACGCCACCCGGAAGTTGGCGACCAGGGTGTTCGTGCTGGCGGTGCGGCGCCATTCCGGCGCGGTCAGGACGTTCCCGACCACCACGATGTTGGTGTCGAACACTGCGTCTCCTTATCGAGGGGGAAGTGCGGCGGGCGATCTGGGAAGCAGCGTGCGCCGAACGCCCCGGTGTCCGCTTCAGGAGCCGCGCGAGCCTGTGGACGACGGGGGAATGTGGAAAACCGCGGAAAATCCCGGTGATCTGGTATGGCGCGAAGGTCCCTACGCGTGGGTAACCTGGCGGCGTGGAGACCGACGTCCTGGGCGTGCCGTACGAGCGACTCACCATCGACCTGGGCAGCGACGACGAGGGCGCCGTCGTCGCGACCCTGGTCCGCCGGCGCGGGGAGACCCCGTCACGGCGCGCGGTGCTGTACGTGCACGGCTTCGTCGACTACTTCTTCCAGACCCATCTCGCGGACTTCTTCGTCGAACGCGGCTGGGACTTCTACGCGCTGGACCTGCGCAAGTACGGCCGCAGCCTGCTGCCGCACCAGACGCCGAACTTCGCGCGCAGCCTCACCGAGTACTACCCGGAGCTGGACGAGGCGGCCCGGATCATCCGCGAGGACGACGGCCACGACCAGCTGCTCGTCGCCGGCCACTCGACCGGCGGCCTGATCACGTCGCTGTGGTCGCACTCCCGCCACGACCAGGGCATCGTCGACGGCCTGTTCCTCAACAGCCCGTTCTTCGACTTCAACGTGCCGTGGCTGCTGCGCAGGCCACTGATGAACGTCGTCGGCCGCACAAGCAGCCGGAATCCGTACCGCGTGCTGCCCATGAGCACGCTCGGCCTGTACGGACAGAGCCTGCACAGCGATCACCGTGGCGAGTGGACGTACGACCTCGCCTGGAAACCGGTGAACGGCTTCCCCGTCCGTACCGGATGGCTCGAAGCGATCCGCCGCGGCCAGGCCCGCCTGCGCGCCGGGCTGGCCATCGACGCCCCGATCCTGGTCGCGTGCTCGACGCGGACCTTCCGCGGCAGGAGCTGGAGCGAAGACGTACGGCTGAGCGACTCGGTCCTGGACGTGGAGCACATCGTGCGCTGGGCGCCGCGGCTCGGGCCGCGGGTGACGATCGCGCGGTTCGACGGCGGCATGCACGACCTGACGCTGTCCGGCAAGGACGTACGCACAGAGCTCTTCCAGGAACTGGGCAGATGGGTCGACGCGTTCGTCCCGCCGAAGGGAACGCCGGAGATCTCCGTACCCCCGGCCCCGGAGGACAAAGCGGAGGCCACGACGGCTTGACATCCGGCTCGACCGGGCGGCGGCGAAACTCTAGTATGTGCTGGCCAGCACACTCCGTGGGCCGGCCAGGCGCTCGTAGCTCAGCGGATAGAGCAACGGACTTCTAATCCGTCGGTCGCAGGTTCGAATCCTGCCGGGCGCGCCATTTAAGCTTGCAGGTCACGCAGGATCTCCGACGCTCTGGTAGAGCAAACTTTCCCTGTGGGTGCGAACCGCAGTCCGCCTTCAGTCCGCACCAGGAAGTCGCATCCGCCTCACTGTTCCCCCTTGGCCGGATCCGTCAAGACCTGCTGCAGCCGGTCCAGGTCCTGCACGAAGCCTGATCTCTTCAACACCCGGTCGCCCCGTCTCGGCGGGGTCCAGGCCTGGCTCCGCCATCAGCCTGCGTCGCAAAACCCGACGCAGGACCTCGGCCTCGCCGGAGCCTTTGGGCAATGGCCGAAATCGCGGCCGCACCCTTGTTGTTGATCATTACTTAGGTGATGGGCTCGGTTCGCTGATTGGATCGTCACCCGCTCCGCACACCTGCTTCAGAAGTTCAACCGCGGCGCCGGACCAGGTGAGTCTCGCGGCAAGCCGGCCGCGAAGGGCCGCTACCCGGCGGAACTCTGCGTCTCGGTCTCTGAGCGCACTGTCTATCACGTTGCTCCACGCCGTTACGTCACGATCGTCGTCGCCGGTCACCGCTACCACGATCCGTCCGGCCTCTTCCGGCTCCAGACCCTCGAGCAGCTCTCCGATGCCGCTCTCGCTACTCATCAGCACCGGCGTGCCCGCCGCGATGGCCTCGGCGGCAACCAGTCCGAAGCCCTCAGCACGCGAGGACATCAGTACTAGGCTGGCGCCGCGCAGGTCAGCAGTCAGGCGGTCGGCCTTGGTCGTGTACGGCTGCGCCCGGACCGGAAGTGACGGATCCCTGGCCCACTCGCGCATCTGGTTCTCCAGGACCGTCGATTTCTCCGGTGGCGCACCACGGACGAGGAGCTCGACGGGCGGGCTTCCGGGGCGGCGCCGAAGACGTGCCTCGTTGAATGCACGCGCGGCCAGGTCAAGCCCCTTGAGGCGGTAGTCCTCCATCCGACCGGTGACGAGCACGGTTATTCGGCGTTGCGGTGGCTGCCGCAGTGTGGCGTCGTCCGAGTCGAAACCGGGGTCGAACCGAATCAGTTTCGCTACGTCGAGTCCGCGCCGTTCGAGATCCCAGTGGAACCAGTTGTAAATCCGTGGTCCCACCGCAACCGCATAGTTGGCTTCGGCGCTCAGGGCTAAGTCAATTTCCTGGCGTTCCTCAGCCAGCGCTGCCGCGTCGACGCCCTCTTTGGGCTTATATCGCTCGATGTCCTCCGGGACGACATGTAGGACGTGCAGGCGCTTAGCGTTCGGGTAGTCCGCAGTGAGACGGCGTGCGGCCGGGCCGGTCCATCGGCCATGGCCGATGATGATGTCCGGGGAGACGCCGTCTGGCAACTGCGGACGATAGGACAGCCGGTCCGTGTCCGAGGCGCCGGGCGACCGTGGCGCCTCGATGAGCGCGACGTTGGCGTCGGCGGCCTGCCGTCGTTCCTCGTCGGTGGCTTCGAGCACGACACAGGTAACCTGGGCGGTAGCGGCCAGGGATATGCATAGTTGCCGATTGAAGCTGTTAACCCCGCCACTCGTTGGGGACCATGCGGTAATCAGTGCCAGGACGTTTGGTCGGTCTGCCGCTGAGGCGGGGGAGACGGCTTGATGCTGAGGCAGCGTCGGCCCACCGTGCTGAGAACGGAGCGTGGCCACAGACAAACCGCTGAGCGCCGGGGGCAGCACCGGAAACATGAGTGACGGCGTGCCGATGCCCAGCTGACCGACAGTCATGTCCCACTCGTACAGTAACCGCATGCGGAGCCCGTCGGCCGTCGAGTGCGGCTCTTCGTCCCCCAAGTAGACACGCAGCAGTTCGGCGGAACGCGCCGTTCGGCCGAGTTCCAGTGCTACGAAGGCTGCGCACCATGCGGTGGCGGACAATTTTTGGAGTCGGTAGGTTGCTCCGCTGAGTGTCTCCTGGGCCGCCGCAGCGTTGCCTAAGGCCAAGTAGCAGAGCGCCTCGTGGAGCGCGAGGTCGACGTACGGGGTGCCCTGCCGCCGCGCATCGACCAACAGCGGCAGCGCGTCGGCCCACCGATTCCGGCGCTCGAGCAGCAAAGCCCGCGCCAATGCATGCTGGGGCTTCAGCTGCGGCGACGACGACAGCCAGTCACAGACTTCCTCGAGCAGGTCCTCGGTGGGCTGAGCTGCCGCAAAAAACGCGGCAAGCGAGGCAAGCCGGTGCTCATTTCCTCGGGAGCGACCAATCCCTTCCCGCAAAGCGGTGACGGCCTCCACAGTACGACCCATCAGGTCGAGGAAGGCGCCCAGCAGCAGGTAAACGGCATAAAGAGCTGCCGTGGGTGCCACCCGCGCCACGCCCTCACGCGCGGCTGCGACGCCAGCCTCTAGTCCGTCAACAGCCCGAACCAGCTGGATCCACACCCTCCACGGATCCGCGTGGGTTTGGTCTTCGGTCGCCTGGCGGGCGTACTGCTTCGCCTGCTCAAAATCGCCGGGACCGCCCCGCTCCCACAACAGCCTGGCAAGGTGATAATTGGTTCCGGCCGTGCCCCACAAGCCGTTGTACAACTCGAGCAACGCGATCCGTGCGTCGCGTTCCCCGCTGGTCCTGGCCGGTTTCGCGGACCACCCATATTGTTGATTGAGAAACCGCTGAACCGGCTCGATCACCGCCCGCAGTTCAGCCTCAGCGCCTGCGGCCGCGAGGTGGTACGAGGAACCATCCAGTCCGACTTGGAGAGTGTGCCCGTGCACAGCAGCCCGACCGGCAGCTCCGAGCTTGCGCGCGTACCACTCACCGGCTCGGCGGTTGGCTGCCCGCCAGGCCGCGCCGTCCCGTCGCATTTGAACCGTGCCAACCTCCCGCAAGAGCGGATGGACCTTGTACCGGCCTCCTGGACCGACCGACCCGGGATCCGTAGAGGCTCGGACCTGCAGGAGGAAGCGCTGACGCCCCTCCCGAACCAGGTTCCGCACATCGGCTTCCTGATCGGCCATCGCCTCGATCAAACTCCAGTCGGCCCATTCCCGCAGGACGGACATGTCCCGAAGGAAAGCGCGCGTCGCCTCCGGCAGACCCTCCGCCGCCTTCGCAAGAAGCTTGAGTTCGATACCGTCCACGAGTTGCGGATCGACCGGTTCAGTGAGGTCCGTCTGCACCGGCGGTAGCAACTCGCCGAGGACGTGGGAGCTTCGTAACAGGAGGCCGAGCAGCCGCAGCACCCGCGGGTTGCGTCCAACGCGGTGTACCACCTCCAGTCGCCGATGGTCGGGAAATTGGGCGGCCTCCTCCTCCGGGTTCAGCTGCTGTAGGACGATCTGCACAGCATCGGCATCAGCATTGGGTGGCGGTAGCTCGGCCACGTGGAACGATTCCGTCCACGACCAATCGACGTGTCGGTTGGACACGAGGAGCAGGCAACCGGTGTCGGCCGGACGCCGGGCAAGATCTTCCAACATGCGAGCCAGCGACGCCAGGGGACCACCGTTGGGCTCCAACGCGCGCTGGAACTCGTCGAGGATAACGAGCGCTCCGGCCCGCAATAGTGTTCGGAGCACACTGGCGAGTGAGTCGGCGTGGGCGACCAACGGGGCGTGGCCGCCGTTGCCCAGCTCCTGCACTATCGCGTTCAGAAGCAACGAATCGAAACTGACGGTGTCGGCTGGAACATCCACCCATACGGTGGGGATCTTCTGGCCATCGGCCCAATCCCGTAATGGGTGGACGATCCCTTCAGATTTGCCGACTCCGGAGATGCCGAACAGCAGAACAGACCCGTAGCCCTCGGCCCGCCACTTGTTCCAGAGCTCGACCGCCACCGAGCGCCGCTGCGCCCCGTCGAGCCGGAAGGCCGGGACTGATTCGTCGGCTACCACATGTTCTTACTACCCTATTGCCGACCGTTCCTGGTACAGCCCGAAGCCTACAGCCGCTTGCCAACGTCGCTGGACAGAGTCACTGCCCGATCCGGCTCGACAGTCTTGACAGCACCGCCCGACACCACGCTCCGTCATGGTCAACTCCACCAGCACTCCGCGGAATGTCACCCGGGTCCTGACCGAGGTGCGCATCGGGGCCTTCATGCTGCGGCGCTACCTCAGGTCAGTCGAGCGCCCCCGCGCACAGACCTCTTGGGGCCACCAATAGCGCAAGCCGCAGAGCTGGGCTGCCCCATTGATCTCTTCTGATTCAAGGCGCCGCGCAAGCGCGACACGGCCGGCCGGGATCGGACGACGCCTGGGAGTAGTTAACCTGCACGAGCCGCTGGACGCGGCGTCCGGCCGGCGTGCCATCCACACTGGGACCATGAAGTACTCCGGCCGGGTCCCCGCCCCACCGCTCGACAGCTTCATCGACGACATCTACTGCCTGGCCGGCACCCCACGTCACCCCGGCATGAACGTCCCGCCCATGCCCTCAGCCCACCTCTTCCTCAACCTCGGCGACCCCATCCGCCTTTCGGACTCCGACCCGTCCGTGCCACCGGCACTGCTGACCGACGGCTGGTTCATGGGTGTCTGGACCAGGCGCTTCGTCATCCACTACCCCGCCCGAGTACGCCTCGTCGGCGTCCATTTCAAACCCTGGGGCATCTCCCCGTTCGTCGACCTACCAGCATCCGAACTACGCAACCATTGGATCCCCGTCGACGCCCGCTGGCAGCGATCCCTGGACCGCCTCCGTAACGAGTCGTCGGCCTCCGCGGCACTGCACGTGCTGGAGAAGGAGCTGCGCGAGCGCCTCGCCGAAGCGCCGTCGCGTGGCCTCGCCCTGGTCCAGCACACCGGCGGCCGCCTGGAGCTCTCCCACGGCGTGGTGCCGGTCAGCGCCCTTGCGGATGCCGCCGGGGTAAGCGGCACCCATCTCGCCACGCAGTTCCGCTCCCATGTCGGAGTCACCCCGAAGCGGATGGCCCGGATCTACCGCTTCGCTCGGCTGATCGTGTCCGTGGACGCCCGAAACCCGGTCAACTGGACGAACTTCGCCCACACCGCCGGCTACTTCGACCAGGCCCACTTCAGCAAGGAATTCAAGGACTTCACCGGCCACACCCCCACCGAATACCTGGCCTTGCGGCGCCGGTTCCCCGCCGAGCCGGGCTTCCCGCCGGACAGCGGTCCGATGCCCGACATTGGGTTTTTACAAGCCCAGCCGCCCCAAGAGCGACACCATCAGGAGGCAAACAGCGAGGAGGATCCATGGGCACAGTGACCATGCACAACGTGGTGTCGGTCGACGGCTTCATCGCCGACCTGAACGACGATGTCGGACCGCTGCACGACTGGTACTTCAACGGGGACACGGCGATCACCCCGACCGACGACCAGGAGTTCGATCACTCCGGCACCGGCAACGGCTTCCGGGTCTCGCGGGCCTCAGCCGAATATGTCCGGTCAACCTGGGCCGGCATCGGCACGATCATCATGGGCCGCCACCTGTTCGACCTGGTGAACGGCTGGGAGGGCCGCCCACCCGCCGGCGATCACGTCGTCGTGGTGTCGCACCGCCCCAAGCCTGACGGCTGGCACCCCGAAGCGTCCTACCACTTCGTCGACGACGTGACGGCCGCCGTCGGCAAGGCCAAGGAACTCGCCGGGGACCGGAACGTCGCGGTGAGCGCCGGAGACGCCGCCGGGCACATCCTCGCGGCCGGGCTCGTCGACGAGGTGGCCATGGATGTGGTGCCGGTGGTGTTCGGTTCCGGCAAACGCTTCTTCGGCGGCATCAACGCCCAGCACCTGCTGGAGGACCCCCACGTGGTCATCCGGGGCGAGCGGGTCCTGCACCTGAGGTTCAAGGTCAGAGCGGGGTCGCGGGCCGAACCCGATCTCGCCTAAGGTCCCTCGCCATGAAGTCGAAGTTCCCGATCATGGTCCTCGCCGGTGTGACGGCCGCCCTGCTCAGTCCCGCGCCCGCGCAAGCGCAGGCTCCCGCGGACCTGCGGGTCGAGGTCTCCGACACCGTTGTGGCGCCCGGCGGCGCGACCAGGATCTGGCTTCGGACCCACTCCGCACCGGCGCAGAGCGTGCAGGCGTACAACGTCAGCTACCGCATCTCGCAGAGCCTGGTCGATGCCGGCGTCACCGTGGACATCGACTATGACACCCCGAACTGCACCGGCGGGGTCGCCACCTTGAGCTGCAGCTTCGAGGATGAGTTCTTCGACTTCACCCCGGCCGGCGAGCGCAGCCACTGGGCCGTGCTCAAGGCCACCACGACGGTGCCGGTCGGGACCGAGGGCACGATCACCGCCACCTTCCGGGGTTACCACGACGAGGTGGTCACGGGCGTCGCCGACGTCACCGTGGCCGAGGGCGTCAGCCTGGTCGCCGTGCCGAGTCCGACGCTGTCGGCGCAGCCGGGTGGGGCGTTCGAGGTGCCGGTGAGCGTGCGTAATGCCGGCGCGAACGTCGCCGACGGCATCGGGATGAGCGTCGACCGCTCCGCGTGGGCCATGCAGGCCGGGACGCGCTACCGCAACTGCCGGTACGACGCCGACCGGCTGGTGTCGTGCCGCTTCGACCAGCAGCTGCAGCCGGGGACCGCCTATCGGCTCGCCCTGCCGTACCGGCTGCGCAGCAACACGGTCGCGCCGGGAAAGCTGGCCGCTGACTTCACCTGGCGTACGGCCGCGCAGCATGACGGCTACCTGGCTGAGGAGAAGGCGTTGGGCCAGCCGGCCGGCACCGCCGGTAACGGGCCGGTGCTGCGGCTCGAGCCGGTCGTCTCCGCGGCGGCGAAGCGGCAGGCCGATGTGGATTACCGGGACAGCACCTCACGGGTACGGATCGCGGTGACCGGTCGCAACGGCGTCGACCTGGTGGCGCTGGGCGCCGAGGTCGACGGGGACGCCGGTGACGTGGTCACGGCGACGGTCGGGGTACGCAACGACGGACCGGCCGTCCTCGACCTGGACCAGTCGACCACCGTGGCGCGGATGCTCGTGTCGGTGCCCGAGGGCACCGAGGTCGTCACCGTGCCGGCCCGCTGCCGCCAGGTCGTCGACGGCGTTCCCGCCTGGAACGCGCCGGCCAAGCCCGGTGCCGCCGAGTACGGATGCCGCACGAGCAACCACCTGGAGGTCGGCGCGAGCGAGAAGTTCCGCTTCGGTCTGCGCATCAACCAGGTGATCGCGGGCGCGAGCGGACCGGTGCAGGTCACCGCCGCCTGCGGGACGTGCGAGCTGGACAAGGCGAACGACAAGGCACTCATCGTCGTCAACGGTGCCGACGGGGGCGGCGGAGGAGGTCTGCCGGTGACCGGCACGCCGGTCGCCGCGATCGTGGGCGCGGCTCTGCTGCTGCTCGCGGCGGGCACCGGCGGCGTACTGCTCACCCGCCGCCGAACCCGGTTCCAGGCCTGAGCGAGCCCGCTACTCGCCCAGCTTCAGATCGACGATGACGCCCTGATCAGCGCAGGCCGACTGGAGCCCGGTCACGTGTTCGGTGAGCGGGCCCATGAAGGCCAGCGCCCCCAGGCCCGGTTCGTCGCCCAGCTTCGACAGCTGCCAGACCAGGTCGATCAGCTTCGTACCGTGATCGCGGATGTCCTCGTAGCGCGAGTCCTCGAAGACTCCGCGCAGTTCGCGGTACTCGGCCTCGGTCATCGTCTTGTCGCCGTCGTCCCCGTCGACCGCCTTGTCGCCGTCCCGCAGGGCCTCGCAGGCCGCCACCCCGGAATCCGTCCGGATGACCCGGTCGTAGAGGAACCAGCCGCCCGTGCCGGCCACGACCAGCAGAGCGACGGCCAGCGCCAGCCACGGCAGCAGGCTGCGCCGAGGCGGCTGCGGCGGCGGCCCGTACCCGGTGAAAGCGGCCGGCGGGCCCGCCGGCACAACGGGGACCTGCGGGTCGTACGGCGGCTGAGGCGGGTACGCCATGAGAACTCCTGAGCGACGGGCTGGTGAGCGGAAAGCAACCGCCCGAACACTGTGGATGCCCGCGCTCGCTGGGAACAGCGTCCGCGCCCGGATCTCGGATGATCGGCCACCAGGTCGATCCGACCGGCTGCAATCTCACCTCGAACACGAAAGAGTCAGCCGATGAAGGTCGTCGAGCTCCGCCGGTACCCGATCAAGTCCCTCCTGGGTGAACGGCCCGCGGCCGTCGACGTCGAACAGCGTGGGCTGGCCGGTGACCGGCTCTGGGCGGTCCGCGACACCGAGGGCAAGCTGGGCAGCGGCAAGAACACCCGGCGTTTCCGGCGGATGCCCGGCCTGTTCCGGTTGCGCGGGCACTTCGCTGATCCCGTACCGGTGGTGGAGTTGCCCGACGGGCGCCGGTTCGCCGCTGACGACCCGGCCGGGCACCGGGCGGTCAGCGAGGTCCTGGGCCGGCCGGTCACGATCACCCGTGAGGCGGAGGTCGTCCACCACGACGAGGGGCCGGTCAGCGTGATCAGCACCGCTGCCCTGCGCCGGCTGCGGCAGCTGACCGGGGAAGTGGTCGACCCGCTGCGGTTCCGGGCGAACCTGCTGGTCGACGTGCCCGGCACCGGCTTCCCGGAGGAGGAGTGGCTGGGGCGGGCAGTGCGGGTCGGCGACCAGGTCGTGCTGCGACCGCGGCGGCGCCTGACCCGCTGCGTGATGATCGACCTGGCGCAGGCGGACGTGCCGGAGCACGGCCGGCTGCTGCGGACCGTCGCGGAGCACCACGACCTGACCTTCGGCGTCTGGGCGACCGTCGAGCGCACCGGCCGGGTCGAGCTGGGTGACACGGTCACCGACCCTATGTAGAGTGCCTACATGCCTCCGCGGATGACCATGCCGGTGCTCAAGGTGGTGGCGGCGCTGCTCGCCGATCCCGTCGCCGAGCGTTACGGCCTGCAGCTCATGCAGGCCACCGGGCTGCCCAGCGGCACCCTCTACCCGGTCCTGGTCCGCCTCGAGCGGGCCGGTTGGGTCGAGTCGCGCTGGGAGCAGAGTGATCCGGCCGCCGAGGGCCGGCCCGCCCGGCGCTACTACCGGCTCACCGCGGACGGCGCCGTCGAGGCCCGGCGTGAAGTCGCCGTCATGCAGCAGCAGATGGCCCAGGTGGCCGTCCCGGGCACCAAGGCGCAGCCGGCATGAGCGTGGCCGACCGCCTGGCGCGACGCCTGGTCGACTCCGCAGCCCGGCGCTGGCCCGCGGACCTGCGCGATGACCTGACCCGGGACTGGCACGCCGAGCTGGACGCGTCGCGGTCTTCCTGGCACGCCTTGACCTTCGCCGGCAGCCTGGCCGTCTCCCCCGCCGTCGAGGAGGCCGACGAGGAACCGGTGACCTGGGCGCAGCGCGGGGCCGGCTGGGCCCGCACGCTGTCGGTGCCGGCCGCACTGACCCTGCTGGCGGGGGCGCTGGTCAACGCCGCTCATCTGGCGCAGGGGCGGTTCGGCGTGCTCGCCGGGGCTGTAGCGCTGACGGCCGCCGCGGCTGTGATGGTGGCGGTCGGTGGCCGCACGACCGTGGGCCGGGTGGTGCTGCTGGGTGCGGCCGGTTACGCCTTCCTCCTGGCCGGCAACCAGGTGGCGGTCATGCCGTTCATGGGCTGGATCGACATCGGCCCGGCGGTGCTGGCGTGGACCGTCCTGACCGCTGCGACCGTACGGGTGAGCACCAGCTTGCGAGTCACCGGCCGCACCACCCTCGCCGGAGTGGCGGCAGTCGCCGGCGCCGTGCTCGCTCTCGACGTCGCCGCAGCCGCCGGTTCCCTGCATGCCGCCGCGGTCCTCGGGGTGAACGCCGCCTCGGCCCCGTCCTGGTTCCCGCTCGCCCTGCTGCCCGGCGGGATCGCCGACTTCGGGGCCTACTTCGCGGACGGCACGGCCACGTTCGGCCACCTCCAGCAGACCGGACCGGCGTTCCATGCTTCCGCCGTCCTGCTCGGCAACGCCTCGGCGATGATCGGCCCGCTCACCATGTGCTCGGTCGCGGTCGTCGCGGGCCTGGTGCGCCGCGGTTCGCCCAGGATTCCCGACGCGATGCGGTCCCCGGACGCTGCCGGCAAGGTGGCCCTCGGCGTGGTGGCCGGGCTGGGCGGGCTGGCGATCGGCGAGGTGCTGCGCCGATCGGGCGGCGCGACTGAGCTGACGCTGCACCAGCTCGTCGACAACTCGGCGGTGTTCGGCTTCGGCTTCCTCGCCCACCCGGCGGGCCGGCTGGCCGTCGCGCTGCTGATCGGTCTGCTGGTGGCGCACCTCGGCGCTCCGGTGCGCCGGGCGACATGAGCGCGCGGGCCGCGGTCCTCGCCCGCCTGGCGGCCGAGCCCGGCCGGGCCCGGCACGGTCTCGACCTGGTGCGCGAGGCGGGCGTGGCGAGTGGATCGCTCTACCCCTTACTCGTACGCCTCCAGCGCGCCGGCCTGATCGAGGCGCACTGGTCGGCCGGCCGCCACGCGTACCGTCTCACCGGCCCGCTCCCACCGGCCCCCACCGAACGACGCAGCGCGCGCCCCGCCCTGCTCTGGCTGCCCGCCGCCCTGGCGGCGCTGGTCACCGCCTGGGCCGTGCTCGCCCGCCCGGCCGACGTCCGCCTCTCGGACCTGGGCGTCTACACCGGCGCGGTGCATGGCCTGTCCCACGGCGCGAGCCTGTACGACTTCATCAGCGCCGGCAACGCCCCCTTCACCTATCCCCCGTTCGCCGGCCTGGTCTTCCTGCCCCTGGCCGGCGTCCCCACCCTGCCGTTGCAGCTGGCCTGGACCCTGGCCACGATCGTCACCGTCGCCGGCCTGGCACTGCTGCTGAGCCGGCGGGCCCCCGCCTACGCCCTGGTCCTGGTGTTGTCGGCGCCGGTCTCCTCCGATCTGAAGTACGGCCAGGTCAGCCTCTTCCTCGCCGCCCTGATCGCGGTCGACCTGCTGGCCCTGCGGCACAGCCGGTGGCAGGGCCTGCTCATCGGGCTGGCCGCCGCGATCAAGCTCACCCCGCTGATCTTCATCCCGCTGCTCTGGTTCGCCGGTCGCCGCCGCGCGGCCGTGCTGGCATCGGCGACCTTCGCGGCGTGCGGGGCGCTGGCCGCGGTCGCGCTGCCCGGCGACTCGTGGCGGTTCTGGACGACCGAGATCTCGCACGTCAGCCGCCTGGGCTACATCACCTCGGTCGGCAACCAGTCGCTGAACGGGGCACTGCTGCGCGTCGAGCTGTCGGCTCCGGTGCGCTCGGCCGTCGTGCTGGTGGCCGGTGGCGTGATCGCCGCACTGGCGTTGCACCGGGCCACCCGGCAGGCCCGTGACGGTGACTGGTTCTCCGCGCTGGTGCTGACCGGCGCGGCGAGCGTGGTGCTCTCCCCGGTTTCCTGGACCCATCACCAGATCTGGCTGGTCCTGGCCGCGCTGCTGCCCGTACGCGGCCCGGCCTGGGCCCGGCGCGCCTGGCCGGCCCTGGTGCTCGTGGTGATGCTTCTGCCGGTGCCGGCCCTGGGCCCGCCACTGTGGAGCAACTCGCGACTGTTGCTGGCGATCACGATCGCGGCGCTGCTGCCACTGTCCCGGCCGGCGTGGCCCAGTCGACGGTGTACCTGTGCAGCCAGCCGAACATCTTCTCCTGGTCGTAGAACGAGCGCATGGCCAGCGGGAAGAGCAGGTCCCGCACGATCCGGCCGACCGGACCGGGCGCCTTGTCGTTGTTCACCCGGGCCGTCCGGGCGGCCACCCGCTCCACCCGGGCCCGACGCGACCCTTCGTAGCTGGTGAAGGCCTGCTCGACGGGCAGGTCCCGCAGGGCCCGGGCCAGCTCCACGGCACTCTCGATGGACAGCGACGCGCCCTGCCCCGAGCTGGGGGTCATCGCATGCGCCGCGTCGCCGACCAGGGCCACCCGGCCGCGGTGCCACACCGGCACGGGCGGCATGTCCTGCAGCCCGCCGACGATGACCAGCTCGCCGGGGTCGACCCGGTCGAGCAGACCCAGCGCCGGCAGGGTGTCGGCGGCGAACAGCTCGTGCAGCCGCCGCAGCCACTCGGCCGCCGGGATCTCGGTGGCCTGCGCGGCGGTGAGCATCCGGGCCGAGGGCACGTTGGCGAACCAGCCGGCCTCGCCGTCGTCGCCGATCCGGTAGCCGAAGAACGCCTTGCGCCCGAAGGCCAGGTGCATCGCTCCTCCCGTGCTCGGCAGGCCGTGGCCGCGGCTCCAGCCGCCGAGCCCGACCAGGCCGGAGTAGCGCGGTTGCGGCGCTGCCGGGTCGAGCAGGCCCCGCACCGTCGAGCGGATACCGTCCGCGCCGAGCAGCACGTCGGCCTCGGCGATGCTGCCGTCGGTGAAGGTCGCGGTCACCCGGTCGCCGTGGTCCACATAGGCGGTGAGCCGCTTGCCGTACTCGACGGGGACACCGGCGGCGGCGGTCGCGTCCGTCAACGCCCGGTAGAGCCGGGCCCGGGTGAACGTGTGGCTGATGGGCAGGCCGGGCAGGTCCTCGAACTGGCCGAGGCGCTTGCCGCGACCGGTTTCCATGACCATGCGCGGGGTCGGCACCCCGGCCGCCGCCACCTCGTCGGCGATGCCCACGGCGGCCAGGGCCGCCATGCCGTTGGGCGCGAGCATCAGCTCACCGCCGATGCCGTCGGCCTGCCGGTCGTACGCCTCGTACACGGTCGCGGTGATGCCGGCCCGCCGCAGCGCGATCCCCGTGATCGGCCCCGCGATGCCGCCGCCGATCACCAGTGCGGTCTGCGCCTTCGCCATGTCCGTCCTCCCCCGTGAGAAAATCCCTCGTACCGCCGATTATCTCGTTCATCCGAGATACTAGCGAATGCGAGATACTTGTGTCCACGAGTGAATCCGGCCCGGCCCCGTCCCGGACGGCGCGGGAGGAGAGCATCGTCGAGTCGACCCGCCGGATGATCGCCGCGGCGGTGCTCTACAGCCACCAGGTGTCGGAGCAGCTCAAACTCGGACCGAGTGACGCCCAGTTCATGACGCTGCTGGAGGTGCACGGCCCGCTGACCCCGGGCCGGCTGGCCGAGCTGACCGGGCTGCGGACCGGCACGGTCACCGGAGTGCTGGACCGGCTGGAGGGCGCGGGCTTCGTCCGTCGCGACCGCGACCCGCACGACCGGCGCAAGGTGATCGTGTCGCTGGACCAGGAGCAGATCGCCGCCCGCGTGCATCCGCACTACACCGGGCAGGCCGAGCACATGGTCACGCTGCTGGGCCGCTACGACGACCGGGAACTGGCGGTGATCGCCGACTTCATGACCGCCGTGGCCGGCGAACCCAGGCCCTGACCGGCCGGCCGGTCACTGCGTGCAGTGCGGATCCGGCTCGAAGGCGTCCGTCCGGCCGCGGGCCAGGCGAGCGGCCTGCCGGTCGACCAGCCCGTGCGCGCGCCGCCGGGCGGCCGACCGGCGAGCTGCTGCCTGCTCGGCCCGCTGGCGCAGAGCCAGCTCCGATCGCTCGCGCAGCCGGGCCCGCCACCGCAGGGCTTCGTCCTCGGTCATCCGCGCCGCGCTGACAGCGGCGGCGGTCGCTGCGTTCATGTCCTGTCCCCTCGCCGGGCCTGACGGACATCGTTCCGGGACGGTGTGACATTTCCGCCGGGGCGCGGGGGCAGTTGTGCGATCGAGTACGCCGGTGCCCGTTCCCGGGCTGCGACCATCCGCCGGAAGGAGGTCGATCAGATGATCCAGAGGTACGGGGTGCGGATCGGCTGGGCGGATCTGCCCGAGCGGATCAGGGAGAAGGTCGAGGCCGTCATCGGCGGGCCGGTGGTGCACGCGGCCTCGCAGTCCGGCGGGTTCTCACCCGGGACGGCGGACCGGGTGCTCACCGCGGACGGCCGGCGGGCGTTCGTCAAGGCCGTCAGCACCGCGCTGAGCACCCGCTCGATCGAGCTGGCCCGCGCCGAGGCACACGTCACCGCCCGGATGCCCATGGAGGCGCCGGTGCCCCGGCTGCTCGCGGCTCTCGACGACGGCGAGTGGGTGGTGCTGGTCCACGAGGACGTCGAGGGCCGGCATCCGCGTACCCCGTGGGTCGAGGACGAGATCCACGCGGCCGTGCGGGCGCTGCGGGAGCTGGCCGACGCTCTCACGCCGTCGCCGGTGACCGGCGTGCCGACCGCGGCGGAGCACCTGGCCGATTGCTTCGGGGGCTGGGCCCGGATCGCCGCCGATCCGCTGCCCGATCTGGACCCCTGGGTGGCCGCGCACCTCGACGGCCTGCGGGCCGCCGCGGACCGCGGCCTGGCCGCGGTCGCGACCGGTGCCACCCTCGCGCACTGCGACGTGCGGGCCGACAATCTTCTGGTACGCCCGGACGGCTCGATCCTCGTCGTGGACTGGCCGTACGGGTGCGTCGGACCGGCCTGGCTGGACACCGTCCTGCTGGCGATGAACGTTCTCGTGCACGGCGGCCCGGGCGACCGGCTGCTGACCGGCATCGACCCGCGGACGGCGGCCGACGTCATCGCGGGCTTCACCGGCGACTTCCTGGACCGCTCCCGGCACCCCTCACCCGGCATCCCGCACGTCCGGGAGTTCCAGCGCGCCCACGCCGACGCCATGCTGCCCTGGCTGCGACAGCGCGTCTCCGGCTGACCCGCACGGTGTGCCCGCGCGGGTGACCGCCAGATGGGAGCTGCGGCACACCATCGCGGGGCGGGCAATCCGGGGCATTAGGCTGGTACGCCTGACCTGGGCTTCGGCGTGGCGGCCCGGATGGTCCCCCTTCCACGTGCACCAGAATCCGACATGGAACGGAAAGTGATGATCGACCAACCCAAGGTGCGAGTCCTGCTGCTCGAGAGCATCCACCCGGACGCGGTGTCCCGGCTCGAGGCAGAGGGTTACCAGGTCGAGTCCGTCGCCGGCGCCCTCGACGAGGTCGAGCTGGTCGAGCGCATCCAGGGTGTGCAGCTGCTCGGTATCCGGTCCAAGACGCGGGTGACCGCGAAGGTCCTGGAGGCCGCGGACAGCCTCGTCGCGATCGGCGCGTTCTGCATCGGCACCGACCAGATCGACCTGGCCGGCGCCTCCCAGGCCGGCATCGCCGTCTTCAACGCGCCGTTCTCCAACACCCGCTCGGTGGTCGAGCTGGCCCTCGCCGAGATCATCGCGATGACCCGCCGGCTCACCGAGAAGAACAACCTCATGCACCAGGGCATCTGGGACAAGGCGGCCAACGGCAGCCACGAGGTCCGGGGCCGCCGCCTCGGCATCATCGGGTACGGCAACATCGGCACCCAGCTCTCCGTGCTCGCGGAGAACCTGGGCATGCACGTGTCCTTCTACGACACCGCCGACAAGCTGGCCCTGGGCAACGCTCAGCGCTGCGCCAGCCTCGACGAGCTGCTGGAGAGCTCGGACGTGGTGACGCTGCACGTCGACGGGCGGCCGGGCAACGCGGGCTTCTTCGGCGCCGAGCAGTTCGGCCGGATGCGCCCCGGGGCGATCTTCCTCAACCTGTCGCGCGGCATCGTGGTCGACCATGTGGCCCTGCGCGACGCGCTGACCAGCGGGCACCTCGCCGGCGCGGCCGTGGACGTCTTCCCGAAGGAGCCGAAGGGCCGCGGTGACGAGTTCGTCTCGGAGCTGCGCGGCCTGCCGAACGTCATCCTCACCCCGCACATCGGCGGGTCCACCGAGGAGGCCCAGTCGGACATCGGCGACTTCGTGGCCAACAAGCTCGTGCACTTCGTGCAGGAGGGCAACACCACGCTGAGCGTGAACCTGCCCAGCGTCGCCCTGCCGGCCAGCACCGACATGAGCCGCATCATCCACGTGCACCTGAACATGCCGGGCGTGCTGGCCCAGGTCAACAGCATCCTGGCCGAGCACCACGTGAACGTCGAGGGCCAGCTGCTGAGCACCCGCGGCGAGTACGGCTACCTGATCACCGACATCAGCGGCAGCTACAGCGCCGACGTCCTGGACCGGCTGCGCGGTATGAGCCAGACGGTGCGGCTGCGGGTTCTCTGATTCGCCCAGCCCGGGCGCGCTACTTCGCCGTCTCGACGGAGAGCAGCGTGACCCGGGCTTCCGCGGTCACGTCGTAGCGGTCGTTGGTGGTCCAGCCCTTGGGCGTCAGCGTCGATCCCGGCTTGACGTCGCGCAGCGTGCGCTTGCCCGCCGCCACCGTCTTCGCCCCGCCCTGCATCTGCACCCGCACCGGGAAGCCGGCCGGGCTGTTCAGCGACAGCTCGTCGACAGCGCCGGTGACCTTCAGCGCGACCGTGCCGGCCGGCTTGGGCAGGGCGATCTCGGTGACCCGGGAGCCGGCGACCAGGTCGATGCCGTCGACCTGCCCACCGGCGAAGTCGATGCGCTGCTCGTCGGTGGCGCCGGCGAAGCGCAGGTTCCACACCACCTTCGTGGTGAGCACGACCTCGACGGCCCCGGTGGTGCCGTCGCCGTCGGGGACCATGCTGAGCTGCACGCGGTCCTGGGCCACCACCGGCTTCGGGACGAGGCCGGCGTCCTCGGCGGTGGCGATCCGGAAGAGGTCGTCGCCGAGGTCCTGGCTGCGTACGGTGATCTTGGTGACGGCGGTGGACAGCTCGAAGGACGCGGCCGTGCGGCCGTCGATCGGCGCGGTCGCGGTCCGGTCGCCGGACTTGCCGGCGCCCAGCTCCAGCACCGAGGTGAGGCTCTTGTCGGAGCCGGAGAAGTAGCTGACGCCGGCGACGGTGCCGCCGAGCAGCACCGCGAGGCCCAGCACGAAGCCGGCGACCAGCACACCACGGCCGCGGGGGGCCGGCTCGGCCAGCAGCTGCGGCTCGGCGGCCTGGTGCGGGTGGCGGGCGGCGCGGTGCGGGCGGATCTCACGGCCGGGACCGCCGATGAAGTCGCCGATGCCCTCGTCGTGCTCGACCGGCGGGGCCGAGCGCGCCGACCGGGTCTGGACCGGCGCGTGCTCCCCGGTCATGGAACGGACCGGGTACGGCGGGGGGCCCGCCGGCGGCGGCAGGAACGGCGCGCCGGAGACGGGTGCGGGACGGCCCTGGTGATTGCCGATGGTGGCGTGCCCGCCGGTGTGGTTGCCGATGGTGGCGTGGCTGCCGGTGTGGTTGCCGCTGATCGGGCCGGCGGTGAAGCCGAAGGAGGCGCGGCCGGGACCGGTCGGCGGGGCCGGGCCGTACTCGGGCTCCGGCGGGTCCGCGGCGGGTACGCCCGCGGCCGAGGAAGCGGTACGGGGTGACCCGAAGGCACTCCAGCTCGGGGAGTCGGCCATGTCTTCCTCATCAGCATCGTTACGGAACGAGTTCACAGCGGGTGGTCGCCGGTAGGGCGCCGGTTCGGATTCGGTCCGGCGGTAGAGCGATTCGTTGTCACGGTTGGCCCAGTCGGCACCCGACGTCGACGCGAGTTCCGCCAGCGCGACGGACACATCGGACGAATCGGCGATCGAACGTTCCACGCGATGTCCTCCAACTCGCGCCGGCGCCGACAATCTTCGACAGGCGCTCCGGCGAGAAGTACGGATCCCGCGGCTTAACGGATGAGTAGGAGCGAGAATTACTCTCCGTTAGAACGGTCGGGGCTGAGCAGCCCACGCCGGGTGGCCACCGCGACGGCCTCGAGCTGGCTGTGCGCGCCGAGCTTGCCCAGCACAGCTTTCACATAGCCCCGGCACGTGTGCACGCTGATGCCGAGCCGCCGGGCGATGGCCCGCGGGTCGAGCCCGGAGCCCATCAGCACCAGCACCTCGTGCTCGCGGGCGGTCAGCCCACCGGCGCGCGGACCGACCACCGGGGTGGTGCTGCGCAGCAGCCGGGCCAGGATGTCGGTCGACACCGTCATGCCGCCGCCGTGCGCGGTGTGGACGGCGTTGAGCACGTCGCCGAGGGGCCCGTTCTTCGACAGGAAACCCGAGGCACCGGCCGCCGTGGCCCGGCCCACCAGGGCGGACTCGTTGTTCGCGGTCAGCACGACAAAACGGGTGTCGGGCTGGCGATGCCGCAGCAGCTCGGCGATCGCGATGCCGTCGGCGTCCGGAAGGTCCGGATCCATCAACACCACGTTCGGCCGCAACTCCTGCACGAGCCGGATTGCCTGCTCGCCGGTCCGCGCATGCCCCACGTAGCGCAGGTCCGGTTGCCCGGCCAACGCCACACCGAGCAACTCGGCGAACGTCTGATGCCCGTCCACCACGAGCACCGTGATCGCCTCGCCCATTCATGCCTCCTGATCCGCCAGCGCTGGAAGTCTATGTGTCCCGCGCCGGAAGCCAAGGCGTACCAACAGTCGGACAGCACCTGCGAGCCACGTCGATCGCTCGGTACGCGCGCCGACGGGATGAGTCCGAGCGGCCGCCATAACTCGTATCTTCGGTGGAGCCCACCCCTCGCTTTCGGGGTGTCGAACGAGGCGGCGGACGCTTGTCGCGTGACCGTCGCCCGTACAGGGTCTTACGCCATGTACGACATCCAGCTCTTCGGCCGGCTCGAGGTCCGCACCCGGGGCGTACGCCTGACCGGTCGTGACTTCGGCGGCGTCAAGCCCCGCCACATCCTCGCACTGCTCGCCCTGCGTGGCGACCTGCACAAGGCGGAGCTGGCCGAACTGCTCTGGGGCGGCCGGCCTCCGGCCAACCATCAGGCCACGGTGGAGAGTTATGTGTCCCTTTTGCGCCATCGACTCGACCCGGACGGGCAGACGCGTGACTCCGTGATCACCACGCGCAACGGCGGCTACGCCCTGGTCGCCGATCAGGTCCGGGTCGACGTGGCGCGCTTCGACGAGTTGGTCGCCGCCGCCTCGGGCCGTACGGCCGGCCGGGCCCTGCGCCCGCTGACCGCCGCCGCCCACGTGGCCGCCCGCCCGCTGCTGGAGGACGTCGAGCAGCACGACTGGGCCGACCAGGCCCGCGAGCGGTACCGGGCCCGGCTGGTGACGACCCTGCTGGACGCCGGTGGTCACGCCCTCACAGCCGGTGACCCGCGGGAGGCGTTGGCCCTGGCCGACCGGGCGGTGGGACTGGATCCGGTCGCCGAGCGGGGCTGGGCGATCGCGATGGCCGCCCATCGGCTGGCCGGGGACCGGGTGGCGGCGCTGCGGGCGTACGACCGGTGCCGGCGTGAGCTGGCCGACGGGCTGGGCGTGGAGCCGTCGAACCAGACGCGGGCTCTGTTCCTGGAGCTGCTGCGCGAGGACGGCACGGGAACCCCGCTGGAGCTGGCCGTCACCGCGGTTCTGACCGCGGCCGGCGAGCAGCACGGGCCCGAGTCGGTGAGCGGGCTGCTGCGCCGGGCCGCCGAACTGGCCGCGTAGCCGGCGCGCTGTGACGCAACTCAAATAACGCGCGGACCGGGCGGCAACGGCGAAGAATCGCGGGCGTGGAAACGACGCTGCTGCCCGTACCGCTGGCTCCGGAGATCTCGCTGCACCTGGCCGACGGCCGGGTGGGGTTGTTCGACGGCACCGGCGGCGCGTTCAGCAGCGACGTGCCGCCACCGTTCTGGCTGTTCGTCTGGGCCGGTGGCCAGGCACTGGCCCGGCACGTCCTGGACCATCCCGAGATCGTGCGGGGCCGCTCGGTGCTCGACGTCGCGTCCGGCTCCGGCGTGGCGGCGATCGCCGCGGCGAGAGCCGGGGCGTCCCGGGTGACGGCCCTGGACGTCGATCCGCTCGCGGTGGCCGCCGCCGCCCGGAACGCCTCGGCGAACGACGTCGCCGTCGAGACCCGAGCGCTCGACATAGCCGATTCGGACGTGCCCGCGGACGTGATCCTGGCCGGCGACGTCTTCTACACCCGCACGGTCGCCGACCGGATGGCCACCCGGTTGCGCCGCGCCGGCCGCGAAGGCACCCGGGTCCTGGTTGGCGACCCCGGCCGGGGGTACTTCCCGGAACGGCTCTTCACCCGGGTGGCCGAGTACGTCGTGCCCGTCCCGGCCGCCCTGGAGGAGACGGAGTCACTGCTCACGGGCGTGTGGGAGATGCGCACCACAATCGCCGCCTGACGGGTGAACGGAAATGCTTTCACCAACCAACAAGTTGTACGCTGCACGCATCTTGATGGGAGGTGCAGTGGTGACCGAAGGTGAAGCCGAGGAGGCCGCCGGCCGGCTGGCCGAGCAACTTGTGCGATTCGCCCGGCTCGGTGCGCGCGCCAAGGGCATGCTCCACGTGGGGGACTTCGGTGCCGAGTTCTCCGCGCTCATGCTGCTGTTCCCGCTGCGGCACCTCGGCCCGATGCGCGTCACCGACCTCGCCGAGGTCAAGGGCGCGGATCCGTCCACGATCAGCCGGCAGGCGGCCCAGCTGGTCAAGGCCGGCCTCGCCCGCCGGGAGGCCGATCCGGCCGACGGCCGCGCCTCCCGCCTCGCCATCACGCAGGAGGGCCTGGCGGCCTGCCTGCAGCTGCACCAGGCACGCAACGACATGATCAGCAAGGCCCTCAGTGGCTGGCCGGTCGAGCGGGTGCGTGCGTTCGCCGAACTGTTCGAAGAATTCAACAGCTCCGTCGAGGCGCTCGTGCGCAGCGACCCAGCCGTACCAGCACGGGAGAACGCGTGAGTAACTCCAGCACCACCGCACCCGCGGGGACGGGACCCGTGGCGGGCGCTCCGGGCGCCGGGCGACCGTCGGCGGAATTCACCCACCGGCAGATCCTGACCATCCTCGCCGGCCTGATGATGGGCATGTTCCTGGCCGCCCTGGACCAGACGATCATGGCCACCGCGACCCGCACCATCGCCGACGACCTGCGCGGCTTCGATCTGCAGGCGTGGGCCACCACAGCCTTCCTGATCACCTCGACGATCTCGACGCCGCTGTACGGCAAGCTCTCCGACATCTACGGCCGCCGCGGCTTCTTCCTGTTCGCGATCGCCGTCTTCGTGATCGGCTCGGTGCTCTGCGGCATGGCGCAGAGCATGTACGAGCTGGCCGCGTTCCGGGCGATCCAGGGCATCGGCGCCGGTGGCCTGATGTCGATGGCCCTGGCGATCATCGGCGACATCGTGCCGCCCCGCGAGCGCGCCAAGTACCAGGGCTTCTTCCTCGCCGTGTTCGGCACCGCGAGTGTCATCGGCCCGCTGCTCGGCGGCTTCTTCGCCGGTCAGGACACCATCCTGGGGATCACCGGCTGGCGCTGGATCTTCTACCTCAACGTGCCGATCGGCATCGCCGCGATGGTCGTCGTGGCGCGCGTGCTGCACCTGCCGCACACGCGTACCGACCACCGGATCGACTGGCCGGGCGCGGTCGCGCTCATCGTCGGCCTGGTGCCGCTGCTGACCGTGGCCGAACAGGGCCGCAGCTGGGGCTGGGACTCGCCGCGGGCGCTGGGCTGCTACGCGGTCGGGCTCATCGGCATCGCCGGCTTCATCCTGGCCGAGCGCGCCTACAAGGACGAGGCGCTGCTGCCGTTGCGGCTGTTCCGCAACAAGACCGTGGCGGTCGGCTCCATCTCCAGCACGATCATCGGTATGGCCATGTTCGGCGGCCTGCTGACCGTGCCGCTGTACCTGCAGATCGTCAAGGGCTCCTCGGCGACCGAGGCCGGGCTGCAGATGATCCCGTTCGTGATCGGCATCATGGCCGGCTCGATCACCGCCGGCCAGCTGATCGCCCGCACCGGCCGCTACCGGATCTTCCCGATCATCGGCAGCACGCTGATGCTCGTCGCGCTCGGGCTGTTCTCCCTCATCGGCGCCGACACCCCGCTCTGGAAGACCATGCTGATCATGGTGGTCATGGGCCTCGGCCTGGGCGGCAACATGCAGCCGATGATCACCGCCGTGCAGAACGCGGTCTCCCCGCGGGAGATCGGCGTGGCCACCAGCTCGGTGACCTTCTTCCGGTCGATGGGCGGCACGCTGGGCACGGCGATCTTCCTGTCGGTGCTGTTCAACGTCGTCGGCGGCAAGATCAGTTCGGCGTACCAGTCGGCTCAGGGCACGCCGGAGTTCCAGCAGGCGGTTGCGGCCGACCCGAGCCAGCTGCAGACGCTGCAGCAGGCCCAGAGCGGCGACGCGCTGAACGACACCTCGTTCCTCGGCCGGCTCTCCGACGTGGTGTCGCACCCGTTCAAGGTCGGCTTCTCCGACGGCATCCACGTGGTGTTCCTGCTGGCGGCGGCCGTGATGATCCTCGGCCTGATCGTGGTCCTGTTCCTGCCGGAGATCCCGCTGTCCCAGCGCTCGGCGCAGCAGCAGCGCGCCGACGACGCGCTGGCCGCGCAGCACAGCAACGGCGTGCCCGGCGAGGTCGGGGCGGGACCCGAGGTGGAGACCAAGAGCTCCCGCTGACCGCGGACGACACCGGAGGGTACGGGCGCAGCCGGCGCTCGTACCCTTCTTCGTATGGCAGTTGTGAAGATCAACGCGATCGAGGTCCCCGAGGGCGCCGGCCCCGAGCTGGAGCAGCGCTTCGCCGCCCGGCAGGGCGCGGTGGAGAACGCCCCGGGCTTCCTGGGGTTCGAGTTGCTGCGCCCGGTCGGCGGGGAGACCCGCTACTTCGTCTACACCCGCTGGGAGACCGAGGAGGACTTCCAGGCGTGGTCGGCCGGTTCGGGCCGGGCGGCCCACGCCGGTGAGCGCAGCCGCCCGGTGGCCTCGGGCGCGAGCCTGCTGGAATTCGAGGTCGTCCAGCGCGTCGAGAAGTAGGCCGGCTCAGGCCTCGGCGTTGCGGGCGGCCGCCGCGATCAGCCGTTCCGCCACGGCCCGGCGGTCCAGGCCGAGACGCTGGGCGGTCTCCCGCAGCACCGTGTAGGCCTCCTGCACGCCGCAGCCCCGCTGGGCGATGATTACCCCGGCGGCCCGGTCGACCGTCGCGCCCTCGCGCAGCCCCTCGCGCCGGCCCAGCTCACCGAGCAGCAGTTCGGCCTGGTTCACGATGGCCATCGCGGTCAGCAGCAGCTCGGGGTCGAGGCCGCCCGGGGTGGCGACGAACAGGCTCAGTGCCCCCACCGAGGAGCGCTGCACGTCCAGCGGGATCGCCACGACGCTGTGCACACCTTCCGCGCGGGCGCATTCGGCCAGCCGCGGCCAGCGGGGGTCGGACTGCAGGTCGGGGGCAGTCACCAGAGCGCGGGTCCGGGCCGCTTCCAGGCCCGGGCCGTCACCGCCGGCGTACTCGAGGTCGTCCAGCGCCTTGGCCGCCGTCCCGAAGGCGGCGACAACCGGCGGGCCGCCCTCCCCGATCAGGGCCACCGAGCAGCGCACGGTGCCGGTGATGGCCCCCGCGGCGAAGGCAGCGAGGCGGTCGAGCGCCTGCGGCACGTCGTCGGCACCGAGCAGTCGGGCGGTGAGCTCGTGCAACAGCCCGGCCAGCTCCACCGGGTGCGGCCCGGACGGCAGCTCGGCGTACTCCACCGGGCGCGGCCCGGACGGCCGCCCGGTAACACCGGACGCCGGCCGGCCGGCCGGCGGGAGCAGGTCAAGCCGGACTTCCGGGACGGTAATGGCGGTCACCGGGGACTGCTCTCCCCCGGCACCCGCCATGAGGGGGCCCGCAGCAGCGGAGGTGAGCGCGGCGGGGGTGGCGTCCGGTGCCGCCAGGATGGTCTGCACGGTCGGCGGCGGCCGGCGGCGACCGGCGCCGCGGACCTGATCGGGGCTCGCGGCCATGCCGGAGCCGGGCACTCGACGCGAGACGTTGCGCCCGGAGCTTCGTTGCGGGGCTGCCATCCGGCCGATGGTGCCATGCGGATCGGTGAACACGAAAGTCATGTCCACTACCGGGTGCCGTCCCCCGGCGTGATCGTCTGTTCCGACGATCGGTGCTCCAGGAACGAGCTCGGCGCCGCCTCCAGGTCGGCCTCGCGCTCGTCCGACTCGGCGAGAATGGCCTCGGCCTGCGCCCGGGGGTCGGTGCTGCCACCCGCGCTGCGTTCCTCCGGCAGCAGGTCGGCGGCTCGCTGCTCTGTCCGGTCGTCTGTCATGGCGGCGGGATACCCCCACCGCGGGGAACCGAACCTGCATGATGATCGATGTCCGCCGGTGCCGTGGCGACGGGCGAAGGTCCCACCTCGCAAAAGCGCCGCTCCCGGCGGACCGGGAGCGGCGCGATCGCAGATGTCGGTGTGCAGGTCGCCTCTCGGCGAAAGGCTCAACGCGGCTCCAGCCGAACGGTAATCCGCGAAGGCAAAGGGTGAGGCCCGGGGACACTGATCACACCGACATCTGATCCAACCGTCGGCCGGGCCCGCCGATTCCGGTAGCTGTTGTGACTCAGGCCACACCGTTTGACGACCTGCCCCCCGGGTAGACGAAGCAGCGTGAGTGACTTGAAGGTGCTGGACGACTACCTCGACGAGGCTTTCACCGGGCAGGAACGGCTCAGCAGCGCCGACCTGCAGCGCGGGGCCATCGCCGCCGACCTGCCCGCCACCGCGTTGACCCGCATCGACGCCCTGCCCGAGGGCGAGTACGCCCAGGACGAGGCGGCCGAGGCGCTGCGGGCGCTGGACACCTGATCCCCGTCGAAGTCCCGACGACCTCGATGCCCGACCAAGGAGCGAGATGACCCAGCAGAACGAACGCCTGCCGGCCTTCGGTGACGAGGAGGCCGTACCGGACGGCGACAGCGACTTCGCCGGCGAACACTCCGACACCGCGGTGGACCGGGAGGTCATCAAGGGCGAGAAGGGCGAGGAGGAAAGCTCGCGCGGCTGGTCCGGCCTGGAGCGTGAGGGCCCGCCCTGACCGCGTCACCCCAGCACAGCGGTAAGCCCCCCGGCCGAGCGGCCGGGGGCTTTTCCGTACCGGGGTCAGGCCGCCTGGGCCAGCGCCGGCCGGTCGTCCTCGTCGCTCTGCTGGTCACCCTCCGCAGCCTCCTTGGCCAGGGAGTACGCCATCTGCAGGAAGTCGGAGGCGGCCGTGGCGGTGAAGACCGTGGCCGCCAGCCGGGTCAGCCGGGGCGCGAAGACCAGGCCACTGGTCAGCCCGGTGGCCACCCACACGGCCAGGCAGAACGGGCAGCTGACCAGCTCACCGACGGAGTGGCGCAGGGAGCTGCCCTGGTCGCGTACCTCTTCGTTGATCTCGCCGCTGCCGCCCGGCTCCGCATAGCGGGTGAACGGCGCGCGCAGCGGGCTGGTGATCGCGTCCTTGGCGATCAACCGGCTCAGCTTGTGCGTCGCGATGGAGATCAGCACGATGTCGGCGGTGGCCGGCCGGTCCGGTACGGGCTTCGCGGTCAGCTTGGCGGCGGCGGCCAGACTGCCGGCGAGCAGTCCGAACGCCCCCATCGTGGCGACGTAGCCGTCCAGCGGCCGGTGCTCGTGGGGTGCGTAGTCCCGTCGCAGCCGGTTCAGCCGGCCGCGTACCGAGGAGATCATGAAGTCCGGGGTCCTCTCAGAAGTCCTGGGTGAGCCGGTCCGGATCGACCTCACGGCCGGGGTACCGGGACAGGTACGCGTTCTCCAGCTCCTCGGTCCGCCGCAGGTGGTTGGCCAGGGCCGCGTCGGGCCCGTGCCGCAACGTCTGCAGCCGGGTGCGGTGCAGGCTGGCCAGCTCACGGAACAGATCGTCGTCGGCCAGCCCCGCGGGGTCGATGCCGTTCTCGGAGACGACGGTCTCGTCGCCGGCGGAGTCGAGCCGGGCGTCGGTCATGACGGCGCTCCCTTCCTCGGTCGCAGAAGTACTTGCTGCAACGGTTGCCCGTGCGCCCTGCCGCCAAACCCGCCGGTACGCTGAGGGACATGAAAGGGCTGTGGACCCCCGCGTGGATCGCGCGCCACATCCTGGCGCTCGTGCTCGTGGCCGGCTTCCTGGCCCTGGGCTGGTGGCAGTTCAGCCGGGCCACCGGCGGCAATTCGCTCAGCTGGGGCTACACCTTCGAGTGGCCGGTGTTCGCCCTCTTCGTGGTGTTCATCTGGTTCCGCGAGGTCCAGCAGGAGCGCCGCGCCGCCCGCGCCGCCGAGCAGGACGGCCCCGCGGAGGCTGAGCCACAACCGGAGCAGCCGCCCGTGCCACGCCAGGATGCCCCGGTGACCGTGCGCCGCCCGGTCCGCGTGCCGGTGGCGCAGGTGGCGCCGGCCGACGACGATCCCGAGCTGGCCGCTTACAACGACTACCTCAGCTGGCTGGCCGCCCACCCCGGAGCCCGGCCGAGCGACTACCCCGGCCGTCGCGCCAGCGCCGGCTGAAAGGACGTGCACTGTGCAGGGAGCCCTCACCCGCTACCGGATCATCGCCTGGATCGTCGGCGTGGTCCTGATCGCGCTCGTGCTGGTCGGCATGCCGCTGAAGTACCTGGGTGACAACGACACCGTGGTGGCCGCGATCGGCCCGATCCACGGCTTCCTGTACATGGTCTACCTGGTCGCCGCCTTCGACCTGAGCCGCCGGGCGCACTGGCCGCTGGGCCGGATGCTGCTGGTGATGCTGGCCGGCACCATCCCGTTCTTCTCCTTCTGGGCCGAACGGGTCGTCTCCCACAAGTGGGTCCCGGCCGCACGCACTTCCCCGCCGGCCATGGCAGAGTAGGAAAAGTAACGCTGCGGAACGGATTTGTTGCCCGCCGTTATCGGGATCATTCTCTTATTTGTGATCATTGGCGCAAGTCACTCTACGGGCTCTTGTGTTAATGCCGCGCGCCGATAAGTTAATGCGGTTGGTCCGGTCCGCAGCCACACCCTCGGTGGCGCCGGCCAACGCCGCCGAATCCTCGCCGGCGGAAACGGGCGACCAGATCCCCCACGGTCACCGCCTCCGCCACGACGAACCGGGGAACCAACCGAAGCAGCACCGGGGTGAATCCGCGCGAGCGGTAGGGGCCTTCTTCCCGCCCCGAACCCGTCAGCTAACCCGGTAGGCGGCCCGAGCGGAAGAAAGGCCACAAACCGTTGCCACACGCCCGCACGAGGCTCCGTGCGCTGGTGGTTGCCGCCCTGGCGATCGCGATCACCGGCACCACCGCGACCGCCGCACACGCGGAACCGTCGACGAGTGAGCTGACGAAGAAGATCGACAAGGCGTCCGATCAGCTCGAGGACGTCATCGAGTCGTACAACAAGATGAACATCAGCCTCAAGAAGACCAAGGACGAGGAAAAGAAGCTGGCCGCGTCGCTGGGCCCGGCCAAGGCCGCGCTGGAGGCCGCCGGCTCGCAGATGGACGCCATCGCGGCGTCGGCGTACAAGACCGGCAACATCGGCACCATGAACGTCGTGCTCGAGGGCGCGGACAACCTCATGGACCGGATGAGCATCCTCGAGCAGATCTCCCGCAGCCGTGGCCGCGACATCGCGGAGTACCGCGCGACGACGGAGAACTTCGCCGAGCGCCAGGCCGCCCTCAAGGCGACCCAGAAGAAGCAGGAAGCTGAGGCCAAGGCCCTCAACGCGCGCAAGAAGAAGATCGAGGGCGACCTCAAGAAGCTGTACGCGATGCGCACCGCCGCCTACGGCTCGCCCACCGAGAAGTCCAGCAAGTACACCGGCAACATCCCGTCCATCGCGGGCTCCGCCGGTAAGGCTGTCACCTTCGCCTACAACGCGATCGGCGTCATGTACGACTACGGCGCTGACGGGCCGGACGGTTACGACTGCTCGGGCCTGACCTCCGCCGCCTGGCGGGCCGCCGGCAAGTCGCTGCCGCACAACGCCGCCGCTCAGTACAGCGCCACGACACGGATCTCGCGGTCCCAGCTCAAGCCGGGCGACCTGGTCTTCTACCGCAGCAACGGACACGTCGGCATCTATGTCGGCGGTGGCCAGATCATCGACGCCTCCCGCGCGGGCCAGCCCGTCAAGAAGCGCACGATCGACATCATGACCCCGAACGGCTACGGCCGGGTCACCTGAGCCGGGTCACCCGAGTAGCAGGCACGAGAAAAGGCCGGTGTCCCCGCAGGGGTCACCGGCCTTTCGCCGTACTGGTGGTCTGCCTTACGCGGCCTGCAGGCCCTCGGCCCGGGCCAGCTCACGCAGCCGGCCGAGCGCCTGGATCTCCAGCTGGCGGATGCGCTCCCGGGAGAGCGAAAACCGCGACGCCACCTCGGTCAGCGAGTGCTCGCGACCGTCCTCGAGGCCGTACCGGGCGCGCATGATGCCCGCCGACCGGTCGTCGAGGTGGTTCAGCAGTCCCTCGATGCGCTGACGCTCCAGCGCGGTCAGGACGATCTCCTCAGGCGACGGCGCGTCGCTGTCGGCGACCAGATCGCCGAGGTTGGTGTCGCCGTCGTCGCCCACCGGGGTGTCCAGGGACACGGTGTCCTGGGCCCAGCGGGTCAGCTCGGTGACGCGCTCCACCGTCACGCCCAGCGCCGCGGCGACCTGCGCGGGCTCCGGGTCGGCGCCGAGCTCGCGGACGAGCTGGCGGGTGACGTTGCGCATCCGGTTGACGTCCTCGACCAGGTGCACGGGCAGGCGCACGGTGCGCTCCTGCTGGGCGATGGCCCGGCTGATGGCCTGGCGGACCCACCACGTCGCGTAGGTCGAGAACTTGTAGCCACGCTCGTAGTCGAACTTCTCGACGGCGCGCACGAGGCCGGTGTTGCCCTCCTGGATGAGGTCGAGCATCGGCATGCCCGAGCGCACGTAACGGCGGGCGATCGACACGACCAGTCGCAGGTTGGCGCGAATGAAGAGATCCTTCGCCCGCTTGCCCTCGGTGACCAGCCGCTCCAGCTCCTCCCGGCTCACGCCGCGACGGACCTCGCCGGTGTCGAGCAGGTGCTCGGCGTAGAGGCCGGCCTCGATTGCCTTGGAGAGGTCGACCTCCCTGGCAGCATCCAGCAGCGGCGTCCGGGAGATTTCGTGCAGGTAGACTCCGACGAGGTCGCGCTCCTCGGCGACCTGGTCGGTCCGCATCACGGTGTTCTTCTCCACGTTGCCCACGGTCCCCTCATTGCCTTCACTAACCCTGTTACGGGCAATACCTGCGTCCATCAGCCCTCCCCGTAACGTCCGCAGTTCATGCATTGCGGTGCTGACACATACCTGAACAGTTGGCGCCCTGCGCTGATTCCGGCTGGTGAGTCGAAAGTGTCACGAGTGTCTGAGCATCAGCTGAGAGCCGCGTGCATACTTACTGAAGAGGGCTCTCGCAGAGGTATTCGGAGCAGCACCCGCCGGTGGATGCGTGATGAGACGCATACCCTGTGCCCGCTTCATGACACCATCGGCCCCTCTTCGTCACAGCGACGGGCATCACGGATTCCGCTGCGATGCTCATCACTACCCAGTACGGGCTGGTAGCCGATTGGGTTCACGTCCAGCATCGACAGGTTGCCGTCCGGCTTGACCCAAACGCCACGGCAAAAGCTCCCGTTGCCGACCGCGAACGGGACCACCTGCCACGATGCGGCACGACAAGCCGCAGTTCACTCGCCCGTACGGGTGACCCTCCCGGGAATGACGGCCGTTCGGCGGGCCGCCCCGGCCGTTCCACCGAGTCCCGGCAGCAGTGACGCGAAACACACCGTTACGGTTCTCGGTATGGAGCGCAGTGTGCTGGTTACGGGTGGAGCGGGCGGGCTCGGCGGGGCCGTCCTCGAGGTGCTGCGCGATCAGGGCTGGCGCGTCGTCGCCCCGGTCCGGGTGGGCACCGAGCGGCTGCCCGAGGGTGTGTTCTCGGTCACGGCTGAGCTGACCGACCCCGGCGCCGTCGCCGACGCGGTGGCCGTCGCGGCGGCCGAGCCCGGTGCGCCCCTGCGCGCGGTGGTGAACCTGGCCGGTGGATATGCCGGCGGCGGACCGGTGCACGAGACGCCGATCGAGGACTTCGAGGCGATCCTGCGGTCCAACCTGCGCCCTACGTACCTGGTGACTGCGGCCGCGCTGCCCCACCTTGTGGCGGCCGGCGGCGGTTCGGTGGTGTGCGTCTCGTCGCGCGCGGCGGTCGCCCCGTTCGCCGGAGCGGCCGGGTACGCGACCGCCAAGGCCGCGGTGCTCGCCTTCGCGAACGCAGTCGCCGTCGAATACAAGAAGAGCGGCGTGCGCTGCAACACCGTGCTGCCCAGCGTCATCGACACGCCGGCCAACCGGGCCGCCCAGCCGGCCGCCGACTTCTCCCGCTGGGTCACCCCGGCCGAGATCGCACAGGTGATCGGCTTTCTGGCCGGGGACGGCTCGGCACCGACCAGCGGCGCCGCCATCCCCGTCTACGGCCGGGCCTAGGGCTTGTCCTGACGGTCTCATGGCGGCGCAGGCCCTCATCACCGGCAGGACAGGCCCTTAAAAACCCTCCGCCAGCTGGTAGGTCAGGACCGAGGCGGCCGCGGCCAGGGTCGCCACGGTCACCAGCAGCGCCCGGGCATGAGTCACCAGCATCGTCGCCGGTCCCCGCGAGCCGGCCGGCACGCGTGGCATCGGGACCACTGCCGGCACCGGCGCGGGCATCCACGCCCGCAGGTGCTCCAGCAGGGCCTCCTGCACCTGCTCCGGCGGGCCGTTCGCGTCGATCACCACGAAGGTGGGGTGCTCGGGCAGGGACTCGTACGCGGCCGTGGCCGCCCGCAGGTAGTCCATCTCCTCGTGGTCGTAGCCACGCCGCTCGATCCGCTCGTACGCGACGGCGGGGTCCACGGCCAGCAGGAACGTCACGTCCGGGGCGGGGAACACCCGGTAGGCCAGGCGGGCGCGGCGCTCGGCCCGGTTCAGCCGCTCGGGGCGGGGAGTCTTGGCGTGCGCGCGGATGCTCGCGTACTGGCAGACCGCGTACCTGTCCATGATCGCGACTTCGCCGGTGACCGTGCGGCGCAGCAGCGTGCGCAGGATCGCGAGCCAGCGCAGCACCGACTCGATGAACAGCATCGCCTTGCGGCCGAGCAGGTGCTCGCCGTCGCGCCGGCCCAACGCCGTGGCCAGCCGGCCGAACCAGCGACGCCCGCCGGCGTTGCGCCGGTACGTCGCCGGCAGGCCCCGGGCGGCCAGGGCGGTCGCCAGCTGGTGGGCCTGGGTGGTCTTGCCGGAACCGTCGATGCCGACCAGCGCCACCGTGCGCAGCGGGCGGACGGCGGTGACCGAGTGGTGCTGGACCGGGTGCTGATCGTCGAAAGCGGGGCGGGCGGAACCGAGGTCAGGGACCATACCCACCAACGGTACCCGGGCCAGTCACGCTCGGTTCCGGCCCGAGCCGGGCTGCTGGTGTGAAGGCAACCGGCTCCGGGTAGACCGGAAGTGCCAAACGCACATCAATCGACGCAGGGAGACCGCCATGCCGCACCGGGTGGACGAGGGCCTGGTCAACACGCTCAAACGGGTTGCCTCCGTGCTCAAACAGGCGGAAGTCCCGTTCGCGCTCGGCGGCAGCTTCGCGGTCTACGCCCACGGCGGGCATTCCAGCGATCACGACGTCGACTTCCTGATCCGCGAGCAGGACAAGACCCGGGCGCTCGAGGAGCTGTCCGCGGTCGGCTTCGAGGTGGAGCAACCGCCCGAGGACTGGCTGGTCAAGGTCTTCGACGAGGGCCGGATGGTGGACCTCATCTACCGCCCGGTCGAGTCGCCGGTGACCGACGCCACGCTGCGGGACACCGTGATGCGCCCGGTCGAGGCGATCAACATGCCCGTGCTGTCGGCGACCCAGCTGATGGTGCACAAGCTGCTGAGCTACACCCAGCACTACTGCGACTTCGCCACCGGCCTGCCGGTCGCCCGGTCCCTGCGCGAGCAGATCGACTGGGACAGGGTCCGCGAGGAGACCGCGAAATCGCCGTACGCGGAGGCGTTCCTGGTCCTGCTCGACCGCCTGGACGTGGTCGCGCAGCCGGGGGAAGCACGTCTGACAGTGGGGGGTTGAGATGACACCACAGCTCGACGAATACGTGGAGGCGGAGATCCAGCGCCTGCTCACCGAGAACGGCGCGATCGCCGAGCAGGGCATCACCCTGCAACGCCGCGAGCACCTGCTGGTGCTCGGCGGTGAGGTGGAGAGCGCCCAGCGGCGCGACGAGATCTGCCGGCAGATCACGGCGAACTTCCCGGACGTGGAGATCGCCTGCGACATCGGCATCGTGCGCGCCGCGGCGCCCAGTGAGGTGGAGGAGATCTCATGATCCGGATCGCCGCCGTGGGCGACGTCCACGTCGACAAGGACGTCCTGGGCCGCTACCGGCCCGCGCTCGAACAGCTGCCCGGGGTCGCCGACGCGCTGCTGATCGCCGGGGACCTGACCCGGCACGGCACCGTCGAGGAGGCCAAGTGCATGGCGACCGAGTTCGGCGAGCTGGGCGTACCGGTCGTCGTCGTGCTCGGCAACCACGACCACCAGAGTGACCAGCAGGAAGCCGTCGGCGACGTGCTCCGCGACGCGGGCATGACGGTGCTGGAGGGCGACGCGACCGTCCTGGAGATCAACGGTCATCGGCTCGGCATCGCCGGCGCCAAGGGCTTCGGCGGCGGGTTCGCCGGGGCGTGCGCCAGCTCGTTCGGCGAGCGCGAGATGAAGAACTTCGTCGGTACGACGGAGGCGATCGCCGAGCGTCTCGGTGCGGCGCTGCGGGGGCTCGACTGCGATGCCCTGGTGGCGCTGACCCACTACGCCCCGGTGCCCGAGACACTGGTCGGTGAGCCGCTCGAGATCTACCCGTTCCTGGGGTCGTACCTGCTGGGTCAGGCGATCGACTCGGCCCCGACGGCGCTGGCCCTGCACGGGCACGCGCATCACGGCAGCGAGCGCGGCCGTACGCCCGGCGGCGTGCCCGTCCGCAACGTGGCGCACCCGGTGATCAAGCAGGCGTACAACGTCTACCAGCTGCTGTCGGAGGACGTCGACGCCGGTCTCGCGACCGTCTGACGACCGCCCGGCCGTCCGGCCCCGTCCCGCCCGCGAGGGTGGTGGCGGGGCCGCTGTCGTTCGTGGAGTTTTTTCGCCCCGGTGCCCCGGGTCACAGGTTTTGGATTTTTGGCCGTCGGGTACCAGATCGACATGTCACTCTTGCTTTGGATCCTCGCAGTCATCCTCGTGGTCGCCGGCATCCTCGCGCTGTTCCGGCGGCAGATCCTCTGGGGCGTCGTCCTCATCATCGTGGGTCTCCTCGTGGGCCCCGGTGGCGTCAGCATCTTCAGTTAGACCCCCCTCCCTCCCCCGGCAGTTTCCTGACCGGTCACGACGACCGCACCGGGGCTGCCGTATGGCTACCTCTCGCAGGCAGCCATACGGTGGCCCCGGTTCTCTTTGTGTAGTGGGCCGCACACGACGTGCGATGTCCCACATCGGACGTATGGCGTAATCCTCAGCGAACTGTTCCCGATGTTCGTGAGGGCGTGACGACAAAGTGGCCGAGGTCCATCACTTCACCTACGGAGCCTTCAACCCGATCGCGGCGTACCTGGTCGCGTTCCTCGGTTCCTTCCTCGGCCTGCTCGCCACCGGCCGGGCGCGCAGTGCCCGCTCCCGCAGCCGCCGCAACCGCTGGCTGGTCATCGCCGCCTTCTCGATCGGCGGCGCCGGCATCTGGCTCATGCACTTCACCGCGATGCTCGGCTTCGACGTGCCGCAGAGCCCGGTGCGGTACAACCCCTGGTTGACCATGGTGAGTCTGGGCCTGGCCGTGGTCACCGTGGGCCTCGGCCTGATGGTGGTCGGACACGGCCGGCGCAGCCTGCCGAAGATCGCGGTGGCAGGCTTCTTCACCGGCATCGGCGTGCTGGCCATGCACTACACCGGGATGGCCGGGCTGCACGTGTCCGGCAAGATCCATTTCAATCCGGCCCTGGTCGCCGCGTCCGCGATCATCGCGGTGGTGGCCTGCGCCGCCGCCCTCTGGTTCGCCGTCTCGGTCAAGGGCATGAGCGCGATGACCGGCGCCGCCGCGCTGATGGGCATGGCCGTCGCCGGCATGCACTACACCGGGATGGCCAGCATGTCCGTCGAACTCAGCCCGACCGTCTCCACCGACGTCCACGGCATCAAGCCGCTGCTGATGATCGTGCCGATCACGCTGGTCAGCGCCGCCCTCATCCTCGGCGTCGCGCTGAGCGCCCTGCAGGCGATGACCGACGAGGAGTTCACCTTCGGCGAGGACGTGCCGCGCCGCGGGATGCACGCCGAGAACCCCTGGTCGCTCAAGCAGGCGTCGATGTCGGCCATGCGGCGCGCCCCCGGCAGCCGCCCGTCGCCCGGCACCCGGCCCTCGCCGCGCCCGGTCCCGCTGCGCCCCAAGCCCCTGATCGACGAACCGCTGATCGACGTCCCTTCCTGATCGCGCACCCACACGACCGCCGCGTCGGGTATACCTGATCGGCATGGCGCCAAGGATGCTGCTGTCGATGCCGTTGCACGCGATCACCGAGGTGTACGGCGAGGCGGGTCTGCGCGAGCGGTTCTCCCTCGAACTGCTCGAGTTCCCGCCCGACGACCGGCGGCAGCTGGAGGAGGCGCTGGACCTGGCGGCCCGGCTGCACGCCGACGACCGCCGGGTCCGCGAGCCCTACCTGAACCACCTGCTGCGGGTCGCGATCCGGATCATCCGCTACTACGGCATCCGGGACGTGGACGTGCTCACGGCGGCCCTGCTGCACGACGCCGTCGAGGACCACCCCGCCGAGCTGGCCGGTCTCGACCCGACGCTCGGGCACCAGACGCTGACCGACGCCGCGGTGGCCGAGCTGGCCCGGCGGTTCAACCCGCGGATGGCCGAGCTGGTCCGGTCGGTCACCAACCCGGAGTACGACCCGGAACGCGACAAGCACGAGCAGTACCGGGCCCACGTGGCCGACAATCTCGACCGCGACCCGTGGGCCCGGATCATCAAGATCTCCGACTTCACCGACAACGGCGTCGGAGTCATCCACACCACATATGACAAGGCTCGCAGCTCGGCGATCAAGTACCGGCCGCTGGTGCCCAAGCTGCGCGAGCTGGTCGGGCGCCCGGACACCCCGCTGTCCGTCGCCGCCAAGGACCACATCCTGGACCAACTCGATTTAGCAGAGGAACGCTTCGCCGCGATTCTGGACGGCTGACGGGGGTCCGCCGGGTCTTCGCCGTTAGCCTGGAAGACATGCCATCCCCCGAGACCGATTGGTGGCGCAGCGCCGTCATCTACCAGATCTATCCGCGTTCCTTCGCCGACAGCAACGGCGACGGGATGGGCGACCTGCCCGGCATCACGGACCGCCTGAGCGACCTGCGCGAGCTCGGCGTGGACGCGGTGTGGCTGTCGCCGTTCTATCCGTCGCCGCAGCACGACGCCGGCTACGACGTGGCCGACTACCGCGCGGTCGATCCGCGCTTCGGCGACCTCGGTGACGCCGACAAGATGATCAGCGAGGCGCGGGCCCTGGGGCTGAAGGTCATCGTCGACCTGGTGCCGAACCACACCTCCAGTGAGCACGCCTGGTTCCGGGCCGCCCTGGCCGCCGCGCCCGGCAGCCCGGAACGCGAGCGCTACATCTTCCGCGACGGCCGCGGCCTGGACGGCAGCGAGCCGCCGAACGGCTGGAAGAGCGTCTTCGGCGGGCCCGCCTGGGAACGCGTCAGCGACGGCCAGTGGTACCTGCACCTGTTCGACGTCTCGCAGCCGGACCTCAACTGGGGAAACCCGGACGTCCGGGCGGAGTTCGTCTCCGTGCTGCGGTTCTGGCTCGACCGCGGCGTCGACGGCTTCCGGGTCGACGTGGCGCACGGCCTGATCAAGGACGCCGAGCTCGCCGACTGGCAGTACGCCGGTGAGATCCTCGGCGGCCTCGCGCCCGAGGGGGCCCCGCCGCCGCCGATGTGGGACCAGGACGGCGTGCACGAGATCTACCAGCAGTGGCGCGCGGTCCTCGACGAGTACGAGGGCGGCCGCATCCTGGTCGCCGAGGCGTGGGTGCAGCCCGCCGACCGGCTGGCCCGCTACGTGCGCCCGGACGAGATGCACCAGGCGTTCAACTTCGAATACCTCGACACCCCGTGGTCGGCCGACCCGCTGCGCAAGGTCATCGACAGCACCACGGCCGCCAACGCCGCGGTCGGCGCCCCCACCACATGGGTGCTCTCCAACCACGACGTGGTGCGGCACGCGACCCGGCTGGGCTACCCGGTCGGCGAGCCCCGCAAGCACGGCATCGGCATCGGCGACCCGCAACCGGACGTGGCGCTCGGCCTGCGCCGGGCCCGCGCGGCGACGCTGCAGATGCTGGCGCTGCCCGGCTCGGCGTACCTCTACCAGGGCGAGGAGCTGGGGCTGCCGGAGGCCACCGAGATCCCCGACGAATACCGCCAGGACCCGGCCTGGGAACGCTCCGGACACGCCGAGCGCGGTCGCGACGGCTGCCGGGTGCCGATCCCGTGGGAGGCCGACGCCCCGTCGTACGGCTTCGGGCCGGCCGACGCGAGCTGGCTGCCCCAGCCCGGCGTGTGGGCTGAGTACGCACTGGACCGCCAGCGCGGCGTGACGGGCTCGACGTACGAGCTCTACCGGACGGCGTTGCGCCTGCGCGCCGAGCACGGCCTGGGCACCGGCACGCTGCGCTGGGTGGACACCCCGGCGGACGTGCTGGCGTTCCGCAACGGCGGCCTGCTGGTGCTCACCAACTTCGGCGACGCGCCGGCCGAGCTGCCCCTCAACGCCCGGGTGCAGCTGGCCAGCGGTCCCCTGACCGACGACGGCCGGGTGCCGCAGGACGTCACTGTGTGGGCGCGGGTCTGACCTCTTCCCGCTTGCCGTAGGTGGCCAGGGCCGCATGGGTGTCCGCCATGTCCCTGGCCACCGTCCGGCTGGCCAGCCAGTACATGACGCCGGTCGGGATGAAGAACAACTGGAACGCGGCCAGGCCGACCGCGTAGTTCAGCGGGGGCGGGAAGGCCCCGGCCAGCTGCCGGAACACCAGCGCGACCAGGGCGTTGCCGCCGGCCCGGCCCACCCCGTTGACCAGGTTGCCCAGGCTGTACACGGTGCCGCGGTGCTCCGGCGGGTTGACGTCGGCGATCAGCGCGAACCAGTTCGGCGAGTTGGCCGAGGTCAGGGCCAGCGCGAAGACGGCGGTGGCCAGGCTCAGCCCGACCGTCGGCTCGGTGCAGACCTGACCCAGGATGGCCAGCACGACGGCGCCGGCGCTGCCGCCGTCCGGCACGTCGATGCGGAACGGCACGAAGAACAGCACCACGTAGAAGGGCACGGCGGCGATGACGCCCACGGCCGCGACCAGGGCCCGGCCCCGGGGGGTACGGCGTTGCAGCCGGTCGCCGATCAGCCCGCCCAGGATCGACAGGGCCCCGCCGAGCTGGAACAACGTGGCGAAGACGCTGCCCACGATCACCGCGGTGGCCGTCGTGTAGCCCTGATCCTCGGCCCGCGAGCGGAACAGCACGGGCAACCACACCAGCGACCCGAAGGCGATCTGCGCGGTCAGACCCTGCAGGATCAGCCAGATGTTGGTCCGCCGGCGCAGGATCCGGGGCAGGTGGTCGTGGTGGATCCGCTCGTCGTACTCGACGCCGGCCAGCTCCGGCTGACTGTCCCCGCGCGGCACGTCGAAGGTGAAGACGTACGCCACCGTGGCGAGCACGCCGGCCACGGCCACCACCAGGAACGGCCGTCGCCAGTCGGCCGAGCCGAGCACGCCGGCCACCAGGGTGCCGACCAGGGTGCCGACGCCCTGCGACAGGCCCCAGAAGCTCATCACCAGGCCCCGGCGCCGCGGTGAGATCAGGTCGCTGACCACCGAGAAGCTGACGCTGGCGACCCCGCCCAGCCCGATCGCGGCCAGCACCTGGGACAGCAGGAACGACGGATAACTGCCGGCCAGGCCGGACCAGGCGGTGCCGGCCACCCAGATCAGAGTGCCGGCGATCAGCACCGGCTTGCGGTCGAGGCGGTCGCCCGCGTACGCCCAGGCGATCGCGGCCACCGCGCTGATCAGGAACATCACCGTGGTGGCGAGGGCGATGTGGCCCTCGCCCACGGCGTAGTCGTCGGCGATGCTGCCGTACAGCGGCGGGACCAGGTTGATCGCGACGTTGTCGAGGGAGGCGAGGATGACGAAGACGATCACGCTGTACGCGCGATGCGCCGGTCCTCCCCGCCATCTCACGCGACGAGGTTAGCGGGACACCCTGTCGACAACCGCGTCGCGGGCGGCGGCGTACTGCTCCCGGATGATCGGGGCGCTGCTGTCCTCGTACACCTCGGGGGTCTCGGCGGACCACGTCGGTGGCGCGTCACCACCCACCGTGACCCACGCGGCCTGGCGGGCGGCCCCGTCCGCGACGTATTCGCCGGGCGGCGGGACCAGCACCGGCAGGCCGAAGAGGGCCGGCGCGATGCGGCGGACCGCCTCGCTGCGGGCGCCGCCGCCGACCAGCACGATGCGGTTGGCCGTCGCCCCCTGGGCGACCAGCGCGTCCAGGCCGTCGGCGAGCGCGCACAGCATGCCCTCGACCGCCGCCCGGGCCAGGTGCGCCGGGTCCGACGTGCGCAGGGTCAGGCCGTGCACGGCACCGGTCGCGTTCGGCCGGTTCGGGGTGCGCTCGCCTTCCAGGTACGGGATCAGCACCAGCCCGTCCGCCCCCGCGGGCGCGGACAGCGCGAGCCGGGACAGCTCCTCGTGGTCGACGCCGAGCAGCCGGGTCGCCGCGTCGAGGACCCGGGCGGCGTTCAGCGTCACGACGATGGGCAGGAACCGGCCGGTGGTGTCGGCGAAGCCGGCGACCGTGCCGCTCGGGTCGTCGGGGGCGACGTCGGAGGAGACGAACACCGTGCCGGACGTGCCGATGGAGATCATCACGTCACCGGGCAGCGCTCCCGCGCCGAGGCCGGCCGCGGCGTTGTCGCCCGCGCCCGGGCCGAGCGGCGCGCCGTTGGGCAGGTGACCGGCGACGCCGGTCGGGCCGAGCACCTCGGGCACCAGCAGCCGCCGGCCGAAGCCCAGTTCGAGCAGGTCGTGCCGGTATTCGTTGGCCTTGGCCGACCAGTACAGCGTGCCGCTGGCGTCGCTGCGGTCGGTGCGCAGGGTGTCCAGGCCCTGCGCACCGGAGAGCTTCCAGGTCAGCCAGTCGTGCGGCAGGCAGACCGCCGCCACCCGCTCGGCCGCCGCCGGCTCGTTCCGGGCCAGCCAGCGCAGCTTGGTGAGCGTGAAGCTGGCCACGGGCACGATGCCGACCGCGTCGACCCAGGCCCGGCGGCCGGCGTCGCCGCCGCCGAGGTCCTCGATCAGGTCGGCCGCGGCCCCGGCGCTGCGGGTGTCGTTCCACAGCAGCGCCGGGCGGACGACCTCGCCGTTGGAGTCCAGAACCACCATGCCGTGCTGCTGGCCGGCGACGGACGCGGCCGCCACGTCGTCCAGGCCGCCGGCCTCGTCGATGGCCTGTTGCAGCGCGGACCACCAGGCGTCGGGATGCACCTCCGTCCCGTCGGGATGGGTCGCCCGCCCCTGCCGGACCAGCTTGCCGGTCTCGGCATCACGGATGACCACCTTGCAGGACTGTGTCGAGGAATCGATCCCGGCTACCAGCGTCATGGGGTTCATCTTCCGCTAGAGATCAGCGTGCGCGCAGCACGTGGTCGATGGCGAGCTGGTGGAGCTTGACGAAGTGGTAGCCCTGGGCACCGGCCGCGTCGACGTCGTAGTTCTCGAAGGCGCTCTTGTCGTTGAGCAGATCCTGGTAGCTCTCGCCGTCGTTCAGCGTCGGCTTCGACAGCTCCAGCACCTTGGCCTCCTCCAGCGCCGCCTGCACCTCCGGGTCGGCCCGGAAGGCCGCCGCGCGCTCCTTGAGCAGCAGGTACATGCGCATGTTGGCCTTGGCCGACTCCCACACGCCCGAGTAGTCCTCGGTGCGCGACGGCTTGTAGTCGAAGTGCCGGGGGCCGTCGTAGCCGGGGCCGCCGCCGGGGCTGCCGTTCTCCAGCAGGTCCACCGTGGCGAACGCGCTGAGCAGGTCGCCGTGGCCGAAGACGAGGTCCTGGTCGAACTTGGGACCGTGCTGGCCGTTCAGGTCGATGTGGTAGAGCTTGCCGTGCCACAGGGCCTGGGCGATGCCCTGGGTGTAGTTGAGGTTCGACATCTGCTCGTGGCCGACCTCGGGGTTGATGCCGAACAGCTCGGGACGCTCGAGGTCGTTGATGAACGCGATGGCGTGCCCGGCCGTGGGGAGCAGGATGTCGCCGCGGGGCTCGTTGGGCTTGGGCTCGATGGCGAAGCGCAGGCCGTAGCCCTTGTCCTCGGAGTACTGGGCGAGCAGGTTGAGGCCCTCGCGGTAGCGGTCGAGCGCGGCCTGGACGTCCTTGGCCACGTCGTACTCGGCGCCCTCCCGGCCGCCCCAGAACACCAGCGTCTTGGCGCCCAGCTCGGCGGCGAGGTCCATGTTGCGCAGGACCTTGCGCAGCGCGTACCGGCGGACGCTGCGGTCGTTGCTGGTGAAGCCGCCGTCCTTGAAAACGGGGTGGGTGAACAGGTTGGTCGTCACCATCGGCACGATCAGGCCGGTCTCTTCGAGGGCCTTCTTGAAGTTGGCGATGATCCCGTCGCGGGTGGACGCGTCGGAGCCGAACGGCACCAGGTCGTCGTCGTGGAAGGTGATGCCGTACGCCCCGAGCTCGGCCAGCTTGTGCACCGCCTCGATCGGGTCGAGGTCGGTGCGGGTGGCGTCGCCGAAGGGGTCACGGGCAGTCCAGCCGACGGTCCAGAGACCGAAGGAGAACTTGTCTTCGCGGGTGGGCTGGACCGACACGGTTACCTCCACGTAACAGTTTCGATTTGTTTATTGGTTGAATTATTTGACCGCGGTGTGGCATTGTCAAGGGTGTGACGGGCCGGATGATGAGTGCTACGGGATCCCCGGTCCGGCAATCGAGCGTGCGGGCCCATAATCTCGCGCTGGTGCTGCGTACCGTGGCGAACAGCCCAGATCCGATATCTCGGGCATCGGTGTCCGCGGCCACGGGGCTCACCCGGGCCACCGTCTCCGCACTCGTCGACGACCTCGTCACCGGCGCCCTGCTCACCGAACGCGAGCCGGCACCCCGCACCGGAGCCGGCCGGCCCGCCGTCGGCCTGGTGGTGGCGCCGGACGGCCCGGCCGGCCTGGGCCTGGAGATCAACGTCGACTACCGGGGCGCCTGTGTCGTCGACCTCACCGGCGCGATCCGGCACCGCCTCGTGGAGCCCGGCGATCAGCGCCTCCAGGATCCGCAGGCCGCGCTCGCCGGACTGGGCCGGCTCGCCGCCCGGGCCCGGGCGCTCGCGGAGGCGGACGGGCTGACCGTGGCCGGCGCGGTGCTCGCCGTGCCGGGCCTGGTCGCCGCCGACGGCATGGTGCGGATCGCCCCCAACCTCGGCTGGCAGGACGTCACCGTCGGAGACCTGCCCGACGGGCTGGCGATGACCGTCGACAACGAGGCCAACCTGGCCGCGCTGGGCGAGCTCGACGTCGGCGAACTCCCCCAGGACTTCGTCTACGTCAGCGGCGAGATCGGCATCGGCGCCGGCATCGTGCTGGACGGCGCGCTGTACCGGGGCTCCCGGGGCTGGAGCGGGGAGATCGGGCACATCCCGATCAACTCCGACGGGCCGAGCTGCCGGTGCGGCGCCCGGGGGTGCCTTGAGCAGTACGCCGGCCAGGAGGCTGTGCTCCGCGCCGCTGGCGTGGGCACGGTCAGCGCACTGGCCGCGGCGGCGACGGCCGGGAAGCCTGACGCGCTGACCGCGCTGACGGCTGCCGGCGCTGCGCTGGGTATGGCCATCGCTACCGTGGTCAATCTGCTCGATGTCCGGACGATCGTGCTCGGCGGCAGCTACGCGTCGCTGCTGCCCTGGTTGCGGGACGGCATCGCGGCTGAGGCGGGTCGGCGGGTGCTCACCGCCGCCTGGTCGCCGGTGGAGCTGCGGGCTGCGGCGCTGGGGCCGGACGCGGCGATGCTGGGGGCGGCCGGGTCGGTGCTGCGTGGCGTCCTTGACGATCCCGCGGCCTGGCTGGCCGGCCGCCGGCCGTGATTCCGGGTCGCTGCGGCCGTCGCGCGGCGCGGCTCACCAGGCGATGATCTGGAGATCAGGGCCGCTGCTCCGCTGGCAGCCACGGCCAGGAACTCGCCGGCTGCGTTGTCTCCGGACCCGCGACCGACGGGTAGCAGCAGCTGAGGGGTGAGCGGGCCCTCGGCGGCCCGGTGGTGGGTGGGCTCACGCGGTGAGCACGCCGCGCCGGACCGGTCTCGGCCGTAAACTCAGGCCGAGCGGGCGGCCGAGCCCGGCGCCTCGTCGGCCGCGGCGGCGAATTCGGTCAGGCCGCGCAGCAGTGCGGCCCGGCCGGTGGGCGTCATCCGCTCCAGCACGTCGGTCAGCAGCTCACGGCGGGTGGTGCGCAGGTGTTCAAGCAGCTGGCGGGACGACGGTGTCAGGAACAACGCGATCTCGCGGCGGTCCGCCCGGCCCGGCGCGCGTTCCACCATGCCCGAGGCCACCAAGCGGTCGCAGAGCCGGCTGGCCGAGGAGAGGATCATCCGCAGCTGCGTCGCCAGGCCGCGCAGGTTGATGCCCTCCTCGCGTTCGACCACGAGCAGGGCGCTCAGCTGTGGGCCGGAGAGCAGCGGGGTGGCCCGCTGGCGGGCGGCATCCCACATCGCCAGCAGCGCGGGCGCAGCGTCGTCGACTGCCGCGGCGCGCATCGGGTCCGGCCCATCCGGCCCATGGTGTTCGGCCATGGTGCGACAGAGACTACCCGTACGCCGCAGGCTGTCGAGGGGTGGAAACCGTGTCCGACCGATTGACCGCGGTCCGGCGCGCGCTGCGCGACGCGCCGGCCGATCGCCTGGTCGAGTGCCTCGCGGAGGCCGTCGCCAAGGAGTACGCGGTGACCGACCTCGATCTGCTGCTGGTCGATTACCGCCTGGCCACCCTGCTGCCGCTGCTCGACGGCCCACCGGTCACCCGGGCCGGCGATCCGGCGTGGCGCGCGTTCGACCACCAGGGTGAGGTCGTCGCCGGGCACACCGGTTTCGCGCCGGTGACCGCCCGCGGCGAACGGATCGGGGTGCTGCGCTTCACACCGGTGCCCGACTCGGACGGCACGCGAGCCGAGTTGGCCGAGGTGGCCTCGATGCTCGCGCACGAGTTGCAGGCGGCGGCCGCCGGCACAGACCGGTACGCCGTCGCCGCCCGCACCAGGCGCCTCACGCTAGCGGCGGAGATGCAGTGGGAGTTGCTGCCCGGGCGCAGCCGCACCGGCCCGTCGTTCAGCCTGGCCGGGCAGCTCGAGCCGTCGTACGCGGTGCACGGCGACAGCTTCGACTGGGCCGAGCAGGACGGGCGGCTCTACCTGAACGTTCTCAACGGCCACGGCGACGGGATGAACGCCGCCCTGTTGACGTCGCTGGCCACGTACGCGTTGCGCAATGCCCGCCGCGCCGGGCTGGCGCTGGCCGACCAGGCCGCCCTCGCCGATCAGGCGGTCTTCGCCCAGCACCGCGGCGACCAGCACGTGGAGACGCTGCTGCTGGAGCTCGACCTGCGGACCGGGGTGGTGCAGGCGGTGGACGCCGGCTCGCCGCGGATGATGGTGCTGCGCGACGGCGAGGTGCAGGACGAGCCGCTGGAGGCGCAGTTCCCGCTCGGCATGTTCGAGACCTCGGAGTACCGGCCGCAGACCTTCACCCTGCGCCCGGGCGACCGGCTCCTGATCGTCAGCGACGGCGTCTTCGATGCCGCCACGGACAACAACCGCTACGGCGAGTCCGCGTTGCACCGGTTCGTCCGGCGGACCGGTTCGCTGGCCCCGTTGCAGGCGATCCGCTCGCTGCTGGGTGATCTGCGGGCCTTCGTCGGCGGTGACCTGGACGACGACGCGGTGGCCGTCTGTCTCGACTGGACCGGCGGCACGACGAACTGAGACGGCCGCCGGCTCCCTCGCGGGAACCGGCGGCCGTGGTGCCTGTCAACGGGTCAGCTCTTGGCACCCGAACGGGACGAGATCGCCTCGAGGAAGATGTCGGCGATCTTCGCGGGGTCGGGCGCGACGAACACGCCGCCGTCGCGGGTCGCCTTGGCGATCGCTTCCAGCTCGCCGCGGTCGACCTCGTTGCCGATACCGATGATCACCAGGCGCACCGGGCGGGTCGGGTCGGCCAGCTTCTTGAGCTCGGCGACCAGGGTGGCCCGGCTGATGCCGTCGGGGTTCTTGTTGGCCCCGTCGGTGAAGAGCAGCACCGAGTTGACCCTGCCGCCCTGCCAGCTGTCCTGCACGTTCCGGTAGGCCGCCAGCGCCGTGTCGTAGAGACCGGTCTGGCCGCCCTCCTTGGGCTGGATCTTCTGGATCGAGGCGGCCAGCGCGGCCCGCCGCGAGGAGAGCGGACTGATCGGCTCGATCTGCTTCCACGGCCGCTTCCCCACCAGCTCGGTGGAGAAGATCCAGGTGCCGACCGCCCACTTGTCGTCGAACAGGGCGAGGCCCTGGGCGGCGGCCCGTCTGGTCACCTCGGCGCGGGTCAGGCCACCGGCCGTCGGCACCTTGGTGAGCATCGAGCCGGAGACGTCGAAGACGGCGAGCGCGCGGCCCGGCAGGGTGATCGCGGCCCAGCTGCCCAGCGCCCGGTTGAGCGCGCCGGCGTCCAGGCCCGCCGCGGCGGCGCCCTCGGAACCACCGGCGGGCTTGGCCACGGCGGGTGAGGCCGGCGGCGCGCCGACCGGGGCCGCGAAGCCGTTGCCGACCGTGCCGTCGGCGGCCCGCAGGCCCGAAGCGGCCAGCTCGTTCTTGAAGCTGGGCTGCTCCAGCGCCTGGCGCAGACCGGTCGCGGCCGCGGCCTTGGTCAGATCGACCTCGGGCATGACCGCGTACGGGTAGTCCAGCGCCGGCGGGGTCGGCTCGAGGTAGAGCGCGGCGAGCTTCACCTCCGGGCGTTCCGCGTTGTACGCGACCACGTCCTCCTCGGACAGCGGTGCGGCGCTGATGCTGCTGGCCAGGTCGGCCGCGTCGAGCGAACGGGGGAACTTCTGCAGCAGGTCGTCGCGCAGCGAGGAACTGCCGGCGGCGAGCGCGCGCAGGGCACCGACCTGGGTGGCCTTGGCCGCCGGGTCGGTGCCGGTGGCGCTGCCCAGAGCCAGCAGACCGGCCAGCCCGGCCGCGTCACGGGTCGGGTCCACGATGCCGGTGCGCAGCGAGTTGCCGGTGGTGATCTTGGCCAGCAGGTCGGACCAGGCGAGCTTCTTGTCGGGCCAGCCGACCTGCTGGGCGACCGGCTCCGGCATGGCGACCACGACCGGGCTGCGGGCGATCGACTTGCCGTCGGTGGGCACGAAGCCGGAGGCCTCGGAGCGCAGCCGCAGCAGCCAGGTCGACGAGTCCGGCAGCCACACGTCCGGGACCAGCGACGACTTACCCGCCGGGGGAAGACCGGTGAGCGTGACACCGTGCTTGAGCGCCAGGGCCGAGGCCGTGGTCGCGGGGTTGACACCGGTCACGTTCACGGCGACACAGGTTCCGTTGACACTGGCACCACCGGAAGCCCACTGCTGAGCAGCGCGGTCCACGGCGGGGGCGATCTCGGGAGCGGCAGCGACGGTCAGCTTGATCTGACCGGAGCACTTGTCCGCGGCGAGACTCTGATAGCCGAGCCAGGAACCAGCGAGGACGACAACGATCGCCATCGCTGATGCGACGACGCCGGCTCCTCTGAGATTGAAGTTTCTGCGATGGCGGCCTGACACGCGCTCCATACTGCGCAGTAGGAGACGCGAATGCCATATACGTTCGGCCGAAAGTTACTCGGATTGGGGTTTTCCCGTACTTAATTCACGTTACGTGATGAAGCCAATCCGGGCCGTGCAGGCTACCGGGTGACCGGATTCCAGCGCAGTACGCACGTCGGACTTCCCTCGACCACCGGATCGCCCTGGGCCTGCGGGATGCCGGTGTCCGGGTCGATCCGGAAGATCGTGACGTTATGTGAACGCTCGTTGGCTACGTACAGGTGATCCCCGAGCAGGGCGAGGTGCCGCGGCCACTGCCCGCCGGTCGCCACCTCGGCAACCACAGTGCCGCCGTCGGGTTCCCAGGCGAACACCGCGACCGTGTCGGGCCCGCGGTTGGCCACGTACACGAAGCGGCCGTCGCGGCCGGTCGCCAGCTCCGAAGGATAGTTCGACTTGTCGGAGCTGCTCGCCGCCCCGCCGGCCAGTTGCAGCCGGCCGTCCGAAGTGTCCGGTCGGTACCAGGTCAGGTCGCCGGTGAGCTCGCCCACCAGCAGCAACGCGCCGTCGAGCGCATACCGCAGGTGGCGCGGACCGGTGCCGGGCGTCGCCACGATCGCGGCGCCGACCAGCGTCAACCGGCCGGACACCGGGTCGAGCCGGGCCCGCCACACCCGGTCCGAGCCCAGATCGGAGATCAGCACGTCCGGGCCGAACGCAACCGGCGCGACCATGTGCGCGTGCGGCCCCTCCTGGCGGTCCCCCACCGGACCCTGCCCCTCGAACCGGAGCAGGTCACAACGCTCGCCCGGCACACCATCGACGTCCAGCGGGTGCACGGACACATCGCCGCTGAGGTAGTTGGCCACCAGCAGGTGGCGGGCGTCGGCCGAGACCGCGAGGTGACACGGGGCCGAGCCGCCGGTGGACTGCACAGCCAGCGGGGTCAATGACGCGTCCTCCGCGATCGCGAACGCGCTCACCGTGCCCGCGTCCAGCTCGTTCACCGCGTACAGCACCGGCAGCCGGGGGTGCTGGGCCAGGAAGGACGGCGACGGGGTACGGGCGACGACGCCCAGCCGGGTCAGCTCGCCGGTGGCCCGGTCACGCCGCAACAGCGCGATGCCCTCCCCCTCGCCACCACTCTCACCGGTGTAGCAGCCGAGGAAGACGTACTCGTGATTCGCGCCCATGCCCCAGATCCAATCACGGGTGGGCGGCGGGCGCGCGGACCCCCGTCAGACCCGCGCGACCGCCGCTGTCCCCCGTACCTCAGGCGTTGATCAGCTCGTAGGCGGCCCTGGTCGCCGGCTGCTGCTCGTCCGCCGCCGGCGGGACCGGCGTGGGGGTCTTGCCGTAATCGGCATAGGTGATCTCGTAGCTGCTGGCCTTGGTCTTGCCCGCGGCCGGGATCCGCACGACCGTCGAGGTCAGCCGTCCCTCGCCGTCCACCGTCGCCTCGAACGGCACCGCCTTGGCCTTGTCCCCCAGCGCTTTCAGCCGGGCCGGCTCGACCACCGACGAGTCGCCCAGCTGGGTCAGGTCGGTCGTGCCGGCGAAGTGCCCGGCGGTGGTCTGCTGGACGTCGACGATGGCCCGCAGCACCACACCGGCCTCGCCCGGATCTGTCTCGTTGTCGTAGGCCACCGGCACGTCGTCGGTCTTGACCTTGGCCGGGTCGAGCAGCATCCACTTCTTGGGCAGTTTGGGCAGACCGCTCAGCCCCTCCGTACCGGTGAAGCGGATCTTGATCCAGGACTGCTTCTTCACCACCAGGTAGTCCGAGTGCAGCGTGAAGCCCGCGTCCGGTTCCTTGTACCGGAAGCCGACCCGGTAGCTCTGCTTGCTCGCGTCGAACTCCCCGACGGTCGGGGTCTCGCCGTCTTCCACCTCGAACCGGAAGCTGCCGGTCGAAGCGTCCGGCAGGGACTTCAGCAGGGCGTCCCGCGGTGCGAGCGGCTTGGCCGAGGCGGGCCCGGCCGCGTCCTCGACGGCGTCCGCGACACCACAGCCACCGGCCGCGACGCTCACCGCGAGCAGGACACCCAGACCGGCCAACCGAGCCTCAGAAACATTCATCACGTCATCGCTTTCTCTCCCGCGGCGGCCGGCCCGGCCGGTCCGCCTTGTCGAGTTGACGCAGTGAAGCCTGGGTGACAGTGCTGCCGCCGGGCTGCCGCTATGCTGCTGCCGGCTGCCGTTCCGCTGCCGTTTCCCGTACGGGCTGCTCAAGGGGGGTATCGCGGTGACCGCAACACCGTCGGACCCCGCACTGCGGTTCGAGATCCTCGGTGACGTACGCGCTCTGCGCGGCACCGAGGAGGTCGATCTCGGGCCGGCGAAGCAGCGTGCGGTGCTCGCCGTGCTGCTGCTGAACGCCGGCCGGCCGGTGCCGAGCCACCAGATCGTCGACGCCGTCTGGGGTGACGAGCCCCCGGAGAACGGCTCCAACGTGGTCCAGAAATACGTGGCCGGGTTGCGCCGGGTGCTGGAGCCGGACCGCTCGCCGCGGACCCCGGGTGAGCTGATCGCGCTGGCCAACGGCGGGTACGTCCTGCGCGTCGACGCGGGCGCCCTGGACGCCGACCGGTTCCAGGCCGGCCTGGCCCAGGCCACCACCGAACGCAAGGCCGGGCAGCTCGCCGAGGCGGCCGACACCTTGCGCCGGGCGTTGCAGCTGTGGCGGGGTGAAGCGCTGGCCGGGCTGACCGGGCCCGCCTTCGACTCCGCCCGCACCCGGCTCACCGAGGCGCGGGCCACCGCGTGGGAGAAGTGGGCCGACATCGAGCTGGCCCGGGGCAACCACACCGGGCTGATGCCGGACCTCGTACGGCTGGTCGAGCAGTTCCCGCTCCGCGAGGGGCTGCGCGCGCAGCTGATGATCGCGCTGCACCAGGGCGGCCGGCAGGCCGAGGCGCTGGCCGCGTTCCGCGACGCCCGGGCCTATTTCCTGGAGGAGTTCGGCGTCGAGCCGGGCGAACGGATGCAGGAGACGCACCGGAAGATCCTGCGCGGCGAGCCGTTCTACTCCGAGCCGGTCGATCCGTGGGCCGACAGCGACGACATCCCGGCGCCGCGCGCCTCCCCGGAGAACGCCCGGCCCGCGGCCTCGGCCGTGGTCGCCCCGCCGGGTGGTTACGTGCAGCAGTACGTGCCTCCGGACGTCACCGAGGTGGTGCCGGACCGGCGGCCCGCGCCCGGCCCGGCGCGATACCCCATCGGTGCGGCGGCCTGGGGACTGGCGCCGCCGGCGCCGCCGGCGTACGCGCCGCCCCGCAAACGGTTCCCGGTCGGCGAGGTGATCATGGCCGCCGTGCTGCCGATCATCATCTGCTCGTTCGGCAGCTGGATCTACTTCGTGTACGCGGGCATCCGCCGCCAGGAGCGACGCCAGTTCCTCTTCGCCCTGGGCTACGCGGCGCTGTTCGTGGTGGCCTTCGTGATCGCCGCGTCGAATCCGAGCCCGGTCGACAGCCCCGACCTGAACCCGACCGAGTGGATCGCCTTCACGATGTTCGCTGTGATCGCCATCGCCTCGGCGGTGCACGGCGCGGTGCTGGCGTCCCACCCGGGTGACAGCCCGCGCAGCCGAACCCTGCGCGACCAGGCCCGCCAGTTCGCCACCTTCGACCCGGAACGGGCCCGCGCCCTCGGCATCGGCCGGCCGGACCTGATGCGCGCCTTCGACGACGGCGGCCTGGTCGACGTGAACCACGTGCCCGGCAACGAACTGGCCCGGCTGCCCGGGATCAGCTCCGAGCAGGCCCACGGGATCGTGATCGACCGGCTCAACCGCGGCCCGTACGCCCAGCCCGAGGACCTCGTCATCCGCGGCGTGCTGCCGATGCGCGCGGTGAACCGGCTCTCCTCGAAGCTGATCTGCCTGCCGGTCGCGCAGCACGGCACCCCGCCCGGCGGCTGGCCGGCGCCGTACCCGTCAGCGCAGCACTACGGCTGACGCCGCGCCGGCGACCTCAGCGGGCGCCGGCCGCCAGCAGCTGCCGGCGGGCCACGTACTCGACCAGCTCGATCAGCACGTTGCGGGCGGCCAGCGGCTCCCGGGCGTCGAACTCCACCACCGGCACATCGGGATCCAGATCCAGCGCCTTGGCCACGGCCTTCGCGCCGAAGCGCCGGTCGGAGTCGAAGCAGTTCACCGCCACGACGAACGGCGTGCCGCGCTGCTCGAAATAGTCGATCGACGGGAAGCAGTCCGCCAGCCGCCGGGTGTCGGCCAGTACGACGGCACCGAGCGCACCCTGCGACAACTCGTCCCAGAGGAACCAGAAACGGTCCTGCCCCGGCGTGCCGAACAGATAGAGCTGCAGATCCTCGGTGATCGTGATGCGACCGAAGTCCATGGTGACGGTCGTCGTCCGCTTGCCCTCGACGCCCGAGGTGTCGTCGGCGCCCTCGACACCGGTCAGCACCTCCTCGGTCTGCAACGGCCGGATCTCGCTGACCGAGCCGACCATGGTGGTCTTGCCCGCACCGAACCCGCCGGCGATGAGGATCTTGAGCGCGACCGGGATACGCGAGCGCGTGCCGTCTCGGTCAGAGCGCACGGAGTCCATTGACAACCGCCTTGAGTACGTCGACGTCGTGCGGCTGAGAGGCCGCGGGGGGTTCGTAGAGCGAAATCAATCCCGCCGAGCGTAGATCACCCAGCAAGACCCGGACGACCCCGATGGAGAGGTCCAGTTTGGAGGCTAGTTCCACGACGGACGTGGGCTCCCACGCCGCGCCGACCAGAGCATGATGCTCCGGTTGCAGCGACGGTGCCGGCGGCGCGTCGGGCACGGTCGCCACCACGAAGGCGACCAGGTCGAACTCGCCGCCGGAAGGGGCGACCCGGCCCTGGGTGACCGCATACGGCCGGACCACCGGACCCGCATCCTGGTCCATCCAGTCGTGCGGGGCCCGCAGCGGGTCGGCCCGGTGCCCGCCTTCCCAGGTGTGCGGCGCCCGCGGTTCCGCCGGCGCCGGACCCCACTCGTGCGAGGGCCGTCGGTCAGCGGGCATCGGACCCGGCAGGCCGTTCCGGCGCATCCATCGTCTGCCCGACCCGGGTGACGAGCATGGCCATCTCGTACGCGATCAGGCCCAGGTCCGCGTCGCTGGCCGCCAGCACCGCCAGGCAGGCGCCCAGCCCGGCGGCCGTGACGAAGAGGAACGCGTCCTCCATCTCGACCACGGTCTGGCGCACCGGGCCGGCCCGGAAGTGCCGGCTCGCGCCCTTGGCCAGGCTCTGGAAGCCCGCCGCCATCGCCGACAGGTGCTCGGCGTCCTCCCGGCTCAGCGCCGCCGAGGCGCCCATCATGAGCCCGTCCGCCGACAGCACCACCGCCTGCTGCGCGGAGGGCACTCGCTCGATCAGGTCGTCGAGCAGCCAGGTGAGGTTGGCACTCTGGTTTGTCGTGTATCCCACTTATGCGTCCTTATCCGGCCGGTTCTCGTGATTTTCGGGCGCGTTGTCTGTGCTGTTGTCGGATCCGGCCGCCACCGGGTCCTGCACTGCCGGGAAAATGACGGTAGCCGCCTCGGACCACATCGGCTCCCCAACCGTCTGCTGTTTGTCAGTTTCCGGACCATTGCTTGCCCGGTCGTCCGGTGCACTGCCGGCCGCCGCGGCGGCCAGTCCGGCTGCCTCGCGCCGGCCTCGGGTGGTGCCCTGCTGCAGCGCGCTCATCAGGGACCGGACCTGCTCCGGCGAACGTGACGGGGCCGCGGTCTGCTCGGCCACCGGTCCCCGCAGCTGCGGGGCGAGGCTGGCCTGACGGACGCGGCGCGGCAGCAGTGGCTCGTCGGCCTCGTCAGCTGACTGATCGTCGGCCGGCGCGTCCTTGGGCATCGCCGGGGCGACCGGGGGCATCCCCTTCCGGGCTCCAGGCACGGCCTTCGGGGCTCCGGGCACCGCTCCGGGCATCGCGTTCGGGGCTCCGGGCACCGCTTCCGGGGCGACCCGGGGCGACGGGATTCGCGGCGGCACCTGTGGCGGAGTGCCCAGCATCGCCGGACCTTCGCCGTGCCGGAGCGGGGCATCGAAACTCAGCCCATCCGAGCCGGGCCCGGTCGAACCGGAGCCGTCCAGGCCGGCACCGTCCAGGGCCGGGCCGTCCAGGCCAGGACCATCCGAGGCCGGACCGCCCACGCCCGGCACGTTGAGGCCGGCGCCGGTCAGTCCGTTGCCGTTGGTCGTCGTCCGGCCGTTCCCCGCAGATGGGAAGTCCGAGCTCAGCGACGCCGGCGGCGGCGGGTTGGCCGGCGCGGAAGAACCAGGCGCGGGGAATCCAGCGGCAGCAGACCCCGGGACAGAAGAACCAGGGACGGCGGAACCGGGCGCGCTCGCGAGACCGTCCGGCGAGGTGAGATTGGGTGGCAGCAGGGCCGGCGGGGCCGCCCGCTGACCGCTCCCCCGCCGCGGCTTCGTGCGGCGCCGCTGCACCAGCCCGTCCTCGGTCAGTCCGTCCACGACCGCGCTGGGCGCCGGGCCACCGAGCGTCGCGGCCAGCTCGGCCGGCGCGGCCACCGGGGTGTCGGGCAGGCCGAGGGTGTGCCTGCTCAGCGGCCGGGTCGGGTCGCCCACGTCGGCCCCCGTCGCGGTGGCCGGCTCGGGCCGGTCCGAACCGGGCCGCACGGTGTCGTCGGTCAGCTCGGGACCCGCGGTCGCCGTACCGTTGATGGTCACCGGGCGGCCGGTCATCGCGATCGAGCGGACCTGCTCGGTGCCCTGCCATTGCAGTGCCCCGAGGGAGCTGCGGGCCGGGTCCTCGGTGCCCGTGCCGACCAGCGGCCGGTCCCAGGACGTGTCCGGCGGGGTCGGGCCGGCCGGCAGCGCGGCCTGGCCCTGGCCGGTCGTGACCAGCTCACCGGGGATCAGCACGACCGCTGTCACGCCGCCGTAGCCGCTGGGTCGCAGCGAGACGCGGATGCCGTGCCGGTCGGCGAGCTGGGCCACCACGAACAGGCCCAACCGGGCACTGTCGGCGGGATCGAAGTCCGGCGGTTCGAGCAGCTTGCGGTTGGCCTCGGCGAGCGCCTCGGGGGACATGCCCAGGCCGCGGTCCTCGATCTCCAGCGCGTACCCGTTGGGCAGGACCTGGCCGACCACCTGGACCCGGGTCTGCGGCGGTGAGAACGACGCCGCGTTCTCCAGCAGCTCGGCCAGCAGATGGATGACGTCACCGACGGCCCGGCCCAGCACCGCCGACGACTCGGTCGAGACGATGTCGACCCGCTTGTAGTCCTCGACCTCGCTGATCGCGCCGCGGACGACGTCGATCACCGGCACCGGGTTGCGCCAGCCGCGGCCCGGGGCGGCGCCGGCCAGGATCACCAGGTCCTCGGCGTGCCGGCGCATGCGGGTGGCGAGGTGGTCGACGCGGTACAGGTCCTCGAGCTCGTCCGGCTCGGTCTCGCGCCGCTCCATCTTGTCCAGCAGGGCCAGCTGGCGGTGCAGCAGGGTCTGGCTGCGCCGGGCGATGTTGAGGAAGACCTCGTTGATGCCGCGGCGGACGTTCGCCTCCTCGACCGCTGACTGCACGGCCGTGCGCTGGACCTCGTTGAACGCGCGGCCCAGCTGACCGATCTCGTCCCGGCCGTACTCCAGGGGTGGCGTCTCGACCTCGACGTCGACGGCCTCGCCGCGTTGCAGGCGCTTGACCACCGTCGGCAGTCGCTCGCCGGCCATCTCCAGGGCCTCGCCGCGCAGCCGGGTCAGCCGGCCGACCATGGACCGGCCGACCCGCACCGACACGATGATCGAGATGATGAAGGCGATCAGACCGAGCAGGCCGGCCAGGCCGAGGCGGACCAGCACGTCCACGGCGACCGGCCGGGCGTCGCCGGGCAGCGCCGCGACGGCGTTGACCTCGAACGCGGTCAGCTGCTGGGTCGCCGTGTCGAACGTGGGCCGCCACTCCGCCGCGGTGATCGGCAGCGCGGTGCCGGGCCGGCTGTCGCTGAGCAGCTCGTCCTGCAGCTCGCTGAGCCGGCTGAACGACGCGCCGGTGCTGAGCTTCTGGTATGCCGTGCGGTCCTGCGCGGGCAGGTCGGTGACGCCCTCGGCGAGCAGGAAGCGGGACATGCTGATCGCCTGCACCAGGTCGTTGCGGGCGGGCGCGCTGAGCTCGCCGGCCGCCAGCGCGCCGCCGACCAGGGAGTTGGTCCGGCTGAGGTAGTCCTGGCCGCGGGCGATGGTGACCACCGCGCGGATCTTGCGGTCGATCCGCTCGTCGCCGAAGGCCGCGGTGGCGACGAACATCCGGAAACCGGACTCCACCATGCTGTTGTAGAGGTTCTGCGCGCCGAGCGCGTCGACCTCGCGGCGGTCGATGTGCTGCCTGTTCTCGTTCAGGCCGTCGAGGTCGGAGACCAGCTGCCGGATGCGGGTGCGCAGCACGTCGTCGGCGGCGTCCTGGGCATCGGCGCTGCCCGCCGAGCGGCGGAAATCCGCGGCCGCGCGGTCGGTCGAGGCGCGCTGGGCGACCAGCGCGGGCGGGACGGCCTGGTCGTCCGACAGGTACGCGACAGAGAGCCGCCGTTCCAGCTGGAGCTGACCGACCAGCCGCTCACCGGGCGAGCCGACCTTGTCGACCAGGGTCTGCGCCGAGAGCAGCTTCAACGCCGGGCCGGCGGTCACGCCCGTGGCGAAGACCCACAGCGCCAGCAGGGCGGTCAGCGGGACCGCGGCGAGCGCGATGATCTTCGAACGGATCGACCAGTTGCGGGTTCGCATCAGACTCCGCCCGAGGGGATTACAGGACCGTCGGCACGCTGAACCGGGTGACCACGGACGAGGGATTGACGGCCGTTGACATCGGTGCTGCGTGCGCCTCCGGCAGAATACGGAATGGATGCGCTCCCAGCCACCTCGCCGGTGTGCCATGGATCTCCACAAAGCACCCGCCAAGTGGTCGAAGCGGCCCGGGCCCGCGCTCAGACGCGCGCGAGGAGGATTTCACCCCGGCACCTGGAATCGGATTGATGACCCTGGTTGAGTGGGCATACCTCCGGGTGAAGAAGGAGGAACGCCATGTCCGCTTGGCTCACCATCGTCCTGATCATCGTCGTGCTGGTGATCGTCGCCGCGATTCTGCTCGCGGTGCGGGCCGGCCGCCGCAAGAAGCTGCAGCAGACCTTCGGGCCCGAGTACGACCGTGTCGTCGCCGACGCCGACAGCCGTACCGATGCCGAGCGTGAACTGCGCGAGCGCGAGAAGCGGCATGCCGAGCTCGAGCTCAAGCCGCTGTCCGCCGAGTCCAAGGCGAAGTACTCGGTGGCCTGGGAAGAGGTGCAGATCCAGTTCGTGGACGCGCCCGAGACCGCCGTGTCGACCGCCGACGAGCTGACCACCCGGCTCATCGCCGAGCGCGGCTACCCGACCGGCGACTACGACGACCAGCTCGCCACCCTCTCCGTCGAGCACGCCCGCACGCTCGAGCACTACCGCGACGCCCACGCCATCAGCGAGCGCAGCAAGAACGGCCAGGCGGACACCGAGGACCTGCGGCAGGCGCTGGTCCACTACCGTGCCCTCTTCGCCGACCTGCTCGGCGAGAACCCGGTCCGCAGCGAGGGCGCGAGCACCCCGGCGGACGAGCCCAAGGTCCCCAACCAGCAGATCAACAACCACGACAGCGACGTCGCGGGCTCCCGTCCCGACGCCACGAGCCGCTGAGGAGCCGACCATGCGTTTCTTCTCCAACGACGCGCGCGAGTCCAGCGATGACCAGGCCCAGGACGACGGGCCCGAGCGGGTACGGTCCGAGCCGGTGGCCGTACCGAACCAGCGGCCGCCGTCGCCCTGGTCGAACACCCCGCCCGCAGCCGACGACCGCACCCCAGCCGACAGCACGGCAGCCGACCCGGACCGGGACGGCGTCGTGGACCAGGAGGTCGATGACGTGACCCGCCGCGAGGACACCGACCCGCCGCCGTTCCACGAGCCGAGCCCGCAGCCGACCGCGTTCGGCGCGTCGACCGTCGGCGGCGCGGTGGCGGCGTCGGCCATGGCCAACCCGACCAACGACCGGTGGGACGCGACCGACCGCGACTCGGCCGCCGACACCGGCGTCGGCGACGACGCCAACGTCGCCCCGGGCGACGGCGTGGTCAACTCGGCCGCGGACCCCCACCCCGGCCACGGCACGGTCACCGCCCCCGACACCGTCCCGGCCACCTGGACCGCCGAGGACACCCGCGACGGACGCGACCGCACCGATCCGGACGACGTGGTGGACGTTCCGCTCGACGACACGAGCGACACCGGCCCCGGTGCGGTCTCCGCGCGGTCCGGCGACCTCCCCGACCTCGACGGCGACGGCAACCGGGACGACTCGGTCACCACCTTCGACGACCAGGCCCCGGCGACGTCCGCCGCGCTCAAGGACGAGGGCGGCTTCGACGACCCCAAGGCCGTCGACCCCGCCACCGAGACTTCCCTCGAGAGCGCCGCCTCGGACGGCAACACCGCCGACGCCACTCCACTCAAGGACGACGCCCCGCTCAAGGACGACGGTGGCTTCGACGACCCCAAGGCCGTCGACCCGGCCACGGGTACGCCGATCGACAGCACGCCGCCCGCCGAAGCGGCCGTCCCGGTTGTCGCTGCCGCGACCGCCGGCAGCTCGACTCCGGTCGCCGGCAGCTCGGCTCCGGTCGCAGGCAGCTCGGCTCCGGTCGCCGGCAGCTCGGCTTCGGTCGCAGGCAGCTCGGCGGAGAAGTCCGGCGGCCTGTTCGACCAGGACGACGCCCGGACGTTCCAGGAGCGGTGGCGTGACGTGCAGCTGCGTTTCGTCGACAGCCCCAAGGACGCCGCCGGCGACGCCGCGAAGCTGGTCGACGAGGCCGTCGAGAAGCTCTCCGCCAGCCTGCGCTCGCAGCGTGAAGGCCTGAACAACGACACCGAGGACACCGAGCAGCTGCGCGTGCAGCTGCGCGGCTACCGGGACATGCTGAACCGCATCCTCAGCCTCTGACCCCGTCCGCATCCCGGCCGCGTGCTCACCGCACGCGGCCGGTGCCATGCTGGGCGGATGCGCGCGTCCCGGCTGCTCTCCCTGCTGCTGTTGCTGCAGAACCGCGGGCGGATGACCGCCCAGGAACTCGCCACCGAGCTCGAGGTCTCGGTCCGGACGGTCTACCGCGACGTCGAGTCGCTCGGCGCGTCCGGTGTGCCGGTCTACGCCGACCGCGGCCCGGCCGGCGGCTACCAGCTGCTCGACGGCTACCGCACCCGGCTGACCGGCCTCACCGGCGACGAGGCCGGCACGCTGTTCCTGGCCGGGATGCCAGGCCCGGCTGCGGAACTGGGCCTCGGGTCGGTGCTGGCGGCCGCGCAGCTCAAGCTGCGGGCGTCGCTGCCGGGTGAGCTGGCCGACCGGGCAGACCGGGTACGCGAACGCTTCCACCTGGACGCGCCGGGCTGGTTCCGCGCCGACGAGCCGACTCCGCACCTGGCCACGGTGGCGGACGCGGTGTGGCGGGCCCGCATGATCGAGGTCCGCTACCGGCGCTGGAAGGCGCCTCGCGAGGTGAACCGGACGCTGTCTCCGCTGGGCGTCGTGCTGAAGGCGGGACGCTGGTATCTGGTGGCCGGATCCAAGGAGCGGGTCGCGGCGTACCGGGTGGTGAACATCCTCGACGCCGAACTGCTCGACGAGCCGGCCCACCGACCGGCTGACTTTGATCTGGCCCGGTTCTGGCAGGAGTGGACCGAGCAGTACGAACGCGGCGTCTACCGGGCGCAGGCGACCGTACGGATGACGACCGAGGCCCTCGACCGGATGGCGTACGTCTTCCCGCCGGAGATGGCGCGGGCGGCCCGGGCCTGCGCGGGGCCGGCCGGGGACGACGGGTGGCTGACCACGACAGTGCCGATCGAATCGGTGCGGCACGGGCATATCGAGTTGTTGAAACTGGGGGCGGAGGCGGAGGTGCTCGATCCGCCGGAGCTGCGGGAATGCTTCGCGGAGACGGCCCGCGGTCTGAGCCGCACGTATCTCTCCGCGGCTCCGCCTTCCGTTGCTTCTTCGGACGGGTTTTCCGTTGCTTCTTCTTCGGACAGCGCGAAGCCCGGGCCGCTCGGGCCCGGGCTCCGGGTGGGTCAGTCGTCAGACGATTGAGGCGTCGCTCGCGGTCTGCTCAATCTTCGGGTCGGTCGGCGGCTGTGGCGGCACGTCCGGGTCCTCGTCGGTCGGCGGCGGATCGTCCGGCGGGGTCGTCGACTCCGTCGGCGGGGTCGTCTCGTTGTCGCCGGGATCCGGCGTCTCCGAGGAGGCCGGGTCGGTCGGTGACGTCGGCGGCTTTTCCGAATCGGACGGCGACGGCGACGGCGACTTCGTCGTGGCCGGGCGGGCGTTCTTGGTCCGGGTGAGCGGTTGGGTGTTCGACTTCGGCTCGGTACGGATCGCCTCGGCCTCGGTCGGTGCGTCGCCCGCACCGGAACCGCCGCGGGGCGCGTCCACGTTGTTCTGCACGGATGTCACGGCGGGCGGACGCTCAGGCGACAACGTCACCTGACCGAACTGCACGCCGAGCCACATTGCCGGTCCGAGGCCGATCGCGACGATGGCCCCGAAGAGCGCCATTGGTCCCCGTTCCATAGCGCCCCTCCCCCCTGTCAGTGACGATCATCGCCGCTTCGAGTGGCCTTCATCTACCCAATTCGGCGAAGGGTAAGCGAACGAACATGGCACCCATGATGACCCCTGGTGACAAGTTCGTGACTCATCCCGTCGGAATGACGTCTCTATCTTCACCACGGACGCCGGCGATCAACGGTTCAGCCGGCCCGGCAACTATCTGGTACGGGACAGGAACGCTACGGCGTCGTCGAGCGCGGCCCAGCCACCCGGCAGCTCGTCGGAGTCCAGCGCCGTCCGCACGCTGAGCGTCCCGCCGTCCCGCAGGCTCAGATCCCAGCTCCGACGCCGCGTCCGAGTGGCGCCGGCCACCTCGGCGAACGGCACGAACCGGCTGCCCGGCGCGGTCTCGTCGCGCTGCGGCACATCAGCGGCCGCGAACCGGGCGAGCCGTCGCTTGGCCGAGCCGTTCTGCGAACGGGGCAGACCTGGCACGAGGAACAGTCCGGTGTCGACAATGAGCAGGTCGGTCCGGGCGCCGTCGACGATCAGATTGACCACGCCGCCGACGACCTCGGGCCGGGTCTGTGCGGTGTCCGCACCGGCCACGGCGGCGGGATCGATGCGCAGCTCAGCGAGCCGTTCCCGGGCGGTGGCGACCGTCGCGGGGTCACTGGCCAGTGCGGCGAGGCCACCGAGATCGAGGTGGGCACCGTCGGCGGCGATGAGCTCGGCGTTGCCGGTCCAGCTGTGCCGCCAGCGGGCGGCCCCGCTGCGCAACGCGGCCAGGGCGAGAAGCAGGGTGACGAGCTCGGCCACGCGGGCGGCGGTCTCGTCGGCGGGGAGGCCGGCGAAGACTGATTCGGCGGCCTTGTGCAGCCGGCCGTCGGCGGCGAGGTCAAGAACATCGGCGGCCGTCCCGACGGGCACGGCGGCGGCGCGGGAGATGGTGGCCAGGGCGGCGTCGGCCTCCCGTTGCATCTCGACCGTGCGGGCGGCACCGAAGAAGGAGTCCCAATCGACGGTGGTGCGGCCCTGCGCCGGGAAGGCGACCCCTTGCAGCGCCCGTCCGAGTCCGGGCAGGTCGGGAACCAGGTCTCCGGCCGGGGCGCCGAGATCGAACCCGGCCGGTTGCGGATCGTCCACACCGGCCGGCGCGGCCTTTACCTTGTCGGGCTCAGATGCGGCTTCCCCATCGGGCTTGGTCACGGCGGTCGAGGCTCCCGCCGAGGAATCCGGCTGACCTGCGGTGACGGGCAACGCGCTGAATGCCGGATCCGGCGATGCATCATCGTCGCCCACCGCCTTGACGGGCGACTCCATCGGCTTCCCGGCTTCGTCGGTTTCCGCACCGCCGGTGCTCGGCCGACCGTCGGTGCCCGGCTCCCCGCCGGCGCCCGGCCCGCCTGCGGTAACCGGCCCGCCCGTGCTCAGCCCGGCCGTGGTCATCGAGGCGCTGGAGGTCGAGGCCGCCGCGCCGACCAACTCCGGCTCTCGCTCGTCCGCGCCAGGCGTTCGTGGCGTGACGACCTGGGCCGCGCTCAGTGCCGCGAGCCGATCGGAGACCGGCGGATGGGTGTCCCAAGTGGACGGAACGCCCGGGTCGCGGGCACGCAGCACCGCCACGTCGTCCGCCCGGGCCGCCAGCACCCGGAGGAAGCCGCCGAACAGGTCGTCCGGCACGTGGCCCGCCTGCCAGCCCGGACCCAGATACTCGGCGTGGAAGATCCGTTGCAGAGCATCCAGCGCGGGTAGGTCGCGCAGCACCGCGGTGGCGGCAGGACGGCCGGCGTACTCGGCGGCGATCTGGTCGGCGGTCAGCTCCTGGGCCCGGCTGAACGGTGCGTCGATCCGGCGGTACCACTTCGCGTACGTCCGCAGCAGTGGACCGGCGGGATTGCGCGGCGGGATGCGCGGCACCGTTCGGCCCACCGCCACCCGGCCGCGGTAGGCGAGGGGCGCGAGGCGGCCCAGGCGCGGCGAGAAGTGGCCGAGCTCGTGGGCCGCGACCGCGCGCAGATGTGCCTCGTCCCACGCCTGGAGCAGGGGCAGGCCGAGGTACAGGTCGCGTCGGCCGCCGAGCAGGCCGAGCAGGCGGGTGCGCTCGATGATCTTCGCGGCCGCGTCGGCGACGATCGTCACCCGATCGGGCGTGCGCGTGCCGGCGGCCGCCGCGGCGCCGTCGAGCAGCTCCCACAGGCGCGGGGCGTCCGCGCGGGTCACCGGGATGCCGACCGGCTCCGGGCGGCGCGTGTGCAGGGCGCGCCAGGTCGCATACGCCATCACGCCGACCGTCGCGATGCAGACCGGGACGCCGAGGCGCAGAGCGGCCGCGCCGGGCAGCATCGAGAGCAGCAGCAGGACCGGCACCACGACCAGCGCGAGCTGCAGTGCCGCGACGAGCAGGAACCCGGCCAGCGCGGTCGCCGATGCCAGCACCCTCTTCTGCACGCGGCTAGCCTAGGGCGCGCCTACGACGACGCCATGGCCGCCGCTCCGCCGGACGGTCACGATTGAGCCCCGAACAAGGGCGGTGACGTGCGCGGATCCGGCGTGTCGGCCCGCCGTACCGGTAAGAAGATTTAAGGAAGATTTCGGGACGTTCACGCCGGCGACACAACGCCGCCGTTTCGGCGGCGGCCTCGTGGGGATCCACGACCGCATGACTGACCTTGATCAGACTCTCGTGGCCGGCATCAAGGGCTACGCCTGGCTGCCCGATCTCCGCCGCCGGCATCACGGCCGGCCCGTGCCGCTGCGGGTGCTGGGCCGGCGGGCGGTGGCGGTCTGCGGACCGGAGGCCGTGCGGTTCTTCTACGACGAGAGCCACCTCGAGCGGCACTCTGCTCTGCCGCCTCCGGTCGTGGCCACGCTGTTCGGCAAGGGCGCGGTGCACACGCTCGACGGGGAGGCGCACCGGCACCGCAAGGCGCTGTTCGTCGCGCTGCTGATGAACGACGGCGTCGACGTGTTGGCCAAACTGGTCGGCGAGTCGTTCGACGAGGCGGCGGAGAGCTGGCGCGGCCGGTCGCCGGTGACTCTCTTCGACGAGTCGGCCCTGGTCATCGCCCGCGCGGTGACCCGGTGGACCGGCATCCCCGTCACTGACGACGAGCTGCCGAAACTGGCCGCCGACCTGGTCGCGATGGTGGACGGCTTCGCGACCCCGGGCCCACGGCATTGGCGCGCCCTGGCGGCCCGCCGCCGGCGCGAGCGCTGGCTGGCCACAAAGATCGAGGGGGTACGCAGCGGCGACGTCATCGCACCGGCCGACGCGGCGATCACCACGATCGCGCACTTCCGCGAGGACGGCGAGCCGCTCGAGCCCCGTACGGCGGCCGTGGAACTGATCAACATCATCCGTCCGGCGACGGCGGTCGCGTGGTTCGTCGCGTTCAGCGCGCACGCCCTGGACAGCTGGCCGCAGCACCGCCGCCCGTTGCGGGACGGCGACGACGAGTTCACCGCGGCCTTCGTGCACGAGGTGCGCCGCTTCTACCCGTTCGCCCCGTTCCTCGGCGGCCGGGCGATCGCCGACCTGACCTTCGCCGGCGAGCACATCCCGAAGGGCGCCCTGGTGCTGCTCGATGTCTACGGCCAGAACCATGATCACCTGCTCTTCCCTCAGCCGTACGAATTCCGTCCGGAGCGTTTCGTGGACCGGCCGATCGGCGACTTCGACCTGATCCCGCAGGGTGGCGGCGATCCCCGCACGGGTCACCGCTGCCCGGGCGAACGGATCACGGTCGCCCTGCTGGGCACCCTGGTGCAACGGCTGGCCCGGCTCGACTACTACCTGCCCCCGCAGGACCTGAGCATCAACCTGAGCCGGATCCCGGCCCGGCCGGCCAGCGACGTGCAAATCGTAGTTCCGTGAACCAGGAGGGACCTCTTACGAGGTCCTTACGGTCAGGCCGCACACCTCGCGCCGACCATCGACAGCTGTGACGCTGATGGGCATCCCACCTATCGAGGGAGATGTCCATGGGGGCGATGAGGCGTGCGCCGTTGGTGGCGGTGGTCGGAGCGATCACCGTCAGCCTGGCCGGTGCGGTGCCGGCCGAGGCGGCGGTGACCTGGCGGACAGCGGCGGAACCGCCACTGAAACCGGCGAGCCGGCTGGTCGACGTGAGCGCGACCGGGCCGGCTGACGCCTGGGCGGTGGGATATCAGGACAACGCGTACGGGCGCATTCCGGTCCAGCCGGCTGCCCTGGTGCGGTGGAACGGCAGGACGTGGTCGGAGAGCCTCCTGCCCGCGCCGTTCGACTCACCGGAGGCGGTGAGCGCGGTGGATCCCTCGAACGTGTGGGCGGTCGGGCAGGACGACAGGCAGTCGCCGTACGCGGCTCGCTGGGACGGCACGGCCTGGCAGGGCATTGCGGCGGCCGATCAGGGCCGGTTCAGCGACGTGGCGGCCCGCAACGGCAAGCCGCTGATCGTCGGCGCCCGGCGTGCGGGTGGAGCTCTCGTCATGGAGTGGGACGGTCAGCGTTTGCGCGAGGTGGTCGTGCCGGGCAGTGACAGGTGGAGCGGGGGTCTGCAGGCGGTGGCGACCGCACCGGCCGGTGCCGCGTTCGCGGTCGGCTCCTGGCACGTCGACGACGCCGGTTACCCGGAACCACTGATCGTGCAGCGCACCGGCGGCACCTGGCGGGTGGCGACGCTGCCGAAGGTGCAGAGTGCCCGGCTGACCGGCGTGCACGCGCGTTCGGCCACCGACGCGTGGGCGGTCGGAACCATCGAGTACGACTCGTCTCGGCCGAAGCCGCTGATCATGCACTGGGATGGTGTCTCGTGGCAGCGCGTGGCCGCACCGACGGAGTCGGCCAATCTGTGGGCCGTCGGCGGGGACCCGGCCGGAAATCTGTGGGTGACCGGAAGCAACCCGACCGAGCCGTACGGGGTGTCGTATCCGGGGTCGCTGTTCCTGCGCTACCAGGGCAAGAAGTGGAGCGTGGTCTACGGGCCGAAGGTTCGGGCCGACAATCCGTTCTGGGCGGCGGACCCGTTCCTCTCGGCGGTGGAGAACATTCCGGGGACGTCGGCGTTCTGGGGAGTCGGGACGGTTTCGGATCCGGCGAAGGACCACGTCGCCCTGGTGGAGCGGATCGGCTGACGCCTTGGCCGGGGTTCTCCCCGGCTGGGCAAGAGCCAGCGGGCCGATCCCCCAGCTGGGGATGGGTCAGCGGGCCCGATCACAGCTGGGTGGTGATTGCTGAGCGGTGAGCCTGGCGGGTCTTCCCGCGGGAGTGGGCCGGGTCCTGTGCTGGTCAAGCCCGGACGCAGGATGGGTCGCACCGCGGAGGGCTCCCGCGAAGCGGGGGCTCCCGCGAAGCGGTGCCTCACCGCTGAGCCGGGCCTACCGCTGAGCCGGACCCACCGCTGAGCCGGACCCACCGCTGGGCCGGGCCTACCGCTGGGCCGGGCCTACCGCTGGGGCGGGCCTACCGCTGAGCCCGACCCACCGCTGAGTGGGTTTTCGTTCACCGACGACCACCGTGCGCTTCTGGCCGCCGACCTAGCGGGTCAACCGCGAAGCGGGTCAACCGCGAAGCGGGTCAACCGCGAAGCATGGCCCCCGGCGCCGAGCTGGCCCCGCCCCGAACTGGCCCCGCCCCGAGCTGGCCCCGCCCCGAACTGGTCCCGCCCCGAACTGGTCCCGCTCCTGAACTGATCCTGCCCCGAACTGGCCCCGGCCCCGAACTGGCCCCGGCCCCGAACTGGCCCCGGCCCCGAACTGGCCCCACCCTGCATTGCCCCGCCCTCGAACTGGGCTAGCCGCCAGGCAGTCCACGGCCGGGCGACGCCCAGCATCAAGCGGGACCAATCACTCACTCAAGCTCGCCCACCGCAGCCGCTCGCGGACCATGACCTCCGCATTCGCCCCGGACGTCATGGCCTGCGACGGGGGCCGCCCTAGGTCCAGGGAATCTCCGGGGACGCGTGGAAGGCGATGCCCTGGTTACGCCAGCGGGGACCGAAAGCCGCCAGCCGCTGCCGGAACGACTCCCAGTCGTGCGTAGCGCGCGGGGACCAGCCGATCTCCGCGACAGCCGGCAGGCGCGGGAACGTCATCGTCTGCACGTCCGTAAGGCTGCGCAGCGTTTCCGACCACAGCGGCGCCTCGACGCCGAGGAGGTGTTGTTCTGATACGCCCGGGAGGCGGTCTGCCGGGTCCCAGTCGTATGAGCGTTCGACGTTGATCACGCCGGCCCAGTCCAGGCCGGGCTTGCTGTCGGGGGTGTACTTCATGTCCAGGTAGCTGCGGTCCGCCGGTGACATGATCACCTTGCTGCCGTTGGCGGCGGCCCGGGCGGTGCCCTCGTCGGTTGCTTCGATTCGCCAGTACTGGGCGATCGCTGTCTCCGGGAGCTCCACGCCCGCCATCTCGTGCCAGCCGACGACGCGCTTGCCGTACTTGGCGACCAGCGGCAGCACCCGCTGGATGAACGTGCGGTAGTCCTCCGCCGTCGTGGCCTGGGCCTCGTCGCCGCCGATGTGCAGGTACGGGCCCGGGGTCAGCGCCGCGACCTCGCGGACGACGTCCTCGACGAACGCGTACGTCTCTTCCTTGTCCGCGACCAGCGAGCTGTAGCCGACCTCCATGTCGGTACGCGGTGCCACCGCGACGCCGTCGGCGGTCAGCTCGGGGTACGCGACCTGCGCCGCGTTCACGTGTCCCGGCATGTCGATCTCCGGCACGATCGTCACGAACCGGTCGGCCGCGTAGCCGACCAGCTCGGTGTAGTCCGCGCGGGTCAGGAAGCCCGGCCCGGTGCCGTCCACGCCCGTGCCCTCACCGCCGCTGACCTCGGTGAGCTTCGGCCAGCCGTCGATCTCCAGCCGCCAGCCCTGGTCGTCGGTCAGGTGCAGGTGCAGGTGATTGATCTTGAACTGGACCAGCGAGTCGATGTACGCCTTGATCTCGGCGACGGTGAAGAAGTGCCGGGCGATGTCGAGCATCGCGCCGCGGTACGGGAAGCGGGGGCGGTCGACGATCTCGCCACCGGGCAGCACCCATGCGCCCTGCTGCGGGCCGGGCGCGTCGATCGCGGCGGGCAACAACTGCCGCAGAGTCTGCACAGCGGCGAACAGGCCGGCCGCGGCAGCAGCCCGCACCGTGACACCGGACCCGCTGACCTCGAGCCGGTAACTTTCGTCCGGGGCGCCGTCGAAGTCGCCGTCCGCGTCGAGGTCGGGGGCGGGGTCGAGCAGCAGGGCGATCTCACCGGAGTCCTCGCCGACCGGCAGCGCGTACCCGGTGGCCGGGCGCAGCAGCGCGGCAAGGTACTCACCGATCCGGCGGGCCTCGGTCGAACCGGGCGCCGTGCGGATCGCCGTACCCTCGCCGATGGTGAAGTCGGCGGCCGGGTCGGGCCGCACCTCGGCCGGCACCGGGATCACGTCGTCGAGGCCTCTGCGCTGGAATGCCGGTTCGCTCACCGCTTCATCCTCCCGTTCCGGACCGTCGATCGGTCGGTCGGCACGACTCTAAACCCTCTTTCCAGTTTCGGGACGCCCCGATGGCCCGCGTCACGCCGCCGTTATCGTGACGCCATGGCGATCACCATCCGGCGCGCGGTCCCGGCGGACGCGGCTGAGCTGCACCGGCTTGCGGCCGACACCTTCGGTCTGGCTACCCCGCCGGGCACGCTTCAGACCGACATCGACGCTTTCATCGCCGAACATCTCGCTCTGGCGAGCTTCGAGAAGTACCTGGCCGACCCGGCGCGGATCGTGCTGCTGGCCGAGGACGCCGGCGTGGCGGTCGGGTACGCGATGCTGATCGGCGGCCCGATCCAGGACCCGGAACTGGCGGCCGTGGTTCGTTCCGCATCGCCGCCGCCGCGGCCAGGGACGCCCGACGACTCGACCGCGGCGCCGGCGATCGAGCTCAGCAAGTTCTATGTCGCCGCGCGCAACCACGGCTCCGGCATCGCCGCCACGCTGATGACGGCGACGCTCGAGGCCGCCGCGGCGACCGGGGCGCGGCTCTGCTGGCTGGGCGTCAACCAGCGCAACGAGCGGGCGGCCAAGTTCTACGCCAAGCACGGCTTCGAGATCATCGGCACGAAGAAGTTCCTGGTCGGCGACGTCTGGCACGACGACCACGTGCGCGCCCGCCGGCTCTGAGAGCCGCGGGTCAGGGCTGATGGACGGCCGGGGCGCTGAACCAGGCGTCCGCGCCGGGCGTCAGCGCGTATTCGATGCGCCGGCGGTTCAGGTCGTTGATCGGGGGCAGATCGCCCAGCTCGAACCAGCCCACCGCCAGCGACTCGTCGTCGTTCACCCGGGCCTCGCCCCCAACCGCCCGGCAGCGGAAGGTGATGTCGACGAATTCCGTCTCGTCGCCGTTCGGGTACGTGTTCGGCGGCTGGGTCAGCACGCTGGTGATCCGTTCCGGGACCACGTGGACGGCCGTCTCCTCGTACACCTCTCGGACGACCGTCTCCGCCGGCTGCTCGCCCGGGTCCATCGTGCCCGCGATGAGTGCCCAGCTGCCGTTGTCCGCGCGCCGGCCCAGCAGCAGCCGGCCCGCGTCGTCGAAGACCACCGCGGTGACGCCCGGCAGCAGCAGCATCCGGTGGCCGATGACTTCGCGCAGGCTACGAAGGTATGGCGAAATGGGCATGTCGGACACGATAGTGCAGGTCAGCCGACCAGGGGGCGTACCTCCGTCGCCACGGCCCGGACGAACGCTTCCGGGTCCGGGTCGTCCACCGTCGGCTGGAGGACCACAGTGGTCGCACCGGCCTCGGCGAAGCGCTCGACCGTCGCCGCTACCGCCCGGGCGTCGCCCGCCACTCCTGGGAAGTCCATGCCGTAGCGCTCCTGTTGGCGGGCCATGCGGTCAGCCGCCGTCGGGCCCATCGCCGCCGGTAGGAAGACGACGAGCTGGTGGCCGTCCGCCCGGCCGATGTGCTCCCGGGCCGCTCGGACACCCTCCGGGGAGGTGCCGCCGGTCAGGATCGTGCCGTCGGCCAGCTCCCCCGAGAGTTGCAAGGTCTTGGGACCGGTCGCACCGATGAACAGCGCCGGCGGCTGCTCCGGCGGCCAGTCCAGCTTGACCTCGGCCAGCCGCACGTAGCGGCCTTCGGCGGTCACGGTCTCGCCGCGCAGCAGCTCCCGCAGGGCGGTGGCCTGCTCCCGCAGCATGGTCATCGGCGACGCCGCCTTGACGCCGACCTGAGCCATCCACTCCTGCACGCCGTGCCCGACGCCGACGATCGCGCGGTCGCCGAACATCCGGTGCAGCGTGGCGACCTCCATCGCGGTCAGGGCCACGTTGCGCAGGGGCGCCGGCAGGATGCCGATGCCGACCCGCAGCCTCGTCGTCCAGGCCAGTGCGGCCGCGGCAGCCGCGACACCGCTGTTCAGAAAGCAGTCCTCCCACAACCAGAGCTGTTCGAGGCCGGCCTCGTCAGCGGCGCGGGCGATGCTCCGCAGCCGCTCGGGCGGATTCTGGGGCAGGAAGATGGCACCTAGTCCGGTCACCCGACCATCCTCCCTGGCCGAGCCGGCCGATTGCACCCGTACGGGTGAGCTTCGTTGACCGGCGGCGGACAGCGGCCGAGACTGCCTGATACCCCGACCGACGTGCCGACTGAGGAGCCGCGTCCATGGAGGAGAACCCTCCGTACCTGTTCCTGCCCGCGCTCGACGGGGCCCGCGCCCAGGTCTCGGTCACCGCGGACGTGGACGGGGCGGTCATCGACATCGCGGTACGCGGCGACTGGCATCCGCAGCTCGGCGCCACGGTGGCCCTGGAGATCGGTCGCTGCCTGGCCGAAAGTCCCGCCGCCATCCTCATCGACGTGGCCGGCGTGACGGACCCGGCGGCCGACAGCGTGCCGGTGTGGTTGTCCGCGACCCAGGCCGCCGCGGCCGCCGATCCGCCCGCCCGGCTCGCCCTCTGCCTGCCCGCCGGGTCGCCGCTCGCGCACCGGCTGGGCCAGATCGGCGCCCGGCGCTACCTGCCGGTCTTCGCCTCGCTCGCGGAGGCCCGGGAGTCGCTCACCGGCAGTCGTCCGCTGACCGACGTGGTCCGGATGCGCCTGCCACCCTCGCCTGTCTCCCCCGGCGTCGCGCGCAATCTCGTCGGCGGCGCCTGCCACGCCTGGAACCTCGCGCCGTTGCTGCATCCCGGCCGGGCCGTGCTCTCCGAGCTGGTCGCCAACGCGGTCGAGCACGCCCGTACGGAGATGGAAGTGTCGATCTCGCGTCGCGGCACCGCGTTGCACCTGGCGGTCCGGGACCGCGACCCCACACTGCCGCGGATCATCGACCCGTGCCCGGTGGCGCCGGGGCTGCCGCTCAACGAGCGCGGGCACGGCCTGCGCGTGGTGCACGCCGACTCGGTGGCCTGGGGTGCCATCCCGACCACGGGCGGCAAGATGGTCTGGGCCACCGTCCGGGACCGCGCGGGTCACCGCCGCCGATGGTGACCGGCCGGCCGGGTTAATCTGCCCCGCATGAACGCGAGCGTCCGAGCCGCCACCGCCGGCGACGTGGCGGCCATCTGCCGGATCTGCACCGACGCCTACCGCGACACCTACGCCGGCCTGCTGCCCGGCGACTACGTCGAACGGGTCATCGCCGAGTTCTACAACCCGGAGCGGGTGGCCGGGGAGATCGCCGCGAGGCCGCCCGGCTGGCTGGGCTACCAGGTCGTCGAGGAGGACGGCCGGGTGCTCGGCGCGGCCGGTGGTGGCACGACCGCGCCGGGTGTCGGTGAGCTCTTCGTCATCTATCTGGACCCGGCCGAACGCGGGCGCGGGCTCGGCACCCTGCTGCTGAACAGGATCACCGAGCAGGTGACCGAGCTCGGCGCCGAGGAACTGTGGGTCTCCGTGGTCGTGGACAACGACAAGGGCATCCCGTTCTACCGGGCGCGCGGCTTCGAACAGATGAGCAAGCGCAGGGCCTACGGAGCCGGACCCGACGACGACGTGTGGGCCTGGCGGATGCGCCGGCTCATCCCCTGAGCTGCTCACGGGCGGCCATCAGGGCGAAGCCGAGCAGATTGAGCCCCTGCCACCGGGCCGGGTCGGCCGTCCGCTCGTCGGTGGCGGCCAGCCCGATGCCCCAGATCCGGTCCGTGGGACTGGCCTCGACGAGGATCCGCTCCCCCGTGCCGACCAGGAAGTCACGCAGCTCGGGACGCTGGCCGAACTTCGCCACACTGGCCTGCGTGACGATGGACCAGCGATGCCGGACCCAGGTCTGCTCGTCGAAACCGCGGACCCGGCGGCCCAGCATCTTGGCCTGGCGGGGGTGGCCGGCCGCGACGATGAGCCGGGCGGTCTCCTCGTCGCCGAAGAGCAGCGCCTTGCGCCACATCATGTAGTGCTCCGCCGAGCTGAAGCGCACATCGTCCACAGTGAACGCCGACGGCCACCACTGGCTCAGGCAGCCGGTGCCGATGCTGCCGTCGCGCTGCGGCCGGTGGCCCCAGAAGAAGACATATTTCGGCGGCCGGCCGGAGCGGACCAGCTCGATGACGTCGTCGACGGTTTCCGGTACCTCGTTCACGACCGGAAGTATGCCGGTCACCACCGACATTCTCAGCCGGGTTTCCCCGGATCCGCCCGGGAGTGCCGCGCGGCGGCGACGCGAAAAAATGTCGTACCCGGTCGATAGGTTTCTCGTGCGGATCGGCGCCACGGGGGCGCCGATCCGTCCAGCTACCGGTCGGCTCCGCGCAGCAGGGTTTCGCCTGCTGCGCGGGCCTGATCGCGCAATTCCGGAGGTGACTCCACTGTGAAGTCGGCGCCCAGCATGCCCAGCACCATGACCGGCCAGCCGAGGTCGTCCACGTTCATCCGCAGCCGGCAGCTCGCCGCCGACTCCGGCTCCACCGTGCCCCACTGGCCCACGAAGCTCTGCACCTCCGGCGCGGGCCGGCCGATGACGACCGACACGTCGTAGCGGTTCGGCACCGCCGCCAGCCGGGAACGCATCCAGGCCACCGGATCGCCGCCGGGGATCTCGCGGGGACGGAAGCGGGCGCCGGTCAGTTGGGGCGCGGTCAGCCGATCGATCCGGAAGCTGCGCCAGTCACCGCGGTCCAGATCCCAGGCGACCAGATACCAGCGGCGGCCGAGCGAGACCAGGCGGTGCGGTTCGACGTAGCGGGAGGATTCTGCGCCTTCGCGGGGCGTGTAGGCGAAGCGCAGCCGCTCCTCGCCGCGACAGGCGAGGGCGATCGTGGTCAGGCTGGCGGCGTTCAGGGCCGGGCCGCCGCCGAAGACCCCGGGCGCGGTCGCCGCCTGCAACGCGTCGATCCGCTTACGCAGCCGGGGTGGGAGCAGCTGGATGACCTTCGCCAGGGCCCGCACCGAGGTCTCCTCGAAGCCGGCGACCGCCCCGGCCGCCGCGGTACGCAGCCCGACCGCGATGGCGACCGCCTCCTCGTCGTCGAGCAGCAGCGGGGGCACCGCCGCACCCGCCTGCAGCTGGTAGCCGCCGGCGACGCCGCGGGCCGCGTCGACGGGATAGCCGAGCTCGCGCAGCCGGTCGACGTCGCGGCGCAGGGTCCGCGGGCTGACCTCCAGCCGGTCCGCCAGCTCGGTGCCGGGCCAGTAGCGGTGGGTCTGCAGCAGGGAGAGCAGCCGCAGCATCCGGGCACTCGTGTTCGCCATGTCGTCAGTCTGCCGTCGATTGCGGTCAAAAAGTGGCCGCATCTGCTCCTAGCGTGGATCCCATGATTGAGACACACGACCTGACCAGGCATTTCAAGGACGTGCAGGCGGTACGCGGGATCAACCTCACCGTCGCCCCGGGTGAGCTGGTCGCGCTGCTCGGCCCGAACGGCGCCGGGAAGTCGACCACCCTGCGCATGCTCACCACGCTGATCCCGCCGACCTCCGGCACCGCCCGGGTCGCCGGCCACGACGTGGTCCGCGCGCAACGCGAGGTACGCCACCGGATCGGCTACATCGGTCAGGGCAACGGCGCCGCGCACAGCCAGCGTGGCCGCGACGAGCTGATCAGCCAGGGTCGCGCGTACGGGATGAAGGTGGCCGACGCCCGGCGGCGCGCCGCCGAGCTGATCGAGTCGCTCGACCTCGGTGAGGTCGCCGACCGGACCGTGTCGACGCTCTCCGGTGGCCAGCGCCGCCGCCTGGACATCGCGATGGGTTTGATCCACGCCCCCGAGCTGCTCTTCCTCGACGAGCCGTCGACCGGGCTGGACCCGCAGAACCGCGCCAATCTGCAGGAGCACATCGTCGAGCTGCGCGAGCGGTACGGCACCACGATCGTGCTGACCACCCACTACCTCGACGAGGCGGACGCGATGGCGGAACGGGTCATCGTGATCGACCACGGCCGGATCATCGCCGACGACACCCCGGCCCGGCTCAAGGACGAGCACGTCGGCGACCGGATCGTCCTCGGCTTCGAGCACGAGACCGACGCGGCGGCGGTCGCGGCCCGCGTCCCGCACAAGTCCCACCAGCACGGCACCGAGGTGACCATCTCCGTCCCCGGGGCTCCCCGGCTGGTCACCGGGCTGCTCGACGACCTGCGGGCCTGGGGGCTGCCCCCGGCCGAGGTCGAGGTCAGGCGGGCCACGCTCGACGACGTCTTCCTCCAGCTGACCGGCCGCAGCCTGCGCGAGGGCGGCGCCGCCCGGTCGGCCGGGGACACCGGGGAAACCGCACCCGCTCTCGTGGAGGCCTGAGTCATGACCAATCTCGTCACCGACACCGGCGTGGTCTTCAGCCGCGAACTGCGGCCGGTCCTGCGCAACCCGTTCACCGTCGTCTTTGCGATGGTCCAGCCGTTGGTCTTCCTGGGCCTGTTCGCGCCGCTGCTGCCCGACGATCTGAGCCTGCAGTGGTTCGTGCCCGGCATCGTGGTGATGTCGTGCCTGTTCGGCACCTCGATGACCGGTTCCAACCTGCTCTTCGAGATCCAGACCGGATCGCACGAGCGGATGCTGGTCACCCCGCTGCGCCGGCCCGCGCTGCTGATCGGCCGGGCGCTCAAGGAGATCGTGCCGGTGGTCGTGCAGGCCGCGGTCATCGTGGCGATCTGCCTGCCGTTCGGCTTCGACCTGCACCTCGGCGGCGCGCTGCTGGGCCTGGTCATCCTCTCGGTCTTCTGCCTGGGGCTCGGCTCGCTGTCGTACACGCTGGCGCTGGCGGCCAAAAATCAGGAGTGGTTGTTCTGGACGGTGCAGCAGACCCTGCTCTTCCCGCTGTTGCTGCTCGCGGGCATGCTGCTGCCGGTCGAGGCCGGGCCGGGCTGGCTGCAGGCGCTGTCGAAGTGGAATCCGCTGACCTACGTGGTCGACGCGGAACGGGCCCTGTTCAACGGCGACGTCTGGGCGTCGACGACCGTGACCGGCGCGATCGCGGCCGCCGCGGTGGGCGCGTTCGGCCTGCTGGTCGGCACCCGGGCGATGCGTCGCTCGGCCTGATCCGGGCGGCCGGGCCGGGCTGGGCGAGCCGGCCCGGCCCGGCGCCGGTGAAGGATCCGAACCCGGTACGGGCACACGGTGCGGCGCAAGCGGGCGGTCAACCGTTACGGTCATCCCGGACGGCCGGCGATCGATGGGGGAACCGCGGATGTTCGGGTTGCGGCGGCGCGAGACGCGCTCCCTTCCGCGTACGCTCGGCCGGCTCATCGAGGGCCTGGCCCGCCCGGTGCCCGCCGCACCGGAACAGAGGCGCAGCAACCCCGACGCCGTCGTCGACTGTGCCGTGTATCACGCCGGTGCGCGCCGGCCCGGGCAGCTGCACTACGCGCACGCCGTCCGCCAGGCGCACCGGCAGAAGGACGCGTTCGTCTGGCTCGGGCTGCACGAGCCCGACGAGCCCACGATGGCCGCGATCGCCCGGGTCTTCGGCCTGCACGAGCTCACCGCCGAGCAGGCCACCGCGGCCGGGCACCGGCCCGCCGCCGAGGTGATCGGCGAGGTCACCCGGCTCGTGCTGCGCACCGCGCGCTACGTCGAGCACGAGGAGCTGACCGAGAGCTCCGAGGTGGTGGACACCGGCGACGTCACCGTGCTGATCGGCGACCGTTTCGTCATCACCGTGCGGCACGGGGCCGCGGGTGCGCTGCGGCCGGTCCGCCAGGAACTGGAGCAGCGGCCCGCCCTGCTGGCCGAGGGTCCGTGGGCGGTCGCGTACGCGGTCAGCAGCCGCATGGTCGACCTCTACCTGGAGGTCGCCGCGCACGTGGAGCACGACCTCGAGGCGCTGGAGGAGGTCTCCTTCTCCGCCAGCAGACCGCCCGACATCGCGCACATCTACCAGCTCAAACGGGAGATGGTGGAGTTCAAGCGGGCGGTGCTGCCGCTGCAGGAGCCGTTGCAGCGGCTGCTCGACCGCGACGTCGTGCCGGCGGGGCTGTACCCGTACCTGGTGGATGTGCGGGGGCGGCTGAACCGGGCGGTGGACCGGGTCGCCGGGTTCGACGACCTGCTGAACTCGATCCTGCAGGCTCGGCTGGCGCAGGTGTCGGTGGACCAGAACAATGACATGCGCAAGATCGCGTCGTGGGCCGCGATCGCCGCCGTGCAGACCGCCATCGCCGGCATCTACGGGATGAACTTCGAGTTCATGCCCGAACTGGGCTGGCGATACGGCTACGCGGGCGTGCTGCTGCTGATGGCCGGGGCCGCGGTGGTGCTGCACCGCCGCTTGAAGAAGGTGGGTTGGCTGTGACGATCGCGGAGCCGGATCAGCGCTGGGCCGAGCTGGGCCGGCAGGCCTGTGTCGTGCTGGCTCCGCTGTTCCTGGCGGTCGAGCACGTCGGCAGCACCGCCGTGCCCGGGCTGCCGGCCAAACCGGTGATCGACCTGATGGCCAGTCTCGAGGACCTCGACGACGTCAACACCAGCGCGCTCGGGACGTTCGGTTACCGCAGGGTGCCGACCGACATGCCGGAGCGCCTCTTCTTCCGGCGTGAGGACTACGACAGCACGGCTTACCACCTGCACATCGTCACGGCGGAGAGCTGGCCGGTGCGCAACGAACGGTTGCTGCGCGACTACCTGCTCACCCATCCCGCCGACCGGGACCGGTACGCCGCCCTCAAGCGCGAGCTGATGGACAAGTTCGGGCCGGGCGACGCGTACACGCGGGGTAAGACCGGGCTGATCCAGGAGCTCACCGACGCGGCCCGGGCCGAGCGGGGTCTACCCTCCGTGCCGGTCTGGGAGGAGTAGGCCTTCCGCCGTGTGCCGGCTCACCCGCGGCATCGGACGTTACGGCTGTGACCAGGCATAACGCCTGAGGTCCCAGGGGCCTCAAAGATCCACCGAACGGTCCCGGACCCGTCCCCCGGTCCGCAGGTTCTCCACTCCGGACAGTGTGCGGAGTGTGCACCACTCTGCCGTGGCAGTCGAATACTGCGGGTAACTACCGTTTGGCTTCGATCACTGCACTGGGGGCGGTAGTAGTGGAAAGTACGGTCACCGAGGTCGTGCCGGAAAGCCTGGATCCGGGACCGGAGGGTCCGGGTCGTGGTGGCCTGGTCACCGTTCTGCGCGGGCATCTGGACCTGTTCCTGAACGCCGGTTCGCTGATGGCCACGACGGCGATCACGTCCCTGTTCGGCTTCGCGTACTGGTGGCTGGCCGCGCGTACCGCACCGGCCGAGGCCGTCGGCCAGGCGTCCGCGGCGGTCTCCGCGATGACGCTGATCGGCACGATCGGCATGTTCGGCATGGGCACCATGCTGATCTCCGACCTGCCCGCGCTGCGCGGCCGCAAGTGGGAACTGATCTCCACCTGCCTGCTGGTCGCCGGCAGCGCCGCGACCCTGGGCGGGCTGATCTACGTCGCGCTCGCCCACCTGGCCGTCCCCGGCCTGCAGAACGCGCTCGGCAGCACGGCCGCCACCGTGCTGCTGGTCTTCGGCATCGCGCTCAACGCGATGACCCTGGTCCTGGACGAGGCCCTGGTCGGGCTGTTGCAGGGACCGTTGCAGCTGATGCGCAACGCCTGGTTCTCGGTGGTGAAGCTGGTCCTGCTCGGCGTGCTCGCCGTGCTGCCGCTCACCCTGACCGGCGGCGAACTGCTGCTCACCTGGATCGCCGGCATGGTGCTCTCGGTGGTGATCCTGGGCCGCACGCTGCGGCGCAAGGGCATGGTCGATTCGGTACGCCCCCGCGTGTCGCTGCTGCGCGGCCGGGGCCGGGCGACGTTCGACCACAACCTGCTGAACCTGGCCACCTACCTGCCGCGCGCGGCCCTGCCCCTGGTCGTCACCGCGGTGCTGTCGGCCGAGGCGAACGCGTCCTTCTACACCGCGTTCATGGTGCTGTCGTTCCTGGCGATGGTGCCGGGCAACGTGGCCCTGACGCTGTTCGCGGTGGCCAGCGGCGACAAGGCCGCGCTGCGCTCCAAGGTACGGATGGGTCTGCTCATCTGTCTCGGCGGCGGCCTGCCGGTCTCGCTGATCGTGGTGTTCTTCGCCAAGCCGATCATGGGTCTGTTCGGGGCGAGCTACGCCGAGTCGGCCGGCACCGCGCTGATGATTCTGGCGCTGACCTACGTGCCGTTCGTCTTCCACCACTTCTTCCTGGCGATCTCCCGGGTGCAGGGCCGCGTCCGGGGCGCCGGCATCTTCTCGGTCTTCGCCGGCCTCGCCGAGCTCGTCGCCGCCTGGTACGGCGGCAGCCGCGGCAGCCTCACCGAACTCGTCACCTGGGTGGCAGTGGTGATGGCCGCCGAGATGGTGCTCGTCGCGCCGACCGTGCTGCGGGTCGTCCTCGCCCGCCCGCCCCTGGAGGAGAACATCATGTCGACCACCAGCCTGACTCTGCGCGAACGCGCCTGGCTGCCGCTGGAGTACATCCGTACCGTCGGCCCGCTGACCGGGGTGACCGCCGAGCGGTTGCGGACCGCCCTGATCGGCCTGCACGCCGCCGACCCGACCCACCGGGCGGTGTCGCGCCTGGACCGCGCCGGCGCCAAGTGGCTGCACATGGACGCGGCCACGTTCGCGGCCTACGTGCGGGAGGCGGTCACCGACCTCGGTGACGGGCCGGCCGACTTCGACGCGATGACCCGCGAGCTGCAGGCCGAGCCGCGCGGTCACCACCCGGTGCGGATCCTGGCCGGCGGCGGGTACGTGGCCATGAAGGTGGCCCACGCGTACGGCGACGCGGGCCCGGTGAACACGCTGCTCCGCGAGCTGATCCGGGCGGCCGGCGAGGAACGGGCCGCGCAGATCGCCCCGTCCGTCCGGCACCGGTGGGCGCTGCCGAAGGCCTGGTGGAAGCAGTTCGGCACCAAGCCGGGCCGGTGGAAGCAGGGGCTGAGCTTCGCCCGGCCGCCGCACCCGCAGGAGTCGCCGACGCGGCCGTGGACGCCGGGACTGACGGTGGAGACCGCCCGCTCGGCGGAGGTGCTCGGCAAGATGCGCACGTGGCGTGACCAGTACGCGCCCGGCGTCACCACCTCGGCGATCACGTTCGCCGCGTTCACGGCGGCGCTGCGCGAGCTGGGCCTGAACCCCGACCTGTCCGGCGGCACGTTCCTGGCCGATGCCCGGCGCTACGTGGACCAGGGCGTCAGCATCGACAGCAACTTCTGCATGGGCCCGTTCCTGAGCCCGCCGAGCCTGACCGACCCGCAGGCCATCCACACGACACTCAAGGCGGAGCTGGCCACCGGCCGGATCCTGACCATGATGCTGCTGCGCGAGGGCAAGATCGCGGTGGCCGGCGCACCGGGCCTGCCGGACGCGTACCCGTCGGAGGCGGCGATCGAGCCGCAGCCCCGGCTGACGTTCAGCAACCAGGGCCGGCACGACGTGCTCGCCGACCTGCCGTGGGCGGTCGACGCCGCGGACCGGGTCAACCAGAGCGTGCCGACGCTCAACGGTCCGGAGGGCATCACGCTCACCACGTCCGAGATGGGCGGGGTGCTGCACCTGGAGGCGACGTTCCACGCCTCGACGTACGACCCGGCGGTGGTGGCCCGGGCGCTGGAGCTGGTCTGCACCGACCCGGCCGCGCTCATCATGGCGACCCGCTGAGGGATGAGGACTTACGCGCGGCCGGCCGCCCCCGCCGGTCGCGCGTAATCAGCTCCGGAAGGAAGGAACGCGCGGGTGGCCGTCCGGCCACCCGCGCGTCACTTCAGTGAGCTGGACTCAGCGCTGTCCGCCACCGTGGTTCCAGTTGCCGCCGGTGTTGTTGCCGCCACCGTTGTTGTTGCCGCCGGTGTTGTTGCCGCCACCGTTGTTCGTGTGACCGCCGGTGTGGCCGCCACCGTTGTTGGTGCCGCCACCGTTGTTGGTGCCGCCACCGGTGTTGGTGCCGCCACCCGTGTTCGTGCCGCCACCCGTGTTCGTGCCGCCACCCGTGTTCGTGCCGCCACCCGTGTTCGTGCCGCCACCCGTGTTCGTGCCGCCACCGGTGTTGCCGCCCTGGTGACCGTTGCCGCCCTGGTGACCGTTGCCGCCCTGGTGACCGTTGCCGCCGCCGTGGTTGCCGTTACCGTGGCCGTTGCCGCCACCGATCGGGCCACCGTTGCCCGGGCGGTACGCGACCACCGGCATGGCGATCCCGAAGGACCGGCGCACGGGGCGGTCGAAGCGGCCGCAGTTGTCGTACACGAGGGTGGCGCGCAGCAGCGCCACGCCGGAGCGGTCGAAGTCCGCGTTCACGCGGAACGCGGTGAAGTCGGTGCGCCCCGGGCGCAGCGAGTCGCCCCGCGAGAAGGACGTCGAGCGGGCGTTGCGCGGGTAGTCGACGTCGACGCGCCGGCCGTTCACCCAGACCTGGGCGTCACAGATGCGACGGTCGGTCTGCCAGCGGATGCTGACCCAGGTGTCGGTGTGCGCCCGGACCCGCTGCACGAAGTTGGAGACGGGCTGCGGTCCCCGCGGTGCCGCTTCCGCAGCGGTGGGCGCCACCAGCGACGCCATGCCAACCGAAGCGACGGTGGCGGCCACGAGGGCTCCGATACGCCGAGACTTGTTCATCCCATTCCTCCGAAACTAGTTCGTCGTCAGGCCGAGGGCTGGCCTGACGAAAGAGAGGTTATGGGCGATTTGCGGCCTACTACGGGATTTGGAGGCGTTTCGTGATGAATTATAGCTTTTTAACCATTATGTGGAGGCCCACTAGTCCTTTCGACTGATGATCAAATGCTTCGGGAACGGTGCCGATGATCACGAAGCCCAGCGATTGCCAAAGGTGCACGGCAGCGGCGTTGACCTGCACAACCGCGTTGAACTGGATGCTGTGATAGCCGTTGCCGCGGGCCCACTCGACCACGTGCTCACCCAGCGCCCGGCCCACGCCCCGGCCGTGCCGGCCCGGATCGACCATGAAACTGCCGGTGGCGACGTGCGCGCCGCGGCCCGGCCGGTTGGGCCCCATCTTCGCCGAGCCGAGGATCTCGTCACCCTCCACCGCCACCACGGTGCGGCCGGGTGGCTGCTCCATCCACAACGCCCGGGCCTCGTCGGGGCCGAGCCCGAGCGGGTACGCGTACGTCTCGCCGGCCTCCACGATCTGCGACCAGAACGGATAGATCCGGGGCCAGTCCTGCTCTGTCGCCTCTCTGATCCACATGCGTCGACCCTAGGGCGACTTGAGTTCGCGTACCCAGGTGGCCGGGGCGGTCCCGCTGACAGGATTCCCGGCATGACTGAGGCACGCCGCGAGCCGGCCGTCCTGCTGGGCGCCGGGGTTCTGGCCCTCGCGATCTCCGCGATCCGCCCGTACTCCTACGGCACCTGGCTGCTCGAGGTGCTGCCGGCGCTGATCGCCGTCCCGGTCCTCGTGCTGACCTACCGGCGCTTCCCGCTGACGCCGCTCGCCTACCGGCTGATCCTGGCCCAGGCGCTGATCCTGATGATCGGCGGTCACTGGACCTACGCCCAGGTGCCGGCCGGGGAATGGGTACAGGACCTGTTCTCGCTGGAGCGCAACCCGTACGACCGGCTGGGGCATCTCTTCCAGGGCATCACCCCGGCGATCATCGCCCGCGAGATCCTGCTGCGCCGCACCCCGCTGCGTCCCGGCGGCTGGCTCTTCGCCCTGGTGGTCTGCGTGGTGCTCGGAGTGAGCGCGTGCTGGGAATTCTTCGAGTGGTGGTCGGCCCTGATCGGCGGCAGCGCGGCCGACGACTTCCTCGGCGCGCAGGGCGACGTGTGGGACACCCAGTGGGACATGTTCCTGGCGCTGTGCGGTGCGGTCGTGAGCCAGCTGCTCTTCTCCCGCGTACACGACCGCCAGCTGAGCCGGCTCAGGACGGGACGGGACTGATCCGGTCGTTGCGCAGGTGCTCGTAGACCACGGAGGTGCGCACGTCCGCCACGTGCGCGTGCTCGGTCAGCCGGTCGATGACAAAGGCATAGAGGCTCTCGTTGTCCGGCACCGCCACGTGGATCAGGAAGTCCTCCGAGCCGGTGGTGACGAAGACGCCGAGCGTGTCCGGCAGGGCGGTCACCCAGTTCCGGAAGGCCTCGATGTTCCGCCGCGACGGGGGCCGGATCCGGACCGCGATGAGTGCCTGCACCGGCCGGCCGATCGCGGCCAGGTCGACGGTGAGGCTGGCACCCCGGATGACGCCACGCTCGCGCAGCGCCCGGGTGCGGTCCAGCGCGGTGGTCGGTGAGACCCCGACCGCGGCGGCGATGTCGCGGTTGGTGCGCCGTGCATCGATCTGCAGTTCCCGCAGCAACGCCGTATCAAGTTCGTCCAGATGCGCCATAGCGTCAGCGTAGCCGGATTAAGTACGGATTCCTTGTCACAGACTCGTGCGGATGCCTACCGTTTCTCACTATGAACGGCATTAATCAGGTGGGCTTCGAGCCCGAGGAGATCCGTACCGACGAGCCCACCCGCTCCGCCCGGCTCAAGTGGGTGATCGTCGTCGACGAGGCGCTGCCGGCCGGACGCGCCACCAACGCGGCCGTCTGTGTCGCGGCGGCCACGACCGCGGCGGTGACCGGGCTGCTCGGGCCGGACGCCAAGGACGCCGACGGCTCTGTGCACCCGGGCCTGCCCTGGGCGGGCTGCTCAGTGCTGGGCGCCCCGGTCGCCCGGCTCACCGAGATCCGTACGCGGGCAGCCGACTCGCTGGGCGTCTTCGTCGCCGACATGCCGGTTCAGGGCCAGGCCACCCGGGTGTACGACGAGTACCTGCGCCAGGTCGGGGAGACGACCGGCGCCGAGCTGGCGTACCACGCGGTCAGCCTGGTCGGGCCGCGCAACCGGATCGACAAGCTGGTGCACCGCCTGGGCCTGCTCGCTTGATTTGACCGTTCAAATCACCGGTAAAGCCCCGATACGCGACGATAGGGGTGGTTACCGACAGAGGGAGACGGCATGTCGCTCAGTGCGGCCCATTCGGCGGCGTTCCGCCGGGAGGCGCCCCGGGAGGGCCGGGTCTGGTCGATCCGGGACGCCGCCGGCCATCCGGCTCCGGAGGGTGAGGCCGGCCGGCGGGCCATGCCGTTCTGGTCCAAGCCCTCCCGGGCCGAACGCGTGGTCGGCGCGGTACCGGCGTACCGGGGCTTCGCCGTGGTGGAGATCCCGATGGCCGACTGGCTGGACAGCTGGCTGCCCGGCCTGCGGCGGGACGGGCTGCTGGTCGGGGTGAACTGGGCCGGCGCCCGAGCCACCGGTTTGGACCTGGCACCCGACCGGGTCGCCGCGTGGTTCACCGAGCAGCCCTGGGACCCGCCGAAATCTTGAGTGACTCCCGGCGGGACCGATACGGATGGCGACGCCCGCGGTATTGCTCAAGGAGACCTGCTTTGCTGATCACCCTGCTGCGCGGAATCGTGTGCCGCCGGCCCGGGCAAGGCGCCGACAAGCGTGCCACCGCCGTCGAGTACGCCCTGCTCATCGGCCTGATCGTGGTGATCGTCATCGCCGCCGTCACGCTGCTCGGCGGCGACCTCGGCGCGCCGGCCACCGGAGTCGCGCAGCACGTCGGCGCACTCGCGGACGACGGTTCCTAGGCACGACCGGGCAATCGTCGAGTGCGCCGGTGGCCCCCGAACCCGGCACCCCCTATGCTTGCCGAACTGCAAACAAAGGGGTAGCGGTGCGAAGTCTCGAGATCCTCGTTGTCGACGACGACGATGCCGACGCCCTGATGATCTCGGAGGCGCTCGAAGGCTCCGAGCGGCAGACGACGGTCAACCGGGTGGCGGACGGGCGCGAGGCGCTCGACTACTTGCTGCGCACGGCGCCGTACGAGGACGCCCACCGCCCCGACCTGATCCTGCTGGACCTCAACATGCCCCGCATGGACGGCCGCGAGACGCTGGAAGCGATCAAGACCGACGAGCGGCTGAAGACCATCCCGGTGGTCATCCTGACCACCTCGGGCGCGGCGCCGGACATCGCGTCGAGCTACCAGCACCGGGCGAACGCGTACGTGACCAAGCCGTTCGGGCTGGACGAGTTCGAGGCCACGGTCCGGACGATCGACCGCTTCTACCGCGAAGTGGCGCTGCTCCCGCCGGGCGACTGACCGCCGGTTACCGCGCATCCCCGCGGGGTACGAGCACAGCCATGTCGGACAACACCGCCCCCGAGGACCTCGGGGCCCCGCAGTCATTCCTCGTCCTCGCCGACGGCACGCCGGTCTACGACCGCGCGGGCGACAAGGTCGGCACGGTCGCGCACGTCCTCTCCGACGACCGGGACGAGATCTTCCAGGGCCTGGTCGTGAAGACCGCGCAGGGCCATCGCTACGCCGCCGCGACCCAGATCGACGGCCTCTTCGAACACGGTGTCATCGTGGCGGTCCCCGCGGCCGAGCTGCACGAGCCCACCGAGGAGACGATGGCCAAGGCCGGCGAGGACGACTCCTTCACCGACGGTCTGCGCCGGGCCTGGAACTGGCTCGTCCAGCCGAAGTGACCCCGGCGGCCGCGACGAGTCCGAGGCGGCTCAGCGCGGCGTTGTCGTGGAAGCGGGTCAGCCCGGCGAGGTGCTCCCCGCGTACCGTCAGCGCCAGCAGGCCGGCCGGGCGCGCGACCGTCTCGCCGGGCTCGGCCAGATAGCAGGCGTAAGCCGGCTGGGTGTTGACCTCGGCCGGGACGAGCAGCAGCTGCCGCGACCCCCGCCACGCGTCGCTGGCCCGCAGGAAAGCGCCGATCGCGGCCGGACCCTGATATTCGTGCGGCGCCGGCGGCATGGTCAGCCAGGCGTCGTCGACCAGCAGCCCGACGACCGTGTCCACGTCACCGGCCATGAACGCGTCCGCGAAGCGTCGCGCCAGCCGGCCGTCGTGCGGCGTCGCTCGCCCGTCGCCGACCGCGGAGCGGGCCCGCTGGAGCACGCCCTTCACCACGGTGGGAGTCGTCGCGAGCATCCCGGCGACCTCGGCGACGGGATACCCGAGGACGTCACGCAGGATCAGGACGGCGGCCTGCCGGGGCGGGAGCCGTTGCAGCGCGGTGATGAACGCGAGCTCCACCGCCTCCTTCATGCCGTAACGCGCCTCCGGGCCGGGAGCAGTGTCAGGCAGCTGCTCCAGCAGGGTGTCGGGGCACGGCTGCAACCAGGTCACCGCGTCGCGCCGGGTCGGCTCGGGCGGCTCGAACGGAGGTTCCGGCGCCGCCGGGACACGCCGGGCGGCCGAGCGCCGGAGGTTGAGACAGCGGTTGGTCGCGATCGTGTAAAGCCAGGTGCGCAGCGAGGAGCGGCCCTCGAAGCCCGCCAGCCCCCGCCAGGCCGCCACCAGCGTCTCCTGCAGGGCGTCCTCGGCATCGCTGAGCGACCCGAGCAGCCGGTAGCAGTGCAGAAGCAGCTCACCACGGTACGGCTCGACGAGCTCACCGAAGTCCGTACCGTCCACGTCCGCAGCATCTCATCCCCGGACCGTTCCGATCGTCTCCGCGCCGGTGTCTCAACTAGGGACCGGACACCGAACCGAAGGGGAACCCCGATGCCGGAAGAAGAGAGTGCCGCCCTGCGCGTGGCGCTGGCGTACCACCGGGCCTGGACGAGCAAGGACGTCGAGCTGGCCCTGACCTACGTCGCCGACGATCTCGTCTGCGACGCGCCGGCCGGCCGGATCGACGGCCGCGACGCCTACCGCGACTTTCTCGCGCCGTTCGCGCGCTCGCTGATCAGCACCACCCTGATCGCCGCCTTCGGCGACGAGGACAAAGCCCTGCTGATGTACGACACCAGCTCCGCGCTCGTGGCCAGCGCTCCCGGCGCCGAATGTTTGACCGTGCGGCACGGCCGGATCACCTACAGCCGCTTCATCTTCGACCGCCTCCCCTTCGCCGCCGCGAGGCAGGCCATGGCCTAACGTCAGCGGCAGGAGGTACCGGTGGACGAGAACGAGTTGCGCACGGCGGAACGCCGCCTGCAGGCTGCCCAGCTGGCGTCGGACGGGCCGGCGCTGGACGAACTGCTCGACGACCGGCTGGTCTTCACCGGGCCCGACGGCGCGCTCTACGGCAAACAGGACGACCTGCGGGTGCACCGCACCGGCACGCAGGTGATCGACGCGCTGCACGAGGAGGAACTGACCGTGCTGGTCGCCGGGCGGACCGGGATCACCTGGTTCCTCGGCGACCTGCGCGGCAGCATCAACGGCACGCCGTTCGAGGCCCGGATGCGCTACACCCGCACGTGGGTGCACGACGACGAGCACGGCTGGCGGATCATCGCGGCCCACGCGAGCGTCGTCTGAGCGTTCCTCAGTCGCCGTCGAGCACGACCCGCAGGAAGCCGATCAGGTCGGCCCGCCGGCGCACCGGGTTCCGGTACAGCGCCGGCCCGCCGACCCGGATCCGCCGGGCTTCCCGGATCACCCGGTGCCAGCGTTCGTCGTAGGTTCGCAGGGCGAAATCAGCGGCCTCGGTCTTGGCGGTGACCCGCCCGGCGGCGAGCGTGTGCCGCAGCCGGGCGGCGCCGAGGACACCCCAGGAGGTCGCCCGGGCGCTGAAGCCCACCGGGCCACGCGCGGTGACGTCGCGCCAGCGGGTCCAGTAACCGGCGAGGTTCTGCCGGGTGCTCTCGGCCAGCGCCGGCCAGTCGGTGTGGATGCCGAGCCCGGCCACGCCGGGGCCGCGGACGGCGACCCCGCTCTGGGCGAGCAGGTGCCAGGTCACGAGATGCCGCTCGAAGCGTGACTCCGCCTCGACCTGCCACTCGTGCACCGCGGGCCCGGGCGGGCAGGTGGCGGGATCACGCCGGAGGTCCTCGGCGGTCACGTACAGACCGTCGAAGTACGGCTTGCGGTGGGCTCGCCGCAGGTCGGCGTGCACGGCTCGCAGGGTCGCCACGTCCGGCGTACCGGAGACGACCGCGACGAAGTCGATATCGCTGACGCCGGGCTGATAATCGCCGAGCGCGACCGACCCCTGCAGGTAGAGCCCGTGCACCAGGCCGGGCGCATGCCGGTCGGCCAGCTCCAGGTAGGTCGCGCAGGTGCGCTCGACATTCACCCGCGTCACGGTATCCGTAGGGTGGAAACGTGTGGCGGCAGCGGCGTTTCCGGCTGTTCTCGGCCGGGACGCGATCAGCGCCGCGGGTGGCGCCCTCTCCACCGTGGCGCTTCCGCTGCTCGGGCGCGCTGACCGCGGCCGGGGTGGTGCTGCTGGACGCGCTGTCGTTCCTGGCCGGCGCGCTGCTCACCGTCGTCAACCGGTGGCCGTCGCCGGTCGCGGCGCCGGACCGGCGGGCGTCCCGGCCGGAGCGGGCTGGGCGTGGCTGTGGCGCGACCGCTTCGTGCGGCCGATGACGCTCTACCTGGCGGTCAACAATCTGGCCGCGCAGGCCTTCCGGACCGCGTTGCTGCGGTTCGTGCTCGGCCCGCTGGGACTGCCGGCGGCCGCCGTCGGGGCGTTCGGCGGCGGGTTCCTGCTGGGGCGCTGATCAGCCCGGCCGCGGCGGAGCGGTTCGGGATCGGCCGCGTCGTGGTGACGGCCGCCGCCGGGCGCAGCTTGACCGGCAGCGCAAGCCGCCGGTGAGCCCGCCGCCGGGCTCCCCCGGTGCCAGCTCGGTCGGTCGTCTCCGGGTCCGGGTCGCCGCAGATTCAGCCGACCGTCTCGAGGCCGGAGTCGCCGCAGATCTTGACCAGTTCCGCTGCCGCCGCGCTGACCGCGGCCACCGCGTCCGGTTCGGCGTCGGTGTCATGGGCGCTCACCGCCTTCGTGTACGCCGCCGACAGGGCCTGCGCCGCGTCGGCGACCGGGGCGTCCGCCGTTCCTGAGGCGGCGGTGATGTCGGCGACCACGCCGGGGTTCATCAGTGAGGCGTCGTTGACCGCACGGACGGCCTTGCCGCAGGCGATCGCGCCGGGTGGCTCGTCGACCGGGGCGGCCGAGGGTGCCGGAGCGCTGCTCGCCTGGGCCGGCGGCGTGGGGGCCGACTGCGGCGACGGGCTCGAGCAGGCGGCGATCATGCTTCCGCTGACCAGGCCGGCGGCGATCAGGGTGCCGACGGTCAGGACGGACCGGGCGAAAGCGGGCAGTGATCGTGGCATCGGCTCAGGGTAAGGCCGCTGGGGGCGTACCCCGGGGAAACGGCACGCGGGCCGGTCGGAAACCGACCGGCCCGCGGCACGCGGTTTGTCAGGCGCGCTCAGATGGCGCTGCCCTTTTTGTAGTCTTCCCAGCTCATGTTCCAGTCCGTCCAGCCGTTGCCGTTCTTCAGCTTCTCCTCGGTGCCGCTGACCGTGATCGGGTCGCCGAGCATCGTGCGGGAGAACAGCCACTTGCCCATGGCCATCGAGACGTTGACGCAGCCGTGCGAGACGTTGCGCTTGCCCTGCACGCCCTCGGACCACGGCGCGGCGTGGATGAACTGGCCGCTCCAGGTGATCCGCTGCGCGTAGTCGATCTTGGTCTTGTAACCCTCGCCCTCGGGCAGCTCGTCGGTCGTGTCGAAGACGGTGTGTTCCTTCTTCTCGATCACGACCATCGTGCCGCTGGAGGAGGGGGTGGTCTTCTTGCCCAGGCTGACCGGGATGGTCTTGACGACCTTGCCGTCCTGCGTGACGGTCATCTTCTTGGTCTTGTTGGAGACCGTCATCACGAACGAGCGGCCGACCTTGAGGTCCACGGTCAGGTCGGAGCGGCCGTACCAGCCGTCACCCATCGGCACCCCGGCGAGCTGCACCTTGTAGAAGATCTTGGTGTAGGCCTTCCAGTACGTCTTCGGGCGGTAGTGCACCTCGGTGGGGCTGGTCCAGTGCCAGATGCCCTCCTGGGCCGGCGTCGCCGTCACCGTCATGCGGCGCTGGACGTCGTCGCGGTATTTCTCCGGGACGGCGCGGCCGAAGCGGACGATCATCGGCATGCCGACGCCGACCACGTTGCCGTCGCCGAGGAAGCTCGTCACCCGGACCAGCTTCGACGGCTTGCTCATCACCGTGAACGTGCTGGTGGTGGAGCCGCCCTTGTCACCCGACGGAGTGCCGTTGACCGTCACCGTGTAGGTCTTGCCCCAACCGAGCGCCTTGGCCGGCGTGAAGACCTTCTTGTCCTTGTCGAGGGTGCCCTTGACCTCGGCGCCGTCGGCGTCCTTGACCTCGACGGAGGTGTTCTGGGCATCCTCGGTGTCGTATTTGATCTCGGTGATCGCCTCGACGTCCTTGGCGTCCGCCGCGGGCGAGGTCACCGCCACCGTGCTGAGCGTGGGCTGCGGCGAGGGAGCGCCCGACGCCGAGGTGCCGTCGCCCGGTCCGCCGCCCTGCCAGGAGGGGGTCTCGGCCTTGTCACCGCTGCAACCGGCGGTGACCAGCACAGTCGCGGTCGCCAGAGCCGCCACGGCGACCTGCCACGGCCGTCGCCCGGCCCGGCTGGTCATCCGGAGCGCTCGCGCACCCGTCAACCGTTCTCCACGAAGTCCCATGATCCCTCTCACCGCGCTGTCGTCCCGGCGCCCATCTTCCCCCATGAATGCCGGGCCACCAATCCCGGTTTCGTGCCGCGGCGCCCGGAGGGTGGCGCCGCGCCGCGGGTTCAAGCGACCGGACCCACTTTACGCTTCAAGTTTCAGGCGCCTTCCTGGGCGGCCAGATCGGCCGGCACCGGCAGGGCGCTGCCCTTGATGAATTCCTTCCAGCTCATGTCCCACGCCGTCCAGCCGTTGCCGGCGTCGAGCTTGTCCTCAGTACCCCGAACGGTGATCGGATCACCGATCAGCGTCTTGTCGAAAAGCCAGCGGGCGTTCGACGGGGACACGTTGACACAGCCGTGCGAGACGTTGCGGCGACCCTGCGAGCCGACCGACCACGGCGCGGAGTGGATGTACTGGCCGCTCCAGGTGATGCGCTGGGCGTACTCGATCTCGGTGCGGTAGCCCTCGTTCGGGCCCAGCTCGGCGGTGGTGTCGAAGACGGTGGCCGCCTTCTTCTCCATGACGACCATCGTGCCGCTCGACGAGGGGGTGCTCTTCTTGCCGAGACTGACCGGCATCGTACGGACGGTCTTGCCGTCCTGGACCACGGTCATCTTCTTGGTCTTGTTGTCGACCTTCATGACGAAGCTGCGGCCGATCTTGGCGGTCGCGCCGCGGTCCTGGTCGCCGTACCGGCCGCCTCCGGTCGGCAGACCACCGACGGCGATACGGACCTTGAGCTCGGTGCCGGTCTTCCAGTAGTTCGGTGCGCGGTAGTAGGCCTGGGTGCCGCTCGCGGTCCACGACCAGGCGCCGGGCTGCTCCGGGGACGTCTTGACGAACATCCGCTTCTGAACGGCGGCCCGGTCCTTCTTCTTGATGCCCGGGTTGAACTCGACCACGACCGGCATGGCCACGCCGTAGGTGCGGTCGTCGAAGAGGTAGAGGCCGGTGCCGGTCTTGCGGGCCGGCTTGCCCATGGTGGTGAAGGAGGTGGCGGCGGTCTTGGTGCCACCGGCGGAGTCGACGGCGGTGACCGTGGCGTCGTACTTCTTGTTGGTCTTGAGCGGCTTGCTCGGCACCCAGGCCGAACCGTCGTCGCGCAGCGCCCCGGCCACTGTCTTGCCGGAAGCGTCCTTGAGTGCGACGGTCGTCACCTTGCCGCCGGTGACCTTGAAACCGATCTCGGCGCTGACCGGTACGTCCTTCTTGCCCGTGGCCGGAGTCACAGTCAGGGAGACCGCCGTGGCCGCACCGGACTCGGCGACACCCGACTCAGGCACCCCGCCGGAGGCGGCGGCGGAAGGAGAAGAGCCGACCCAGGCAGCGGGGGTGGTCTTGTCCTCATCACCACTGCAAGCAGCCAGCGCCAGCGGCGTCACCACCGCCAACGCCACAACCGCCACGAGCGAGCGCCGCATGCTGACCATCCTTGATCCTCGATCCCACGTTCCGCGGGCACATCCTGCCTTACCCGCGCAACGCCAGGGGTCATCCCGACGGTGGGACTCGCCAAGACGATCATGCGGGGGTGCCGATTTCAGGCTCCCGGGAAGCCCGTGTTAATGTTTCTGCGTTGTCAGCGAGCGCCGCTAGCTCAACTGGCAGAGCAGCGGACTCTTAATCCGCGGGTTGTAGGTTCAAGTCCTACGCGGCGCACAGTTGATCAAGGCTCTGGCCTGGCGTTCTACGCCTGGTCAGGGCCTTTTCCTTTGGCCCCGAGCAGGCTGGGCTCCCCCTCCGCAACGACGTTTTCCCGCCCGCCGGCGGAAATTCGTGCACGCTCGGGGCAGGGGCGAAAGCCCGGCCGACCGCCGGCAGACGGACGCGGACCGCGCCCTTCCGCTGACCTCACCGTGGCAGGTGCGCGCCCCGACCGGCATCTCCGCAGAATTTTGCCGCACCGTGCAACCGTTCCATGTCCGTCGCGCCTCTTACCGCGACGAAGGGAGTCGAACGTAGTGGATGCCGAGGACGCGGAGAGTTTCCACGAGTTCGTCCGCATCAATTTCGAGCGGTTGCGCTCGCTCGCGTACGTGACCTGCGGCGACTGGCAGGCGGCCGAGGATGCGGTGGCCAAGACGCTCGCGAAGCTCTATCTGCGCTGGAAAAAGGTCGCCGCCCCGGGCGCCTACGCCCGCACGATGGTGGTCCGCGCAGCCATCAATGAGAAGAGGCGCCCGTGGCGGCGGGAGCGGTCGTCCGGCGACACCATGCCCGACGTGGCGCTGCCCGATCACGCCGGTGATGTCGATGAACGGCTGCGGTTACGGGCCGCCCTGGGCCGGGTGCCCGTCCGGCAACGCGCCGTGCTCGTCCTGAGGTTCCTCGAGGGCCTCAGCGTCGAGGAGACCGCCGAGGTCCTGAAGTGCCGGCCGGGCACCGTCAAGAGCCAGTCCGCGCGCGGGCTGGCCACCCTGCGGACCGTGCTGGCCGCCGATGACATCACCCTGTATGACGAGGAAGGGCAGAACAGTGTCGTACCACATCGAGGACGTCTTGAAGTCGGTGGCCGAAGCGCCGCCGCCGCCGCACACGACCACTGACGACATCATCACCCGCGCCCGCCGGCGGCGAGCCGGCCGCGGCGTCGCGATGGGCGGTGCCCTCGTGGCGTGCGTCGCGGTCGCCGTGACGGTGCTGCCGCGTCTCGGGCCGGCCGGCACGGACGGGACCATGCCGGCGGCGCAGCCGACCGCACCGATGGCCTCGTTCTCGGCGCCTCCCGCCGCGCCGACCGGTGCGCCGCTACCGGTCGAGAGGATCGACTTCCGGACGAATCTCGGCGCGTACCGGGTGGGCGCCTTCCAGATCGGCCCGGCCACCACGGTGACCGAGGGATACACCGAGCTACCCGTCTACCACGACGGATCGACCTGGGAGAACGAGCTCGGCGAGAAGTTCCCGCTGACAGTGGGCACGATCACGGTCTACCGCGAGGACGTGTACGACCCGAGCACGTTCGGCGGTGTCGGCGACGCCAGCCTCACCATCGGTGACCAGTATCCGGCGACCGTCGGCGGCCGGGACGCCATCGGCCGGGACTGGACCTACGGTTCACCGGTGGAGGCCACGAAGAAGCAGACCGTGGCCGCCCTGGCGTGGCAGTGGGCCGACAATTCCTGGGCCACCTTCCTGCCCAGCTACGGCGGTCCGAGCATGTCGCGTGCCCAGGTGGCCACGATTGCGGCTCGATTGACCACGACGGCCGAGCGGGACCTGAAGGTGCCGTACCGGCTCGGCTATCTGCCGAAGGGCTGGCAGGCCGTTTCGGTGCAGCAGATCGAGGCGAAGTACGGCATGTCCGAGTCGGTGGTCTTCCTCCACCAGGGTCCCCTGACCGACCCGGCCACCCGGGTCGACGCGGTCCTGCCCGGCCACCTGGTGATCGGCGTGATGCGGAAGCCGAAGCCCGGTGAGAAGAACGAGCACAGCACCGAGCCCGGCGTGCAGTGCGTTCCCGGCCAGCAGACCTGCTCGGTGATTCACGGCGACTACCTCGTCACCTTCGGCGGCTACGGCAACGTCCTGTCAGAAAGCCAGATCCGTCAGATCGCCGGCGAGCTGGACCTGCGCAATCCCGCCGACCCGAGCAGCTGGGTGAAGGTCGACTTCTGATCTGACCAGCGCAGGCGAGTATCCGGTCACCGACTCATTCGGTGACCGGATACCGTTTCCGCGTCCCACGGCGTCCGGCCGGCGCCCGTTGTGACCGGTCGGCAGAAGCCCGGTCCTGGTGGACCGATGCGCGGCCGGCCTCAGCGACCCGGCCGCACGACCACGCCGAGGACCCGGTCACACGCGATGAAGCCGAACCGGCGGGAATCGTTGCGATAGCCGGGGTTGTCACTCACGACCGTGAAGGTGCGCGGCGGGACGCGGCCGTCCCCGGTGGCGCACCGGGCGGGCAGGTCGGCCGGCACCGGATCGCCGGCCACCGCGGTGCACCGCTTGACCATCCACACCCGACTCTCCGCCGGGTCGGCCGCCGGAGCGGCACGGTAGGAACCGTCACCGCCGTCAGGATGCTCCACGACGACGATCTGACCGGGCCGCACCGCGGTTCCGCGGACCCGCCGGACCAGCAGCCGGTCCCCGTCCTCCATCGTCGGTGCCATGCTGCGCCCCAGCACGGTCACCACGACCCACCGCCGCCGCGCGACGACGAGTACGACGCCGGCGGCCGCACAGCCCAGTGCTGCCCCGCCCACCACGCCACGGGTGGTCACCGGGCCACCGCCGTCCGGTCCGGTCGGGCGGGCGGCTCGCCGCCGTCGGCGTAGCCGCGCGCCTGCGTCGTGAACAGGCCGGCGTAGATCCCGGCCGAGCCGATCAGCGAGCCGTGATCACCGGTCTCGACGACCCGGCCACCGGCGAGCACCACGATCAGGTCCGCGTCGCGTACCGTGCTGAGCCGGTGCGAGACCAGCACGGTGGTCCGCCCCGCGCGGTGGCGGGCCAGCCGCTCGTGCAGGTCGTACTCCGCACCGGCGTCCAGGCCGGAACTGGGCTCGTCGAGGATCAACAGGTCCGGGTTCTCCCGCAGCAGGGAACGGGCCAGTGCCACCCCCTGCCACTGGCCTCCGGACAGGGTCACACCGGTGCCGGCGTCGTCAGCGGCGGCGAAGACCCGGCTCAGCGTCGTGCCGTAGCCGCGGGGTAGCCGGGTGACCGCGTCGTGCACCCCGGCGAGGTCGGCGGCGGTGGCCACCCGCCGGCCGTCCTCCGCGGAGTCCACCGGCGCCAGCGCGACGTTCTCCGCCACCGTCAGGTCGTACTGCATGAAGTCCTGGAAGACCGCGCTGATCCGGGCCCGTACCAGGTCGACGGGCAGGTCGCGCAGATCGACGCCGTCCCACAGCACCGCCCCCCGGGTCGGGTCGTAGAACCGGCACAGCAGCTTGACCAGCGTGCTCTTGCCCGAGCCGTTGCGTCCCACGAGGGCGACCGTCCGGCCGTACGGGATCACCATGTTCACGCCGCGCAGTACCCACGGGCGGTCCGGGCCGTACCGGAACCAGACGTCGCGCAGCTCGATGCCGGTACGCAGTCCCGGCACCGCCGCCACCGGCCCGCCCGCCGGTGCGGCGGCACCGAGCCGCAGCACACCGAGGTAGTGCTCGAAGAGCAGCAGCGACTGGTGCATGCGGGCAGCCGACGCGATCGCCATCGCCAGTGCCGACTGCACCCCGGCCACCGACGCGAGGAAGATGGTGACGTCCCCGGCGGTCAGGCGCCCGCTCGTCGCCGCGTCGACGGCCCACATCAGCCCCGCACCGGAGACGATCGCGGCCGCCGCCGCGAGCGCGCCCTGCACCAGCAGGGTCCGCCGGTCCAGGTGCTCCTCGATGGCGTCGACCGCCTGCCGTTCGGTTCGCATCCGGCCGCGCAGGAAGTCACCCGCGCCGAAGAGGCGGATCTCGCGGGCGGCCCGTACGTCGGTCAACATGCCGGCGTAGAACATCTCCCGCCGCTGGCGCGGGCTGATCTCCCAGTACGCCCGGCCCTGGCGCCGGGACAGCCACAGGTGGGCGGCGAGCGCGGGCACGCCGGTGCCGAGCAGGGCGGCCATCATGAACGGGCTGACCGTCGCCAGGGACACCACGAACCCCAGCGACACCACGACCGCGCCGGCCAGCCCCAGCGCGCCCTCCAGCACCTGGGTGGGGCTGCTGCCCGCCTGCTGGGCCAGGCTGACCCGGTCGAGGAAGCGCGGATCCTCGAACGGTTCCAGTCCGGGCAGCCGGTTGACCGCCGCGTAGAGCCGGTCCTGCGCGAGCAGGCCCACCCGCCGGCCCAACCGTCCCTGCAGGTACCGGACGATCAGCGGAAGGGCGACAGCCGTCCCCGCCGTCACGGCCAGCCCGACGGCCAGCCCGAGCACGGTCGCCGCGGCGACCGGCTGCCGGGTGAGGCTGTCCAGGACCAGTTTGAGAAGCCAGGCGGAGGACACCGGCACCACCGCGCCGACGACCGTCACCAACACGTACCCCAGCAGGGACCCGCGGGCCGCCCCCCACGCCAGGCCGAACGTGCCGGTCAGGCCGCGCAGGGTGGTACGGGTCGTGGGCCCGCCCGCGACGCCGCCCACCGTCATGCGGACTGCGTCACGGGCAGCTGGCCCGGCCGGTACGCGGCCCCGAGCACCGTCCCGGAGCCGTCGACCAGGAAGTAGGAGGGGTACCCGTGCACCTGGAAGGCCCGGCACATCGGGCCGTCCGGCAGCTCGATCACCACCCGGGCGACCCGGGACAGCCGGTCCAGCAGGGGTGTCGCCTCCTCGCTCGTCCCCACGACGACGGCGAGGACCTGCTCGCGGCCTCCGGCCACGTTCTCGGCGAGCTCGATGAACGCGGGCATGTGTTCCTCGCAGGGGGCACAGCCCGGCTTGACGAACGCGACGAGCTGTTCGCCGGCGGTGTCGCCCCGGGTGACCGGCGCTCCGTCGACGGCAGTGGCCCGGTACGCGCCGACCTGTTCGCCGGCCGGCATCAGGTCGAGATCCCCGGCGTGGGCCCCGGCCCCACCGGCCAGCAGGGCACTGTGTTCGCGCAGCCGTTTCACCACGCCGAGAACCAGGAGGAGATTGAGACAGGACAGCGCGCCGACGAACACCACGGCGGAAACGACGTACGGCATGGTGATCCCTTTCAGATCGATGACGGGTGCACAGCGTCCGGTGTCCGTGCTGGACCGGAGAACAGATCAGCGAGGTCGTCGAAGCGGACGGCCAGTGCCGCGAGAACGAGGCCGGCCGCGACAGCGATGGCGATGCCACCGGGCTGGGCGTCCGGCCGGCCGGACGGATTCAGCGCGGCGACGGCGGCGACCACGAGGAGCAGACCGTTGCGCAGGAGGTGGCGCCGGCGCAGCGGCCTCTCCGCACCACCGAAGCAACGGCAGGCGGCCCCGGTCCGGCGGACCAGCGCCCAGGCGACACCGGCCGTCAACACGCCGAGCAGTGCCACCGCGGCCACCGATCCGGGCCGGGCGGTGGCGCCCCGGGCCAGCAGCACGGGGACCGCCGCCTCGGCCGCCGCCAGTGCGACGGCGACCGGCCACAACGTGGTGGTGGGCAGCATCCGCAGAGCCCGCAACGACTCCACGTACCCGGCGAAGGCGGACCGGCTCCGCAGCTTCCCGGCGGCAGCCGCCAGGAACACCACGCCGAGCACGACGCGGCAGGCCACCCAGACGTACATGGGCCGTCCTCTCAGCAGACGCGGAGGTTGATCCACTGCTGGCGGTAGACGAAACAACCCTCGAACGTCTCGGCGTAGCAGGTGTACAGGCACTGCATGAAGCCGCCGCTGCAGCGGTACTGGACGCAGCAGCAGGTGCCGCAGCAGGCCGCGTGCGCCTCGGCGCGGGGGACGAACCGGCTGAGCAGCCGGTCACCCATCCCCGCCAGGGAGCGCACCCGGTGATGGGTGGCGATCCGATCGATCTTCGACATTCCTCCTCCTTCGACGTCGCGGTGTCCGGTGGCGGACTGAGGACTGCACACCGGTCCGTGATTGCCCTTGAATGCACATGCTCGGTCGCGCCGCCTTACCGATCGCTTACCGCAGCTGTCCGATCGGGACGGTGCCGGCCGCATTACTCACCTTGTGACGGGGGTTCCAGGTGAATGATCAGCGGCGTCTGCGGTTCGGCGTGCTCGGACCGTTACTGGTGGAGGACGACGGGAAGCCGGTGGCCCTGCCGCATTCGGCGGTGTTGCGAGGTCTGCTCGGGGTGCTGCTCGTCGCCGGGGACGAGCTGTTGCCCACGGACCGGCTGGCCCACCTGGTGTGGCCGGACACGCCGGACGGGGTACGGCCGGGCTCGGTCCATGTCGGGATCTCCCGGCTGCGGCGGTGGCTCGACGGGCTGCCCGCGTGTGCGGCCGGTGAGCCGGTGCGGCTGAACCGCTCGCCCGGCGGATACCGCCTGCAGGTCCGACCGGGGGCGGTGGATCTGGCGTGTTTCCGCGAGCTGGTCGCCCGGGCCGAGCGGGCCGGCGACGACAGCCGGTACGAATTGCTGCGGACCGCCCTCGAACTGTGCCGCGGGCCGGTCCTGGCCGACCTTCCGGACCTGCCGGCGAACGATCCGCTCCTGCGCCGGGTCCGCGCGGACGTCCGTGCGGCCGGCCTGGCCCTCGCCGAGGCGGCGACGGCCGGCGGGCGCGGGCGGTTGGCGGTCGACTGGCTGGAGGACCATGTCCGCCGGGAACCGCTCGACGAGCCGGCGCAAGCCCGGTTGATCACCGTACTGGCCGCGTGCCACCGTCCCGCGGAGGCGCTGACCCGGTACGAGCACCTGCGTACCCGGCTGGCCGACGAGCTGGGCGTCAGCCCCAGTGACGAGGTGCAGCGGGCGTACCTGGACTTGCTCGCCGGAGACCGCGACGTCACCGCCGCGGGCGGATCGCCGGCGCCGCCCCGCCCGGGTCAGCTGCCGCCCGACGTTGCCGACTTCACCGGGCGTGACGAGCAGCTCGCCCGGATCCTCGCGATCTGCTCGGACGCCGACAGGTCGCCGACCGCGGTCCGGATCGTGGGGATCACCGGGCGGGCCGGGGTCGGCAAGACGGCCCTGGCCATCCGCGCCGGTCACCTGCTGAGCGCCGCGTTCCCCGACGGTCAGCTCTATGTCGACCTGCACGGCAACGAGGCCGAGCCGGCCGACCCGGCCGAGGTGCTGGCCCGGTTTCTGCGGGCGCTGGGCATGGACGGATCCGCCGTACCGCAACGCCTCGACGAGCGTGCCGAGCTCTACCGCGGCGAGCTGGCGCAGCGACGGATGCTCGTCGTCCTCGACAACGCCGCCGGGACGGGACAGGTACGGCGGTTGCTCCCCGGCAGCCCGTCCTGCGCCGTCCTGGCGACCGGGCGCCGCCAGCTCACCGGGCTCAGCGCCCGGTGTGTCCGGCTCGATGTGCTGGACCATGCGGTCGGTCTCGACATGCTCCGGGTCCTCGTGGGGGCGCAGCGGGTGACCGCCGAGCCGGGCGCGGCGGACGAGATCATCCGGTTGTGCGGGGCGCTCCCGCTCGCCATCCGGATCGCGGGCGGGCGGCTGGCGCGACTCCCGCACCGGTCACTGCGCTGGCTCGCCGACCGCCTCGCCGACGACCGACGGCGGCTCAACGAACTGCGCCTTGAGGATCTGGAGGTACGGGCCAGCCTGGAGTTGTCCTACCGCAGGCTGAGCCGGTCGGCGGCCCTGCTGTTCCGTTGCCTCGGCGCGCTGCAGGCACCGGAAGTGCCGGGCTGGGCCTGCGCCGAGATGCTCGACGTGGCGCCCGAGTCCGCCGAGGACGCCGTCGACGAGCTCGTCGACACCAACCTGGTCGACGTCACCGCCGCGGATCCGCTGGGACAGCGCCGCTACCGCCTGCACGATCTGGTGCGGATCTACGCACGTGAGCAGGCCGGCGCGCCGGGAGGTGACGAGGAGCTACGCACGACGCTGCTGCGCGCACTCACCGGTTGGTACGTCCGGGCCCGCCAGGCCGATCACGCGCTCGATCACCGGCTGCCCCGGCCGGCGGCGGCCGAGCCGGCGGTCATGCGGGATCTCGACGACAGCCGCGTACCGGACTCCGGACAGCGGACCGACCCGCTCGCCTGGTTCGAAGCCGAACGCACCGCCCTGGTGGCCGCCGTTCAGCAAGCTCACCACGTGGGCGCGGACGGCCTCAGCTGGGATCTGGCCAGCCGGCTGACCGGCTTCTTCGAGAACCGCAGTCACAACGATGACTGGCACAACACGCACCGTACGGCCCTGATCGCCGCCCGCCGTGACGGTGCCGCCGCGGGAGAGGCGCTCATCCTGCACCGGCTCGGCGAACTGCACGCCAACAAGGACGAGTACGACGAGGCGCTCGCGTGTTTCACCCGGGCCCAGGGCATCCTCGCCCGCGTCGGCGACCGGCTGGCCGAGGCCCACGTCCTGCGCAGCGCCGGCGTGGCGCAGCGCATGGTCGGCCAGATCGACGAGGCCCGCCGGAGCCTCGACACCGCTCTGGCCACGTTCGTCGCGCACGACGACCGGATCGGCATCGCCGGCGCGCAGCACGGCCTGGGTGCGATCCACCGCGAGCAGGGCCGCCTGGACGCGGCCGCGGCCAGCTACCGGCACGCGCTGACGCTGTTGGAAGACCTCGGCGACCGGCTCACCGAGGCGTTGGTGGCGTGCAGCCTGGGCGTGGTCTACAGGCTGTCCGGTCGAACCGCGGAGGCGGATGCCAGCCTGCTCCGCAGCCTGGAACTGAGCCGCAGTGTCGGGCACCGGCCCACCGAGGCGTACGCCCTGTGTTACCTAGGGGAGCTGCGGAGCGAACAGGGCGACACCGACGTCGCGGGCACCTTGCTCGACGCCTCGCGTGCGCTGTGCGAGGAGATCGGCGAACGGTTCGGTCTCGCGCTCGCCTGGCGGGCCATCGGCACCCTGCACCGCAGCACCGGCGATCTGACCGCCGGTCTCGAGGACCTGAACCGCGCACTGCGGATCTGGACCGAACTCGACCTGCCCATCTGGCGCGCGCGGACGTTGGAGACGATCGGCGACATCCGGGCCGGGCAGGGCCGGTCCGAGCAGGCCAACGCGGACTGGCGGTCGGCACTGGAGATCTACCGGTCGCTCCGGGCCCCCGAGGCCGCGCCGCTCGCCCACCGGATCGGGCTCACCGGCCGCGTGCCCACGATGCGCGAATAGCGGTCGTTCGACCCCGGGCGGCGCGGTCGCGCGACCCGGTGCGGCGCGGCATGGCCGGAAACCGCCGGTCGGCCCTTCCGAATTGCCGGTCCTGAATTGGACGGTGCCGTTTGTCGGGCCGGACCCCGCGGCTCCCCGTCCGCGGGAAACCCGCCCTGGCCAGGAAGTTCGTTCCCGGCACCGAACGGCGCGGCGCAGCTGGCCGGTCGGCGGACCAACGGGGGTTTGCGGGGGTAGACGAAAGGGTGAATGCCGCGTGTTAAGTCACGTAAACCGCATTTCACCGCAGAATGGTGCGAGATGGGAAGCAACCGGTCACGACTCCTCCGTTCGATGCCCGCGATGCTCGTTGCCCAGCGCCGACCGCCATGCCGTTCCCGATGGATGAGGACTCCATGACTTCCGCTTCGCCGACGAAGCCCGCCACCCCCGAACCGTTCACCCGAAGCGCGGACCTGCGGTGTCTCCCGCTGCGGCCTCGGCTACCGGACGGCCTCGACCTCGAGATCGTCGTCCCGGCCTACAACGAGGAACGCCGCATCCGCCCCACCCTGCTGGCTCTGGGACGGCAACTGCGGGACATGCCGATAGCGGCCGGTCTGCGGGTCGTCGACAACGGCAGTTGCGACCGGACGGCCGAGATCGTCGACCAGGCGGGAGACATCGGCGTACCGGTCGCCGTCTCCGGCTGCTCGCGGCCCGGCAAGGGCGCCGCCGTCGCGCGCGGCATGGTCACCAGCTCCGCGCGCTGGGTCGGCTTCTGCGACGCGGACCTGGCGACCGATCCGGGTGCCATCGCCGACGCCGTACGGCTGCTGGAGCGGGGCTGGCAGGTGGTCGTCGGCTCGCGTCGCTGCGCTCAGGCCCGCGTCGTCGCCCGGCAGCCGCTCGTACGGCGGCTGGGCAGCTCCGCCTTCCACCGGGTGACCCGCCGGTACACGGGCGGGATCTCCGACACGCAATGCGGGTTCAAGTTCTTCGACGGTCTCGTCGCGTCCGTACTGTTCGGCGGTATCGAGCTGGACGGCTTCGCCTTCGACGTCGAGGTGCTGGCCCGGGCGCACGCCATGGGCCTGAGCATGGTCGAGCTTCCGGTCGAGTGGCGGGATCAGCCGGGCAGCACCTTCGCGCCGGTACGCGACGGCGTACGGGTCGCCGGCGACCTCTGGCGGCTGCGGCGCATCTCCCCGGCCTGGACGCAGGTGGTGGCGTGACGACGACGGAGCCGCGCCTCGACCGGCACGCGCACATCGTGATCTGCAACTGGCGCGACAGCCGGCATCCCCAGGCCGGCGGGGCCGAGCTCTACTGCGAGCGGGTGGCCCAGCAGTTGCGCCGCCGAGGTGCCCGGGTCACCCTGCTCACTTCCCGTCCCAGGGGTGCCGCCCGGTCGGAGGAGACCAGCTCCGGCCGGACCGTGCGCGGCGGCGGAACCTTCACCGTCTACCTGTACGCACTGTGGTGGCTGCTGTGGCACCGGCGCTCGGTCGACGCCGTCATCGACTCGCAGAACGGCATCCCGTTCTTCTCCCCGCTGGCCGTTCGCCGGAGCACGCCGGTGATCCTGCTGATCCACCACGTGCACCAGCACCAGTTCATGCTCTACTTCCGCTGGCCGCTGAACCGGATCGGACAGTGGCTGGAGAAGAACGCGAGCCGGCGCGTGTACCGCGAGCGGGCGATCTGCGTGGTGTCGCCGTCCTCCCGTACCGAGGTTCGCCGCCAGCTGCGCCTGCGCGGGCCGATCTTCGTGGCGGCGTGCGGGCAGGACCGCCCGGTCGGCCCGGACCGGGTGCGGTCGGAGCGCCCGCGCATCGTGGTCGTCGGTCGCGTGGTCGGGCACAAACGCTTCGACGTGCTGGTCCGGGCGATGCCCACGATCCTGGCCCGCTGCCGTGGCGCGGAGCTGCACGTCGTCGGCGATGGCGCCCAGCTCGATGAGCTGCGACAGCTCGCCGAGGCCACCGGAGTCGCCGACGCCGTCCACTTCCACGGCCGCGTCAGCGACGAAGCCCGTGACCGGCTGCTGCGCAGCGCCTGGGTCACGGTCGGCAGCTCGGTCGGCGAAGGCTGGGGCCTGTCGATGGTGGAGGCCGCCGCGGCCGGGGTGCCCGCCGTCGGACTGCGGGTGCCGGGGCTACGGGATTCCATCCTGGACGGGCACACCGGCTGGCTGGTCGATGAGGTGGACGACCTGGGCAGCGCCGTCGTCGACGCCCTGCACCGGCTCACCGAACCCGGGCCGGCGGCCGCCATGGAAGAGCGTTGCCGCGCCTGGGCCGCCCGCTTCACCTGGCAAGCCACCGCCGACCGGCTGTTCGCGGTCCTGTCCGGCGAGTACGGCCGCCTCCGGGCCGGCGCGACCGCTCCCGCCCGGGCCAGTGATGCCACCACCCTCATCGAACTGCCGGTGAGCGGGCTGTTCGGCGCGGATCTGAGCAAGCTCCCCGGCACCGACCAGATCGACTTCGGTGCCGATTCGGTCCGGTTGCTGATGTTGGGCGGTGACGAGCACGACGCCCTCGTACGGCTGCGCCTCAGCGGTGTCGGAGGACCCGTGACCGCCCGGCCCGCCCGCCCGTTCGAACTGCTGGGCTGGCCGCACAACCTGCTGGACGTCCGCCGGCCGGAGACTCTCACCCCCGCCGCACCGGCCTGACCTCGACCCTCCCGACGATCAAGAAACGCCATCGCATGACGCTGAGCACCACACCCGAGGCGGCGGCCGGACCGCGGCGCCTCCGGATCATCCATTTCGCGTACGAGGACAGACGGCAGCCGGGAGCGGGCGGTGGCTCGGTCCGGACCCACGAGATCAACAAACGGCTCGCCCGCAACCACGACATCACCGTCGTCGCCGCCGGCTGGCCGGGCGCGGCGGACCGGGTCGAGGACGGCGTCCGCTATCGGCACGCCGGCTCGGGCCGCACGCGGGCCAGGGCGCTGGCCTATTTCGCCCGGCTTCCCTGGCGCGCGATGACCGCCGACGCCGATCTGATCGTCGAGGATTTCGGCGCCCCGATCAGCACCGTCGGTCTGCCGTGGTTCACCGGCACGCCGGTGGTGGCGATGGTGCAGTGGCTGTTCGCCGATCGCATGGCCAGGAAGTACCGGTTGCCGCTGCATCTGATCGAGCACCTGGGTGTGCGGGCCCACCGCCATTTCATCGCGGTCTCCGCGGACCTGGCGAGCACCCTCGCCGCGCGGCGGCCGGACACCCGGGTCGACGTCGTCCCGAACGGGGTCGAGGAGATCGCGTTCGCTGCCGATGCCGGGCGCGTGGCGCCGCGGGACCGGCCGTCGATCGCTTTCCTGGGCCGGATCGATACCGCGCAGAAGGGCCTCGACGTCCTGATCCGGGCCCTGCCGTCGCTCCCGGGGCGCTCGCTCGCGGTGATCGGGGACGGCCCCGACGAGGCCGAGCTGCGGCGCCTCGCTCGCGCGCTCGGCGTCGACACCCGGATCAGCTGGCTCGGCCGCGTCGAGGGGCAGGCCAAATACGATCTGCTCGCCGCCGCCGGCGTCGTCGCGGTTCCCTCGCGCTTCGAGACCTTCGGGATGGTGGCCGTCGAGGCGCTCGCCGCCGGCACGCCGGTGGTGGCCTCGGACATCGACTGCCTGCGCCAGGTCGTTCCCGGCACGGCCGGGCGCCGGGTGCCGGTGGACCGGCCGGACCTGCTGGCCGAGGCGTTGTGCGCACTCCTGGAGGACGAGGCGACGGCCGCCCGGCTCGGCTCGGCCGGCCGTGAGTTCGCGCGCGGCTTCAACTGGGACCAGCTCGCCGCACAGCAGGAACGTATCTATCTGTCGGCCGCAGGCGAGCCCCGCCCGCGCCGGCCTCTCCCCCGATCCCGGTTCCGCCGGGCGGCCGCATCCGACGAGATCCGGAGTCTGGCGTGAAAGCCCCATCCGTGTACGACCGCGAGCGGACCTCGTTCGTTTCCCGGCCATGGGCACTGACCACGCGCCGGGACGCGCCCCGGCCCGTCGCCCGCAACCTTCTGTGGCCGGTCGTCGCGACGCTCGCCGCAGCGGTGTTCGCACTGCGCTTCACCGGTCTCGGCACCGCTTACGACGCCTTCATCGACGAGCCGTTCTACACCCAGATGGGCGCGTCGGTGGCAGCCGGTCATCTTCCGCCGCTGAACTTCGGCACGCCGTTTCTGCTGCACCCACCCGGATTCTTCCTGCTCGAATCGCTGTGGCGCGAGGTCGTGCCGGTCGACGGCGACCTGTACCACGACATGATCCTGATGCGGCTGATGCAGCAGCCGTTCGCGGTCGCCACCGCGCTCCTGCTGTTCGGGCTCGTCCTGCGCCTGGCCGGGTTCGTCCCGGCGGTGGTTGCCGCCGCGCTGTTCGCGCTGGACGCCTTCATCCTGCGGCAGAACGGCCGGGTCCTGATCGAGACCGCCACGGTCGCTTTCGTCATGGCCGGCTACCTGCTGCTGATCCGCCTGGCCGAAGGCCGCACCAGGCGGCGGACGCTCGTCGCGGTCGGTGTCGGCTCGCTGTTCGCGGCGGCCGTCCTGACCAAGGACATGGCCCTCCTCATCACCGGCGCCCCGATGGCCGTCATCGCCGTACGCTCATCGGTTGTCCGCCGGTCCGAGGCACTGATCGCCGCACTGATCCCGGTGGCCGCCTACCTGACGTACGCGCTGAGCCTGGTCGCCGGCGGATACGGCGGCGCCTTCTGGAGCGCCAAGACCTCCGGGTTCGCGCGGCTGCTCGGCGCGCACGTCGTCACCGGTTTCAACGCGCCGGGCACCCCGTCGCTCGCCGGCGTCCTGTGGTCCCAGGCATCCTTCTACGGCGGCAGCTATCTCCTGGTCGGCCTGGGCACTCTGGCCGGCCTCCTGCTGCTGGTCCGGCCGGCGAACCCCGCCCAACGGATCCTGGGCCTCTGCACGACGGCGGCCGCACTGATGACCGGGTACAACGGCCTGTTCGGCACGTTCGAGGAGCACTTCCTCTACTTCCTCGAACTGCCCGCCCTGGCCGCCCTGGCTGTCGTCGGCGCGCACCTCTGGCGTCATGAGATCACGCTGCCCCCGCGCCTCACCGCGGCGGCCAAGCCGGTCGTCGCCACCGCCCTGGTGGTGCTGTTCGGCCTGAACGCGGTCTCCTGGGAGCGAACGCGGGCCACCCCGGACAACGCGCATCAGCTCGCGGTGCAGTGGTTGAAGGACCACGCACCGGCCGGCACCAAGGTCGCCTGGACCGACGAGCTGACCGAGTACGGGCTGCAGGGCTCCGGCCTGGTGGCGGTGCGGCTGGACAAGCCGGACCGGATGGCCCGCGAACCCGCCACCTACCTCGTGACCTGCGAAAAGATCATCGATCAGGGCTACTCCTTCGCCTCCCGGTCGAGGGTCGACTGGTTCACCCACCGGTCCACCAAGGTCTTCTCGCACGTCGGCCGGTCCTACGGCGAAGTCGCGGTCTACCGGACCGCCGACCCGGACTCGTGGTGACCCGGCTGCTCATCGACGGGCGCGGCACGAAGCCCCGGGCGCTGCCCCCGGCCGCGTCCGGGCCGGGCCGGCGTCTCGGGGGCGGTGCGCTGCTGATGGCCGGCGCCCTGCTCACCGGTGGGCTGAACTACCTCTACTCGCTGGCGCTGATCCGCCTGCTGCCGGCGCCGGAGTTCGCCAAGGTCGCCTCGCTCAACTCGCTGCTGCTGATCGCCGGCACCGTCGCCGCCGCCACGATTCCCTGGGTCGTGGCCAGGGAGGTCTCCAACAGCACCGCGCGCTCAGCGCGACGACGCCGAGCTGTCAGCTTCGCCCTGGTGGCGTCGGTGTCCGGCGGCATGCTCGCTGCCGCCGTCATCGCCCTGCTCCAACTGCGCTACACCGACCCGGCGCTGCTGGTCCTCAGCGGCACCGCCGGCGTGGCGATCTTCGTCTCGAGCGTGGCGGCCGGGCAGCTGCAGGGTGAGCAGCGCTTCGGCCGGCTGGTCGTCTTCCGCCTGCTCGAAGTCACCGTCAAGGTGGCCACCGGCCTGGTCCTGGCGTACGTCACCCGTTCGGCGGTGGCGGGCATCGCCGGATTCGCGGTCGCCGCGGTCGGCTGCGCGCTGTACGGGCTCTGGCTCGTGCGGGCGGAGCTGAGCCGGCCGACCCTGCAGGCAGCGCTCGGCCGGGACCTGTGGCGCCACGCCGCCGGAATCGGTTCCGTCCAGGGCGCGGTCGCGCTGCTGCAGGCCACGGACGTCATCGTGCTGGGGCTGACGGTGGGCAACACGACTGCCGTGGCCGGCTACCAGGCGATGCAGGTGATCGGCCGGACACCGGTCTTCCTGGCGGGCGCCGTCGCGATCGCGGTGTTTCCCCGCCTGTCGCGAGAAGCCGACACCCGGCGCGCCTGGACGCTGTTCCGGCGATCGTTGCGGACCTATCTGATCGCCGCGGGCGCTCTCACCCTCATCATCGGCTTGTTCCCGCCCGGCATCGCGCGCCTGATCTTCCCGGCGTCCTACGGCGTCCATCACCACCTGCTGCTGCCCGTCGCGCTGGCCGGCTTCGCCGCCGGCCTGCTCACCTTGCTCGCCACGTGGTGCCAGGCCACCGACCGCTACCGACTGGTGTTGTCGCTGCTCGGCGCCGGCGTGCTGCTGACGGCGACGGTGCTGGCGCCGATGGCCGCGGACATCACCCGTACGGCCTGGGCCACCGCCGGCTGCCTCTACGCACTGTCGGCAGCCTTGTGGCTTCTCGCCCGCGGCCGGCAGGACAGACCCTAGGAAGCGAACTTTTCCTCGTTGAACCAGAAGACCGCGCTGTAGCCGTAGCCTGCCGCGGCGGCGAATGCCGCTCGCACTGTGGCGCTGTCCGCGCCGGCGGTGTTCTCCCCGGCGACCGGACGCCCGTTCGCGCGGGCGATGGCGGACAACTCCCGCGCCGGGCTCCACCCGCCCTCATCGTCGCCCGGATAGGCGGTGGGGCCGTCGATCCAGGTCGTGTACGGCGTGATGCTCACGTCACCGGCGGGGTAGGCCGCCACCTGGGCCGCCCAGTCGGTGCCCTGGCTGATGTCCTGGCCCAGCGACGCCGTGCTGGTCGCCGAGAGGTCGAAGCTGATCGCCTCGGCGGCCTGATCCGTCTTCGCTCGCGTCCGGACCCCGTACGACGGGTAGAGCACGTACAACATGCCCCGGAAACCCGCCGCGCGGTAGGTGGTGATCTGCCAGTTCTGGTAACCGGTCAGCGCGTTGCGGTACCAGTTCCAGAAGGCCCGCGCCTTGCCGTGGGTGAAATCGGCCGCGCTGGTCCCCGAGGTGATGGTGACGTCGTCGTACCAGAACGTGCCCGGCGCCGCGCCCAGCAACTGAACCGTCTGTGTCGCACTGCGCGCCACGAACGTCGATCGCACCGTCGTCCAGACCCCGGCCGCGCTGATCTTCGCGCAGGTGCCGGTGGTTCCGGCGATCCGCACACAGGGCGCGACCCGGTTCGCCGACTTCACCCGGGCGGTGAGCGTGTACTGCCGCCCGGCCACGACCCGCACGTTCTGACTGGTCACGCTGCTCGTCTTCTGCAGGGCGTGGGCCACTTTGTCGCCCGCCGCGAACGTCCATCCGGCGGTTCCGGCCTCGAAGGTCCCGTTCACCACCGGGTTCGGGATCCACCCCGGCACCGGGTTGCTCTTCAGCGCGTTCCCGCTGTAGCCCCAGAGCGAGTTGGCCCCGGAGATCGGGTAGTGCAGCTCCCCGTACCACCCGCCGCCGACCCGGATCCCGGCCAGGCTGCCCGCCCCCAGGTCTTCGACAACCTTCTTGAGGTACGTCCCCAGAGCCGCCCGCACCGCCGGGTCGAACACGACGTCGGGGACGTCCTTACCGGGCTCCTGGGACGCGTACGCGTTCCCGTACTGGTCGACGAACCGCGTGTGCTGGCCGAGCCCGAAGACCCATTTCGGGGTGTAGTGGATCCCCGGGTCCGCCACCACCGCGAACCCCTGAGCCCGGTAGGTCGCCAGCTCGGCCCGCTTCGCCGCCGCATAGGTCGCGGACCACTGCCCGTTGGCCGGCTGGTACGCGTCCCAGGCCAGCTCCAGCGTCTTCTGCGTGACCCCGGCGCCCCGCTGGGCCGGCCCTCGCGACGTGTCGACGTACGGCGCCGCCGACCCGGTGACCATGCCGACCGTCAGTTCCTGTCCGGGGGTCGCCGAAGCCGCCGGCACGGAAACGACCGCCACGACCGCGGCCACGACCGAGCCGACCACACCACGAAGAATCTTCTGGACCATGCGTCGCCCATCGGTCGCGGCGACGGCTTTCTCAAGCGTCGATCCGTTCTGCTACCGACCGGAAACGCATTGACTCCGCTGAAGCGCGTGCCGGGACGACCCTTGCTCGACGCTTGTCATCCATCAGGGATGAGGGACGCCAACGAGATATCCCTCATCGTTCGATGCACGGCCGCCACGTGGGTACCGGCCGGCGGTCGATGACAGGTTGAAGGGAGGCCACGCCATGGCGAAGAAGTCGAAGAAAGACAAGAAGGGCAAGAAGAACAAGAAGAAGTGACCGGGCGCCGATGGCGCGTCCGCGTGCGGCCGGTGCGGCACCCCCTGAGGGTGCCGCACCGGCGCGTGCCGCCAACCGGCTCAGTGCCTGGACCTCAGCTTCCGGAAACCCTTGGACAGCTTCGCCTGCGTCTTCGGGTCCTTGGCCTTGCGGATCATCTCCTTCTCGAGTTCCTTCGCCTTCGGCGACTTCGCGGCCTTCGCCATCCTGCTCATGAGCTTTCCCATGCGGCCCTGCCCTCTTCTCCGACGCAATCCGGGCGGCTACTCGATCGACGCGCTGAGGTACGCGTGTAGGTCACTGTGGGGCGCGTCCCGTCGGCGCGCCTCATCCAGCCCGGATGACCTCGGGTCAGCGCCGGCCGCCCCGGTTGCCCGCCGCGAACGGGCGCAGGGCCCGGCGATCGGGGCGGCGGGAACAGGGTGCCCGCGCAGCCGGCGGCCGTTGCCTACTTCGCCAGAGCGAGCAGACTCTCGCCCGTCTCAGCGATGGTGTCCTCGATCGGCCGGGGCTTCCAGCCGAGCAGCCGCTCAGCCTTCTCAGCGGTGGCGTTCAGATCGCGGCCCAGCGCCGCACGCAGCGAGCGGACCTGAGGGTTGATGCGGGCCAGCGCCCGGGCCACCCACAACGGCATCTCCCGGGTGGGCACCTTGGCCGCCCGCTCGCCGAGCCGGTCGCGGAGCACCGCCGCAACATCACGCAGCCACAGACTGGGCCCGGCGGTCGCGATGAACCGTTCGCCCGCGGCGGCCGGCTCGGTCATCGCGAGCAGGTGCAGGGCAGCCACGTCGCGTACGTCGACGTAGCCGGTGGCGAACGGCAGCAGGGCCGGCATCGATCCGTCGAGCATGCGGGCGACCGCGATCAGCGACGGCGAATAGTCCGCGCTCAGCACCGGGCCGAGCACCCCGGTCGGGTTGACCGTGGACAACTCGAGCCCGCTGCCCTCCCCGGCCACGAAATCCCAGGCCGCTCGTTCGGCGAGCGTCTTGGACCGCTGGTACGGGGCGATGTCGGCGTCCACGTTCGTCCAGTCCCGTTCGGTGAACGGGGTGTCGCGCGGCGGGTGACCGTAGGCGATCGCGCCGATCGCGGAGGTCAGGACCACGCGCCGGACGCCCGCGTCGCGAGCCGCGCGCAGCACCCGCAGCGTGCCGTCGATGGCCGGGCGCACCATCTCGTCGTCGGTGCGCGGCACCTGGGTCAAGGTGGGCGACGCGACGTGCAGCACCGCCTGGCAGCCGGCCGCCGCCTCGTGCCAGCCCGCGTCGTCCCGCAGATCGGCGCGCAGGACCCGGAGGTTGTCTCCGGCGTCCACGCCGCCGTTGCGCAACCGCGCGCGCCTGCGGCTCGCGCGCCAGGTCACGCACCGTCGTGCGGACCGAGAACCCGGCGCTGAGCAGGGCCAGGGCGCACCAGCTGCCGAGGTATCCGGATCCGCCGGTCACCAGAACTTCAGCCATTTCTCGGCCTTTCTCGCGTGACGATCTCGTTGATCAGGAGCGGGCTAGGTCCTGGTGCATGACCTCACGCGGCTTGGGATGACGGCGTCCGGAGCTGCGGCGCGATATCGCCGTCACGCCGTCCACCGGAATGGGCACGGCGTCCTCAGCCCCTAGGCGTTGACGTAGCCGGGGATGCGGGCCCTGAGCTTGCGCATCTCGGCCTCGTCCGAGATGCCCTGGAAGTCGTGCCGGGGCGTGTAGGGCTGCTCCAGCGCGGCGAGCTCCGCATCGGTCAGCTCGATGTCCAGCGACGCGACCGCTTCGTCGATCTGGGCGGTCGTGTTGGCGCCGACCAGCGGTGCGGTGACCACGGGCTGGTGGTGCAGCCAGGCCAGCGCCACCTGGGCCCGGCCGACCCGGCGCTCCGCGGCGATCGCCCCGACCGCGTCGATGACGGCCTTGTTCGCGGCTTCCTGCGCCGGCGTGTAGAGCAGGTCGGCGTACGAGCCGTCGGTTTCCGCGCGGGCCGTGGCCTTGGCGTCGTCCCAGGCCCGGGCCAGCCGGCCGCGGGCCAGCGGGCTCCAGACGATCGTGCCGACGCCCTCGTCGAGGCAGAGCGGGATCATCTCGCGTTCCTCCTCACGGGCCAGCAGGTTGTAGTGGTCCTGCATCGTGACGAACCGGGCCCAGCCGTGCTGCTTCTGCAGATTCAGGGCTTTGGCGAACTCCCAGGCGTGCATCGACGACGCCCCGAGGTAGCGGACCTTGCCCGCCCTGACCAGGTCGTCGAGGGCCTCGAGGGTCTCCTCCCACGGGGTCGCCCGGTCGTTGCGGTGAATCTGGTAGAGGTCGATGTAGTCGGTGCCGAGCCGCCGCAGGCTGTGCTCGACCTCGGTCATGATCGCCTTGCGCGAGAGACCGCCGCTGTTGGGTCCCGGCCGCATCGGGTGGCGCAGCTTGGTGGCGATCACCACCTGGTCCCGATCGGCGAAGTCGTGGAGCGCGCGGCCCAGGATCTCCTCGCTGGATCCGTACGAGTAGAGGTTGGCGGTGTCGAAGAAGTTGATGCCCGCGTCCAGGGCGTGCTTGATCAGCGGCCGGCTGGTCTCCTCGTCCAGCGACCACACCGGGTGGCCGCGGCCGGGGTCGCCGTAGGTCATCGCGCCGATGGCGATCGGCGAGACATCCAGGCCGGTGGTGCCGAGCTTGATGAAGCGCATGCTGCTCCTCTATCGTTGCGGAGAGGTCTCCACTACCGTACCGGAGACCTCTCCATTTAGCCAAGAGGGTGGCATGGTCCGTTCCGACGCTCGCGCGAACAGAGCCCGCATCCTGGCGGCCGCCCGCCAGGCCTTCGCCGAGGACGGTGACACCTCGATGAACCAGATCGCCCAGCTGGCCGGGGTGGGCCCGGGCACTCTCTACCGCAACTACCCGTCCCGTGAGGCGCTGGTCCTGGCCATCTACCAGGACGAGGTCGACCGCCTCACCGGCTCGGTGCCGGACCTGCTGACCACGCTGGCGCCACCGGAGGCACTGCGGCGCTGGACCACCGACCTGGTCGACGCCATGCGCCAGAAGCACGGCCTCGGCGACGCGCTCAGCCCGATCGCCCACAAGACGATCTCCGAGCAGAGCTACGGCCCGGTCATCGCGGCCATCACCCAGCTGCTCGACGCGGGCAAGACCGACGGCTCGATCCGCGCCGACGCCGAGCCCGGCGATTTCCTCCAGCTGACCGGCGCCCTCTGGCGAGCCGCACCGGACCGGACGCAACCCATGCTGGCCCTGATCCTCGACGGGCTGAGCGCCCACCGGCACCGCCGCTGAGCATCCGTCAGGGCAGGTCTGCCGGCGGTGGTGCGCAGCCACACCCTCCCCGGATCATGGGCCGCATCACCGGCCATGGTGGACGTGAGCGGCCCATTGCGTCGGCAAGGCGGGATGACGGGCGCGGTGGGCCCGAACGGCGTGATGCAGGGCCGTCGCCGCGAGGGTGGGATCCGGGTCGGAGGTGCCCGGCCCGAGGAGGCCGCGGTAGAAGTCCTCGGTGATCATCGCGGCGGCGCGGTCGTTGACCGGCCACAGGGTGCCGACCACGGCCCGATATCCGGCGAGCTGGAAGGCGGCCGTCAGGTGCGCCGTCTCATCGGCATGGAACGCCGTGGTGTGGGTGACGCTGCACGCGGACAGGTAGGCCAGTTCGCCGTGGTCGAGACGCAGGCCGCTGATGGCGGTCACTGTCAGCGGCCGTTCCCGGTGGTCGTGCAGCAGTAGGCGGTTCTCGGTGGAAGTGAGCAGGTCGGCGACTCCGTGGCAGGCGAAATGCGTGATCTCGTGCTGCGGCAGGGCCTCGATGACGGTGGCGTGGCCGGGTGAGCGCAGGATCGTCGCGGCCGGCAGCAGTCTTTCCAGCACGCGGGCTTCGGCAGCGGCCCCGGGCAGCGGCGGGGCGCCCGGGGCGTCGGGGACGGACACGACCAGGACGGACGCCGCTTGACGGGGCCGGGACCGGGCGCGATCGGAGTGAGCGAGCGCACGGATCGTGGCTGTATAGGAGGAGACCACCCGGTCCAGCACGGTGTCCGGCCCGCCGTCGGCATGGTGGCCCGCGGCGTGCAGCGGCAGCAGCGCAGAAAGGCCGACCGGGCACCACCAGATCCGCGGCCACGGCTGACCGCCGCTCGGCAGACCGGTGTGGCCGAGGCGTCGAGGACCGGTGCCGCCGCGGCGTCCCACAGCCACGCGAGGATCGCCAGGACGTCGCGCTGAGCCTGCCGCCGGCCGGCGACCGCGCCCGGCTCCGTGGCGACCTGCTGGGCCTGTTGCAGGGCCGTGACCCGCCGGTCGACCGCCTCCCGGGTGAACAGCGGCAGGTCCACGACGACGGGCTCGCCGGGACCGCCGGTGAGAATCAGCGCGCTGCCGTGGTCGCGATGGGCGACGACGCAGACGATCGGCCCCCGGGTGGCTTGTTCGCCGAGCTTCCCGATCGTCCCGGCGCGATCGTCGCGCCGGACGAGCTCCCTGCCCATGGCGACGCTCCGTACCTGCTCCATCAGTTCCAAGGCCCGGGCGGGCGTGCCGGCCAGGATCGCGGCCTCCGCCGCCGTCGAGGCCAGATCCACCACCTTGATGGAACGGTTGACGCGGTCATCGTCATGGTCGTATCGCGCCGCCAGGGCCCGGCCCAGATGAAACTGGGCCATCCCGCGCTCGGGGTGGGACCCGGGCGAGCGTGCGACGGCTTCCCGGCCCACTCGGATCGCTGCGGCGAGATCCGCCGGCCGCTGGTGCACGGTGAACGACGTCACCAGAGCGGCACAGAGCTCGTGCAGCTCCCCGCCCAGTGCGGACGCCTCGCGCAAGGCCGGGACCGCCTCGTCGGCCAGGTCCGGCCGGCCGCCGTGTTCGGCCGCCGCCCACAACATCGTGCCCCACGCGCCGAGAAGGTCCGCCCGCTTCGGATCGCCGGGTGGACATGCGGCGACAACGCCACGCGTCAGCTCGGTGGCCTCGTCGATCAGAGCGTCCTCCCGGGTCCTCAGGAACAACGCGGTGAGGGCATTGGCCAGTCGTACCTGGAGAACGCCGATCTCGGGAGAGCCGGGCCGCGCGTCAGCTACCGCGCGCCGGCTCAGTCGGATGCCTTCCTCCAGTACCGCCAGCTCGCCGTACGCGGTGTGCTGCCGCAGCAGCAGGGCGCTCGCAACGGAGGGCTTGTGCGTCAACTTCCGGGCTGCGATGGCCAGCCCACCGGGCAGGACGACGGGGGCCAGGCAGCACAGCACATCGATCATTGTCACTCAGGGCGATACACCGCGGCGGAGCATCGGTCAGGGCAGATCTTCGGGTGGTGCGCAGGCCAGGTGCTGACGGTCGCCGCCCGCGTGCACGTACCGGGCCTTGCGGGCCCCCGCCGGCGCCGGGCCGTCGGGTGAGGCGTAGAGAGATGGCTGCGGGCCGGCGGACGTCTCGAACGGCGTCGGCGGAATGTCCTTCGCCCGCGCCACGCCCACGCAGAAGACGACCTTCGTGGCCTCTTTCGGGAGCTGCAACGCGGGCTTGAAGGCGAAACCGTACGGATGAGCGACCTTGAGCGGCAGCCGCACCGTGACCGACCCGGTCAGCTCAGCCCCGGCCGGAAGCACCGTCCCGAACTGGGTGTACGGCCGGGCCAGCCCCACCTTCGGCGGCTGCGCGAAGAGCCGCTGCGACACCTCGATCGTGTCCTCGTCACGGGGCACGACCCAGGCCCCGGGCGAGTTGGACACACCGCCGTCCGTGTCGGCGGAGCTGCCGTTGAAGACGGCGATCTCGGCCGGCTCATCGTTGCGCAGCGTGTACGTCCAGGTCAGCGCCGTCGGCGTACGGGCGAAGGTCGCGGTCAGGGTGGCCGCCACCTCCGGGCCGGGGCGGTCGGGCAGCGTGGGAGCTTCCTCGGTGCAGGCGGCCGCGCCCAGCAGGACGGCAGCGGCGAGCACGGCAGAGGCGACGCGAGAGCGGAGGCGCATGTCAGTACGACGGCCGCCGGGGCGCGCCCAGTTCCTCGCGGAGGCCGTTCTCCGTGAACTGCAGCGGGTGGTCGGGGTCGATCTGCTCCGGGGTGGACGGGTCGTCGTCGTGGTCGATGGGCAGGCCCGCCGCCACCCGTTCGTAGTTGGGGACGCCCTGGTTGGCCGGGCCCTGGTACGTGTCCTCGTCCAGGGTGTCGTTGGCGTAGTCGTAGACGTGAGCCATCTCGTGGTAGAGGACGGTCACCGGCGGGCTGTTGTGCACGGTGTCGAACGACGGGTTGTATTCGATGGCCCACTTCTCGCCGAACAGCAGGTTGTCGTCCGGCCACGGCGCCTTGCCGTTCTCCTCGGTCAGCTCGGAGATCGTCAGGCCGTTGCCGTCGTAGAACCAGTTGGCGCTGTCGTCGCTGGCCTTCTGCAGGTTGGCCAGCATCTGCTGACCGGTCGGTGAGGCCCGCAGCAGGTCCAGGTCGGCCTCGACCCGGGCCACGAAGTCCGGCGAGCCGGTCACCTTGATGAAGTCGACGTCGTCGGAGACCTCGACGTTGACCACCCGCTCGGCCCCGCTGACGGTGTCGTCGTTCTGGCCGAACACCTGGTCGTTGCCCGCTCCCGCGACGACCGTGTCGCGGCCCCAACCGGAGTAGAACTTGTCGTCGCCGGTGCCCCCGCGCAGGACGTCGTCGCCGCGGCCACCGGAGATCATGTCGTTGCCCGCCCCGCCGGTCAGCTCGTCGTTGCCGACCCCGCCCTCCAGGTAGTCCTGGCCCGCGCCGCCGTCGACCGAGTCGTTGCCGCCCATGCCGTACGCGGTGTCGTCACCCAGACCGCCGCGCAGGCGATCGTCACCGTCGCCGCCGTCGAGGTAGTCGCGCCCGTCGCCGCCGTCGAGGGTGTCCGCCCCGCCTCGGCCGTACAGGTTGTCGGTGCCGGCGTTGCCGCGGACGGTGTCCGTGCCGTCCTGGCCGTCCAGGGTGTCGTCGCTGTCGCCGCCCTCCAGCAGGTCGTCGCCGGCGCCGCCGGTCACGTTGTCACGGCCGAGGCCGCCGTAGACGCGGTCGTTGCCGTCTCCGCCGTGCACGTGCTCGACGATCTCGACGCCGTTCCACTCCGGGCCGGTCTCGTGGGGCAGCCGATCGCGGCTCGCCCCGGTGGTGAGGCGGTCGTCACCGCCGCGGCCCTCGATGTGGTCGCGGCCGTCGAGGCCCAGGATGCGGTCGTTGCCGTCGCCGCCCTTGAGCACGTCGTCGCCCTCGCCGCCGAGCAGCGTGAGCTTGACCCGGGTGCCGGGAGCGACGTCCACGGTGTCGTTGCCCTCCCCGGCCCGGATGGTGAGCTGGTAGTTCGGCGGGAAGGTGGTGCTGACGCCGTTCACGGTGACGATCTGTTCACCCGTACGCGGATCGACCCGCACCTGGACGGAGTCGTTGCCGGGCCCGGTGTTGAGGACCACCGACTCGCCGTCGTAGATCCAGCTGGTGGTGCGGGCCTCGGGTGGCAGGGTCCAGCCGTCGTCCCGGCCGGCGGCGATGGTCTCCCACGCGCCGGCCAGGCTCTGCACCTCCTGGCGGGCGGTGTCGAGCTTGCCGTTCTGCACGACGAGGTCGCTGTCGAGGTCGGCGCGGATCCGCTGGGCCTCGGTGATGGCCGTGTTGATCGGCGCGATGTCCTCGGCGGTGCGCGGCCGGAACGTGACACCCACGCTGGTCACCGTGGCCGGCACGGCTGCCGTGGCGCGGGCCAGGGCATCGGCCAGGGCGCTCTGGGCTGTCCGGAGCAGGCCCGAGACGTTGCCGAGCGCCACCCCGAAGCTGTCGGCCGCCTCCACCACCTCGTCCACGGCGCGGCCGAGCTTCTCCCGGTGGTCGTGGTAGGTGTCCGCGGCGTCGCCGGACCAGGCCTCGCCCCGCAGCGGTGCGGCCGCGTGGTCGACCGAGTCGCGTGCGGTGGAGGCGGCCCGGGCGAAGCCCCGCCAGTGCTCGGCGGCGCGGTCCAGAGCGCCGGGGTCGGCCTCGAGCTCCCAGACGTTGTCGAGGGTCACCGGGTCGGGCGGCGGGATCTGCGGAGACGTCATCAGATCGGCTGCCGTCCGCCGCCGGCCCGGCGCTGCCGTTCGGCGGCCTCGGAGTCGGCCTGCTGGTAGGCGAACGCCACCCGGTAGAGCCGGTCGACGTCACCCTCGTAGACACCGGTGATGCGGCGCCACGTGGCGTCCATGGCCGCCTCGGCCCCGGCGGCCGACGCGGCGAAGGCGGGCCCGGCGAGCGCGTTGCCGAACGCGGCACCCGGCGGCGTGACCCCGCCCTGGGCCGCCGACCAGCCGTCGGTCATCGCGTCGGCGGCCGCCAGGGTGGCCTTCGCCAACCGGACGATCGCGTCGGGATCGGCACGCACCTCATCGGCCATGGGCAGCACGCTAACAACTCCGGGCCGGCCGCGGTGCCCCGCTTCCGGCTCCGCGGCCGGGTGCGGAGATGGTCGTAGCCTTGGCCTCGTGGATCTCGACGACACGTCCGAGCGGTGGCTGGCCGACCTGCGGGCCGACAGTCCCACCCGGGACGCCGCCCACGCGCGGCTGCACGAGCTGCTGCTGCGGGCCGCCCGGGCCGAGGCCGGCCGCAGGTCGGCCCAGGTGGCCATCGGCGGGGTCGAACTCGACGACCTCGCCCACCAGGCCGCCGCCGATGCGATGCTCGCCGTCCTCGGGAAGCTGGCGGATTTCCGGGGCGACAGCCGCTTCACCACCTGGGCCTACAAGTTCGTGGTCTTCGAGGTGTCCGCCAAGATCGGCCGGCACTTCTGGAAGCGGCAGCCGGCCGTGGCGCTGCAGGAGTCCGACTGGGAGAGGTTGCCCGCCCGGTTCGGCTTCTCGCCCGAGCGCGAGGCCGAGTGGCGTGAGCTGCTGGAAGCCCTGCGGCACGCGGTGGAGCAGGAGCTGACCGGCCACCAGCGGCACATCTTCACGGCGATCGTGCTGAACGGCGTCCCGTTGGACAGCCTGTGTGTCGAGCTGCACACCAATCGCAATGCCATCTACAAGGCCCTGTTCGACGCGCGGCGCAAGTTGCGGGCCGCGCTCGTGGCCAAGGGACATCTCCGGGAGGACGCATGAGCGCTCACATCGATCTGGACGCGTTCCTGCGCACCGATCCCCGGGACGTCGGTTGCGGCGGGGCCATGGCGGTTCTGCACGCGTACGCGGAGCTGCATGTCGCCGATCCGGCGGAGGCCGCGCGCCGCTATCCGGGGGTCGCCGCCCACCTGCGGGCGTGCGGGCCGTGCTCGACGGACTTCGAGGGTCTGCTCGCGCTGATCGCGGAGTGAAGGTTCTTACCGATCGCTTACGCGACGTAAGGCTCCCGGCGGTGCCGGACGCCAACAGGGCGTCCGAAAGTCACCCTTGAAGGGAGCCTCCCGATGAGGCACACCACTCGCGCCGCTGCGATCGCCGGCGTGGTCGCCGCCGTGACCGCCACCGCCGCCGGCCCGGCGGCCGCCGCGACCGGTCACCGTCCGTCCGGCGCGGTCTTCGTGCAGGCCAACGGCCTGGACGGCAACACGATCGTGGCGTACGACCGGCAGCTGCACCCGGCCGGCACGTTCGCGACCGGGGGCCGCGGCGGCATCGAGGCGGGCGCGGTCGCCGACCCGCTCGCCTCACAGGGCTCGCTCACCCTCGATGCCCGCCGGCACCTGCTGTACGCGGTCAACGCCGGCAGCGACACGATCACCGTCTTCGGCGTGCACGGCACCCGGCTCACGCGGCTCCAGGTGATCGGCAGCGGCGGCGCCTTCCCGGTCGGCGTGGCCGTCCACGGCGACCTGGTCTACGTGCTCAACGCTCGCGACGGCGGCTCGGTCCAGGGCTTCCGCCGGATCGGCTCCCGGCTGGTGCGGGTGCCGGCCTGGCATCGCGCGCTCGGGCTCGACCCGGCGGCCGCGCCGGAGTTCACCCACTCCCCCGGCCAGGTGGCCTTCAGCCCGGACGGCCGGCGCCTGCTGGTCACCACCAAGGGCAACACCGACGAGATCCTGGTGTACGGCGTGGACGCCCTCGGCGCCCCGGCCCCGCACCCGGTCCGCAACGCCCAGCCCGGTACGGCCCCGTTCGCGCTGGCCTTCGACCGGTTCGGGCACGTCGTGGTCGCCCAGGCCGGCCCGAACGCGGCAGCCACCTTCGACCAGCGCCGCGACGGACGGTTGATCCCGCGGGCCGCCACGCCCACCGGCGGCCAGGCCACCTGCTGGGTGATCGGCGTGAACGGCACGTTCTACCTGTCCAACGCGGGCAGCGCCACGATCACCGCCTTCCGCACCCGGGCCGACGGGACGCTGCAGAATCTCGGCACCACGAGCACCGCGGGCGCCGGCACGATCGACACGGCCGCGTCGTCCGACGGCAAGGTGCTGTACGCCCAGACCGGCGGCGGCACCGACGCAGTGCAGGCGTTCACGGTCGGGCGCGACGGCAAGCTCACGTCGACCGGTTCGGTGACCGTCCCGGGCGGGGCGAACTCCGAGGGCATCGCCGCCTACTGACCGGCCGGCAGCCGGTGGTTGGTCTCCGTGACCGCCGCCACGAGGTCGGCGTACGGCTCGTCCCACGGATCCTTGAGCCCGAAGCCGCGTTGCGGATTCTCCACCCAGCTGCACCAGTGCCAGCCCAGGCACCACGGCCGCGCGACCAGCGCCTCGGCGGTGACGCGATATCCGTCGCCCCGTTCGCGCTGGTCGCGGGCCCAGCCGGTACGGCCCGGGCTGAGCACCGTGGGACACCAGTTGCCGGTGTCGGCGATCAGGACCGGGCGGCCGGTGCGCGCGTGCCAGCCGTCGATGGTGGACAGCGCCGCCTCCAGCCGTTCCGGGCCCGGTCCGGGGAAGAGCTGCACCGACAGCACGTCGACGTGCGGCGCCATCGCGTCGAGCACCGCCGCCGGGACGCCGGCGCGCAGCCCGTACCGGTCTCCCAGGATCAGGTGGTGCGGGTCATGGCGCCGGATCGCCTCGGTGGCCACCCGGTAGTAGGCCTCGGCGATCGTTCCGAGGTCCTCGGCCGGATAGCCGGCGCCGGTGGGATGCGCTCCCCAGGCGGGTACGTCGACGAGAAAGTAACCGAGCAAGTGCGGGTCGTCCGGCCGGCAGAGCGTACGCGCGAGGTGGTCGCACCACTCGGCGAAGGCCGGTCCACGCGGGTCGCGGTAGGCGGGCACCCCGTTCCAGTGCTCGATCTCCGCGACCCGCATCGACAACGTGTACGGGATCCCGGCCTCGGCCAGCAGATCCGGCGGCAGGCCCTCGGAGTGGCCCAGGTCGACCGCGCGGCCCTCGGTGGCCAGGCCCGAGCCGCTGACGTACTCGGCGGTCCAGCCGATGGTGTTGAAACCCCACGCCCGCAGCTCCGGCACCAGCCCCTCGTGCAGCCAGCGCCGGCGCGACCCGCCGTAGCGGTCCCGATGGATGCCGGCATTGTGCGGGTAGCGCAGGTTGGTGTCGTCGGCGTGGACGACCCCGATCGACAGGAAAGGGCGGCCGTCCGGCGTCAGCAGCCGCCAGCGGTCGCCGTGCCGGACAGTGCGGACGGCATCAGTCATGGTCATGCCTCGTTCGCGTCAGCCGCCGCGGCTTTCTTACCGGTCAGGTGCCGTGCCAGGTGCGCCACAGGGACGCGTACGGGCCGCCGGCCTCGAGGAGCTCGTCGTGGCTGCCCAGCTCGATGATCCGGCCGCCGTCCATGACCGCCACCCGGTCCGCGTCGTGCGACGTCTCCAGGCGGTGGGCGATCGCGATGACCGTACGGTCGTGCAGCACCGCCGCCAGGGCCCGTTCCGCGCTGCGGGCCGCCGTCGGATCCAGCAGGGCGGTCGCCTCGTCCAGGATCACGGTGTGCGGGTCGGCCAGCACCACCCGGGCCAGGGCGAGCTGCTGGGCCTGGCCGCCGCTGGGCGGGTCCTCGCCGAGGTCGCGGTCGAGGTCGTCGGCCCAGTCGGCGCCAACCGTCTTCAGCGCCCGGCGGAGCACGTCGTCCGGGGCCGGCACCATCAGGTTCTGCCGCAGGGACTCGCGGAAGACGTGGTGTTCCTGCGTCACCAGCACCACCTGCCGGCGCAGCTCGTCCGGGGGCAGGTCGGCGATGGGCACGCCGCCCACGGTCACCGATCCGGCGTCCGGGCGGTCCACGCCGGCGATCAGGCGGGCCAGGGTCGACTTGCCGGCGCCGGAGAGGCCGACGATCGCGAGCCGCTCCCCCGGCCGTACGGTCAGGTCCACGTCGTGCAGGACGTCCTGGCCGGACTCGTACGCGTAGCGCACCGCCCGTACCTCGATCCGATCGCCGTCCGGCGCCCGGATCACCCGGGTCCGGTCCGCGGGCACCGCGGCGAGTCCTTCGACGCGGGCGAACGACGCCGCGCTGCTCTGCAGTTGCTCGATCCAGAGCGTGATGCTGTCGATCGGCCCGACGAGCTGACGCAGGTACAGCACCGCCGCGGCGACCGTGCCCAGGGTGACCGAGCCGGCGAAGTACAGCGGGCCGCCGATCAGGAGCACCAGAACGACCGGCACCACGTACGACATCTCCACCACCGGGAAGAACACCGTCCGCAGGCCCAGCGTGGCCAGCCGGGTGCGCCGGGTCTCGGCGATCGCCGCGTGTCCCTTGGCCAGCCGGCGCTCGCGCAGGTCGAAGGCCTCGATCGTGCGGGCGCCGGTCGTCGTGGCGGCGAGCTCGTCGGCCATCACCGAGTTGGCCGCGCCCTCGCGCAGGTACGCGTCCCGGGCCCGGCGCAGATACCACCGGGTCACGAACCAGATGCCGGAGAACCCCAGCAGCCCCGCCACCCCGAGCGGCGGGCTGACCACCACCACCGCGGTGACGATCAGCAGCAACTGCACGACGGCGATGAACACCTGCGGCAGCGAGTCCCGCAGGGTCGTGGCGACGGCGTCCACATCGGTCGTACCGCGGGCGGTCAGGTCGCCGGCCGGTACCCGTTCGACCACCGCGGGCGGCAGGTCCAGGGACCGTTGCAGGAACTCCTCGCGGACCCGGGCGGCGGTGCGTTCGCCGAAGCGGTAGCCGGCCGTGAGCGCGTACCGGGAGAGCAGCATCTGCGCGACCGCGCAGGCCAGCACGGCCAGGGCCAGCCGGTCGACCTGACCGGCGCCGGACCCGGCGGTGACCGTGTCGATGATCCGGCCGAGCAGCCACGGACCGCCCAGGCCGGCCAGCGCGGCCAGGGCGTTGAGGACGAGCATCAGCCCGACGGTGCGGCGGTCGGCGGCCAGCAGCCGCCGGGCCGCCCGCGTGACCAGCTGCTGGTCCGCGATCGGCAGTGCGACGCTCACGCTTGTTCCTCCCCGAAGACCCGGGCGACCAGCCGGACGTAGCCGGGCGCGGAGTGCAGCAGTTCCCGGTGCGACCCGCTGGCCGCCACCCGGCCGTCGACCAGGTAGTGCACGACGTCGGCCCGGTCCAGCAGCGCCGGCGAGGTGGTCGCGAGGACCGTGCCGCGACCCGCCCGGGCGGCCCGGAGCCGTTCGGCGATCGCCGCCTCGGTGTGCGCATCCACCGCGGAGGTCGGGTCGGCGGCCAGCAGCATCTCCGGCTGCTGGTAGAGCGCCCGGGCCAGCCGTACGCGCTGACGCTGGCCGCCGGAGAGGTTGCGGCCGCCCCACTCGACGGGGTGGTCCGGCTCGCCGACGTCACGGGCCGCCGCGGCCTCGATCGATGCCCGGAAGCGTTCCTGCTTCGGGGTTTCGCGGCCGGCGACCACGTCGCGCAGCGGATCGGCGAACAGGTCGGCCTCGTGCTCGGCGAGGAGGATCCGTGCGCGCACCTCGTCGCGCGCGATGCTGTCGAGCCGGACGCCGCCCCAGGTCGCGTCGGTCGGGCCGTAGCGGCCCAGCCGCTCCAGCACCGCGGCCGCGTCGGCCGGCCGGTCCGCCGCGAGCGCGGTCAGCCGGCCCGGCTCGGCCGACACCCCGGACACCGGATCGTGCAGGACGGCGGGCCGGTCCGGGGCGGGCCGGCCGGTGGTGTCGTCCGGTGGCAGGCGCAGATACGTGACCACGTGCCGGGCGGCGACCAGCCCGCGGGTGATGTCGAAGCCGCAGAAGATCATGACGTTGACCGGGATGACCAGCATGGCCGTGTAGCCGTACACCGCGATCAGCTCGCCGGCCGTGAGCTCACCCGCAGCCGCCTCCCGCGCCGCCAGCCAGACCACCACGGCCAGGAAGACCCCGGGCAGGCCTTCCCCGAACGCGCCGACCCAGCTGCTCGCCCGGCCCACCCGGTAACCGAGGTCGCGCAGGCCGGCGGAGCTGCTCCGGTACCGCGCCAGGTGGCCCTCCTTGCCGCCGAGGCCGTTGAGGATGCGCAGCCCGGTGAGCACGTCGACGAGCTGGGCGGCCAGCGCGCCCTGCCGCCGCCGGTACCGGGCCCCGGCCGCCTGCACCCGGACCAGCAGCGGCCCCACGGCCAGGGCGAGGACCGGCACGCCGGCCAGCACGACAACCGCCAGCAGCGGCGACGTGCGGAACAACAGGACCGCCACCACCGCGTACGCGAGCACGCTGGCCACTCCGACGCCGCCGACGTTCATCGCCCGCCCGATCGTCCACACGTCGGCGATCCCGATGGTGACCACCTCGCCGGAGGTGACCCGGCGGGGCAGGGCGGCGCCGAGCCGGGTCGCATGGGTCAGCACCGCATCGGCGGTCCGCAGGGCGGCGGCCAGCCGCAGCTTGGTCATGGACCGGTGCCGCATGATGCCCAGCCCGGCACTGGTCAGGCCGACCAGCAGCACCGCCGCCGTCCAGGCGAGCAGGGTGCCGGGCCGGCGCGGACCGAGACCACGGTCGATGGCCTGGGACAGCAGGAAGGGCGTGAACGCGAGGCTGGCGAACCAGAGCGAGCCGAACATGGCGCCGAGCAGAACCCGGCCTTTCAGTTGTCCAGCGAGCCACCAGAGGTAACGTGCGGGTCCCCGGATATCCACGGACCCCATGGTGCCTGGCGACAATGGAACGGTGGTCAGGATGTCGGTTGTGATCCGCGCGGCACTCGTCGTGCTGCTGCTCCTGGCCCTGCTCATCGCATCGGCGTGGCTGCTGCAGCGGCGCCTGATCTACTTCCCGGACCGGTCCGCGCCGCCGCCCGCGGCCCAGGTGCTCGCCGGCGGGCAGGACGTCTCCCTGCGTACCGGTGACGGGTTGGACCTGGCCGCCTGGCTGGTCCGGCCCCCGCCGGGGACGACGGACCGGCAGGTGGGCGTGCTGGTGGCTCCCGGCAATGCCGGGAACCGGCTCGCCCGCGTGCCGCTCGCCGCGGCGCTGGCCGACCGCGGCCTCACCGTGCTGCTCGTCGACTACCGCGGCTACGGCGGCAATCCCGGCAGCCCGACCGAGGAGGGCCTGGCCCAGGACGTCGACGCGGCCCGGGCCTACCTCGCCGCCCGGACCGAGCGGTTGCTCTACTTCGGCGAGAGCCTGGGCGCGGCGGTGGTGACGGCTCTCGCGACCCGGCATCCGCCGGCCGGCCTGATCCTGCGGTCACCGTTCATCGACCTGCCGGCGGCGGGCCGGGAGCACTACCCGTTCCTTCCGGTACGGCTGCTCGCGCGCGACCGGTTCCCGGTGCGGGACCACATCGGCGGGGTCACGGCCCCGACGCTCGTCGTCTACGGGACGGCCGACTCAGTCGTCCCACCGGCGCAGAGCAGGGCTGTCGCCGACAGCGCGGCGGGACCGGTACGGGTTGTCGTGGTCGAGGGCGCGGACCACAACGACGCGTCGTTGCTCGACGGCCGCCAGCTCATCGACGCCGTCACCGAACTGGCCGGAGGCAACCCGTGACCACGCGGGCAGTGGACTTCTGGTTCGACGACCGTCTCGAGGAGGCAACGGGCATGGGAACGTTCGGGACCGGCCCGTTCTCCAGCGATGGGGCCATGGACTTCCTGGAAGAACTCGCCGAACGGCCTCCCGAGCGCCGGGGGCTTGCGCTGACGCGCATGTTGCTCTTTGTGAAGGACAACCCTGAGCTGCTCTGGCGGGAGTTCTTTCCCGATGAGGTCGTGGCCGCGGCGGCGGTTGTCGCGGCCACTCTGCCCGGCGGACAACAGTTCGACGAGCAACTTGAAGCGCTGGTCAAACATGATCTTGTCTCGGACGTCCGGTTGGCCGCACCCGTGCCCGATCTGGCGAGCGCCGCGCTTCAAGCCCTGACGTTCGTCGCCGGACCAGGAGGCCCGTGGCATCAGGGTTGGACGAACGCCACGGATGCCGCTGAAGCGCGCGAGACGGTCGCTGTGCTGTCGCGGGTGCTCACTCTGGACGGCGGCGCCTCGGAGTGATTTTCGCGCTCATCGATTGTTCGACGCGGGAGACGGCGCCGTCTCGGACCGTGACGCCGGTCGGAACCGTCCGGCCTTCGAGGTGGAGGCCGGCGCGGATCTGTGGGGCGCCGGCCGTCGACAGGATGAGCACTCCGGTGTGCAGCGGGCTCAGCTCGGCGACGTCGCGGTCGTAGCGCTGGATCCGGACCACGGTGATGGTCACAGGTTCGCCGGTCTCGCGTACCCGGAGGAACCGGCTGCCCGGGCGGACGCGCCCTCCGACGCAGCGGACGACCACCGGGAGTCCGTCCGCCACGGCCGGGCAGACTTCCTCGATCCAGACCTCCGCCTCGCCGTTGAGCTGGCAGCGGGCCAGTCGCCACAGCTCCTCGAAGGCGTCGGCCGCCATCTCCTGCGGATTCGTCCCGACGCTGCGTTCCTCGGCGTGGTCGTCCGCCGCGAGGTACGTCCCGTCATCCGCGCGCATCTCGATGTGGCGCCGCACTTCCCCGTCGGCGCCCAGCTCGTCGTACGTCCACCGGGCCGCGTCCCGGTCGGCGCGGCGGCGCTGTCGTTGCGGCCGCCGCTCGGGCCAGTACGAGCGGACGTAGGTCACCACGCCTCCAGTCTGCCATCGAGGCCGGTCGGTTCCGCCGGACCCGCCGCCTGCCGGCAATAGGCCGAACCGCCGGCAAACTCGAAATCGCGGCTGTCCGGACGGTTGACGGCTATCGCGTGCATGTCATTCCCGAATGGCTTGACAGGCTTGCCCCGGGGTTCTGACCGGTTGAGTGTGGAAGCAGTTCTGGCGCATTTCCGCAACGGCACAGGAGTCCCCATGATCAAGATTCTTCGGCCTCGGCCGACGACGACCGGCGAGCGGACCGCACGAGGCCGGCGACTGTCCGGCCGATTCCTGCTTGCGGCCACCGCGGCCGCCCTGCTGGCCTCGGCCCTGTTCACCGGGCCTGCCCAGGCCGCCCCGCCCGAGCAGGCGCGACTCGGCTGCAGCAACCCGTTCGGGATCGGGCGATACAACACGCAACTCCCGGCCCCCGGGTTCTTCTTCGGCCCGATCGGATCAGGCCCGCGCCCGGTGGTCGCAAACGGCCGGATCTCCGTTTCCGGATTGAGCTTCTGCGCGAAAGGAAAGGTGCAGTTCCGACTCGAGAGCAAGGTGTGTGGATTCTGGGGATGCAATTGGCATTCCCGGGCCCAGACTCCGGTCATCGACCTTCCCGAGAACGGCGTGGTGGCCCGGGATCTGCAGACGCCGTGCCGCGCCGGTTCCCACACTTATCGCGTCATCGCCAGGATGACCCATGTGCAGCTCGGCTTCAGCAAGACACCGGCGGGCAACCGGGTGCCCTACCTGGAATCCAAGCTGGATATCAAGGAGGGCGCGGCCGCCCGGCTGTCCTGCTGACCGGTGGTCTCCGGCGGTCACTCGTCGAGCGGCCGCCGGGCACCCGGGCCGACGCCGGCCGGTGTCCCGCGGGTCACGGCAGGCAGCTCGCGCCGGGGATGCCGGTGGAGAGCTCGGTGCCCGCCTTGCTCACCACGTTGACCGAGTTGATGTCGCCGGTGTACGCCACCTTCCCGGCCGCCTCGCACAGTTCCTTGCCGGTCGCGGTGTCCTCGTCATCCAGCCCGGTCGCGATCACCACCGTCGTGCACTGCCCTTCCACGATCACGTCGGAGACGTCCGAGCTGCTCAGGTGCTTCCGGACCGTGGCCGCGACGTCGCCGCAGTCCTCCTCGGCCGGTGCTGTCGTCGCCCGCGCCGGAGGCGGAGCCTGGTCGGCGGCCTGCTCCGCAGCGCCGCCGCAACCGGACAGGACGGTGATGCCGCCGAGGATCAGGGCGGCGAGCGCTGACGTGCGCTGGAGTCTGGTCACGTGTTCGGATCCCGTCCCGCTAGTTGAATAGAGTAGAGCTCTACTGAATATAGCCGGAGCGTCGCCGCGGAGTCGATTGATCGTCAGGTGCCAATTTCAGGCTGAGGGTTCCGTCGATGGCGATCGTCACGCAGAATGACTCCGGGGACACTATGAGTGAAAAAGTCTTGCCGACGCAGGTGCTGACCGAGATCGACAGTTCGGTCCGTGAGACTCGCTTGAAAGGCGTGGGCGAGCTGGAGCGGCTCGCGAACGGTTCCGATCTCGCCATGGCAGCTGCCGCCCGGCGCACGCTGATGCGGCTGACCCAGGAGGACAGTCGCAGCATCGCCGCTGCCGCTGCCGCCGCCCTGGAGCGGACCGCCCTGCGGCTCAACCCGGAACGGGTCCACTTCGGCCAGGTCGCACCGGGGACACCCCGGCTGGTCGCGGAGGTCCTCGTCGAGGGACCGCCGCTGGCTGCCGCGGCCGCCGTCACCGTCTCCGGGCCGGGGTTGCGAGCCGTGCTGAACGGCCGCCGGTTGCGGATCGGCTGGCTGCCCGCGTCCGACTGGCTCGACGGCACCGTCACGGTGCGTGGTCCCGCCGGTTGGGCCGACGTCCAGGTCACCGGCCAGGTCACCGCACCCGCACCGATGTCGCGGAGCGAGGTCGAGGAGCAGTTCGAGCCGGCCGAGGTTCCCGGCGCGACGCGCGTGACCGTGCTGTCCACGCCGCCCGCCCGCCGGCAGCGGCGGGCGCCGGTCCTGCTCGCCGCGCTGGCCGCCGGAGTGCTGCTCGGCGGCGCAGGCGTCGCGGTGGCGCTGAGCCGGGGTGAGAAGCCCGTCCCCACTCCGGCGCTCGCGCTGGCGCCGACCACCGCACCGGCGACAGCGCCGGCCGCTGAGACGGCTGCCGCGCCCGGGCCGACCGGGGTGGCCCGGGTGCCGCTGGCGCTGAGCGTTTCCAGCCTGGCCAAACCGGCGATGGTGGGCACGATCCGGGTGGGCGACGAGCCGGAAGGCGTCGTGGTCTCGCCCGACAACCGTACGGTCTACATCGCCAACCAGAGCTCCCGCATCCTGTCCGTGCTGGACGTGGCCAGTGAGCGGGTGACCTCCGTACGGCTGCGCAACACCCCTCGGTTCGTCGCCACTTCCCGCGACGGGCGCCTCGTGTTCGTCTCGATGTACGAGGACGACAAGACCGGCAGCGGGGTCGCCGTGGTGGACGCCGCGAGCCGCAAGGTCCTGCGGTACATGAGTACCGGCGTGCAGCCGTACACCTTGGCGGTCGGTCCCGACGGGCGCGTCTGGGTGCCGATCCACAGTGAGCGGCGGGTGGAGATCTACGGCGCCGACGGGATGCGGGCCCGGGGCGAGGTCCTGGTGCCGCCCAACCCGCACGCCGTCGCCTTCTCCGGGCCCCTCAGGCGCGCGTTCACGCCGAACCACGAGTCGAACTCCGTCGCGATCATCGACATGCGCACCGATCGGCTGGTCAAGTCGGTGCCGGTCAGCAAGGCCCCGCACAGCATCGCCGTCTCCCCGGACGGCAGGACCGTGCTGGTGGCCGGGTACGAGGCGGACTCCGCCGACCTCATCGACGCGGCCACCCTGCGCCGGATCGGGCCGTTCAAGGTCGGCAAGCAGCCGCAGAGCGTCGCCTTCGCCACCGACGGCGAGCACGCGTACGTGGTCAACGAGGGTGGCAACTCGGTGTCGGTGCTGGACGGTCACACCGGCGCGGTGACCGCAACCGTCGCGGTCGGGCGCAGCCCGCGGACGATCGCGGTGTCACCCGACGGCCGGATGGCGTACGTGTCCAACGGCGACGACGACACCATCTCCGTGCTCCGGACCGCGTCGTGACGGGCGCCGGCTGGGTCGCCCTGGCCATCGCCGTCTTCGGTGCCATCTGTTACGCCGCCGGCTCGATCCTGCAGGCCGTCGGGGCCCGGCGCAGCACCACCACCGTGCGCGCCCTCGGCCACCCGCTGTATCTGATCGGCGTCGGCCTGGACATCCTGTCCTTCGTCGGGTCGATGGTCGCGCTGCGCGAACTGGCGGTCTATCTGGTCGAGTCGGTGCTGGCCAGCTCGCTGGCGATCACCGTGGTGGCCGCCCGGATCTTCCTCAAGGCCCGGCTGCGCACCCGCGATGTCGTGGCCGTCGTGGTCTCGGTCGGCGCGCTGACCGTGCTCGCCGCGTCGGCCGGGCCGCAGGAGGAGGTCGCCGCGTCGAACGGCCTGCGGCTGGCGCTGTGCTCGGCCGCCGTCGGCATCGCCGTGATCGGCTGGGGCACGGCCCGGATCAGTGGCTCCCCCGGCGCCGTCGCGGCCCTGGCCGGGCTGTCCCTGGGTGGGGCGGCGCTGGCCGGCCGGGCGCTGCCGATGCCCGAGCACGGGATGGAGAACCCGGGCGGGATGGCCCTGGGCATCGCGACCGAGCCGCTGATCTGGGCGCTGCTGGTGTTCGCGATCGGCGGCATGTTGCTCTACACCCACGCGTTGCAGCACGGCGCGGTCGGTCCGATCACGGCGGTGCTGTGGATCGCCGAGGTCATCGCGCCCTCCGCCGTCGCGCTGCTGCTCATGGGGGACGCCGTACGCCCGGGCTGGGAGCTGCCGGCCCTGCTGGCCGGCCTCGTCACCGTCGGAGCCGCCGTACTGCTGGCCGGCGCCTCGGGGCACGAGCAGACCGCGCAGCCGCCGGAGGCCATCGAGGCCGCCCCGGTGCCGCTCGCGATCGCCGCCGCCGCGCAGCCCGCGCCGAAGCCGCACGCCGAACGGGTCATCTGGTGGGGTGCACCACCGATCTGGAAGCCGCCGCAGCGGGCCCGGGCGGCGCCCGCCCCGCAGCCGATGGCCCAGCTGGGCTGGCACCCGCCACCGCGGGTCGCGCCGATCTGGACCCAGCCGCAGCGCCCCGACGGCGACGCTGTCCCGGCGCGCCCCGCGGAGCCCGCCGGACCCCGGCAGCGCCCCTGGTACGACATGGACCAGCCGGCCGAGACGGAGGTCCCGGTCACGAGGCGATGGTGACCACCCGCGCCCAGGCGGGCGGGCGGCGCGGCACGTACTCGGAGTCCTCGTCCCACGACTGGCGGTCCCGGCTGAACAGGCCCACCACCGTCCGGCACGCCGGCTGTGCCACCGGCCACGGGGTCTGCCCGTCGGTCAGGATCACGACTACGTCTGGCCTCGGGGTCGTGCGCAACGCCCGGGAGAAGCCGGCGCGCATGTCCGTACCGCCGCCACCCAGCAGCGGAATGCCCTCCGTCCGGCACAAGGTGTGCACGACCCGAGGTGCTGCGTCGCACGGCAGCACGGTGACCAGGTCGCGCCGGCCACCCACGGCCTGACCGATCGCCGCGACCTCGAGGACGGCGCTGCCCAGTTCGGCGTCGCTGACCGAGCCGGACGTGTCGATGACCACGGACACCCGCGGCGGGCGGCGGCGCAGGCTGGGCAGGACGACGCCGGGCAGGCCGGCGGAGCGGCGGGACGGACGCCCGTACGAGTAGTCGCCGCCCGCCCCGGAGCTCGCGGCGGCCGACCGGATGGCCGCCCCCAGCAGGTCCCGCCACGGCTGCGGGGGATGGAACGCCTCCTGGGCCCACCGCCGCCAGCCCTTCGAGACGTCACCCGGCCGGCCGTTGATGCCCTGCGCCACCCGGAAGCGCACCGCGTCCTGCTCCTGCTCGGTGAGACCGTCGGCGCCGTCGGGTCCCAGCTCCCACTCCCGGTCCAGCCCGTCGGCCCCACTGCCGCAGTCGAGCCACATCAGGTCCCGGCTGTACGACCGCAGCTGCACGCTGTGCAGGTAGTCCTCCATCAGCTCGTCCTCGGGCAGGTGCAGCAACCGGGGCAGGACGACGCCGGCGGGCTGGGCCAGCCCGTCGCCGTACACGTCGTCGTTGATCTCGAAGTCGGCCGCGATGTTCATCCGCAGCCGCTCCTCCGGCCCGCTCAGGCCGTGCTTCGCGGCGTACCGGTCGCTGCGGCCGTGATGATCGCGCAGCAGGTGGGCAACCTCGTGCACCCACACCCCGGCCAGTTCCTCGACCGGGGTCCGGGCGACGAACGTCGGCGAGACGTAGCACCGCCAGTACCGGTCGACGGCCATCGTGGGCACCCGCGGCGACTCCACCGCGTGCAGGGCGAACAACGCGGTGGCCAGGTACGGCCGGGCCCGGACGGCCTGGAGCCGGGCGGCGAACAGCTTGTCGCGGTCGAGTTTCATCGGCCGCTCCCCGCCGCGGCCACGACGCGCGCACCGGCCCGGTCCGCCCGCCGGGACAGCTTGACCGCTCCGGCCAGGCGGTCGATCGCCGCCGGCACGTCCCAGCCGGCCTGGCGCAGAGCCGCCAGCGCACTGGCGGGCACGACCACCAGGTCCGGCGGTCCGGTCTCCAGGGCGCGGACCATGACCGCCCACGCCGCGTCCCAGCGCTGCTGGTCCGGCCGCTTGCGCAGCGCCTCGACCACCCCGTCGAGGACGATCTGGCGCAGGTCACCGCGTTCGGGCAGCGGGGCCGCCGCCGGGTCGGCCAGCAGCGTCTCGGGGTCGGGCAGGTCCATCCGGTCCAGGAAAGCCAGCAGTTCCAGCCCGGGTCCGTCCCCGACCGTGCCGCGGACCAGCATGGACAGCACCTCGCGGGAGGTGCCCGCGGCGGTGGCGAAGGCGGTGAGCGACAGGGCCATCTCCCAGCTCCGCGGCGAGGGCCACGGGCCGCCGCGCCGGGGTTCGGAGGCCGGCAGCTGGTGCACGAGGGCGGGCCGGACGGCGAGGAATCCGCACACCGCCCGGCGGGCGAACGTCACGGCCTCGGCCAGCCGCCGCGGGTCGAGCCCGGGCAGGGCGGCCCGCGGCCACGTCCCCCCGAGGCCCCGGACGACGACATCGTGGTCGTGCAGCCACTGAAGATGGACGAAACGGTTGGCCAGCGGCGGACTCAGCTCCCAGCCGTCGGCCGCCGAGGACCGCGGATTGGCGGCGGCGACGATCCGTACCCCCGGCGGCAGTTTCAGGGCGCCGACCCGGCGCTCCAGCACCAGCCGGAGCAGCGCGGCCTGCACGGCCGGCGGCGCGGTCGAGAGCTCGTCCAGAAAGAGCAGGCCACGGCCCTCCCGCACCAGGCGCACGGCCCAGTCCGGCGGGGCCATCGGGACACCCTGCACGGCCGGATCGTCACCGACCACGGGCAGCCCGGAGAAGTCGGACGGCTCGTGCACGCTGGCGATCACCGTGGTCAGGGGCAGATCGAGGGAGGCGGCGAGCTGCTGCAGGGCCGCGGTCTTGCCGATCCCCGGCTCACCCCACAGCAGTACGGGCAGATCGGCGGCCACGGCCAGGGTCAGCGCCTCCAGTTGCGGGTCGCGGCGGGGCTCGGTGGTCGTGTCGCGCAGCAGCGCCAGCAGGTCGGCGGCGGTGTCCAGGGCAGAGTTCGGGGCAGCGAAAGACATGGTGATCACCTTGAGGGGGAGAGAAGGAACGGGTGAGGTCAGCGGGCGCCGGCGAGACGCGGATGGTCGCGATGCCGGCTGCGCTGCTCGCGACAGGTCGACAGCGGTCCCCGCCCGGTCAGCCCGGCCCGGAACAGTCCGTGGGTGATCCGCCGCAGCACGGCGGTCTCGAGTTCGTCGCGCAGGCCACCTCCGCGCAGGACCGCATCCGGCCCCAGCAGCGACTCGACGACGGCCAGCGCCCCGGCGGTGTCGCCGTGATCGAGGCGGGCGCGGACATCGGCGAGCTCCGCCGGGCCGCGGTGCGCCTCGTCGATCGCCTGCAGGCAGGCCACCGGGGTGCCGGTCAGGGCGGCCAGCAGCTCCTCCCGGCGGATCTCGTCCGGGCTGTGGTCCAGCGGGGCCAGCACCCCGTCCACGAGAGCGATCCGGTGCGTGGCGCCCCGGCACTCCACCAGGCGGGGACCGGCTCCGGTCCGGGGTGCTGGGGCCGTACCCCGGGGGTGGTCCGGAGCGAGCGCGGCCGCGACCAGCGGATGCAACCGGTCCGGCTCGATCAGCCCGTGCCGCAGCAACGCCCGATCGGGCAGCTCCCGGGTCGCCGCTTCCGGCAGCACCGGCAACGCGGCCGCCCAGCCCCGCCCCGGAAACGGCGACACGGCGAGCGCACCTGTCTCGGCGAGCTCCAGCGTCAGCCGCCGCCGGCCGCCGAACCGTACGGCCACCGCACCGCTGCTCCGACCCTCCGAGCGCAGCAGAATCCTCGCCTCGGCCGCCCAGCGGGTCTCCCGGTCCACGATGGACCGATCGCGGAGCTCACCGGCCCGGCTCGCGTCCCACAGGTGACGGTGCAGATCCAGCCGGAACCGCCGATCAGGACGGGGACCGCCCGGACCGGCCCGGTCCCACAGCGCGAGGCTGCACCGCTGCCCGGCGTTCGCCCAGGCCGGCGGCGTACGCACGACCAGGTGCAGGCCGTCGTAGCAGGCCAGGGAGATGGTCAGACCGGGCCGCAGCAACCCGTCCGGAGCGATCCTCGGCAGATGCCAGCGCAGCAGGTCAGGAGCGAGATTCCGCAGATCGGCCCGGATCCGGGCGGCCAGCTCGGCGCCCCGGGTACGGGCCAGCGACCGCAGATTGAACTCGACATCGATCCGAGCCGCCGCACACGCCGCCGCCCAGTCATGCTCGGCCCGGCAGGCGGTCGCAGCCTCGATCATCGAAGGCGGCACGGCGAACTCGCGCACGCGCAGCCAGAGGGAAAGACGGGATGCACCGTCCGCGTTCCGTGAGGGCATCAGCACTCACCTTTGGCGGACAGGACCCCCAATCGCACACACGAGGTATTCATCGCCGGCGACCGTACCACCGGCCGCTCGCGGTGAGAAGGCAATTTCCGGCGGCGCCGGCCGCGAAGTGGCTCGGCTCACGATCGGCAGCGGCGCTCGACGGCTTGCACGAAGAGGCCGGTCGCTTCCGGGATCACATCGGTGAAGTAGGACGGTTCGAACACTTCGACCTCGAGGATCAGCGGGTCGCGGCCCCGCTGCGAGGCGATGTCGACGCGGGCGTAGAGCGGCAGTCCGGCGTCCTCGCCGTAGCCCTTGCGGGCCGCGATGCCGGCGATGGCCGCGACCGTCCGGTGGCCCAGGTCGATCTCCTCGGCGGACGGGTCCGCGCGGGTGATGACCTCGGTGTATTCGCCGCCCAGATACCCGCCGCCCGGGGCCAGCAGGGGGCCCTTGTGGCAGGCGTAGGCGAACTCGCCGTTGAGGAAGAACAGGGCGTTCTCGCCGTGCTCGACCACCGATTCCATGGCCGGCTGGATCATCGCGGTCTTGCCCGAGGCGATGATGTGGGCCGCCAGCTCGGCCGCGCGGGGATCATCCGGCTGGAACAGACCGGTGTCGCGGGCGCCGGCCGAGACCGACGGTTTGACCACCACCCGGCTGTCGGCCAGTGCGGCGATCGCGGCCTCGGCCTCGGCGGGCGTCGTGCCGAAGGTGAACGGCACGCACGGCACGTCCAGCGCGCGGAAGTCGTCGAGGTAGCGCTTGTCGATGTTCCAGCGGATCAGCTCGGGCGCGTTGAGGATGCGGGTACGCCCCGCCGTACGGTCCAGCCAGCCGGTGAACTCCGCGTACCGCTCGGGGTAGTCCCACGGTGAGCGGATGACCAGCAGGTCGTAGGCCGTCCAGTCGACCGCCGGGTCGTGCCAGACCGGGGCGGTGGCCCGGAAGCCCGCCTCGGCCAGGCCGCGCAGCAGCACGGCGGTGTCCGGGTCGTGCTGCCGGACCAGCTCGGTGTCGGTGGTGACCAGGCCGATGGTGAGGGTCATCGCGGGCCTCAGAAGCCGGCGACGGGCCGGGGCGCGTAGCCGCGTTCGAGCAGCGCCACCTCGTCGTCGGTGAGGGTCAGTTCCAGGGCGGCGACCGCGTCGTCGAGGTGCTGCGGTTTGGTCGCGCCCACGATCGGTGCCGTCACGGCCGGGTGCCGGGCCACCCAGGCCAGGGCCACCTGCGCCCGCGGGACGCCGCGCTGCTCCGCGACCGTGGCCACCGCGTCGATGATCTGCCGGTCGTTGTCCTCGGCGCCCGCGTACAGGGTCTTGCCGAATTCGTCCGTGCCGGAGCGGGTGGTGTCCTGCTGCCAGGGCCGGGTCAGCTTGCCGCGGGCCAGCGGGCTCCACGGGATCACCGCGATGCCCTGGTCCAGGCAGAGCGGCAGCATCTCCCGTTCCTCCTCGCGGTAGAGCAGGTTGTAGTGGTTCTGCATGGAGGCGAACCTGGTCCAGCCGTGCCGGTCGGCCAGGTACAACGCCTGGGCGAACTGCCACGCCCACATCGACGAGGCGCCGAGGTAGCGGACCTTGCCCGCCTTGACCAGGTCGTGCAGCGCCTCGAGGGTCTCCTCGATCGGGGTGCCGGGGTCCAGGCGGTGGATCTGGTAGAGGTCGACGTAGTCGGTGCCGAGCCGGCGCAGGCTGTTGTCGATCTCGGTCATGATGTGCTTGCGGGACAGACCGGCGCCGTTCGGGCCCGGGCGCATCCGGCCGTGGACCTTGGTCGCGATCACCACGTCGTCCCGGTCGGCGAAGTCCTTCAGCGCGCGCCCGAGGATCTCCTCGCTGGTGCCGTCGGAGTAGACGTTGGCCGTGTCGAAGAACGTGACACCCAGGTCGAGCGCCTGCCGGATGAACGGCCGGGCCTGCTCCTCGGGCAGTGACCACAGGTGGTTGCCGCGGTCGGGGTCGCCGTAGCTCATCGCGCCGAGGCAGAGGCGGGAGACCCGCAGGCCGGTCGAGCCGAAGTTCACGTAGTCCACTGGTGCATTCTCCGGTGATCGGCCGCCGGGTCAAGCACGCATGACGGTGGCGATCGGGATGCCGGCGGCCCGCAGCGCCGGGATGAAACCGCCGAGGATGCCGGCGACCAGACCCGCGATGATGCCCGCTATGCCGGCTTCCCACGGGAACTGCAGGTCCTGCAGGAACGGCTCGGAGTCGCCGAACAGCATCGAGATGGCCCGCAGTCCGGCCGCGCTGAGCCCGATCGCCACGGCCGCGGTGAACAGGCCGGTGAGCAACGTCTCAGCCAGCACGATGCCGGCCAGCAGCATCCGCGGGGTGCCGACCGCCCGGCGCAGGGCGAACTCCTCGACCCGTTCCCCCACGGTGGCCAGGCCGACGTTGAGGATGCCGGCCACACCGATGAGCAGCACCAGGCCGGCCATCGCCAGGAAGACCAGGCGCAGCAGCTTGAGCTGGCTCTCCATCTCCTTCTTGGCGTCGACGGTCTGAATCCAGGTCTCTGAGCCGATGGCCTTGAGCTTGGTGGTGAGCACCTGCTCGACCGGGCTGCCCGGCGACACGAGCACCTGCATCTCCCCGCCGCTGTTGGGGTCGGCCACGCCGCCGCTGGGCAGCCAGGTCGCCAGCTCGTCCAGCCGCACGTAGGCGCGCGGCTGAATGTCGCCGTCGTCGACGACCCCGACGAACTGCGGGGTGATGTTGGCCGTCGCGCCGCCGATGCGCATTTCGGCGGGCACCTTGTACCGCTCGAAGCCCTTCGCGGCCTCGCGGTTGACCACCAGCCGCGGCGCCATCGCCGGCACGGTGCTGAACTCCAGCCACTGCCCGGTGCGCGGCCGCAGCGGCCGGAACGGGCGCACGTCGCCGGTCATCGCGGTCAGCCGGACCTCGACCGCCTGGCCCTTGGGCAGAGTGTCGGCGGGCTCGCACGGCCCGGTGCCGTAGCAGACCACGCCGCCGCCCCAGTCCTCGTCGAACGGCGCGGCGCCCGGGTTGACCGGCGTGACGTTCGGCTCGCCGATCATCGCCGTGAGGCCGAGCATGGCCACCGCGTCGGTGCGCCCCTCCACCGTGTCCAGCACGATGTCGGTGGCCTGGGGCTGCATCGGCATACCGATGATGGTGGTGCCGTCGACGGCCGAGGTGAGCTCGATGTCCGACAGCAGCGCCTTGTCGGCGATGCTGGCGCCGGCCTGCACGACCACCACCGCCAGGACGCCGAGGAACAGGCTCACCATGGACAGCAGGGTGCGCATCTTGCGGGCGCGGATGCCCTGCAGGCCGATGATCAGCGCCGACCGCAGCCGGCCGGACAGCCGCCTCACGCGTTCACCCGCTCGGTGAGGACGCCGTCCACCAGGTCGAGCGTGCGGCCCATCCGGGCGGCGTGGTCCCGGTCGTGGGTGACCAGCACCAGGCCGCAGCCGCGCGTGGTCGCGGCGAGCAGGGCGTCGATCACCGCGGTGCCGGTCTCGGTGTCCAGCGCGCCGGTCGGCTCGTCGGCCAGCAGCACCACCGGGTCGCGGACCAGGGCCCGGGCGATCGCCACCCGCTGCTGCTCACCGCCGGACATCCGGGCCGGGCGGTTCTTGGCCAGGTGGGCGATGCCGACCTGGTCGAGGGCCTGCAGGACGCGGGCCCGGCGTTCCCGCCGGGGCAGCCAGCCCTGGCCGTTGACCAGGGCCATGGACACGTTCTGGGCCGCGGTCAGGTGCTTGAGCAGGAAGAAGCGCTGGAACACGAAGCCGAAGTGGGAGCTGCGCAGCTTCGCGGCCTTGCGCTCGGGCAGCCGGCTGATGTCCTGGCCGGCGAGCAGGTAGCTGCCCTCGTCCGGGCGGTCGAACAGGCCCAGGACGCTGAGCAGGGTGCTCTTGCCGGAGCCGGACCGGCCGACGATGGCCACGCTCTCGCCGGCCTGCACGGTCAGGTCGACGCCGTCGAGGATGGTGCGTGGCTGCTGCTGGCCCTTGAGGACCTTGGTGATGCCGGTGAGCTCGATCAGCGCGGTCATCCCACGGCTCCGGAGGGCTGGTCACCGGGAGCCGGGTTCTCGGGGGCGGCGGGCAGGTTGGGGCCGGGGATCGCCACGGTCTCGTCGCCCTTGAGGCCCTTCTTGATCTCCACGACCTTGCCGTCGGTGAGGCCCAGCACCACGTCGACGGTCTTGCGGACGCGATCCGCCCCGACCACGTCGACCTTGCCCTTGCCCTGGGTGCCGGCGACCGCCTCGACCGGCAGCACCAGCACGTCGCTGGCCTTGCCGGTGACCATCTCCAGGGTCACCGCGGCGCCGTTGATGAGCTTGATGCCCTTGCCGGCGGTACAGACCAGCCGCAGGCCGGTCGGCTCGGAACCCTCGCCGCCGCCCGCGGGCGGCTGCTCGGGCTGTGCGGCGGGGTCGCCGGTGGCGCCCGGGGACGGCGTGACCGGCGGCGGCTCGGGGATGGTCCCGGCCGGCAGGGCGGCGATGGTGCCGAGCGGCTTGCAGGGGAACGGTCCCGGGCCGTTCTTGATCTGGCCCTGGACGGATTTGGCCGAGCCGGAGATCCGGTACGCCAGCGCACTGTCGATGTCCGCGACGACCGCATATCCGGCGCGCTTGGCGGAGATGACCGGCATCCCCGCGGTGACCGTGGTCCGGTCGTCGAGCAGCCGGCCGGCCAGGATGGAGTTCTTGGGCATGAGCACCTTGTGCGGCGTGCCGTGGTCCCAGACCGTGGCCACCCAGGTCGCCTGGGTGCTGGCCGTGGTCGAGGGCTGCCGCTGCACGTAGCGCAGCTCTCCGTCGGCCGGCGCGACGATGCCGTAGACCGGGTTGATCGCCACCTTGCCGTTGAGGCTGATCTTGTTGGTCAGGTCCTGGCGGGCCGGCTGGACCGTGGTCAGCACGGTGCCACGGGGCTCGAGTCCGGGAGTCTCGGGCTCGTCGGACGATCCGGAGCAGCCGGCCAGCGCCGCCACGACCGACATTCCCACGAGCGCGCGGGGCAGGAGCCTGCGTCCGTCCACCGGTTCCCCTTAGCTGTTCGAGCCGATCCTCGGCACATCGATGACCGTCCAGAGATGATCTCCGATCCGAACGGCGCTCGCAGACGGTACATCGGCCTGGCAAGGGAGCAAGATGCACCGGATTGTCGGGCCGGCGCGGACGCCCGGATCACGCTACGGAAACGGCTTCAGTGACCCGCACCCGCGCCGGATTGCGTGGTTGCGCGTGGGTGCGCGCTCCTGATTCCGTTTCGGTCTTGCAAAATCCCTCGGATTCCCTTGTCTTTAGGTCTTCGGCTATGTCAAGGTCCACCTCTTCGTGTGGGGGCGGTCACAAGCCCCGGGGCGGGAGGTCCGATTTCCGTGAGCACCGACCTACCGGTCCTGCGCAACTTCATCGGCGGGTCCGGCGCGGACACCGCCGACGGCGTGACGTCAGCGGTCGTCGACCCGTGCACCGGTGACGCGTACGCGTACGCCCCGGTCTCCTCCGCCGGCGATGTCGCCGCGGCGATGCAGGCCGCGGAGGACGGCTTCGAGGTGTGGCGGGACAGCACACCGGCCGAACGGCAGCGCGCCCTGTTGCGCATCGCCGACGCCGTCGAGGCCCGGGCCGACGAGATCATCGCCGCTGAATGCCGCAACACCGGCAAACCGGTCGAGGCCACCCGGCAGGAGGAGATGGCCCCGCTGCTGGACGAGCTGCGCTTCTTCGCCGGCGCCGCCCGGATGCTGGAGGGCAAGTCCGCCGGGGAGTATCTGCGCGACCACACCTCCTGGGTACGGCGGGAGCCGATCGGCGTCTGCGCCCAGGTGACGCCGTGGAACTATCCGATGGTCATGGCGGTGTGGAAGTTCGCCCCGGCGATCGCGGCCGGCAATGCGGTGGTGCTCAAGCCCTCCGACACCACGCCGGTCAGCACCTTGCTGCTCGCCGAGATCGCCGCCGAGTTCCTGCCGCCGGGCGTGCTGAATGTCGTCTGCGGTGACCGCGACACCGGCCGTGCGCTGGTGGTCCATCCCACTCCGCAGCTCGTCTCGATCACCGGCTCCACCCGGGCCGGCATGGAGGTCGCCGCCGCGGCCGCCGCGGACCTCAAGAAGGTCCACCTGGAGCTGGGCGGCAAGGCCCCGGTCATCGTCTTCGACGACGTCGACCTGGCAGCGACCGCTGCCGCCGTGGCCGGCGCGGGCTACTTCAACGCCGGGCAGGACTGCACCGCCGCCACCCGCGTGCTGGTGCACGCCCGGGTCGCGGCCGACTTCACCGACGCGCTGGCCGCCGCGGCCCAGGACACCAAGGTGGGCGGCCCGGCCGATCCGGGCGCCTACTTCGGGCCGGTCAACAACGTCGCCCAGCTGGACCGGGTGCGCGGCTTCCTGGACCGCACGCCCGACCACGCCCGGGTGGTCACCGGCGGGCGGCGCATCGGTGACCGCGGCTACTTCGTCGAACCGACCGTCGTGGCCGGCCTGCGCCAGCGCGACGAGATGATCCAGGACGAGATCTTCGGCCCGGTCATCACGGTGCAGGAGTTCGACACCGAGGACGGCGCCGTGCGCTGGGCCAACGACGTGCGCTTCGGGCTGAGCGCGAGCGTCTGGACCCGCGACCACGGCCGGGCGATGCGGGTGTCGCGCCGGCTGAACTTCGGCGCGGTGTGGATCAACACCCATCTGCCGTTCGTGTCGGAGATGCCGCACGGCGGCTACGGCCACTCGGGCTACGGCAAGGACCTGTCCATGTACGGCTTCGAGGAATACACCCGGATCAAGCACGTGATGAGCAACCTGGCCTGAAGAGGTATGAATGACCACTGGTGTTGACGAGGACCCCGGCCAACCGGCCATCGAGCTCGCCGGCGTGCACAAGGACTACCTGTCGCACGGCGAGACAGTGCAGGCCGTACGCCGGCTGGACCTGAAGATCGCGCAGAGCGAGTTCTTCTCGCTGCTGGGCCCGTCCGGCTGCGGCAAGACCACCACGATGCGGATGATCGCCGGCTTCGAGGAGCCCACCGGCGGCACGGTGTTCCTGAACGGCCGGGACGTCACCCGCGTCTCGCCCAACAAACGCGACGTCAACATGGTGTTCCAGTCGTACGCGTTGTTCCCGCACCTGAACGCGTACCAGAACGTGGCTTTCGGGTTGGAGCGCAAGAAGGTCGACAAGGCCGAGATCCGCCGCCGGTGCGGCGAGATCATGGAGATCGTCTCGCTGACCGGCATGGAGAAGCGGGCCCCGCGGGAGATGTCCGGCGGGCAGCAACAGCGGGTGGCGCTGGCCCGGGCGCTGGTCAACCGGCCCCGGGCGCTGCTGCTCGACGAGCCGCTGGGCGCGCTGGACCTCAAGCTGCGCCAGCAGATGCAGGTCGAGCTCAAGCGCATCCAGCGGGAGGTCGGCATCACCTTCGTCTACGTGACGCACGACCAGGGCGAGGCGCTGACCATGTCGGACCGCATCGCGGTCATGGACGCGGGCCGCATCGACCAGCTCGGCTCGCCGCGCGAGATCTACGAACGGCCGGCGACCCGCTTCGTGGCCGGCTTCATCGGCACCTCGAACCTGCTCGACGGCACGGTCGAGAGCATCACCGGCGACGTCGCCCGGCTGAGCTACGGCGAGGGCGAGCGGGTGCTGGTCCCGGTGAGCGGGGCCATGAAGGTCGGCGACGACCTCGAGGTGTCGGTGCGACCGGAGAAGATCGACCTGTCCCAGGAAACCCCCGCCGGGACCGGCACCAGCGTGCTCACCGGTGTGGTGACCGAGGTCGTCTACCACGGCACCTCGACCAACTACACGGTCAAGACCTCGGCCGGTCCCGACCTGGTGATCTTCGATCAGAACGCCTACTCCGCCGAGGACCTCGCCGGCCCCGGCGACCGCGTGTACCTCAGCTGGAGCCCTCAGCACTCTTACCCGATCGGAGTCTGATCGTGCAGTCGAACATCCCCGACCCCTCCCTGATCCGCGGCCTGACCCAGCGGCGGCTCGGTCGCCGCGACGCGTTGCGGGTGTCCGGCCTGTCGGCGTTCGCCATGGCGCTGGCCGCCTGCGGCGTCAAGGGCACCGGATCGACCGCGCCGAGCGCCCCCGCCCCCGACGCGGTGGCCAAGTACTGGGCCGGCAAGACCAGCAACGGCAACGTGAACTTCGCCAACTGGCCGCTCTACATGGACCCGAAGCAGCCGGAGCTGAAGAAGTTCACCAAGGCCACCGGCGTCACGGTGAAGTACCAGGAGGTCATCCAGGAGATGGGACCCTGGTTCGCCAAGGTCCAGCCGCAGCTCGCGGCCGGTCAGTCCATCGGCTACGACCTCATGGTGATCACCAACGGCATCCAGTTCAAGCAGTTCGTGGACTCCGGCTTCCTGGCCCCGCTGGACCACTCCAAGCTGCCGAACTACGTGGCCAACGCCGACCCGTCGTACGCGAACACCGCCTACGACAAGGGCAATGTCTACTCCGTGCCGTGGACCTCCGGGATCACCGGCATCGCGTACGACCCGAAGAAGATCACCCGGCCCATCACCAAGCTGGCCGACCTGTGGGACCCCGCGTTCAAGGGCAAGGTCGGGATGTACTCCGACACCCAGGAGCTGGCCAACTTCGGCCTGATGGCGCTCGGCCTCAACCCGGACGAGTCCACCCCGGAGGACTGGAAGAAGGCCGCCGAGAAGCTCAAGGAGCAGAAGAGCGCGGGCCTGGTGCGCAACTACTACGACCAGAGCTACGTGGACGCGCTCGGCAAGGGCGAGGTGTGGATCACCCAGGCCTGGTCCGGCGACATCTTCCAGAAGAACGTCTCCGACGGCACCGACTTCAAGTTCGTGATCCCGGAGGAGGGCGGCACGATCTGGACGGACAACTTCGCCATCCCGATCACCGCGCAGAACCCGCTGGACGCGATCAAGCTGATGGACTTCTTCTACGAGGTGGAGAACGCGGCCACGCTGGCCGAGTACATCAACTACGTCTGCCCGGTGCCGGCCGCGCAGGAACAGATCAAGAAGGACGCGGCCAAGCTGTCCGGCGACGACAAGGCAGCCATGGAGGCGGTCGCCTCCAGCCCGCTCGTCTTCCCGGCCCAGAGTGACTACGCGAAGCTGCACTACTACGTCGACTTCAAGTCGACCGCCGAGCAGCAGCAGTTCCAGAGCATCTTCGAACCGATCGTGCTGGCCTGAGCCGTGTCGCGTTCACGCCGGGTGCTCGCGCCCTACCTGCTGATCCTGCCGGGTGGCCTGTGGCTGCTGCTGTTCTTCGTGATCCCGATGGTGACGATGCTGTCGCTGTCACTGCAAGAGGGTGACGTCGTCTCCGGGTACGTGTTCACCGGCCACTGGCAGACCTACGTGGACGCGATCGGCAACTACCGCACCCAACTGGTCCGCTCGCTGATCTACGGAGCGATCACCACGGTCATCCTGATCGTGCTGGCGTTCCCGGTGGCGTACTGGATCGCCTTCTACGGTGGCCGGCGCAAGCCGACCTACCTGTTCCTGCTGCTGCTGCCGTTCTTCGTGTCGTTCGTGCTGCGCACCATCTCGTGGCGCTACATCCTCACCGACGAGGGCATGCTGCTCGGCCCGCTGAAGAGCGCCGGGCTGCTGCCGGACAGCTTCCACATCCTCGGCACCCCGGTGGCGGTGATCGGCGGGCTGGTCTACAACTTCCTGCCGTTCATGATCCTGCCGGTCTACGTGGCCCTGGAACGCATCGACCCGCGGGTGGTCGAGGCCGCCCGCGACCTGTACGCGGACCCGGCCACCGCCTTCCGCAAGGTGATCCTGCCGCTGGCCCTGCCCGGCGTCTTCGCCGGTGTGCTGATGACCTTCGTGCCGGCCAGCTCCGACTACGTCAACTCGGCGGTGCTGGGCAGCTCGTCGACCACGATGATCGGGCAGGTCATCCAGTCGCAGTACCTGACCAGCTCCAACTATCCGACCGCCTCGGCCCTGTCCTTCACGCTGATGGCGGTGCTGCTGATCGGGGTCTTCGCCTACGCCCGGGCCCTGGGCACGGAGGACGTGATGAAGGTGGCCGCGCGATGACCATGGTCGAGGACGCCCCCGCGGTCGCGCCGCGCCGGTCCCGGCTGACCGGCGGGCGGGCCCTGTACATCTACACCTGGGTGATCATCGCGTGGCTGACGCTGCCGGTGCTCATCATGATCCTGTTCGGCTTCAACGACACCCCGGGCCGCTACAACCAGACCTGGGAGGGCTTCACCCTCAAGTGGTACGGCCGGGTCTTCGCGCTCGACGAGCTGACCAAGGCCCTGGTGATCTCGCTGGTCGTCGCGGTGCTCACCGCGGTCGTCGCGGGTGCGCTGGGCACCGGCATCGGCTACGCGCTGGGCCGCTACCGGTTCCGCGGCTCGGGCACGGTCAACCTGATCATGTTCGCCACCATGTCCTCCCCCGAGCTGGTGATGGGCGCCTCGCTGCTGACGCTCTTCGTCTCCCTGGGGGTCGGACTCGGCGCCACGACGATCACGATCGCGCACATCATGTTCTCGATCTCGTTCGTCGCGGTGGTGGTGCGGGCCCGGGTGCTGACCCTGGACCGCTCGGTCGAGGAGGCCGCGGCGGACCTCGGGGCCAGCCCGTGGACCACGTTCTGGCGGATCACCTTCCCGATCATCATGCCCGCGGTGATGTCCGGCATGCTGCTGGCCTTCGCCCTGAGCATCGACGACTTCGTGGTCACCAACTTCACCGCGGGCACCACCACGACGTTCCCGCTGTGGATCTGGGGCGCCACCCGGGTCGGTCTGCCGCCGCAGGTCAACGTGATGGGCACGCTGATCTTCGTGGGCGGGGTGCTGATCGCGGTGGTGAGCAGCATCCGGTCGCGGCCGCGGAAGAACTCCTGAGCATGGTGGCGCGCGCGCTCGCCGACGCGGTGCCCGAGCCCTACTGGCTCGCTCAGGCGGGCGCGCCGCCGGCCGCCGACCCGCTGGACGGGATCGAAGCGGCGGACCTGGCCGTGGTCGGCGCCGGCTACAGCGGGCTGTGGACGGCGCTGCTGGCCAAGGAACGCGACCCCGGGCGCGACGTCGTGGTGATCGAGGCCGGTACGGCGGGCTGGGCGGCCTCCGGGCGCAACGGCGGGTTCTGCGCGGCCAGCCTCACCCACGGCTTCGACAACGGACTGAGCCGCTTCCCCGACGAGATGGACACCCTCGAACGGCTCGGCCGGGCCAACCTGGACGGCATCGAGCAGACCGTCCACCGGTACGGGATCGAGTGCGACTTCGCCCGTACCGGGGAGCTCAACGTGGCGACCGCGGACTGGCAGGTACGGGAGCTGGCCGCGTACCACGCCGAGGCGACCGCCCGCGGGCTGGACGTCACGCTGCTGGACCGCGACCAGGTCCGCGCCGAGGTCGACTCCCCCACCTATCTCGGCGGGGTCTGGGACCGTACCGGCTGCGCGATGGTCGACCCGGCCCGCCTGGTCTGGGGACTGCGCCGGGCCTGCCTGGAGCTGGGCGTCCGGATCCACGAGAACTCCCCGGTCGAGCGGATCAGCACCACCCGTACCGGCCTCAGCCTGCACACCTGGCGCGGCCGGCTGGACGCGGCGAAGGTCGCCCTGGCCACCGGCGCGCACGGCAACCTGCTGCGCCGCCTGCGCCACTATGTCGTCCCGATCTACGACTACGTGCTGATGACCGAGCCGCTGACCGCCACGCAGCTCGCCTCGGTGGGCTGGCAGCGGCGCCAGGGGGTGGGCGACGCGGGCAACCAGTTCCACTACTACCGGCTCACCGCGGACAACCGGATCCTGTGGGGTGGCTACGACGCGATCTACTACCGGGGCGGGCGGATCAGCCCGGAACGCGACCAGCGCGAAGCCACCTTCGCGGTGCTGGCCGAGCACTTCGCGCAGACCTTCCCGCAGCTGGAAGGCGTGCGTTTCACGCACAAGTGGGGCGGTGTCATCGACACGTGCAGCCGGTTCAGCGGGTTCTTCGGTACGGCGCACAGCGGGCGGCTCGCGTACGCGGTGGGTTACACCGGGCTGGGCGTGGGAGCCACCCGCTTCGGCGCCGACGTGATGCTGGACCTGCTCACCGGCGAACGGACCGAGCTGACCCGGCTGAAGATGGTGCGCCGCAAACCGGTGCCGTTCCCGCCGGAACCGGTGCGGTCCGGGGTGATCGAGCTGACCCGCTGGTCGATCGCCCGGGCCGACGCCCACGAGGGCCGCCGCAACGTCTGGCTGCGCACTCTGGACAAGGTCGGCCTCGGCTTCGACTCCTGACATCGGCCGCCCGGTCCGCTACCGGCTCAGCAGACCGCGCAACGCCTTGACCACCTCGGCCGGGGCCTCCTCCGCCATGTAGTGGCCGCACGAGACCGTACGGTGTTCCAGGTCCGGCGCCCAGGCCCGCCAGATGCCCGCCGCGTCGAAGCCCAACGCCGCGCCCCAGTCCTGCTGCAGCACCGTGACCGGCATCCGCAGCTGATTGCCCGCGGCCCGGTCGGCGCGGTCGTGCTCCACGTCGACGCCGGCCGAGGCGCGGTAGTCGGCCACGATCGACGGAACCGCCTCGCGGCAGGCCCGCAGATACTCGGCACGAATCTCGGGCGGGATCGCCTGCGGGTCCTGGGTCCAGATGTCGAGGAAGTGGCCGAAGAAGGCGTCCGGGGCGGCCCCGATCAGCTCCTCGGGCAGCCCGGACGGTTGCGCCATCAGGTACAGGTGGAAACCCACCGCGGCGCTGACGCCGTGCATGACGTCCCACATGTCCAGCGTCGGGAGCACGTCCAGCGAGGCGAGGTGGGTGACCGCTTCCGGATGGTCGAGCCCGGCCCGGATGGCGACCAGTGCGCCACGGTCGTGCCCGGCCAGGGCGAATCGGTCGTGGCCCAGCGCGCGGGCCAGCGCCACGATGTCGGCGGCCATGGTCCGCTTCGCGTACGCGTCGCCGGCGGGCTTGTCGCTCGCGCCGTAGCCACGCAGGTCGGGGCAGATGACGGTGTGGTCGGCCGCGAGGTCGGCGGCGACGTGCCGCCACATCAGGTGGGTCTGCGGGAAGCCGTGCAGCAGCACGATCGGGCTGCCCGAGCCGCCGACCGCGACGTTGAGCGCCACGTCCTCGGCGACGGTGACCCGCTGGTAGTCGAATCCGGTGATCGAAAGGTTCATGCCGGCCAGGCTGCCCGGGCGGGATCAGCAGTGGATGAGCAGCGGATCAACACGCTGCTTAGATGGGGTCATGGTGGCCTTCGGCGTGCTCGGACCCGTGCGGGCGAGCACCGCGCTGGGCCCCGTACCGCTGAAGGGTCCCCGGCACCGGGCCGTGCTGGCCCGCCTGCTGATCGCCCGCGGCCGGGTCGTGCCGGTCGACCTGCTGGTCGACGACCTGTGGGAGCAGCCCCCGCCGGGGGCGGTCCCGGCTCTGCGCACGTTCGTGTCGGACCTGCGCCGGGCCCTGGAGCCCGACCGCCCACCGCGGCAACCGGCCCGGCTGCTGGTCACCGCGCCGCCGGGGTACGCGCTGACGGCCGCCCCGGACGCGGTGGACGCCTGGCGGTTCGAGGCGGTGGTGCTCGCGGCGGGCGACCTGCTCGCCGCCGGGGACGCGGCCCGGGCGCTGGCCGAGCTGGACGCGGCGCTCGCGCTCTGGCAGGGACCCGCGTACGCGGAGTACGCCGACCAGCACTGGGCCCGCGCCGAGACCGACCGCCTCGACGAACTCCGCATGCTGGCGACCGAACGCCGCGCCGAGGCCCTACTCGCCCTGGACCGGGCCGCCGATGCCGCCTCCGATCTGCAAGCCCACGCCACCGCCCAGCCGTTGCGCGAGGACGCCTGGCACCTGCTGGCCACCGCCCTCTACCGGTCCGGACGTCAGGGCGAGGCGCTGGCCGCCCTCCGCCGGATCCGCACGACGCTGGCGACCGAGCTCGGCGTGGATCCTGGCCCGCGCCTGCGCAAGCTGGAGGCCGACATCCTGGCCCAGGCGCCGCACCTGAGCCCGTTCTCACCCGTCGCGCCGCCCGGGCTCGGCACGTCGCCGGGACCCGCCGCGCCGCCCGGAGCGGCCACGCCGCCGGGCCCTGCCGCGTCACCTGGGTCCGTCGCGTCGCCTGGGCCGGCCACGCCGCCGGGTCCTGCCGCGTCGCCCGGGCCCGGCGCGTCGCCCGGGCCCGCCGCGTCGCCCGGGCCCGCCGCGTCGCCGGGGCCCGTCGGTTTGCCCGGGTTCGTCGCGTCGCTTGGACCGGGGCTAGTGGGCCGTGAGGACGAGCTGGCCCAGCTGGTGCGGGCGGCCGAGGGCGTCGCCGCGCGCGGCCGGTCCGGGCTCGCGCTGATCTCCGGGGAGGCCGGTGCCGGCAAGACCGCCCTGGCCGAGGCGCTGACCCACCGACTGGCCGAGCTCGGCTGGACGGCCACCTGGGGACGCAGCCCAGACTACGAGGGCGCGCCGGTGACCTGGCCGCACCAGCAGGACGCGCCGGGGCCGGCCGGGGATCCCGCTGTGGCCCGGCTCCGGCGGCGGCAGGCTGCGGTGGCCCAGCTGACCGCGCCCGCGGCGCACGGGCCGGTGCTGCTGGTCGCCGACGACCTGCACCTGGCCGATGAGGCGACACTGGATCTGGTCGCCGCGCTGGCGGTGGAGCCGGTGCCGGTGCTCGTGGTGGGGACGTTCCGGGCCACCGAGATCACGGCGGAGCTGACGGCGGCGTTGGCCCGGTTCGCTCGGAGCGAGCCGGTGCGGGTTTACCTGAGCGGGCTTGATGAGGTGGGGACGGCGGCGTTGGCCCGTACCGTCGCCGGGGCCGGCCTGGACGCGCCGGCTGCGCGGCTGATCCATCGCCGGAGCGGCGGTAACCCGTTCTTCGTGCGCGAGCTGGCGCGGCTGGTCGTCGCCGAGGGCGAAGCGGCCCTGGAGCAGGTGCCGGCCGGGGTTCGCGACGTCATCCGGCACCGCCTCGCCCGGCTCCCTGAGCCCGCGCAGACCGTACTGCGGCAGGCCTCGGTGCTCGGCCGTGACGTGGACGCGGATGTGTTGGCCGCACTCCCGGGGCTGGCCGACGACGCCTTGGACGGCCTCGACGCCGGTCTGCGGGCCGGTCTGCTCGCCGAGGACGGGCCTGGTGGGCAGCTCAGGTTCACCCACGTGCTGATTCGGGACACGGTTTACGGGGACCTGTCCGCGTTGCGCCGCGCTCATTGGCATGCCGCCGCGGGGGCGGTGCTGGAACGGCTGCGTCCGGAGGACGTCACTGCGCTTGCCCATCACTTCGCCCGCGCGGGGACGCCGGGCACCGCGGCGCGGGCTGCCCATTACAGCGGGGCGGCGGCTGAGCTGGCGGAACGTGGTTCACGGCCGCATGAGGCGGTTCGGTTGTGGCGGCAGGCCCTGGACGCGTACGACCGCGGTGCACAGGCGGACGGCGGCCCCGGCCGGCTCGCTGACGGCGGCCCGGGTTCGTCGGCCGACCGCGGCCCCGGCCGGCTCGCTGACGGCGGCCCGGGGCGGTTGGCGGTCGACCGGGGGCGGTTGGCAGCTGTCATGGGGCTCGGGCGGGCCTTGGCTGTGACCGGGCATCTGGATGAGGCGCGCCGGCACCGGGCCGAGGCCGTCGCCGCCGTCCGGCAGATCGACGACCCGGACCTGGCCGCGAGCGTCCTCGCCGCCTTCGACGTGCCGGCGGCCTGGACCCGCAACGACGACGACCGGCTCTCCGAGCAGATCGTCGAGCTGGCCGAACGCACCCTGGCCGCCCTCGGCCCGGACCGGCCGGAGCAGCGCGGCCGGCTGCTCAGCACGATCGCGCTGGAGCTGCGCGGCACCACCACCGACCGCGGGGAACGGGCAGCGCGGGAGGCCGAGGCCATCGCCCGGCGGACCGGGGATCCGGGGCTGCTGGCGTTCGCGCTCAACGCGCGGTTCATGCACACGTTCAGCCGGACCGGGCTGGCTCGGGAGCGGGCCGGGATCGGCGCTGAACTGGTCGCGGTGGCCGCCCGGCAGGAACTGGTCACTTTCGAGGTGCTCGGTCACCTGATCCTGGTCCAGGCGCACAGCGCGCTCGGTGAGCCCGCCGTCGCCGACGCCCACGCGCAGGCGGCCGACCAGCTCGCCGAACGCTACGACCTGCCACTGGTCGGGGTGCTGACCCAGTGGTACCGCGCGCTGCGGCTCGCCCTGCACGGCCGGACCGGCGAGGCGGCGGTCGCGTACCGGGCGGCTCAGGTCAGGTTGAACGGCAGCGGCATGCCGGGGATGGCGGACGGGCTGCTTGCGCTGGCGCTGCTCAGCCTGGACCTGGACGGTGCGCCGGATGGCGACTTCGGCCCGTACGAGCCTTGGGCCCGGCCCTTGGTGCTGCTGGCCCGCGGCAGCCGGCAGCGGGCGGCCGCCGCCCTGCGCGCGGTCCCCGAGTCGCCGCACGATCTGTTGTGGGAGGCGCGACTGTGTCTGGTCGCCCGCGCCGCCCGGGCACTCGACGATCAGGACATGCTCGCCCGGGTCCGCGCGGAACTCCGCCCAGCCGCCGGTGAGCTCGCCGGAGCCGGCAGCGGCGTGATCACCCTCGGTCCAGTCACCGATTACCTGGGGCAACAAGCGCCTCGTCCGTCCTGACCGATCGTTCCGGTCGACGGTCACCCCGGGGCTCCGATCAGTCAGGAATGCCCCCTACCAACGTCGATTTCCGGCCCGGGCGCCCTTCATCGCGATGCCGAACGCGAATAAGCCAGGAAGGATGCATCGGTAGGTCGATCAAGGGAGTGACCAGGCATGGCGCAGATCCACCACTTCGAGCACGGCTGGCTGACGCCGACGTTCAGCTACACGCTGTCCGTGCTGGGCTCACTGCTCGGGCTGGTGTGCGCCGTCCGGCTGCGCACGGCGCCGAGCGCCGGCTGGCGCGCCTGGTGGCTCACCCTCGCGGCGGTCGCGATCGGCGGCACCGGCATCTGGACCATGCACTTCGTGGCGATGCTGGGCTTCAGCGTGGTGGGCATGCCGATCCGGTACGACGTCCCGGTGACCGCCCTGAGCGCCCTGATCGCCATCGGCGCCGTCGCCATCGGCCTGTCGATCGCCGCCCGCGGCACCAAGGTCCAGGGCGCCCGCCTGATCATCGGCGGCCTCTTCGCCGGCCTGGGCGTGGCCGCGATGCACTTCACGGGCATGTACGCGATGCACCTCGACGGCACCATCGACTACATGACCAGCCGCGTGGTGGCGGCGGTGGTGATCGCGGTGGTGGCGGCGACCGTGGCGCTGTGGCTGGCCATGACGGTCCAGCGCCCCCTGGCGATCGTGGCGTCGGCGCTGGTCATGGGCATCGCGGTCAACGGCATGCACTTCACGGGCATGTCGGCCATGTCGGTCCAGCCGGACCCCGCGGCGACCGGCGCGTCGGTGACGGGAGCGAGCGCGAGCACGTTGCTCATCCCGATCGGCCTGACGGTGATCTTCGGCGTCCTGGGCCTGGTGTACGCCCTGATGGCGGCGCCGAACGAGGAGGACCGGGCGGCGGCCGCGTACCTGGCCGCGCGGCTGGAGCGAGAGAACGACGACGACCTGTACGAGCCGGCGCCGCAGCAGGGACCTAACGGGCGGCGGATGCCGACGGGTGGGGCTGCGTGGACTTTCCGGGATCGCGCGGGCCAGTAGCCGCGGCCTTTTCCCACGGGCGTCGATCATTTGCTGATCGGCGCCCATCGCGCACTTCAGCCTGCCGACCGGCCTCATCAGCGACCCCGGCGCGCCCAGACGGCGGAAGGGCCAGCCGCATTACGCGACTGACCCTTCCGACCCGACTGCTCTGGGGTGACCGACGGGACTTGAACCCGCGACCCCCGGGACCACAACCCGGTGCTCTACCAGCTGAGCTACGACCACCATGCCGCCTTGCCGCGGAACCCCGCGACGCGTGCCGGACAAGCATAGCGGCAGCACCCACCGAGTCGTCGACCGGGTTACCGCTCGGCGTGGCTCAGAGCTCCGCCGCGATCGCCCGGGCCTGGTCGACGTCCGGGCCCGGCAGCGGCACGAACACCGTGCGGCGGTAGTACTCGAGCTCGCGGATACTCTCGCGGATGTCGGCGAGGGCCCGGTGCGCCAGGCCCTTCTGCGGCTGGCCGAAGTACACCCGCGGATACCAGCGGCGGGCCAGCTCCTTGATCGAGGAGACGTCGATCATGCGGTAGTGCAGGAAGTCGTCCAGCGCCGGCATGTCGCGGGCCAGGAAACCCCGGTCGGTGGCGATGGAATTGCCACACAGCGGCGCCGAGCGGGGATTGGGCACAAACTGCTTGATGTACGCGAGGACGGCCTCTTCGGCCTCCGCCATGGTGACGGTGGAACGGCGTACCTCGTCGGTGAGGCCGGACTTGGCGTGCATGTCGCGCACGACCTCCGGCATCGCGTCCAGCGCCGCGTCGTCGGCATGGATGACGAGGTCGATGCCGTCGCCGAGAACGTCGAGATCGGGACCGGTCACCAATGCGGCCACCTCGATCAGGGCATCTTTGCCCAGGTCGAGACCCGTCATCTCACAGTCGATCCACACCAGAAGATCCGCCACCCGCTCAGCCTACGCGCCGGGCGGAAACCGTGTCGCCGCGTCCGCCGTACCCGCCCGCCGGGGACACCACACCAGCGCCGGGCACGTTCACCCTGGATTGTCCGTATTAGCCCCAGGACTACCCAGTTCGCCCGTCCAAGGGTTAAAGTGTGCTTAACGGACGAAGGCCCCCTTCGGTTACTCCGTTCCCCCGGTAAAAGGGCCCTCCGCGTCGGCAGCGCGGAGGGCCCTTTTTCGAATATCTGAAGTTCTAAGGGCGGCCGCGGCCCTCCCGGGTCACGGCCGCCCCAGCTTTGCGCCCGGTCAGTCCTTCGAACGCGAGCCACCCTTACGCGGCGGCCGGGTGACCTTGATCGGCGGCTCCTGGGTAGCCGGATCAGGCGCGGGAAGTCCGGAAGCAGTGACATTCTTCCGCCGCCGCCGAGCGGCCGAGTCACCCCCGAGCAGCTCCGCAACCTCAGCCTTGTACGCCGCCAGCCGCGAAAGCGAACCGTCCGGCTTGCGCTTGCCCTTGTCCGCCTCGGCCTGGCCAACCTCAGCCTTGCCTGCCTCAGCCTGGCCCGCCTCGACCTGGCCAACCTCAGCCTTGCCTGCCTCAGCCTTGCCCGCCTCGACCTGGCCAGCCTGAGCCTTGCCCGCCTCGACCTTGTCCCGCTCGGCCTTGTCCGCTTCGACCTGGTGCGCCTTGGCCTTGTCAGCGTCAGCCCCGGTCGACTTGGCTTTATCGGTCGCTTCCGCACCAACGGCCGGGCGGGTGTCAGCCAGCCCGGCATCCGCCGGGCGGGTGTCCGCCGCGCGGGCGTCGGCCGGGCGGGCGTCGGCCGGGCGGGTGTCGGCCGGGCGGGCGTCGGCCGGGCGGGCGTCGGCCGGGCGGGTGTCGGCCGGGCGGGCGTCGGCCGGGCGGGCGTCGGCCGGGCGGGTGACAGTGTTCGGCTGCGCCTGCGCGCTGGTCGGACGGGCACGCTGCTCGGCGATGTGCGGATCGGAATTCCCCGCCTTGACCGGCTCCGCCGCGGCCGTCTCCGCCTGGTTCGCCTCGGCCCGGATCCGCTCCGCCTGCATCGGCTCCGACCGCGTCGTCGCTGGTTTCGTCGGCTCGGCCTGTGTCGTCTGAGCCACAGTCGGCTCCGTGCGCGGGGCCGGGCTGCTCGGCGTGTTCTGCCTCGCTGCGGGCCACGCCGGCGGCGTGCGGCCGGCGGTCGCCTGCTGGTCCGTGGTCGCGGCGGCGGCCGGAGGCCGAACCGTCGTGGTGGCGTTACCCGAGCTGGACGGCACCGGCTCGCGGTCCGGGTCGGCCGGGCGGGACGGGCCGGGTACCGACGGGCGCGGATTCGCGGGAGTAGTCGGCGGGACCGGGGTCGGCCCCGTCGGTGCCGGTCTGGTCGGGGTCGGCGCGGTGCCTCCCGGTCCCGGCTGCGCCTGGGCCTGCGCTGCGACCGGCTGAGATCCGGAGCTCACCGGTCCGGAAGCTCCGCCGGACGCAGTGGGAGCGACGTGGTGCGGCTGCGGCGTAGCGGCCGACGACGTCCGGGCCGAGCCGGTCGGCTGGGTCGGGGTCGTCGTTCCGCCGGGCGCGACCGGGTTCGCACTCGATGCCGCGGGCTGGGCCGGAGCTGCTTGAGTGCCGGGCCGGGCGGCCGGGGCTTCCGGCCGGATCGCCGTCGTTGCCGGCTCGGGCTGGGCAGCCTTCGCCGCGCCCCGGGGCTGAACTTGCTCGGTCGCCGGTCGACCGGGCTCGGCCGGCGCGGAAACGGGTCCTGCCGGCTTCGCCGTCGATGCCGGGACAGCGGGGCGCGGTGTCGTCGGCGCGGTCCGGGCGTTTCCCGCCGGGGTGCCCTTGTCCGGAGCTGATGCCTTGGCCGCCGGGCTGGTGGTGCCCGGGGCCGTTGCCGCGGCCGAGCCGTCACCCGAGGCGGCCGGTCGGCCGGCAGCAGGCTTGTCCTCGGGGCGGCGCGACGCGGTCGCTGCCTGGTCGGCGTTCTTGAGCTGGTTCCTGGTCAGGCCGACCCGCCCGGAGTCCGCGCGGGTCAGGCCGGTGGCCGCCCATCCCGGCGAGGAAGACCCGCCGAACAGGGCGTTCCGCGGCGTGGCATCCGCCGGCCGCGCGGCCTTGGCCGGTGCAACCGCATCGGAGCCGACATCCGCCGTCGCGGCGTCGGGCTCGCGGGAAGCACCATCTCCCCCGGAAGCAGCACGCGGACCCGTAACACCCTTGGGCGCAGCCGCTGCGGTGGAGTCAGCAGCCTTGGCCGCCGGAGCCTCAGACGAAGAGCCAGCCACTCGAGCGGCGGTGGCCGAAGGCAAACCAGCCGCCGCCTGGGACGCCGCGGCAGCGGGCAAGTCACCAGCCGCATCGGAAGCAGCAGCTTGGGGCGAAGCACCGGCGACCTGAGACCCGGCAGCTTCGGATGAGCCACCAGCGGTCCGGGAAGCGGCAGCCGGAGCGGACCCACCAGCTGCGTGAGATCCGGCAGCCTCGGGGGAAGCACCGGCCACCTCAGACCCGGCCGCTTCGGGCGAGCCACCAGCAGCCCGGGAAGCGACAGCCGGAGCGGACCCACCAGCTGCGCGAGACCCGGCAGAATCGGGCGAGCCACCAGCAGCCCGGGAAGCGGCAGCCGGAGCGGACCCACCAGCTGCGCGAGACCCGGCAGAATCGGGCGAAGCACCGGCCACCTGAGACCCGGCCGCTTCCGGCGAGCCACCAGCGGCCCGGGAAGCGGCAGCCGCAGTGGACCCACCAGCTGCGTGAGATCCGGCAGCCTCGGGGGAAGCACCGGCCACCTGAGACCCGGCCGCTTCGGGCGAGCCACCAGCAGCCCGGGAAGCGGCAGCCGGAGCGGACCCACCAGCTACGCGAGACCCGGCAGCCGAGGAGGGTCCGCCAGCAGCCGGCGAAGCGGCAGCTTCGGACGAGCCCACCGCCGCCTTCGCCGGGGATTCCTCCGGCTTCGCCGCAGCAGCAGCCCGGACAGCCGCAGCACCCGCAGCAGTGGCCCGTAGCGCAGCACCGCTGGCCACAGCTGCCTGGGACGCCGCAGACCCCTGCCCGACCTCAGCCGACGACGGCGACTCCGGCGATTCCGGCGAGGCAGCAGCCGCCTGCTCAGCCGAAGGCGAGACCGGCGACTGCGTCTCGGCCGGTTTCCCGACCCCCTGCGGGGTGTTCAAGCTCTCGGACGTAGCCGTCGGCTTACGAGCCGCGTTGATCGCCGCCGCCGCCCGTACCTCGGTCTCGCGGGCCCGGGCCGCCGCCGTCTCGGCCACCCACGCCCCCACCGCTGATGCTTCGAAGATCGGGAGGTTGGTCGGCTGCGGAGTCGCTGGGCGGCGCCGGCCCTGGCGGTCGGTTCCACGGCCGAACAGCGGGTCGTTCAGCGGCGACGGGTCGGCCGCCGAGCCCGGGGCCGGACGGTTCGCGATGAGGTCGAGCGGCTCACCGGGAGCCGGCGTCGGCTCGACGGACGCGGCGGTCTCGACCATTTCGGCGGCGGGGCGGGCTGCCGGGGCCGCGGAACCGCCGGAGGCCGACGCGCCGACCTGGGCGGGGGCCGGCGACGTCATCGTCGCGGCGGCCGGCATCGGGATCGCCGCGCCGCGGCCGGAAGACGGCCGCGAGGACGAGGACGGCGGCCAGGTCATCGGCGGGCGGGATCGCGGCTGCGAGTCCGCCAGGGTGCGGGGGCGGTGGGTGCCCGCATGCCGGCCACCACCCGTACGGCTCAGGGGCAGGGGCGCGCCGATCGCCTGCATCAGGTCCGGGACCTGGCTCGGTTCGACCACGTAGACGACCTCGCGGCGGCGGGACGGCCAGCCCAGGACGATCATGCCGATCATCACCAGGAGACTGCCCAGGATCAGCAGGGCCCATGTGGCCTGGTTCAGCCAGCCGGGCAGGATGCTGGCCGAGCTTTCCAGGCGTACGCCGGGCTGGGCCGCCGGGTTCATCACCACCAGGCTGTAGCGGGTGTCGCGCAGCTCGCTCGGGTTCCAGTCGAGGGTGCCCGTGCCCGCCGTCAGCCAGAAGGTCTGCCGGCCCGGCAGCTGTTCCGGGGCGATGGTGCCCGGGCGCAGTTTGCCGGTCACCGGCAGCGCGCCGGTGCCCAGGTCGATCGAGGAGACCGCGATGTGCGGGACGTCGGCCAGGTAGCGGTCGACCGCCGCGGCCGGGGCGATGCCCAGGAACGCCGGTGCGCCGCTGGACTCGGCGGTCAGGCGCAGGCGGGTGTCGCCGAGCCGGACGAACGGGGCGTCCTTGCGGAGCAGCCCGTCGAAGTCGTCGACGACCAGGGCGTACCCGGATGTGGCCACGCGCTGCAGGTCGCCGGTGAAGGCGCCGCCCGGGTCGCGGTGCTGCATGGCGGCCCAGAATGCGGACCCCACCAGCAGCGTCGGTAGTCCGGCTGTCAGCAACAGCATGCCGAGGATCGTGCGGAACACCCGCATCTCGATCTCCCCCTTCTCGGTGGTACTGCGCAGACCATACAGACCGAAATAACACCAAATTGGATAAACAGTTACTTAGGCCCCGAGAGGTATGACAATGGCCCGGTCCGCGGGTGCGGACCGGGCCATCGGGAAGAGCGGGTGTCAGGAGATCTTGGCGGTCATCGTCAAGGTGGACTGGTCGATGTCGCTCGTGCGTACGGTGAACTTCAACGTCCAGTCCCCCGCGGCCGGCAGCGCGATGTCCCCGATCGCGTGGAAGTCGGTGATCCGCAGCAACGGCACCTCGATCGGCTCGATCCCCTTGGCCGGCAGCGCCGCCGTGGCGGTCCACTCGACCACCGGCAGCGGCTTGTTGTCCGGCGTGTACGCGTACAGGTGCAGGGAATTGTTGCCCACCGTCGCCGGGAACACGTCCACCTGCAACGACACCGATTTGTCGGTGATCGTCTGCGAGATGGTCGTCGACGTGGCGGCACTCTCCGCCGCGCCGGCCGTCCGCGGCGGCGGGATCTGCACCAGCGCCGCTGTGACTCCCAGCACCACCGCGGTGACCGCCAGCTCGGCCATCACGATCTTGCGCAGCAGCCCCGGCCCGGTCTCGGCGGTCCGGCCGCGGACCAGCCGCCGCGAGACCGCCGCCATGCCGATCACCACCGCGGCCAGCCCGATCTTGACCAGGATCAGCCGCCCGTACGTGCTGCCGAAGAGCCCCTTGAACGAGGCGACCTCGATCAGCGCCTGCACCGCGCCCGCGATGATCAGCGCGGCCACCGCGGTCGCCGCCCAGCGGGACCAGATCGGCAGGATCGCGCCCAGCTCACGCTCGTTGGCCCGGCGCAGCAGGAAACCGACCAGCATGACCAGCCCGCCCAGCCAGACCGACATCGCGGCCAGGTGGATCGCGTCGACGACCACGGACACCCCGGCCACCGGCGATGCCGTCGGATGCCCGGTCAGCGGCCAGGTGGCCAGCGCCGCCACGCCCAGGACGCCGAGCAGGGCCAGGTCTGCCTTCGACTCGCCGCCCTCGCCGCGCAGCAGCGGGCGCAGCAGGAAGCCGGCCGCCACGATCACCCCGAGCCGGACCAGCATGACCGCGCCGAACGTGCTGCCCAGCACGTCCTGCAGGTCGTCACCGGAGACGCCGAACAGCCCGCTGCCCGTCGTGTACGGCGCTTGCAGCCACAGGGCCAGCACCGTGCTGCCCAGGACCAGGCCCACACCGGTCCAGACCAGCCGCGACGCGCCCTGCCGGGAAAGCCGGTGCGGCCACAGCAGGGCCAGCACCAGCACCGGGCCGACGAGCAGCACCAGGCCGGCGTACCCCAGGTATTTGCCGACCGGGATCAGGGCCCGCACCACCGGATCGACCGACTCGGCGGCCGCGGACTCCGTCGGCGGGGTGGAGGCGGCGCCGACCGAGAAGGTCAGGCTGCCCGCGACGGGGTGGCTGTCCGCCGAGACGACCCGGTAGCTCACCAGGTAGGTGCCCCGGCCGCCGCCCGAGCGCAGCGGGACGGTGACCGTGCCCCCCGCGGCCTGCGGCTCGCCCTGGTCGGCGCGGCTGCCGTCCGGGGCCAGCACCTGGATCTTGCCGGAGACCAGCTGGACGGACTCGCTGAAGCTGAGCGTGATCTTGTTGGGCGCGTCGGGCACGATCGTGCCGTTGGCCGGGTCGCTGCCCACCAGCGCGGCGTGCGCGCTGGCCGGCGCGGTGGGCCCGAGGAGCACACAGAACAACCCGATCAGCAGCCCGGCCGCCGCGGCGAGCATTCGCCGGAAACGCGCCAACGCGAGCCCTGCCGGGGGTCGCCGGAGTCGTTCGATTGCGCCGGGTCGATCAACGGTCATGCGGGCAATGCTCCCCGATGGCTCGGCGGCCCCCGCACCAAGGTCGCGGCACAGGCCCGCGGCGGGCGGAAACGTGAGGACAGGAGGTTGTCGTCGGCACGGGGTCGATAGTTCCCGGAACCTCTGACATTTTCCTCCGGCGTACCATCTCCGGTTGTGACAGCGGCCGACCCCCTCACCGCCCTCGCCCTCGCCGCCCGCGGCGGCGACGCGGACGCGCAGGCCGCCCTCGTGCGCGGCACCCAGGCGGAGGTGTGGCGGTTCACCGCCGCGCTGGTGGATCCCGGCGCCGCCGACGATCTCACCCAGGAGACCTACCTGCGCGCCTTCAAGGCGCTCCCCGGCTTCGAGGGCCGGGCCATGGTCCGCACCTGGCTGCTCGGCATCGCCCGGCGCACCTGCGCCGACCACCTGCGGGCCGTGGTGCGCCGGCGCCGGCTCGACGCCCGGCTGGCCGCGCAGGCCTGGGCCGACGTACCGCGGCAGCCGGATCCCGCGCACCGGCTCGGCGCCGCCGACCTGCTGAGCCGGCTCGGTGAGGAACGTCGCACCGCGTTCGTGCTCACCCAGGTGCTCGGCATGTCCTACGCCGAGGCCGCGGAGGTCGAGGAGGTCCCGGTGGGCACCATCCGCTCCCGGGTCGCCCGGGCCCGCGAGGAACTGGTCGCCGCGGTCACCGCCGCCCAGGCCAGCTGATCATTCAGGGACTTTCGGCCCATCACACAGCAAACCCCCAGGCGGTAGGACGGAACCAGGCGGCCGCGAGCGCCGACTAAGGGGGCGTGAGCATGGAGATCGGGCAGTCCGCCCGCACGACGTCCGGCTGGCTGTGGATCTCCACGGCTGCCCGGCTGGGTCTGGCCGCGGTGTGGCTGGTCGCCGGCGGGCTCAAGGTCGGTGACCTGGCCGCTTCGGGCCGGGCGGTGAACGCCTACGACCTCTTCCCGTACGAGGTGGCGAAGGTCATCGGGGCGGCCCAGCCGTTCCTGGAGATCGCCCTCGGCCTGCTGCTGCTGGCCGGGCTCGCGGTGCGGCTCAGCGCCGGCATCTCCGCCGGCCTGCTGGTGATCTTCATCGCCGGCATCATCTCCGCCTGGGCGCGCGGCCTGCAGATCGACTGCGGCTGCTTCAGCACCGGCGGGGAGCTGGGCGCGGGGCAGACCCCGCAGTACACGTGGGATCTCGTCCGGGACGCCGGTTTCCTGCTGCTCGCCGGGATCCTGCTGTGGCGACCGCGGACCCGCTACTCGATCGATGGTGTCCTGATGGGGGAACAGTGAGCGGCAACCGAGACAAGGCGAAGGCCAAGCGGGTCGTCCAGGAGCAGCTGGCCAGGGAACGCCGGCGCCGGGTCACCCTCTGGACCAGCCTCGGCGTCGTGGTCCTGCTGGTCGTCGTCGGCCTGATCGGCTGGGGCGTGGCGGCCAGCCAGGAGAGCGACAAGACGGCCGGCCTGACCACGCCGAGCGTGGCGGTCGACGAGGGTACGGCCTTCGCGGTCGGCACCGGCCCGGTGAAGATCGACATCTACGAGGACTTCATCTGTCCCGCCTGCGGCCAGTTCGAGGCCGGCGCGGCGAGCACGATCGACCAGCTCGTCGCCACCGACAAGGTGACCGTGCAGTACCACCCGATCGCGATCCTGGACCGCGCCTCCAGCACCGAGTATTCGACCCGGGCCGCCGCCGCCTCGGCCGCCGCGGCGCAGGGCGGCAAGTTCGCCGAGTACCACAAGGTGCTGTTCGCCAACCAGCCCGCCGAGGGCAGCGCCGGCCTCGACGACGCCAAGCTGATCGAGCTGGGCAAGTCCGTCGGCCTCACCGACGCCGCGTTCGCCGACGCCATCGACAAGGGCACGTACAAGGCGTGGGCCACCAAGGTGACCGACACCGCGGGCGCCCGCGGGGTCAACAGCACACCGACCGTCATGGTCGGCGGCAAGGCCCTCGAGTCGCCCACGGCGCAGGCCCTGATCGCCGCGGTGGGGGCGGCCGGCGCGTGAGGCGTACCACCCTGTTCGTCGCCGTGCTGGCCGGTGCGTTGCTCGTACCGGCCGGCCCGGCCTCCGCCCACGGCGGTGAGGGCCCGGACGCGACCGCGTACCGCACGGAGGTGACCGGCCTCAGTCCGGCCGAGCCCGGGCTGAGCGTCCGGGTCGTGGAGGCCGGCGCGCGGCTGGAGCTGGTCAACGACACCGGGCGTACGGTCGAGGTGCTCGGTTACCAGGAGGAGCCCTACCTGGAGGTGCGGGCCGACGGCACGTACGAGAACGTGAACTCGCCGGCCACGTACACGAACCGGACCCTCGACGGCGACACCCCGGTGCCCGCCGGCGCCTCCCCCACCGCGGCCCCGCAGTGGCGCCGCGTCTCCACCGGCACCACCGTGCGCTGGCACGACCAGCGCACCCGCTGGCTCGACGACGAACTGCCGCCGCAGGCGCAGGCCGACCCGTCCCGCAGTCACGAGATCAACGACTGGGTCGTGCCGCTGCGCGACGGCGTGCGCACCATCGAGGTCCGCGGCACCCTGACCTGGGAGCCACCACCGCCGGCCTGGCTGTGGTGGGCCGGCGCGCTCGCCCTGGCCGCCGGCCTGACGGCCCTGGGCCGGCGCCGCGCCCGGCTGCTGGGACCGGTCGCGCTGATCGCGGGCACGATCACCCTGGGGTACGCGGTGACGCGGATGAGCCTCGGCGCGGGCGGCCAGACCCCGGCGATAGTGGCAGCGCTGGTCGCAGTGGCCGCGGGCGTGCTGACCCTGCGCGGCCGTACGCCGTTCCTGCTGGCCCTCGGGGGCGCACTGCTGACCGTCTTCGGCGGCTTCGCCGACGCGGGAGTCTTCCGCCAGGCGGTCGTCGCGTTCCCCGGCCCGTCCTGGACCGCCCGGGCCGCCGTGCTGGTCGCGATCGGGGCCGGCGTGGCGATGGCGGCGACGGGCGTGCTGCGGCTGCGGGCAGCCCCGCTATCTTCGGACCATGACTGAGCGCCTCACCCCGGGAGACCCGGCCCCCGAGTTCACCCTGCCCACCGACAACGGCGACACCCTGACGCTGAAGGACCTCCGCGGCCGCAAGGTCATCCTGTACGTGTACCCGGCGGCGATGACCCCCGGCTGCACCACCCAGGCCTGCGACTTCCGCGACTCGCTGGGCTCGCTGCAGGCGGCCGGCTACGAGGTCGTCGGCATCTCCCCGGACGTCCCGGCCAAACTGGCCAAGTTCCGCGAGCGCGACGCCATCACCTTCCCGCTGGTCAGCGACCAGGACAAAAGCGTGCTGACCGCGTACGGCGCGTTCGGCGAGAAGCAGATGTACGGCAAGACGGTGACCGGCGTCATCCGCTCCACCTTCGTCATCGACGAGGACGGCGCCATCGAGCACGCCTTCTACAACGTCAAGGCCACCGGGCACGTCGCCAAGCTGCGCCGGGATCTCGGTATCGACTGACTTTTGCGGCAAACTTCGCGGATGCTGAGGGCCGGTGCCGATTAGAGCGGCACCTGTTGTCCATCCCCTCCGGAGACCGCCGATGCCGCTCGCCAAGCCCCGCCGTCCCCGCACCCGGCCCTCCTCCGGCGAGAAGGGCCAGGGCGGCGGCCCGCTGCGGAACCTGCGGGTGTCGCAGAAGCTGTTCGCCTCCTTCGGCGTGCTCAGCCTGCTGGTCATCGCGGTCGGGCTGACCGGCCTGGCCCAGCTGCGCGGCTCCAACAACCGGCTCGAGACCATGTACCAGGAGAACGTGCAGGCCATCGCCCGCCTCGGCGAGGTCCGGGCCGACGTCCAGCAGGCCACCTCACTGTCCGCCAAGCTGATCCTGCGCTCCCCGCTGGCCGACGTCAGCAACGTGCGGATGGCGATCGAACGGCTCGACAGCGACATCGACACCACCTGGGCGGCGTACGCGGCCAACCCGGCCGCCGGCACCGCGACCGACCGCGGCGCGTTCACGGCCGGCCTGGCCGAATACCGCAAGATCCGCGACCAGCAGCTCGTCCCGGCGGCCACGGCCAACAGCCTCGGCACCTACCTGGGCGTGCAGAACAACTACATCGACCCGCTCACCAGCAAGATCACCGTGGCGCTGAACAACCTGGCCGGCATCGAGGACAAAGCCGCCCAGCAGCAGATGGCGGACGCCCGCAGCAACGCCACCATGGCCCGCATCCTGATCCTGGCGCTGATCACCGGCGCCATGGCCTTCGCCGCCGTCATCGCCGTCGTGGTCAGCCGGGCCATCGCCCGCCCGCTCGGCCAGACCGTCAAGGTCCTCGAAGCACTCGCCGAAGGCCGCCTGGACCAGCGCCTCGAGGTCAAGGGCCGCGACGAGGTCGGCCGGATGGGCGAGGCGCTCAACACCGCCCTCGACCGGCTCACCGCGGCCCTGCGCGACATCGGCACCAACGTCACCACGCTGGCCTCGTCCTCGGAGGACCTCACCGGCGTGGCCGGCCGGATGAACGCGTCCGCGGCCCGCTCGGCCGGCCGCGCCCACGCGGTGTCCACGGCATCCGAGGAAATCAGCGTCAACATCGCGACGGTCTCCGCCGGCGCCGACGAGATCGGCAGCTCGATCACCGAGATCGCCCGCAGCACCTCCAGCGCGGCCGACGTGGCCGGCCAGGCGGTCCGGATCTCCGGCGAGGCCGGGGCGATCCTCAACAAGCTGGGCGAGTCCTCGGCCGAGATCGTCTCGGTCATCAAAATCATCACCGGGATCGCGGCCCAGACCAACCTGCTGGCCCTGAACGCGACCATCGAAGCGGCCCGCGCCGGCGAGATGGGCAAGGGCTTCGCGGTCGTGGCCGGCGAGGTCAAGGAACTGGCCCAGGAGACCGCCCGGGCCACCGAGGACATCCGTACCCGGGTCGACGCGATCCAGACCGACTCGGCCGCGGCCGTCGCCGCCATCGCCGAGATCGGCGCGGTCATCGACCAGATCAACGCGACCCAGACGGCGATCGCGGCCGCGGTCGAGGAACAGACCGCGACCACCAACGAGATGGGCCGCAACGTGGGCGAGGTGGCCGCGGGCTCCACCGAGATCTCCTCGAACGTGGCCGAGGTGGCCGAAGCGGCGGCGGAAACGACGAGCGCGGCGGCCAACACGGCCGCGGCGGCGGACGAACTCGCCCGGGTGGCCCACGACCTCCAGCAGAGCCTGGCGATGTTCCGCTACTGATCCCCTGCGGGGACCGCCATCCCACGGCGGCCGTCATGCGGCTCGATCCGCGAGGCGGCCGCCGTGCCGTGCGGTGGACATCCAGGCGAGCTCTGGACTAGGCTTTACGCGTGACTAGTGGTCGGGCGTCACCCCGAGAACCATGCCGCCCTCCACAACGGTCAGTGAAAGACATCGACCACCTACCTCTGTCGGTTACAGGTAGGGACAAACGCACATGGCTTACGTCAAGTACACCCGAGAAATGCTGAGTGAGGCGGTCACCGCCTCGACATCCATGGCCGGGGTCCTACGCCAACTCGGCCTGCCGCAGAACGGCGGCGCACACGCACACCTACGCCGAAGGATCGACAAGTTCGGCGTCGACACATCGCATTTCCTGGGCCAAGGGCACTACCGTGGCGTCTCCAATCCGAAGCGGCAGGGACCCGACGAGGTGCTGATTCTCCGCGCACCGGGCCAGAATCGAGAAAAGCCGGCGCGGTTGCGACGAGCATTGATAGAGATGGGACGGCCCTACCTCTGCGCGGCATGCGGCGTCAGCGACCACTACAACGGCAGCCCCTTGGTGCTGCACGTTGATCACGTCGACGGCCAGCTGTGGGATTGCCGACCGCACAACGTGCGATTCCTGTGCCCTAATTGCCACAGCCAGACGCCCACCTTCGCGGGCCGCAAGAGCGGGCAGAATCCGCGCGCTCTCGTGTCAGTGGATGACCAGGGCAACATCACCGAGGACCAGCCGCCCCGCGACCCGCTGAGCGAGGATGAAGTCCTTGAATTACTTTCTCTGGTCGCCCGGAACGAAATCTCCGGCGGCCAGGCAGCACGGCTGATCGGATGCACCAGGGGAACGGTGTACCGAATGCAACGCCGCCTGGCCGAACGCGGGTCCATCACCTCACAGCGCCGACCGCCGATCCCTTCAACCGATCGGCAGGCGATCATCCGCACGGCGCTTGCCCAACCCTCCTGGGGACCGCGACAGATCGCCGCGGAGCTGAGCAACAGGAGACCCGATCCCATCTCCGTCACAGTGGGGGTGATCGGCAACGTCCTCACTCGAGCCGGACTGAGCAACAGAGAGGCGAGGGCAGCCGCAGCCCGGGATGGCGAACAGCACCCCACCGTCTAGACTCACCACGACAATGCGCTAGGGCGCAAATCGGGCGGAAGTGGCGTAACCGGGCAGCCGCGCTGGGTTTAGGTCCCAGTGCTCGAGAGAGCGTGCGGGTTCGAATCCCGCCTTCCGCACCGTGTGGTGCCGCGCACCATCCTGGTCGCCCGTCGGTCCTCTCGGACCGGCGGGCGCAAGGATGGCCTCATGCCGCTGTCGTTCGTGCTCGACCCGCCGTTGACCGATGCCCTGCGGGCCGACATCGTCGCGCTCTGGACCGATGTCACCAACGCCGGCGGCGCGGTCGGTTTCGTCGCTCCCGTCACCGAGGACCAGGTGCGCCCGCTCGCCGAGACCACCCTCGCCGCCGTCGCCCAGGGCGTCGACCGGCTGCTGATCGGTGTCGACGACGGCCGCCTGGTCGCCCTGCTCTTCATCGCCGACAACCGGTTCCCGCTCAAGGCGCACTGGCGGGTCCTCAAGCGCGTCATGGTCCTGCCCGGCAGTCAGGGCCGCGGCTACGGCGCCGCCCTCATGCGGGAGGCCGCCGCCGTCGCCTCAGGGTTGCGACTTGCTGCCTTGCAGGTGACCGTCCGGGACGGGCACGGGCTGGACGGGTTCTACCGGCGGCTCGGCTACCGGGAGGTCGGCCGCATTCCGGGTGCGCTGCGGGTCGGTCCCGGTGATGACCGGGACGAGCTGGTCATGTGGCTGGAGCTGCGTCAGCCGCAGGAGGCCGCTTTCACGGCCGGTTCCGCCGCGGCCAGCGCCACGTCGCCGGCCTGATCGGGTGCGGCTTCGGTTGCTTCGAGCACCGGGGCCGGCGCCGCCGACGAGGAGGTGACGCTCGGAGACGGGGATGCCTTCTTCGGCTTGGGGGACGGCGTTGCCTTCTTCTTGGCCGGCTTCGGCGCTGCTTCGACGTTGGTGCTGGTGCCGTTGGCGAAGCGTACCGATGTGGTCTGCTTCTTCTGCGGGAGCAGTTTGATGTTCTTCGCCGTGATCGTCTTGCCGTAGATGTCGGTCATCTTGACCTGGAACGGGCCGTTGCCCATCCGGCCGTCGATGATCCAGACGTTGTAGTCCTCCTGAGCCGCGGCTTTGAAGCTGCCGCCCGGGCCCTTGGCCGACACCGATCTGATGGCGTTGGAGTGGTTGTCGATGCTGATCGCCCAGTAGTACTGCGAGGTGCCTTCGACGAAGGTGATGCTCAGCGGGCCGGGGGCGGGGGCGTTCGGCACGGTCTTGTAGGTGATCGGGATGATGCCGTCGATCTCCTTGCCGATCTTCTTGAACGCTGTGCGGCTCAGGTCGAGGTGACCGACCGGGCATTCGGGGCACGAGTCGAAGACCTTGACGCGTACCTTGCCCTTGGGGCCGGTGACGTCGATGTAGCTGCCGCAGGCCGCCGCGCCGGAGTATTCGCCTTTGCCCAGGGCCACGTACAGGTCGTCGGCCGGGGTTCTGGTCGAGCAGTTGCCCTGGGTGCCGGCGAGGTCGTAGAACGTCGCCTTGCCGCTGTGTTTGGCGCTGCTCGGTGGCGCCGCGCACGCGGGGTCGCTGTGCTGCAGCAGCAGGGCGACGCCGAGGACGCCGGCGAGCAGCACGGCGCCGCCGGTGGCGAGCCAGCGGGGGGCGAGGAGACGGTGAGCAGTCACGTTGACGCATCCTTCGCGGGTGCGGCGCCCGTGGGCAACTCTCCTAAGACAGAGCTAAGGAAGACTCCCCCACCCGGATGACTTCGGTCTCACCTGGGCTGATGTCGGGGATGAGGTTGATGCCGAAGAGCAGGCCGTCGTCGTAGCGGCGGTGCCGGCCGAGGGCGCGCAGCGGTTGCCGGCCCACTTCGCCGGTCTCCTGATCGACGGTGGTGACTACGCAGCGGCTGCAGGACTTGGCGGCGCGGAAGGTGGTGCCACCGAGCTGGACGCGGTGGCCGAGCCAGTCGTCCTCGGCCCAGGGGTGGGCGCCGGTGATGACGACGTTGGGCCGGAAGCGGGTCATCGGCACGGGTTCGTCGCCGGCTTCGAGCAGCCAGTCGTTGACGGCGTCGAGGGAGGCGGTGCTGGTGAGCAGCAGCGGGTAGCCGTCGGCGAAGCTGACCCGGTCGCCGGGCCGGGCGTGGGTCTCGATCGGCCGCACGCTCGTGTCGGCCAGCCAGGCGAGGCGGGCCGGGCGGCCGAGGAAGTCGGAGATGAAGGCGGTGGCGGCGGGGGCGAGCCGGGCGGTCAGCGGCGGTTTGGAGCTGAAGACGCGCAGGGTCTGCTTGGGGCCGTCCTCGGGTTCGGCGACGTCGAAGCCGTTGAGCAGCAGGCCGCCGGGGCGGGGGACGGCGTGCAGGCCGGTGAGGGCGGGGGCCTGGCGCTGGGTGATGCCGACCCCGTCGGGGTCGATGATCATCCAGCGGCGGTCGCCGGCGAGACCCCACGGTTCCACTCGCGCCGCGTCGTGGTCGAGGCGGTGACAACCCTTGACGGGGTACGTGTGCAGCGAGCTGATCCGCATCCGCCCAGCCTAGGCGTCGTCAGGGGTTGATGAGGCGTACGCGGACCGCGCTCGCCGCACACAGCACGACGACGAGGCCGCCGATGAGGGTGGCCGCGGAGAGGTGTTCGCGCAGCAGCAGGCCGGCCCAGGCGATGGTCAGCACGGGCTGGATGAGCTGTACCTGGCTGACCTGAGCCATCGGTCCGAGGGCCAGCCCGTGGTACCAGGCGAAGAAGCCGAGGAACATGCTGACCACCGCCAGGTAGGCAAAAGCTGCCCATTGCGCCGGCGACGCCTGTGGGTCCTGCCGCGCGGCGGAGAGCACTGTCAGGGTGAGCATCAGGGGTGCGCAGACCACGAGTGCCCAGGAGACGGTCTGCCACGCGCCGAGTTCGCGGGCGAGGAGGCCACCTTCGGCGTACCCGATGGCAGCGGACAGCACCGCGCCGAACAGGAGCAGGTCGCTCCAGTGCAGCCGGCCCAGGTCTCCGCTCTGCGCGGAGGCGAAGCCGAGCGCGGCGGCCGCGCCGAGGCCGGCGGCGGCCCAGAAGGCCGGTGGTGGGCGTTCGTGGCCGCGGATCACGGCCAGGGCCGCGGTCGCGGCCGGCAGGACGGCGATGACCACAGCGCTGTGGCCGGCCGGGGCTGTGGTGAGCGCGTACGAGGTCAGCAGGGGGAAGCCCACCACGACGCCGCCGCCGACCACCGCCAGCCGCGACCACTGGGCGCCGCGGGGCAGGCGCTGGCGGGTGACGATCAGCGCGACCGCCGCCAGGGCCGCCGCGACCACCGCCCGCCCGGAGCCGATGAACAGGGGTGAGAGCCCACCCACCGCCACCCGGGTGAACGGGACGGTGAACGAGAAGGCCACCACGCCGAGCAGTCCCCACCACAGTCCCGATAGCGGTGAGCGAACAAGGACGATAGCGCTACTATGCTCGTTCATGAATGACAGTAGCAGTTCGCGCATCGTCGACGATCTGCGCACGTGGATCGCCGCGGCGGCGCCGGGCGCTCGGCTGCCGTCGACCCGGACGCTGGTGGCCCGGTACCAGGCCGGCCCGGTGACGGTGCAGCGCGCGCTGCGTACCCTGCTCGACCAGGGGCTCATCGAGAGCCGGCCCGGCGCCGGCACCTTCGTCCGGGCGGTACGGACGGCCCGGCCGGCCGACTACGGCTGGCAGACCGCCGCCCTGGGTTCACCCCGGGCGCGGATCCCGGCGATCTCCACGGCGCTGCGCAGCACCCCGCACGACGTCATCGCCCTGCACGCCGGCTACCCCGACCGTGAGCTGCTGCCGGAACGCCTGGTGCGGGCGGCGCTGACCCGGGCGGCCCGATCGGACGCCGCCGTCTCCCGGCCGCCGGTCGCGGGCCTGCCGGAGCTGCAGTCCTGGTTCGCCCGGGAGCTCGGCGCGGCGACCCCGGCCGGGGTCACGCCGCCGGTGCCGAGCGACGTCATCGTGCTGCCGGGCAGCCAGAGCGGCCTCAGCTCGGTGTTCCGCGCGCTGGTGGGCCCCGGGCAGGCGGTGCTGCTGGAGTCGCCGACGTACTGGGGCGCGATCATCGCCGCGCAGCAGGCCGGCGTACGGGTCGTGCCCGTGCCCAGCGGTCCGGCCGGGCCGGACCCGGACGATCTCGCGCGGGCCTTCGCGGAGACCTCCGCCCGGCTGTTCTACGCGCAGCCGAACTACGCCAACCCGACCGGCGGGCAGTGGCCGGCCGCGCTGCACGACCAGGTGCTGGAGGTGGTCCGGCAGCACCGCGCGTTCCTGGTCGAGGACGACTGGGCGCACGACCTCGCCGTCACCGGCACCGCGGCACCGGTCGCCGCCCGCGACGACGGCGGCCACGTCATCTATCTGCGGTCGCTGACCAAGAGTGTGTCGCCGGCCATCCGCGTCGCCGCCGTCATCGCGCGTGGCCCGGCCCGCGACCGCATCCTGGCCGACCGCGGCGCCGAGTCGATGTACGTCAGCAGTCTGCTCCAGGCCGCGGCGCTGGACATCGTGACGCAGCCGGCCTGGCAGACCCACCTGCGCGGGCTGCGCCACCAGCTCGGCGCCCGCCGCGATCTGCTGGTCACGGCCGTCCGCGAACACGTGCCGCAGACGGACCTCGAACACGTGCCGGCCGGCGGGCTGAACCTGTGGTTACGTATGCCGGACGGCACGGACCTCGGGCGGCTGGCGACCGACTGCGCGGCCGCCGGACTGATCATCGCGCCCGGGACCGAATGGTTCCCGGCCGAACCGACCGGGCCGTTCATGCGGCTCAACTATGCGGGTCCCAACCCGGCTGCTTTCGCCGAGGGGGCGCGCATCCTGGGGCGGGCGCTGGCCGGTCAGCTCACCTGAAGTCCGTACTCGCCGGACGCGACGGCCCGCCGGATCGCTGCGGCCGTCTGCGCCGCGTCGAGATCACTTGTGTCGATGGCGTGATCCTCCAGGTTGCCGAGCTGTGCGAACGCGGCGTGCAGGCCGGTGATGGCGTCGATGTCCTTGAGCTCGTGGCCGGCCCGGGCGGTGGCGCGGGCCAAGGTCGTGGTCAGGTCGGGCCGCAGGACCACATAGGACACCTTCGGCTGTTCGCGGCCGGCGAGCGCGCGGAACGGTGGCAGGAACCACGGCCCGAGGATTCCGTCCACCACGACGTCGTAGCCGCCGCGGGCGAACGTCGCCACAGTGCCGACAATCGCCTCGATGACCACCTCGTTCTGCCGCTGCGCGGCGGGCAGGAACGGCAGCACGAAGCCGGTGCGGATCGAGCGGTAGAACATGTCGGTCACCAGATGGACGGTGGGGACTTCGGCGTCGGTGGCGAGCAGCTCGGCCACGGTTGTCTTTCCGGCGCCGGGCGGGCCGGTCAGGATGGTCACTTCGCTGGTCACGCCGGAAAGGTAGCTACCGGACCCGCCGAGAAACAGTCTTGTCTTTCCCCGCGCCGTGCCCCGGCCGGGCTTCCGGTCCGAAGTCGACGGTGGGCGGAAATTGTCGGACCCGGTCGATACGGTCCGTACCCCTGCATCCGCACGCCGAAGGGTGGCCCCCATGCCTGCCGAGACGACGTACCTCGAGCTCTCCGAAGACAGCGGCAGCGCCCACAAGTTCTATGAGGTGACGGTCGACGGCACCGAGCTGACCATCCGTTTCGGGCGGATCGGTGAGCGGGGACAGCTGCGGCAGTCGTCCTTCGCCAGCCGGGACAAGGCGACGGCCGAGGCGGCGAAGAAGATCGGCGAGAAGGTCCGCAAGGGGTACGCCCCGGCTGTCCCCGGGGGACGGGCGAAGCGGGCCGTCTCCCGGCGGCAGATCATCAGCAGCCGCTCGACCGCCACCCGGGCGCCGGTGCTGTGGCGTTACGCCTCGCACAGTCCGGCCTTCGGGATCTTCGTCGACGACGACGTGTGCATGGTCGGCAACGAGAGCGGCCTGATCACGACGCTGAGCCACGATGCCGAGGTGCTGAGCCAGTTCCGGCTGCCCGAGGGCGTCAAGTGCATCGTCGCCGACGACGGCTGGATCTATGCGGGGTGCGACGACGGCAACGTCTACGACCTGTCCGGGAAGGTGCCGCGGCTGGCCTACCGGATCGCTCCCGAGATCGACATCTACTGGCTGGACATCCACGACGGGGTCCTCGGGGTGTCCGACGCCAACGGTGGCATCTCGGCGATCGACCACGAGGACGAGTTCCTCTGGCAGCGGCCCGGGCGGGGCTCGTCGGCCTGGATGGTGCGGTGCGATCCCGGCGCTGTGCACCACGGTCACTCGGGCGGGGTCACCAGCTACGACTGGCGCACCGGGCGCGAGCTCTGGCACACCCCCACCGGCGCGGTGCTGTTCGGCTGGCAGGAGCGTGACACCCTCTACGCGGGCACCGCCACCCGGCAGGTGGTCGAGCTGGGCAAGGACGGGTCGGCCCGGCAGACGTACCGCTGTGACGCCGCGGTGTATTCGTGCGCCACGGCCGCCGACGGTCGTTACGTCTTCGCCGGTGACAGTGCCTCGTCCATCTACTGCTTCGACGCCGCCGGGACCAGGCTGTGGAAGCTGGGCACGGGCTGCGGCTCGGCGTACTCGATGCAGTACCGCGACGAGCGGCTCTACATCGTGACCACCGACGGCTCCCTGGCCTGCATCGACGCCAGCGAGGAGGCGATCCGGTCGGCGGTCGGCGGCAGCGTTCCGCAGGTGGTCGACGTGAAGGCGCCGCCGCGCATGCCCGCGGTCGTCCCGTCGACCACTGTGGAGATCGCCCACGACGTGGCGGGTGGCGTGGTGGTCGAGTGCGTCGACGAGGGCGGCCGGCTGCGGATCCGGGTCGTGTCGTCGGGCTACCACCGCGACTGGCAGGTCCAGTTCCCGAAGGGCATCCGCGAGCACGGCAGCCGCTACGTCGTGACCGGGATCCGCGAGGCGAGCCGCGGCGGCTTCTACCGGGCGTACGGCGAGATCCGCCGCCTGGTCTGAGGCTCACGCAGCCTGATGTCAACCCTGACGATCGTCGGGTCCGGAGGGTGTCGTTCGGCTCGGGTGCCCGGGCATTCCCACTTCTACGTTCGGTCCATGGAACGAGAACGGCGAAAGATGACCCCGGCCGGTCGGTTATGGGCCGCGATGGGGATGCTGAGTGTTGCCGCTGGTGTGATCGCCTGGCTCTCCCCCGGCGGGCTGGGCGAGGCGGGAGCGGTCGCGGTGACGAGCGGAGTCTCGGCGTCGGTGTATCGGTCACTGACCGGGATGATGACGGACGCACCGTCCTGGCTCGGCCCGGTGCTGGAGGTCGCCGGCGAGGGGATTCCGGTGATTCTCGGAGTGCTGTTGGTGGGGAAGTGGTGGACAGCGATCCGCCGCCACGACACCCGCAGAGCTGTCGAAGCCATGCTCGTCGGAGTCAGCACCGTCGCGGCCTACGCGGTCAGCGAAGGGATCAAGCTCGTGGTCGACGAGGAACGGCCATGTCGTGCGCTGCGCGCGACAGCCGACGCGATCGCCGAATGCCCAGGCGCCGGGGACTGGTCGTTCCCGAGCAATCACGCCACCCTGGCCGCCGGGTTCGCTGTCGGTCTGGCCCTGCTGTGGCCCCGGCTGGCTGGGGTCACGCTGGCGCTGGCCGCAGCGGCGGCGCTGTTGCGTGTCCTGGTCGGAGTGCATTACCCGCACGATGCGCTGGCCGGGGCGGTTCTCGGCGGCGCGACGGTGGCAGCGGTGTCATGCCTGGCGGGACTGTGGCGGGGGAACGATTCCGGCCTCGTGAGCCATGACCGCGGCGGCGGCCCGGTTGTCCACGCCCAGGCGTCCCAGGATGGAACTCACGTGGGCCTTCACCGTTCCCTCCACCACATGCAGTCGCCGGGCGATCCGGCCGTTGGACAGCCCGCTGCCGAGCAGGGCCAGCACCTCGCGTTCCCGGGCGGTGAGCGCCTCGACCCGGTCCCGGGCGGCGGAGCGCCGGCCGGCCAGGACGCCCGCGCCCGTCGCCGCCAGGTGCGCGACGACTCTGGCGGCGACCTTCGGTGACAGGTAGGCGGCGCCCTCGGCCACCGCACGAACCCCGGCGATGAGTTCCTCGGGCTCGCCCGACTTGATCAAGAAGCCGGTGGCGCCGCCGCCGAGGGCCTTCAGGATGTAGTCGTCCTCACCGAAGGTCGTCAGGATGATGACGCCGGTGGCCGGCACCGCGCTGCGGATCTCCGCCGCAGCCTCGATGCCGTTGATTCCGGGCATGCGGATGTCGAGGACGGCCACCGCGGGACGGTGGCGACGAGCCAGTTCCACGGCGTCGCGCCCGTTGCCGGCCTCGGCGACGACGTCGATGTCCGGGTCCGTGGCCAGCACGGCGCGGACCCCGGCACGGATCATCGGCTCGTCATCGGCGATCAGCACCCGGATCATCGAACGCTCACGGGGTGAGCGTGTCGAGGGACACCAGCGTGTCCTTCCGGAAGCAGAGCCGGTAGGCGTCGCCGGATCGGTCGTCGAACCGGTCGGCCGTCATCGCGTAGTACTCGCACCTGAGGTCGTCTCCCGTCGGCTCGGCGGTCAGCGGCCGGTGGTTCGTCTGCCGGTCCGGCAGTACGTGCGCGAGCTCGGAACGATTCTGTCCCACGCGCAGGCGCGCATAGTCGCCCGGATCCAGGACCGCTTGCGACGCCGACCGCATTTCCCACCCCATGAGTGCTCCGCTCAGCAACGCTCCTACCACCAGGGGCACCATGACGGCGGCCGCCAGGACCCGGCCGGCCCGGTGCCGAGCCCGCCGATGTTCGGGCCGCAGTTCACCGCCCGCGGCCGGGGAAGCGGCGGTGCTGGGCGCGGGAAGCTGCGATGGCAGAGCGTGCGGAATCGTCGCGACAACCTCGAAGCCGCCGTTGCTCGGGCCGTACCGGAAAGAGCCGCCGGCCAGCCGCACGTGTTCGGCGAGTCCGATGAGGCCACGGCCTCCGCCTGACGGGCGGACAGCGGTCGTGAGCGATGGCAGGCTGTTCTCCACGACTACTGTTGTCGCCGAAGGCGTATGCGTCACGCGGATGGCCGCTTTCGCGTCGGGTGCGTGCTTGGCCACGTTGGTCAGTGCCTCTTGTACAACACGCTGAACAGCGCGTTCGACCGCCCGGGAGAGACCGCCCGGCTCGCCGTCGACATGCAGCTCGACCGCGAGCCCGGACGCGGACGCCTCGGCTGCCAGCTGCGCGAGCCCGGGCCCGGTCGGCCGCGTGGGCGCTTCTTCGTTCTCCTCGCGGAGGACACCGATCACCTCTGCGAGCCGCTCCACCGCAGCCGCCGCCCGGGCTCTGATGTCTCCGGCGGCCTGCCGGTGGTGGTCTTCGAGCCCCGGCGCGAGCTTCAGAGCGCCGGCCGACAGCGCGATCAGGCTGAGGTCATGACCGAGCACGTCATGCATGTCCATCGCGATGCGGGCCCGCTCGCGCAGCCGGGCCTGGTCGGCGACGAGCCGTTGCTCGCGCTGCAACTGCGCGGCCCGTTCCCAACCGGCCCGGCCGAGTTCCTGATACTGCCGCCAGAACCGGCCGGCGAACCAGGGCAGCATCGTGGCGAGCACCACGACCGCCACAAACCGGCTCCCCCAGGGCAGCCAGGCCGGCACGACGGACAGCAGCAGCACACCGGCCGAGAGCAGGGCGACCAGAGCAAACACCGTCGAACGGGCCCGTCCCGGTCGTCGTCCCGCCAGGAACGCGGCGACCGCGGCGGGCACAGCCCACCAGAGGCTCACCACGCTCAGACCGGCAAGCAGCGCCGCAGCCACGGTCAGGAGACTTCCTGGATCAAGAGTGCGCCGGGACCCGGCCGGTCGTGGCTTCACGGAGGCGACGGTACGGACATCGCCGGTCGTTCGACACTGCCGAAAGACCAATATCGGCGACAGGACTAGCGCTCTGAAAGTTTTCATGCATACTCTGCTTGGGTGAATGACGGAGCGGCCAGAACGGCCGAGCGGGTGGTGGATCTCTTCCAGGGCGCCCGGCTCACCCCGACGCAGCGGCGGATCGCGCACAGCCTCGTGCAGCACGCGCCCTCCGCCGCCTATCTCTCCGCCGCCGAGGTCGCCGAGCTGGCCGGGGTCAGCCAGCCGTCGGTGACCCGGTTCGCCATGGCCCTGGGCTACGCCGGCTATCCGGCCCTGCGGCGCGAGCTGCGCGCCCTGGTCGGGGTCGGCACCGCCCCCGCCGACAACGGGGACAACCCCGTGCAGCGGGCCCTGCGGGCCGAGACCCGGCATCTGGAACGCATGGCCGACCAGTTGAGCAGCCTCGACGCCGTGCAGCAGGCCGCCCGGCTGCTCGCGGCCAGCCGTCCGCTGCCGGTGCTGGGGCTGCGCGCCGCCGGACCGCTCGCGGCGTACTTCGGCTACTTCGCCGCCAAGGTGCAGCCGGACGTCCGGGTGCTCGACGACGGCGGCACGATGCTGCTGGATCGGCTCGATCAGGCCCGCGCGGCCGGCGCGACCGCGATGCTGGCGATTGTGCTGCCGCGCTATCCGCGGGAGACCCTGGAGGTGATCCGCGAGGCCGGGGCCGCCGGTCTGGCCGTCGTCGCGCTCACCGACTCGGCGGTGAGCCCGGCCGCCGCGCACGCCGACGTGGTGCTGCCCGCCCCGGTCGGCACCCAGCTGGTGTTCGACCTGCACACCGGCCCGATGGCCATGGCCATGGTGCTGCTCCAGGCGATGTGCGACGCCGCGCCCGAGCAGGCCCAGCGTCGCCTGGAGGAGTTCGAGGCGACCGCCTCCCGCCGCCACATCTTCGAAGCGTGAAGGAGTTCGGTATGTCAGTGCGAGCGCCACGGGGCACCACCCGTACCGCCAAGGGGTGGCCGCAGGAGGCCGCCAAGCGGATGTTGCTCAACAACCTCGACCCCGACGTGGCCGAGCGCCCCGACGACCTGGTCGTCTACGGCGGCACCGGGCGCGCGGCCCGGAGCTGGCCGGCGTTGCACGCGATCGTCCGGGAGCTGGACCTGCTGGCCGACGACGAGACGCTGCTGGTGCAGTCGGGCAAGCCGGTCGGGGTGTTCCGCACCCACGAGTGGGCGCCGCGGGTGCTGCTGGCCAACTCCAACCTGGTCGGCGACTGGGCGACCTGGCCGGAGTTCCGCCGCCTGGAGCAGCTCGGCCTGACCATGTACGGCCAGATGACCGCCGGCTCGTGGATCTACATCGGCACCCAGGGCATCCTGCAGGGCACCTACGAGACGTTCGCGGCCGTGGCGGCGAAGCGGTTCGGCGGCGACCTGGCCGGCACGTTGACGCTGACCGCCGGCTGCGGCGGCATGGGTGGCGCCCAGCCGCTCGCGGTCACCATGAACGGCGGCGTCTGCCTGATCGTGGACGTCGACGAGTCGCGGCTGCGGCGCCGGGTCAAGGACCGCTACCTCGACACGGTGGCGGCCGATCTGGACGACGCCGTCCGGCAGGCCGAGGCGGCCAGGCGGGACCGGCGGGCCGTCAGCATCGGGGTCGCCGGCAACGCCGCCGAGGTGTTCCCCGAGCTGCTCCGCCGGGGCGTGGCGATCGACATCGTCACCGACCAGACCAGCGCGCACGATCCGCTGAGCTACGTGCCGATCGGCATCGACCCGGGTGACGCCACCGACTACGCGGCCGCCAAGCCGGAGGAGTTCACCGACCGCGCCCGGGAGAGCATGGCCCGGCACGTCGAGGCGATGGTCGGCTTCCTCGACGCCGGGGCCGAGGTGTTCGACTACGGCAACTCCATCCGCGGCGAGGCCCAGCTCGGCGGCTACGACCGGGCGTTCGCCTTCCCCGGGTTCGTGCCCGCGTACATCCGGCCGCTGTTCGCCGAGGGCAAGGGGCCGTTCCGCTGGGCCGCGCTGTCCGGCGACCCGGCCGACATCGCCGCCACCGACCGGGCCGTGCTGGAGCTGTTCCCGGACAACGAGCCGCTGGCCCGGTGGATCCGGCTGGCCGGCGAGCGGGTCGCCTTCCAGGGGCTGCCGGCGCGGATCTGCTGGCTCGGCTACGGCGAACGCGACAAAGCCGGCGTGCGGTTCAACGACATGGTGGCGCGCGGCGAGGTCTCCGCTCCCCTGGTCATCGGGCGCGACCACCTCGACGCGGGGTCGGTGGCGTCGCCGTACCGGGAGACCGAGGCGATGCTGGACGGCTCGGACGCGATCGCCGACTGGCCGCTGCTCAACGCGATGATCAACACGGCGAGCGGGGCGAGCTGGGTGTCCATCCATCACGGCGGTGGCGTCGGCATCGGCCGGTCGATCCACGCCGGGCAGGTCTGTGTCGCCGACGGCAGCGCCCTGGCCGGGCAGAAGATCGAACGTGTGCTGACCAACGACCCGGGCATGGGCGTGATCCGGCACGTCGACGCCGGCTACTCCTCCGCCGCCGCGGCCTCCGTACACATCCCCATGCGGGAGCCGAGCCAACCCGCGGCGGAAAACCAAAAGGGAAAAACGCAGTGACCGCGGCCTTCCCGCGGCTCTGGGCCGAGATCGCGCCGATCGGCCTGGACCGGACCGGCGGTTATCTGCGGTACGCCCTCAGCGACCCCGAGCTGATCCTGCGCGACTGGTTCCGCAACCAGGCGGACCGTCGCGACATGACGGTCACCGACGACGGCAACGGCAACCTGTTCGCCTGGTGGGGCCGGCAGTGGGGGCCCGGCACCGTGCTGACCGGCTCGCACTTCGACTCGGTCCCGCACGGCGGCGGCTACGACGGCCCGCTCGGCATCGTCAGCGCGTTCCTGGCCGTCGACCGGCTCCGGGCCGCCGGCGTGACGCCTTCGCGGCCGATCGGCGTGGCCGCGTTCGTCGAGGAGGAGGGTGGCCGCTTCGGCCTGCCCTGCCTCGGTTCCCGGCTGCTGACCGGCGCGATCGACCCGGACGCCGCCGCCGCGCTGTGCGACGCCGACGGGGTGACCTTCGGCGAGGCGCTGGGCGGCCGCCCGGCCGGGGCGCTGCCCGCGCTGGCGAGCCGGGTCGGCGCCGTCGTGGAGCTGCACATCGAGCAGGGCCGGGCGCTGGAGGTGCCGGTCGGGGTCGCGAGCGCGATCTGGCCGCACGGCCGCTGGCGGCTGGACTTCACCGGTCACGGCGACCACGCCGGGACGACCCGGATGGCCGACCGGCACGACCCGATGCTGACCTTCGCGGCCACCGTGCTGGCGGCCAACGAGGAGGCCCGGCTGGCCGGGGCGCTGGCCACCATCGCCCGCGTCTCGGTGCAGCCCAACGCCACCAACGCGATCCCGTCGCTGGTGCGGGCCTGGCTGGACGCCCGGGCGGCGGACACCGCCACCATGGACCGGCTGGTCGAGACCATCGTCAAGCGGGCGGTCGACCGCGCGGCCGACGACGGTACGCAGGTCAGCGTCGAACCGGAATCAGCCTCCCCGGAGGTCGCCTTCGACACCACGCTGGCGTCCCGGCTGTCCACGTTGCTGGGCGGCGCACCGATTTTGCCGACCGGTGCCGGTCACGACGCCGGGGTGCTGTCCGCGCACGTGCCGACCGCGATGCTCTTCGTCCGCAACCCGACCGGCGTCTCGCACTCCCCGGCCGAGCACGCCACCGACGCCGACTGCGCGGCCGGCGTCGAGGCGCTGGCCACCGTGCTCGGGGAGCTCGCGGCATGACGTACTTCGCGCAGTACGCCTGGGTCGGCGGGACGGTCGCGCGTGATGTCCGCATCGAGATCGAGGACGGGCGCTTCGCCGCGGTCACCCCGGGCTCGGCGCCCACCGGCACCCTGCTGCCCGGGCTCGTGCTGCCCGGGCTGGCCAACGCGCACTCGCACGCGTTCCACCGGGCTCTGCGCGGTCGCACCCACGCTGACCGCGGCAGCTTCTGGACCTGGCGCGAGCTGATGTACGAGGTGGCCGGCCGGCTCGACCCGGACAGCTACTTCACCCTGGCCCGGGCGGTCTACGGCGAGATGGCCCTAGCCGGGATCACCTGCGTGGGCGAGTTCCACTACCTGCACCACGGCCCGGACGGCACCCCCTACGCCGACGCGAACGCGATGGGTCACGCGCTGATCGAGGCGGCCCGGGAAGCCGGCATCCGGATCACTCTGCTGGACGCTGTCTATCTGACGTCCGGCGTGGACGGCAAGCCGCTCGAAGGCGTGCAGCGCCGGTTCGGCGACGGCGACTACGACGGCTGGGCCGCACGTTTCGACGGACTACGCGCGTCCGCGGGCGTGAAGATCGGCGCGGCCCTGCACTCGGTACGGGCGGTGCCGGTCGACGGGATGGCGACGTTCGCGCACCGCACCGACGGGCTGCCGGTGCACGTCCACCTCTCGGAGCAGCGCGCCGAGAACGAGCAGTGCCAGGCCGTGCACGGCTGTTCACCGGCTGAGCTGCTCGACAGCATGGGCGTCTGGCAGCCCATGACGACCGCGGTGCACGCCACCCACCTGTCCCCCGCCGACCTGCGGATCCTCGGCGACCAGCACGTCTGCCTGTGCCCGAGCACCGAACGTGATCTGGCCGACGGCATCGGCCCGGCCCGGGCACTGGCCGACGCGGGCGCCCGGCTCAGCCTGGGCAGCGACAGCCAGGCGGTCATCGACCTCTTCGAGGAGGCCCGCGGCGTCGAACTCGACGAGCGGCTCGCCACCGAGCGCCGCGGTCACTTCACCGCCGCTGAGCTGCTGACCGCGGCCACGGCCACCGGTCACGCGGCGCTGGGCTGGGACGACGCCGGCACGATCGCGGCCGGCCGGCGCGCCGACCTGGTCGCGGTGTCGCTGGAGAGCGTGCGCACCGCGGGCGTCGACCCGGCCGGCCTGGTCTTCGCGGCCACCGCGGCCGACGTCACGCACGTGGTCGCGGACGGCCGGCTGATCGTGGACGGCGGCCGGCACACGGCATTCGATGTCCCGGCGGCGCTGCGGGAGGCCCTGACATGAGCGACAGCACCGGTGGTGGGCTTGCGGGCACAGGGCCGGAAGGGCACGCCGGAGCCCCCAGCACCGCACGCGAGCTCGCCGGTGCCCGGCCCGGCCGCACGGAGCCCGGCCGCAGCCTGCTGATCGGCGGCATCGGTGAGCTGGTCACCAACGATCCCGAGCTGGGCGTGCTGACCGACGCGGCGGTGGTCGTGGCGGGCGACCGGATCGCCTGGATCGGCCCGATGCGCGACGCGCCCGCGGCCGACGAGCGCCTCGACGCTGCCGGCGCCGCGGTCATCCCGGGCTTCGTGGACAGCCACGCCCACCTGGTCTTCGCCGGTGACCGGGCCGCGGAGTTCGCGGCCCGGATGAACGGCGAGCCCTACACCGGCGGGGGGATCCGCACGACGGTGGCCGCGACCCGGGCGGCGAGCGACGAGGAGTTGCTGGCCGCGGCGAGCCGGCTGGTCGGTGAGGCGCGGCGCCAGGGCACGACGACCATCGAGATCAAGAGCGGCTACGGCCTCAGCGTCGCCGAGGAGGCCCGGAGCCTGCGGATCGCCCGGCAGCTGACCGAGGAGACCACGTTCCTGGGCGCCCACGTCGTCCCGGCCGAGTACCGCGACGACCCCGACGGTTACGTGGCGCTGGTCGCCGGGGCGATGCTGACGGCTGCCGCGCCGTACGCCCGGTGGATCGACGTGTTCTGCGACCGGGGCGCCTTCGACGGCGACCAGACCCGGGAGGTCCTGACCGCCGGGGCGAAGGCCGGGCTGGGGCTGCGGGTGCACGCCAACCAGCTCACCGCCGGGCCGGGCGTACGGCTGGCGGTCGAGCTCGGTGCGGCCAGCGCCGACCACTGCACGCATCTCGATGACGCTGACGTGGACGCCCTCGCCGGTTCCGGGACGGTGGCGACGCTGCTGCCCGGGGCCGAGTTCTCGACCCGGTCGCCGTACCCGGATGCCCGCCGGCTGCTCGACGCCGGGGTGACCGTGGCGCTGGCGACCGACTGCAACCCCGGGTCGTCGTACACGTCGTCGATGCCGTTCTGCCTGGCTCTCGCCGTACGGGAAATGCGCATGACGCCCGCCGAGGCCCTCTGGGCCGCGACCGCGGGCGGCGCGCGGGCCCTGCGCCGCGACGACGTCGGCGTGCTGCGCCCCGGCGCCCGCGCCGACCTGGCCGTCCTGGACGCGCCCTCGTATCTGCACCTGGCCTACCGGCCCGGTGTCCCTCTGATCAGCACAGTGCTGCACAACGGAGTGCCCCAATGACCGTCTCAGTCGAACCCACCGGCATCAACCCCGCCGATGTCCTCGCCGTCGCCCGGCACGACGCCCGGGTCGAGCTCTCCGAGGCCACCTACGCGGCCATGGCCCGCAGCCGGGCCATCGTCGACACCATCGAGGCCTCCGGCCGCCCGGTCTACGGCGTCTCGACCGGCTTCGGCGCGCTGGCCAACACCTCCATCGCCCCGGAGCGCCGGGCCGAGCTGCAGCACGCGCTGATCCGCTCGCACGCCGCCGGCATCGGCGCGCCCATGCCCCGCGAGGTGGTGCGGGCGATGATGCTGCTGCGGGTGCGCTCACTGGCCCTGGGCCTGTCCGGGGTACGGCCGGTGCTCGCGCAGGGACTCGTCGACCTGCTCAACAACGACATCACCCCGTGGGTCCCCGAGCACGGCTCGCTGGGCGCCTCCGGTGACCTGGCACCGCTGGCCCACTGCGCGCTGGTGCTGCTCGGCGAGGGCTGGGTGCTGGGCAAGGACGGCTCCCGGATGGCCGCCGCCGATGCCCTGCACGGCACCGGCCTGCAGCCGCTGACGCTGGCCGCCAAGGAGGGCCTGGCGCTGATCAACGGCACCGACGGCATGCTCGGCATGCTGCTGCTGGCCATCGAGGACGCCCGGCATCTGTTCACCATGGCCGACGTGACGGCGGCGCTGGCGATCGAGGCGATGCTCGGCTCCGAACGGCCGTTCCTGCCGGAGCTGCACGCGATCCGGCCGCACCCCGGGCAGTCCGACTCGGCGGCCAACATCCACCGGCTGCTCCAGGACTCGGCGATCATGGACTCGCACCGTGACGACCTGGCCCACGCCGTGCAGGACGCGTACTCGATGCGCTGCGCGCCGCAGGTCGCCGGGGCCGCCCGGGACACGCTGGAGTTCGCGTGGACCACCGCCGGCCGCGAGCTGCGGTCCGTGGTCGACAACCCGGTCGTGCTCCAGGACGGCCGGGTGGAGTCCACCGGCAACTTCCACGGCGCGCCGCTCGGCTTCGCCGCCGACTTCCTGGCCATCGCCGCCGCCGAGGTCGGGGCGATCGCCGAGCGCCGGGTCGACCGGCTGCTCGACGTGACCCGCAACCGCACGCTGCCGCCGTTCCTGACCCCGGACGCGGGGGTCAACTCGGGCCTGATGATCGCCCAGTACACGGCGGCCGGGATCGTCGCGGAGAACCGGCGGCTCGCGGCGCCCGCCTCGGTGGACTCCCTGCCCACCAGCGGCATGCAGGAGGACCACGTGTCGATGGGCTGGGCCGCGACGAAGAAGCTGCGCACGGTCCTGGACAACCTGACCAGCCTGCTCGCCGTCGAGCTGCTGGCCGCGACGCGGGGCCTGCAGCTGCGGGCGCCGCTGAGCCCGTCACCGGCCGGCCGGGCGGCGGTCGCCGCTCTGGAGGGCTTCGCCGGGCAACCGGGACCGGACGTCTTCCTGGCCCCGGTGATGGAGCAGACCCGCGCGGTCGTCGGCGGCCGGGCCCTGCGCGCCGCGATCGAGGAGGCGATCGGGCCGCTGCTCTAGGTGTTCTGTCCGGTGAGGTTGGGGACGCGGCCGGCGGGTGGTCCGAGCGGCCGGATACCGGTGTTGTATCCGGCCGTTCGGACCGCGCCGCGAGGCGGAAGCTGGGCCCGGCGCAGGCCGTCATGACCGGCAGGACAGGCCCTAAGCTCTCCACCATGGACGGCACAGCGGTGGTCATCGGGGCCGGCATCGGCGGGCTCGCCGTCGCTCGGGTACTGAGCCGACGGTACGCGCGGGTCATAATCCTCGACCGGGACCTGCTGCCGGCCGACGGGGTGCCGCGGCGCGGCGTGCCGCAGAGCGCGCACGGGCACATCCTGCTGATCTCCGGACTGCGGGTGCTGACCGAGCTGTTCCCCGGCCTCGAGGACGCCCTGGCCGAGCAGGGTGCCAGCCGCATCGACCTGGGCTCCAGCCTGTGCAACTACCGGTTCGGCCGGCGCCGGGCCCGGATACCGACCGGACATCACTTCACCTCCGTGAGCCGCCCCCGGCTGGAGGCGATCCTGCGTGACCTGGTCGCCGCCGACCCGAACGTGACGATCCGCCACGGCGTCGCGGTCACCACGCTGGCCGGCTCCGCCGAGGCGGTCGCCGGGGTGGTGCTCGACACCGGTGAGACGATCGCCGCCGACCTGGTCGTGGACTGCTCCGGGCGCGGCAGCCGCTCCGACCGGTGGCTCGGCGACCTGGGCCTGCCGGCGCCCCGGCAGCTGGAGGTCAAGGTCGGCGTCGCCTACGCCACCCGCCTCTACCGGCGGGCGCCGGGGCAGCTGGAGGACTGGCAGGCGGCGTTCGTACTGCCTGACCCGCCGCGGGAGAAGCGGTCCGGGCTGGTCCTGCCGATCGAGGGCGACCGGTGGCTGGTGTCGCTCGGCGGCTGGCACGTCGGCTCGATGCCCACCGACCCGGCGGGCTTCGAGATCTACGCCAAGAGCCTGCCCGACCCGATCGTGGCGCAGCTGATCGCGGAGGCCGAGCCGCTCGACGACCCGGCGCCCATCCGCTTCCCGTCCAGCCGCCGCCGGCTCTTCGAGGAGCTCGACCGGCTCCCGGCGGGCCTGGTCACCGTCGGCGACGCCGTGTGCAGTTTCAACCCGATCTACGGCCAGGGCATGACAGTCGCCGCCATGGCGGCCGCCGCGCTCGGTGACACCCTGGACCGGCACGGTTCCGTCACGGCCGCCGCCGCCCGCGACTACTACCGGGCTGTCGCCGAGGTGATCGCCGTGCCGTGGCGCTTCGCGGTCGGCAACGACTTCTCCTATCCGGAAACCACCGGGCCGCGACCCCGCGGCGTCCGCTTCAGCAACTGGTACGCCCGGCGGCTGGCCGTCGCGACCCACGCCTCGCCCGAGCTGACCGACGTCTACCTGCGGGTGCAGCAGCTGCTGGCCCCGCCGACCGACCTGCTGCGGCCGGGCGTGGTCGCCAAGGTGCTGCGACTCGGCGGGCGGCGGGCCGCCTAACGCGGGATGGCCGTGCGGACCACCAGCACCCGGTCGGTGCTCTCGTCGTCGGTGAAGGCCCGCGCCAGGTAGAGCCAGTCGCCGTGCACCGCGGCCGCGTCGGCGTGACCGGCCGCGGTGGCCAGCGACCCGTCCGGCCGGATCTGCAGCACCTCGGTCGTGTCGGTGCCGACGTCGCGCCGCTTGCGGGACTGGACCAGCAGGTCACGTTGGCGGCCGGTGGCGTCGCCGGTCCAGTCGAACCTTCCCGGCAGGTCGTCGGCGCCGGTGCGGACGCTGGTCACGTACACGTTGCCGCGCTCGTCGGTCACCAGGCTCGCGTTGCTCTCGCCGCGCTGGCCGGTGCGGCTGCCCCGGAGCCAGACCGACGCCCGCGCCGCCGGGCCGCGGTCGGCGAACGGCTTCTCCGGATCGTCGACGGCACCGTCGAGGCCGCCGGCGGCGACGTTGCCGATCAGTTCGTGCGCGGAGCCGTCCGCGCGGACCGCGACGACGCTGCGCCGGCCCGGCGCAGCGAAGAGAGTGCCGTCGGCGCCGATCGCGATCGGGTCGTTCAGGCCGCCCTCCAGGGCGATCTGCGTGGCCGCGATGCCGTCCGGGAAACCGCCCTCCCGGGTACGCGCGGAGCGCCACTGCCGCGCGGTGAGCCCGGCCAGGTCCCGCCCCAGCACGGTTTTGATCTTGCCGCCGTCGACCGTACGGACCAGCTGGTGGGTCGTCGGGTCGTTGCGTTCCTCGGCGAAGTACATCCGGTTGTCCGGCCCGACCGCGACTCCGTGCAGATACCGCAGGTAGGCGCCCTCGGCAGCGGCACCGTCGGCCGGCGGCTTGCGGTCACCGCGGTAGGTATCGCGGTTGATGCCGAGCCGCTGGGTGGCCTTGCCCTCCGGCGTGATCTGCCAGACGCCGCCGTCGCCGTTCCACAGGGCGACGTAGACGGCACCGTCCGGGCCGGTCGTCATCTGGCTCACGTACTCGGCCCGGAAGCCGGGCACCGCCACATGGGACAGCTTGCCGTCCTGCACCGTCCACATGGTGGGGACCGCGTTGGTCTCGGTCAGCACCCGCAACGTGCCGGCCCGGTCCACCGTCATGTCCACGAGCCGGCCGTCGATGAACGCGTCCACGGCCGGGCCACCGTCGGCCTCGCCGCCGCCGGCCACCAGCTCCACCGTCTGCGCCGACGTGCTGCCCGGCGTGCATCCCGCAGCGGCCAGCACCAGTGCGGCCGCGACACCCATCCCCCGTTTGGTCACGGCGGCATAGTAAAGCTAGCGGGGAAGCTCCTTGGCAATGACCTTGGCCAGCTCGCGGAACGCCTTGCCGCGGTGGCTGATCGCGTCCTTCTCCTCGGCGCTCAGCTCCGCGTTGGTCCGGCTCTGGCCCTCGCCCAGGAAGATCGGGTCGTAACCGAAGCCGCCGGTGCCGCGCCGCGCGCGCAGGATCTGGCCGCGCTGCTTGCCCTCGACCAGGTGCTCGCGGCCGTTGGGCAGCACCAGCACGGCCGCGCAGACGAAGGCGCCGCCGCGGTGCTCGTCCGGGACGTCGCCGATCTGGGCCAGCACCAGATCGAGGTTGGCCTGGTCGTCGCCGTGGCCACCGGCCCAGCGGGCGCTGAAGACGCCGGGCATGCCGTTGAGCGCGTCCACGGCCAGCCCGGAGTCGTCGGCCACCGTCGGCAGACCGGTGCGCGAGGCACCCTCGCGGGCCTTGATCAGCGCGTTCTCGCCGAAGGTCAGGCCGGTCTCGGGCACGTCCGGGTAGTCCGGGAAGTCGCCCAGCCCGACCAGGTCGATGCCGCCGGAGCCGAGCGCGTTGTCGAGGATGCGCTGGAGCTCCACCAGCTTCTTCGGGTTCGCGGTGGCGAGCAGCAGGCGGGCGCTCACGACGCCAGCGCCTTCTGCTGGGCCGCCGCCAGCTCCGCGCAGCCCAGCACGCCCAGGTCGAGCAGCGCGTCGAGCTGGTCCCGGCGGAACACGTTGGCCTCGCCGGTGCCCTGCACCTCCACGAAGTCGCCGTCGCCGGTGCAGACCACGTTCATGTCCACCTCCGCGGCGACGTCCTCGAGATACATCAGGTCGAGGCGCGGCTCGCCGTCGATGATGCCGACGCTGACCGCCTGGATCGAGCGGTGCATCACCTTCTCGACCTTGCCGGCCAGCGACTTGCGGTCGGCCAGCCAGTTGACCGCGTCGTGCAGCGCGACGTAGGCGCCGGTGATGGCCGCCGTGCGGGTGCCGCCGTCGGCCTGCAGCACGTCACAGTCGAGCACGATGGAATTCTCACCGAGGGCCTTGAGGTCGATGCAGGCCCGCAGGCTGCGCCCGATCAGCCGGGAGATCTCCTGGGTGCGGCCGCCGACTTTGCCCTTGACGCTCTCCCGGTCGCCGCGGGTGTTCGTCGCGCGGGGCAGCATGGCGTATTCGGCGGTCACCCAGCCCAGGCCGGAGCCCTTGCGCCAGCGGGGCACGCCCTCGGTCACGCTGGCGGTGCAGAGCACCCGGGTGTCGCCGAATTCGACGAGCACCGATCCCTCGGGATGAATGCTCCACCGGCGGGTGAGGGTCACGGGTCGGAGTTGGCCGGGCTCTCGGCCGTCGGGTCGCGCCATGGGAAGAGCCTAGGCTGATCGCCGCTACAGCGCGTCGCCGGGTGCCGTCGCCCAGGCACTGGAGGCGACGGCGGCAACCGCCGGCACGGCCGGTCGCAGCGCCCGCTCCGGCCTGGGCTGCCGGGCCAGGACCGCTGAGCTGCGCGCCTGCGGCTGGGCGCCGTGGGCCCGCAGGAAACCGTCGACGGCTTGCGGCCAGCCGAACAGCTCGGCACGGGCCCGGGCGGCCGCCCGGCGCTCGCCCTCGGGACGCTCCATGAGGCTGCGCACCCCCTCGGCGAACGCTTCCGGGGTGCCGCGAACAGCCACACCGGCGTCCCCGACGACCTCGGGCAGCGCGCTCGCGGCGTTGACCACCACGGGTGTGCCGCAGGCCAGCGCCTCCAGCGCGGCGAGCCCGAAGGTCTCCACCGGGCCGGGCGCCACGGCCACGTCCGCGCTGGCCAGCAGCGCGGCGACGTCGTCACGGTCGGAGATGTGCCCGGCGAACCGCACCGGCAGCCGGGCCGCCCGGTAGGCCAGCGCGGCCCGGCGGGAGCCGTCGCCGGCCAGCGCCAGCACGGCGGGCACCTTGGCGGCGCGCAGCGCGGCGATGGTGTCGACGGCCAGCTCGGGACGCTTGTCGGCGGACAGCCGGCTGCAGTAGACGACCAGCAGCTCCTCCGGGCGGGCATAGCGGGCCCGGACGGCGGCGTCGGCCCGGCTCGGGTGGAACTGGCGCAGGTTGACGCCGAGCGGCACCTCGACCAGATTCGGCACGCCGAGGCGGCGGAACTCCGCCGCCGCGAAGGCGGTCGTGCAGACGATCTGGTCGAAGACCTCGGCCGTACGCCGGTTGAGCCGGTCGGCGAGCGAGTCGCGGTGCGGCATGCCCCAGACGCCCAGCAGGCCGGCCAGGGACTCGTGGGAGACCATCATCGAGCCCACCCCGCGCTCCCGGGCCCAGCGGCCGGTCCAGCGCAGGGTGGCCCGGTCGGAGACCTCGATGCGGTCCGGCTGCAGGCCGTCCAGCAGCCCGGTCAGCTCCCGCCGGCCGGCCAGCACGCGGTAGCCCCCGGTGCGCGGCACCCGGTGGCCGGGCAGCGTGATGACCCGGCCCTGCTCGGTCATCTCGTCGGAGCGCTCCCGCCCCGGCACGATCAGGATCGGCTCGTGGCCGGCCCGCAGATAGCCCTCGCCGAGGTTGCGCAGCGCGGTGCGCAACCCGCCCGAACGAGGTGAGACGAAGTTCGCCAGTCGGACGATACGCAGCTTGCGTTCACCCACTGATCGACCGGTCATGCAAGGCACTCCAAGGTCACTTCGAGGTCGGTGGTCCGCTCGTGCCGTCCCCTCGGCAAGCTCAGAGATCGTAGCGGGAACCGGGTCGCACGACCTCCACCGGACCCACGAACGCGGCGGACGCGGCCTCCACAGTAGAGGCCTCACTGCCCCAGGCGGGAACCAGATGGGTCAGCAGCAGTTTGCCGACGTCCGCCTTGGTGGCCGCCTCCCCCGCCTCCCCGCCGGTGAGGTGCAGGTCGGGCGGGTTGACCACGCCGTCGAGGTAACTCGCCTCACACAGGAACAGGTCCGCGCCCTGGGCCAGGCGCAACAGGGCGTCGCACGGCGCGGTGTCCGACGAGTACGCCAGCACCCGGCCGTTGTGCTCGACACGGACGCCGTACGTCTCGATCGGATGGTTGACGCGGTCGGCGGTCACGGTGAACGGGCCGATCGGGAACGTGCCCGGCTGCAGACCGTAGAACGTGTACACGTCGTCGACCGGCTCGTTCTCGGCACTGTAGGCAGCTGAGATGCGCTCGGCGGCGCCCATCGGGGCGTACACGGGCAGCGGCGGGAGCGGGCCGCCCGGGGCGTAGCGGCGCACCACCACGTAGGTGCACGCGTCCAGCATGTGGTCGCAGTGCAGGTGGGTCAGCATGATCGCGTCGACGGCGCCGATGCCCGCGTACCGCTGCAGGGCCGACAGGGAGCCGGACCCGAAGTCGATCAGCAGCCGGAACCCCTCCGCCTCCACGAGGTAGGCCGAACAAGCCGACTCGGGGCCGGGAAAACTGCCGGCACAGCCGAGAACGGTCAGTCGCATGCGGGTTCCTCTGGTTCACGCTCGGTCGTCCACTCGGCCAAGACCCATGCTCCTTGAAAGTCCTTTGCCCCCAGGAAACGGTCCTTGGTCGAGACGGCAGACCAGTCAATCACGCTGCGCAGCCTACGCCGGGGCCAGCACGTCGGCTAAATGTCTGATCGATTTGTCGCGAAATCGACAACGCAGGTCACACCGGTCGTGACCTGCATCATTATCCCATCCGTTACGCCACGTGAGTCGCATTCGTTGCACACCGTGAAGGACCACCAGGGTCAAACGGAGGAGCGCAGTGGCGACGACGGGCGTGCAGGAGCCGAGACGGACTCGGGTCCCGGTGCAGGACTCTCCGGCCCCGGACGTGGTCCCGTTCGGCTGGGAACCGGGTCCCGCCGACCTGATGGACGACATCGACGGCGAGGTCTACTTCCGCTTCCCCACCCCGGACGACCCGGCGCCGGGGACCCGGCGGCTGCTGGCCATGTCCCTGTACGCGTCGCTGCTGGGCCTGGCCGGCGTCGGTATCGGTATCCGCGGCCTGGTCTCGCAGATCGGCGGCGGGGTGCCCGGCTGGTACGTGCCGGTGCTGGCCTTTCTCGGCATGGTCAGCGTGGCCCTGTCGGTGGCAGCGTTTCTCTCCATCCACCGGCGGGTGCTGCCGTGGCTGTTGCTGCTGGCCGCGGCGCTGCCGCTGATCGCGGACATCATGCTCGCGGTGGCCTACTGAGCTCGTCGGCGCTGGGGCGGTGCTGGCCGCCCCCGTGCAGCGCTGGCCTGCCTGGCGCGGCCCTCGCCGCTCCCGCCGCTCCCGTGCAGCGCTCGCCCGCCCGGCGTGCGGCCCTCGCCCGCCTTGCGGGCGACTGAGCCGGCGGGACGGCAAAGCCGCCCCGCCGCGTGCTCAAGCCCAGAGCTGACCTTCGAGGGCGTCCTCGGCCTCGGCCAGCGTGCCGCCATAGGCACCGGTGGAGAGGTATTTCCAGCCGCCGTCGCAGACCACGAAGGCCACGTCGGCGCGCTGACCGGCCTTGACCGCCTCGTGCGCCACGGCCAGCGCCGCGTGCAGGATCGCGCCGCTGGAGAAGCCGGCGAAGATGCCCTCGACCTCGACGAGCTGCCGGGTGCGCAGCACCGCGTCGCGGGTGCCGACCGAGAAGCGCCGGCTCAGCACGGTCGCGTCGTAGAGCTCCGGGACGTAGCCCTCGTCGATGTTGCGCAGGCCGTAGACCAGCTCGCCGTAGCGCGGCTCGGCGGCGACGATCTGGATGCCTTCGACCTTTTCCCGCAGGTAGCGGCCCGTGCCCATCAGCGTGCCGGTGGTGCCCAGACCGGCCACGAAGTGCGTGATCGTCGGCAGGTCGTGCAGCAGCTCCGGCCCGGTCGTCTCGTAGTGGGCCCGGGCGTTGCCCGCGTTGCCGTACTGGAACAGCATGACCCAGTCGGGGTGCTCGGCCGCGATCTGCTTGGCCGTCGCGACCGCCTGGTTGGAGCCGCCCGCGGCCGGCGAGAAGATGATCTCCGCGCCGTACATCCGGAGCAGCTGGACCCGCTCGGAGGAGACGTTCTCCGGCATCACGCAGACCAGCCGGTAGCCGCGCAGCTTGGCCACCATGGCCAGGGAGATGCCGGTGTTGCCGCTGGTCGGCTCGAGGATGGTGTCGCCGGGGCGCAGCCGCCCGGACTCCTCCGCCTCCCGCACCATGTACAGGGCCGGGCGGTCCTTGATGCTGCCGGTCGGGTTGCGGTCCTCCAGCTTGGCCCAGAGCCGCACCGGCGGCGCCCCCTCGGGCACCGTCGGCGACAGCCGGGGCAGACCGACCAGCGGCGTGCCCCCGCAAGCGTCCAGCAGGCTCTCGTAGCGAGCCATGACGACGCCCTACCTGGTGCCGAGCAGGGCCGCCGCGGCAGCGAAGCCCAGGGCGCCGCCGGCCACGGCCGGCAGGATGGTGACGGAGTCGCCGTCGTTCAGCGGGGCGTCGAGCGCGCCCAGGAAGCGGACGTCCTCGTCGTTGACGTACACGTTGACGAAGCGGTGCAGGCCACCCTCGGGCGTGAGCAGCCGGCCCTTGAGACCCGAGTGCTTGGTGTCCAGGTCGTCGATCAGGCCGGAGAGCGTCGCACCGGAGCCCTCGACGACCTTCGAGCCGCCGGTGTAACTGCGCAGGATGGTGGGAACGCGAACTTCGATAGCCATGACTGTGATGCTCCTAGGAAAAGAGAAGTCGAGAGAGTTCGAGGGCAGGGTCTGCTGAGGTCGCGCGTCAGCGACACTCGTAGTAGACCGACGCGGGGCTCTGCCCGAACATGTACGACTGGACGGCGTAGCCGTCCGCACTCCCACTCACGCGTCCACCGTCGCATCCACGATGTTGACCTCTTCTTCGGTCACCACACCGTCCACGATACGGAACGAGCGAATCTCCTCGGAATCCGGCTCGCGGGTCGAGACCAGAAGGTAATGAGCGTCCGGCCAGCCGGCGATGTCGGCGTCCGTCCGGGAGGGGTAGGCCTCGGTCGCGGTGTGCGAGTGATAGATGACCACGGCTTCTTCGTCGTTGTCGTCCATCTCGCGCCAGACGCGGAGGTACTCCATCGAGTCGAACTCGTAGAAGGTCATGGACCGGGCCGCGTTGTCCATCGCGATGTGCCGCGTCGGCAGGTCGCTGCCGACGGGCCCGGCGACGACACCGCAGGCCTCGTCGGGGTGGTCCCGGCGGGCGTGGGCGACGATCGCGTCGACGATCGCGCTGTCGATGGTCAGCACGTTGTTCACATTACCGTGGCGCGGCGCCCGACCGGGCGTGGCAGTGCTCACGCGCGTACGGATCACCGCGTGGGGTAGGGGTGGGGGCATGAAGCAGCGATCAATCGGAAACGTCCAGGTCAGCGCCATCGGGCTCGGCGGCATGCCGATGTCCATCGAGGGGCGGCCCGACATCGACCGCTCGGTCCGTACCATCCACGCCGCACTCGACGCCGGGGTGACCCTGATCGACACGGCCGACGCGTACCACCTGCACGCCGACGAGGTGGGGCACAACGAGACCCTGATCGCCCAGGCGCTGGCGAGCTGGAGCGGTGACACCTCCGACGTGCTGGTCGCCACCAAGGGCGGCCACCTGCGTCCCGGCGACGGCTCGTGGACCGTCGACGGCTCCCCCGCGCACCTGCGGGAGGCGGTGGAGGGCTCGCTCAAGCGTCTCGGCGTCGACGCCATCGGCCTCTACCAGTTCCACCGGCCCGACCCGAAGGTCCCGTACGCGGACTCCGTCGGCACCCTGCGCGAGCTGCTCGACGAGGGCAAGATCAGGCTGGCCGGCATCTCCAACGCGAACGTCGAGCAGATCCGTCAGGCCCAGGAGATCCTCGGCGGCCGGCTGGTGTCGGTGCAGAACCAGTTCTCGCCCGCGTTCCGCTCCTCGGAGGACGAGCTGCGGCTCTGCGACGAGCTCGGCATCGCCTTCCTGCCGTGGTCGCCGCTGGGCGGGATCGCCAAGGCCGGGGAGCTGGGCAGCCACTTCGCCGGGTTCGCCCAGGTGGCCGAGGCCCACGGGGTCAGCCCCCAGCAGGTCACCCTGGCCTGGGAGCTGGCCAAGAGCGAGCACGTGATCCCGATCCCCGGCGCCAGCCGTCCCGAGTCGATCACCGACTCGGTGCGGGCGGCCGAGCTGACCCTCACCGACGAGGAACTGGCCCGGCTGGACCAGGCCGCCTAGGGCCGTTCCTCGATCTCCGGAAGGGCGTTGAGCAGGGACTCCTGGAGGTAACCGAGATAGGCGTAGACGGACAGCTGGAAGACCCGGCTCGACGCGGGGTCGCGCACCACGGCCTCGTCGAGCTCGTCACCGAGGTCGGTGTCGCCCTGGATGTCGAGCCGGGTCCCCATGGCCAGCCGGGCGTCGTTGATCGCCCGCAGCCAGGCCTCGGCCTCCTCGCCGTCCAGGCGCACCTCGCCGGGGCCGTCGTCGGGCAGCGCGGCGAGGATGGCCCCGGCCTGGTCGATCTTGCCGGTCTTGAGGTCACCCTCGGTGTAGAGGCGGAACTCGGCCGAGTCGTCGGGCCGGTCCGGGTAGATGTCCGGGAAGAGCCGGCCGACCACCGGATCGGTGTGGTCGAAGCCGTCCATGAGCAGGCCCACGACCTCACCGGCGACCTTGCGCAGCACGCGCACCTCGTCGATGGCGAAGGTGGCCACGCACTGGCTCCCGTTGCGTCGGAACATCGTTCAGTTCACCCGCCCACTCAACCGCGGTCCACCGTCGCCCACAAGCCGTAGCCGTGGAGTTGCGCAGCGTCCATTTCCATCCGTTCACGCGCGCCGCTGGACACGACCGCCTTGCCCTTGTTGTGCACGTCCATCATCAGCTGCTCGGCCTTGTCGTGGCTGTACCCGAAGATCTTCTGAAAGACCCAGGTCACGTACGACATGAGATTGACCGGATCGTCCCAGACGATGGTCACCCACGGCCGGTCATCAGCCGGTACCTCCTCGATCTGCGGCGTCTCTGCGGGAGCGACCTGAGGCAACGCCATGCCCCCCATCGTGCCACGCCGATTCGGGCGGGAGTCGAACCGAGCACGCCAGGCGCGCCGCAAGGGGTGGGATGGCGCAGCCCCGAGCCTGCGCCGCGCCCGCGGAAAACGCCGCTCACCGGCGCGAACAGCCGGTGGAACCGGCGGGGCGCCCGGACCCGCCCCGCCAGGCTGGGCCCGGGCAGTCACGCCGGCACCGCCGAACCGTATGGGACGGCAGCGGGGGCGGACAGATGCCTGATTACTCACCGTTTCATGCACTCTTACTCATTCTCGAACGTGGTACGGGCGGTGATGTGAAGGTGACGGATCTCGATATGCTGACCCGGTGGAGCACTGGGGATTCGTCGGTCGCGCCGACGAGTTGACCCGGCTCACGACCGTCGCCACCGCGGACACCGACCGCGGCCTCATCCTGAGCGGCAGCGCCGGCATCGGCAAGAGCAGGCTGCTGCACGAGGCCGTCGCCGCGCTGCCGGACGAGCATTACGCCGTCCACTGCGCCTCGGCGAACGTAGCCAGTTCCGGATTGCCGTTCGGCGGCCTGGCCCAGATCCTGCCCACTGACCCGCCGGCCGGGCTGTCCCCCGCCGGGCTGCTGCGCTGGGCGGTCGACGGGCTGCACGCCGACTCCGGCGACCGGCCGATGGTGCTCGCCATCGACGACGCCCACCTGCTGGATCCGCCGTCCGCCGCGCTGACCCACCTGCTGGTCCGCGAGGGCGCGACCCTGCTCGGCACGCTGCGCACGGCCGAGCCGGTGCCGTCCCCGATCAGCGCGCTGTGGACCGAGGGGCTGCTCAGCCACGCCGAGCTCGATCCGCTGACCGACGACGAGTCCCGCCAGCTGCTGACCGCGCTGGTGCGCGGGCCGGTCGAGCCGGGCTCCGCGCAGCGGCTCATCCGGCTGGGCGGCGGCAACCCGCTGCTGTTGCGCGAGCTGGTGCTCGCGGCGCTGAGCGGGGGCGAGCTGTCCGAGACGTACGGCTTCTGGCGCTGGACCGGCCGGCTCACCCTGGCCCCCAGCCTGGCCGACCTGGTCGGCGCCCGGATCGGCGGGCTCACCCCCGGCGTACGCGACGTGCTCGAGATGGTCTCGTTCGGCGAGCCGGTCGGGCTCACGCTGCTGATGCGGGCCGCCGCGGCCGCCGACGTGGAAGCCGCCGAGGAGCGCGGGCTGATCCGGATCGTCGCCGACGAGCGCCGCCGCGACGTACGCCTGGCCCACCCGCTCTACGGCGAGGTGGTCCGCCGCGGCTGCCCGGTCACCCGGTCCCGGCGGCTGCTCGGCACGCTCGCCGACCTGGTCGAGGGGGCCGGCGCCCGGCGCCGGGACGACCTGCTGCGGGTCGCGGTCTGGCGGCTCGACTCCGGTACGGCGCAGGACGGCACGCTGCTGCTGGACGCGGCCCGCCAGGCTTTCAACCGCTTCGACATCGACCTGGCCCGCCGCCTCGCCGCCGCGGCCCGCGATGCCGGAGCCGGCTGGGCCGCCGCCGAGCTGCTGGCCACGGTGCTGCTGTTCGCCGACTGCCCGGAGGAGGCGCTGACGGTCCTGGGCGCGGATCCGGACGACAGCGCCCGCCGGCTCACCGCGCGGGCCGCCGTGGAGTTCTTCGGGCTGGGCCGGGCCGAGGCGGCGGACACGCTGGCCGCGGCCCAGCCGGCCGACCCGGCCGAGCGGGCCCGGGTGCGGGCGTTCGAGGCGTTCATCCGGCTCCAGCTCGACGAGCTGCCGGCCGCCCGGAGCCTGGCCCGCGGCGTGCTCGAGGAGCCGGCCGCCGGGGTCGCCACCCGGGCGCTGGCCCGCTGCGTGCTGGCCTACCTGCTGGCCGCCGGCGGCGACCCGGACGGCAGCGCCGAGCTCATCGCGGCGGTCGAGGCCGACACGGCGGACTGGCGGCGCGACACCCCGACCCTGCAGTACGCCCTGCAGATGGCCGAGGGCACCCGGGTCAGTGTGGCCCTCGACCTGCCCGCCATCGACCGGATCCTGGCGGCCGAGTTCGCCCACCTGGCCCAGGCCGGCGGCTTCGGCTTCGGCTCCGGCTGGGTGTCGCTGCTGCAGGCCCAGGCGAGCCTGCTGCGCGGGCAGACCCACGAAGCCCTGCACGCCACCGAGCAGGCCTGCGCGTCGCTGGCCCCGGCCCGGGTGTACGACGGCAGCGCCCACTTCGCCCGGGCCAACGTGGCGGCGTTGCGCGGCGAGAGCACGATCGCCACCGAGTCCCTGGCCACCGCCGAGGCGGCCGCCGGCACCGCCGTCAGCCTCTACTACCCGTGGCAGGAGCAGGCCCGGGCGTGGACGCTGGTGAGCCAGGGCGAGCCGGCTGCCGCCGTACGGGTCGTGCAGCGTGCGGTGACCCGGCTGCGGGCCGACCACCTGCACGGTCAGGAGCTGCTCGCCCTCTACGACCTGGTCCGGCTCGGGCAGCCGCAGCTGGCCGCCGCCCGGCTCGGGGAGCTGGCGCCGCTGGTCGGCGGCCCGGCGACACCGCTGGTGGTCCGGCATGCGGCGGCCGCCGCGGCCGAGTCCGGCGAGGACCTGTTCGCGGTGGCCCGGGAGTTCGCCGTGCTGGGCTACCAGCTCTTCGCCGCCGAGGCCGCGGCCGGTGCGGTCCGGGTCTTCCGCACGGCCCGGGACCCGCGGGCCCTGGCCGCCAGCACGCTGATGGCCGACGTGCTGAGCCGCTGCGGTGCGCTGCGGACCCCGGCGCTGCTGGCGGTCCAGCCGGCGCTGACGGTCCGCGAACGCCAGGTGGCCGAGCTGGCCGCCGAGGGGGTCCGCAGCCGGGAGATCGCCGACCGGCTGTATCTGTCACCACGCACGGTCGAGAACCATTTACAGCGCGTCTACACCAAGCTGGGAGTCAACGGCAGGCTGGAACTTGCTCCGGCACTGCGCCTGCTCCCGCAATAAGGTAGGCCGGTGACCGACTTCGCACCCGCGCTGCTGACCGACCAGTACGAGCTGACCATGGTCAGTGCCGCCCTCAAGGACGGGACGGCGAACCGCCGCAGCGTCTTCGAGGTGTTCGCCCGGCGCCTGCCGTCCGGGCGCCGCTACGGTGTCGTCGCCGGTCAGGGCCGGCTCATGGAGCTCATCCGCGACTTCTGCTTCACCGACGCGGACGTCGACTTCCTGCGCCGCTCCGGGGTCGTCGACGAGACCACCGCGGCGTGGCTCGCGGACTACCACTTCACCGGCGACATCGACGGGTACGCCGAGGGCGAGCTGTTCTTCCCCGGCTCACCGATCCTGACCGTGTCCGGCAGCTTCGCCGAGTGCGTGGTGCTGGAGACGCTGATCCTGTCGGTGCTCAACCACGACTGCGCGATCGCGGCGGGAGCGGCCCGGATGGTCACCGCCGCCCGCGGCCGGCCGATCATCGAGATGGGCTCACGCCGTACCCATGAGGAAGCCGCCGTGGCCGCGGCCCGCGCGGCCTATCTCGCCGGCTTCGCCTCGACCTCGAATCTCGCGGCCGGCGGCCGCTACGGCATCCCCACGACCGGCACGTCGGCGCACGCGTTCACGCTGCTGCACGACGACGAGCCGGCCGCGTTCGCCTCGCAGGTGGCGGCCCTCGGCAAGAACACGACGCTGCTGGTGGACACCTACGACATCGCCCAGGGCATCCGCAACGCGATCGCCGTGGCCGGGCCCGACCTGCGCGCGATCCGCATCGACTCCGGTGACCTGTCGGTGCTGGCCCAGCACTCGCGCGAGCTGCTCGACTCCCTCGGCGCCACGGAGACGAAGATCATCGTCTCCGGTGACATGGACGAATACTCGATCGCGACGCTGGCCGCCGAGCCGGTCGACATGTACGGCGCGGGCACGGCGGTGGTCACCGGCTCCGGGGCGCCGACGGCGGGCCTGGTCTACAAGCTGGTCGAGGTCGAGGGCCGGGCCGTGGTGAAGCGCTCGGAGAACAAGGCGACGGTCGGCGGCCGCAAGACCGCCGTCCGGCGGCACAAGCCCACGGGTACGGCCACCGAGGAGATCATCGTGTCCCAGGGTGTGCCGGACCACAACACCAACGACCGGCTGCTGCAGCGCTCGTTCGTCGTGGGCGGTGAGGTGGCCCCGCTGCCGACCCTGGCCGAGTCCCGCGATCACCTGCGCCAGTGCCTGATCTCGATCCCGTGGGAGGGCCTGAAGCTCTCCGCCGGCGACCCGGCGATCCCGGTCACCGTCGTCCCCACCGCCTGAAAGGTGTGACCATGTCACGCGCACTGATCATCGTCGACGTCCAGAACGACTTCTGCGAGGGCGGCTCCCTGGCCGTGGCGGGCGGCGCGAGCGTGGCCGCCGGCATCTCGGCCGCCCTGAGGTCGGGCAGCTGGGACCACGTCGTGGCGACGAAGGACTACCACATCGACCCGGGCGCGCACTTCAGCGAGCACCCCGACTTCGTCGACTCGTGGCCGGCCCACTGCGTGGTCGGCACGGAAGGCGCGTCCTTCCACCCGGCGCTGGAGACGCAACGGGTGGAAGCGGTGTTCCACAAGGGCGAGCACAAGGCGGCGTACTCGGGCTTCGAGGGACACACCCGCGAGGGCGAAGGGCTGGCGGACTGGCTGCGGGCCAGGTCGGTGACGGAGGTCGAGGTGGTGGGCATCGCCACAGACCATTGCGTACGGGCGACAGCGCTCGACGCGCAGCAGGCGGGTTTCGCCACCACCGTGCTGCTGGACCTGACGGCCGGGGTGGCCGCGGCAACGACGACCGCGGCACTGGCGCAATTCGAGGAGGCCGCGATCGTGACGACCGGCACACCGATCGTCGCGTAGACCTGCCCTGAGTTGTCGTACCCCTGCTGTTGACTGTCCGGCGGAGGTTAGGACCGCCATGACACTCACGCCTTACCGGGAGACCCTCGCGCTGCGCGGGATCCGTTCGCTGCTCATCGTGGCGACGCTCGCCCGCATCCCGATCACGGCCGGCACGGTCACCCTGACCCTGCACGTGACCCAGGACCTGCACCTCGGCTACGGCGCCGCGGGCCTGGTCGGCGCGGCCTTCACCGTCGGCAGCTCGCTGGGCGCGCCGGTGCTGGGCCGGGTCACCGACCGCAAGGGCCTGCGCCCGGTGCTGGTGCTGACCACGGTGGCCGAGGTGACCTTCTGGACCACGGCGCAGGCCATGCCGTACTGGGCGCTGCTGATGGCGGCCCTGGTGGGCGGCTTCCTGACCCTGCCGGCATTCGCGGTGGCCCGGCAGTCGATCGCCGCGCTGGCGCCGGAATCGCACCGCCTGCCGGCCTTCGCCCTGGACTCGATCACCACGGAGCTGTCCTTCATGGCCGGCCCGGCACTGGGCGTCCTGGTCAGCACCACAGCGGGCGCCCGGGTGGCGATGCTGGCGGTCGGCACGGGCATCCTGCTGTCCGGCATAGGGCTGTACCTGCTGAACCCGCCGATCCGCGGCAAGGACGAAAAGCCGATCTCCGCGGGCGAACGCGTCCCCCGCAGCACCTGGCTCAAGCCCCGCCTGGTCGCGATCCTGGCCATCACCAGCGCGGCAACCATCGTCCTGAGCGGCACGGACGTGGCGGTGGTGGCGGTGTTGCAGAGCTCCGGGGAGGTCGAGTGGACCGGGGCGGTGCTGGGCCTGTGGGCGGCTTATTCGCTGGTGGGCGGGTTCGCGTACGGGACGGTGAAACAGGGGCTGTCGCCGTTGGCGTTGCTGGCGCCGATGGCTCTGCTGACGATCCCGGTCGGACTGGCCGGAGGTCATTGGTGGCTGCTCGCGCTGCTGCTCCTGCCGGCGGGCGCGCTGTGCGCCCCGACGATCACGGCAACGGCGGATGCGGTGAGCCGGATGACCCCGGCGTCAGCCCGAGGCGAGGCGATGGGGCTGCACAACTCGTCGCTGACGGTAGGGGTGGCGCTGGGGGCGCCGTTGGCCGGCGTGGTGATGGACACGTGGTCGCCTGCTTGGGGGTTTGCTGCGGTTGGTGGGGTCGGGGTGGTGGTGGCTGTGCTGGCCCTGCCGGCCGAGCTGCGTCGGCGGCGGGAGGGTTCTGGCGGGTTGGAGAGTGAGGTCGGGCAGGGGTCGGCGGATTCGCTGGGGTCGGGGATGGCTGGGCCAGCGGCGGAGTTCCCGACGCCTGACGCGGCGGCACCTCGGCGCTGAGGTGGGCGCGGCGGGTGCGGCGGGTGCGGCGGGTGCAGCGGGTCGGAGGCAGCGCGCGGCATGGGCAGTGATGGCAGCGGGGGCAGTGAGCGGCGGGCGACGGCACGCGCGAGCCGCGTCGGCGCGAGCCGCGTAGGCGCGTAGGCGCGAGCCGCGTAGGCGCGTAGGCGCGAGCCGCGTAGGCGCGAGCCGCGTAGGCGCGAGCCGCGTAGGCGCGTAGGCGCGTAGGCGCGAGCCGCGTAGGCGCGTAGGCGCGAGCCGCGTAGGCGCGTAGGCGCGAGCCGCGTAGGCGCGAGCCGCGTAGGCGCGAGCCGCGTAGGCGCGTAGGCGCGAGCCGCGTAGGCGCGTAGGCGCGAGCCGCGTAGGCGCGTAGGCGCGAGCCGCGTAGGCGCGAGCCGCGTAGGCGCGAGCCGCGTAGGCGCGAGCCCGGCGGGCACGGGCAGCGCGAGCAGCGGCTCGCAGGCGGCCTAGGCACCGCGGCCGGGGTGGCACGGGCAGCGGGTTCGCCGGGAGCTTAGGCGCGGGGCCAGGGCGGGAGCAGGGAGCGTAGGCGTAAGCAGCGCAGACACAGGCTCCGTAGGGCGCAGTAGCTCAGGCACCGCTGCCACCGGCAGCGCAAGTAACACGGCCAGCGCAAGCACAGTCACCGCAGGCGCGGGCACCGCGGGCGCGGGCACCGCGGGCGCGGGCAGCGGGCAGCGCGGGCAGCGCGGGCAGCGCAAGCAACACGGCCAGCGCAGGCACAGTCACCGCGGGCGCGGGCACCGCGGGCACAGGTACCACAAGCGCGGGAAGCGCGGGAAGCGCGGGAAGCGCGGGAAGCGCGGGAAGCGCGGGAAGCGCGGGCGCAGGAGCAGGCAGGCATGGGCAGCACAGCCATGATCAGCGGCGCTGCTCGTTGCCGACTGTCCGATGCCGGCGGCAAGGCCGCAAGTTGGCGCTCCGCGGCCGGCGACCGCAGGACGCGACGCGCCGCAAGCTGGCCGACGGCCACCGCCTGCAGCGGACCGTCGTCAGCCGGTTGTGACCAGCCAGCGGCGATCAGCCAGCCGTGGCCAGCCAGCCGCGATCAGCCAGCCGTGGCCAGCCAGCCGCGATCAGCCAGCCGTGGCCAGCCAGTCGTAGCGAGGCGGCCATCACGAGGCGCCCATGGCCAGCGGCGGGCGCCGCCCAGGCCAGTCAGCGCAAATACCCCGAACGCAAGCCCCCGCGCCACAGCTCGGCGCTACAGCTAGGAGCGCTGCGCGAGATCGCCCGGCCGGAGCTTCCCGAGACGAGCCCCGGCGCACGGAGGTTCGTGACGGAACCGCCACGTGAACGCAAGCGGCCCGCCCCCGGCAAGGGACGGGCCGCGAAGCGGATACCGGTCAGTGCTTACGGTCGCTGACGTCTTCCTGGTAGGTCGCGCCGCCGTCGGACTCGCTGGTCAGGGGGCGGGCGCCGCCCTCCGGCGGGCCGGCCAGGGACTGGGCGCCGGCCGCGAGCTCTGGGAACTTCGCGTCGAAGGCCGGCCGCTCGGAGCGGATCCGCGGCATCTTGTCGAAGTTGCGCAGCGGCGGCGGCGACGAGGTCGCCCATTCCAGGGAGTTGCCGGCGCCCCAGGGGTCGTCGACGGTTACCAGTTGGCCGACCTTGTAGGACTTCCACACGTTGTAGATGAACGGCAGGGTCGAGGCGCCCAGGACGAACGAGCCGATCGTCGAGAACGTGTTCAGGAAGGTGAAGCCGTCGCTCGGCAGGTAGTCCGCGTACCGGCGGGGCATGCCTTCCGCGCCCAGCCAGTGCTGGACCAGGAAGGTGGCGTGGAAGCCGAGGAACGTCAGCCAGAAGTGGATCTTTCCTAGGCGGTCGTCGAGCATCCGGCCGAACATCTTCGGGAACCAGAAGTAGATGCCGGAGAACACCGCGAACACGATCGTGCCGAACAGCACGTAGTGGAAGTGCGCGATGACGAAGTACGAGTCCGAGACGTGGAAGTCGATCGGCGGGGCCGCCAGCAGCACGCCGGACAGGCCACCGAACAGGAACGTCACGAGGAAGCCGATGGCGAACATCATGGGCGTCTCGAAGCTGATCTGCCCGCGCCACATCGTGCCGATCCAGACGAAGAACTTCATGCCCGTCGGGACCGCGATGAGGAAGCTCAGGAAGCTGAAGAACGGCAGCAGCACCTGGCCGGTGACGAACATGTGGTGCGCCCACACGCTCATCGACAGCGCGGCGATGAGCAGGGTCGCGCCGACCAGGCCCTTGTAGCCGAAGACCGGCTTGCGGCTGAAGACCGGGATGACCTCCGTGATGATGCCGAAGAACGGCAGCGCCACGATGTAGACCTCGGGGTGGCCGAAGAACCAGAACAGGTGCTGCCAGAGCATCGGGCCGCCGGTGTCCACGTCGAAGACGTGCGCGCCGAGGACACGGTCGGCGGCCAGCGCGAACAGCGCCGCGGCCAGGAACGGGAAGACCATGATCACCAGGAGGCTGGTGACCAGGATGTTCCACGTGAAGATCGGCATCCGGAACATCGTCATGCCGGGGGCGCGCAGCGTGATGATCGTGGTGATGATGTTGACGCCACCGAGGATCGTACCGAGGCCGGAGAGCGCCAGGCCGACGACCCACATGTTGCCGCCGATGCCCGGCGAGTGCAGCGAGTTGCTGAGCGGGGTGTACGCGAACCAGCCGAAGTCGGCCGCCCCACCCGGGGTCAGGAACCCGCCGATCGCGATGGTGCCGCCGAACAGGTACAGCCAGTAGGCGAACGCGTTGAGCCGCGGGAACGACACGTCCGGGGCGCCGATCTGGATCGGCACCACGAAGTTCGCGAAGGCGAACACGATCGGCGTCGCGAAGAACAGCAGCATGATCGTGCCGTGCATCGTGAACAGCTGGTTGTACTGCTCCGGCGAGAGGAACTGCATGCCCGGACGGGCCAGCTCCGATCGCATGAGCAGGGCCATGAATCCGCCGAGGATGTAGAACACGAAGGCGGTGATCATGTACATGATCCCGATCTGCTTCGCGTCCGTCGTCCGCAGGATCCGCGCGAGGGCCGAGCCCTTCACCTGCTGTCGCACCGGCCAGGGCCGGGTCACGATCGGCTTAGGCGCAACGGTCGTCACGGATAGCCTCCGGTGTCTCGTTCGTCCCACTGCGTACACCCGAGATGAAAGGCGTACCTCGCAGGCAGAATAGTCCCCCGCCGACCCCCGGCGGGCGCGGGGTGACCAAAGAGCACCCAGGTCTCAGAACGGCTCGACGAGTCCCCGGTACTGATCGGCGAAGATCCGTTGACCCCGCCTGCGCAGCATAGGGTCGCGCTCGGCCGGGGCGACGTCACGGGTCTGGTCGCGCTGGCGGGTGTGCTCGCGCACCTGGGCGCAGCGATCGCGTCTGCGCTGCTCAAAGGACCGCAGCGCGGCCGGCACGTCGTGCGGGGTGGCCTTGAGCACTTCGCCGAGCACGACGGCGTCCTCGAGCGCCATCGCGGCGCCCTGGGCCAGGGTCGGGGCGGTCGCGTGGGCCGCGTCGCCGACCAGGAGCACCGGGCCCCTCGTCCAGCCGTCCAGCACGACCTCGTCGGTGCGGGCGACCTGGACTTTCTCCAGCGCGGCGAGGACGGCCGGGACCGGCCCGCCGAAGCCGCCGAACAGCTCACGGACGCGGGCGCGCGGGTCCTCGGGGTTGGGGGTGCCCGCCTCGACCGTCTCGTCCGCGTGGACGTAGAGCCGGCGGCCGCCCATCGGCATCACGACGAACTGCGAGCGCTCGCCGAGCAGGCAGGTCCAGTCGCTGAGCGACGGGCCGCCGCTGACCACGCTGCGGTAGACGATCTGGCCGGTCGGGACCGCGGCGCCGCCGAGCCCGGCCTTGGCCCGGATCATGGAGCGCCGCCCGTCGGCCGCGACGACCAGGTCGTACTCGGCGATGGCGCCGTTGCCGAACTCGACCTTGGCCCCACCGTCGACGATCTCCAGGTCGCGCACGGCGGTCTCGTAGCGCACCTCGCCGCCGACGCTGGTGAGCAGCACCTGCTGCAGGTCGGCCCGGGACAGCGCACGGCTCTCGCCGACCCCTGCCCACAGCCCGGCCAGGTCGACCTCGAAGAGCAGGTCACCGCTGGAGTCGTGGAAGACCTGCCGGAAGATGAGGTCGCCGAGTGGGCGCAGCGGTGCATCGAGGCCGAGCTGCCGCATCGCGCGCGACGCGTTGCCGGGCAGGAAGATGCCGGCGCCGGGGACGGTGCTGGCCGGCAGCTCCTCGACCACGTCGGGCCGGAAGCCGGCGACTCTGAGCCCTCGGGCCGCCGCGAGGCCGCTGATGCCGGCGCCCACGACGAGGATGCGCAAGGTCATCGCAACAACGCCTCCGAGGGGTGGTCGATACGCGTCGGAGCCAAGACACTACAGGCCGCCACTGGAGGACGAAACCCACGATCATGCTTGTGTCCGATTTGTTCGGGACGAAGAGACACGTCAGGCCACCAGCTCGCGCAGGGGTACACCCGCCAGCGCCTTGACGTCCCGGGAGAGGTGGGCCTGGTCGGCATAGCCTGCGGACACCGAGACGTCAGCGAAGGGACGGCCGGACCGGGCCAGCGCCACCGCCGTCTGCAACCGCAGGATCCGGGCGAGCGTCTTGGGGCCGTACCCGAAGGTGCTCCGGCATTTTCGCTGCAGGTGGCGCGGGCTCAGGCCGCACCGGTCGGCGATCGCGCCGACCGGGCGCCCGGCCCGGGCGCCGGCCGCCACCGCGACCATCGCCGGGTCCGGCTCCTGCCAGCGGCTCCGCGCGAAGTCCTCGAGCGCGGCGAGGGGGTCGGCGGCCTCCGACAGCCGGCGCTGCTCGGTCGCGGGGCACACCGCGTCGAGCGGCACCTGCTGGTCGGTGAACTCGTCGGCCGGGATGCCCAGCACGCCGGGGCCGGTGCCGACCGCGAAGCGCAGGGCGAAGAAGCGGCTGCCGGCAGGGGCCGTGCCGAGCTGGGCGGTGGTGTCCGGGCCGGCGATGAAGACGGCTCCGTCGTGCCAGATCAGGTCCATGCAGCCGTCCGGCAGGATCCGCGTCGGCGGGCAGCCCGGCGGGACCGTGCTGCGCCACGCGATCACATGCGGAAGCTTCGCGGCCCATTCGACGTACATGTCCCAGACCTTGGCACGGGGGTGCGACAACTTCTCCGAATGACAACCGTGTAACTCCGGCGGACAATTGGGTGGTGACCGACCAGCTGGACGAATACCGGCGTAAGCGTGATGCCCGCCGTACCCCCGAGCCCGTGCCCCGCGGCCGGCCCCGGCCGACCAGCGGAAACCGGTTCGTGATCCAGCAGCACCACGCCCGCAGCCTGCACTGGGACGTGCGGCTCGAACGCGACGGCGTGCTGGTCTCCTTCGCCGTCCCGCGCGGGCTGCCCCGCGATCGCGGCCGCAACAACCTGGCCAAACACACCGAGGACCACCCGCTGGAATACCTCACCTTCGCCGGCGAGATCCCGGCCGGCGAGTACGGCGGTGGCCGGATGTCGATCCATGATCACGGCACCTACGAGACCGACAAGTGGCGCGACGACGAGATAGGCGTCACTTTTCACGGCGAGCGCACCAGCGGGCGCTACGTCTTCTTCCAGACCGGCGGCAACGACTGGATGGTCCGCCGGATGGACCCGGCCGAGCCGGGCTGGCAGAGCATGCCCGAGGCCGTCGAGCCCATGCTCGCTGCCCGGGCCGCCGGGCTGCCACCCGACGACGAGGACTGGGGGTACGAGCTGAGCTGGGCCGGCCGCCGCACCCTGATCCACGTGTCCGGTGGCCGGGTCCGGCTCGCCACGGCGGACGGCACGGATGTGACCTCGTGGTATCCGGAGTTGCGCCCGCTGGGCGAGGCGCTGGCCCCGCTGGAGGCCGTCCTGGACGGGGAGATCGTGGCCTTCGACGGGCCCCGGATCGCGCCCGAGCTGCTGGAACGCCGCAAGCCACCGCGCGACTCAGCGGCCGCCCGGCGCGCCGCGGAACGGACGCCGGTGCAGTTCCTGGCCTACGACCTGCTGTGGCTGGAGGGCCATTCCACGGTGGAGCTGGTGCGCTACGCGGAACGGCGGGAACTGCTCGACGGGCTGAACGTGAGCGGCGACAACTGGCAGACCCCGCCGTACTTTCCGGGTGGCGGCACCTTCGCGCTCGACACCGCCCGGGCCCAGGGGCTGACCGGCGTCGTCGCGAAACGGCTCGACTCGCCGTACCTGCCGGGCCGGCGCAGCCGGTTGTGGCTGGCCATCGACGCCGGCTGAGCCGGCCCGCGCGGAAGACCCGGGTTCGCGGCCGTTTTCCTTGATCCGGGCCGGGTGCACCCGATGAAGGGGTTTACCGGTCCCGGCGACGGAAAGGGCTATACCTGAATGCGTTGCCCGAAGCTCGAGCCGCCCACCGCTGTGGATTCGGATATGTCTGCAGATCTCTGGAACTCCGCCGCTCACGTCCTCGACACCAACTGGTCCACCGATCACATGGTTCCCTCGCGAGGCCTCTATCCCCACCAGTGGAGCTGGGACGCCGCGTTCATCGCTGTCGGGCTCGCCTACGTCAACCCGACCCGCGCCTGGCGCGACCTGCGGAGCCTGTTCGAGGCGCAGTGGCCCGACGGCCGGGTGCCCCACATCGTCTTCGACCCGCGCACGGCGGAGGACGACTACTTCCCGGGGCCGGGCTTCTGGGACGTGCCCGCGTACGGTGGCCGCCCGGCCCGCGGCAGCACCGGCCTGGTGCAGCCGCCGCTGCACGCGCTCGCCGCCTGGGAAGTCTACCGGCGCGCCGCCTCGCACGGCGTGGCCTGTGCCCGCGCGGCCGGCGAACAGCTCGCCTGGCTCTATCCGCGGCTGGTCGCGCAGCAGGAATACCTGACCGGCCGCCGCGACGCCGGCGGTGACGGCCTGGCCAGCATCGTGCATCCGTGGGAGTCGGGGCTGGACAACAGCCCGTCCTGGGACTCCGCTCTGGCGGCTGTGCCGGCCGATCTGACGCTGCTCCAGCGCTTCCGGCGGCGGGACATCGAGAACGCGGACGCGGCGCACCGGCCCACCGACGCCGACTACGCCCGGTACGTCGGTCTGGTGGTCGACTACCGCGACGGCGGCTATTCCGACGTCGAGCTGGCCCACCGGCACGCGTTCGTGGTGGAGTGCCCGTCGTTCAACACGATCCTCGCGGCGGCCGAGCTGGCCCTGGCGCACATCGCCGCGGTGGTCGGGGCGGATCCCGTGCAGCACCGGCAGCGCGCCCAGCGGATCACCCGGGCGATCTCCGAGCACCTGTTCGACCCGGAGACCCGCACCTTCCGGTCGCGCGACGTGCGCACGCGCACCCTCAGCCCGGCCCGTTGTGTCAACGGCCTGGTGCCGCTGCTGCTGCCCGACCTGCCCACCGGGCAGGTCGAGGCGATCATGGCCGAGGCCGGCTCGCCGCGCTTCGGCCTGCCCGCGCAGACCGGGCTGCCAGTGCCGAGCTACGACCGGACCGCGCCTGATTTCGACCCGCTGCGGTACTGGCGCGGACCGGTCTGGATCAACATCAACTGGCTGCTGCGGCGCGGCATGCTCGTGCACGGCTACCTCGACGAGGCCGAGGACCTGCGGCTGGCGATGATCCGGCTGGTGCACACCTCCGGGCACTTCGAGTACTACCACCCGCGGACCGGTGCGGGGATCGGCGCGCCGGCGTTCAGCTGGACCGCCGCCCTCGCCCTCGACCTGCTCGCCGACCGCAGCGTCCCCGCCTACGCCCGGGCCGCCTGAGCGCTCAGAACGCCTCCGCCCGCACGGTCGTGTCCGCGCCGTGGCCGGTGTGCACGACCGTGTCCGGCGGCAGGGTGAGCAGGCGCTCGCGGATCGAACGCTCGATCGTCGGCCGGTCGCTGTGCGAACGGCCGGTCGCGCCCGGACCGCCCTGGAAGAGGGTGTCCCCCGTGAAGACGCAGCCCAGCGCCGGCGCGTAGAGGCAGACGGCGCCGGGGCTGTGGCCGGGCGTGTGCAGCACCCGCAGCGCCTCACCGGCGACGGCGATCTCGTCACCGTCGGCCAGCGGCGCGGGCATCGGCTCGCCGGGGTGCACCAGCTTCCAGAGGACCTCGTCAGCCGGGTGCAGCAGCAGCGGGGCGCCGGTCTGCCGGGCCAGCTCGGGAGCGACCCGGACGTGGTCGTCGTGGGCGTGGGTGAGCACGATCGCGACGATTCGCCGGCCGCCGGCCACGTCGAGGATGGTCCGGACGTCGTGCGGGGCGTCGATCACCACGCACTCCTCGTCGTCGCCGACCACCCAGACGTTGTTGTCGACGTCGAAGGTTTCCCCGTCCAGCGAGAACGTGCCGTGCGTCACCGCGTGGTCGACCCTCATGAGAAGAGCACCACCGAACGCAGCACGCCGCCCTGGTGCATCTTGGTGAACGCGTCCTCGACCTGGTCCAGGCGGATCTCCTCGGTCACGAACGCGTCCAGGTCGAGCCGGCCCTGCAGGTAGAGCTCGGTCAGCATGGGGAAGTCGCGGGTCGGCAGGCAGTCGCCGTACCAGCTGCTCTTGAGCGCCCCACCGCGGCCGAAGATGTCCAGCAGCGGCAGCTCGACAGTCATGTCGGGGGTCGGCACGCCGACCAGGACCACGGTCCCGGCCAGGTCGCGGGCATAAAAAGCCTGCTTGTACGTCTCCGGCCGGCCCACCGCCTCAACCACGACGTCGGCCCCGTGGCCGCCGGTCAGCTCCTGCACGGCGGTGACCACGTCCTGCTCGCGCGCGTTGACGGTGTGCGTCGCGCCGAACTTGCGGGCCCACTCCAGCTTCTGCGGGTCGGTGTCCACCGCGATGATCGTCGTCGCCCCGGCCAGCGCGGAACCGACGATCGCGCCGTCGCCGACGCCGCCGCAGCCGATCACGGCCACCGAGTCGCCGCGGGTGACCCCGCCGGTGTTGATCGCCGCGCCGATGCCGGCCATCACGCCGCAGCCGAGCAGGCCGACGGCGGCGGGCCGGGCCCGCGGGTCGACCTTGGTGCACTGACCGGCGTGCACGAGCGTCTTCTCCACGAACGCGCCGATGCCCAGCGCCGGGGACAGCTCGGTGCCGTCCTCGAGCGTCATCTTCTGCGTCGCGTTGTGGGTGTTGAAGCAGTACCACGGCTTGCCCTTGCGGCAGGCCCGGCAGTCGCCGCAGACGGCCCGCCAGTTGAGCACGACGAAGTCACCCGGGACGACGTCGGTGACCCCGGCTCCGACGGACTCCACGATCCCGGCGGCCTCGTGGCCCAGCAGGAACGGGAAGTCGTCGTTGATGCCGCCCTCGCGGTAGTGCAGGTCCGTGTGACAGACCCCGCAGGCCTGGATCTTGACCACGGCCTCCCCGGGACCGGGATCCGGCACGATGATCGTGGCCACCTCGACCGGCGCGCCCTTGGCCCGGGCGATGACTCCGTTGACTCGCTGACTCATGGTTCCCACCTTCTCACCTCCGGCTCACCGCGCGGGTTGTCGGACCCAGGTTCTAAGTTGAGGTGGTGACCGTCCTGCGCCGCACGCTGCTCGCCGTCCTGGCTCTGCTCCTGGTCCCCGCACCGGCCTGGGCGGACGCCCCGATGCGGGTGCCGACGCAGGTGACCGACGAGGCGGGCGCACTGGGCAGCCGCGCGGCCGCGGTCGACACGGCGCTGGCCCGGCTGCAGTCCGACACCGGCATGCAGCTCTTCGTGGTGTTCGTGGAGTCCTTCGACGGCACGCCGGCCCAGACCTGGACGGACGAGACAGCCCGCCTGAGCGACCTGGGCGAGCGCGACGCGCTGCTCGCGGTGGCGACCCGCGACCGCTCGTACGCGTATTCGTTCCCCGACGACTCCCGCTTCTCCAACGCGGAGCTGGCCGACGTGGCCGGCAACGACATCGAGCCGGCGCTGTCCCGTGGCGACTGGCCCGGCGCGGTGATCGCCGCCGCCGAGGGCTACTCGGCGGCGGCCGCGGGCTCGAGCGGATCACTGATCTGGGTGCTGATCCTGCTCGCGGCAATCATCGCGGGCGCGCTGATCTGGGTGCTGCTGCGGCGCCGCCGTCGGGCCCGACCGGCCCCGCCGCAGGTCACCGGCCCGCCGACCGAGGAGCTGACGGCCACGGCCAACGCCCTGCTCATCGAGCTCGACGACGACCTGCGGGCCAGCGAGAGCGAGCTGGCGCTGGCCGCCGCGCAATACGGCCCGGAGGCGACGGCGCAGTTCCGGGCCGCGCTGGATGCGTCCCGGCAGGACGTCGCCGAGGCGTTCCGGCTGCGGATGACGCTCGAAGAGGAGCCGGCACCGGACGAGGAGACCCGCCGCCGCACGCTCGGCGAGATCATCGCGAGGTGCCGGGCCGCCGACGAGCGGCTGGACGCGGAGTCCGAGGCATTCGACCGGCTGCGCGACCTGGAAGGCCGCGCGGAGCAGGTGGCCGACGAGGTGGACCGGCGCCGGGCGGCGGTCGAGGCCGCCCTGCCGGCGGCGGCTGAGGCTCTGCAAACCCTGACTCAGCGGTACGCGGGACCGACGGTCACCGGGATCTCGGCGAATCTGGATCAGGCGCGGGAGCGACTGCGGTTCACGGGTGAGGCGGTGGGCCGGGCCCGCGCGGCTCTTGTCGCTGCCGGAGCTCGGGCGGGCGGAGCTGGGGCGGCCGGAGCTGAGGCTGGCGGAGCTGGGGCTGCCGGAGCTGCGGCTGGCGGAGCTGGGGCTGCCGGAGCTGCGGCTGGCGGAGCTGGGGCTGCCGGATCCGGTGGCGTTTCCGGTGGGGTCGGGTCGCCGGGAGGTGGGCGGGCTGAGGCGGCGTTGGCTCTGCGGGCCGCTGAGCAAGCGGCCGGGCAGGCCGAGCAATTGGTCGCGGTCGTTCAGCGCGCCGGGCCCGAGCTGACCAACGCGCGGTCGGCGGCCGATGCCCTGATCGTGGAGCTGGACGCGGAGATCGCGGCCGGGCGGGCGGCGCTGGCCGGCGGCAGTGCGGTGCCGGCCGGGCTCGGAGCAGCGGTGACGGGCGCCGAGCAGGCCGTGACTGAGGTGCGCCGGGAGCTTTCCGGATCGAAGACTGATCCCGTGACTGCGGTCGCGACGCTGCAGGCTGCCGATGCGGCGCTGGATCGGGCGCTTGCGGAGGCGCAGGACGCCGCCGACCGTGCGGCACGGGCCCGGGGGCTGCTGGCCCAGGCGTTGCCGGTGGCGCGGGCCGAGGTTGCGGCGGCGGGAGACTTCATCACCACCCGGCGCGGGGCGGTCGATGCGGGGGCGCGAGCGTCGCTGTCGGAGGCTCAGCGGCATCTGGCGTTGGCCGAGAGCCTGGCCGGGTCCGACCCGGTGGCGGCTCTGGGTGAGGCCCAGCAGGCGCAACAGCTGGCGGCGAGTGCCGGGCAGGCTGCGCGGGCGGATGTGCAGAGCTGGGGCGGGGGTTATGGCAACCGTGGGGGCTTCGACGAGGCATTTGCGGGTGCGGTGCTCGGCGGGATTCTGTCCGGCGGCCGAGGCGGCTTCGGGCGGGGCGGTGGTGGCGGCTTCGGCGGCGGCGGCTGGGGTGGCGGCGGCTTCGGCGGCAGCGCCAGCCGGGGCCGGCGATCAGGTGGCGGCGGGGGCGGCGGTGGACGCCGAGGTGGCGGCGGCCGCTTCTGATCCGGGGCCGGGCTCACTTCCCGGGGCGGACTCCCCGCCAAGGCGGACTCCCCGCCAAGGCGGACTCCCCGCCAAGGCGGACTCCCCGCCGGGGCGGACTCCCCGCCGGGGCGGGCTCCCCGCCGGGGCGGGCTCCCCGCCGGGGCGGACTCCCCGCCGGGGCGGACTCCCCGCCGGGGCGGACTCCCCGCCGGGGCGGACTCCCCGCCGGGGCGGACTCCCCGCCGGGGCGGGCTCCCCGCCGGGGCGGGCTCCCCGCCGGGGCGGGCTCCCCGCCGGGGCGGGCTCCCCGCCGGGGCGGGCTCCCCGCCGGGGCGGGCTCCCCGCTGGGGCGCTCCCCGCTGGGGCGCTCCCCGCTGGGGCGCTCCCTGCCAAGGCGAGCTCCCGCCGGGCGGACTCCCTGCCAAGGCGGACTCCCTGCCAAGGCGGGCTCCCTGCCAAGGCATACTTCCTGCCGGGCGGGCTCCCTGCCGGGCGGACTCCTTGCCGGGCGGACTCCTTGCCGGGCGGACGCCCTACCAAGGCGGACTCCCTACCAGGACGGGCTCCCTACCAGGACGGGCTCCCTGCCCGGGGCGGGATCGCTGCCGGGCGTCGAGCTCAGCTCAGGAGCAGGGCTTCTCGGCGGGGGCGGGGTTTTCCAGGAGGGCGTCGCAGAGCTTGCTGAGCTGACGGATCTGGGCCGGGGTCAGCCGGTCGAAGACCAGGTGCCGCACAGCGTCCACGTGACCGGGCGCCGCCCCCACGATCTTCGCGAAACCATCGTCGGTCAGCACCGCGATCTGAACGCGGCCGTCCTCGGGGTCACGCTCCCGGCGAACCAGGCCCTGCGCCTCCAGCCGGGCGACCACGTGCGACAGGCGGGACAGTGAGGCGCTGGCCTTGCGCGCCAGGCGGCTCATCGCCAGACGGCGGTCGTCCCGCTCGGACAGTGTGGCCAGCACCAGATAGCCCATATGGGTCAGGCCCGCGTCCCGCTGCAGCTGACCCTCGAGCGCGGCCGGCAGCTTGACCAGCACCTCGATGAACCGGCGCCACGCCTGCTGTTCCTCTTCGGTCAACCACCGTGGCTCGTCCATGGCAGCAGATTAGTTAACGGGGTTCCCAGCAAGCTGCCCCGGGGCCGGGATCGGCGTCCCGCCGCACCCCAACCTTCGGGAAACAGGGCAAGAACATTCGGGCAGGTCGATCGACTTCATTGAAGCCTCAAGGGTAAAGTGCGTGGAGACTTTTCCCTTCCGGCACGGCGCCGGGACCGGCTGGCTGGGGGGCCTCGGCCGGCCCCGGCGCTGTGTCGCCCCGGCCGGCGGGGCTCCTACCGCGGGCACGGAAAGAGACGGCCTGCGCGTCACGCTCAGCGCGGCCGTCCCTGGATCCGATGCATGAACACCTCGCCCCGGAGGGCGGCGAGCTCAGGAAGCCGGCGGCTCGTCCTTACCGGCCTCTTCCAGCGCATCCGCCTCGTCCTTGGTCTTGTGCACCGCACCCTCGGCGTGCTCCGGCGGCCCGTAGACCGTGTACAGCACCAGCGGGTTCGGGCCCTCGTTGGTGAAGTTGTGCTTGTGCCCGGCCGGTACCACCACCAGGTCGCCCTGGCTGACCTTGCGGGTCTGGCCGCTGACCTTGGCCTCACCCACGCCGCTCACGAACGTGAGGATCTGGTCCACCTCGTGGACCTCCTCACCGATCTCGCCGCCCGGCGGGATCGTCATGATCACGAGCTGGGTGTGTTTGCCCGTCCACAGCACGCGGCGGAAGTCCGGGTTCTTCTCGGCAACGGTGGCGATCGTGTAGTGCTCCATGGCACCCACGTACCCGGATCACTGCAAGTTTGAACGCCGCAGCCGGGTCGCCGGCCGCAGTTCCTCCACCGGCGCCGGCCGGCCGATCAGGTAGCCCTGCACGAAGTCGACGCCCATCTCGCGCAGCATCCGCAGCGTCGCCTCGTCCTGCACGTACTCGGCCACCGTGTGGATGCCGTACGCCTGGCAGACCTGCACCAGCGCCCGGACCAGCACCTGGTCCTCCGGGTTACGCACCAGGTCGACCACGTACTCGCCGTCGATCTTGACCAGGTCGATCGGGAAGAGCCGCAGGTAGCGGAACGACGCGTAGCCCGAGCCGAAGTCGTCCAGGGCCAGTTGGCAGCCCAGGTCGCGGATCCGGTCGGCGAAGTGCCGCGCTTCGCTCAGGTTGCCGATCAGGGCCGTCTCGGTGATCTCGAACGTCAGCTGTTCGGGGTTCACCGCGTACCGCTCGATCAGGGCCTCGACCTCAGCGGTCAGCCGGGGGTCGCCGACCGACCGGCCGGAGAGGTTGATCTGCAGGCAGAGGTCGGTGCGTTCGGCCGCCAGCTGCATCGCCCGCTCGACCACCCACAGGTCGATGTCGTAGATCGTGTCGAGGCGTTCGGCGATCTGCAGCACCTGCTCGGGCGACTGCGGGTCGTCGGCCTCGTCGAGGACGCGCAGCAGCAGCTCGTGCCGCAGCACCCGGTTGGTCTGCAGCTCCAGGATCGGCTGGGCGAACAGCGTGAACCGGTCGGTGCCCAGCGCGTCGGCGACCCGGTCGCGGTAGGTGTCCTGCCGGTCGCGGGCCGGCACCGGGTCGGAGACCAGGGTCAGCGGCCGTTCCGCGTCGCGAGCCTGCCGCCACGCCTGCTCGGCGTCGATCAGCAGATCCTGGCTGTCCGCCTCGCCCTCGGCGCGGAACCGCACCAGGCCGCCCCACACCCGGGCCCGCAGCCAGGCGTCCGGCAGCACGAACGGCTGCGAGCGCAGGGCCTCGACGAACAGGTCGGCCTGGCGGCGGGCCATCACCCAGGATGCGCCGGGCAGCAGGACGGCGATCTCGTTCGGCCCGGCCCGGCCCAGCAGGTCGTCGGGACGGGCGAGGCCTTCGAGCACGCGGGCGGCCCGCTGCAGCAGGTCGGCGTGCCGGTCGGCGCTGATCCCCTCGGCCCGGTCCGGCTCGACGCGGACGACCAGCACCGCCCCGCCACCGCGGCGCTGCGCCCGGTCCACCTCGTCGGCGAAACGGGCGCGGGTCAGCAGGCCGGTGGCCGGGTCCTTCTCGACGACCGACGCCTGCACGGTCTCGCCGCGGCGGCTCAGCCGGGCCACTTCACGGCGGGCGCGTTCGCGGGCGGAGACGTCACGCAGGGAGCCGTGGATGCCGACCACGGCGTTGTCCGGTCCGATGATCGGTTCGAGCCGGCAGTCCACGTCGAACCAGCCACCGTCTTCGCGCATCAGCCGTACCGTCGTGCGCACCGGCTCGCGCGCCGTCCAGGCGCGGGTGATCGCGCCGAGGGCCTTGGCGTGGTCGTCGACGTGCACGTGCCGGGCCAGGATCTGCTGGGTCAGCTCGTGGCCGCCCGGGGGACGGCCGAGCAGGCCGGCGAGCGCGTCGGACCAGACGATCTCCTCGCCGGCGGCCAGGTAGGTGAACCAGGCCTCGTCGTCGGGGGCCGTGCGGGGCTCGGGCAGCGGCAGCTGGTGGCCCTGGTTGGGGGTGAGCCGGGGGCGGCGGGAGAGGCGGTCGCGCAACGCGCGGGGACGCGGAAAGCGTTCTTCGGGTGCCGTCATGCGCCGTCGCTACCTCCCTCCCAGGTCAACCGTTGCCCCTGACCTATTACGACCCGTCACAGGTCGATGTAACAGTGGGCACCCACGACAATGTTTTCGCAGCTGGCCCAACAAAACAACGAACTGCACGTTCTCCACCGTTCAGGGCCGTAATTTGGCCGATCGGTCGACCCTGCTGCCGCGCTCGGCGAGAGCCCGGTCACCGTCGGATCCATGACGGACAGTTACTTGCTGTGCTTACTGTGGAACCTTGTGCGACCCCTACCCGCTCTCCTCGATCAACATGCACGCATAGGCGCGACAGGCATGCGCCGCGTAACGAGATCCGGAGACGGTGGATATGGTGGCTGTTCGGACACGTGAGCGAGGACGACGACGCATGGGCATCATTCGGGACATGCAGCGGGCGCACGCGACCCAGACTGCCGCCGAGCAACGGGCACAGACTGCCGCCGAGCAGCAGCGCCAGCTGATCAGGCGTAATGCCGACCTGGCCGCCGCGGCCGCCCAGCGGGCAGCCGCTGACGCGGAGCAGCAACGCGAACACCGCCGGTTGTACGCGGAGGCCCGCACGGCCGAGGCGGCAGCGGCGAACGCGGACATCCGGGCCCGGCTGTCCGAGCTCGACTCGCTGTTGCTGTCCACCCTGGATGTCGACGACCACATCGACCTGGACCGGTTCAAGAAGCCGGTGCGGGTGCCGCCGTTCGACCCGGGCAAGCTCGGCCGGGCGCTGCCGGAGCCGGCGTGGGAGAGCTTCGCCCCGCCGGAGCCGCGCGGGGTGGGCAAGATCCTCGGTGGTGAGCGGATTCACCAGCAGCAGGTGGAAGCCGCGAAAAGGGCGTACCAGGACGCGCGGGCGCGCTGGATCGACGCGGAGACCCGCCGGCTGCGCCAGCTCGCGGCCCGGGAGCTGCAGTACGAGGAGAACCGCAGCCGGTACGAGGCGAAGCTGATCTCGTACAACGCCGAGGTGGACCGCTTCGCGGCGGCCGTGGCCGGGGCCGATCCGGCGTCCGTGGTCGAGTACTTCGCGATGGTGCTGGGCAACTCGGTCTATCCGGACGACTTCCCGCAGCATTTCCGGCTGGCGTACCAGGCGAAGCAGCGCCGCCTGCTGGTCGAGTACCACCTGCCGCCGGTCGAGGTGATCCCGGTCGTCAAGGAGTACCGCTACGACCGGGTCCGCGACGACCTGGTGGCGGCGCCGCGCGACGAGGGGGAGATCCGCCGCCGGTACACGGAGATCATCTCGATGGTGGCGCTGCGGACCATCCACGAGATCATCGAGGCCGATCGCGGCGCCCTGGTGGGTGAGGTGCTGTTCAACGGCATCGTCGACACGATCGATCGGCGCACCGGCCAGTTCGTCCGGCCCTGCCTGGTGTCGGTACGGGCCGACCGGGACACCTTCGCCGCGATCAAGCTGCGCCGGGTCGATCCGGTCGCCTGCGTCAAGCACCTGCCGGCCGGCCTCTCCACCCAGCCGGACCAGCTCGACGGCGTGACCCCGATGATCGACTTCGACCGGGAGGCCGGGGAGGACTTCACCGGCGAGTTCAACGTGCTGGCCGACATCGACGAGCGGCCCAACCTGGCCACGCTGCCGGCCGCCGAGTACGAGCAGTTGCTCGGCGACCTGTTCGGCAACATGGGACTGGAGATGGGCCAGGCGGCCGAGGGTCCGCGCTGGCTGGCCACCGATCCCCGGCCACTGTTCGGGGGCGCGGTGGTGATCTATGCCGTACGCGGCAAGCCGGTCAGCGCGGCCACGGCCGCCGGCCTCGCCGAGGAGGTCGCGGCGGCGGGCGCGACAAAAGGCATCCTGGTCGCCGTCGACGGGTACGAGGTCGAGGCGTACGAGGCGGTGGCGGGCCGCCCGGTCGAGCTGCTGGACGGCTCCGCCCTGCTCAACCTGCTGACCGAGCACTCGGGGGTGAAGGCCCGGATCGAGTCTGCCTAGCCGCCGAGCTGGTGGCCGGTGGTGGCGTCCACGTGATCGGGGATCTCCTCGTGCCAGTCGCCGACGGTCGGCGTCCCGGTCGGTTCGAACATCATGATCTGGGCGCCGCCGGGTGAGCTCGGCTTGTGCTCGGTGCCCCGCGGCACGGTGAAGACGTCGCCCTGGCGCAGCACGACCGTACGGTTACGCAGGGCGATCTGCAGTTCGCCGTCCAGTACGAGGAAGAACTCGTCGGTGTTGTCGTGGGTGTGCCAGAGGTGCTCGCCCTGGACCTTGGCCACGCGTACGTCGTAGTCGTTGACCCGGGTCACGATGCGCGGGCTCCACAGGGTGTCGAAGGAGGCCAGGGCCGCACGCAGGGAAATCGGTTCGTCGCTCATCTGCTCATCCTCGCCGCTGGCCGGCCGAGGCAGGGAGTGCTAGGAATCGCGGATGACGCAAGATTCCTTGCACCGGGTCGTGGTCGTCGTCGACGACAACTCCAACCCGTTCGAGCTGGGCTGCGCGACCGAGATCTTCGGCCTGCGCCGCCCCGAGCTGGGCCGCGACCTGTACGACTTCCGCCTCTGCTCCCCCACCCCCCGTACGCCGATGCGCGACGGCTTCTACACGCTGACCGGCGTGGCCGGGCTGGAAGCAGCCGAGCAGGCCGACACCCTGATCGTTCCGAACCGCCCCGACGTCGAGGTGCCCCGGCGCCCGGCGGTGCTGGCGGCGATCCGCCGTGCCCACGCTCGCGGCGCCCGCCTGATCGGCTTCTGCAGCGGGGCCTTCACGCTGGCCGAGGCGGGCGTGCTGGACGGCCGCCGGGCCACCGCGCACTGGCAGTGGGCCGACGACTTCCGCACCCGGTTCCCGGCCGTGACCCTCGAACCGGACGTCCTGTTCGTCGACGACGGTGACATCCTCACCGCCGCGGGCAGCGCGGCGGCGCTGGACCTGGGCCTGCACGTGGTCCGCCGCGACTTCGGCGCCGAGGTCGCCAACGCGGTCAGCCGCCGCCTGGTCTTCGCCGCCCACCGCGACGGCGGCCAGCGCCAGTTCGTGGAACGCCCGGTGCCGGCGACCCGCGACGAGTCCCTCGCACCGCTGCTGGCTTGGGTGCAGGAGCACCTGGACCAGCCGCTGACCGTGGCCGACCTGGCCGGGCACGCGGCGATCAGCCAGGCGACCCTGCACCGCCGGTTCCGCGCCGAGCTGGGCACGACGCCGCTGGCCTGGCTGACCGGCGAAGGCGTCGCCCTGGCCTGCCGGCTGCTCGAACGCGGCGAGTCCCGCCCCGAGGTGGTGGCCCGGCGCACGGGCCTGGGCACCGCGACTAACCTGCGGGCTCTGCTGCGCCGGGAGACGGGTCTGACCCCGACGGAGTATCGCCGCCGCTTCGGAACGGTGCCACGTTGAGCTCCTCGATGCGCTGCCAGAGGGGGCGCAGAGCTGCTTCCGGTTCGCGGGCGAAGATGCTGCCACGGATCCGGACGAAGACGCAGTTGCCGACCCGTTCCAGCACCGCCTGCCGGCGCATGTCGCTCTCCCACTGCTCCGGCCCGTGGTACGCGTCCCCGTCGCACTCGATGGCCAGGCGGCGCCCGTCCGGGGCGTTGAGCACGAAGTCGATGCGGTAGCCGCCGATCCGGAACTGCGGGGTCGGCCGGTAGCCGCGCTGGACCAGCCGGCGCAGCACCTCGCGTTCGAAGTCGCTCTCGCAGAGCAGTTCCAGGTCCGGTGCGGTGGTCTGCACCGGCAGGTTCAGCGCGTAGTTCAGCAGCAGCGCCCGCGCGTCGTCGGCCAGCAGCGACGACGGCCGGACCGAATAGAAGATCCAGAGCTGGTCGCGGGCGCGGGAGGCGGCCACGTTGATCCGGCGGTGGTACTCGCGTTTGGTGAACGCCGAGGGCCGGCCGTCGTTGTCGGAGACCACCATGGACACGAGCACGACGTCGCGTTCGTCGCCCTGGAAGGTGTACGCGTCGCCGACCCGCAGCCGCCGCGCCTCCATCTCGTCCTCGCCGATCGCCTCGCGGATCCGCGACAGCAGGTAGGTGGCCTGTCCGCTGGTGCTGAGCAGGCTGATGACTCCGATCGTCTTACCGGCATACGACGGATCGGCCACCAGGGCGGACACCTGCGCCACCAGGGCCTCAGCCTCGGCGACGTTGACGTCTCCGTAGGGCGGCAGCGGCTGCCGGGTCCCGTCCGGGACGAACACCGGCCGCACCGGGGCATGCACCGCCCGGTCCGCGCGCAGCGGCTGGATCTTGCCGTCGTAGTAGTGCCGGGACGAGAACTCGATGATCTGCGGCACGCAGCGGAAGTGCTCGGTGAGCAGGATCCGTTCCGGCGAGCGCCGCACCGCGTGGTCGTAGAGCGACGACTCCGGGTCGAAGTGCTCGGCCGACGGCACGTCGTCCAGGTGGCTGTGGATGAGCCCGGCGACCGAGCCGACGAAGCCGAGCTGCGGGCCGATCTGCTGGTCGTCGCCGACCACCACGGCCCGCTCGGCCAGCGACAGCACCGGCAGCGCGAACAGGTCGGCCTGCGACGCCTCGTCCACGATCACCACGTCGAAGTGCGCGCCCCCGGCGAACTGCTCGATCGCGCGGTCCACCGACATGACCCAGACCGGCACGGCCTCGACGGCGGACTCCATGGCCCGCTGGGCGTGCGCCTGCCAGGCTGCCGCGCTGCGGCCCGTACCCTTGCCGATCTTGCGCAGGGCGGTGGTCCAGTCGGCCAGCGCGGCCCGCCGCCGGTCGTCGAGGGCGCGGGAGACCTCGAGCCACGCGGACGCGACCACCAGGTCACCGGTGAGCCGCCGGATCTTGTCACGGGCCAGCTCGACCCGGCGGTTCAGCACGGCCGGGTCCACGCTGCCGACGACCTGGTCGAACCACGTCTGAGCCTGCCGCCACTGCCAGGCCCGCAGGCAGAGAGGACCGGACACGGCCGGCACCAGGCCCGCGTCGACCTGGGCGGCCCACTCCGGGGCCACCTCCGCCAGTTGGTCGCGCAGGTCCACGTACCGCTGCACGTCGGGCCGCAGCGCCGCGAGCCGGCGGGCCTCGGCGACCAGCGCGTCCCATTGGTCCAGGTCAGGCGCGAACCAGGCGGCGGCCAGCGGCGGCCACGGCACCAGGGCATCCGCGACCGCGCGGTCCGCGGCGTCCAGCTCATCCAGCTGAAAAACGTCCAGGAGGCCGCCTTCAGTCCGGTCAAGGGTGGTGGTGGGGTGGTTGGACGAGGCGTCGAGCAGGGCCGAGACCTCGGCCAGCCGGGCCGCGTCGAGCTCCAGCTCCTCCTGGGGTACGAGCACCCGCAGCCGCGCCGACAGCTCGGGCCACTGCCGGGCGTCCCAGCCCAGCGACTGGGCGGCCTCGGCCAGCAGCGTGCCGGCCCACACCTCCGGGTCGCCGGGGCGTTCCGGGATGGCCAGCCGCTGGATCCACTCGGCCCAGTGCTCGCCGAGCCGCCGCCGGGCCTGCCCCCGCCGCACCCAAGCGGCCGCCAGGTCCACGTCCTCGACCGTGCGCAGGGCCTCGCCGTCGACCCGGACCTCGTCGGCGATGCGCCACAGGCCGCCCTGCAGGATCCGGTTGACACCCCGGCCCGCGGCGAACCGTTCACGCAGTTCGCCGAGGCCGATCAGCAGCCTCTTCGGCTCCGCGGCCAGCGCCTCCGAGGCGGTGACCCGGTGCCCGCCGAGGGCGCGGGCCAGCTCGGCCAGGGTGCGCTGCAGCTCCTCGGTCGCGGTCACGTGGTCGGTCCACAGGGTCGCCCAGTGCGGGTCGGACAGCAGCCGGCCGAGCCGATCGGTCCAGGTGCCCTCCCGGCGGTGCAGCCACGCGACCGCGTCCCGCAGGCCGTCGAGCAGCTCAGCGACGGCACTCGCGCCCTGCGTGCGTACCGCGTCGGTGTCGACCCCGGCCGCCTCCAGGCGGGCGACGCGGTCGGCGGCCGACTCCCGCTCGGCCCGCGCCTGTCTGGCGGTAGCCGCGTCCGGCAGCGCCGCGACCTCCGGCAGCGGGCGCAGCGCGGCCGCCCGGTCGGCCGGCGAGATCCGCGCGGCGAGCTGCAGCAGAGCGGCGAACTCGTCCGCGGACAGCGGCGGCCGGTCGGCCGGAGAGACTGGGTCGGGGATGCCACCGTGCGCGGCGGCCCGCTCCCGCAGCCAGGCGCCGACCTCGGCGGGCGAGAGCCGCACGTCGTCGATCCGGTACGTCGCAGCCTCGTTCTCCGCGATCGCCCGCAGCCCACCCAGCGCCGCCGCCAGATCCTGCTCGGCGTCCTCGAGCCGCCGGGTGAGCCGTTCCACCCGGCCCGCCTCGGCGTGCTGATCCAGCGTGGCGGCCCGGTCGGACAACTCCCGGGCGGCCAGTTGGAGCTGCACGAGCTGGTCCGTGGTGCGGCCCAGCACGGCCAGGCAGAGTGCCTGCACCTCGGCCGGCAGCCCGTCGCGGAGCACCCGCAGCGGGTCCTCCTTCTGCGCGACGACCAGCACCCGCTTGCCGTTGGCCATCAAGTGGCAGATCAGGTTGCGGATCGTGTGGGTCTTGCCGGTGCCGGGCGGGCCCTGTACGGCCACGTTGCGGTGCAGCGCGAGCCGGCGGGCGATCGACTCCTGGGCCTCGTTGGTCGGCAGCGGCATGAGCAGCCGCTCCCCCACCCGGTGCCAGTCCTCCGGCCGGTCGTCGGGCATCCGCAGCTTGCTGGGCTCGTGCGCGACGATCGCGGCCAGCGCGCCGATGCTGGTGGTGTCGCCGGCGAGCAGCCGGTCGCGCAGGCTCTCCAGGAAGCCGCGCAGCAGTCGCTGCCGCGGCCGGGCGAACAGCACGCCGGTGTCGACGATGTGCGAGCCGATGGCGGTCTCGCCGGGCGCGACGACCCGCCGGTCGTAGCCGAGCCGGCCCAGGGCCCGCTCGAACAGCTCGCGGCGTTCCAGATCGTCCCAGAGGTCGACCTCCAGGGTGCCGGCCGGCCCGGCCAGGCCCAGGAGCTGGCCGAGGTAGCGCTCGTCCAGCCCGGCCAGCGCGTCGGTCTGCAGCCGAGACGGACCCTGCGGGGACACGGTGATCATCGAGCGGTCGGGGTCGTATTCGATCAGCACCGGCGTCGCCACCAGCGGATAGCGGACCCGCTGGCCGTTGATGACGGTGTCCAGGACGCCGTGGCCCCAGACCAGCTCGGTGCCGGCGGCGGCCATGTCGACCTGGTGCATGAGGTCGAACAGCTGCCGGTGCAGCACCCGGGCTCGCTCGGCCTCGGCGCTGGCGATCGACCAGGGCCGCCACACCTCGTCCCGCCAGGTCTCGAACTCCTCGCCGTCGGCCTTGGGCTCGTCGGTCGGGCTGATCTCGTTGAGCCGGCGGCGCAGCTCGGCGGGCACCGCGACCGCGGCCGGCGGGTCCGGCAGGCCGACCCGCAGCCAGCCGGGGCCGTCCGCGCCCGGTCCGATCGAGCACGCCGGGTGCTCCGGCAGGGCATCCATCCGGTACGCGTCAGCGGGCAGCGTCCGCGCGGGACGTTCCATGTGCGCGCGAACGGCGAGCAGGTAATCCGCGACGGAGACGGCCCGGTCCCGGATGACGGTGGGCGACTCAACCTGCGGCGCGGACATTCTTCGCAGGTTATCCGATGTCCGCAGCACAACGGGGCGGCGCGGGAGGCACCGGCACCGCTATGGTTTCGACGCCTGGAGGGGGGATTCATGTCGCAGGGTGATTGGCAGGGCTGGGACGCGCAGCCCCAGCAGCCGTACCCCTATCCCTATCCCTACCCGCAGCAGGTCGGCTTCGATCCGGCCGACCCGCTGGTCAGCAACGACTTCAACGGCTGGTGGCGGCGCAGCTTCCGGCTGCTCAAGGCGGCGTGGCGGCCGATGGCGGTGATCCAGCTGATCGTCTCACTCCCGGCGCTGGTGCTGCTGCTCCCGGCCATGCTGGCCTTCCAGGACGAGCAGCGGGTGGCGCAGGAGAGCCTGCAGGCGTCGGTCGACGCGGGCACCCGACCGGACTTCTCCCTGTTCTTCGCCGGGCTGACCGTGCTGCTGCCGGCCGCCGTCGTGGCCGGCCTCTTCTACATGCTGGGCCAGCTGGCCAACCAGCAGGTGGCGGTGTTCACCGCCACCGGCCGCACCGGCAACCTGGTGGGCCCGGCCCTGCTGGCCGCGGCGAAACGCCTCCCGGCGCTGCTCGGCTGGTACCTGCTGGCGATCCCGGTGCTGATCGTCGCGACGGTGCTGTGCTTCTTCCCGGTGTTCTACGTGGGCGCGGCCCTGACCGTGCTGTCGGTGGTGGTCCTGCTGGAACGCGGCAACGGCATCGGCCGCTGCTTCCAGCTCTTCCACGCGAGCATCGGCGTCTCGGTGGCCCGCATCGCGACGATCTTCGGCCTGAGCGTGGGCGCGAGCCTGCTCCTGACGCTGGTGACCACACTGGTCGACGTGACGCTCGGCGGCAGCTACACCACCCCGAACAGCACGGCCACGGTGATCAACACGCTGCTGCAGACGGCGTACTACGCGGTGAGCTACGTGGTTCTGGCCCCGCTGCTGGTGACCACGTACGCCGACATGCGCGCCCGCCGCGAACCGTTCACCACGGCGAGCCTCGTCACAGAGGACCGGTAAAGGTAGTCGTACACAGACGTTCAGGGGAAGACCCGGTGCCATAGACACATGGCGATTCCACGAACTCAGCGTCGCAAGGTGTCCTCGGTGACGGCCCTCCAGCAGGACCTGTCGATCGGCCTCCACACGGTTACGGAGATCAACCAATCCATTCGGTACGCCGACACCAAAGCCGGCGCCCTGGCCGCCGTACAGGCCCTCGCCGTTACGGTTCTGGCCAACCGACGAGCAGCCGGCACGGCTGACCTCGTACCGATGGTGGTGTTCACCGTAGGGTTGGGGTTGGTTCTGGCTTCGGCGGGGTTGCTGGTAGCCGGGCAGGTTCCCCGTCTGTCCCGCCCGACTGCCGCTGGCAGCCGCATTGCCTTTCCGGCCCTCGCGACGATGTCGGCGTTAGATGTCTTGACCACGCCGTCCCCGGCCGGGCAGCACGAACAGGTCTGGCGGCAAGCATCGGACCTCGCATCGATCGCGATGGCGAAGTACCGCTGGCTGCACCGCGCAACTGTCGCGACCTTCCTCACGCTGGCAACTGTACTGCTCTGGCTCGGCGTGACCGCTTGGTTCACTCCTTGATCAGCTTCTTACGCTCCGTCTCTGTCACCGTCTTGGTCTTCTCATGCACGGCGGTGATCTTGGTGGGCATGGCCCCGATATCGAACGCCGACTGCAGTCTGCTGATGGCGTACTCCCGCATCGGCTCGGCGTCCGCCTGATTGATCAGATTGTTGGTGAGCAGGTCTTGCAAGATCTGCCGAGCTCGCTCGTACTCGTCCTTCTGACCGGCATGCAGCATGTCCACGACGGTCTTGATGTCGTTGGGGTGTTCGAGCAGGTGCAGCATCACGACGTTGTAGCCGCCCTCGGCGACAGCGGTGCGGTAGAACGCCACCCGCTGATCTTTGAGCGCCAGTTCGTGCCGGGACGCCATCGCCTCGAGTTGATGAGTGTGCTCTGCGCGAATCCGCTCGGCCTGGATCCGGTGCTCTTCCTGTCCGCGTTCCAACACCCCTCGCAGGACGGCCAATTCGCGCGTCCGCTCCGAATCGATGCGGGCGGCGATGTGTCGCCCAGCGGCTTCATCGCATTGGACGTTCACTGACAGGAGGTTCAGCCGCACCCCTTGGCCGATGTCCTGAATCTTGCGTTCCAGGCAATCGTTCATGTCCTGTTCGGCGATGCCTGCGGTCTCGATCCGGTGCCTTCTGCTGATGCCCCGTAGCAGGTGGTCGAGAAAACCCCAGATGACCGGCCGGAAGTCCCGGATGCCCGAGAGGACCACCTGCGCCGGATCGCTGATCGTCCAGGTGAGATTCACCCGGGCCGTGAAAACGGTGGTCTCCTCGGCCGCCGGTAGCGTAAGGCTCACCGACGTGGCATGCATCGCGGTATCCACCTCGAAACGCCAGTAGCGCCGCTTGATACGTTCCCGCAGAGGCGGCGGGTTCCCGATCCTGACGTCAGGACGTCCAGACCCCGTGCGCGACAGGTACACCAGAACGGCATGGCCGGTCATCATGTTCACCGGAGCGCCGAGGGTGAACAGCGGTAGCACAGACTCGCCGATGATCGGGTCGATGGTCTCGGAAACGTTCATCGGCATTCTCCATCGTTGCTCAAGGCGGTCAGAAGCCGGTCGAGAATCGGCGCGTGCGATTCTTCCCGCGTCCACTGCCGTGCTTCGAAGACAAGAGTCCGCAGTTCCCGCGCTGTTTCCGGCAGAGTGCGGACAAGCTCGACGAGCGTGCGCTCCTCAGCGCTTTCCACGTCGACGTGTTCAGCGAGTTGGCGCAGGGCCCGGAGAGTCGCCGGACCCATCAGCCGGTCGTCCAGCGCGCGACGCCACAAATATGCGATGCGTGGAAGATTTTCAGGCTCGACTACTGCGGCCCGCAGAACGGGAGGGATGCGGCGGCCTTCGCCGTCGCCCGCATCGGGTGACCTGCCGACGATACCGATCAGAGCGCCGACGGCGACGTTGTGCGGTCCGATCTCCTTCTTGTCGATCCAGTCCACCATCTGCTCGAGCACCATGACACTCTGCGTGGAGCTGCCATCGCCGAAGAGTTCGACCACTGCCCGCGCCGTCGCAAGGATGCGCCGATCGGGATAAGACCCGGGCTGCCGGTCGAGCAAGCGGCGGTTGATGATGTCCAGAGCCCGCCGACAGTCGGTCCCACCGACGGGGTCGCCGAGCGCCGCGGCAGCGGTCAACCTCCGGTTGTTCTCGGCAGTCTTCGGCGTACCCCCCGGCGACGCCCAGTCGTCGAGCAGTTCCCAAACGATCTCCTTGAGCGTGCCACTGAGGGCGGAAGCCCGGAGCGCAACCCCGGCCGCGCGGCGCACATCGGACCTCTCGTTTCCAGCCCACTCGAGAAGGACACGTACGCGAATGAAGTCGAAGTCGTGTTCCGCCAGAAGTCCGGTGACGACCGCCGCCCGATCTCGTACGTAGGGATCGTCGCTTCCCACCAGATGACCCAGCCACTCGAGATAGATCTCCTGCAGATATGGAAACTCTTGCCACAACGCGGTGAGCATGCGCCGGGGGAAGTCCTCCCGGTTGGAACGCACCACCGTTACGGGCACCTTGCCGTAGCTTCGCTCCAGCTCACCCGCGGCTCTTCGCGCGTTCACCGCTTTCAGCAACGGATGTGCCGGACGCTCAACCGGCCTGATGAAGATCCTGCCTTCCGGATCTTCGGCGGCTTGCAGCATCTCGTCCAAACGGCGGGCACCAGCGACAACTGTCGGGAAGGACAGGCCGTCGAGCGCTCCCAGCGCGAGTGCGAACGCGCGGTCCTCACGCTGTTTCAACGTGGCGAACCATTCGCTGGTCTGCTCCGCCGAAGCGGCGAACCGGTTCAGGACATCCGCCGGAGAGCCGCCGTCGCGAACCACGTCGCGCAGTGCGGCGCCCAGCCGCGCAGCCTCCTCGGCACCGGCGAGCCGGGCAAGTGCCTCCGCCACCAGCGGATCATCGAGCAGCGAGGCCACTGCGGAGGTCGTCCGTGGATCTTCGTCGAGACCCGCCTGCAGGTGCTGTCTCAGGACGGCCGAAAGATCCGGCGTAGCTGTGAACAACTGGCGCAGCTCATCGAGCTCAAATGGCCACGTCGCACTGGCCGGCCAGATGACGACCATGCGCGAGCGGCGTGTCCGCAGAGCTTCCCGCAGCAGTTCGGCTTCATGCGCCTCGGCGACGACGTTGTCCGCCAGGCCGGTCCAGAGGTAGCCGGTGTCCTCGGACAATTCGGCAACCGTCAGCTCGGCCATGCCGCGAGCGGTCAGTTCATGCACGCGGCCGTCACAGACCGCGTCCAGCGCGTGCATCGCGGCGTGGCGCTTCCCGCGGCCCGGGCCGCCGCTGAGCACCACCAGATGTTGATCAAGCAAGCGGTCCCACAACGCAGGGTAGTCGTTCGACTGCACGAAGGAACCACGGACCCGTGAAAGAGTGTCAGCAGACAAGGCGGTGACGGAGAACGGTCGCGCACCGTCGGGCGTACCGAAAATGTTGATTTGTTGATTGGTCTGCAGCCGGAAGGTACGGGAAGCTTCGGCCAGTGCGCGAGAGCCAGCAGCGAGAGCATCCGCACCATCCAACAGTCCCGCGGATACGCGGTCCCGGCCCTGTGCGGAGTCATCGTCCGATGTCTTTTCGCCGGCTGTCGTCGTCACACCGTCGTCGGCTGAGGGTTGCGCTCCCTGGACCGGCTCCACGCGCTCGTCCCCACTCATCGGTCGCCGCCGGGGTCGCGCGAGGCGGCGCCGAACGTCACAGTCCCCGAGCTGCGGCCGACGAACCCGCCGGCATTCGTCCCGACGGAGTTGTTGTCACCGACGTGCATGGATGGTTGCGGGTGAGAGACATGCAGCTCCGACGTGCTCGCATCGCCCGCGCTGCTGCCGGGTTGCTCGGTTGCGCCGAGCACGGTCACCCAGGTGCGCAGCCGGCCCCTCTTGGTTTCGAGCTGTCGCATGCGGAACCGCTGCGGATCGGGCCTTGGATAGCCACGCACGACACTGAGGTACAGATCGTCCGGCACCACGACCGCTATCCGTCCTCGCTTCGCACTTCGCAGTGCCTCGCGAAGTTGGGGGGAGTCCACCATCGCGAATGCCGTGTCGACAGCCCCGCCGCTTGATCCTTGCTCGTCCAGCAGTACTTCACCGTGGTGCACGACGAGGCGTAGCCGCAGACCCGGCTGGCCGACTGGGCGCTCGCCCAGTTCGTCGTCCAGGGCGGCGATGAACGGGTCGATCAGCAATCGCTTGGAGACATCGGCCGAGATGAGCAGATAGACGCCGTCCCCGCGGTCCTCCTTGCGTACCGAGGCCGCGCCGACGCCGCTCAACTCCAATGCACGGCTCAAGATGGCATAGAGGTCTCGTCTGACCAGTTCCTTCTCCGGCCCGGTCAGCTCTCCGGACCCCTCAACATCAAGGACGACGATGGAGAAATGGTGCGGTACCGCCATGAGTGTCGCTCCTCCGAGATAGGCACTGCGATGTGTCTATCTCCGGTGACGGCAGACGTCTGTGCAGAAATACCGGTTCAGAGACGTGGCCTCAGTGCCTTCACGCTGAGCACGACGATCCGCTGGCGCGCGGTCGTGACCACCCCGCGGTCGCGCAGTTGACGAAGCGCCTTGGCGACAGCTTCTCGAGACGCTCCCGTAGCACCCGCCACCTCCTCCTGGGACAGCCGCAGGCCGATGGTCACTGCCCCCTCGGCGGAGACTTCTCCGTGGGTGAGCGCTAGCTCAGCAAGCAGGAGGGACACTCGTTCCAGCACGTCGAATCCGGTGAACTCGAGCCGGCGCCGATCCGACTCCCGCAGGCGCCCGATCACGGCGGCCAGCACAGCGAACAACGCATCCGGGTCCTGACGCAGCCGCTGCTGAAACACCGACGCGGCGATCAAACGGGCTTCAACGCCGCTCAGTGCTCGCACGGTCGCCGACCGCGGGCTGCCGTAGAGTGCTGCGAGCTCACCTACGATTTCGCCCGCACCGCGCAGGCCAAGCAGTGCCTCTCGGCCCGTGGCAGTGGAAGCGGTAATTTTCACGACACCGCGGAGGATGATCGCGATGTGGGTGGACTCGTCGCCCTCTCCGAAAATCTTCTCTTTGGGCGGGTAGGTGACCGTCCTCCCGTCGGGCAGCAGGTCCGCCATTCGTTGCCGCAGGTCAGGGGGAAGCAACGACTGCGTCAGACCCGTTTTCAAGCAGAACACCCCTCGCCAGAGACTTCACCTTTCGTAACCATAAAGAAGCATTGAGTGTTCGGCAATTGATGACGATCACTATCAAGCCTCTTCGGGGTCGCGCCCCTGGGCGGCGCGGCCCCCGTCGACCGGGAGCACCGCCCCGTTGACGAAGGAGGCCGCCGGCGACAGCAGGAACGCCACCGCGTCGGCGACCTCGGTCACCCGCCCGAGCCGCCCCACGGGATGCAGCAGCCGGATCTCGCGCGCGAAATGCCCGGCCCCGGCCTCGTCCAGCCCGGCCACGTATTCGTCGGACCGTTCGGTGGCGATCGAGCCCAGCGCGACCGCGTTCACCCGGATGCCATGGGGTCCGTAATCGACGGCCAGCGCCCGGGTCAGCCCCTCGATCGCGGCCTTGGCGGTGGCGTAGGCCAGCGCGCCCCGGACCGGGCGTTGCGCCTGATGGGACGAGACGTTGACGATCGCTCCGGTGCCCTGCGGCAGGAAGTGCCGGACCGCCGCCGCGCTGCCGACCACCACCGGGTCGAGGTTGCGGCCGATCAGCGCGAGCAGCTCGGCCGGCGGCACCTCGTGCAGCCACGCGTCGCGGAACACGGCGGCGTTGTTGACCCAGCCGGCGAGCGGTCCGGCCGCCGCGGCGACGGCGGCGGCCTGCTCGGCAACCGCCGGGTCGGCGGCGTCACCGATGACCGGCAGGATCCGCCCGGCGGCCGGATGGTCACGGACCCAATCCAGCGCCGCCGGATCGAATTCGAGCACGGCCACGCTGTCGTGCTCGCCGGCCAGCCGCTCGACCACGGCCCGGCCGACGCCTCGTCCACCGCCGGTCACCACGTAGGAAGCCATGCCCCTCAGCTTTCCAGCCGGGCGGCTGCGGCGCCGCGCACACCGGCGTCCTCCATCGGGTCGTCGCGCAGGTAACCCAGCCGCTCGCGGGTCTCGGCGTCAAGCGCCACGTGCTCGGCGGCCACTCGGCGGACGCCCTCCTCGCAGTCCCACAGCCCTTCGACGAGCAGACTTTCTGCGACCGCCGGGTCGGCGATCCGGTACGCCCGCAGATAGCTCGCACGTTCATAGCTGTGCGGAGTGAGCCAGAGCCGGCGCAGGATCGCGGCGACCGGGCCACCGATCCGGGCCAGGCCGGTGACCAGCTCGTCGTACCCGCAGAGCTGGTCCGGTGTGCTGTCGAGGCGGACGACCTCGGCCAGCAGCACCGGCACGTCGGCCTCGTCGCCGTGGGCAGCGAGGATGGAAACGGCCGCTTGCCGCAGCGGGCCTTCGGCTGCGGCCCAGCGCCGGGCGGCCGGCACCGCGACACTGCCCAGTTGCGCGACGGCCCGGACGATGGCACCGCCGAGCCCAGCGGTGTCCATTGTGTTCAGCACGTCGAGCAGCTCCGGCTCACCGGGGCGCCGCGCCAGTTCACGCAGCACCGACCGGTGGAGCGACCGGGGTGCCGGAGCGCGCAGCACGGCCAGCAGCTCGCCGTTCGACCAGGCCAGGTGCGGCGGCGGCGGCGCACTCCGCGGCGCCGGCGGCTCCCGATCGATGTGTTCGAGCACCTCCGGTCCGCGCCGCCCGCGCTCGATGTAGTCGCGGACACCGGCGACCACTTCCTCGATTCCGGCCGCTTCCAGACAGGCCAGCACACCGAGAGAGACGGTGAACTCCGGCTCCTCGGCGTACAGCCGCGCCAGGATCGGCTGGACCGGCAGGCCGAGGTCCCGCACGAGCCGAGCCAGATAGACATCCCGTGAATCGACCTGCCAGTCCCAGGCGTACTGCCGCCGTAGGCAGGCCTCGACGAGCGCCGGGTCCCGGACCGCGCGAGCGCCCCGGCCGAGGCCGCGTTGCAGCTGCCCGGCGATGGTCCGGGCCGATTCGTGGAAAGTCATCGCCAGGCAGTGTGGGCCCCGGCGCGGCCGGCCGTCCGCTGAATTTCAGACGATGGCGCTGTACGCGTTCAGGGCCGGCTGGCCGCCGAGGTGGGCGTACAGGACCGTCGCGTCCTTGCTGATCTCGCCCCGGGTGACCAGGTCGATCAGCCCGGCCATCGACTTCCCCTCGTACACCGGGTCGGTGATCATGCCCTCGGTCCGGGCCGCCAGCCGCATAGCTTCCAGGGTTGTCTCGTCCGGGATGCCGTAGATGCCGGCGTGGTAGCGGTCGTCCAGCAGGATCTCGTCGTCGCGCAGCTCGCGGCCCAGGCCGATCAGCTCGGCCGTGTTGCGGGCGATCCGGGCCACCTGGTCCCAGGTCTCCGCCGGCTTGGCCGAGCCGTCGATGCCCAGCACCCGCCGCGGCCGGTCGTCGCCCAGCGCCGCGAAGCCCGCGATCATGCCGGCCTGGGTGCTGCCGGTCACCGAGCAGACCACCACCGTGTCGAAGAAGACCCCCAGCTGGGCCTCCTGGTCGGCCACCTCACGCGCCCAGTTGGCGAAGCCGAGACCGCCGAGCCGGTGGTCGGAGGCGCCGGCCGGGATCGCGTACGGCTTCCCGCCGCGCGCCTCCACCTCCGCGATGGCCTGGTCCCAGCTCTCCTTGAAGCCGATCCCGAAGCCGGCCTTGACCAGCCGTACGTCAGCCCCGGCCAGGCGGCTGAGCAGGATGTTGCCGACCTTGTCGTAGACGCTGTCCGGCCAGTCGACCCAGCTCTCCTGGATCAGCACGCACTTCAGTCCCGCGTACGCGGCCACGGCGGCGACCTGCCGGGTGTGGTTGGACTGCACGCCCCCGATCGAGACCAGCGTGTCGCAGCCCTGGGCCAGCGCGTCGGCGACCAGGTATTCGAGCTTGCGGGTCTTGTTGCCGCCGTACGCGATGCCGGAGTTGCAGTCCTCGCGCTTGGCCCACACGGCGGCACCGCCGAGGTGCCGGGTGAGCCGGTCCAGGCGGTGCACGGGCGAGGGCCCGAACAGCAGCGGGTACCGGTCGAAGTCGTCCAGCGGCATGGCAGCTCCTCAGTCGGGTCCTGCCGACCATCCTGCCAGGTCAGGCCGGGCGAACCCGGCGAGAAGGCCGGTGTGGTGCGGCGGCGACGGGTGACGTAAGCAGGCCCAGCGACTGCGGTGATGAGACCCCGGAGGAGGCGGCCACGCCGTCCAATCGCCCCGCCTCGGACCGAGGATGTGGCCCTGACCCTGTGCGTGCCGCGTTGTCGGCGGGTTCCCGCTACTTCAGCGGCTGCAGCTTCAGCTTCTTCGCCCGTACGGTGTTGATGATCTTCTGCAGTCCGGACGCGGTGTTCTTTCCGTGGCCGTGCATGAGGATCACGCCGCCGGCGCTGATCGGCGCCGAGCGGTGGTCGCCGTACCGGATCCGCTCGGTCATCAGCGCCGTGGACGGGCCGTCCCAGTCGTAGGTGTCCGTGGTCCACCGGCAGAGCTGATAGCCCTGGCCCTTGGCGTGGCTCTGCAGCCGGGTGGTGAAGGCGCCGGCGCCGAACGGGGGCCGCAACAGCTTCGGAGTGCCGGTCGCCGCCGTGCCGGCGGTGATCTGCTTGACCACGTTGGTCTTGCCCATGCGGCTCAGCGCGGGATGGCTCGAGGTGTGATTGCCGATGACGTGCCCGGCCGCCTTGATCGTCTTGAACAGCGCGGGGTTCTTGCGGGCCCAGTCGCCGCGGAAGAAGAAGTGGCCCTTGACGTTGTTCCGCTTCAGCGTGGCCAGGATGGACGTGACCTGGGCCTTGCTGCCGCCGTCGTCGAAGGTCAGCCAGACGTCGCCGGTCGTGTTGCCGCAGCGCTCGATCTGCTGGATGCCGGCCATTGTCATCGGCTTCGGTGCCGCCACGCCGTCGGCGACCACGGGCCGGGTGCCCTTCCCCGAGGCGGTGCGGACCACCGAGCCCGTCGTGACCACAGCCTTCCCCCGCACGGCGTAGCCGCCCTTGGCGTTGGGCAGCTGCAGATAGCAGGTGCGGCTGGCGGTGTGCCGGACCGGGTTCTGCCAGACGGAACCGGTGCAGGTGACCGTGCTGCCACCGGCGCCGGTGGCGGAGATGGACACCTTCGAGGACTTGGGCACCGCATAGACGGTCACGATGGTGGGCACGGTGCCGCCCGGGCTGTCGTACTGCGGGGCACTCACGCCGATCCGGAGGGCGACCTTCGCCGGCCCCCGTTGGGCGGCGACCTTCGCGGTCGCCTGCGGAGCGGCGACCTTGGCCGCCCCCTGTGGGGCGGCAACCTTCCCGGTCGCCTGGTGGGCGGCGATCGTGCCGCCCTCGGCCACACCGATGCCCGCTCCGGCGACCAGCAGGCCGCCGGCGGCGACGGTGGCGGCAACCCAGGAATGACGCATGAGACTCCCCCGTGAGCAAGATCGATGGACTCTAGCGTCCGGGCGTCGCCGGCGGAACCGGCCGCGGACACAAAAACGTCCGCCGCCTGCGGGTCTGCAGGGCGGCGGACGGAGGGGGAAGTGCGCTAGGGGAATTGCATGCGGCGCGGTCGCGGGATCACCGGGGGCGGCAGTGGCAGGTCGGCCAGGTGACTCCAGTTGAGCGAGCCGTTGTCCGTCGACTTGATCTCACCCAGGCAGGCCCGCAACAGGCCGAGGTTCGGCGCACCGGCATAGCCGGCGATGACCACCTCGGGTGTCGGATCGAGCTGGGCGATCGCCGCGCAGATCTTCGACACCTCGCGCTCGTCGACCGCGTCGAGCGGCAGCGGCGCCTCGGCCTGCGAGCGGCGCCACGGCGGCCCGAACCGGCGCAGCAACTCGCGGGCCAGCCGGCCGAAGGAGCGGCCGACCTCGGCATCCGCCATGGACATCCGCGCCGACTGGCCGTAGCACCAGGGCACCACCACGTGGCCGTTGATGACCACGAGCTGGTAGACGGACCGGGGGACGCTGATGATCTCGGCCCCCGGCAGCGTGCCGAGAAATAGGACCAACTCCTCGTACGGCAGGGGCCACCGTGGATTGGCGAGCACTCGTTCCGTGGTCGTCGTCATAGCGGGATGAGCATGGACCTCGCGGTCGATCGCCGTGCTCAAAGCTTCGGGAACCCGGGTCCAGAGCTCTGCGGCAACCTTGTCGCCGAACTGCTCGACCACCCACTCACTGGGACCGACGAGAACGTCTGGGCGCATGCGGTACCACCACCGTCCGTGTCGCTGGCGCTACGTCTGGGTAGAACAGTTCCACTCACGGAGATCGACTGGAAGACCAATCATCGCCGAACTCAAAAACATCCATGAATGAAAACCGGCAGGACGGTCAAACCGTTGCGGCGACATTGGAGCAGCAGGTCCGCGACTCGCGAAACATGCAACTTGCATGGCGAACCGCTGTGCAAGTTGCATGCCGGCTCGCGAATCAGTCCTCTATCCGACAGTGAACCCCTCCCATATTTCGAGCCGATGACCGTCACGCAAACATCAACGGACAGTGATCAAGGCTCGTCGGCGGCCCGAGGACCCGGTAACGTGCCCGGCTGTGATCGACCCGGCCGGCACCACAGCGCCGCCGCCCCGGCGGGCGGATCGCTGGCTGGCCCTGTTCGGTGTGCTGGCACTGATGTGCGGCGGCGTCTTCGCCTTCAGCGTGGCGCGCAGCCGGGTCACCGCCGGCCGGGCGCAACAGGCCGAACGGGCGATCCGCGCGACCCTCGACCGGCAGGGCGCCGCGCTGCTGCGCGGGGACCGGAGCGGATGGCTGAGCGGCGTCGACCCGGCACTGTCCGGCGACCTGACCCGCCTGTACGCGAACCTGCGCGGGCTGCGGGTGTCCGGTTGGCTGCCCCGTACGCGCAACGTCCGGACAGGACCGCGGTGGACGGCGGACATCCGGATCCGAGTCTGCTTCTCGGCGCCGGCCTGCCCGCGGACACCCGAGACGTACGTGCCGGCGGGTGACGTCATCTCGGCCCGTACCGAATGGCTGGTGACCGGTGACCGGGCCGTCCTGACGGCCTTCGACCAGAGCGGGCCGGACGGCTCGGTGCCGTGGAAACGGGGGACGCTGAGCTTCGCCCCGGGCCGGCGGGTGGTGGTGGCGGCCGCGAAGGGCCTGACCGGCACGAAACCAGAGGCCTGGCTGGCGGCGGCGGAACGCGCGGCCCAGGTGGCCGACCGGTACGCCCTGGCCCGGCCCGGCACCTACGTGGCCTTCCTGGCGGACGAGCGACACTGGCGCGAGTCACTGGGCGAGGACCGCGAAGCGGCGGCCTTCGTGGACCGGACCAGCGAGCAGACGGCCTTCGCGATCATCGACGCGACCGCCCTGGACGCGGACCCGGCCGACGAACGCCTGCTCCGCCACGAGTTCGGCCACATAGCGACCCTGCTCGGCACCCTGGACAACCCGGACGAATGGGCCATCGAGGGCCTGGCCGAATACATCGCGTACGCGGGCGCGCCGGTGCAGTCGTACGAACTGGTGGCCGACGCGCGCCGGCATGTGGAGGAGTCGGGCTGGAACGGCCGGCTGGACCTGCAGTGGTCGGCCGAACCGACGGAGAGGTTCGGCTACTACGCGATGGGCTTCCTGGCGATGCGCTGCCTGGCCGAGACGTACGGCGAACCGAGGATGCTGACGTTCTTCACGGAGGTGGCCCGCCGAGGCGAAGCACCGGCGGAGGCGGCCGAGGGGGCGCTGGGGATGCCGTGGGAGCAGGTGCAGAACGCCTGCCAGCCGAAGATCTTGTCGTGGCTCAGCCCCGCCGCCGCCGAACCCCGACAACCAGCGCGCTGACGGCACCGGCGAGCAGGAGGATGCCGAGCCCACCGATCGCCAGGAGGGGTAGGCGGTCATCGTCGTCACCCGTACCGGCGATGACCGTGGCCGATGTCGCCGGCGCCGGCCGCGAAGGCCGACCAGCAGCCTTCAGCGCGGCGACCAGATTCAGCTCCCCGTGGCCGTAGGTGTCATCCCGCCCGGGCGTGCCTTTGTCCGTGGCCGTCGACTCGAGAACGGATACGACGTCGGCGGCAGACAGCCTCGGATACTTCGACCTGATCAGGGCAGCCGCCCCGGACACGATCGCCGTGGCCGCGCTGGTGCCCTCGACCACCCGGTACTCGCGGTCCAGCTTGCCGCCGATCACCGGGATGTCGACGCCCGGCGCCACCAGGTCGAGCTGCGGCCCTCGGTGCGAGAACTTCGTCGCCTCGCCTTGGCGTCCGCTGGCCCCGACAGCGAGCACCTCCGGACAGGCCGCGGGAAAGTCGTCCTCGATGCCCTCCTCGCCGTCGTTGCCCGTGGCCGCCACCAGCACCACGTCGGATCTCGCAGCGGCGGCGACAGCTGCGGCCAGGTCATCACCGCCCCCGACGGCGAACGACATGTTGATCACCTTGGCGTCGTGGTCCACCGCCCACTCGATTGCTTTCGCGACGACGAGCGGGCCGCTCGCGGGCCTGACCGGCAGAACCTTGGCGCGGGGGGCGATGCCGAGCAGGCCACGATCACCGCCGCGGCCGCGGGCGGCGACGATGCCCGCCATGGCCGTACCGTGCCCCAGCTCGTCCTGACGGGCGTCGCCGGAAGCCGTCACGTCGAAGCCGGGCAGCACGGCGCCCTTCAGGTCGGCCCGATCGGCCTGGACGCCCGTATCGATGATGGCAACGGTGACACCGGCTCCTTGGGAGACCCGGTGAGCAGCCGCGATGTCCAGCCGCTTCAGGTACCACTGGGCGTCCCGGCGCTGGTCGGCGCGGGCCGGCGCGCCGCCGAGCACGGGCATCACCAGAGCCGCCGCGACGATCGTGGCGACGCCTCTGATCGTCACGGACCGCTTCACCCCTGCCATCCGATGACGCCGGGACCCGGATCGTGACGGTACGTCTTGCGGGACGGCTCGATGACCGGAGCGACGCCCTGCGCGGTCGCCCATCGGCTGTCCGCGTCCAAGGCGATCTCCGTATCGCGATCGTCGGCGTCCGGACGGTGCCCTCCGCTCATCGGCACGGCAGATGACCCGGCTGCACCCGTGCTGACTCGCGAAGCCTGCCCTGCTGCCGGCGGTAGCCAGGACGGTGGCGTCGGCCTTACCGGCGTGGTCGGGCCGGCCGGGCTCCGGCCGGGAACGCCGCTGCCGATGACCGCACCCGGCGGCAGTCCGCGCTGCGCCGCGCCGCCGAGAGGGGTGGTGCCGTTGGAGCCCCGGCCTCCTGAGCCGCCGAGCGGGGTGCCGGTCAGGCCCCGGCCAGCTCCGCCAGCGCCAACCGGGGTGCCGGTCAGGCCCTGGCCTGCTGCGCTACCGCCTGGCGGGGTGCCGGTCACGCCTTGGCTCGCTCTGCCACCGATGACGAGACCCGGCAGCTGCGAACCCCCGGCAGCAGCGGTGGAGGGCGCCACCACGCTCGGCGCCGGATTGGCCGGCGCCGGAGTGATCGCCTCCGCCAGCGAGGGTCCCGCCGGAAGCGTGGTGCCCGGCGCGGTAGGCCCGGACGGCTCCTGGCCGGGCACGGGAGGCGGTGGATTGTGCGGAACCGCGATGCTGTCCGCGGCACCGACACCGATTGCCGGCCAGCCACCACCTGATTCGTCGCCCGGCCGGGTGCGGGTCTCGTCGGGCTGGAACTCGTAGATCGCCGGCGCCGTGATGGCATTGCCCGGATGCGCCACCCACTCCTCGGTCTCGCGCATGTGCCGCCGGGCCTGCTCGTCCAGCTCTTCCTCGGCGTGGTCCCACCAGCCGGGCACCCAGTCGTCACTCTTGTCGAGATAAGACCGGTAGAGCGGCGCGATCTTCTCCTTCGCCTGTCGCAACGCCTCAATGATCTGGCCCAGCGCGCCGGCGTTGGCGTCGGCGATGTCCTTGTTCGCCTGCATGGTGAACAGCAGCTCATCCATCTCGTCGACGAACGCGCGGGCGGCTTTGTTCCGCTCCGGTGGCCAGGCTTCGATCAGCTTCTGCTTGGCGGTCTCGAGCCGCGACCGTTGATCCTTCAGCAACCCGGCCATCGAACCCAGGGCGGCGACCTGCCGCCAGGACTCGGGATCGTCCTCGCGCGCAACCATGGCCCAGATCCGCGGCGTGTTGTAGGAGGACCAGGCTGTCACGCCACTCGGCCGGAAGGTTCCGTCACTCATGGCGCTTCCACGCCGGACCGCGCGGCCCGCGTCTGATCCGTCGCCGCGGTCAACATGTCCTTGATGTTGCTGATGCTCCGCTCCGACTGATCGTCGACGGCTCGGAAGTCCTCGGCCGCCTGCTCGGCAGCGTCGGCGAGGATGCGCGCCGCCTCGATGAAGCGGGTCAGATTGGTCAGCGAGTGGGCCAGCGCCTTGGCGTAGCTCTCCTTGGCCCGCAACACGGCCTCGCTGGCGTTGGTGGTGCCGAAGGTGATGCCCGCGGAGAACGACTGCCGGGACCGGGCCACGTCGACCGGGTCGACTTTCTCGGCATAGAACCGCACGTCACCGGCGAACTCGACAAGGCCGCCGGTTTCCAGGTGGATCGAGCTGTCGCTCATCGCTGCCTCCCGTGTCGTCCCGGGCGCGGACCCCGCGGAGAAGTGTCGACACCGGCCGACGTTCGTCAGCCCGCGCTCACATCCCCCATCCGCCAGCAACACGTCCCCCGGACCCGATCCGGTTCACTTCTCCTTGCCGTCCTGAATCTCCAGCAGTCTCTGCCGGCGGCTCTCGTCGATGGCCGCGTATGACTCCGCCGTCGCCCGCAGGCGCGCGCCCGTGTCCTCCAGCGCCACCGCCGCCGCCCCGATGCCGTCGACCACCACGTCCTGCAACGCACCCAGCATCACCGGGACCATCACGCACAACTTCCCGTACGCGTCGACGCCCGGCCGGACCGCCGCCCCGGCCTCCGCCGCCGTCGTCACCCGGCCGGCGATCGCCTCCACATGGCCGGCGTGGGTCACCAGCTCCTGCGGGCGTACCTCGAATTGGTCTGTCATCGCGTCAGCGAGGCGATCACGGCCTGGCCCGTCTCCGAGTCGGCGCCGACGGTCTCGTCGGTGACCACTGTCGCCTTCGCCGTGAGATCAGCCTGGGCCGCGGCCAGGGTCGCGAGGATCTGCCGGGCTGTCTCCGTCGCCGGTTGCCGGCGGATCCCCTCGTCCAGCTCCAGGCCGGTCAGCCCCCCGCCGGCCCCGACGGTCACCGTGACCAGGCCGTCGTCGCTGCGGGCCGCCCCGCTGAGCCGGGCCAGCCGGGCGGCGAGCTCGCGGGCCTGTGCCGCCCGCTGCTCGAATCCGGCTTGCCAGTCGTCGACGCGGCGCTCGGCCGCGTCCAGGTCCGGTCCCTCGAACATGGATCCACCGTAGTGCCGGAGTACGACAGAAAGGCGTTCTAGTCTCGGCCGGTGACCACGTCGTCGATCCACGAGCTGACCGCGCGCGTCCGGGCCTTCGCGGACGAGCGGGACTGGCAGCAGTTCCACACTCCCAAGAACCTTGCCATGGCGTTGACCGGGGAGGTCGGTGAGCTGGTCGCCGAGTTCCAGTGGCTCACGGCCGATCAGTCCGCCGCCGTCATGGCGGATCCGGAGCTGGGGCCACGGGTACGGGCCGAGCTCGGCGACGTCACCATCTACCTCGTCCGGCTCGCCGACGTGCTGGGCATCGACCTGGTGGCCGCGGCCCTGGACAAGCTCGCCGATTCGGCCCGCCGCTACCCGGTCGACCAGGCCCGCGGCTCCGCGGCAAAGGCCCGCGACAAAGCCGAAGCGCACGACAAGGCCGATGCGCACGACAAGGCCGAACCGCGAGACAAGACCGATTAGGGAGCCAGGCCGGCCAGGTGGGCCAGCATCGACTGGTTCGCCTCCCACCCGTCCGGGAACTTCACCGGTACGCCCAGGTGGACCGGTTCCGTCGACGGGTGGGCATCCAGCAGCTCCGCGATCCCCGCCCTGGCTACCACCACGCACGCATGCCGGTGCCGCGAGGTCAGCACGCACAGCCGCCCCGATTCCAGGTGGAACGCGGTCGCGTCGCGGCGGCCCGACAGCGGGTGCAGGACCACCGTCAGGTCGTACTCGCGGCCTTGCAGGCGGTTGGCCGTGTCCACCGTGATCTCGCGGGCGTGGGCCGGCAGGAACGACCTGATCGCCGCCACCTGATCGCGGTGGGCCGCGCCGATCGCGATGCGGTCCGCCGTCAGCGGGGTCTCGCCGGTCTCCGACACGGCCAGCGCGCCCCGGGCCAGCGCCCGGGCCGCGATCAGGGCGCACGCTGCCGCCGCCTCGGCGTCCGTGCGGACCGTGAAGCGGGCCGGGAGTTCGTGCAGGCCCCAGCCGGTGGCCGTCGCCACGTCGAGGACGCGGTCGACGTCGGTCGAGGCCGGTTCGGTGAACGTCAGCCGGCGGTCTCCCGGACCGGTGCCCGACCGGAAGCCGGTGAACGGGTAGAACGCGGCCGCGACCACCGGCGCCGCCGAGGCCGGCAGGCGCCACGACACCGGGAGGCGGTGGACCGGCAACGTCGGGTTGTGGCGCAGCAGCACAGCCACCGCGCTCTGCATCGGGTCCCAGCTCAGGCCGGTCCAGCGGTCGACCTCCACCGTCGAGAACGGGTCGAGCTGGCCGGGGTCGCCGACGAACAGGGCGCGTTCGAAGCGGGGGGCCACGCGCAGCAGGGCGTCCGAGCGCATCTGGTACGCCTCGTCGACGATCGCCCAGGGCCAGGTGCCCTCGGTGACCGTGGCCCATTTCGCCGCCGTGCCGATCGTGACCGGCGGGCCGCCCAGGTCCGGAACCTTCGCGCCGACGCGGCACGACGGGTGGTCGCGGACGCGTTCCGAGGCGGCGTAGTCCACCGCGGACAGCCGGCCCACCCCCAGCGCCGGGTGTTTCACGCCGAGGCGCTCGATCAGGTCGTCGACCTGTTCGTTGGTCTGCGCCACGATCATCAGGGAGGTGCCGGTGGCGGCGAGGACGCCGGCCGCGCGTACCACCAGGGTGCTCTTGCCCGCGCCGGGCGGTGAGTCGACCACCACGCCGCGCTGGTCGGAGGTCGCGAGGTCCCGCAGCACCGCGTCGACGACGTCGGCGGCCGCCGCGGCCGGAGAGTCCAGGGACATGGTCACCGACGCACCGTATCCCGTGACGCCGCCACCCGAGATCTTCACCTGGGGTGAGGAAAAGCCTCCACATTGTCACTCGTCGGATATCTGACGCTACTTTGAGTGAATGACCGATGGGGTATACCGTCCGATCCTGCGGCCCCGGCGCGGTGAACTCGCCGCCCTGCACCACCTGGACGCCGCCACCGCCGGCCGGGTCATGCCGATCATCGAGCTCTCCCCCGGCGACCGCCTGCCCCAGCTCGTCCGACAGATGCCACCCCGGACCGGCGCCATCGCCGTCGACCTGAGCGCGGTCGACGAGCCCGAGGACCCGCTCGATTCACCGCCGCTGGAGCTCGCCGAGGAACTGGCCGCGGTCGGGGTGGCCATGTTGCCGGTGCTGCGGGCGTACGACAGCCGTCGCCGGCTGGTGGAGCACGGCCTGGCCGCTCGCATGCACCTCGGGCGGGCCGTGCTGCGGCTGCAGCCGCACCGCGACGCGCGCAATCCGGCCACCGCGACCGAGACCACCGACCGGCTGCTCGCCGGGGCCGGCCTCGAGGCCGAGCGGGTCGACCTGGTCATCGACCTGGCCGAGACCGCCTGCGCCGCGCACGCGAACAGCTTCGAGGAGCGCGCCCGGCACGTGCTGCGCTGGGCGCGGTCGTCGCCGTGGCGCTCGGTCACCGTCGCCGCCGGCGCGATGCCGCCCAACCTGGACGACCTGCCCACCGACGAGGCCGTCCCGGTCGGGCGCCTGGACGCCCAGGTGTGGGCGCGGCTGTCGGAGCCCGGCGTGGGCTATGCCGACTACGGCGTGACCTCACCGGTACGGCGCCTCGGCATCAACCACCGCCAGCTGCCCACCCTGCGCTACACCACCGACCGCGACTGGTGGATCTACCGCTGGGCCCGGCGCGGCGCCCGCAGCGACGACCGCTGCCACGACCTGTGCCGGACCCTGGTCGGCTCGGCGCAGTGGCCCGCCGCGGGCGCCCGCTTCTCCTGGGGAGACGCGCAGATCGCCCGGCAGGCCCGCAGCGCGCGCGGCGGCGGCAGCTCGGCCAACTGGATCGCCTGGAGCACGTCCCACCACATCGCCCACGTCCTGCGGGCCCTGCCTCAGGAAGGCGCCTAGCCCAGGTGCCAGGTGGCGATGACGTCGATGGTCGGCCAGACGAAGACGATGTCACCCTTGGTGTTCGGCACGTCGAAGACGATCGTCGTCTTGTAGGTGCGGCCCGCGACGAGCCGCCGGACGAACGCGCCGTAGTTCTTGTCGCAGTTGCTGCCGTACGCCGAGTTCAGCCAGGTGCCGTCGCGCTGCTGGAAGCGGAACGCGTAGTCGGTCACGTCCGGCTCGCCGGCCAGCACCTTCACCCGCAGCTCGGTGGGCAGGTAGGCGCCGTTCTCCGGCTTGCGGGCGTACGAGTCACAGCCGGTCTTGCGCAACTTGCCGGTGCGGACGGTGACCTCGAAGCGCACCCCGCGCTCGCCCTCGACGACGAACTTCTCGCCGTTGGCCAGCCGCTGCGGCCCGATGCGTTCCAGCAGTGGCCCGGACGGCTCGATCAGCCCGGGCGCGGTCACCCGCCCGGAGGCGCGCGGGGCCGGGGACGCCGCGTTGAGCTCGGTCGCCGCCCGGTCGTAGATGCCGGCCGCCAGGTAGACCACGGCGGCGGTGCCCGCGAGCAGCAGGACCAGACCGACCGCGAAGTACGCGGTGACGAGCCGGCGGGAGAGCGTCCCGCGGGTGCGCGGGCGCCCGATCACGACCGGCTTCAGCTGCGCCGGCACGGTGTCGTCGGCCGGCGGGGGCGGCTGTTCGACCGGCGACATCTCCGCGGGCGGAGGCTCGGCGTGCGGCTCCTTCGTCACGGCGGTGGATCTCCTCGAACGGTGGTGAGTGGTGCGAGCGCAGCATAGAGGCCGTCGATCACTGCCGCAGTCCCGGCTTTCTTCGTACACTTGTGCCAATGCTGCTCGATGCCGCTCTCGCGTACGCCCGGCACGGGATTCCCGTCCTGCCGGTGCACTCGCCTGCGGCCGGCGGCTCCTGCTCCTGCGAGCGGCCCGGTTGCGAGCGGCCCGGCAAGCATCCGCGGCTGCGTCATGGCCTGACCGACGCCAGCGTCGACCCGCGCCGGATCGAGATGTGGTGGGCGCGCTGGCCGGCGGCGAACATCGGGCTCCGCACCGGCATCGTGATGGACGTCGCCGACGTCGACTCCCCGGGCGGCTGGCACGGCCTGCGCCACCTGCTCGGCGACGCGATGCCGGTGGGTCCCCAGGTCCGCACGGGCGGCGGCGGCTGGCACTTCTGGTTCCGCCCGCTGGGGTACGGCAACCGCGTCAACCTGCTGCCGGGCGTCGACTGGCGCGGGGCGGGCGGGTACGTGGTCGCACCCCCGTCCCGGCACGCCGACCGCACCACCTACTACTGGACAACCGGCCCGGGCGCGGACCCACCCGAGGCGCCTCCCGCCCTGCGTGAGCTCATCGCCGGCCCGGAGCCACCGTCCCGGCGCGGCGGTGCCGGCCCGGAGCGGATCGCCCACCCGGATCGTTACGCGTCCGTGGCCCTGGCCGCCGAGGCCGACCGGGTGGCGCGCGCGCCGGTGGGCGCCCGCAACGACACGCTCAACCGGGCCGCGTTCTCGCTGGGCCGGCTGGTCGGGGCGGGTCTGCTGGAGCCCACGCTGGTGACTGAAGAGCTGTCCGCGGCCGCCCGCTGGGCCGGGCTCGGCCGCACCGAGACGATGCGCACGATCCGCTCGGGGCTGACCGCCGGGCGGCGCCAGCCGCTCGACCCGGGACGGCGCAACGTGGCGTGATCAAGCGGTGACGGCGGCGCCCTGGCAACCCGGCCGGTGCCGGGTAATCTGGCTTGTCGGACCGCCGGGGGGCGACGGTTGGAGGGCGCATGGCCGAGGACGTCGAGGCTGCCGCGGCACACGCGGGCAGTCTGGCCGATCCCGCGCGCCTGCGTTCGTTGCAGCGCGTCTGTGTCGGCGCCGAGCCGGACGAGGCCTTCGACCGCTTCGCGAGCCTGGTCAAGCGGCTGCTCGACGTCCCGGTGGCGCTGGTCTCGCTGGTCGACGACCAGCGTCAGTTCTTTCCCGGTCAGGTCGGTCTGGCCGAGCCGTGGCTCACCAAGCGGGAGACCCCGCTGTCCCACTCGTTCTGCCAGCACGTGGTCGTCGAGGGCGAGGCCAAGGTGTTCCCGGACGCGCGGATCTACGCGCAGGTCCGCGACAATCTGGCCATCCCCGATCTCGGCGTGGTGGCCTACGCGGGCATGCCGCTGACCGACGCGGACGGCCGCACCCTGGGCTCGCTCTGCGCGATCGACACCAAGCCGCGGGCCTGGACCACGGCGGAGCTGTCGATCCTGCGCGACCTGTCCGAGGCCTGCTCCTCGGAGCTGCGGCTGCGCATCTCCCGGGAGCTGGCCGAGGAGGCGCGCCGGCACGCCGAGAACGCCCACGATCAGCTCGCGATGCTGGCCGAGCTGACCGAGACGCTGGCCACGACCACCGACATCGACGAGGCGCTGGGCTCGCTGGGCACGGCGCTGACCCCGCGGCTGGCCGACTGGTGCCTGATCTCGCTGATCGGCCCGGACGGCATGCCCCGGCAGGTCTCCACCGCCCACCGCGACCCGGAGCGCGCGGCGGACGTGGCCCGCTTCGCCGAGCTGATGGCCACCGGCCTGAACGCCAAGTCCATCGTGCTCGCGGTCCAGGGCACCGGCCGGCCTATCCGCCGCGACGGCGAGAGCGCGGCGAACATCCTGGAACGCACCACCGACGCCGAGCTGGCGACCATCGCGGAGCGGCTGGGCTACGCCTCGTTCCTGGTCGTGCCGATCACCGCGCCGGTGAGCCACCGGGTCCTCGGCACGATCACGCTGGTCAACGGGCCGTCCCGGGCCACGTTCAGCGACGCCGACGAGCGCACCGGGACGGACATCGGCCGCCGGGCCGGGCTGGCCATCGACAACAGCCGGCTCTACCGCCAGCAGCGGCACGTCGCCGAGGTGCTGCAGCAGAGCATGCTCACCGAGCTGCCCACGATCGACGGCATCGAGCTGCACGCCCGCTACCTGCCGGCCCAGGACGGCGCGGCGGTCGGCGGCGACTGGTACGACGCGTTCGCCCAGCCGGACGGCTCGGTGATGCTGGCGGTCGGTGACGTCTCCGGCCACGACATCGAGGCCGCCGCCACCATGGGTCAGCTGCGCAATCTGGTCCGCGGGGACGCGTTCGGCCGCGACGACGAGGCGGGCCCGCTGCTCAGCCAGCTCGACAAGGCGCTGCGCGGGCTGCGGGTCCCGGCCGCCGCCACCGTCGTGCTGGCCCGGCTACGCCGCGAAGCCGACCGGTACACGCTGTCGTACTCCAACGCGGGTCACCCGCCGCCGCTGCTGCTGCTCCCGGACGGCACGGTCCAGACCTGGTGGACCGCGCCGGAGCCACTGCTGGGGCTGGTCTCCCGCAACGACCGCGCCACCCACATCCGCACGGTTCCACCCGGCTCCACGCTGGTGCTCTACACCGACGGGCTGGTGGAGACGCCGGGCCGCCTGCTCGACGACGGCATCGCCCTGGTCGAGCAGGCACTGCGGGACAACGCGGGCCTGCCCGGGGACGAGCTGTGCGAGCGGCTCATCGAGGCGGCGAGCCGCCGCGCCGACGACATCGCCCTACTGCTGATCCGCCTGCTCTGAGCCGGCTTCGGGCGGCTCGAAAGCAACGGGCGGGCCGCCGTGGGTCCAGGGGGTCTGGTCCGGCTCCGGGAAAGCGCCGCCCGGCCGGTACGCCTCGCTCAGCGTCGTCAGCAGCAACCGCTCGCCCACCTCGGGCACACTGCCGGGCTCGGCCACCAGCTTGCGACCCATGCCGCCGGAGAGCTCCAGCAGCACCTCGGTCTTCTCGTCGACCGCCGTCACCGAGATCACCAGCGCCTTCTGGCCGGGCCGCTGCGGGCTGGTCAGCGTGGCGCCCGGCTCGACCCGGACCGTCTCGGTGGTCACCACCATGATCCGCGGGCGCAGCACCGGGCGCTTGCCGCTGTCGTCGATCCGGTCCGCCTTGGCCAGGGTCACGTCGCCGACGAAGGCCGCGCCGGTGAGCCGGTACTCGGCCATCACCAGCGGGTCGTCGAAGGCGCGCTGGACCGCGTACCGGGTGGCCGCGTTCTCCAGGCGGTGCAGGCGGGCCGCGGCGGCCACCGCACCGTCGCGGCGGGGCTGCGGCGGCCCGCCCTCGGCCAGGTGCTGCACGAAGCCGGAGTAGGTGTCGCGGTCGCTGTCCCACCGGCCGGCCACCCGGGCGCCGGGCGGCAGCTCACGCAGCAGGTCGAGGGTGCGCCACATCAGCTCCCAGGTCGGCAGCAACTGCGCGCGCAGCACCTCGGTGAGGGCCGCGACGTCCGGGTCGGCCGTGGACAGCAGCGGCGCCAGCACGTGGTTGTCGAAAGCCGGGTCGGTGGCCGGTCCGGCGGGTGGGCACAGCTCCGGGTCCTCGGCCGCCCGCGCGGCCTCGGCGCCGGTGCGCCCCGGCGGCGGCGAGATCCAGCCGAGCAGGGCGGCCAGCTGGGCGTCCTCCGCGCTGCTCTGCCCGCTCGCCCAGTGCAGACCGAGAGCCTGTACGGCGTTGAGCAGCAGCGACGACCCGGCCACCTCGGCGGCGTGGGCGAAGAACGTGAGCCAGCGCCCGAGCAGCGGCACCGACGGCGGCACCGCGTACTCCCCCTCGGTGCTGCGGAAACGCGTGGACCGGCCGAACAGGCGCAGGAAGTCGACGCCACCGGTGTTCGGCACCCACAGCTGCGGCGCGTCGGTGAACCGGTGTCGCACGTCGCGGCCCCGGTCCACCGCCACCGCCTCGGTCTCGGAGGTGAAGCTGTCCACGTAGGGCACGAGGATCTCGGCCAGCTCGGCGGCGAAGGCGAAGCGGTCGCTGCGGTTGCGGGGCTGCGCGACGACCAGCAGCCGGGGCGCCGAGCGGTCGGTGCCGGCCATCGCCGCCAGCGGGGCGTTCGCCTCACCGGCCATCGCGAGCGGGATCAGCACCAGCGGCCGGGAGTGGACGTGCAGGTGGCGGACGGTGGCGACGGGCTGGGCCCGGCCCGCGACAAGGGCCTGCGCGCGGGCGAGGGCGGTGAGCGTACTCATAGGATCTCGGCCCGCAGCCGGGCAGCCGCCTGGAGCAGCGCCGCGGCCTCGGCCTGCTCCTCGGTGGGCGTGGCGGCGCCCGCGGCCAGCGCGAGCGCCTCGGCCACCGTGTCGACCCCGCCGAGCGCGTCGCGGACCGGGCGGCCCAGCGCCGCGGTGCGGCCGGCCGCCTCGTGCCGGCAGTAGACCGCCAGCTCGCAGGTCGAGAGGCATTCCGGGGCGTAGCGGGCCTCGACGTGACCCAGCGCGGTGATCAGGTCGGCGGGCGCGAGCGCGACGTCGAAGCTGACGGACTCCGGCAGCGCGGCGGCCAGCGACGACACCGAGGCCAGCCGGGTCAGCTGGCGCTTGAGGGTGGAGAGCTGCTTGCGCACGTCGAGGACCACCGCGACCGGCTGGAGCGAGAAGTTCTCGGTGCAGACCAGCACGACGTCGTGGCTGACCAGGGCCGGGTCGTGACCGAGCTCCGCCAGCAGCCGGCGCAGGGCCAGCACGTAGACCGCCGCCTGCACGGCCGCGGCGGAGACCTTGGCGCTGTCGGCCTGCCCGTCCACGATCGCGAACGACTTGATCTCGACCACGTGCAGGCGGCCCCCGGCCTGGAACGCGATCAGGTCCGGCTCGAGGAAGACCCGCTGCCCGGCGACGTCGAGGGTGAGCAGCGGGTGGTCGATGAGGGCGGCGCCGGCCGACGCGGCGAGCAGCTCGCGGGTGCGCCCGTGCCGGGCGGTGAGCGTGTCGTCGGCGTCCTCGCCCAGGTCGTCGTACGCCCCGGCGGCGTCCAGCCCCAGGCACCCGGCCAGTACCTCCCGCAGCAGCGCGCAGTCGTCGGCCTTGAGCATCGCCTCGAAGCCGTTGCCCCGGGCCAGCGCGAACCTCGACTGCCCGAAGCTGCCCGGGAAGCCGATCCGCTGGGCCAGCTGGGGCTTGTCGACCCCGGCGGCGTCGAGCACGGCTCGGCGGGTGCAGCCGGGGTTGCCGGTCAGCGCGGCGATCGTCCGGGCGTTGTGCCGCTTCGGCGGGATGGCTCCGCGCAGCCGGTCGAGTCCCGCGGTCACGCGCGGCCCCGCTGCTGCGGCATCCGCGGCAGGCCGAAGAGCTGCTGCTGCTCGTCGAGGCCCTCCCAGCGCTGCACGGTCGCGGCCGGCAGCGGCGCGACCGGAACGGCGGCGAGCGCCGTGCGGGCCGCGTCGGCCAGGGCGGCGGGATTCTGCACCGCGTACGCCTCCGGGCCGCCGGGTACCTCGTCGGCCAGGCGGCGCAGCAGGGCGGCGGCGGCCGCTCCGGCGACCTCACGCATGGCGATGAATTCGGCGATCCGGACGATCGCCGCGAACAGGTCGGCCCGCGGGGCCGCGACCCGGCCCTCGACCGGCCAGGTGGAGAGCGTGAGCAGGCCGCGGGCGGCGGTCAGGTCCGGCTGCAGGGCAGGGCAGATGCGGTACGCGGACGAGTCACCGGCCGGGCGCGCGCGTTCCTCGTCGCGCAGCAGCGCCACCAGCGCCGGCACGGTCAGGTCGCCGTCGAACAGCGCGCCGTGCACGTCGACGACGAGCCGGGACGAGGCCGGGGCGCCGATCAGCAGCAGGGCCCGGCGGGCCTGCTCGCGGGTGCTCGGCAGCGTGCTCAAGCGGGTCATGGCGGCCGCTTCCGTCGGGGGGCTGGCGGATCGACTCTAGATCTTCGTACAGCGCCCGGGCAATGTGCGGACGACTCACCACGTTTCACCCACGGGAGGTGAATAAGCCGCGCGTATCGGACAGTCCCCCGGTGGCGCGCTACGTTCGGGGTATGCCGAAGGCCATCTGGAACGACGAGATCATCGCTGAGAGCGACGACACCGTGGTAGTCGAGGGCGTCTACTACTTCCCGCGCTCCTCGGTGCGCGAGGACGTGCTGCGCCCCTCGGACACGCACACCGTCTGCCCCTGGAAGGGCAAGGCGTCGTACTACACGCTCGAGTCAGGTGAGCACGTCACGCAGGACGCGGTCTGGTTCTACCCGGAGCCCAAGCCCGACGCCAAGGCCGTACGGGACCGGGTCGCCTTCTGGAAGGGCGTCAAGGTCGAGGCCTGAGGATCACCCGACGGCGCGGGCTCCCCTTGGAGTCCGCGCCGGCTAGCCGATCCGGGGATGGGCCTCCTCGATCGCGGTGACCTCCAGATAGTCCAGCATGTCGCGCTGCTCGGCCTCGCCGAGGGCGTAGAACGCCTCGTAGGCCGAGGACCGCGAGTGCGGCGTCTCCGCCGCCAGCAGCGCGATGATCGCCGACCAGGCCAGCGAGACCCGGTCGAACAGCCGCGCGGTCCGCAACGAGGTCAGCCGGCTCAGCATCGCCACCTTGGTCGCGGCGTCGTCGTCGACCGCGATCCGGTCCGAGAGCTCGAACAGCGCCTTGCCCCGGTACGGGTGCTCCGCCTCGACCAACCGGGCCAGTTCGGCGTTGTCCATCCGGTCGACGGGCGGGGCGGGGCCACGGCGCGGCAGCTGTGGCCGGGAGTCCTCAGCGGGCACGGCTGTCCCGTCCGCTCTCGAAACCCACGCCCGGCACCTGGTGCGGCAGGGTGGGCCGGCTGGAGAAGGTCGGGAACGGCGGGGCCGGCATCACCGGGGTGTCCGGCTGCTCGGGACCGCCCTCGGCGTCTGCGGCCTCCTCGACCGCGGCGTCGATCTGATCGTGCACCTCGTCCTCCGAGCTCGTCGCACCCTCCACGTTCCGTCCCAGCACAGTTTGTCCTCCGTTGCCGACTTTTGCTGTGTTGGCGTCCTATGAGATCACGCCGCGTCAACCCCGGCGAGCGCAGCGTCCGGTAACGCCCGGACATCACCCGACCCGGCGACCGCCGTAATGTGGCGGCAATACATTGATCGTTGCCGGTCGGCAAGCAGCGCCGGCCCTGAGGTGAGGGTAGGTGCCCGTGGACGGGGGTACGAGCACCACCGGTGCGACACCCGAGTGGCGGTCCGCCATGGTCGACGTCTCCGGGCTGTCCCTGGCTGAGCTGGCCGACGCGGGCCCGCCGGCGGAGACCGATGACTCGGTGCTGGCGCACTGCCTGCGCCGGCTGGCCGACGACCTGGCCCGGCCGGGCGAGCCGATCGCCGGCTTCAACTCGGCCCTCTGAGCCGTGGGTTCCACCGCCACCCTGCCGGTGCACCGGCTCAGCGACCCGGCGTTCGCCGCGCTGGCGGCGGGCCGCCCGGATGCCGCCACCCTCGACGAGCTGCGCCGGTCCCAGCTCAGCAAGCATCTGCTCCTGCTGCGCGAGCTGGTCGCAGCCGCACCGGTCCCGGGGTACGCCGAGCTGGTCGCGGCCGAACGCGAAGATCCGGCCGCGGTCCGCGCCCTGCTGGCCCGCCCGCTGGTCGGTGTATGGGCCACCCGCTGCCTGAGCGCCCTGCGAGCCGGCCGGCCGCCGCAGGCCCCGCTGGACTACCTGACCACACTGACGTCCGGCACCCGACCGGCCGCCCGGCAGCTCACTGCCGCCCATGACGGCCTGTCGATCACGGTACGGATCGAGGACAGCGACCCGCTGCGCGCCGGCCTGGGGCTCCCACCGGCCCCCACGCTGACCCCCGCCGAGCTGGACCGGTGGCAGCAGTTGCTGACCGAGGCCTGGCGCCGGCTCGTCGAGCAGCTGCGCCCGGACGCCGAAGTGCTGGCCACGGTGCTGGACTGCATCGTGCCCGTCGAGCCGGATCCGGCCGCCCGCGGGATCAGCGCCACCTCGGCGGACGCGTTCGGCGCGGTGGCCATGTCCGAGCCGGCCGACGCCACCGCCCTCGCGGTCGGCCTGCTGCACGAGACCCAGCACAGCCTGCTGAACGCCGTGCAGTACCTCTTCGACCTGCACCACCAGCCGGACGCCCTGGGCTACTCCCCCTGGCGTGACGATCCCCGTCCCGCCGCCGGCATCCTGCACGGCGCCTACGCCTACCTGACGGTCACCCGGTTCTGGCGGACCCGGCGCGCGGAGCCACTGGCGGCGTTCGAGTTCGCCCGGTGGCGGACGGCTGTGCTGAGCGCGGCGGACGGGTTGCTCGCCGGCGGCACGCTGACCGCGGCCGGCACCCGCTTCGTGACCGCGCTGCGCGCCGAGGTGCGGTCCTGGCTCACCGACGAGGTTCCGGCGACGGTCGCCCGGCTCGCCACCGCCGCCAACTCCGACCACTACCTGCGCTGGCGGCTGCGCAACCGCCACGTGCAGCCCCAGGACGCCCGCCTGCTCGCGGACGCCTGGGCACAGGGCCGGCCCGCGCCTCGGGTCGAGTCCGAGCTGCGTCCGGCGCCGCGCCGGGCTCTGGAGGCCAGCGGCCGCCTCGACCTCATCCACGCCACGCTGCGCGGAGAACCGGCCCCGGCGGATACGGCCGACGGTGATCTCGCTTACGTGCGCGGAGACGAGGCGGCGGCGCTGCGGGCGTACCGGAAAAGGGTCGGCACGGACCCGGGGGACGACGCGGCCTGGACCGGACTCGCGCTCGGCGGGGCCGGCGGCGCCCTGCGCGACGCACCGGAGGTGGTCGCCGCCGTCCACCGCACGCTGGGTGACCCGGCCGTCGATCCGCTGGCCCTGGCCGATTGGCTTTCTTCCTGAGGTTCGCTCAGGTAGGCCCCCGGCCCACCGATGAAGGCCCTGTCGGAGGTGAGTCATGGGTCGGACCGGGAAGACCATGGATCGTGTGCGTCGGGTTGTCGACGGCACCATGATCTTCACGTCGCTGCTGCTGCTCGCGTGGCCGCTGATGGTCGGCGGTCAGGCGCGCGGTGCCACAGGTGTGCTCATCGGCCTCGGCGCGGTCGGGCTCCTCGGCCTGGGCGTGCTCGTGCTGGCCGAGCGGTGGCCGCTGGTGCAGTACGCCCCCGTGGCCGCCGCCGTCCTGACGGCCGCGGCCGGGCTCGCCCGCAGCGGCGCCATCAGCCCGGGCCTGAGCTGGCTCATCATCGCCGTCGCGGCGATCATCCTGGTCCGGCAGTTCCTCGGCGCGCGCACCAACGAGGGCCTGGTCCGGGACCTGACCCGGCAGCGCGCCCAGCTCGCCCGGCAGGCGTTCCGCGACCCGCTGACCGAGCTCGGCAACCGCAAGCTGTTCATGGACCACGCCACCGACGCCCTCGCGGACGCCGACGACACGATGACCGCCGTGATCCTGTTCGACCTGGACGGGTTCAAGGAGGTCAACGACACGTACGGGCACGCCACCGGCGACGAGCTGCTGCGTACGGCGGCGGAACGGCTCACCGCGAACGTGCGGACCAACGACACCGTGTCCCGCCTCGGCGGCGACGAATTCGTGGTGCTGCTCCCCCGCCTGGTCGACGACCGGATCGCCGACACCGTGGCCAACCGGATCCTGCGCGACCTCAGCCAGCCACTGGTCATCGGCGACACCGTGCTGACCATCCCGGCCAGCGCCGGCATCGCCCTGACCCGGGGCAGCGGCCTGGCCGTCGACGACGTGATGCGCGAGGCCGACCTGGCGTTGTACCAGGCCAAGGCCGAGGGCAAGGGTGTCGCCCGGCGCTTCGACCCGGCCCAGTTCGCCGTGGCCGAGCAGCGCCGGCAGGAGGAGGCGGACCTGCGCCGCGCGCTCGACGACGGCGAGTTCGAGGTGCACTACCAGCCGATCGTCGACCTGGACGGCGAGCGTACGGTCGGCGTCGAGGCGCTGGTCCGCTGGAACCACCCCGAGCGCGGGCTGCTGCCCCCGATCGCCTTCCTCGACCTGGCCGAGACGCTGGGGCTGCTCCCGCGGCTCGGTGGCTGGGTGCTCGAAGAGGCCTGCCGGCAGGCCGCGGTGTGGCAGGCGCAGGAGCCCGGCTTCGAGCTCAACGTCAACCTGTCGGCCAGCCAGCTCGGCAATCCCGCGCTGGTCGACGAGGTCCGCTCGGTGCTGGAGCGCACCGGCCTGCCGCCCGCGCTGTTGGTGCTGGAGCTGACCGAGTCGGTCGCGCTGGTCGACCTGATCGAGTCGGCCCGGGTGCTGGGCGCGCTCAAGAGCCTCGGCGTGCGGATCGCGCTGGACGACTTCGGCACCGGCTTCTCGTCGCTGAGCCACCTGGGCACGCTGCCCGTCGACGTGGTGAAGATCGACAAGTCGTTCGTGCAGGCCATGCAGGAGGGCAACGGCGCTTCGGTGGCCGAGGCGGTGCTGCAGATCGCCCGTACGTTCAACCTGGCGCCGGTAGCCGAGGGCGTCGAGGACGCCACCCAGGCCAGCCGGCTGCGCGAGCTGGACTGCGCCCAGGCCCAGGGTTACCACTTCGCTCGCCCGATGCCGGCCGACGACCTGACGTCCCTGCTGACCAGGCAGTCCGCGCTGTCGGCCTAGGTCCTACAGCGGCGGGGGCTCGATCTCGGTCTCCAGGCGGGCCCCGGCCAGGGCCCGGGCCAGCAACGGGTGGCCCTCGCCGTACGCCTTCTGCAGCTCCTCGACGGCGGCGTGCATCGACGGCTCGTCACCGGCGTCCAGCGCCACGTTGAACGCGCAGGCCAGCGTGTCCGGATGCGAGGCTCCGCGCAACGCCCGCGACCGGGAGACCGTGTCCAGGGCGATCTCTCGGGCCTGCTGCGCGTCGCCGGTGGCCAGCAGGTCGGCGGCCAGGCCGTTCGCGCAGCTCAGCGTGAACGGGTGATCGGCGCCGACGCTGCGCCGCAGCCCGCCCAGCGCCTCGGTGTCGATTGTGCGGGCCTCGGCGAACCGGCCACCGGCCCGGACCACTCCGGCCAGGTCCGCCGCCGCGGCCAGCGTGAACGGATGCTCGTCGCCCAGCACCGCGTGATAGCGGACCACCGCGCGTTCCAGCAGCCGGTGCGCCTCCTCCAGGTCCCCGTCCTCGCGGGCACAGTTGGCCAGCGAGACCAGCGCACCGAGCGTCTCCACGTTCAGGTCGCCGAACTTTTGCCGGTACAGCTCCACGTTGGTCGCGGCCAGCTCGCGGGCCTGCGGCAGCCCACGCCGGCGCGCCGCGATGGCCGCGAACCGGCCGGCCCACAACGCCATCGGATGGTCGGCGCCGAGCGCTTCGGCTTGCCCGTTGGACAGCAGCGCCGTGGCGCCCGCGTAGTCACCGAGGCCGAACAGGTCGAACGCCAGCCCGGCGCGGGACGACAGGGTCTCGGGATGACCCTCCACGAAGATCATCTGCCGGTGCCGCAGCACCTGCTCGTCCAGCGCTCGGGCCCCGCGGAAGTCGCCCAGCAGCCGCAGGTCCACGGCCAGGTTGTTGGCGCAGCGCAACGCGGTCGGGAAGCTCTCGCCGAACAACCGGCGGTAGCGCACCAGGTTGTCGGCGTCGAGCTGCCGGGCCTGGCCGAAGTGGCCCTGCATCCGCAGATCGGCACCGACGCTGTTGGCCGTGGCCAGGGTCGTCTCGTCGTCGCCGCCCAGCGCCTCCCGCTGCGAGCGCAGGGTCTGCGCGTTCAGGGCCCGGGCGTCCGCCGTACGGCCGACCGCCCGCAACGCGTTGGCCAGGTGGAACGAGGCCAGCAGGGTCTGCTCGTCGGTCTCGCCGAGACTGTCCCGCCAGCGCGCCACCGCCTGCGCCGCCAGGTCCCGGCTGGAGTCCCAGTCGCCCCGGGCGTACAGGAAACGGATGCAGTTGATCACGAGCTGGCGGATCTCCTCGGCATCGCCGCCGAGCACGTCGGAGTGCACCAGGTGCGGGACGATGGCCGCGTACCGGGGCCAGTGGGTGGGGTTGTCCGGGTCGCCCGGGTCCGCGGCCGCGAGCATGGCCCGGACCGTGCGCAGCAGGGCGGCGTGCCGCTCCGAGCTGAGCTGCTGGCCGAGCATGCCCCGGACCAGCGGATGCACCAGCAGACTGTCACCGGGCGGGTCGAGCTCGCCCAGCCCGTACCGGCCGATCAGGCGCAGCGCGGCCTTGAGCCGGCGTTCGATGCGCACCGTGCCGGCCAGCTCCGGCGACACCAGGCCGCGGGCCGCCCAGAGCAGCTCCCACGACACGGGTGCGCTGGCCAGGAAGGCACAGAGCTCCAGCAGCTCGGAGGCGGCGGGCGAGGCGTCCCGCAGCGAGTCGGCGGCCAGCCCCCACGCCACCCGGATCGGCGTCGGGAAGGCCAGCGCGGCGGCCCGCTCGTCGTAGTGCCGCAGGTAGTCGCCGACGCTCCAGCCCGTCGCCGTGCGGACCGCGGCGGCCAGATCCAGCGCCATGGGCACGTCGTCGAGCCGCTCGGACAGCCGCTCGGCGTCGTCGGTGGACAGCTCCGCGGTGCGCCGGCGCAGGAAGTCGACGCTGTCCGAACGGTCGAACACCGGCACCGGCACGGCCTGCGCCACCTCGGACGTCCACCGCGGATTGCGGGACGTGACCAGCACATGCCCGGCGCCGCTGGGCAGGTAGGGCTTGATGTCCTCGGGCCGGTTCGCGTTCTCGAAGACGACCAGCCAGTTCCGGTACGGCTCGCCGCGGCTCAGCGCGTCCCGGACCGCGCCGAGCGTGCGGTTGATGTCGCGGGCCTCGGGCAGCTTGAGCTCACTGGCCAGCCCGACCAGCGCGGCGCGCATGCCGGCGGTCTGCTCGGCCGGGATCCACCAGACCAGGTCGTAGGTGTCGGCGTAGCGATAGGCGTACTCGACGGCGAGCTGGGTGCGCCCGGTGCCACCGAGCTGATGCTCGGCCGCCGGCAGCAGCACCACCGGGCCGTTGCCGAGCAGCCCGCGCACGTCGGCGAGCAGGCCCTCCCGGCCGACAAAACGCGGATTGCGCGGCGGCAGCCCACCCCGGATCGGCACGCCGCCCTCCCCACTGGTGACTCGGCCATCTACTGTCGTTGTGCCGATTACCGTACGTGGAATCATCACCACAGCGGAAGCTTGCGCCGAACGGAAAGGCCCCGGTGTCCGAAGAACCCGTAACCAGTCTCGACCGCGACGCCGACGTGGTCACCGTGCGCCTGCACGGCGAGATCGACGTCCTGAACGTCGACCAGGTGCGCGTCTGTCTGGTGGAGGCGCTGGAGAGCCGGCCGGCCACGATCGTGGTCGACCTGGCCGAGCTGTCCTTCATCGACTCGACCGGCCTGGGCGCGATCATCTTCGGCTTCCAGCGGGCCCGGGACCAGGGCGTGGAGTTCCAGCTGGCCCATCCGAGCCGTGGGGTGCGGCAGATCCTGGTGCTGAGCGGGGTGCTCGAAGTCGTCACCCTGACCGAATGACAAGGATCAAGAGCTTCATGTCGTAGGTCCGTGCGGATAACTGACCGTCGCTCCCGCCGAGAGCGGTCGCTGCGCTCCCTGCCAGGTGCGGGACCACTCGCCCTCGCCCGCCCAGCGGGCACCCCCCGGCTACGCCTCCACCCCCGCGCGACGCATCACGCCGGCTCGGCTCGGCTCAGCTAGATCTTGGTAGAAAGCGGCCGCATACAAGGGCCGGAATTTACCAAGATCTCGCGGGGCGCGTCCTCGGCCGCGGGCTGAAGGTGACGCGCTCTCAGACCTGGATCGGGCGCGGACCGGTGGCCCGCGCCCGAGGGAAGCAGGGTCAGCCGACCCAGACGAATTCGCGGGCCGGGATCGACGCCGCCACCGCCGCTGAGCGGAAGTTGTTGTTCACCGTGTTCGCCTCGGTGGTGTTCGGATTGGGGTTGCGGCAGGAGACCGGGGCGCTGCTGCCGGACATCAGGTCGGTGCACAGACCGGTACGGCGGTCCGGCAGGCCGAGGATGTGGCCGAACTCGTGGGCCGCGATCCGGGGCGTGTAGTAGCCCTGGTTGACCGCCTCACGGCCCATGTACCAGCGGCCGTTGCCGAGCGAGGTCGAGTAGGTGCGGGGCCAGCCGTTGTCCGCGTACACCCGGATGTTGGGGGTCCGGCCGGCCGGGACGGGCTGGAGCTGGACGTTGGTGACCCGGCTGTTCCAGATCTGGGCGCCCTGGTTGACGACCGAGACGAACTCCTGGGCCTGGCTGGCGTCGTAGTACAGGATGCGGGGTGCCGCGGCGGCCGGCCCGGCGGTGGTGACCTGCAGGCCGACCAGCATCGCGACGGCTGCCAGCGCGGCGAACAGTCTCTTGCGCAGCATCGGGGGTCCTCCCTGGGGGTGTGGGACGGGGGTGTCCACACCGTAGCCAGAAAGTGACGATTGTCGATGCATGGCGGCCATACCGGTTGCCGCCTCTCGCCATGTGATGGCTACGAGGCGGGCGCGGCCGAGGTGGTGGCGGCCGGGAACGCCAGGCCGATACCGGGGCCGGCCGGACCCACGTCCTTGCGGCGCTTGCCCAGCAGCAGCATCAGCGAGAGCAGCGAGGCCAGCAGGGCCAGCGCGCCGGCGCCGTACCAGGCCGCGTCGTAGTTGCCGAGCTGGTCGCGGACCAGGCCGGCCGAGGTGGCCGCGATCGCCGCGCCGAACTGGTGCGAGGCGAAGACCCAGCCGAAGACCACCGCACCGCTGGCCCCGAAGTATTCCCGGCACAGGGCGACCGTCGGCGGCACGGTGGCCACCCAGTCCAGCCCGTAGAACAGGATGAACACCACCATCGAGGGGTGCGCGGTCGCGGCGAACAGAGACGGGAGCACCAGCAGGGACAGCCCGCGCAGCGCGTAGTAGCCGGCCAGCAGCCAGCGGCTGTCCACCCGGTCGGTGAGCCAGCCGGAGGCGATGGTGCCGATGATGTCGAACAGGCCGACCAGCGCGAGCAGGCTCGCCGCGGTGGTCGGGGCCATCCCGTGGTCGTGCGCGGCCGGGATGAAGTGGGTGCCGATCAGCCCGTTGGTGGTCGCCCCGCAGATCGCGAAGCCGCCCGCGAGCAGCCAGAACGGCCGGGTCCGGGCGGCCTGACCCAGGGAACGCAACGCGACACGCACCGCACCGCCGGGCGCCACCGCGGGCAGCGAGGCCACATCGTCGGGCCCGGCGCCGTACGCGGTCACCCCGAGGTCGGTGGGCCGGTCCCGCAGCCGCCACCAGACCAGCGGCACCACCGACAGCGCGACCGCCGCCACGGTCAGCGCGGCGACCCGCCAGCCGTGAGCGCCGGTGAGCCGGGCCAGCAGCGGCAGGAAGACCAGCTGCCCGGCCGCGCCGCCGGCGGTCAGCACGCCCACGACGAGTCCGCGCCGGGCCACGAACCAGCGGTTGGCCACGACCGCCACGAAGCCCAGCGCCATCGAGCCGGTGCCGAGCCCGACCAGCACGCCCCAGCAGAGGATCAGCTGCCAGCTCTGCTGCATGAAGACGGTCAGCCCGCTGCCGGCCGAGACGAGCACCAGCGCGCCGGCCACCACCCGGCGGATGCCGAGCTTCTCCATCAGGGCCGCGGCGAAGGGGGCGGTGAGGCCGTAGAGCAGGAGGTTGACCGAGACCGCCGCGGAGATCGTGCCCAGCGACCAGCCGAACTCGTCGTGCAGCGGTTGCAGCATCACCGACGGGGTGGCGCGGAAGCCGGCCGCACCGACCAGCGCGATGAAGGCGACGGCGGCGACGAGCCAGGCGGGATGAAGACGGCGAAGGGTCACCCGATCATTCTGCGGAGGTGGGGACGGACGGACGAGTGGCCGGGAGGCCATCATGCGCAAGAATCGGGCCATGGTGCATTCCGTGGCGATGCTGGCCCTCGACGGTGTGGTCGGTTTCGACCTCGGCGTCCCCCCGCAGGTCTTCGGCGCGGCCCGTGATCCCGGCAACCGCTTCCTCTACTCGGTGACCACCTGCGGCGACGGCCCCGGCCCGGTACGCCCCGAGCGCGGCGGCTTCCAGATCGTCCCGGACCACGACCTGAGCCCGCTGGCCACCGCCGACACCGTGCTGGTGCCCGGGGTCAGCGGTGGCAGCACGATGACTGACGGCAAGGTCTCGCCGGCCGTCACCGAGGCCCTGCGCGCCGCCCACGCCCGCGGCGCCCGGATCATCTCCATCTGCACCGGCGCCTCGGTGCTGGCCGCGGCCGGCCTGCTCGACGGGCGCACCGCCGCCAGCCACTGGGCCTGGGCCAAGCGGCTGACCCGGCTGTACCCGCAGGTCGACTGGGACTTCGACGTGCTGTTCGTGGACGACGGCGACGTGCTCACCTCGGCCGGGGTGGCCGCGGGCGTGGACCTGTGCCTGCACGTGATCCGCCAGGACCACGGCAGCTCGGTGGCCAACCAGGCGGCCCGGCGCTGCGTGGTGGCCCCCTGGCGCGACGGCGGCCAGGCCCAGTACATCGAGCAGCCGGTGCCCGCGGTGGCAGGCGCCGGCACCGAACCGGCCCGGGCCTGGGCGCTGAGCCGGCTGGCCGAGCAGCTGAGCCTGGAGGAGCTGGCCGGGCACGCCCGGATGAGCGTGCGCACGTTCACCCGCCGGTTCCGCGACGAGACCGGGCTCAGCCCGCTGCAGTGGCTCCTCCAGCAGCGGGTGGCCCACGCCCGGTTGCTGCTGGAGTCGACGGATCTCAGCATCGACGTGGTGGCCCGGCGGTCCGGGCTGGGCAGCGCGACAGCCCTGCGCCAGCACCTGCGGGCGACGATCGGGGTCGCGCCGTCGGCCTACCGGCGGGCATTCCGGCAGACGTGACGTCCAGCCAGCCCCGGCGGCCTCAGGAACGGGCATAAGTGTCCGATGGGACGGACGTACCCCGAACGTACCGTTTCCCTGAGGATGTCATGGACCAGACCTTCCGCCCGCTGCTTGACGCGCTCAAGCAGATCGGCATCGACCCGGTCGCGGTGGACGCCGCGGCCGACGAGGCCCAGCGCAGCGGACGTTCGGTACGCGCCGTTCTCATCAACGACCAGGTCGTCACCGAGGAGCAGCTCACCTCGGCCGCCGCGGCCGCGTTCGGCATCAACACCCTCGACCTGGTCGGTTACTCGCCCGACCCGGCCGCGCTCAAGCGCATCCCGCTCCCGGTGGTTCTGCGCCACCGCGTGCTCGGCCTCGCGATCAACGACGGCGAGCTGGTCGTCGGCGTGACCGATCCCGGCGACGTGGTCGCTCTCGACGACATCCGCGCCTCCACCGGCATGACCATCCGCCCGGTCGTGGTGGCCCGCAGCGAGGTCCGCCGGATCATCGAGCGACTGCAGCGCGAGTCCAGCGACCTGGGCGACCTGGCCGACAGCTCGCTCGACGAGCAGCCGATGGTGGCCCAGGCGACCAGCGCGGACGACGCGCCGATCGTGCGGTACGTCAACAACCTGATCGAGCAGGCCGTCCAGAACCGTGCGTCGGACCTGCACCTGGAGCCGACCGAGGACGAGATGCGGGTGCGCTACCGCATCGACGGCGTGCTGCACGAGCTCGACACGGTGCCGCGCGGCGTGATGGCGGCGCTGACCTCCCGTCTGAAGATCATGTCAGGGGTGGACATCACCGAGCGGCGTGTCCCCCAGAACGGCCGGATCACGGTCACCATCCGGGACCGGCAGGTGGACCTCCGGACGGCGACGCTGCCGACCGTATGGGGCGAGAAGATCGTGCTCCGGGTGCTCGACACCGGCGGCATCGACCTGGACCTGGCCAAGCTCGGGTTCACCCAGCACAACCTGAACCGCTTCTCCGAGTCCTTCTCCAAACCGCACGGCATGCTCCTGGTGACCGGCCCCACCGGCTCCGGAAAATCCACCACCCTGTACGCGACCCTGGGCCGGATCAGCAAGCCGGAGATCAACGTCATCACCGTTGAGGACCCGGTCGAGTACCGCCTGCGTGGCGTCAACCAGGTCCAGGTGAACGCCAAGGCCGGACTGACGTTCGCGGCGGTGCTCCCGGCGATCCTGCGCTCCGACCCCGACGTCGTACTGATCGGCGAGATCCGCGACGGCAACACCGCCCAGATCGCGGTTGAGGCGTCGCTCACCGGCCACCTCGTCCTGTCCACCCTGCACACCAACGACGCCCCCGGCGCGGTCACCCGGCTCACCGAGATGGGCATCGAGCCGTTCCTGGTCGGTTCGTCACTGGACTGTGTGCTGGCCCAGCGGCTGGCCCGGCGGCTCTGCGACTGGTGCAAGGAGGCGTACCGGCCGACCGACGAGGAGCTCGAGGGCGCCCGCTGGCCGGTGCACGACCTCAAGATCCCCGAAGCGCTCTACCGGCCGGTGGGCTGCCGCAACTGCGCCAACACCGGCTACCGCGGCCGGGTCGCGCTGCACGAGGTCATGCCGATCTCGCCGGAGATCGAGTCGCTGGCCATCCGCCGGGCCTCCTCCAACGAGATCCGCGACGTGGCCCTCGACCAGGGCATGTACGAGCTTCGCTCGGACGGCCTGGCCAAGGCGGCCGGCGGGCTCACCTCCATCCGCGAAGTCTCGCGCGTCGCGGTCTGACCGGCGGGGGCGGGCAGAGTATCGCGCGCTCCGAGCGCCCGTGGATTTCTCGCGAAAACCGTCCTAAACCAGCTCCCCGCGATGCCGAATGAATAGGCGTCAGACTTCACGACGAGATTGCCGGTGCAGCTCATGTACACGCTCGACCACGAGGTACCGCCGCAGGCGGCACCGGTTGACCCGGCCGCGCCCGGCCCGGGCGACCTGGCCGTGCTGGACCAGATGCTGATCTCGCTCGTCGAGGCCCGCGGCTCCGACCTGCATCTGACCGTCGGCTCTCCGCCGATGATCCGCGTCGACGGCACCCTGCGGGCGCTGCCCGGCTACGGCAAGCTGAACTCCGCCGACACCGCCCTGCTGGCCCGCGCCGCCGTCTCCGCCCAGCAGTGGGAGACCTTCGAGCGCGACCAGGAGATGGACTTCGCACACAGCATCACCGGGGTCTCCCGGTTCCGCGGCAACCTCTACATCCAGCGCAACTCCTGTGGCGTGGTCTTCCGGGCCATCCCGCACACCATCAAGCCGCTGGACGAGCTGGGCATGCCGGACTCCGTGTCCCGCTTCGCGCACCTGCCGCGCGGCCTGGTGCTGGTGACCGGCCCGACCGGCTCGGGCAAGACCACCACTCTGGCCTCGGTGCTGGACCTGGCCAACCGCAGTCGCGCCGCGCACATCATCACCATCGAGGACCCGATCGAGTTCCTGCACCCGCACAAGCGCAGCCTGGTCAACCAGCGGGAGGTCGGGTCCGACACGGAGACCTTCCCGCAGGCACTCAAGCACGCCCTGCGCCAGGATCCCGACATCATCCTGGTCGGCGAGCTGCGTGACCTGGAGACGACCGCGACAGCGCTGACCGCCGCGGAGACCGGTCACCTCGTACTGGCGACGCTGCACACGCAGAGCGCGACCCAGACGATCGACCGCGTCATCGACATCTTCCCCCCGCACCAGCAGCTGCAGATCCGGGCCCAGCTGGCGGCCAGCCTGCAGGGCGTCGTCACCCAAGCGCTGGCGCCACGGGCCGACGGCAAGGGCCGGACGGTGATCTGCGAGATCCTCACCGCGACACCGGCCATCCGGAGCCTGATCCGCGAGGGCAAGTCCCACCAGATCCCGTCCTTCATGCAGGCCGGCGGCAACGACGGCATGTTGGCGTTCGACCAGCATCTGGCCGAGCGCGTCCGGGAGGGCGTGGTCTCCATGCAGGCCGCCCTCGAGATCTGCCACTCCCAGGAAGAGCTCAAGCGCCTGATCGGACGGATGTGACATGCCGGCCACCAAGACCTTCCACTACAACAGCATCGACGCCAACGGCCGCAAGTCGAAAGGCACCGTCGAGGCGGCCAACGAGACCGCCGCCACGCACGCGCTGCGGCAGCGCGGCGAGACCCCGCTCGAGCTGACCCAGGCCGGCCAGGGCCTCAACCGGGACCTCAAGATCCCGGGTCTGGGCAACCGGACCAAGCTGAAGGACCTGGCCGTCTTCGCCCGGCAGTTCTCCACGATGACCGGGTCGGGCATGTCGCTGTTGCGTTCGCTGGCGATCCTCGAGGAGCAGACCAGCGCGGTCCCGCTCAAACGGGCGACCGGCGAGATGCGTACCGATGTGGCCGGTGGCGTGTCGCTCTCGGCCGCCATGGCCAAGCACGACAAGGTCTTCCCCCGCCTGATGGTCGCGATGATCCGCGCCGGCGAGGCGGGCGGCATGATCGACAGCGCGCTGGAGCAGATCGCCGCCAGCCTGGAGAAGGACACCGCGCTCCGCGGCAAGATCAAAGGCGCGCTGACCTATCCGGCGATCGTGCTGGCGTTCACCTTCGTCATGATCGCCGCTGTGCTGATCTTCATCGTCCCGATCTTCGAGGCGATGTTCAAGAATCTCGGCGGCGAGCTGCCGGCCATCACGCAGTTCCTGGTCGACACCAGTCACAACATGTGGTGGATCGGGCCGCTGGCGCTCGGCCTCGGCATCGGTGGGGCGGTCTTCTACAAGCGCAAGATGCGCGCGAGCGAAGAGTTCCGCCTCAAGGTCGACAAGGTGAAGCTCGGCATGCCGGTCTTCGGTCCGCTCTTCCGCAAGCTGGCGATGAGCCGGTTCTCGCGCAACCTGGGCCTGCTGCTCAACGTCGGCGTACCGGTCATGCAGGCGCTCTCCGTGGTCGGCGAGACCACCGGCAACGAGATCATCAATATCGCCATGCGCGACGTCCAGTCGGCCGTACGCGACGGGCAGCCGATGTCCTCGGCCATGCGGCAGCACAAAGTCTTCCCCGAGATGGTCACCCAGATGATCGAAGTGGGCGAAGAAAGCGGTCAAATCAGTCAGATGCTCGACAAGGTTGCCGATTTCTATGACAGGGAAGTCGACAGCGCCGCCGAGTCCCTGACCGCTTCGATCGAACCGATCATGGTCCTCGTCATGGGCTCCGTGGTCGGCGGAATGGTGATCTGTCTCTACCTACCGATGTTCACCATTTACCAGAACATCCAGGGCAACTGACGCCCTGGGCGAGAAAGCGACCGGTCTCCGGTCGACGTCGGGCGCCCGAGCCCGAGCAACCCCATCCCCACCCCTGACGCCACTGGAGGCACCCCAAATGCAGGACATCATCAGCCGGATGCGCGCGAAGAAGCAGGACGAGGGCTTCACCCTCATCGAGCTCCTGGTCGTCGTGGTCATCATCGGTGTGCTGGTCGCCATCGCCGTCCCGGTCTACCTGAACTACCGCCAGGGCGCCGCCGACAAGTCGGCCCAGTCCGACGTGCGCGGCGCGGTCAGCGCGGTCGAGCAGTGGTACACGGACAACGGCAACACGTACCCGGACGGCCCCACCGCGGTGCAGAAGGTCAGCTTCAGTCTCGAGAGCACCGCCGTGCCGGCCACCGCCGCCACTCCCAAGCACGTCACGCTCTCCGACAACACCGAGATGATCTACAAGAAGACCTCGACCACCGGCACGGCCGGCAGCTACAAGATCTGTGCCGTCAACAGCGGCGGCACCGGCAACGTGTACGTGTACGACAGCTCCAAGGGCGGCTCGGTCAAGGCCGACAAGTCCCTCGCCAACCTCGCGGCCTGCAGCTGACGTTCCACCGCTCCCGAACAACCCCGTCCCGGGTGGCGCCGACCGCGGCGTCACCCGGGTCATCCACTCAGTAGACCGAGGAGGATCGTCATGCCCCAGCCCATGTTGCTCGGCATCGTCGCTCTGCTCGGCCTCGCGGTGGGCTCGTTCCTCAACGTCGTCATCCACCGCGTTCCCCGCGACGAATCCCTGATCCGCCCCGGCTCGCACTGCCCGCAATGCGGCGCGGCGGTCCGCAACCGGCACAACGTGCCGGTGCTCGGCTGGCTGCTGCTGCGCGGCCGGTGCGCCGACTGCCGTACCCCGATCAGCGTCCGCTATCCGCTGGTCGAAGCCGGCACCGCGGCCCTCTTCGTGGCCGTGGCCGCCCGATTCGGCCTGTCCTGGGCCCTGCCCGCCTACCTCTACCTGGCCGCCGTAGCGATCGCCCTCGCTCTGATCGACCTCGACGTGATGCGGCTGCCGAACGCCATCGTGCTGCCGTCCTACCTGGTCGCGGCCGCACTGCTGGTGCCGGCCGCGCTGCTCGGCGACGGGCCGGCCCCGATCGTCCGCGGGCTCGCCGCCGCCGCGCTGCTCTGGCTCCTCTATCGCGGGCTGGCCCACTTCGGCGGCATGGGCGGCGGCGACGTCAAGCTCGCGCCCCTGCTCGGCTTCTACCTCGGCTGGCTGGGCTGGGGCCCGGTAGCGGTCGGTGCCTTCGCGGCGTTCCTGCTCGGCGGGGTCGTCGGCGTGACGCTGATGGCCACCCGGCTGGCCGGTCGCAAGAGCCGGATCCCGTTCGGGCCGTACATGCTCGCCGGCGCCTTCCTGGCCGTCTTCGCCGCGGCACCGATCACCGACTGGTACGCATCCCTGCTCCTCCCCACCGCCTGACGAGGAAGGAAACCGATGGCTGGCGTCAATCCGATCGGGCTGGACATCGGCTCGTCGTCCATCCGCGCCGTGGAGGTCCGCCGCGCGAAGGACGAGTACTCCCTGAGCAACTTCGGCCAGGTGCCGCTGCCCCCGGGCACCGTGCAGGGCGGCGTGCTCGAGGACCCGATCGCGGTCACCTCGGCCCTCAAGCAGCTCTGGGCCGCCTGCAAGTTCACCACCAAGAAGGTCATGCTGGGCGTCACCAACCCGCAGCTGGTGGTTCGCGAGACCTCCGTCTCCAATCTGCCCGCCAAGGAGATGCGCAGGTCGTTGCCCTTCCAGGTGCGCGACATGCTGCCGCTGGCGGTCGAGCGCTCCCTGCTGGACTTCCGCCCGCTCGAGGATCCGGGCGACAGCCCCACCGTGCGCGGGCTGCTGATCGCCATGCCCAAGGACGCCGTGATGGCGCTGGTCGACGCCGTGGAGAAGGCCGGACTGCGCGTGGTCAACGTCGACCTGGGCTCGTTCGCGATGCTGCGGGCCGCGTCCCGGCTGGATTCCCAGGTCGAGGCCATCGTGGACATCGGTGCCGAGGTCACCAGCGTGGTCGTGCACGCCGACGGCGAGCCGCTGATCGTCCGCACCGTGCCGCGCGGCGGCGTCGAGATCACCGCCAGCATCGCCACCCGGCTCGGCACCACGCCGGCGGAGGCCGAGGCGCTCAAGTGCCGCTACGGCCTGCACGGCGACGACCGGCCGGACACCGCGGCCGCGGTCGCCGACGCGATCCGGCCGCTGGTCAACGAGCTGCGCAGCTCGTTCACCTACCTGGCCTCCGGTGAGCGGCAGAAGCAGGTCACCCGGGTCTCCCTGTGCGGTGGCAGTTCCCTGATGCCGGGCCTGGCCGAGCACATCCAGAATCAGCTCGGAGTCCAGGTCATGTACGCCGACGCCGCCGGCCGCCTGCGCGACACGCGCGCGGCCCGCCAGCACGGATTCGACAGTTTCGTGCCGTCGGCAGCGGTGTCGATCGGCCTGACCCTGGGAGCGGCAGCCTGATGGCCACGACCCTGATGCCGATCGATCCGGCCGTATCGACCCAGCGGGCCAACCGGATCCCGATGATCTCGGCGAGCCTGCTGCCCGAGGAGACCATTGCCGCCCGCCGGGCCCGCCGCGCCCTGATCTGGGTGGTCGTGATGGTCGTCCTCGTCACCGCGCTGTGCGCGGCCTGGTTCACCATGGCCCGCCGCGACAAGCTGGCCGCCGAACGCGACCTCGACGCGGCCACGGTCAAGGTCACGGACCTCCAGCGCGAGCAGCGCAGCTATGCCAAGACCGTGCAGGTGCAGAACGAGATCACCGCACTCAGCACCCAGCTCAAGGCGGTGATGGCGGACGACCTCGACTGGAGTGCCCTGCTGAACACGGTCCGCAACGCCGGCGCACCGTCGGGAATCCAGGTCGACGGCGTGAACGGCCGGATCAACGGCGCGGAGGGTGGCGAGACCTCCGCGGCCAACACGCTGCCCCGCACGAACAGCACGGCCGCCGTCGGCTCCCTCACGGTGTCCGGATCCGGGCCGGACAAGCAGGCTGTCGCCGCGTACGTCGACGCCCTGGCCAAGGAGACCGTGGTCGCGAACCCGTACATCACGAGTGTGGCGACGGACGACAAGAACGGGGTCACGTTCAGCCTCACCGTCGACATCACGCAGACGGCGCTCTGCGGCCGGTTCACCCAAGCGTGCAAGCCCGCAGGAGGTAAGTGATGCGTACCCGGCACGCCGACCGGCTGTGGTTGATCGCCGGTGTGGCCGTCGTCGCCCTGCTGGTGGTCGTCACCTGGCTGCTGCTCGTCGGCCCCCAACGTACCGAGGCCGCGGACCTGCGGGAACAGACCGGTACGACCGAGACCCAGGCTGCCCAGCTGCGCGCGCGGACCGCCAAGCTGGCGGCTGCCCAGGCGCAGATCGGCGAACTCACCCGCCAGCGCAACGCCAACGCGGCCGCGCTGCCCGCCGGGTCCAGCGTGCCGGCGTTCCTGCGCCAGTTGCAGTCGTCGGGCACCAAGGTGGGGGTCGACGTCAGCGGTGTCACCGTCGGGCTGCCGACGGCGGAGAAGGACGTGCCCGGAGTCTGGTCCCTGCCGATCCAGCTCACCGCGGAGGGGCCCGTCGCCAAGCTCGGCGCGTTTCTCGATGAGCTGCAGGACTCCGGCCAGAAGCGAGCGGTGCTGATCCAGACCGCTGGTCTCAGCGACGAGAGCGGCGACGTCAAGGGCGCGGCCCGGACGATGAGTCTCAGCCTCAGCTTGAAGGCATTCGTGGCGCCACCGGCCGGAGCCGGGGCCCCGGTCGTCACCTCGGACTGAACCGGCGGCACGAGCCCGGCAAAGGCTCAACCGCCCGGCGTCCCGACCGATGGAATGACGACACCTGTGAGCGCACGGCCCGGACGGGCCGGCCGAGACCGCTGAAGAAACGGAAGGGTATGCCGACCGATCGAGCCACCGTCGCGATGCGCGCCGTACCGGGCAAGCCGGTGCGGACGGGCGGCCTGCGCCGCCGCGGGAGCGACGACGGGCTGTCGGTGGTCGAGGTCATCGTGGCGCTCGCGGTGATCGGCACCGTCATGACGGCGATGGTGCCCTTCCTGGTCAGCACCGTGGTCGCGGTACGGCAGCAGGGCGGTGAGCAGACCGCGGTCGAGATCGCCAACGACGCGCTCGAACGGGCCCGCGCCCTGAAGCCGTCATCGCTCCTGGTCGGTCGCGGGGAGGTGGCGACGAAGAAGCAGTGGGCCGATGCTCCGCAGCAGGTACGGACCTATCTGGCCACGATGAAGCAGGACTGGGATCCGACGGCTCAGCCGAACGGTGCCGCGGTGCCCCTGCCGGCCGAGGGGCACGACGTCACAAGGCACGGGCTCACGTACACGCAGAACTGGTATGTCGGCCGGTGCTGGCAGCCCCGGGTCGACCCGGCCAAGCTCGCGACCGCCGTCGGGGACTGCGCCCCGGCCTCGGCGAAGTCCACCGACGTGCCGTTCTTCCAGGTCGTCGTCGCTGTCACCTGGAACGTCGCCGCCCGCGTGACGCAGGGGTCCTGCGTCAACGGGGTGTGCGCCTACATCGCCACCACGCTGCTGAGCCCCGGCACGGATCCGATCTTCGACATCAAGCGCCCGCCGCCCACGATCACCGCACCGGGCAACCAGTTCAGCTACGTCGGCGAGGCCGTCACCATGCAGTTCGCCGCCACGGGGGGCTGGCTGCCGCGCACCTGGACGACGACGACCGGCTTGCCCGCGGGTCTCAGCCTGGCCCCGAGCACCGGCGCCGTCTCCGGCACGCCCACGACCGTCGGGTCCTCCTCGGTGACGATCGTGGTGACGGACCGGGACAACAAGACCGACGACCTGACGTTCACCTGGGCCATCGCCCAACCGCCGGTGCTGACCAGCCCCGGCGATCAGACCAGCCGCGTCGGCACCCAGGTCACCCTGCCCGTTCCCGTCACCGGGGGGCACAGCCCGCGGTCGTTCTCGGTGACCGGCCTGCCGCCCGGCCTGTCGATCAACGCGGCCACCGGTGTCATCACCGGCAACCCGACGACCGAGGCGCAGACCATGCGGCCCGTCACGGTGACCATGGTCGACGCCGGCAAGAGGTCGGTCTCGGTGACGTTCGGCTGGCGGGTGCTCACGGCCGTGCAGGTGGCCACCGTACCGGCGCAGACCTTCGCCAGCGGCTCGGATGCCGGGAACTTCACCGTCCGGGCGTCCGGCGGGCTGCCGCCCTACACCTGGCAGGCGACCGGGCTGCCGGACGGCTTCACGATGAGCGCGGGGGGCGTGGTGACCGGCATCGCCGCCAACGGCACCCGGTACGTCGTGACCGCTGTCGCCACGGACAGCGCCGGCGGCCAGGCGACGATGACCGTGGTGTGCAATGTGACACCGCGGCCCAACGAGCTCCGGATCGCCGCCCCGCTGGCCAACCGGACCGACCGGGTCAAGGCGGCCATCACCGGGACAGCCAGCGCCACCTTCGGTGCTGCGGGGGCCCGTACCTGGTCCGCGACCGGCCTGCCGCCCGGCGTCACGTTCAGCGCGGGAGGCGTGCTCGGGGGAAGTCCGGACACCGCTGGTTCGTACATCACCAAGCTCACCGCCCGCGATGCCGACGGCAAGATCGCGAACTCGATGTTCGTGTGGACGGTGAATCCGTGAACCGCGCCCGGCGCCGTCCGGCGCGACCCGACGAGAGCGGCTACTCCCTCGTCGAGGTGGTCGTCACCGCGGGCCTGGTCAGCGTGCTCATGGTCATCTTCACCACAGCCGTCCTGCAGGTGTTCCGGACGGGCGCGCAGACTGAGTCGGCAGCCGCCGCGCGGTCCCAGCTCCAGCTGGCCTTTCAGCGCTTCGACCGGGAGCTGCGCTACGCCTCCTGGATCGGCGAGCCGGGCAAGGTGGGCACCGCCTGGTACGTCGAGTTCGCCTCGTCCGACGGCAAGGAATGCCTGCAACTCCGGTTGCGGACGATCGATCCCCTGGCCGATCCGAGGGACACCGCCGGGCAGGGTGTCCTGCAGCTGATCCGGTGGGCCCCCGGCTCGCCCGCGGTCAAGACCCGGCCCGACCAGACGATCGCCTCGCAGTTGATCACCGGCAGTGACAGCCCGTTCGAACTCCAGCCGGCGGGGATCACGATCGCCGGCGCGGCCCCGTTCACTCCGGACTTCGAACGGTTGCGGATCCGGCTGACCGCCAAGGTGGGCACCAGCACCGCCGATGCCGACACGACGTTCACCGCCCTCAACACTTCCCGCAACACCCCGGCCACCCACCAGTGCGGCGAAGGGAGACCATCGTCATGAACGCTCACCGGACCGTACCCACCGCGCCCTCCGACCGCGGCTCGATGCCTCTCGCCATGCTGATCACCCTGGTCGGCATCCTCGTGAGCGCAGCCCTGGTACCCGTGGTCGTCAACCAGATCGGCGGCACGCGCAGCGTCTCCAACCGCGCGCAGGAGATCCAGGCCGCGCAGGCGGGCCTCGACATGGCGCTCGGGCAGCTGCGCGGATCCACCAACGGCAGCGGCGCGGGTGACCTGGAGCTCCTGCCTCCCTGCACCATGACCGGCAGCACCGGGCCGGACCTGAGCACCGGCTCGCCCGCCGAGCGGATGCGCTACCGGGTGACGATCACGTACTACAAGCTCGGCGACGAGGCCGACGATCCCGAGCCGCAGCCCTGCCCGCCGATCTACGTCCCGGTCATGGCCACGCTCTCCGCCACCGGCGGCCGCTCGGCGAACGCCGACACACTGACCGTCGGCAGTCCCGGGACCCGCACCGTCGAGGCGACCTACACCTTCCGGACCAACAACGAGAACATCACCGGCGGCGCGATCCAGCTCGCCTCGCCCGCCACCAACCCACTGTGCATGGACGCCGGACAGGACGCGTCTCCCGCCGCCGGCGCCAAGCTCAAGATGCAGCTGTGCAAGGCCGGCGGGAGCAGCGACCAACGCTTCGCCTACACCTCCGACCTCAACATCAGACTGGTCGGGTCCGAGACCTCGGACGCGCCGGCCGGCATGTGCGTCGAGGTGCCCTATCCCCGCAAGAACGGCGACGCCGCGACGTTCCAGCGCTGTCTGGGGCTGGCGCCCAAGCAACAGTGGAGCCTCAACGACAACTCCAACTTCAGCAGCACCCGGGAGAACGAGGTCAAGCTGGGTGACTTCTGCCTGAATCTCAAGTCGGCCGGGTCCGCCGGCAGCGACGTCGTGCTGGGTGCCTGCGGTGGCGGCGACAACGTGCGCATCTTCCGTCCGCAGAGCGGGGTCGGCGCCGGCATGGCCTCGGCGAAGGTCGGTCAGCTGGTGAACTACAAGCAGTTCAGCCGCTGCCTGGACGTCACCAACTTCACGCCGACGTTCAGCTACATGATCGTCTGGTTCTGCAAGCAGTCGCCGGACGGCAACATCCCGTGGAATCAGAAGTGGACCATTCCCGCCCAGGCGACCTCGATGGTCGGGGCGGTGCCGGAGCGCATCCGGTCGCCCAACTCCGGATACTGCCTCAAGAGCCCCGGGTCCACCGCCGCCAACAAGTACGTCACCATGGGCCCGTGTGCCGCCACCGGCACGCTCACCGACGCGAGCATGAAGTGGATCGTCTACGGCGACACCGGCGACTACACCACCAGCTATCGCATCGTCGACTCGTACGGCTACTGCCTCGTCCCCACCGACATCACGGTGGCCAACCCCGACACGCATCCCGACGGCACCGCGAAGGTCAAGGTCGCCGCCTGCAGCAAGGCGGAGCTCCAGAAGTGGAACGCGCCGGCCAACCTCAACGAACCGCTGACGTTGACCAACACGCGGGAGAGATGAGGCCTACCCCGGCAGGGGCGGACGGCTGCGATGCAGCTCGGCCAGTTGCTCCGGGGTCATGCTCTCGCGCGCCCGCCTCCGGGTTTCCGCCATCTCGGCCAGCTCCTCCGGGCTGAGCTGAGCAGCCAGCGCCTGCCGCCGCGCCGCCATCTCTTGCAGTTCCTCAGGTGTGTAGGTGTGTTCCACCGCGGTCATCTCCTCGATCAACGTCACCAGGACCGCCGCGGACGGGGTGCCCGCGGCGTCGAACTGTCCCAGCACCACCTCGAGCCGGTCCCGCAGCCGCGTCGCCCGGGCGATCCGGTCGCGGACCTGGTCCAGCTGGCTGCGCACCAGCTCGCGGGCCTCGGGCCCGGAGCCGTCCAGCAGCGCCGCGATCTCGGCCAGGGCGAAGCCGAAGCCGCGCAACGCGACGATCCGGTGCAGCCGGCGGACATCGGCGTCGGTGTACCGCCGATGCCCGGCCGGGCTGCGCAGGGAGGGCCGCGCCAGGCCGATCTCGTCGTAGTGGTGCAGGGTGCGCACGGTGAGGCCGGTGGCTGTGGCCAGTTCGCCGACGCTCCAGGTGCCCATGACGGAGACGCTAGGTCCTTCCGTTACGTGAGGAGCAAGCCCGCGGTCACGGGATCTGCCAGACGGTGGTCGGCCCGGCGGAGGTCGGGCAGGCCAGGTACGGGCGCCGGACCATGCAGCCGTACGGAGCCCCGGTCTGCATCGAGCCGACGGTGTGCACGGTGCCGTCGCCCCCGTCCGCGACCGCCACCCAGGTCCGGCCCGCGAGCTTGCTGTCCTCGCGCAGCTCCAGACCGCCGACCGAGAGCGTACGGCCGAGCTCGCGCCGTACCGCCCCGGTGCGCGCGTCGAGGATCGCCGACTCCGGGTTCTCCTGCTGGTCGTACGCGAGCAGAGTGCCCTCGCCGAGCCGCCACGCGTTCCGCCAGGCCGGGCTCGACCAGCGCACCGAGCCGTCGCTGGGGTCGAGTCCGCTCACCCGGCCGGCGTCCGCGATGCACAGCACCGGCCCGCAGTCGTGCACGAACCCGGTCGGGCCGCCCTCGGTGCGCCAGCGCCGGGTCAGTTGCGGCAACCGGTACGCGGCCAGGGAAGCCCGTCCCCGGTCACGCCGTGACAGGTACAACTGGTCGCCGGACACCGCGACACCGACGAAGTCGCCCGGGAGCGTGCCGTCCGACTCCGCCGGCAGCCGTACGCCCAGCTCGCCCTGGCCGAGCACCGAGCCGTCGGCGAACTGCAGCGTGCTGACCTGTCCGTCGACCCCGAGGACCACGATCCGGTCGGGGCGGTCGGTGAACAGGTCGTCGTTGAGGATCTCGCCGACCCCGGCGACCAGCCGGCTCCAGATCGTGGCACCGGTGCGCGCGGCGGCGAGCCGGAGCTCCGTACCCCCGTCGTCGGTGTCGATGCGCAGCAGCGCGCGGCCGCCGCTGAGGGTGACCACCGTGGCGTTCGGCTCGTTCAGGGTCCACAGCACCTTGCCCTCGGTGGCGTCGAGGAACGACATCCGCGGGGCGCTGCCCGAGCGGGCCAGCAGCACGCTGCCGTCGAGCGTCAGGTTCTGCACGTTCTGCGGCAGCGAGGTGGCCCACAGCTGCTCGCCACCGGGCAGCGCGTACCGGCGGATGCCCGATTCACTGTTGGGGTTCGCGCCGAAACTGGCGGTGTAGAGCGCGTCCGGGCCGAGGGTGAACGCGGCGGCCGCCGTACCCCCGGCGGCCAGGATCGGCTCCATGGTTCGCGCCGGCGGTGTGGCCGCCGCCAGCGTGAGCAGCGCGGCGACCAGCACGGCGAGGATCAGGACCGGTCGCGGCGCGCTGAGCCGGGGCCGCGGTGCGGCCGCGCCGGGCTCCGGGCGCGGGGATGCGTCGAGATCTATGAGCGGTACGGCGTCAGCCACGCGTTCAGCATGACGGGCGGAAGCGACCATGGGTACGGTCCGCTGTCCCTCATCACTGTAGGTAGGCTGCCGGTATGTCTTACACGGTGCCGCCGACCCGCACGGCCGCGGTTGTCCAACAGCTCCGTAACGAGATCGTCACCGGTGAGTTACCGCCCGGGACGCTCATCAAGGACGCCGAGCTGGCCGCCCGGCTCGGCGTCAGCATCACGCCGGTGCGCGAGGCCATCGCCCAGCTCTCGGTCGAGGGCCTGATCGACATCGCCCCCAACCGCACCCGGCACGTCACCAAGATGACCCAGAAGAACGCGCTCGAGCTCATCGATGTGATGGGCGTGCTGGCCTGCGCGGGCTTCGAGTGGGGCGTGGAAAACCTGACCAGTACCCACCTCGACCTGATGCGCCAGCGGCAGAAGGAGTTCGTCGAGGGGCTGCGCACCGGCAACGTGCTGGCCGCCGGGGCCGCGGGCGCCGACTTCAGCACCATCGTCATCCTGGCCAGCGGCAACCGTGAGCTGCAGTCCATGGTCGACCTGGTGGTGGCCCGCACGCTGCGCATCCTGGCGATGGGTGCGGAGAGCAACCTCTGGGACGTCTGGATCACCGGCCACGAACAGGTGCTGCAGCACCTGGAAGCCGGCGACCCGGCGCGGGCCCTGGAGCGCTACCGCCAGATCTACGTCGACTTCCGAGCCAAGATCGAGCCGGCCCTCTTCGCCGAGTAGTGCCCGCTACGCCTGCGCCAGGCGCGGCAGCAGCGGACCCAGCACGTCCAGCCCGGCCCGGCGTACGGCATAGCGGGTGATCCCCCACCGCTCGCGGTGCGCCCGAACCGCCGCGACGATCTCCTCGGCCGTGCCCACCAGCAGGAACGGCACCTGGCGCAACTCGTCGACGCTCATCGCCAGCCGCTCGGCGTGCTCGGCCAGGAAGCCGGCCGCGTCGTCGGTCACCTCGACCAGCTGCACCAGCGCCTCCAGCGTGGCGTCGCCGCCCGCCCGGGCCAGCGCGACCTGCGCGTCGATGTCGGCCGTCCGCCAGCGGGCCTCGTGCTGGTGCCCGTCGGACTTGGTGCGGCCGAAGCCGGTCAGACCGACGATGTCGGCGTGCTCACCGGCCCAGCGCAGCAGCCGCGAGTTCGCCGTGCCGATCAGCAGCGGGATCCGGTCCTGCACCGGGCGCGGCTGCTCCAGCAGGGCGTTGAGCATGGTCAGCCCGGGCTCGTCCACGGTGACCTTCTCCCCCGCCAGCAGCCGGGTGGTCGCCTCGGCGACGGCGATGCACCGGTCGACACGGCCGCGCACGTCCGGGCGGACCTGGCCGATCGCGTCCCACTCGGCCGGCGTGTGCCCGGCGCCGAGGCCGAGCAGCGCGCGCCCGCCGGAGACCACGTCCAGCGTCGCCACGTCGGTCGCCAGCAGGATCGGCTCCCGCACCGCGGCGTTGGAGACGTACGACCCCAGCTTGAGGGTCGTGGTGACGGCGGCCGCGGCGGCCAGCGCCACGAACGGCGCCGCGCAGGAGCCGGGGTGGTCGGCGGCGAGCAGCGTGTCGAAACCGGCCGCCTCCGCGCGGCGGGCGAGGTCGAGCCAGTCGGCGGCGTCGGTGGGCTGAGCCTGGAGCGCGAAGTCGGCCATGGCGCGATTCTGGTCCCGTCCGGGTCCGGGTGCCCGCCCGTGGCCGCCGGTTTCGCTGTCGGCGTACCCGCCGGATGGCGGGGACTTTCCGCCAGTTGGCGCTCGTCCCGCGGGCCGCGACCACCGAAGCTGAGGACAGCGATCACACGCTTGTGATCTCCTCGAAGTCAGGAGGCCTGCCCATGTCGCTGTCCGTGGAGATGACGCCACCGCCGTTCGACCCGGAGCTCGGCGCGGCCCTGCCGGCCATCACCGAGATGATGCCCGCCGCGCTGACCGCGGATCTGATCCCCGCCCTGCGCACCGGCGGCCCCCTGGGCGCCCCGACCGACGACGACCTGCGCCGCGACGGCAAGTTCACCCTCGAGGAGCGCACGGTCCCCGGCCTCGACGGCGACCCGGACATCTCGCTGCTCATCCTGCGGCCGACCGCCGCCACCGGCACCCTGGGCTGCGTCTACTTCACCCACGGCGGCGGCATGATCCTCGGCGACAACCGCACCGGCGTGCTGGAGGCGCTGGACTGGGCCGAGGAGTTCGGCCTGGTCGTGGTGTCGGTGGAATACCGGCTGGCCCCCGAGACACCGCACCCGGGCCCGGTCAACGACTGCTACGCCGGGCTGGCCTGGACCGCCGAGCACGCCGACGAGCTGGGCTACGAGCCCGGCCGGCTGATCGTGGCGGGCGGCAGCGCGGGCGGCGGACTGGCCGCGGCGCTGGCCCTGATGGCCCGGGACAAGGGCGGACCGGCGCTGGCCGGCCAGATGCTGATCTACCCGATGCTGGACGACCGCAACGACACGTACTCGGCGCGGCAGATGGCCGGCCGCGGCATCTGGGACAGCACCGCCAACGACACCGGCTGGACGGCTCTGCTCGGCGCGGCGCGGGGCGGGCCGGATGTGTCCCCGTACGCGGCGCCGGCCCGGGAGACCGACCTGTCGAACCTGCCGCCGGCCTTCATCGACGTGGGCTCGGCCGAGACCTTCCGCGACGAGGACGTGGCCTACGCCAACCGCATCTGGCAGGCCGGCGGCCGCGCCGAGCTGCACGTCTGGCCGGGCGCGTTCCACGGCTTCGACGCGACGGTGCCGCAGGCCGGCATCTCCCAGGAGGCCCGCGCGGCAAGGGTGCGCTGGCTGCACCGCCTGCTGGACGTTTAGGGCCTGTCCGGCCGATCATGGCGTCGCCGAGCCGAGGTCCAGGTTTCGCGTCGCAAGTGGGCCGGGCGGTCGAATACCGGTGTTGTATTCGGCCGCTCGGACCGCGCCGCGAGGCGGAAGCTGGACCCGGCGCAGGCCGTCATGATCGGCCGGACAGGCCCTATCCTCGGGGAATGAAGGACCTCGCCGTCCGGCTGGCCGCGCTCGACGCCGACGCGGGCGCGGCGCTGCGGGTCATCTCGTACTTCGACAGCCTGGTGGAGTCCCGCGCCGGCCTCCAGTCGATCGTGCGTGGCGCGGCGGTGCTGGCCGACTGCCCGGCCCGCCTGCGCGACGATGAACGCCGGGTGCGGATCCGGGTCACCGCGGCGGGAGTGAGCGCCTGGCAGGACGATCCCCCGGCGCCGGACTGGATGACCACCGGGGCGGGCTCGGCGACGCTGTGGCTGGAACGCGCCGGCCCGCCGGGCCCGGTGGAGGCGATGATCCTGGAACGGGCGGCGGGTGCGGCCCGGGCGGTCCTGGACCGGACCCGGGGCCGCGCACCCGCGGCCGACCCGGCGTCGGCCGAGCTGATCGTGGACGCGTCGGCTCCGGCGGACGTACGCCGGCAAGCGGCCCGCCGCCTGGGGCTGACGGAGCCGGCGTACGCGATCGCCCGGCCGTCGGAGATCCAGGTGCGGTCCGGACCGTTGCCGAAGCTGCCGGGCCGGGCCGGCATCGGCCCGGCGACGGCGATCCTGGACCTCCCGGCGTCCTGGACGGCGGCGAAGGTGGCCCTGCGCTTCGCCGCGGAAGGCACCGACGAGGACCCGGGCTCCCGGGTGGTCCACGCCGAGGAGCTGGGCGCCCTGGCCGTGCTGGCGGAGGTGGGCGACCAGTCGAACACCCCGGACGTACGGGCGCTGGACCACGCGGCCGCGGCGGCGCCCTGGATGCTGACCACCCTGCACACGATGGCGACAAGCATCAGCCTGCGCGCGGCGGCGGCGACACTGCGGCTGCACCACTCGACGCTGCAGGACAGAATCACCCACGCGGAGCACCTGCTGGGCTGGAACGTCCGCTCCCCGCAAGGCCGCCTGCGCCTCCAGCTGGCGCTGGCCCTGCGCCGACTGCACCGGCACCCGTGATGGAGCTCCAGCGCCTGACCGAGCGGCACGCGGCTGAGGTGTTGCGCTTCGAGCAGGAGAACAGGCAATGGTTCACCCGCACGATTTCGGACCGCGGCGACGACTACTTCGCGGAGTTCCCGGCCCGCCACGCGGCGCTGCTGGCGGAACAGGCGACCGGGTTGTGCCACTTCCACGTGGCGGTCGACGAGGAGGGCGCGGTGATCGGCCGGTTCAACCTGGTGGACGCGGTGGACGGGCAGGCGGAGCTGGGCTTCCGGGTGGCGCAGCGGGTCGCGGGGCGCGGCGTGGCCACGGCCGGGGTGCGCCGCATCTGCGACCTGGCGACCGGCGAGTACGGCCTGAGCAGGCTGATCGCGAACGCGGCGCGCGACAACGCCGGATCGCTGAAAGTGCTGCGCCGCACCGGTTTCCAGCCGGTCGGCGAGGTGCAACTCCCCGGCCGCCCCGGCATCCGCCACATCCTCGAGCTGCGGCCGGCTGCTCCCGGCTCGCCCAGACCGAACACGCCCGCGAGTCTGGGGAGGCGATCAGCAGAGCCCCAGTGAGAAGCGAGGCATCCAAGATGACCATTCCCACAGCTACGTTCTCGGCTTTCGCAGCCTCGATTGCCGCCGTCCTGGCGGCGCTCAATCGATATCTGTCGGGCCGTAGAGAACAGCATCGCTGGGCCCGGGACGTGCTGGTCGATGTCTTCGTGACGTTCCTGAACGCCGACTTCGCGAGCGCCGGCGCCTGCACCAGGCTGGCCGATCTCCGCCGATCGCGTTCGTCGAAGAGGCCGAGCCGGCTCCGGAACGAGAGGCACAACGCGTCGCGGGACAAGAGGTGTGGCGAGCCCGCCGCACCTTCCTCGCGCAGGCTTCGAAGTACAGCTCGCGGGACACCTTGAACCATCTGGAGTAGGTGTTCGACTCCCGCACCTCGTCCCAGGCCCGCATCTCCGCCTCGGGAAACTCGTCCTCGCTGAATCCGACCAATCCGGTCGTCAGATAGTCGATATGCATCGACCGCACTGTGTCATACCGGCCGGCTGGCGCGCCGCCGTGAGCGCTTGAGGGCCATCCACAATGTCGCCAGGATCGGCGCGTACACCATGACAGCGACCACCCAGCCCCACCAGAACCGGCCACTGCCCACCCCCGCGCTGAAGCCCTCGCCCGCCCAGCGGGCGACGTAGGACAGCAGCGGCAGGTAGAAGACGGCGAAGTAAACCACCGCCAGCCCGCACCCCGCGAGCCACACCCACCGGAACCACGCCCCCACCCGCAGGTCGCGGGGATCGGACTGGTCGAGTTCGGCGCGCTGCCGCTGGTCCAGGCGGCCGAACGCCCGCCGGAGCAGGAGCGACTTGACGCGCCACAGGTCCCGGCAGCCGGTGGCCGTGACCAGGACGCCGTACAGGTCGGTGCGTAGGAAGATCATGCACTGCCACAGGGTGCTCGCCAGCAGCACGAACACCAGCGCCGGCAGGGGCTGGACGGGTCCGGCCACGAGCTGCGCGACCAGCAGGGCCGCGATCAGGACAGCGTCGATGGCCAGGCCCGCGAGCTGGGGTCCGTACCGTTTGCGGCGCGGGACGCTCCAGAGCTGGGACAGGTCGGTCTCGAAGACCAGGAAGAACAGCCGCCGGTCGACGCCGAAGCGGGTGCGCAGGTCCAGCGCCCGGGCGGCCAGCCAGTGCCAGCTCTCGTGCACCGCGACCAGCGCGTAGGTGACCGGCAGCATCAGCAGCAGGCTGGTGCCGATGTCGCCGGTCACCAGCAGGTCGGTGGGCCGCGGCCACAGATCCGGGCGTACGGCGAGGCACGCCACCGCCACCAGCACGGCGAGGCCGTAGCAGCACCAGGCCACCGCGGAGAACAACGGCCGCACCAGGACGGCCGGTGGTCCGCCGATCCACCCCCGTTGTTGCACCGGCGCAGTCGCCACCGGTGCGGCCGTCCGCGCCTCGTCGTCGATGAAACCGAGCTCGTTCAGCGCCGTCAGGAAGTCCGCCATGTCCACCGGCTCACCGGCGAACGCCGAGGCGCGCTCGCCGGCTTCGGCCACGGTCGCGCCGGCGAGCAGCGCCCGCACCACCACACCACCCACTGCGGGCACGGCGACGAACGTGCCCTGCTCCGGGTCGCCGATGAGCACGTCGTCGCCGTCGTCGACCACTGACAGCGGCCGGAGCCGGACGGTGGCATCCCCGGACACCGGTACGACACTCACGACGGTGCCCCGGCCGAACGGGCGACAGCGGCCGCGGCGCACAGCGCACAGTCCGGGTTCCGCGGCCACGGCTCCCGGCGCTGGGCGCCACCGGCGGAGACGTCCAGCAGCACCTCGGCCCCGGCGGCGTACGGCGGCTCGTAGCCCGTCAGGTACCGCAGCGCCTCGAACGCCACCAGTGATCCGATCAACGCCGCCGAGGGTCCGTTCGCCCGGTTCACCCGCGGGATCCGGGCGCTGAGGCGCTGGGCCGTCACGGCCGCCGGTGGCAGCACCGCCGACGCGATGCCCTTGCCGTCGCCGTACGCGTGCACCCGGCACTCGTAGCAGCCGCTGCGCCCCGGGTCGACGGAGAAGTAGATGAGCTGGGAACCGGTCATGCCGCCCCGCACCCAGGGGATCCCGGCCCGCACGCAGGCCTCGTTGACCCAGTTGTCGATGCGTTCACCCTGGTCGATGCCGGAGACCACCAGGTCCACACCGTCCAGCAGGCCGGTCACGTCGTCCGGCCCGCGCACCCAGCGGCGCACCGCGCGCACGTCGATGCCCGGGTTGAACGCGCGCACCCAGTCGGCGGCCCGTTCCACCTTCGGGGTGCCGAGGTCGGCCTCGCGGTAGAGGAACTGCCGGGCCAGGTTCTTCGGCTCCACCTCGTCGTCGTCGAGCAGGGTGAGCCGGCCGACGCCGAGCCCGGCCAGGCTCTGCAGCACATTGGAGCCGAGCCCGCCGGTGCCCAGTTGCAGCACGTGAGAGTCGCGGACCCGCTGCTGGAGGTCCGCCTCGTTCGCCTCCAGCGACGCGTACAGCTCGAAGAAGGCCAGGTTGCTGAAGTCGCGGCCGGCCCGCTCGCGGTCGACAGCGCGGCCCACGTCGCGCAGCATCCGCAGGCCGTCGAGCGCGGTCAGCGCTTCGGTGAGCTCGCCGGGGCTGACCGCCGGGCCGTCGGCGCCGAGCCGGGCCCGCAGCTCCGCCGCCGTGCCGGGGTGGTCGCGCAGCACCGTCAGCAGGCGCTCGACCTGGCCGTCGGGGTCGTCGAGCTCCACCGAGCGGCTGGGGTCGCAGACCACGTACAGGGCGGTGCCGGCGCGTTCCCAGGCACAGGGTTTCAGGCCGATCCGCATCGTCTACCTCCGTGTTGGCCGCACCGCGAGGGAAAAGGGTGGACGGCCGCACGGTGCCGCCGCGGCCGTCCACCTCACGTCATCAGGAGTCCGGCCACTGCGTGGACTTCACCGATTCCACCGTACGGATGATGATCTTCATCAATCTCACCTCCCTCGCACGTCCGGACTTCGTCCGCCCATCACGTATCCACCAGGGTGGAGCAGGCCATTGATACGTTTGGTATACGTTCGCCTTCCGGGGATACGGGGACCGACGGGGGCCTTTCGTGAAACTGGTGCTACTGGGGCCGGTCGGGGTGGTCGTCGACGGCCGGCCGGTGCACATCGAACGCGCGCAGCGGCGGGCCGTGCTGGCCTATCTTCTGTTGCATCCCAACCAGACCGTGACGACGGATCAGCTGATCGACGCCCTGTGGGGGGCCGCGCCCCCGGCGACGGCGAAAAGGCAGGTCTTCGCGGCAGTCTCGGCCGTACGCCGGGCGTTGCGGGCCGCCGGGCGGGAGCTGGTCACGAGCGCCGGAGGTGGTTACCGGGCGACCGTGACCGCCGCCGAGCTCGACCTGCTCGCGTTCACCGAGCTTCGCGACCGGGGGCAGCAGCTGGCCCGGGCCGGCGAGCTGACGCCGGCCGTCGCCGCCCTGCGGTCCGGTCTGGACCTGTGGTCCGGAGCGCCGCTCGGCGGAGTGAGCGGTGCCTTCGTCGACCAGGCCCGGCACCAGCTGGAAGATCAACGGCTGGCCGCGCTGGAGACGTTGTTCGACACGGAGAACGAGCTCGGCAACCACCATGCCGTGGTCGACGACCTGGCCGCTCTCGCCGCCGCCCATCCCTTCCGGGAGAGGCTGGCCCGCGCGCTGATGCTCGCGCTCTACCGCGGCGGCCGCCCGGCCGAGGCGCTGGCCGCCTATCGCCGTCTCCGGCAGACCCTCGCCGGCGAGCTGGGCATCGATCCGGGCCCGCCGGTCACCGAGCTGCACGACCGGATCCTGCGCAACGACGACGCGTTGCGTACGCCCGACGCCGCCCCGGAAGCCGGCAGCCGGGCGACCCGGCGCTTCCTGCCGCGCGACATCCCCGACTTCACCGGGCGGTCCGCGGAGCTGGCGGGCCTGGACGCGCTGCTCACGGCCACGCCGGGCGGGACCGACGTGGTGATCGTCAGCGCGGTCGTCGGCGTCGGCGGCGTCGGCAAGACCGCACTGGCCGTGCACTGGGCGCACCGGATCGCCGCACGCTTCCCGGACGGCCAGCTCTACCTCGACCTGCGGGGGTACGACGAGCGCCGTCCGCTGCCGGCCGCCGAGGCGCTCGGCGTGATGCTCCGGACGCTGGGCGTCCCCCCGCGGCAGATCCCGGCGGATGTCGACGAGGCCGCGGCTCTCTACCGCGCGGCCCTCGCCGGTCAGCGTGTGCTGATCCTGCTGGACAACGCCGCTTCCGCCGCGCAGGTGCGTCCGATCCTGCCGGCCACTCCCGGCACCCTCGTCCTGGTGACCAGCCGCGACGCGCTCGGTGGACTGATCGCCCGGGACGGTGCGAGGCGGGTCGAGGTCGACCTGCTGTCGCCCGGGGACGCCGTGGAGCTCCTCGCCCGCATCCTCGGTGCCGAACGGGTCGCCGAGGAGGCGCAGGCGACCGACGACCTGATCCGCGCCTGCGGCTTCCTGCCCCTGGCCCTGCGGATCGCGGCGGCCAACCTGGCCGCCCGGCCCCGGACGAGGATCGCCGCGTACGTGCGGGAGCTGCTCGGCGGCCGGCGGCTCGACGCGCTGATGGTCGACGGGGACCCGCAGAACAGCCTGCGGACGATCTTCGACCAGTCGTACCGTCGTCTCAGGCCCGCCGCGCAGCGGGCCTTCCGGCTCCTCGGGTGCGCACCGGTTCCGGACCTCACGGTCGCGGCCGCCGCGCAGCTCCTCGACGGCACAGCGGGGCAGGCGCAGGCGGCGTTGCGGGCGCTCGCCGACGCCCACCTCGTCGTCGAGCACCGGCCCGGCCGTTTCACCATGCACGACCTGGTCCGCGAGTACGCCCGCCACCGCGCCGGCTCCGCGGACCTGCGCGAGGAGCTGGCCGCGGCACTGACCCGGGTGCTGTCCTGGTTCGTGACCGGCGCCGAGACCGCCGCCGCGCGGCACAATCCCGCCCGGACCAGGCTGCGCCCGGCCGGTCCGTTTCCGCCGTTCGCGACGGCGGAGGCGGCCACGGGGTGGCTCACCGCCGAACTGCCGAACCTGGTGGCGGTGGTCGAGACCGGTACGGCCCTGGGCCAGCCGGATGCGGTGTGGCGCCTGGTCTTCGCCTGTCAGCCGTTCCTCAACGCCACGATCGAGCGGGCCACCATGCTCTCGCTGGGCCGGGCCGCTCTGGCCGCGGCCGAGCTCAGCACCGACCCCCGCGCGCGACCGGCCGCCGAACTGGTCGTGGCCCACTCCTACACCACCAACGGGTACGACAGCCTGGGCCTGCCGCACGCGGAACGCTGCCTCGAGCTGGCCCGGCAGTCCGGCTGGCGCGAGCTGGAGCCGGAAGCGCACAACGCGCTGAGCGTGTACCACCTGCTCGGCGGCGACCTGCGCAGCGCGGCGGAGCACGCCCGGTCCGCGTTCGACGGGTCGATGGCGCTGGGCGTCGAGCCGCCGCAGTACCTCGGCAAGGTCGCCCTGATCGACATGCTGATGGGCTCCCTGGCCGAGGCGAGCGACCACTTCGAACGAACCCTGGCCAGCCCCGGCCACCGCGCCGGCTACAGCCGGGCCATCACCCTGCTCAACCTGGCCGAGGTACGCACTCTCCAGGGCCGCCCGGCGCAGGCCGAGCAGTTGCTGACCGAGGCGCTCGCACTGCTGGAGCAGGCGGGCAACGCCCACGTCACCGCGCTGGCCCAGGCCGACCTGGCGGTGATCCGGTACGCGAGCGGCCGGCGCACCGAGGCCTGGGACCTGCTCGACCAGGCCCGGTCGGTGCTGGCCGCCTCGACGGACGTACTGGCCCGTACGCAACTGGCCGGCCGGCACGCTGACCTGCTGCTCGCGGCGGACCGGCCGGCCGACGCGACTGAGATCCTCGAGCCCGCGCTCGCCGAGGCGGAGCCGTACGGCAACCACTACCCGACGACCCAGACCCTGATCACCCTGGCCCGGGCCTGCGCTCCCGCCGACCTCGACCGGGCCGCCGACTTCGCAGCCCGAGCCGTCGACGCGGCCCGCAAGGGTCAGTTCCGGCTGCTCGAAGGCCGGGCGCTCAACGAGGTGGCGCGGGTGCACCTGCTGGCGGGCCGGCGGGCCGAGGCCCGGGAGGCGGCCGACGCGGCCCGGCACATCCACGAGGTGACCGGCCACGAGCCCGGCTTGCGCGAGGCGCGCCGACTGCTCGCCGAGACCGTCAGCGGCTGATCCGGCACGGTTCTGGCACTGGTCTGGCACAACGGGAAAGGCCCGGACATCAGTCCGGGCCTTACGCAAGGGTGGAGCTGAGGGGACTCGAACCCCTGACCCCCACACTGCCAGTGTGGTGCGCTACCAGCTGCGCCACAGCCCCTTGCCTGTCCCCGGGATCCCCCGGGCACTCACGGAATAGTACACACCTTCCGGGCCCCCTCGTGCGGAGGGGGCGGCATGCGTGTCAGTTCAGTGAGACGTCCGGGGGGAAGTGGGCCACCGCGGCCAGGATGTCGCCCTGGCGGCGCAGGACCATGGCCCACAGGTCGTCCGGGCGGCTGACGAACGGGTCTCCCGGGAGGGCGTCGAAGACGAACCAGGAGCCGGCCGCGATCTCCTCCTCCAGCTGGCCCGGGGACCAGCCCGAGTAGCCCGCGAAGACCCTGATGCCGGCCACGCTCTCGCGCAGGCGGTCCGGGTCGGCCGACAGATCCACCGTGCCGAGCGCACCCGCCACCTGATGGAAGCCGGACACCCGCTTCTTCACCTGGGGGCGGGTGCGGGCCAGGCAGATCGCCGATTCGGGCTGCACCGGGCCGCCCTCGAACAGCACTGCCGGGTCGCCGGCCAGCTCGCCCCAGTTGCCCAGCACGTCCGCCACCGGGACCTCGGTCGCCCGGTTCAGCACCACACCCAGCGCGCCGCCGGTCTCGTGGGCCACCAGCAGCACCACGGTGCGGTCGAAGTTCGGATCTTTCAGGGTCGGGGTCGCGACCAGAAGCTGACCGGTCATCGACTCCATCGAGCGACCTCCGATGCGCTGCTCTTCACTGAACACGGCAGCCCCACCTTCGCCCCAGGAGGCCTTCGGTCAACGCCATGCTTGGACATTAGCCTGCGTTTCCGGCCACCGATAAGGTCTGGCGCATGAACGAGCCACCCGCGGAGGCGGAGATCGGCGTCATCGGCGGATCGGGCCTCTACGCCCTCCTCGACGGCGCGACCGAGCATCAGGTGTCCACGCCCTACGGTCCGCCGTCGGATCCGGTCACCGTGGCCGAGGTCGGCGGGCGCCGGGTGGCGTTCCTGCCGCGGCACGGCCGGGACCACCGGTTCCCACCGCACAAGATCCCCTACCGGGCCAATCTGTGGGCGTTGCGGTCGCTGGGCGTACGCCAGATCATCGCGCCCTGTGCCGTCGGCGGGCTGCGGCCGGAGCTCGGTCCCGGCACCTTTGTGGTCCCTGACCAGCTCATCGACCGGACCAGCGGCCGCGAGCAGACGTTCTACGACTCCGGCGCGGTGCACGTGTCCTTCGCCGATCCGTACTGCCCGGACGGGCGGCAGGCCGTGTTGCGGGCCGGCGCGCGGATCGATCCGGTCGACGGCGGCACGATGGTCGTGGTCGAGGGGCCGCGGTTCTCGACCCGGGCGGAGTCGCGCTGGTTCACCGCGATCGGCGGCACGGTGGTCAACATGACCGGGCATCCGGAGGCGGTGCTGGCCCGCGAGCTGGCCCTCTGCTACACGGCGATCGCTCTGGTGACGGATCTGGACGCCGGCGTGGAAGGCGACCACGGGGTCACCCAGGAGGAGGTCTTCTCCGTCTTCGCCGAGAACACGGCACGGCTGCGCGAGGTGCTGCTCGACGCGGTGCAGGCGCTGCCCACCGAGCGCACCTGCGCCTGCGGGAGCGCCCTGGACGGGATCAAGCTTCCCTTCGCGCTGCCCTGAGCCGTTTGGCCTCGTACATCTTGAGGTCGGCCGCGTGGATGAGGTCGTCGGTGGCATCACCGGCGACCAGGCCGACGCTGGCGCGTACCGCGATCGTCTTGCCGTCGATCAGCGCGGGCTGCGCGATCAGGTCGAGGAAGCGGTCCGCGAAGCGGCGGGCCGCGAGTTCGTCACCGGCCGCCACGAGTACGGCGAACTCGTCGCCCCCGAGCCGCGCCACGAGATCGTCCTCGCCGGCCGCCTCCCGCAGCCGCGCGGCGACGAAGTGGAGCACCTCGTCGCCGGTGTGGTGCCCGTACGTGTCGTTGACCGCCTTGAAGCCGTCCAGGTCGATGAGCAGCACCGCCACCCGGCAGTCGGGCGCGTCGCGCATCCGCTCGCCGAACAGCCGCCGGTTGGCCAGCCCGGTCAGCGGGTCGTGGTCGGCCTGGTGGCGCAGCTGTTCATGCAGCTCGCGGGTCTCGGTGACGTCGCGGGCGTTGGCCACCACGCCGTCGATGCCGGGTTCGCCGACCAGGTTGGTGGCGATCACCTCGAGCCAGCGCCAGGAGCCGTCGGCGTGCGCGAAGCGGGTCTGGTACGTCAGCGTGGCGCCGGTGGTGGCCAGCAGGTGGCCGAGCCGCGGGCGGATCTCGTGCAGGTCGTCCGGGTGCAGGAAGGCGATCATGGGCCGGCCCAGGATGTCCGCCACGTCGTAGCCCAGCGTCCGGTGCAGGGCCGGGCTCGCGTAGGCCAGGCGTCCGGCCCGGTCCGTGATCGAGGTGATGTCGGACGAGTGCCGGACCAGCGAGTCCAGCCGGCGCTCGCGCAGGGTGATCTCCAGCAGGCTCTCGTCGAGCTTGTCCAGCAGGACGGCGTTCTCCGCGAGGGCCAGCACCTGCCGTACGACAACCAGCGCGACGTTGAGCACCGCCCCGGCCAGCGCTCCCCAGGCCTGGTAGCCCAGGCCGCTGTCGAGCAGCACCGCGACCAGCGCGACGAAGGTCACCAGGGTGGCCGAGTACGGCAGGACGCTGTAGCGGCGCGGTCCGCGCCGCTGGAACATCCCGGGGTCGCGCTGCGCCTGCCGAGCCTGGATCCGCGGCCCGACCATGAACAGGATCGCCGGCGTCACGAGCAGGGTCAGCTGCCACGACAGCGACCCGGACGTTCCGGTGCTGGGCAGGACGGTGGTGGCGACTCCCTGGATGCCGGCCCCGGTGAGCATCACCGCGGCGGCGGCCCGTGACATCGGGCTCACCCCGCTGAGCCCGAGCTTCACGGCGGCGAAGACCCCCGCCATGATCAGACCGGTGCCGAACACGGCGGTGACCAGCGTGTCGGTCCCGGCCGCGAGGAGCGCCGACCGGGTCACCAGGCACCAGGCCACGACCGCGAACGCGGTCATCGTGGCCGCCGCGTCCAGCAGGAAGCGGATCCGGGCGCGCCGGGAGCCGACGCCGGTGGGATAGGTCACGGTCACGCCGACGATCGCCGCGGCACCGACCAGCAGGGCCACGGTCTGCACGAAGCCGACGGTGAGGGTGACGGCGGCGGGGTCGAGCAGTGTCTGCACCACCTTGAAGGTGTCGCCGACGCTGAAGGCAGCCGCGGCGAAGGCGGCGGCATTCCAGAAGCGCCGGGGCGCCGGCGGCGTCTGCGCCATCCGGGCGATCCGCCGGGACAGCACGAACAGCCCCACGTCGGTGGCGAGCAGGCTCAGCCAGCCGACCAGCACCTGGAGCCGGTCACCACCCACCCCGAGGGCAAAAAACCCCACCAGACCCAGGGCCAGGGGTACGAGCACCCGCAGCACCGGATCACGCACTAGCGAGGGCCCCTGCACGCCGGAACGATCGACGCGCCGGGGCCGCACCTGAGGGATCAGCCGACCGGGCTCAGATCCAGCACGTAGGAGTCGCCCTCGCGGCGGAAGCCGAGCTTGTCGTAGTACGGCGCGACCATGCCGGGCGGGGTGACCACCGTCCGGCAGCCGCGCTCGAGGAAGAACTGGCTCTGCCGGTAGACGAACTCCCCGGGCGTGAAATCCCGGTACCGCTGCGTGACGTAGTCCAGCTGTACGCGCGCAACGCCGTCCTCGGTGGCGGCGAACAGCACCACCCCGACCACCTCGTCGCCGTTGACCACGAGGAAGGCGGCAGTGTCCCGGGCCGCGGCGTCCCAGTGGAAGCCCGGGTTGAAGCGGGCGATGTCCCGGCTGTGCAGCCGCAGCGTGTGCGCGAGGAACTCGTCGTCGGTACGCACCTCGACCACCTGGTACGCCTTCTCGTCGTGGCGCGAGGCGAGCATCCTGGCCAGGTACCAGACGTTGATCACCGCGAGGACCACGTTCAGGCCCACCATCGGCCACACCGCCAGCGCCGCGTTGAAGCCGATGAGCACGAGGCACCCGATCAGGTTCAACGCGCGCAGGCGTAGCAGCCGCGTCTGCAGCAGGGACCACACGAGCAGGGCCGAGCCGGTCCAGCCGATCACGTCGAGCCAGGTCATGTGCCCAGACTATGAGACGCGAATCGGCGCGGCCCTACAACCAGGCAGCTCCGAGGTAGAGCCGATGGTCGCTGGCCGAGGTGTAGAGCGTGTCGCCCGTCGCCCCCGCGAAGTGCGGGGAGGTGAAGATGTAGTCGATCTTCCGGCCGCCGTACGGGTTGAAGGTGATCTCGTTGTCGGCCTCGTCGGCGTCGGTGAAGAAGGTCTTCAAGCGGGCCACCCCCGGCTGGTACAGGAAGGCGTTGTAGTCACCGGCGGAGAGCACGGGTCCGCTCTTGGTCAGCAGCCACTCGTACAGCGACGCGAGGTCCTGCTCGTTGCCGAGCGCGACGCTCGTGGCGTTGTGCACGCTTGCGGCGAAGAGCTGCCGGCCCTTCACCCGGGCGTACATGCCGACCGAGCGACGACCCGAGGGCAGGACCCGGACGTGCTTCGAGCCGATCATGGAACCGCGGACGATGACCGCGATGCCGTACCTTTTGTCGGGTTTGTTGCAGTGTCGGAGGGACTTGGTCGCGGTGAAGGCCGCCGAGTAGCCGCGCGGAAGTCGATCCGTGATGTAGCGGTACTGCGAGTAGCACACCTCCTGCAGAGCGGCGACGTCGATGGACCGGCGCTTGATCTGCTTGAGCGTGTAGGCGGCCGGCGCCATGGAGCCCTTGCTGCACATCACTCCGCACAGGTTGAACGCCATGGCCCGGATCAGCACCTTCGCCGAGGCGTGGGCGGCTGTCGGCGTCGCGACCACCGCCAACGCACAGAGCCAGACCAGGAGACGACGCATAGCTACGACGATCGCCGCTGGGGGCAGACTTGCGTTGCCGGAATGTGCGACGACTGTCACCCGGCGGGCGATTTCTCCTCCGGGTCGGTGTCGGCAGCTCCGGTCCGCCCGCCGGCGAACATGCGGTCCTCGTCCAGCGCCGACGTCTGTACGACCAGCACGTCACACACGGCGTTACGCACGACTCCGGCCGGCACGGACCCCAGCAGCTGCCCCTGGCTCGCGCCCAGCCCCCGGTTCCCCACGACGATGAGGTTCGCCGGATTCGCACCGACCGTATCGAGCAGGGCCTGGGCCGGGTCGCCAGCCACGAGCCGCTGCTCGATGTACCTGGCCCGCTCCTTGGTCAGCCCGGTGACGGACCTGGCGAGCGCCTCGCGGGCCGCGCCGGCGCCATGGATGTCGCGGTGCAGGCCCGCTGCGGCGCCTTCCGCCGGTTCGGCGCCTTCCCGGTACGCCGTGACGACGACCAGCCTCGCCTGCGCCGCCTGGGCCACCTCGGCGGCCCGGTCGACGGCGTACAGGCTGGTCGGGGTGCCGTCCGAACCGACCACGACCCGGTCGTAGACGGTGATGCTGCGCTTGCTGCCGAGCGGCACGATCGGCGACTCGTCGGCCTCGTCGGGCGGGTTGACCCACAGCATCGCCACGGCGCCGATGCCCAGCAGGACGCCGGCCAGCATGATCGCGTTGCTGCCCTTGCCACCGAGCAGGTGCTCGAAGATCCAGCCGAAGGTGATCGTCTGGATCAGCATCGGCACCACGATCATCATGTTCAGGATGCCCATGTAGACGCCGGTGCGCTTGGCCGGGACCATGCTGGCGACCATCAGGTACGGCACCCCGACCGCGCTGGCCCAGAAGATGCCCACCCCGATCATCGGCAGCAGGGCGACGTACTGGTTGTCGATGCGCGACAGCCAGACCAGCGACAGGGCGGCCAGGCCCAGCGCGACCGCGTGCACCCGCTTGGCCCCGATCCGGCGGGCGAAACCGACCAGGAACAGCGCGGAGACCATGGTGACGAAGTTGTACGCGGCGTTCTGCAGCCCGCTCCACCCGATCGCGGCGTCCCAGCCCGGCCCGCCCTCCTCGGGCGTGGCGCCGAACACCGTCTCGCCCAGGCTGACCGCCAGGAACTGCCAGTAGATGAACATCGCGTACCACTGGAAGAGGAACACCACGCCGATCTTGTGCATGGCGACCGGCATCACCTTGACGGCGTCCGCGATCTCCGCGACGGCGTGGTGCAGACCCTTGGGCGCGGACCGGATCTCGCGGAGCTCCTCGTCCGACGGCGTCAGTTCCCGGGTACGCGCCATCGCGGTCAGCACGGTCAGCAGGATGCAGACGGTGCCGATCATGAAGCACACGTACATCCAGTAGGGCACCCCGTTGCCGGCCTCCTCCTGCAGCGCCGTCACCTTCTGCAGGACAAACAGCGACAGGTTGGCCAGCACCGCGCCGGCCCCGGTGAACATGCTCTGGGTCAGGAAGCCGCGCGCCAGCTGGGATTTCGGCAACCGGTCGGAGATGAACGCCCGGTACGGCTCCATCGAAGTGTTGTTGCCGACGTCGAGCAGCCAGAAGCAGATGACGGCGAGCCAGAGGATGCCGACGAACGGGAACAGGAAGAGGATGACCGCGCACAGCAGCGCGCCGGCCGTGATGAACGGACGTCTGCGGCCCCAGCGGGGATGCCAGGTCCGGTCACTGATCGCGCCGATCAACGGCTGGATGATCAGCCCGGTGACCGGCCCGGCCAGGTTGAGGATCGGCAGCTGGTCAGGGTCGGCCCCGATCAGCAGGAAGAGCGGGTTCACCGCCGACTGGGTGAGGCCGAAACTGAACTGGACCCCGAAGAACCCGAGGTTCATCATCAGCAGGGCGCGACCCGTCATGAGCGGCCGGCGCTCGGCCTGGCCCACATCCGTCGAGACGGTGTCCGATGTCGTGGTGGTCATGGCGACCCTCCGGCCACTGTGATCCAAGTCACCTGTTTCTCGAAGCTAAACCGATCCGACGAGACCCGCAACCGATGTCGATACGTGGTGCAGCATGAGTGCCGAGGCCCGCATCAACCTCGACGCCCCTCGGGCCTTGTAATAGCGTCGATCCGGAGGTCATGAGCGTTCCGGCGTGACCCCACCTCCGCCGGTCGGTCGACACTGGAGAGGAGACGACGGTGAGCACATGGAAGACCATCGTGGTCGGCGTCGACGGATCACCCGGCAGCCGCAAGGCCCTGACCTGGTCCGCCGCCGAAGCCGCGGACCACGGCGCGGACCTGGTCGTGGTGAACGTGTGGGAACACACCCTGCTGCCCCCGGCGGGCAACGTGAGCGTGTCGGAGAGGTACGTCCCCGACCCGAGCCAGCGCACGGCCGACGATCTGCTCCAGGTCATCAAGGAGGAACTCGGCGACAACCCGGCGGTCTTGATCAAGGCCCAGGTGAAACAGGGCCGGGCGGCCAAGGTCCTGATCGACGAGTCGGAGAACGCCGACATGCTGGTGGTGGGAAAGCGCGGCCACGGCGGATTCGCGGGGCTGGTGCTGGGCTCAGTGAGCCAACACGTAGCCGCATACGCAAAATGCCCGGTGACCGTGGTCCGCTAGCGCTCAGGCGATATAGCGTTCAGTCTTAGAGCTTGTTCAGCTAGACTGAACACAGCATGAAATCGAACAGCCCGCCGACGAGCAACCACGGGAGCCGCCTTCTGGGCGTTGCCCGCGAGCGGCTGCTCGAATTCGGCATAACCCTCGAGGTCGAGTCCGGCGAGCCTCAGGCCGATGCGGACATCGACGCCGTGGTCACCCTCACTCGCGACGGACAGGGCCAGCAATACAGGGTCGAGCTGAAGGAAAGTATGACCCTCAGCGCCCTGATGCATGGCCGAGGCGCTGTGGGGCCCAGCCGCGAGTCACCCTTCCCGCTGCTGGTCATCGGGGACCGAATAAGCCGGCGCAGCGCCGCCGCATTCCGCGATGCGGGGATCCAGTTCGTGGACCGGCTGGGAAACACGTCCATCAGGTTCGGGAGCGTGCTGGTCGAAGTGCAGGGTCGAACCGACCCGGTCAGCCAACGCTCCGAGGCCCCTCACGATCCGGTCGTGCGGCAGCCGGCGAACATCTTCAGTTCGCGCCGCGCTCAGGTCATCTTCGCGTTGCTCACCTGGCCGGAGCTTGCCACCGCGAAGATCCGGGGCATCGCCGAAGCCGCCGGAGTCTCCGTCGGCCAGGTGCACGAAACCGTCCGTCAACTCCAGGAGACCGGGTTCATCGTGCCCGTTTCCAAGAGGCTGGACCGGGTCGAGGAGCTCCTCGATCTCTGGACGGCCGCATATCCGACCGGGTTGGGCCGGCGCCTGGAGATCGCCAGGTTTCACGGCGACCCGGCTCGACCAGTCAGGGGGCTCAACGCCGACCAGCCCTGCTATCTCAGCAGTGAGTCCGCACGAGGCAGTGGGGTTTCGCGCCCCGCCACCCTGACGGTGTACCTCGACGACCTGGGCCCGAGGCTGCCGGCACTGAACCGTTGGGACGCGAGCCCGGACCGCCCGGCGAACATCTTCGTTCGACGCAAGTTCTGGGCTTCCCCACACGCCGATGAGGAAAAGCCCGTCCCCGAGGGACAGAACGCGCCGTGGCCGCTCGTCTACGCGGATCTCCTGTCGACCAGGGACGCCCGGCTCAGCGAAGTGGCCAGGAGTTGGAGGTCCCGGCATGCTCGACCCGGCGACGTGTGACCCGGACCTGCTGCTGTTACCGGACACGGTGGTGACCAGGCTGCTGAGGCAGTCATCGAGCCTGCAACCCGAGGACGTCATGATCGTCGGCGCGCACTGCCGTGACATTCTGAGAAGCGCCTCGGGTCAGGACTCCGGGCTGCGCACGACGGAGGACGTCGATTTCGGCTTGGCCCTCGCGGACTGGGCGGCGTTCGACGAATTGACGAAGGAGCTCGTGCCGGCCGGCAACACCGGCATCCGGTACCAGGTCGCCGACGTGTCGACCGACCTCATTCCCTTCGGCAACCTGGAAGATCCGTCGGGCACGATCAGGCCGGCGCGCCGGGAGCCGATCAACGTGTGGGGATTCAGCGAGGTCTTTCAGGCCTCCCGACCCCTCCCGCTGGCCCATGCCGGCACCATCCGCATTCCGACCATCGCGGGCTACGCCGCCCTCAAGCTGGTCGCTTGGCTCGACCGCAGCGCCTGGGGCGCGTACAAAGATGCTTCCGACATCGCCACTGTCCTGCACTGGTATTCGGAACTGCCCGACATCGCCGCGCGCCTCTGGGACACGGACCACGGTGTCGACATCCTGGTCGAGGAAAAGTCGGTCTATCCGATCGCTGCCGCCCGAATTCTCGGACAGGACATCGCCGAGGTCATCGGGAGTGCCCGTCTGGCCGAGCTTGCCGCGCGCTGGCCCGGCCCACGAGCCGATTCTCTGTACGCCGAAATGAACGTGACGGACACATTCCTGTGGCCCCGGGCTGTCGAGGACCGGAAGATGCGTGTGCAGGCGATGGAACGCGGCTTGGGCATCACCTCAGTCGCCTGACCGGCCGTCGTTCAGTTCGGCTGAACGTCTCTCTGGGCGAGGCGCTGGACCTGTCCGTCGTGCACATCGCTCACCCACTCCCACCCCGGCTCAGCCGACGAACCGATCCGCGGATCATCGACACCGCGCCCCTCCCGCAAGGCGCGCACGTAAGCCCGATCCCGTTCGATCCGCGCACGCACCTGATCAGCCCCGCCCACCGACCCATGCCCAGGCACGAGCACATCGACGCCACCCGCCGCATCCTCCAGCAGCCCTAACGCGTCCAGATAGGCCTCGAGCGGGTCAGCCCCGCCGTGCAGATCAAGCATCGGGACCAGTACGTCAGACAGCATGTCCCCGGCAACCAGCACGCCCCGCTCCTCGATCAGCAGCGCCGCGTGCCCCGCCGCGTGAGCTTGGTGCTCGATGATGCGGACCCGCGGACCGTCCCACGGAATCGACTCCGTCCCGGCGGGCAGGCCGGCGATCTGGCCGAGCAGCTCCAGCGGCACCCGCTCGACGATGTCCTGCGGTATCAGCCCAGCGACACGGGCCTTCGCACCCGCGTCCGACAGCCGGGCCCGGACCATGGCCGCACAGCCGGCCGTGCCGTAACGAGGCGCCGAGCCGAGCGCGGGATGCCAGAGCAGGTGGTCCCAGTGCGGATGCGTCGAGAAGCCCGCCACCACAGCCCACCCCGACGCGGACAGGTCATTCGCCAGGCAGACCATCTCATGGTCCTGCACCCCGGCGTCGATGAGCAGCACTCCGTCCCGGCCCTGCACGACAACGGCATTGCTCCGGCAGAACGCACTCTCGTGGACGAGCACATCCTCAGCGACCTGCTTCAGCACGACGGCTCCCTCCACTTGTGAGCGCCGATCAGGCGACCTCGGCCTGGATGGTGTCATGGGTGAGCGGCCCGCCGCCGCAGCGTCAGACCTTCGGCCGCGTCATCGCGGCGGCGAGCAAGGACGGCGACGACCCGGCCACCGTCGCGCCGCTGATGCTTGACATTGTCGCATGCTATGACTCACTGTCTTGGGACAAAGCTCGCGACATTCGGAGGTGGCGACATGCGCGAGACAGACCGCGCGGAGGCTGGGCGGTGGCTGGCCCGGCACGGCTTGACCGAGGCCGAGCCTTCCTCGCTGATCGCAATGCGGCTGGCGGTGCGGCGGCGGGCCAAGGTGGCCGACAGTGCTCTGCTGGCCGCGTACCTGATGGGCGCAGCCCTCACGCACGTGCTGGCGCTACCCGCCGACGCCTTCCCCTCCCGGCTGCCGCTGCTCGCCCTGGCGGCCTTGGTGATCGCGCTGCTGGTGGCGCAGTGGCTGCTCGCCGCCTGGGTGCGGCGCGCCGACCGGCGAGCCGGCGCGCAGCTGTCCCAGCGGGTGGCCCATCCGGTCCAGCTCGGCTGGGCGGCGGTGCTGGGCCGCCCGTACGCCGTCTTCACGGTCGCCACCTTCACCGGCGCCTTGCTGCTCGCACTGAGTGTGCTGCCGGTCGCGGACCCCACCCTGCGGAACGGCGCGATCGTCGTACTGATCGGCCTGGCCGGCGCCGCGACCGGGACCGTCCTGCAGCTGCGCCAGGTCCTGGCGAGCCCGGCCGTGGCGGAGGACGCGGCGTCACTCACGGCCGATGTCATCATGCGGGTCGAGGACGCCCGCGCCCTGATGACACCCAGCCTGGTGTGGTCGCTGCCGGCCATTTTCCTGTACGGGGATTCGCTCGGCTGGTGGAACGCGGTCTCCCTGGCCCTCATCGTGGCGGGCGCCATCGCCCTCTACCTGATCCACGGGCGGACCACGGGTGTCGCAACGGCGGCCCGGCGAGCTCTGACCACCTGATGATCGTCATCGACACGGCCTCGCCGATGCCACCGTACGAGCAGCTCCGGGCCCAGCTCGCCCGGCAGATCCAGGACCGGTCGCTCGCCGTCGGCGCGCGATTGCCGACGATCCGTCGGCTCGCGGCCGACCTGGGCCTCGCCGTGAACACCGTCGGCCGGGCATACCGGGCGCTGGAGGAGGCCGGCCTGATCGAGACCCGCGGACGGGCCGGCTCGTTCGTCTCGGCCTCCGGCGAGCAGGCCCGCGAACAGGCCCACCGCGCCGCCCGTGAGTACGCCGCACTCATCGCCAGCGTCGGCATCGATCGCACCGAAGCGGTCCGGATCGTCGAGGCAGCCCTGGCCACCGGCCAACCTTAAGCCGCTCCGCCCTCGAGGGCCGGAAGGGTGAGCGCAGAGTGCTCCGGCCGCCCCTCGGCGGGCGGAAGGGAGTCGAGACTCCGCAGCATCTCGTTGCGCTTCGCCATGGCTTCCTCGGTACGCGGGAAGAGAGTGGAGTCCCCCTCGCCGACGAGGTTCTGGTTCATCTCGACGAACGGCCGGGTGGCGTCCTCGAAGGCCGCGAAGGCGGCCCGGTGGTCCGCACCGGTCGCCAGGGCGTCGGCGAGCATGTAGGCGCCGACCAGGCCCAAGCTGGTGCCCTGCCCGGTCAGGAACGAGGGGGCGTAGGCGGCGTCGCCGACCAGGGCGACCCGTCCGGTGGACCACCGGGGCATCCGGATCTGGCTGATCACGTCGAAGAAGAGATCGTCGGCCGATCGCATGGCCGCGACCATGCGAGGGATCTCCCACCCGTCATCGGCGAAGACCGAGGCAACGAGCTCACGCTGCGCCTCAGGGTCGCGGAAGGCTTCGTACGGCGGCTCGTCCCGGTCGAAAGTGAGGAAGCCGTGGACGTTCCGGCGGTCGCCGACCGCGTAGATCGCCGCTCCCCGGCCCGGGCGGCTCCAGGTCAGACCCTCGTGCGAGAGGCCGAGCTCGTTCGGCATGGTGAAGCCGGCGAAGCAGTGGCCGAGATACCGGTGGAACTGCGCCTCGGGCCCGAAGGCCAGGCGCCGGGTGTTCGAGTGCAGGCCGTCCGCGCCGACGACGAGATCAAAGGTGCGCTGCGCCCCGCTGCGGAAGGTCACCTCGACCCCGTCCGGACGCTGGTCGAGGGACGCGATGCTGTCGTCGAACCGGAACTCCACATCGTCGCGGACCGTGGCGTACAGGATCTCGGTGAGGTCGCCCCGGGGAACCTCGATGTCCCGGCCCTCGACCCCGCGGACCACGACGTCCGGCTTGACCGAGGTGATCACGCTGCCGTCCGGGTTGAGAAAGGTCAGCCGCTCCGTGTGAACGTGGGCCTCCCGCAGCTTCGGGAGGACCCCCATCCGCCGTACGACCTCCAGCGCGGTTCCGCGGATGTCGATCGGATAGCCGCCCCCGCGGATCGCGCCCGCCTTCTCCACGACCGTGACCTCAAAACCGCGTCGCCGCAGCCAGTACGCCAGTGTGGGACCAGCGATACTCGCGCCGGAGATGAGTACCCTGCTCATGACTTACCTCCCAGGTAGCTACCTCAGGTATCTATCCCGGAAACTATATACCTAACTTAGGTATCGAAACGAGCGTGATGACCGACACCACCGACGAAGCAGAGTTCGACCTGCTGGCAGTGCTGCCGCGCCTGAGCCAGCTCGGCACGGTGATGAACCGCAGCCGGCTCATCGAACGCGCCACCGAGAGCGCCGGCGCCGACCTGGACCGCCCGGCAATCTCGGTCCTGGTCACACTGCACATGGGCGGCGGCCCGCTCCGGGTCGGCGAGATCGCCAAGCGCATGCAGGTCGTCGGCCCGCACGTCACCCGCCAGGTCCACGAACTGGAACGACGCGGCCTGGCCCGGCGGATCCCGGACGCCCTGGACCAGCGGGCCCGGCTGGTCGAGCTGACTCCGGACGGAACGGCCGCGGTGGGGCGCTACATGGGGACGGTGTTGGGGCTGCTCGGCGACGTGCTGGCCGACTGGTCGCCGGAGGACCGCCGAACCTTTGGACGGCTGCTCGAACGCTTCGCCACCGACCTGACCACCCGCCTCCAGAAACTGGACAACGAGTAGCACCGGTCATCGAGCGCCGCCTCATCGGCGACGGCACCCGCGTCGCGAAGGTGATCCCGTTGAGCCACAGGGTCGACGGAGCCGGCGAGGTTCCCTGGCCGGCCGAGATCAGGAGCGCGACCACTCTGGCGACACGCGAAGCCAGGACAGCCCGCATTGGTCCGCCGTGTCGAACCTTCGCGAGTCCAGTTTCCGAGGAGAGTCCGACATGACCACCGCAGTCAGCCCTGAACCGCCGCACCATCGCGACGCCGATCAACGCTCCGCCGTTGCCCGCGCGGCCCTTGTTGCGGGCGGCGGCTTCGCGACCTCGGTCGGCGGCGTCCTCACCGCAGTCTCGGTCGGCGGAGTCGACGAACCGATCGCTCTAGCAGCCCTGGCGGCAGTGTGCCTGATCGCCGGCCTGACCATGCTGACCGCAGCGGTCATCGTGCGCAGTCGACCTTGATTCCGAAGGCACTTCGACGCTCACCCGGCAAAGGTAAGAGGGCGACCATGAAGCGCGATCCATCGTTCGCAGCTACAGGGCCTCGGCCCTCCGAGCATCCATACCGGAACAGCCCCCGGTTCGGGCTCTCCGCGAACACGGGGCCGTCGGCCGTGACCTGTTGGCTGCCTACTCGAATCCAACGGTGGAACCGCAACTACGACAGGTCCGCAAGGAACGAGAGCGGCGCCGCCCAGATGGGCGGCGCCGCTGTGGGTTCAGGTGAGAACCCCTCTCGTGGAGGTGCCGGGAATCGAACCCGGGTCCTTCGGTGTTTCGTCAGGGCTTCTCCGAGCGCAGCTCACTATGCCTCTACTCGGCCCCGGCGTTCACGTGAGCAAGATGCCGTGACGGGCCCAGTCGCTGATTGATCTCGCCGTGCGGTCCCCGCGACCGGGACCGGTTGGCCAACCTTCTAGCTGATGCCGGAAGTCTGAGACGAAGGTGTTCTCAGCCCGACAGAGTCGCTACTCGCCTCAGGCGGCGAGAGCGAACTCAGCGCGATTGGAATCGGCGCTTATTGGTTTCCGACGATCGATTCTCGAGACGACGTCGGCTTCCTCGGCTCGCTTCCCCTGTCTCCACGTACGAAGTCGAAACCAGTCACCCCCCAGTTGTGTACCCGCCAACTCTAACGCGTCCGGCCCCGGACTTCATTCCGGTATCAGCCCAGCCGGCACGGCGCGCCGTCGACGGTGCAGGAGGTCGGCTGGATTCTGCCCCTGACCTGCTTCGACGCTTCGAAGCCGAGCATCGCCGTGGCGCCCGGGGCGAGCGGGCCGCCGGTGAAGACGAAGGTGTTCCCGTCGCGGCTCAGCTGGGCGTTCCAGGTGTTGCCGACTCGGACACCGGCATCAGGGTTGTAGCTCACCTTGACCGTCCAGGTGCGGGCCGGGCCGCTCTTGTTGGTGATCTGGACGCCGGCGATGAAGCCCCGGTCCCAGCTCCGGCCCGTCCCGTATGCCGCCGTGAACGAGGCTGCGGGGGGTGCCGCTGGTGGCGTCGTCCGCCGCGGCGCCGGCTTCTTGCTCGGCGACCGGGAAGCACGCGGGGAGGACCGGACCGGTTTCGGCGAGGCCGAGGAGGGCGACGCTGAGGTCGGCACGGCGGAGGGCGGTGGGACGGACGTGGGCGGGACGGAGACCTCAGCGCCGCCGAGAGGCACCGTCGGCTGGACCATCAGCGGGACACGGCCGTCCGCCTCGGCCGGCCCCACGGCCCGGATCGCCACCCAGGAGACCAGGACCACCAGGAGCGTGGCCGCCCCGGCGATGAACGTGTACCGGCGCAGGGGGATGACGGTGTTGTGCTTGCCGGGCAACTGCGGTCCCTTCGCGCGACGGGTGAGCCGCGGCGACATTACCCGTCAGGCCATGCCTTTGCTACGTCGGCCCAGCGCCTTGTTGATCTCCTTCTGCGCGTCCCGGGCGGCCAGGTCCTGGCGCTTGTCGTACGCCTTCTTGCCCTTGGCCAGGCCGAGCTCGACCTTGGCGTACCCGTTCTGGAAGTAGACCGACAGCGGCACCAGGGTGAGGCCGTCCTCGCGGAGCTTGCCCATCATCTTGTGGATCTCGTCGCGCTTGAGCAGCAGCTTGCGGACCCGGCGGGGCTCGTGGTTGGTCCAGGTGCCCTGGGTGTACTCCGGGATGTGCATGCCGTGCAGGAAGATCTCGCCGTTGTTCTCGTGGCCGAACGCGTCGACCAGCGATGACCGGCCGGCGCGCAGCGACTTGACCTCGGTGCCGGTCAGCACCATCCCGGCCTCGTAGGTGTCGAGGATGGCGTAGTCGTGCCGAGCCTTGCGGTTCGAGGCCACGACCTTGCGCCCCTGTTCGCGTGGCATCGGTCTGCTCCTTGCTGATGGCGGCAAAAAGAAAGGCCCGGCCGACCGGCCGGACCCCTCAATGGTACGCGCGGAGCCTCAGCAGAGGCATCCGGGTAAATAGTCGAGCGGGTTCTTCGGTACGCCGCCGAAGCGCGTCTCGAAGTGCAGGTGGAAGCCGGTGGACGCGCCGGTGGTGCCGACCCGGCCGATCACCTCGCCGCGCCGCACGTACTCGCCGGGGTTGACCAGGATCTTGGACTGGTGGCCGTAGCAGGTGGAGAAGCTGCGGCCGTCGCGCTTGCCGTGGTTGATGCAGGTGTAGTTGCCGTACCCGCCGCTCCAGCCGGCCTGGACGACCCGGCCGCCGGCCGCCGCGTGGATCGGGGTGCCGCCGCCGGCGGCGAAGTCCGTGCCCGCGTGCAGTTGCCAGACCCGGTAGTAGGGGTCGTAGCGGGTGCCGAAGTTGCTGGACTTCCAGCCGTGCACGGGCATCAGCAGGTTGCCGCCGGTGTAGTCGCCACCGCCGCCGTTCTTGTCGTCCCAGTCGCGCAGCGCGCCCTGGATGCGGGCCTCCTCGGCCTTGGCGGCCTCGTACTTGGCCAGCACAGCGGCGCGCTGCGAGCGCGCGACCGCCAGCGCCGAGCGGCGGCTCTGCGCCAGTTTGATGACCGCGGAGCGGGCCTGCTGGGCCGCGACCTGCGCCTGCTTCGCGGCCGCGAGCTTGTCTGCGGCCTCGCGCTCGGCGTCCTCGGCAACCCGCTTGGCGAGCCCGGCCCGGTCCTGTTCGGTACGGGCGGCGCGACGCGCCCCGAGCAGCTCGCCCACACTCTCCTGCTGCTTCTGCATGACCTGGTCGACGAGGCCGAGCCGGTCCATGGCGTCCTGCGGCCCGCGCGCGCCGACCAGCAGGTTGATGGTGGCGAAGTTGCCGCCCATGTACGAGGCGGCGGCGATCTCGTCGACCCGGTCGCGGGCCAGCACGACGCGTTTCTGAGCCTGCTCGAAGCGGCTCGCCACGGCGTTGTAGGAGGCCCGGGCCGTGTCGGCCTTGCGCCGGGCGCTCGCCGCCTGGACCGAGGCCGCCGCGACGACGCCGCGGCTGGTGGCGACCTTCTTCTGGGCCTCGGGCAGTGCGGCCGTGGCGGCGGCCAGGCGGCGGGCGGCGTTGCGGGCGGTCACGGTGGCGTGCTCGAGGATCGCCTCGGCGCGGTCGACCGCCCGGCTCGCGCGCTTGGCGTCGTCACCCGGCTCAGCGGCGGCGGCACCAGGTGCGGCCAGCGCCACCGCGGCCGCGCAGAGCACGCTCAGGCCGGCGGCGAGCAGGACGGTGAACCGGCTGTGTCGCGAGTGACTGGAGTCCACGAAGAGTCACCGTACTCTGACTATTGGTGACAATTTGCCGGTTGCGCCGCTAATCGCTCAAAAAACGCCATCGCCGCGCATCCCCAGGGGATGCGCGGCGATCGGGACGGAACGGGTCAGACCTTCAGGTAGAACCGCAGAGTGATCCAGGCGGTGATCGCGCTGACGCCGGCACCCACGCCGGCCAGCAGCGGCAACATCAGCCACACGTTCCCGTCGGGGATCGGGGTCAGCACGTTCGTCAGCGCCTGCAACCGGCCGTCCAGCAGGACCACCTTGCCGACGAAGATGAACACGAAGCCCAGGATCGCGCCGATCAGGCCGGCCACCACCGCCTCGAGCACGAACGGGGCCTGGATGAACCAGTTCGAGGCGCCGACCAGCTTCATGACCGCGACCTCACGGCGCTTGCTGTACGCCGCCACCTGGATCGTGTTGCCGACCAGCAACAGCGCCGCCATGGCCATGAAGCCGGCGACCACCAGGGCCATCACCTGGATCGCGTTGAAGATCTTGAACACCTTGTCGAGCAGTTCGCGCTGGTCGACGATGTCCTGGATGCCGGGAGTGCCCTCGATCTGCGAGTTGAACTCGGCGTACTGCTCCGGGTTCTTGAGCTTGACCCGCCAGGACTCCGGCAGGCTGTCCGGGGTGACCGACTTGACGAAGTCGGGCGAGTCCCGCCAGAGCACCTTGAACTTCTCGAACGCCTGCTCACGCGACTCGTACGTCTTCTCGGCGACGAGCGGGTTGGTGCTGAGCAGCTGCTCGATCGAGGCGCGCTGCGCGGCGGTGACGTCCTCACGCAGGAAGATCGAAACCTCGATCTCACCGTAGTAGTAGTTCTTCATCTGGTCGACCTGCATGTACATGAGCACGCTGGCGCCCAGCATCGTCAGTGAGACCGACATCGTGATGATCATGGCGATGGTCATCGTGACGTTGCGCCACAGGCCGACCAGCACCTCGTTGAGGACGTACTTGAAACGCATCGGGGGTTCCTTCCGGGACTCCGCGGCTTACTTCAGATGCAGGGTGGGCGGGGCCCGGCTGTCAGCCGTACACGCCTCGGGCCTGGTCGCGGACGATCCGTCCGCTCTCGATCTCGATGACCCGGCGGCGCATCTGGTTGACGATGTTGGAGTCGTGGGTGACCATCACGACCGTCGTGCCGGTCCGGTTGATCCGGTCCAGCAGTCGCATGATCTCGATGGAGGTGTCGGGGTCGAGGTTGCCCGTGGGCTCGTCGGCCAGCAGGATGAGCGGCCGGTTGACGAACGCCCGGGCCACGGCGACACGCTGCTGCTCACCGCCCGACAGCTCGTGGGGGTAGCGGTGCTCCTTGCCGCCCAGACCGACGAGCTCGAGAACCTCGGGCACCACCCGGCGGGCGACGGCCTTGGTCTTGCCGATCACCTCGAGGGCGAACGCCACGTTCTCGTACGCGGTGCGGTTGGGCAGCAGGCGGAAGTCCTGGAACACACATCCGATGGAGCGCCGGAAGTGCGGGATCTTCCACGACCGCATGGTGGTGACATCCTTCGCGTTCACCACGACCTTGCCGCGCGAGGGGGCCACCTCGTGCAGCAAAAGCTTGATGATCGTCGACTTGCCGGAACCGGAGGGGCCGATGAAGAAGACGAACTCACCCTTCTCGATACCGACGCTGACATCGTCCAACGACGGCCGAGACGCCTTCGGATACGTCTTCGTCACGTTCTCGAGCTGAATCACGGGTCGAGAGTCTACGCGGTGTAACGAAAACTCCAAGTCCGGCGGGGGCAGGATTTTGGCACATTCAGCGCCGGCGAGGCACCCCTCCCCCGCGCGGACACCCCGGACCACCGAGGCGGAGAACGCCGCCTGACCGTTCGTTCAGGCGGCGTGTCGGCGCCCGCTCAGGCTTTGATCTGGGTCTGCTTGCGCCACCGGATGCCGGCCTGGATGAACTCGTCGAGGTCGCCGTCGAAGACCGAGCTCGGGTTGCCCGTCTCCTGCTCAGTGCGCAGATCCTTGACCATCTGGTACGGGTGCAGGACGTAACTGCGCATCTGGTCGCCCCACGATCCGGTGGTGTCCTGCTTGAGGCCGGCCATCTTCGCCTCCTCCTCCTGACGCTTGCGTTCGAGCAGTCGCGCCTGGAGCACCCGCATCGCGGAGGCCTTGTTCTGCAGCTGAGATTTCTCGTTCTGACACGTCACCACGATGCCCGTCGGAATGTGCGTGAGGCGCACCGCCGAGTCGGTGGTGTTAACGCTCTGTCCACCAGGACCGGACGAACGGTAGACGTCGGTCCGCAGTTCGTTGTCCGGAATGTCGATATGGTCGGTCTGTGCGACCACCGGCATGACTTCCACGCCGGCGAAGCTGGTCTGCCGCCGGCCCTGGTTGTCGAACGGGCTGATCCGCACCAACCGGTGGGTGCCGGACTCGACGCTGAGCGTGCCGTAGGCGTACGGCACCTTGACGGCGAAGGTCGCGGACTTGAGGCCGGCCTCCTCCGCGTACGAGGTCTCGTAGACCTCCGTCGGGTAACCGTGCCGCTCGGCCCAGCGCAGATACATCCGCATCAGCATCTCGGCGAAGTCGGCGGCGTCCACGCCGCCGGCGCCCGCGCGGATGGCCACGACGGCCTCGCGGGAGTCGTACTCGCCGGAGAGCAGGGTGCGGACCTCCATCTCCTCGACGGCCTTGCTCAGGGCGATCAGCTCCTGGCCGACCTCGGCGACGGAGTCCTCGTCGCCGGCCTCGCGGGCCATCTCGAGCAGCAGCTCGGCGTCGTCGATGCGTAGGCGGAGCCGCTCCAGCCGGGAGATCTCGCCACTGAGGTACGACAGCCGGGAGTTGACCTCCTGGGCCCGCGCCTGGTCGTCCCACAGGTCGGGGGCGGAGGCCTGCTCCTCGAGCTCCGCCTTGTCGCGGCGCAACTTGTCCACGTCGAGGACGTTCTCGATGTTGCGCAGGGTGGCGTCGAGGGCTTTGAGCTGTTCGGGAAAGTCGGCTGCACTCACGACTGTCGAGAATACGCCGCCCGGCCGGTCAACCGGCCGGGCGGCCGTTGTTTCCTGATATCGGGGCTACTCCGCCGGAGCCACTTTCAGCCAGCTCAGGGCCGCCTTGTGGTACGCGACCGCGAACTCCAGGGCGGCCGCGCCGTACGCGTCACCGGCCTTCTTGGCCTCCTTGGCCTGCTCGCGAGCCATCGCCAGAGCCTCCGAGTGGTACTCGTTGGCCCCGGTGTAGAGCGTCTTGAGCTGGTTGCCGGAGTGCTGCTGGCCGAAGGCGACCCGCAACGCGACCGGGTTACGGATCGCGTCGCGGCCGGGCGACTCGGCGAGCCAGCGGCTGAACGCGCGCTTGCCGCTGGCGGTGATGGCGTAGGGCTGGCTGGACCGCGGCCCGGGCTTGCCGAGGCGGACGAAGCCCATCTCGGCCAGCACGGGCAATTCGCGGTAGACCTGGCTCCGCGTCATCGACCAGTACGGCCCGAGGCGGCGTTCGGCAGCCGCCATGAGCTGTCCACCGGTCATCGGGCCCTCGTGGAGCAGGCCCAGAAGGGCGGCAGCCGTGGGATTGATTTGAGAGTCGGGCATGCCTTCTAAGCTGCCACTTTGTCGTCCCGGCGTCCAGGATTTCGCCCGATCCGTCCAATTTGCGTCTCCACAAGCGACTGTCCCGCACAGACAGTCCGACCACGAGGGTCGGGACCGGGCGTTTTGCCGTTGAGGACGACTCTCGCGAGGTAAAATGGTTCACGAAAACGGTCAGACGGCGCTCTAGGTCGCCAACCCCGGCAAACCAGGTCGGTGGTCCCCGTGAAGACGGCGGGCCGCCACGTGAAGAACACGCAACGGCCCGCAAACCCGGACGATCAGCCCATATGGGGGTACTGCCAGGACGTCGGAGCCTCGAAGGTCTCCTTGATCGTCCGCGGCGATACCCACCGGTGCAGGTTCAGCACCGAGCCGGCTTTGTCGTTGGTGCCACTGCCGCGGGCGCCGCCGAAGGGCTGCTGCCCCACCACCGCGCCGGTCGGCTTGTCATTGATGTAGAAGTTGCCCGCCGCGTCGCGCAGGGCGGTGGCGGCCCAGTCCACGACCGAGCGGTCGGTGGCGAAGATGGAGCCGGTCAACGCGTACGGCGAGACGGACTCGGCCTGGGCCACGGTGTCGGCGAAGGAGTCGTCCTCGTAGACGTGCACGCCGAGGATCGGCCCGAAGTACTCGGTCGTGAAGACCTCGTGCGCCGGGTCGGTGGACTCCACGAGGGTCGGTGCCACGAACCAGCCCTCGCTGTCGTCAGCCGTGCCGCCCGCCAGCACCGTGCAGGATGCGCTGTTCTTGATCCGGTCGAGCGCCGCGGCGTGCTTGGCGAACGCCCGGCCGTCGATCACGGCGCCGCCGAAGGTGGACAGGTCGGTGACATCGCCGTACCGGATCGAGGAGACCGAGGCCGCGAGCCGATCACGCAGGCCGCCCTCCCAGATGGAGCGCGGCACGTAGGCGCGGGACGCGGCCGAGCACTTCTGGCCCTGGTACTCGTAGGCGCCGCGGAGCAGCGCCGTGTGCAGCATGTCCGCGTCGGCGCTGGCGTGCGCGAAGACGAAGTCCTTGCCACCGGTCTCGCCCACCAGCCGCGGGTACGACCGGTAGCGGTCGATGTTCGACCCCACCTCGCGCCACAGGTGCCGGAAGGTGGCCGTCGAACCGGTGAAGTGGATGCCGGCCAGGTCGGGATCGGCCAGCACCACGTCGGAGACGGCCAGGCCGTCGCCGGTCACCATGTTGATCACGCCGGGCGGCAGACCGGCCGCCTCGAACAGCCGCATGGTGAAGTGCGCCGAGAGCTGCTGGGTCGGCGACGGCTTCCACACCACCGTGTTGCCCATCAGCGCGGGGGCCGAGGGCAGGTTGCCGGCGATCGCGGTGAAGTTGAACGGGGTGATCGCGTAGACGAAGCCCTCGAGCGGGCGGTGGTCGAAGCGGTTCCAGACCCCGGGCGAGGACTGCGGCTGCTCGCCGAGGATCCGCTCACCGAACGCGACGTTGAAGCGCAGGAAGTCGATCAGCTCGCAGGCCGCGTCGATCTCCGCCTGGTACACCGACTTCGACTGGCCCAGGATCGTCGCCGCGTTCAGGGTGTCGCGCCAGCCGCCGGCCAGCAGCTCGGCGGCGCGCAGGAACACCGCGGCCCGCTCGCTGAACGGCAGGGCCCGCCAGCCTTTCGCGGCCCGCTTGGCCGCGGCCACGGCAGCGGCGGCGTCCTCGTGCGTGGCATTGCCGGCGACGCCGAGGACGTGGTGCCGCTTGTGCGGCTGGACGACCTCGATCGCAGCGCCGCCGCCGAGCCTGCGGTTGCCGTCGATCGTCATCGTGAGATCGAGGCGCTCGCCGGCCATCGCGTCCAGCCGCGACTGCAACGAGGCCCGCTCGGGGCTCCCCGGGGCATAGCTGCGGACCGGCTCGTTCCGCGGCTCCGGCACGGCAAGCAGGGCGTCCATCACGTACTCCTCAACCTTGTGGGTTCCTGGTCACGACATTGTGTGTCGCGGTCCATCCTCGCACGCGGACAACGGCGTTCCGGTGCCCTCACGGGGCGCTGGGGGCCCGCGTACCCTGAGGGCCATGAGTGAGGCGGACAGCGAGGTCAACGCGGCCCAGGGCGCTCAGGACGGCACGGAGGAGGCGCCCTCGCGGGGGCTGCTGCTGGCCGCCGTCGGCCTGGTCTGGATGGCCGGGATGCTCTGGTCGGCCCGGGCCACGATCACCGGTCGCCCGAGCGCCGAGATGGAGGTCACCTCCACGGCGTACGCGATGCCCGGCGCGATCTCCGCGAGCCTGGTCACCGGCGCGGCCGTGGCCCTGGCCGTCCTCGCCTTCCTGACCCGCGGCGGCCGCACCCCGGGCGTCACGGTCCGCTTCATCATCGCGACCGGGACCGGCCTGGCGATCGGCCTGCTGGGCGCGCTCTCGATCATCACGATCAACACCGAGGGCTGGCTGTACGCGGTCGTCGGCGGCACGGTCGCGGCCGCGGCGACGATCGGCGGAGCCTTGGCCGGGTTCCGCTACCGGCGGGTGACCGCGGCGGTCTGCTGGGGCGCGATCACGGTCTTCGTCGTGGGCTTCGTACTCAACGTTTTGCAGGACATGCTGCTGCCCGTGCTCGGCTCGGGCGACTCGGCTGCCTCGCGCACCAACGCGGCGGGCTGGTTCGGCCTGGTCCAGGCGGTGCTCAGCGGCGTGGCGGGGGCCCTGGTGGCGTACCGCGTGCTGCGCCGGGCCCGGCGCGGCCCCGCCGGCCCGGACCTGCGCTGGCCGCTGTACGCACTGGCCGGCGCGGGCCCCGGTCTGCTGCTGGTCATCGGCGAGGGGCTGACCCGCACGGCCGGCTCCCGGGTGCTGGAGCTGGCCGGCAAGGTCAGCGAGCTGGAGCTCACGGTCCAGCAGATGCTGAGCGGGTCGCGGCTCAACAACGGCCTGATCGTGCTCTTCGTGGGCGCGTTCACGGCGATCATCGCGGTGGGCCGGACGCTCGGCCCGGCAACCCCGGCTCTTGAGCCCACCATCGAGGCCCCGGTCGCCACGCCCCGGCCGGCCGCCGACCCGGACGAGATCGAGCGGGCGGCCCGCGACGAGCCGCAGACCGTGCCCGCGCAGCACGACGACTGAGCCGGTTTTCCCGACGGGTCAGAGCAGCTCGTCGAGTTCGCTGACCGCGTACCACTCGAGCTCGTGATCCTCGGCCCCGTCCACCGTGAACTGGGCGTCGGGATCCCCGGCCAGGGCCTCCTCGACCACGTCGGCGGCGGCGCCGATGTCCTCGGCGGCGCTCTCACCGTCGACGTGGATCGACGCGACCTCCTTGAGCGACACCGCCTGCGGCAGGCGCACGGTGCTGGAGCCCAGCTCGACGTCCTCACGGACCAGCGCCGTCGAGGCCACGTCGGCCGAGACGACCACCCGGCGGCGCGGGGCCTCCGGGTCGTGCCGCAGCAACTGCAGGGCGGCCTGGGCGGCGCGGGTGAAGGCCACGTACTCCAGCTCCTCCTCGTCACCCTCGGCGTACCACTCACGCAGCGCCGGGGTCACGGCATGCGCGACCGTCGGTCCCGCGCCGAGCTGCCCGGACGCCCGCATCTCGGCGAGCATCGGTACGGTGGCCGGCACGTACACCCGGACCAGATCGGTGATCGGCACTGTTCCCCCTGCGATTGACCGTCCCCGTAGTACACCGCCGGGGAGGCTACCGGAAGGGCAGTTCCACTGGTCGTGTCCCTTTCGGCGTTTTCAGCAGACGGTCAGCACCCGCACGGCGAGACCAGCGGGTCGGGGTCGCGGGCCACCTCGCCGCCCGGGGTACGCAGGGCGAACCCCTCCCGCACCCAGTACTCGGCGCCGCCGAGCATCTCGCGGACCGAATACCCCAGCTGAGCGAGGGCCAGGGCCGCTCTGGTCGCGCCGTTGCAGCCGGGCCCCCAGCAGTACGTGACGACGGGAACAGCCGGGTCGAGCAGCTCAGCGGCGCGCTTGGCAATGTCGGCGGTGGGCAGGTGCAGGGCGCCCGGGATGTAGCCCTGCTCCCAGGAGGCGGTCGACCGGGAGTCGATGAGCACGAAGCCGGGTGCCCCGGTGCTCAGTGCGGCCTGGACGTCGGAAACATCGGTCTCGGTGGCGAGACGCTCGGCGAAGATCTCGGCCGCTCGCGCAGGAGTCATCATGGCCCCAACGCTATTTTCCGAAGACCCGCGCCAGCAGAGCCTCTCCACGGTCTGCACTTGGCAACGCGCTCGAATCAACGGTACTTTCCCGCCATGGCCGTTGATCCCACGATCGACCGGACCGACTGGCGCCTGCTCGAGGAGTTGCAGCGCGACGGCCGGGCCTCGTACGCGGACCTGGCCCGGGTGGTGGCGATGTCACCGAGCGCCGTCGCCGAACGCGTTCGCCGGATGGAAGAGGCCGGGGTGATCGCCGGCTACCGCGCGGTGGTGGACCCGGAACGCGTCGGTCTGCAGATCATGGCGATGGTCCGGCTGCGCTACCCGACGGGGAACTACCGGCCGTTCCACGCACTGCTGGACACCACACCGGAGATCATCGAGGCGCACCACGTGACGGGCGAGGACTGCTTCGTGCTGAAGGTGCTGACCCGCTCGATGCGCCACCTGGAAGAGGTCACCGGGCGGATCTCCGGCCTCGGCGCGGTCACCACGAGCGTGGTCTACTCAAGCCCGCTGCCGGGCCGCGCCCTCGCGCCTGGGGACCAGAATCAACCGTCGTAGTCAAACGGTGGCAAACTGAGGCCGGGCCGACCAGCGTAGGGAGATCAGGCGTGGAGTCCAGGTTCATGCTGCTGTCCGACGTGGCGGCCGAGCTGAACGTCTCGGACTCGCAGGTCTACCACATGGTCCGCAAGGGAGAACTGCCCGCGATCAAGATCGGCGGTCGCGGCCAGTGGCGCGTGGAACGCGCCAAGCTCGAGCAGTACATCGAACAGAAGTACGCCGAGACGGCGTCGTGGGTAGAAGAGAACCCGCTGTCCGACCGCGACGCTGAGTAGTCGCTTCCGTTGTCCACAGGGCTGAGGCCCGCCATTGACGTACCTCGACGCGTCCCGCCACACTCGTTGTCGTAGGCAAACGGAAGCAAACGCAAGGATTGGCGGATGCCCATGTCGACGGTCGAGGTGACAAGGCAGGGTCCGAGGCCCGCGATCAGGCTGCGGCCGGCACCCCGCCACGAACCCCCGTTCGACGACGAACGCGACCCGCACACCTGGCCGTCGCCGCACCAGCTAGCTCTCGACTGGGCGGTCCCACCGCAGCACACGGCCGAGCCGCCTGCTCCGCCGGTTCGGCGGACCGTGGTGACCGGCGCGTCAGCCGAGGCGAAAATGGCGGTCCGGCGGTTCGTGGGCATGTGCGTCGAGGTGCTGAACGGTTACCGCCCGGCGGCCCATCTCCGAAGCCTGTCCCAGCCGCGCGAGGCGGCGAATGTGGTGGCTCAGGGGTTGGCCGGGGCTCGGCGGGTGAGCGAAGCCCGGCAAGCCCGCACCGCCGGCCGGGCACCTCGTCCTCGGCGGCCCGCTCCCGCTGCTGTGGTTCGGCTCCGGCTGTGCGAGCCGCGAGAGGGGGCGGTGGAGGCGGCGGCTGTTCTTCTGCTGGGTGAGCGGACTCATGCCTTGGCTCTTCGGCTTGAGCTTCATGACGGGGTTTGGATGGCTTCGGTTCTTCGGTTCATCTGAGCTGCCCGGGGCGGTCAGTGTGCTTCTTGATTGGCGGTGGGCGTCCTGGGTTTCACTTTCTTTGGTGTGGTTGCGCTGGGGGCTTGGGGGCGGGGATGGCCCACGCAGCTCGTCAGGCTTGATATCTGCGTGGGCCATCCCCG